>JAJFKY010000001.1 GCA_021772975.1 Gammaproteobacteria bacterium
AGATGGTCGCGCCCGGGTGCGCTCCTACAACCGTTTTAACGTAGGAGCGCACCCGGGCGCGACCATCAAATAAACCGGTTGCAGGAAGGCGCGACCGAGCATTAACACATAACCTTTATTATTTATCGGCTGGCGACGCTCGTTGGATGATTGCTTCGATCATATCCTGATTAATTCTAACCGCTCCATAACCATAACTGCGGTCACTCTGCAATCGTCCGATAATAAAAGCATCGGCAATATATTCCGGCGCGTGAATCAGCAATAATCCGGCTTGTAAACACAATGCCACTTGCTCAACCCAATGACGAGCAGTATCCAGCGATAATTGCTCATTAACTATTGCATCCTTAATAGCCTGCACCCGTTTTTTCAGCAGGATATGTCCGGCGGACAGTGTCTCCAATTCGCTAATCATTACTTCTACCGTGCGCGGATCCCGACCAATCGCCCGCAGCACATCCAGGCACATAATATTGCCCGAACCTTCCCAGATACCGTTCAATGGTGCTTGCCGATAATAACGTGCCAGCTCAAATTCTTCGATATACCCACTGCCCCCATGACATTCCATGGCTTCATGCACAAAACCGGTAACCCGCTTGTTCAACCAGTACTTGGCGATCGGGGTGATAATTCTGCTTAATAAAGCTGCTTGCTCATTGCCCGCCGCCTGATCGAAACTGTGGGCCACATGAAATGCCAATACGGTAGCCGCTTCGGATTCCAGCGCCAGATCAGCCAGCACCTGACGCATCAGCGGCTGCTCAATTAAACGCTTGCCAAAAGCCTGCCGGTGCCGGCAGTGCCAGCCCGCCAGGCTGAGTGTTTTACGCATATAGGCGGCCGGTGCAATGGTGCAGTCCAGGCGGGTGTGATGGACCATGTCAATAATGGTTTGTATGCCCTGTCCGTCGGCACCAACCATTTGTGCGTAAGCGCCATCATATTCAATTTCCGCAGACGCATTGGCCCAGTCACCGAGCTTGTCTTTCAGTTGCATGATATGCATGGCATTGCGGGTATTGTCCGGACGCCAGCGCGGCACCAGAAAGCAGCTCAATCCCGCCTGGGTTTGCGCCAATGTCAGAAAGCCATCGCTCATTGGCGCGGAGCAGAACCATTTATGTCCGGTCAGCTCGTATTGCGTGCCGGGCCCGCCGCTACCGATACTGACGGCCTGGGTGGTATTGGCCCTGACATCCGAACCACCCTGTTTTTCAGTCATCGCCATGCCCAGCGTGGCCGCGGTTTTATGACTGATCGGCTGCACGCTGGCATCATACCGACCGGCCGTCAGTAACGGTTCCCAGGTTTGGGCCAATTCCGGCTGGTGACGCAAGGCTGCGACCCCCGCATAAGTCATACTGATGGGACAGCAAACCCCCGGTTCCGCCTGCGCCAGTATATAAATCAATGCGGAATGTGCACTGTGCCCGCCCCGATCCGCCGTCCAGGCAATGGAGGACACCTGATGACTCAGCGCCATATCCATCAACCGATGATAGGCCGGATGATACTCGACTTCGTTGATGCGATGACCGTAACGATCAAAGGACTTTAATTGAGGTTTATTGTGATTGGCCTGATCAGCCAACTGCGCGGTCAACGCCGAACCGCAGATACCTGCGAATTCACTGATGAGCTCACCATGCTCCAGCGCGGCAGAACGCTTGACCGCTTCCCGCAGCGGCAAGTCTACCGCGTACAGATTGACATCGGTCAGCGGTAACGGCTGATTGTGAACGTCATGCGTCTTCACATGCTCCGTCTGTCCGGCATCCGTGCTGGCCGGTCAATCATAATACAGCCGCCAGGCTCGAAAGGAGCCCACGCCAAAAAAGTCTTCGTTATCCGCACGCCGCCGGAGCACCTCTCCCTGGATACCGCTGTCACTGCTGCTGTTGGGTACAAATTTGAACATGAATTCCTGCATTTCCCGCGGCACATCCTGATTGGCGCGTAGCATACACACCGGCATGGTTTCCTCATCTTCGATGACTTCGCAGACCATCTGCGCGGAAGCAAAAAAAGTATACACTGGCGGCGTGCACTGGGGGGTGATGGTGACACCATTGCCAGCGTCTCCCGCCAGCAGCTCGACCAGCGGATTATTCTTGGGCTGCGACAGCACAGAGGCTTGCATGTCCGGAACTACAAAGATGGGATCAACCGTTTGGGTTTCGTCTACTCGGTGCGTAACCCTTGCGGGGTTGTCTTCAATCTGCCGTTCAAAGATATTCAATACCGTGGCAAATTGAGGATTGGAACAGAGTGAGTGCATAGTATATTCAACGGCCCACCTACCTTGAAAATCAGGCAGCAGCTGATCCGGAAAGTCCTCAAACAAGGCCTCGGCGCGGTTGCCGTAGCTGAGTGGTGAGATCGGCTGAAAGTCATTATCGTTGACCCGGAAGCGGCCTGCACTGCGTCCGTCAAACTCGATATCAATCGTGCCAACAGTTTCTATGCTATGCCCACCATTATTATTACCCCTGTCACAATCAATTATGCAACCGCCACCAGTGGAACGGGTCAACTCGCCGGAATAAATAAAATGCCCTGTTTGATCAATGCTCAGCTGCCCGGAAAATAATAGCCAGACCTGATCGCCATTGCCGTTGTAACCATAATAGGCGCCACTCAATACACCATCCTGGATTTCCAGGTTCAATCCGGTTTTATCGTTGGCATCACGGTTGAACCAGCTACCGGTCTCAGGAAAAATCAACGGGAAGGACGCCTGTGCGTTGCCTGCCATAATGGCGCACAACAGTTGGCACACCATCAAACTGACCAGAATTTTATTTTTGCATAACTGCATAAAGCTGACCCTTACATTCGAGCCCACTGATCATTATAACCGCCTCTGTATGAACACAACCGACACGGGCGGTTATTTTCCGCCCCGCAGTTTTGGTTCGGGTTTGCCGCGCGGCTCAAAATCCCTGGGGGGTTTGATCTTCAGCTTACCGATCGCACTGTTATCACCCAGTGACACGCGCACCTCATAATCACCCGGCAAAATGTATAGTGGGTGTCCCAGCTCGACAGATTGTTGCAGCGGCATATCCCTGATCTGTACCGCCTCTTTATCAGCGTTGCCTGCCTGCTCCGCCTGCAGGGCCAGTTCCCGATCCACAAGCAAATCCCAACTGAAAGTATTGATACCCTGTTGCACCGTCAAAGGACCAGTCTGTAAGACCCGCTGGGCGTTATCGAGGATGGCAAATTCGCCCTCTCCATCTGCCTGTGACCAGAACTTAACAGTAAGCTTGTCAGCCTCATCCTCGCGGAAAAACCAACGCGAGCGCTGACTGCGCCAGCGACGACTGGCCTGGACTTCGTCGATGTAAAACACATGCAGCGCTGAATCGCGCACCTGCTCGGATAATTCCTGCACCGGCAGCGCGTCAATAATCCAGATGCTGCGGCCATGGGTGCCAGCGACTAACTCGCGCTCGCGCGGATGCACCACCAGATCGTGCACCGGTACTTTGGGCAGGCCGCTGCCCAGCAGACTCCACTGCTCACCGCCATCCAGGCTGACATACACGCCGCGGTCAGTGCCGACGTATAAAACATTTTCATTAACCGGGTCTTCACGGATAACATTCACCGCTTCGGCTGGTAAGTTGGCGCTGATATCCTGCCAGCTTTCACCACTGTTATCGGTGCGATACAAATATGCGGTGATATCGTCATTGCGATAACCGTTCAGGCTCAGATAAGCGCGCTCATGGTTAAAACTCGAAGCCTCCACCCGGCTTACCCAGCGATCTTTAGGCAGGTCATCAGCGACATTGCTCCATTCGTTGCCGGCACTGGCGCTCATCCAAACCTGGCCATCATCGGTGCCCGCCCATAAAACCCCAAACTTCTGCGCCGATTCGGAAATGCTGGTAATAGTGGCAAAGGGCACATCACCGCGCTGCTCGCTGATGCTTAAATCGGGACTGATGGCGGCCCAGGAATCACCTTCGTCCATGGAACGGAACAGTTTGTTGGCGCCAAAGTAGACCACGTCAGGATTGTGTGGCGACAGCAGGATGGGCGACATCCAGTTATAGCGCAGCGCCTGCTCACCCAGCGCGTCGCGCGGTCGGACATCGGCCGGTGCACCATTACCCAGGCGGGCGTAGTTACCAAACTGGAAACCGGCATAGGTTTGCCCGTCAGCATCATCGATGGCCGCGTAGAATCCGTCACCGCCATAGATGCGTGTCCACGACGCGCCATCACGCCAGTCATTCTGACTTGATCCCTTGAGGGTACCGTTATCCTGCAGACCGCCATAAATGTTGTAGGGCTCGGCCATATCCACGGCAATGGCATAGAACTGTCCGACCGGCTGCGCATCCAGCTTGAGCCAACTTTTGCCGCCGTCATAGGTCATATCAATTCCGCCGTCATTGCCCAGGATCATATGCCGGGCATTGTCGGGGTTAACCCACCAGGCGTGATAGTCCACATGCACGCCGGGATCATTGATTCCACCGTCAAAAGTTCTGCCGCCGTCGGTGGAGCTGATGATGGGCACGCCCACCACATAGATATGCTCGGGATCATCCGGCGCAACCCGGATCTGGCCAAAATAATAACCATAACTGTAGACCACTTCGCTGACCGGCCCGGCATGGGTTTTATACCAGCTGTCTCCGCCGTCATCGCTGCGGTAAATCTGCAGACCCTGAATATCAGTATTGAACAGGTTGGCATTGGCTTCGCCGAGTTCCGAGAGTAAATCCTGGAGAGTGATGGCATCGTTTTCCAGCATCTCAATCAGACCATCCGCATCCAGCGTGACATCCAGGTCATTGCCGCGGATGAATAACTCGATTTCGTCCCTGCTGTGCGCCAGGAACTGCTGTTTGGTCATATTCTTCAGGCGCTTGGCATTGAGTGGACGATCACCCAGGTCCCATTCAGACTCCGGCAACGGTTCCTGATTATCAATTGCGGCATACAGTGTTTGTGGTTGACTGGGTGCAATGGCCAGACCAATCCGGCCAATGTACTCACCGGAAGGCAGCCCGCTGCCAGCAAGCTTATCCAGACGGGTCCAGCTATTGCCGCCATCTTCAGAACGCCAGATACCGGAGCCCTCGCCGCCTTCAGTAAATTCCCAGGGGCTGCGTTTGCGCTCCCAGGTAGCGGCATAGACGATATCCGGATTGGCCGGATTCATGCTCAGATCAATCGCGCCTGTCCAGGCTCCGCCGGGCAATGTATTGCTCCAGCTCTGGCCACCATCGTTGCTGATAAATACACCACGCTGCCCCCCACTGGTATACAGCTTGCCCAGTGCCGCCACCAGAATGCGATCGCTGTTGCGCGGATCAACCAGTACCCGGCTGATGCGATCGGTTTCGGCCAATCCCATGTGTTGCCAACTGCCGCCGCCATCATTGGAACGGTAAATGCCCAGGCCGCCATAGGACGAGCGCGATGAGTTCGGTTCTCCGGTGCCGACCCAGACCGTTTCCGGTTGGTTGGGGTCAATCGCTATATCGCCCATAATCATGCTTGGCATATCATCAAATAACGGTTTAAAGGTGACCCCGTTATTGGTGGTCTTCCATAAGCCCCCGGATGCATAGGCCGCATAAAAAGTGTACGGCTGACCGGGCATCACCTCGATATCCACCACCCGGCCACCCTGCACCACCGGGCCCACATCGCGCCACTGCAGGCCTTTGAAGCGGCTCTCCTGCGCCAGCGCCTGATGCTGCTCCCAACTGGACTGCCTGGCGTCGAAGTCAGCCGGATCAGCGCCATTCGGACGCCTGGCCTGTAACGGCAGGCTGATTAAAAAAGCCAATAAAATAATGCTGATACGCTGGTTTACGAACATCGCACTTCCCGGCAAGAACAAGGCCCGCCAAGGTAGCCTGCCTGAGACCCGAATGCAATCGTCACAGCAAGAGCCAACAGCAGCATCGCCAGCAGAATACATCAAGCTGATTGATAGTGAATTGACCGCTAAACAGGCACTGGATATAGTTTCCCAGAGCTTTAAAAAAAGCCGTGGCAGCAATATGAATACAGCTATTCAGACAGCACCGTCCGGCAGCTTCAGCAATACATGATGGAGTATTGCACCGTGACCGGATGGCGGCTTGGAACCAGGCCTTTAATCAGTTCCCGGAAGCTCGACATTTTAGCGGCAATGTCGATGTTTACGGCTTCCTGAGGTCGGTTAGCAGCACGATAAAAAATCGCTAAGGTACGTGGCCAACAGCCGTTGGTCTGAGCGATATTGCGGGGCGGTTGAGGTACCGCTCCGCATTTTTTGTGAACCGGCGCCGATAATTATTGCAGGTGATCAATTAATCGCCTCAAACCCGTTCTCAAAAAAAGTCTCCAGGCGCAAAGTCGCCTGTCGCGGTGGAACGGTGACAATACGTTCCATATCCTGAATGGTGATCAGAAATATATCGTCACCGTTGGCGGCGGTTACCGTCAACAAAGCGGTATAACTACCATCGCCATTGTCCTGAACCGGACCAATAGTGGTGTTATTGGCGCTTTCGGGTGCATGCACAACAGTCACATCGTCTACTCCGTTCAGCAATGCCTGACCGGTGTGGTCACGCAATTCCAGAGTCAGCAGATAGCCCTCCTGTACCGGAATAAATGCCACCTCGCTCTGGACCGCATCAGGCCGGCCCAGCAGTTCATTTCTGAGCACGTCAAACTGATTGCGTATCTGAATCACCGGGTCCAGCGCCGCCGCCGGCTGATCAGCGATATTGATATTCAGATAATAATCACCGTCGGCACAGCCATTGCTGTTACACAGCGGATCATCACTATCGCCAAACCGGGACATGATAAAAAAGCCCACGTGCGCGGCTTTATCAAATGCTGGCGGCGGTGAACCACAGGAATTGGCATTGGGACCCATCGGGCAGGAACAGCGGCCATCACCACCAAATGTCCGGGCAGTTTCCATCGCGGCCAGCAGCCGATCCGATAAGTCTCCGGCCGCAGACAGCAGGGTTTGCTCAGCCATGCTGACCACCTCAGGCCCGGTCAGCACATTGCCCTGAATGGCGTAATATAAATCACCAATGCTACCGGCCACCCCGGAAGCATGCGGAAAATTGTTAACACCGGTCTGGGTGGCGGAACTTTCATTCGCACCGGCAATGCCATGCTGATGCAAGCCGGTATTCGGTAAGCTTATCAACTGCGCGACAATATCGTCACCGCTCATACCCGCCCGGATACCAGCATCGATAATTCCCCGCCGCTGCCCCGAACCATCCTGCGCGGATTGCGCCGCACCCGAGCCCTCACCCACCACCACCACCGGCAATAATGCGCGTAAATCAATACCCGGCAATTGCTCGCTGGAAATACAGGTGGCCGAGGACACACCCACTTCCTGGGATTGGCTATCCAAAACCACAATCGACCAGGTGGCGCTGGCCGGAATGCTGGCGATTAATATCAACAATGCCAATAGTTTTTGATAGGTCATGGTTAATATTCCCGGGTTTGAATGAATCAGGCAGGCTGGGAATATAAACCCTGTCGGCCCGCGGCACTTCGATCGACGGTCACAGTATTCTCAACATAACTTAAGCATAGTGAATACCCTGCAAAGCCTGAGCGTGACTGACCACGCTGGCGGCCAGCGCGGCCAGGTCATAACCACCTTCCAGGCTGGAGACGATCCGTCCCCGGGCATGACGCACCGCTATCCGCACCAGTTTTTCGGTCAGCCAGCCAAAATCGTCGGTGTGCAGATTGCACTGCGCCAGCGGATCGGCCTGATGAGCATCAAATCCGGCCGAGACCAATAACAATTCCGGCTGATAATTATCCAGGCGGGGCAACAACTGCTCGCTCCACAGCCGCCGGAAAGTTGCGCTGTCACAGCCCGCCGGCAAGCCGCGGTAAGTCAGGTTATCCGGACGGCTTTTCACCTGCTGATCAGCAAAGGGATACAACGGCACCTGGTGCGAAGCGAAGTAATGGATGTTCGCATGCCCGCCCAGCACATCTTCACTGCCGTTGCCTTGATGCACATCAAAATCAACCACCGCCACGCGCTGCAGAGCATATTGATCAACGGCATATAAGGCCCCCACCGCCACTGTTGAATAGAAGCAAAAACCCATCGCCCTGGCCCGTTCAGCATGGTGCCCGGGCGGCCGCACAGCACAAAAAACCCGCCTGACGGATGTTTGCATGACCTGCTCGATACCGGCACAAACCGCACCAGCGGCACGCCGGGCGGCGGCCAGACTGGCTGGTCCCAGCCAGGTATCCGGGTCCAGCGCGATCGGTTGCTCCGCTACCGCCGCCTGATATTGTTCAAGCGCGGCAAGATAATCCGCTGGATGGGCGCGCAGCAGTTGCGCGCGGCTGGCCAGCGGCGCCTGCCGCCAACTCAGCTCCGGCAACGCCTGTAGCGCTTGCAGAACTGTCTGCAAACGGGCCGGGGATTCCGGGTGTCCGGCGACCGGTTGATGGGCCAGACAATCAGGATGACTTAAAACCAGCAGCTTATCTGCCGCGCTCATGGTCCCACTGCACTTCCGGTTCCGCATCGGTCCGGCTCAATATCCGGGCGATCACAAACAACAGGTCCGATAAGCGATTCAGATAGTGCAATACCGGTTCGTTCAACGGCGCTTCCCGCGACAGCGATAACACCCGCCGTTCACAACGGCGGCAAATGGTGCGGGCCAGATGAGCATGCGCCGCCGCCGGGCCACCACCCGGCAGGATAAATTCCTTTAGCGGCGGTAGCGTATCGTTAAAAGCGTCCAGTTGCTGCTCCAGCAGTTCGACCTGATTGTCCGCCAGCAAAGTCAGGCCGGGGGCGCACAATTCACCACCGATATTGAACAGTTGATGCTGAACCTGCTCCAGACACTCGTCCACCTGCTGCTGCCGGGCGAAGCTGCGCACCAGCCCGATGGCACTGTTAAGCTCGTCAACCGTGCCGAAGGCTTCCACCCGCATGCTGTCTTTGGTTGTGCGGCTGCCATCACCCAGGCCGGTACTGCCATCATCACCGGTACGGGTATAAATTTTAGATAAGCGATTGCCCATAACATTTATGCCTGCAATAAACGTAGAATAATGTTAACAATGTTTGAGAACGATAGTTCAAGAGTTTGCGCATGACACAGGTTCAATTCAAAAATCAGGCAGGCTTACTGCTGAGCGGTGATCTGGAAATGCCGACTGCCGGTGAACCACGCGCATTCGCGCTGTTTGCGCACTGCTTTTCCTGTACCCGTAAAATCCGTGCCGCGGTACATATCGCCCGCGCCATGGCCGATCAGGGCATCGCGGTACTGCGGTTTGATTTTACCGGGCTGGGTGACAGTGAAGGTCAATTTTCTGACAGCAGTTTTTCCGCCAATGTTGATGATCTGCTGGCCGCGGCAGACTGGCTGGCCAGCGAGCATCAACCCGTCCAGATACTGGTCGGACACTCACTCGGTGGTACCGCGGTACTGGCCGCGGCGCCGCATATCGATAGCTGCCGCGCGGTCGCCAGCATCAACGCACCGTCTGAACCCAGGCATGTGCTGCGGCATATGGAAGAAAATCTGGAGGCTATCCGGGAGCAGGGTTCGGCGGTGGTCAATCTGGGTGGGCGTCCGTTCCGAATCCGTCAGGAGTTTGTGGATGACGTGCGTAATCAGGATGTCGCCAACCGGCTGCGCAACCTCAAGCGTGCCTTGCTGGTGTTACATGCACCGCTGGATAAAACCGTGGCTGTCAGTCACGCATCAACCATTTTCGAGGCCGCACTGCATCCGAAAAGCTTTATCAGTCTGGATCAGGCCGATCATCTGCTCAGCAACCCGGACGATTCCCGCTATGCCGGCGTCATGATTGCCCAATGGGCCAGCCGTTATTTTGACCCCATTGCGGCACAACCTGCCACTGGACACGATAGCGACGATGCCCCCCAGGGGGTGACGGTTACCGGCCGCACCGCGGATGGCTTTGTCTGTAAGGTACAATCCGGCCAACATGAATGGGTTGCCGATGAGCCTGCTGATATAGGCACCGATGCCGGACCCGACCCGTATGCGCATTTATGCGCGGCCCTGGGCACCTGCACCGTGATGACGCTGAATATGTATGCCCGGCACAAGCAATTGCCGGTTGAACAGGTGATGGCCAGGGTCAGCCATGCACGGATACACGCCAAAGACTGTCAGGATTGCCACCAGACCGAGGGCAAAATTGATGTCCTGAACCGGGAAATCTCAATCACCGGAGACCTCAGTGATGCCCAGCGCCAGCGGATGCTGGAAATCGCTGATCGCTGTCCTGTTCATCGCACGCTCGAAAATGAAATCAAGGTGACTACCGCCCTGGCTGACTGATTTGACTGACCAAGCTGTCCAACCCAACGGAATTTTTCAATATGACGCAACAAACCCCGCTGTATCAACAGCATCTTGAACTGCATGGCCAGATGGTCGACTTTGCCGGCTGGCAACTGCCGGCACGCTATCAGGGCGTAATGGAAGAACACCACGCGGTGCGCCAGGCAGCGGGAATATTTGATGTTTCGCATATGACCATCGTAGATATCAGCGGCGCCGACGCGGCGGCTTTTCTACGCCGGCTGGTGGCCAACAATATCGATAAGCTGACCACCCCGGGTAAAGCGTTGTACACCTGCATGCTCAATGAGGAAGGTGGCATTCTGGACGACCTGATTGTGTACTATTTTGCCGAGGGCGATTACCGCATCGTGGTCAACGCCGCTACCCGGGCTCAGGACCTGATCTGGATTCACCAGCAGGCCGCCGGTTTCGAGGTGGATATTGCCGAGCGGGCGGAGTTGGCTTTGCTGGCGGTACAGGGACCGCGGGCGGAGCAGCAGCTGTGTCAGCAAATGAGTGAACAGGCTGATGCCATCCGGTCACTTAAACCGTTCAACGCCCTGCGGGACGGCGAAACCACCATTGCCAGGACCGGTTACACCGGTGAGGACGGTTTTGAAATCATGCTGCCGGCCGCTGCGGCTGTCGCGCTGTGGCAGGGTTTGATTGAGGCTGGGGTAACGCCCTGCGGCCTGGGTGCGCGTGACACGCTACGGCTGGAAGCGGGTATGTGCCTGTATGGACAGGATATGGACACCTCGGTGTCACCGTTGGAGTGCGGGCTTGGCTGGACAGTGGCCTGGGAGCCGCAGGACCGGAATTTTATCGGTCGCGACGCGCTTGAAGTGCAAAAATCGCAGGGCGTCACACGTCAACTGGTCGGTCTGGTGATTGATCAACGCACGGTGATGCGCAGCGGCTACAAGGTTTTTGTGGCTGGCAGCGAAGCAGGCGAGATTACCAGCGGCACTTTCTCACCCAGCCTGGAGAAGCCTATCGGCATGGCTCGCGTCAGCAGCACGGTCGAGGCTCACTGCGAGGTGGAAATCCGTGGTAAACGGCTACCCGCCAGGGTGGTCAAGCCGGTTTTTGTGCGACGTGGGAAAATCCAGCCAGGCATCGCCTAGCAGGCTCTGGTTAAGTCAGCGGTTTCCTGCCGAGTACTGATCTGACCCGCTTTCTCAGACTGATGGCCAGTGGCTGGCTGATCAGCAGGGCTACGGCTGTATACAACACGTAATTCAACCGGGTCAGGTAGGAATATTCGTTAAAATCTTCCGGTTCCGGTTCAGGTTGCTGCACTGCAGGAGGCTCATCCCGAGCGGTATCAGCATCGGGCTCGAGTGGTATTTCCGCGGCAAACGGATGATTACCAGGTTCATATTGATAATTTTGCAGCACGGCAAAAACATCCGCCTTGCGGCGTTCGTTATTGTAGCCCTGCAGCCACCAGTTATCCTGATCTGGAGGAAAAACAGGTGCACTGGTCCGGCGCAGAAAACCGGTGGCATAGATCACATTCTCGAGCACGAACATGTCGTCTTCGCAGAGTATCGAAAACATATTGGCAATGCTGGGTATATGAATGTCATCAATCACCAGCAGGCCACCCTGGCGCAGGTGCGGATAGAGATAGTAATACTCCAGTTCGGGAAATGGATAAGCATGGGGTCCGTCCAGCAGCACGATATCCAGCTGGCTGGTAAACCGATAAGCGGGCAAGGTGGTTTGGGTGGGGCCGATAATGTACTCGGTTGAACCTGTTTCAAGCAGTTCGGATTGCTGCACCGCCGAGATACTCTGAGTATCTGCTCCGCCTACCATATCCAGCGCAAACACCTTATGGCTGGGGCTGATATTTGAAAACAGCAGCGTCGATTGTCCGGAACCCGTTTCCGCGGTCTGCCGGATATCCATCTCAGCCGCATAATCCGTGATGGCCCGCAGTACCGGTTCGCCCAGAATGCCGACTTTATGAAAAGTTGCCGGCAGCTGATAAATTTTTTCCAGTGTTTCTGTTAGATTTTTCACTTGCTGTATCCAGTTCTGAGTGTCCCTACTCGCTTTACAGAAAATGTTCAGGCCGTTGATGAGTCAGAATTCTCATCAGCCGGCGCTCGATGGTCCGCTGGCTGATCACTGCCGCTATGAGTGACTCCGAGCACAGATTGTTGCTTGCCGATGCCCATTGTTTGCGGCGCTGTGTGTCCAGCCGCCGATGATAAAACAGCGGCCGGATAAGCAGTGTCAACGCCACACAGGCCTATGATTTTACTAAGCTTTATGTCTTTTCAGCAGCACCGATACGAGCTGGTGCAAAGCCCGTCTGCTCAATCCGGGATGGTCGCCCGGACGATTGTTCGGGAATATCGCGCCAAGTCTTGAAGATAACCCCGACATCCGGCACTATTCCGCTATTCGTCAACAACACGGGAAGCAAGCCATGAGTGATATACCCAAAGACCTGGTCTATACCGAAAGCCACGAGTGGCTGGAGGAACAGGACGATGGCAACTGGCGGGTGGGTATTACCGATCATGCCCAGAGCCAATTGGGCGAGCTGGTTTATGTGGAGCTACCGGAAGTTGATGCTGAGATCGGCAGCGGCGATGCCTGCGGAGTGGTGGAATCAGTCAAGGCCGCGTCGGATATCTATGCGCCCATCACCGGTACCATTGTGGCGGTTAATGAAAGCCTGACGGACGAACCGGACCTGATCAATACCGATTGCTACGGTGACGGCTGGCTGTTCGATATCAAGCCCGATGATTCCGAACAGCTGGAAGCACTGCTGAGCGCCGACGATTACGCGGATTTGACCTCCGAATAATGGCTTCCGACCGACCCATGGATACCGTACCATCGCTTCACTAAAGGACGCAGACAGCAGGCCACGCTGCTTTGGCCAGGGCAAGCCAGTGTACGCCGAGTACCATGACAATGAATGGGGTATTCCGGTTTATGATGACCGGGTGTTGTTTGAGTTTCTGATTCTGGAGGGTGCCCAGGCGGGACTTTCCTGGGAGACCATTCTGAATAAGCGCGCGGGCTATCGAGCTGCTTTTTGTGATTTTGATCCTGCGCGTGTCGCTAACATGAGTGACGACGAGCTGAACGCACAAAAAGACAATAGCGCCATTGTGCGCAACCGGCTGAAAATCTTCTCCACCCGTAAAAATGCCCGGGCATTTATAGCCATACAAGAGGAGTTTGGCAGCTTTTCCGACTACCTGTGGCGTTTCGTGGATGGCACGCCTGTCAAAAATCATTGGGAGGCCTTTCAGCAAGTCCCGGTATCGACCCCGGTCAGCGATGCCTTGTGCAAAGATTTAAAACAGCGCGGCATGACGTTTGTCGGCTCAACCATCATATATGCCTATATGCAGGCGGTGGGTCTGGTGGATGACCATTTGACCAGTTGCTGGCGTTATTGAGGGCTGTGCCGGTCAGCATGCGGTCAGACCGGTAAATGCAAAAATCAGTCACCGTCTGGGCGGTGACTGACCATCAACTGCTGAAATATTCAGCATCGGTTTTAGCGCTCTAGCAGGCTAAGAACCAGCCCTGGTCTCACTGCGCGGTGGTACTCAGTGTATCCAGTAGTATCCCGCCGGCATAACCGCTGGCAGTATTGGGTGGTGTATTGAGGTGGGCTAGCAGCTCAAAGTTATCCCTGGATCCAATCCGGGCATGTGGCCAGCTGTAGTCTCGCTGACTGCTGTCACAACCAACCAAGGCTACCGGCAAGTCACTGGTGGTACGCCATAAACAAGATACTGGCGTATTGGCATGGCTGCTGCTGATGGTAACCGTGCAGGTGGTCGCACCGGTGGCCACTGTGCAGGGACTGTCGCTGCTTAACGTGCCATTAGGATTATTACCTTGTGGCTCCTGTGCGGTGGTGTTGAGTGTATCCAGCAGTACTCCGCCGGCATAACCATTGGCATCATTAGGCGGCGTACTGACATGAGCACGCAATTCAAAACTATCACTGGACTCTACCCGCGCGTGCGGCCAGGCATAATCACGATCAACATTGCCACAACCCACATAGGAAATCGGCAAGCCACTGGTGGTACGCCATAAACAAGATACCGGCGTATTGGTATGCGTGCTGCTGGTGGTAACCGTGCAGGTGGTCGCACCGATAGCCACTGTGCAGGGACTGTCGCTGTTCAATATACCACTGGCGTTATTGCCTTGCGGAGCCTGTGCGGTGGTGTTCAGCGTATCCAGCAATACACCGGCGGTATAACCGCTGGCATTATTGGGCGGCGTACTGGCATGGGCACGCAGCTCAAAACTATCACTGGATCCAACCTGGGCATGCGGCCAGCTGTAGTCCCGCTGACTGCTGCCACAGCCAACCAAAGCCACTGACAGACCGCTGGTGGTGCGCCACAGGCAAGCTATCGGTGTATTTATGTGAGTGCTGCTGATGATGACTGTACAGGTCGTCGCGCCAGACGCCAATGTGCAGGGGCTGTCACTGGTTAAGGTGCCGGTGATCTGAGTACTCTGTCCAAACGCTGACTCGGTAGCCAGGGTGGGCGCCGCACTGTAAATAGCCTGGGCAACTGTGCTGCCAATCGCATAGCCAGGCTCGTCAAATGGCCTGCTGGAGTGCGCTTTTAAAGTAAGCAGACAACAGTTACTGTTGGCATGCGGCCACGCAAATGCAAAATTCGCTGTATTCCAGCACTCGGTCGCAGCCAGACCTGAACCACTGCCGATCCAGGTACATGCCCAGAGCGTATTGGTTTTGGAACCCGTCACCTGCACCGTGCAATTACCTCCCGGAGTGGATGACAGACTACACGGCGCATCACTGCTTAGCGAACCCGCGGGGGTTCCATAAATGACCTCCACAGCGACCGGGCCATGCAATAATCCAGCTGGCGCTTCAATCACGCCAAAGTTCTCACGGTATTGAAATACCGCCAGTTCGGCAGGCAATTCGGTTGCCGCAAGCGTCACCGATAATGTCCCGCTCTCACCCTGGACAGCTGCAACCAGTTGCCATTCATTATTAGGCAAGGTTTTTTTGTATAACCCGGTACCCACATCCAGGAAATGATCCCGCCAATCAATATCCACACTGCAATGGCTCGCACCGTCGCTCAGATCGCAGATCAATGCATCTGTATTCACGCGTATATTGGTATTTGCAATAGATACTGTACCGACTCGATTAACGATGTTGGTCAGACTGCCAAATCTTGATAACTGTTCGGTAAAGCGATATTGATCAATGCGTGAATCGTCGGCATACAGCCAGGTATACGCATCGGAGCTCAGGATATCCTGAGAACAATCCAGATTACTTTCCTGCAAAGCTATCTCGAAGGCTTCTCCGGTCTGCTCATCAATCGAAAAGAAAGCGCTTTGATAACCGGTACAGGCCAGGGTGGGGTTCAGCAAAAAATCCAGACTATAGTGCAGCAGGCATCTACCATCGGGGTCCCCTGCCAATCTGATACAGGGCAGCGGAGAGAGATTTGCCAGTTCCTGGGTATCACTAATAACGGATACCCTGACCAGGGATGTGACCGTTTCATTGGTCTGGGGGTCAATCACGCTGGCGGTCAGAAGATGCTCTCCAGGGCGCAAAAAGCCTTGGATGTCAGCACCACTGCCAAGCTCACCATCAATGCTCGACTCCCATACCGGTGTCAGCGATCCGCCCGCGCCAAAACCGGCACCGAAGCTGGACCCAAAACCTGTATTGTCAGCAACATCAGCCAACAGACGGTTTCGCCCCGCCGGTAGTACATTTCCGTTGCGAGGTTCCAATATACTGACATTGACGGTCTGGTTAAAAAATACATTGTTAAAGTGACCAATGTCTCTTTGAGTAATACTCGTATGTGGATCACAGCCACCGTTCTGCCTGGTCATGATATGGTCAGCTTTACCAATGATATTAAGATGTCCAAGTCCGATCGCATGACCGGCTTCGTGCTTAAGCACCTCAATGGCATTAGAAAAAATGATTGCGCAACCAGCTGGCCTACTTCCGGTATAGAACACGAAGTTTTCAACATTAACGTAGATATCTACTTCCAGTAACTTTGGAACCTGACCAAAGCCTGGAGTGGACACTGTATTCTGCGCTGACATACGCCTAATGGCAGCCGCGGCCTCAACCCCCAGGCCGATATTGTTAAGCCAGTGATTTAGAGTGATCTCGTTTTTGCCATTGCGGATTGCACTTGTATTGGGTGGGCCTGATACCGGACAACCAGGCACACCATTGAGGCCATCCACAAAAGTACATCCGGGTGAAATTTCAAGATAGTCTTGCGGACGCAGATTGTTCCAGTCGCTCATCGCATTAAGCAACTGGTTGCGGGGCATTATACTGTCCCCGCCTTGATCGGGCAGTTCACCATGGCCGATCGTCATCCGTACCGGGTAAGTGTCCCATTTCGCGACACTATCACTGCCACCGGCATATACACTCACGCTACCCAGTAATAGCATAACGAGAACCATGCTTTTGATTGTATTAAGGATTTGCATGAGCAATCACCTCCAGCAGATCGGATACACGAACGTCCGGCGCAGCCGCTGACGGTTCACCACTGTAATAAGACTCGACCTGCGCATCCGTCTTAAAAATGGGCAACCCTGATTTTGATTTCAGCAGCGTTTCACCGCTGCTGCTGGTATCGATATTGAACACTGTGGCTTTTCTGGCCACCGAAACGTTGATAGCGTTAAGCCTGTCCTGCATAAGCATCACCACCACTTGTTCACCGATATCCAGCTCATAAAAATCTGAATGCTCGATTCGATAACGCTGACCTTCGGCATCGGTGTACTCACCACCCAGGACATAAACTTCAATGTTCTGATTGGCGTTGATCGCTTTGTAACCTTGCACGGCGCGTAAGGTATAAATGGTCACCACATGCACTTCATCGGAATACAGATAGCCTTCCTGGCTGGCGTATTCTAGTTGTAATTCACGCTCAGCGTAGTGCTTGCCCAGAACTTCAAAATGCCCGGCAATTTCAGTGTAACCGGCATAATATTCCAGCGAGCGTTGCGCATTAATACCACTGCTGAATAGCAATATGGCGATTGTTAATAGGTATTTTTTTTTCATTTTCTTTCCTTAATTCATTACTACAAAATTACGAATAATTTCGTAGTTAGATCACATAGTTTCCCTGCCGTGCTCATTTTTAAGCTTCTCCGGATAGGTTTTTTAAATTATCTTGGCAGTCGGTACAGAGCGACTAAATCAAGCACTAAGATGACTGAAATCGACACCAGACTGATGGCGAAAAAAATCGAACGCAAGCGCTTGATACTGGCGTAATAAGCCAACATGTGCAGCACTCTGCTGATCAGCCAAACGCCAGCCAGAATGGTCAGCCAGTAAGGCTCAACACTGACAACGACCCCCACTCCGGTAAGCATGCCAAAGGCATAAATACTTTCATTGGTATTGGCGTGAGCGCGTGCAGACCGGAACAAGAAACGGCGATGATCAGGTGTTATCGGATATCCGGCGATGTGTCCACTGAATATACCGACCAGATCCGCAACCACCAGCTGAATGACCAACAGCGCACCGGATAACGCCAGGCAAAACAGCACACCTGCATACGCTGTAGTATCAATCTGCATGCGGGACTGCAGGTCCGGTGAAAAAATCCAGCGCCACCGATACCTGGTGATGTTGTTGCTGTGCTGTTCGCATACTTGATACTCCTGTTTTAGGCGTCTTATCTAAACGGCTACCGGTAGCAGCGCGTTGACTTACCATCCCAATATTCAAAATTCTGGCGGACCGGATTAGCTGGCCAACAACATAATGTTGACGGTGACAATATTGACTTATTATATTGTCGCTGTCAACATCTGGCGATGAAAACAAAAAAAACCTACCATCACGGCAACCTGCGGGAAGTATTGCTGAACGCGGCATTGGAGATTCTGGATAGCAGCGGCGTAGAAGCTGTCAGTATTCGCGCTATTGCACGTATGGCGAATGTCAGTCATGCCGCTCCGGCCAATCATTTTGCTGATCGGCGGGCTTTACTAACAGCCATCAGCGTGCTCATATTCAAGCAACTGGCGACTACCATCGACACCGCATTAGCCAGCGGTCCGGCTGCCCGCAAGAAGCGTATTAAGGTATTTGCCGATAGCCTGCTGGAATTTGGATTGAACTATCCACATCGATACAAGCTGATGTGGCGGCGCGATCTGTTGGATGACGACGATTTAGAACTGCAACAGACCATGGACGGCATTTATGCGGCTTTACTGGCAGAATTAAGCAGCAACTCATTTCCCAGTAACTACAGCAGCGACACCTTTGCAATCGCTCTATGGTCGCTGGTGCATGGTTATGTTTCCATGCGCCTGGACGGCAATTTTGAAGCCCGGCAGGATGAGATCAGCGGCCAGCCGCGCCATCATGCCATGCTGGATTTATTTTTGCAGGTGGTTGATTGTTGAGCCAGACAGACTGCCGGAAGATGCTACATGCTCATCTTAATCAAGCACATCCTGGCTGAGGATAAAATGCAGCAAATTGTCCTGGAAGGTAGCGTTCTGGGTTAAGCGCTGATGGCCCTCGCAGACAAATACCGGGTACTCAGCGGGAAAGAAGCTGTATTGATGTCTTGGCACTGAGGGGTCGAGTGATTCACGCGCCAGCAGTGATGCCTTGGTCACCGTCCCGTCACCAGGCTCCAGCATAATCCGGTTGTAATCAATACCATCAACCGGTCTGGCAATTTCATCCGGCCACAGGCGAATCTCAAAATTATCCTCCACCCGTTCCACCACCAGCCGGGCCGGTGTCAGCGAGCAGTCACCGCCGAACACCACCATCTTATAAGGCACTTCAGGCGCGGGTACGGTCAGTGACCAGCCAAACCGCCTGGCACGCTCCAGTTGTTTGTGAAAATAGTCGCGCAGCACGGCGACATACTGCCGTCCTTCTTCCGGATCATCAAAACGATCGGCAATACGCTCCGCCACCTGCTCATCAAACACCGACCAGCCAAACCGCTCCCAGATGCGTCGGCTGAACAAATCCCGATCCAGCGGTTTGCCTTCCTCGCTGACAATCCAATTATTGATAGCATGCGGGAACAACTGATAAACGCTGGGAAAGGTGGCGACCGTTTCGGTAGGAATCCGGGTCAAACCGACTTCAAAGCCCCGGATAAAAGTCCGGATTGAATTGACCGAACCCAGATTCGGCGTACCCAGCAGCACCACTCTTCTGACCGTGCGTGCGCCTTCCAGCGTGACCGGAAAATCATTCCGGTTGAGCACATCCAGTTCACCATAACGCAGATAATAACGCGCCACCAGGCCACCCATGCTGTGGGCGATAATATCCACCTTTAATTCCGGATCGTTGTAATCCCTGCGAATATTCTTGATCAGTTGACTTAATTTCCGCGCGCTTTCGACATTATCCATGCGCCAGTCGTAGGCAAAAATATAATATCGACGCATGCCTTTGGGGGCAGACTCACCAACAACGCCCCGCTGATAGCCGGCTGAATCACGCAGGGTATCGATGATCGAACCATAAAAATCCTGACCGGCCACCTTGTCGGTAATTCCAGTCACGTATTGGTCCGGTTCAACAGGTTCAAGCGTCTCCGGGTCAATGGTCAGGCGCAGCTCATCAAAATCGGAAAACAGCACCCGTGTGATGGGCCCGATCCAGACTTCTTTATCGTTGTGCTTATTGGCAATCCTGCTGCCCAGGATACCGGGAATGATAATCACCGGCGGTTGTTCGGCGGCATCGGAAAGTTCATACAGGCGTGCCAGATCCGGTTTCAACTGGCGCCCGCAACCGGGTAATAACAGGATCGCCAACAGGCATGTCAATAAAATACGCTTGGGTAATGACATTATTGCAAGACTCCGGTGCTGCAGCTTGGCATTTTTAATGGTCGGACAGATAAGGTGCTGATGATCCCGATTAATATTTCCAGCCCAGCCGCTGATATAAATGCGCCGTGCACCATAATGGACCAATCAATAAGAACCTCAGATCATCAAACAGCGCCGGGCGTTTGCCTTCGTAATGATGACCAATAAACTGGCCTATCCAGGCCAGCACGAAAACAATCAACGCCAGCAGCCAGACTGCGATACCCAAGGCTGCGGCCAATTGCTCGCCCAGCCATAGCATAGCCGCCACCAGCACCAGCACGCCCAGTGCCAGGCGCCAGGACAACACCAGGTAATACAGCGTGAACACCGCCAGCATCAGCGTAGCTGCATTGGCGGGCACCGGCGGGCCGTCTAAGATCGGCAGCCGGATAACGGATAACAGCGCAAACAGGCTCCAGACAATCAGCGGTACGCAGATCCAATGAATTTTTTTATTGGTCGGATTCTGATGGCATACCGCGTATTCGTCCAGCCAGGTTTGTATATTTTTCATGTTTTGCTCCAGGCCTGACCGGTCAGGGTTGTATAAGCAGTTTGATAACGGGCTGCGGTTGCCTGAATCACTTCAGCCGGCAGGCGTGGGCCGGGAGCGGTCTTGTTCCAGTCCAGGGTTTCCAGATAGTCGCGCACAAACTGCTTGTCATAACTGGGGGGGCTCTGGCCAGGCGAATAACTGTCCAGCGGCCAGAAACGCGATGAGTCCGGGGTAAAAATTTCATCCATCAAGACCAGATTCTGATGCTCATCCAGGCCAAACTCGAACTTGGTATCCGCGATAATGATGCCCCGCTGCAGTGCATATTCGGCGGCCTGCTGATACAGACGCAGGCTGATCGCGCGAATCCGATCAGCCAGTTCGTGACCAATTTGCGCTTCCAGCGCTGCCTGACTGATGTTCTCGTCATGGCTGCCCACCGCAGCCTTGCTGGATGGCGTAAAGATAGGTTCAGGCAACCTGGCGGCCTGCGCCAGGTCTGACGGCAAACGGATTCCGCAGACACTTCCGCTGTTCTGGTAGTCTTTCCAACCCGAGCCGATCAGATAACCGCGCACAATAGCTTCGGCCGCCACCGGCTGCAGCCTGATGACAATGACAGCGCGCCGGCGCAGTGTGTGTGCCAGTTCAGGCGACAGCATCTGATCCAGCGGGATGCCGGTCAAATGGTTGCGCACAATCTGCCCGGTCCGGGCAAACCAGAAGTTGGATAACTGCGTCAGGATTTCACCTTTGCCAGGAATCGGATCCGGCAACACCACGTCAAACGCGGACAGTCTGTCGCTGGCAACCATCAGTAAAAGCTGCTCGTCCAGTGCATATACGTCGCGGACTTTACCGCGATGCACCAGCGTCAGATCATCCAGGGAACGTAGTGCGGTCAAATTTATTACTGCCGATGTGACTAAGCTCCAATTTTAACCGTGTCGCGGGCTGTCGCAAGCAGCAGAATCTGCGACAATGCGTTTTGTTCTTGCTTTTGCCTTATCTATCGTGTGGAAGTTAATTGGATTTACCGTCGGCCTGCTGTTTAAAGGCCCGCTGGGCGCGGCGCTTGGGCTGTGGGTCGGCTGGTGGCTGGATCGAAATATCAACCGGGTGCTGGCCGGTGACGGGTTTAAGGTTTTTGCCGGCGGGCAACATGCCCAGGCCATCTTTCAGCGCGCGTTGTTTGGCAGTCTGGGCCACCTTGCTAAAGCCGACGGGCGGGTAACTGAGCGTGAAATCGCTGTAGCTGAGCAGGTTATGAACCAGCTGCACCTTAATAAGCGCCAGCGTCAGGCAGCGGTCAATAACTTCCGGTTGGGCAAAAGCGACCGCTACCCGCTGGAGAGAGAACTCGAAGCGTTTTTTACGCTCACCCGGAATCAGCCTCATTTACGCCGGTTGTTCATTGAAATTTTGTTGAACGGCGCGCTCGCTGACGGTGTGATCACCGATTCCGAGCAGCAGGTGCTGCACCGGGTTGCACAGGCACTGGGTATGTCCAGCCAACAGCTGAACGATCTGATCGGGCAGCGGCAGGCACATCGTCAACCTTCCCGAAGCACCGATCATCCGGACCCCTACCGGGTGCTGGGTGTTGATTCGGAGGCTACCGAAAAAGACATCAAACAAGCCTATCGCCGCTTGATGTCGCGTTATCATCCGGACAAAATGTCGGGGCGCGAGGTGCCGGTAAAAATGCGCGAATACGCTCACGAGCAAGTCCGTGTGGTGCGTGCTGCGTATGATCAGATCCGCAAACAGCGCAACTTTCGTTAACTTCCCGGACCCTTATCGCTACCATACCGCTAATCGAGACCATTTATGCAACAACCCTACGTGATTGCCCCTTCTATACTGTCCGCCGACTTTGCCCGGCTGGGGGCCGATACTCAGGCGGTACTGGATGCCGGCGCTGACTGGGTACATTTTGATGTTATGGATAATCATTATGTCCCCAACCTGACGATCGGACCGATGGTCTGTAAGGCCCTGCGCGACTTCGGCATCAGCGCACCGATCGACGTGCATCTGATGGTTGAGCCAGTGGATGCGCTGGTGCCCGAATTTGCCCGGGCAGGCGCCAGCACCATCAGTTTTCACCCGGAGGCCAGCCGGCATGTGGACCGCACCATTCAGATTATCCGCGAACACGGCTGTCAGGCCGGACTGGTGCTGAACCCCGCCACGCCGCTGCAGTGGCTGGATGATACGCTGGAGCAGCTGGATCTGGTCCTGATGATGTCAGTTAACCCGGGTTTTGGCGGGCAGGCTTTTATCCCACGGGTGTTAGACAGGATTGCGCGGGTACGCAGTCTGCTGGATAACTGTGGCAGAAACATCCGCCTGGAAGTCGATGGCGGAGTCAAAACCGACAATATCGCGCAGGTTGCCGCTGCCGGCGCGGATACTTTCGTCGCGGGCTCAGCCATCTTTGGCAGTGCTGACTACGCTGCCACCATAACCGACATGCGCACCGCGCTGCGGACCGCAACCGCCTGAACGATCAGTAATCCTGGCCGGTCCGAGCGCTTGACCTTCATTCAATTGCGCTATAGTTAACTGGTTAAACCAACTACACAGAACAGCATGAAGAAACGTTATTTGCTGCTACTGATTCTGGCCGGCATCGTACTGATCCTGATCGGCCTGCGCATCTACCTGCCTTATTACCTGACCGATTATGTCAATGCCCAGATCAACCAGTTGGACAATCATACCGGCAAAATTGATGACGTCGACGTGCATTTGTGGCGGGGCGCCTATCAGGTTGAAGGGCTGGAAATCTGGCGCACCGATGTTGAACTGGAAGACCCCTTGCTGGATGCCGCCACCATTGATTTCTCGATCTTCTGGCGCCAACTGCTGCGCGGTCACCTGGTGGCTGAAATTGATCTGCGGCAACCGATTATCCATTTAATTGACAGCCCGGCCGAACAACCTGATCAGACCGGCGCAGATGCCAACTGGGTTTCCCTGACCAACAATCTGGTGCCTTTCCGGATTGACCGCATCGAGGTGCATGACGGCACGGTGCGGTTTCATAATTATCACAGTGAGACCCCGGTCGATCTGTCCATGACCGGTTTTAATGCCATTGCCAGCAACTTTACCAACAGTCTGGAAATCAGCGAAACCCTGATCGCCAGCATTACCGCCAGCGGACTGATCGAAGAGCAAAGCGAGTTGTCGCTGGAGATGCGCCTGAATCCCCAGCAGAGCCGCACGGATTTTGACTTTAATCTGGAGTTTGAGCCTTTATCGCTGAGCAAACTTGACAGTCTGATCAAGACCTACGCACCGTTTGATGCCGAAGGCGGCACGCTCGCGCTGGCCAGCGAACTGGTGGCCGAAAACGGACAACTCGACGGCTATATCAAGCCGGTAATTAAAAATCTTAATGTGTTCAACTGGAAAGCCGATGTAGCACAGGATGGTGACAATCCCTTCCAGGTTATCTGGGAAAATCTGGTGGATGTGTTCGGCGAGATTTTTGAAAATCAGCCGCGTGACCAGATCGCCACCCGGATTCCGGTATCCGGCAATCTGAACGATTTTGAGACCGATATCTTTGCCACGATCATCAATATCCTGCGCAATGCTTTTATCCAGGCCATCAACCCCAGCGTAGATGACAGCATCGATTTCAGCCAGCAGACATCTGAAGACGGCGGTGATGACGGTGATACTGATAAGCAGATTGATGAACAGTAGCTTATTGTTCCTGGATGCCGGGGTTCTGGACCTTGGGGTTCTGGGTGCCGGACTGCACAGACTGGCCCAGGCGACACATTTTGTGATTAATCTGCGATAGACTGTCAGGCTATGCAAATCGAAGCCGATATCCGCCAACTCCAGTTTGGCCCAAACGATTATTGGTTTTTATTGACCCTGAGCAGCGCCATCATTTTGTTGCTGACAGGTTTGACCATCCCCGCCTTTACCAATGACCGCCTGGCCCAGGATCTGCAGTCGTTCTCGATTATCGGTGGCGCACTGAATCTGGGCCGCCAGGGCAGTCCGGTATTCATGCTGATCATCCTGTTATTTTCCGCGGTATTCCCAATCACCAAACTGGCAGCCATGTTATTCATGTGGCTGACAAAATTAACTGAATCGATGGCCAGTCAGGGCATGCACTGGCTGGAGATTCTGGGCAAGTGGTCAATGCTGGATGTGTTTGTGGTCACCATCACCATCGGCGCCGCGCATCTGGAATTACTCAACAAAACCATACCCGAATCCGGTATTTATATATTTGGTCTGGCGATCATATTGTCGATGCTGGCCAGCGTGTTTTTACGGCGCCAGCTGAAGGTTGAAGTGATACTTGAAGTCAAGCATATTTCGGTGCCGGCAAGGATGTTGGGGATCAGTATCGGACTGCTTACTCTGCTGGTTTTTTTTCTGGGCATCACCTTGCCTCTGTTTCAGGTGGAAAAATGGGTTTTCTGGGATAAGCAATACTCTGTTATTACCGCATTACCCCGGATGATGGCACAGGGTGAGTATCTGTTGCCACTGGTCATCGCGCTGTTTGTTATCCTGTTACCGTTGCTTCGCTTTGTGGCGCTTTCCATCACCCGGCTGCAACAACGGCCCTCCAGGCGTTTGATCAAATTCAGCTTCGGACTGGAAAAGTGGGCGATGTGGGAAGTGTATGTTTTTGCCTTGATCATTGTAGTCATCAAGCTGGCCGACTTCGCTCAGCTTGAACTCAAACTGGGTTTTTGGTTGATTGCCGCTGTTGCGCCACTATCGATGCTGGATGGATGGCTGTTCAAACGACGACTGCGTATTACCTACAAGGACGATTAAGATGCTCGAATGGCAACAGGGTCTGACCCTTTTTACAGCTTTTGTGCTGGCATTGCCGATTGCAATCAATCGCGAGATGCATAGCCGCATCATGGGACTGCGTACCTATCCGCTGGTTTCACTGGGCGCCTGCGCTTATGTGCTGATCGGTGTGCAGTTTATCGGCATGGACAATCCTGATGCGCTGGCGCGGATTATTCAGGGCCTGCTGGGCGGGATCGGTTTTCTGGGTGGCGGCGCGATTTTGAAAAGCAATGACCGGGTACGCGGCACCGCCTCAGCCGCCTGTATCTGGATACTGGGAGCTGTCGGCGCTGCCTGCGCATTGCAGCAATGGATTATTGCCATTGCCCTGAGCCTGACCGCACTGTTTGTACTGAATGTATTTTACGCCGCCAAGAAGCAGCTTGATGGCAAGAATATGCCGGGCGATGCGTCGGATTGAACGGCATCAGCGCCGCTTGAGACGGGTTATTTCTCTGCTGTTCGGACGAGTCGGTTAATGTCAGATCAACCACCATCAATAACATCGGACTCAGCTTCGGTCAGCGATTTTTTCAGTGCCTGTATGGGCTCGACATTTATCGAGGGTAACCAGGTCCGGGTATTACGCAATGGTGATGCTATTTTTCCTGCGATGCTCGATGCCATTGACCAGGCACAAGACAATATTGAGTTTTTGACCTTTGTATACTGGCAGGGTGAGATCGCCATTGAGTTTGCCCGCCATCTCGCACAGGCGGCGCAACGCGGCGTGGTTGTGCGCGTGCTGCTGGACAGCTTTGGTGCGGCCAGCATGGACCGCCAGGCCCGCCAGTTACTGACAAAAAACTGCCAACTGCGCTGGTTTCGGCCATTGCGCACAGTGCGTTTCTGGCAGAATTTCAAACGCACCCATCGCAAGATCATGGTCTGCGATGGCCAACTGGCATTTACCGGCGGGGTCGGTATTGCCCAGCAATGGACCGGCAACGCGGACAAACCGGAAAACTGGCGGGAAACCCATTTTAGCGTGCGGGGACCGGCGGTCACCCCTATTCGCGCAGCTTTTCTGGAAAACTGGCTGGAAGCAGGCCCTGACGATGCCAGTTTATTCACGCTGGTGGCCGATAACCCGCAGCCTGGCTGTGGCGAGCAGGCTATTATGGTGGTGGCATCCACGGCCAGTGACTACTGGAGCTCGGCCGGCACTTTGCTATTAACAGCGATCCATGCAGCTGAACACAGCCTGCGTATTTCTACGCCCTATTTTGTCCCGGACAATAACTTGCAGAACAATCTGATCGCGGCTCAACAACGCGGCGTGAATATTGAAATCATTATTCCGGAAGCATCCCGCTCGGACTCCAAACTAGCCGCCCTGGCGGCACATGGCAGTCTGGCCAGGCTGGTCAGCCACGGCATTCGCATCCACGCTTATCAGCCGACCTTGATTCATACCAAATGCATTCTTGTTGACGAACAGATAGCCATTGTAGGCTCAATTAATTTTAACCAGCGCTCGCAGCGCAAGGACGATGAAATCAGCCTGCTGTTAAAGCAGGGCGAAGCGATGCAGACGCTGCTCCAGGATTTCAACCACGACTTGCAGCAATCCATCGAATTTAACCAGCGGAATCTGCGCAAAAGACCCGCTTTACTGACTACCGCCGCACGCTTAATTCAACCCTTCAGAAGGAATCTTTAACATAGGTTATATTCGTTATTATTTAATGCACATTTAACATATTCGTGTTAGTCTTGGCGCTCTAAAATAACTGAAGAGGTGCTGTCATGTTGAGCTGGGCGTTAACTTTTTTCATTATTGCAGTCATTGCTGCTGTCTTTGGTTTTTCCGGTATTGCTGCAGGTGCGGCATCCATAGCAAAAATTATCTTTTTCATTTTCCTGGTATTGTTCGTCATTAGCCTGATCGCCAATGCGGTGCGCGGACGCGGCCCTAGAATTTAGCAGTTCCGATTAACCGTTAAGTTTAATTGTTGTACGAAGTGATAATTAATTTAAAACCATAGGATATATATCATGAAATTTTTAACCAGAAGCCTGTATCTGCTGATGCTGATAGCCTGTCTCGGCTTAACCGCATGCGATAACGATGGACCAATGGAAGAAGCTGGTGAGAGCATTGATGAAGCCGCCGAAGAAGTCGGTGATGAAATCGATGATGCCACTGACGGCTGATTAAATTGCGTCAGGTTTATCCTGACCGTAAAGCCGGCGTTTCTTAGCGTCGGCTTTTTTAACTCACCGCCATTCAGATAGCAGGGCAATGACTTACCGTTACATCTGGCGCACATTACTGACCGGGCTGTTGACCATATTGCCCATGATACTGACCGTGTATCTGGTGATATGGCTGGGCCGGGCGGCTGAATCCTTTGTGGGCGGTTTACTGCTGGTGCTTATACCCGATGCCTGGTACGTGCCCGGGCTGGGCCTGCTAACCGGTCTGGTGCTGGTATTTTTTCTGGGTTTGATGACCAAGTCCTTATTGCTGCAGCGGACGTTGGATTACAGTGAACAGGTTTTCTACCGCATACCTGTCATTAAAGGTATTTATAGCTCATTAAAAGATCTGACTGAATTTTTTGCCAAGCCTGGACAGGACGACTTTCATGAAGTGGTCCTGGTGAATCTGAACATCGCCGGCGTGGAAGCCAATCTGATGGGATTCGTCACATCCAGTTGCGATATACACTCACCGGCCACAACTGGACGGGCTAATGACATGATTATGGTCTATCTGCCGATGAGCTATCAGATCGGCGGCTACACCATCACCATTTCCAGATCCAAGGTGACCACCATAGATATACCATTGGATGAAGCGATGCGTTATGTGCTGACCGCCGGCATGGCCAAGCCCGAGGTACTTCGGGCTAAAAAATTATTGACCGAGAAAACTATTTAGGAGAAATATTTATGCCTGAGAAAGATGTACAAAAACAGTTGGACAGCGTACGTGAAGATCTTAGCCAGCTGCACGGCGATGTCTCCTCTTTGGCAGCCAGCCTGCGCTCACTGGGACTGGACAAAATATCCCAGGCAGGTGAATCCGCCAAGGAAACCGCTGAACAGCAATTGGAAAAACTGCGCAGTGCTATCAACAAGGCAAAAAATCAGGGCGCCGGCCAATTGGATAACCTGCAGACTGAAGTCAGTGAGCGGCCTTTGACCAGTGTAGCCACGGCTTTTGCGATTGGCTTTATTATCAGCAAATTGCTCGACCGGAGTTAAGTTCTGAATTACCTGGCAGAAATACTGATCGCTGTCATCGAGCTGATACAGGCGGAGATCAGACAGGCTAAGCAGCAGTTTTTGCGGCTTGGCGTGGCACTGGGCATGGTGCTGGCGGCAGCTGCCATGCTGACCGCCGGCGGGTTGTTGTTGATTTACTCCCTATACGGGTGGCTGGCAACGCTGGTCCCGGCGGCCCTGGCCGCCTGTCTGTGCGGATTGACCGCGCTGCTGATCGCCTGGCTATTGATCAGCCTTGCACAACGTTATGCTGATCAGGAATAAAACCAGGCCACATCGGCCCAGTGTTGCCCAGGCCCGGCAAAAATTACGCTTGCTGACACAGCAGCAACCATACGCTCAGAAGCAGTTGCTGGCCCAGGCCTTCGCGGCTGGTTTACGGGCTGGCGCCAGCAGCAAAGGCAACAGCAATACATCAGCAATGCTGGAATTCGCCAGCAGGTTATTGGGCTGGCGCTAATCGCGACTGGCTGCTACCAGTCCAGCTTTTGCTGACAATGTTTAACATTGTTAATTTCTGGTGACAAACACAGCATGTGCCTTGTAAAACAAGACCGGCATCACCAGTACTCAGCCAGGATTTAAGCATTAACCCCTTCATACAGTTTAAGTTTTAACCAGATAGGCAGGAGTATTCTCGTATGACCATGATTAGAACAAATATCGCTCTATTATTACTGTTACTACTGACCGTGACCGCCTGTGCAACCCGCAACACCATTGAGCCCGCCAGCGAACAGCTGGGCGCAGCCAAAGCAGCCCTTCAGCAGGCCAGGGTCAGTGACGCTGAAAGCCTGGTCCCGGCCCTTTTTCAGCGTGCCGAAGACAAGATTGCTTCCGCTGAGAATGCCATCAGTGACCGCGAAGCAACCCGCGCTGAAACCCTGGCACACGAAGCCGAACTGGATGCCCGTCTGGCCCGTCTGCAGGCTGACCGCATTACTCAGCAAAGACTGGTTGATGAAATCCAGGCAGGGATCAATGCGCTGCAGCAGGAAATTAACGCTGCGCGCTGAACTGCATCGTTGGCTGTAAGCCATTGCATATAAATTTGGACCGGTATCCGGTCACCATTGATTAATCGAACATCATCAGGAGCCACGATCATGTTACGTAATACCATTATTGCGCTATTCACCACAGCCCTGTTGCTGGGTTGCGCCACCACCCCCCGCGAAACCAATTCAGAACTGGTCGCGGCACAGCAACGTTTGCTGGCATTGGAAAACGACACCACCACCCAACGCTATGCAGGCACTCAACTGGATATCGCCGCCAACGCGGTCGGCCAGGCCACTTCTACCTGGCGCGAATCAGGCGTCAGCAGCCAGTTCCGGCATCATCTCTATGTAGCCCAGCGCCAGCTGGATATCGCCGAAGCCCAGACCAGTGTTAAAGCCCTGCAGGCCAGCAGTACCGAGCTGGCGGAGCAACGTGAACAGCTGCAATTACAGGCACGCGCCGTGCGGGCGGAACTGGCGGAAGCAAGATCAGCGGCACAGGCTGCCAGCGCGGCACAACAAGCGGCACTGTCCGCGGCCGAAGCCGCCGAAGCCCGCCAGGAACGCCTGGCCGCCGAACAGCGGCGCGAGTTGGCGGAACAGCAGCAGCTGGCTGCCGAGCGTCAGCGTATTGAGGCGGAACAGCAGCGTCTTGCAGCGGAACAGCAGCGCGCTCAGGCGGAAGCCCGGGCGGAAGCAGCAGCGGCTGAAGCCCAGCAGGCTCAACGCGAATTGGCTGAACTGCGCCGTCAGGTTGAAGAGCTGCAGGCCAAGGAAACTGAACGCGGCCTGCAGTTAACACTGCAGGATGTATTGTTTGATTTTAATGCCGCGGACCTGAAATCAGGCGCGGAACGGCAAATGGCCAAACTGGCTGATTTCTTAAGTGCCTATCCCAACCGTCAGGTCAGTATCGAAGGCTTTACCGACAGCGTGGGTTCAGACACCTACAACCAGAATTTGTCTGAACAGCGGGCTGGCTCGGTACGCGACGCATTGATTACCAATGGTGTCGCCGCTGACAGGATCATGACGCGTGGTTACGGCGAGGAATTCCCGTTAGCCAGCAATAACACTGAGACCGGCAGAGCGCAGAACCGCCGGGTGGAAATTATTATTTCCTACGATGATCAACCGGTACCGGAACGTAGTTGATATTGGCTTGTTGAGATACCAGTGCCTGCCCGGCAGGCACCCGGAACCTGATATGTCAGCAGGCGTGTCAGGGAAGCATAAACCTAACCATATAAACGGGAGTATTGTATGTCTACTATTTTGAAAACCATCGGCATTATCGTACTAGCAACCTTGCTGGCCGCCTGTGAAGACAATGGCTCTGTCGAACAGGCCGGCGAAAATATTGACAATGCATTGGAACGTGCCGGCGAATCCCTGGAAGAAGCGGGTGAAAATACGCTGGAAGCACTGGAAGATGCCGGTGAGGCCACCGCCGATGCTCTGGAAGACGCTGGTGAGTCAATCCAGCGCGGCTTTGAGCAGGCCGGTGAAAAACTTGAAGAAGCCGCCGAAGATGCGGACGATAACGATGATGCCAGTCATCAGTAATTTTGAGCATAACTGAGAGTAAGGAGAATATTGTGGATAATGATCGTATTCAAGGAAAATGGAAGCAGCTCAAGGGCCGGATCAAAGAGCACTGGGGCGCATTGACCGATGATGACCTGCAGGAAGCAGAAGGCCATAGTGATTATCTGATCGGTAAAGTTCAGGAAAAATACGGCATCAGCAAAGACGAAGCACGCGAGCAGGTGCGTAAATTCGAGCAAAGCCTCTAGGCAAGCACCCTGAGAGGCCACCTGACAGGCGACCAGCAGTCAGGTTGTTGCATTATCGGCGCCGGCCGCCTTGCGGCTGGCGTCAGTTACCCAGGTTGATCTGATCCGGATTCATCACCGCCACCCCGATAGCTTAGCCGGTCTGCCCTTTTACCTGAATAAGATCAAATTTTTCTCCGATTCGCAGGGCAGTTAACTTACCCCCCCATACACAACCGCTGTCCAGACACACCGCCTGGTGACCAAAATACAGCCCGAGGGTAGACCAGTGCCCGAAAATGATGGTGTAGTCGCTGCTGCGCCGAAGCTGTGTAAACCAGGGTTGATAGCCTTTTTTCTGGGTGCCCGGCGGCCCGTTATCCGTTAACGACATCAACCCATCCGGAGCGCAATAGCGCATCCGGGTCAGCGTGTTGGTGATTACCCGCAACTCATCTTCAGCATTCAGACCCGGCTGCCACACCGCCGGACGATCACCATACATCGCGGTGTAGAATCGCCGCCGCTGTTTAGGCTTGCCGGCCAGTCGCTCACTCACCTTGGCTGCCAGCCGCTGGGCTTTTTTGACTGTCCAGCCAGGGGCCAGTCCGGCATGCACCAGAATCAGACGACGCTCATCGTCGACCCTCAACAGCGGTTGTTGACGTAACCAGTCTAATAATTCGTCACCATCCGAGGCGCGAAAAATCCGGGTAAATTCCGGGTTCCGATGCCGTCCGGTCTTGACCTCAGCAGCGGCCAGCAGATGTAGATCATGATTACCCAGCACACAGCTTACTGAATCCCGGATGGTATGAATCTGGCGTAAAACCTCCAGCGATTTGCCGCCCCGATTGACCAGATCACCCACCAGCCATAAGCGGTCAACGGCAGGATCAAATTTAAGCTTATCCAGCAGTTTACAGAATGCGGTATAGCACCCCTGGATATCGCCGATGGCATAAATACTCATAGCAGGATTGCTTGGCTTAAGCGTTTAACAGCATAGATACGGTCAGCCTGAAACCAGTATCAGACCGGTCGTTCAGCCTGGTTCGGGCAGCTCGGCGCTTATCGGTATGCCAGTCCTTATCAGCATTATCAGCTGTCTAGGATACTGTTTTTCAGCTACCTGCGCAGCCCTCGCGCTGGATTTGAAGCAAACGTTTGAAATCGCTGACACTCAGCGTTTGCGCACGCCGTCCGGGATCAATATCCGCGCGTTCAATGAGCTCACGATCAAGTACGCCCTTGAAGTTATTCGCTAGAGTTTTGCGGCGTTGCGCGAAGGCGGTTTTAACCAGCTCAGAGAAGCTCCGGCGCCACCCAGGTCCCGGCAATGGGTTGTCTGAGGGGCGTAGACGCACGATGCTGGAGGTTACTTTAGGGGCCGGGTAAAAAGCCTCCGGCGGTACGTCAAAAACAATCTCTGCATCCACATACAAACCGGTCATAACTGTTAAACGGCTGTATTCAGAACTGCCGACAGCCGCGGTCATCCGCACGGCCACTTCCTTCTGCAACATGATATGGGCGTCCTGCCAGGCGCCGATATGATCAAAAAAGTGAAACAGCAAAGGAGTCGAAATGTTGTAAGGCAGGTTGCCCAATAAACGATATGGCTGCGCCGTCAAAGCGGATAAATCAGCTTGCAGGGCATCCTGTTCGATCACTTCCAGCTGATCGCCGGCATACTGCCGGCGCAATCTGGCGGCCAGGTCACGATCCAGCTCGATCACGATCAGACGCTGACACTGAAGCAGCAGATGTCTGGTCAGCGCGCCCTCACCTGGCCCGATTTCCACCACCGTATCGTCAGGCTGAATACCAGCCGATGATATGATCTGCTGGATAATCCGTTGATCACGTAAAAAGTTCTGCCCAAAACGGCGGCGCGGTTGGTGCCGGGTGGCGGTTCCGTCAGACATACTGACCACCCCGAGCAGTTTTGCTCATTGGATATCGGCCGACCGGCACATCGCCAGTGCCTGATGACAGGCAAATACCAGACTGTCCGCGCTGGCCCGATGCTGTGGATCGGTATCCGCGGGCAAAGCGGCCAGATCCAAAGCCGTGCCGTGATCCACTGAAGTTCGAATCACCGGCAAACCCAGCGTGATATTGGCAATATGTCCAAAACTGCGGGCTTTAATGGGCGTCAGACCCTGATCGTGATACATCGCCAATACCACGTCACAACCAGCCAGTTGGCGGTCGGAAAACGCGGTATCGGCGGGCACCGGGCCGCTCACAGCGACTCCCTGCTGCACCAGTTCTGACAGCAATGGCGCAATAATCACCTGCTCCTCTTGGCCGAGATGGCCCTGCTCACCGGCATGCGGATTCAGACCCAGCACCAGGATACGCGGCTGCTCCAGACCAAAGCGCTGCTGCAGGTCATGCTGCAATATCCGGATGCAACATTGCAGGCGTTCCCGGGTAATCGCCGCGGGTACCTGTTTAAGCGGCAGATGGGTGGTCACCAGCGCCACCCGCAGATCTTTGTCAGCCAGCATCATGACCACCTGCTCAACCCCCAGGCGGCGAGCCAGATATTCAGTATGTCCGGTAAACGCAATACCGGCATCGTTGATGATGCCTTTATGCACCGGGCCCGTGATTAAAGCGGTGTGTGGCTGGCTGGCGCACCAGTCCACCGCAACATCCAGACAACTGAGCACGTAGCGTGCGTTGTCGGTGTTAAGTTCTCCGGGGACCGGCGCAACCGCCAGGGGAACATGCTGGACAGCCAGGCGGCCCGGCTGATGTTCCTGCCGGGCTGCTGTTTGCGTATCAGCCGGGTACAACTCAACCGGAATGCTCAAGCGCTGCGCAACCTGTCGCAGCCAGTCGTAATCAGCCACCGCGGTCAACTGTGCCGCCCAGGACTGAGTGGCCAGCCGCAGTACCAGTTCGGGACCGATTCCGGCCGGTTCACCGGGGGTCAGCAGCAAATGCGGCAGCTTGGAATCTAGCATGCCGCCACTGTCTGATTGATTAAATGCAGATAGCGCCCTGGCGTCCGCCTAGAGACGGATATCAACGTAGGATTCGTCACGCAGGCGGCGCAAAAAGCGATCATATTCTTCCTCGGCTTTTTGGGTTCTGATGGTTTCCCGCGCGCGCGCGCGCAGGGCCAGGTCAGTCACATCCGATTCGCGCTCACCATCTACTTTGACCAGATGCCAGCCGGACTCATCCTGGAATGGCTCACTGATTTGACCTTGTTCCAGACTGTCAACAATCTGTTGAAAGCGCGGGCCATACTGGGCAGGCTGGATCCAGCCCATGTTACCACCCAGATTAGCAGTCAGTTTGTCATCGGAATTACGACGCGCCATTTCCTCAAAATCACCACCGTTATCCAGTTCGGATTTCATTTCCATGATGTGCTTACGGGCTTCATCACTGCTCATCAGTTCATTGATGGCCACCATCATATGCCGGACTTTGACTTCTTCAACCACCACGCTGGATTCATCGCGCCGGTCATTCAGGTACAGGATGTGATAACCCACCGGACTGCGGATCGGTTCACTGAACTGACCGGCTTGCAGATCCTCAATGGTGGTGGCGAATACCTTCGGCATGGTATTCAAATCACGCCAGCCAATGACGCCTCCGTCCAAAGCATCCTGCGCATCCGAAAAACTGATGGCCGCGGCGGTAAACTCCAGGCCGTTCTGCAAACGTTCATACACATCGCGAACTTCCTGCTGAGCGCTCTGAACTTCCGCCGGAGTGGCGCCATCGGTCACTCCGATCAGGATATGCGACAGATTATATTGCGCACCGCCGAAGCGGTCCGAAGCCAGCAAAATCTCAATTTCCGTATCGGTAATTTCAGGGATCGAATCGCTGACCCGCTCACGCATGCGGTTGATCAGCAGCTCATCACGCAATTCATCACGGAAGTCGGAAAAGTTAAAGCCATCATTTTCCAACGTCTGGCGCAACTGCAGAATACTGATATTGTTCTGCTGGGCCACCGCGCCCAGCGCCTGATCGACGTCGGTGTCACTCACCCGGATACCGGTGCCCAGCGCACGCTGAACCTGCAGTTTGTTCATCACCATGCGCTCCAGCACCTGCTCGCGCAACAGCGCCTCCGGAGGCATCGAACCGCCCCGGGCCTGGACCTGATCACGCACGCCCTGCATGCTCAGTTCCAGCTCACTTTCCAGAATAACGTCTTCCTCGGCAACCGCCACAATACGGTCAATACTGCTGGCGTCAACCGGCAGAATAGCGCGTTGCTGATTGCTGTCCGGCTCCGTGGTTTGCGCGTCGGCGGGCGGAGCATCAGCTTCCGCTGGACTGACTGGAGCGGGTTCACTGGCGGCGGGCGGATTAACCGGAGCATCCTCGCGGGCGCGGATAAAATCACTTTGCGCCAGCGCGGTTAAAGACACCATCAACGTCGACAATATCAAAACCAAACCTACTAAACATCTGTTCATTACCAAACTCCAAAAAACGCTTGTTACAGTATAAAATCGCTCTTGTATGGCTGCAGTTAAACAGCCCTGTCCGTAGCTAGAAATTACGTTGATTAATTCCAAATAAATCGTATGGCTGCCGGCCCAGGCTACCCAGACCTTTCAAGTGCAGTTCCACAAACACCCCCACCTGATCACTGCCATCACGAGCATTGACAAATTCGCGGCCAATGAGTTGCAAAGCCCAGCAGCAGCTCTCGTATTCAAAACCCAGTACCGCTTCCAGCGTGGTGTTATCGCGGAAGGAATAGTTCCAGCGGCCAAGCAGATTCCAGGAATCGGAAATCGGATAACGCACCCGTACGTCGAACTGGTCGACCTGCCGGGTGCGGAAACGATAGCCGGTCTGGACCCGCAAACCACTCTCGCCGATATAGCTCAAACCCAGCAAGCCGACGTCAATCTCGGTGTCTTCCGGGTCATATTGAATTCCGGCGGTAACCGCCCAGTTGGAAAACGGCCGGTAATTGACTTCCGCCAGCACCGCCGAGCTCTCAAAACTGGTGGCCGCCACGCCGGGTAACTGTACCTGCTGATCTTCAAAAAACAGAATCTGCCCGAGGGTGACATCCAGATACTGACGACCGGTATTGCCATCGATCAAACGCGAAGTTACCGCCCAGGACAGCTGGTTGGTATCGGACTGCCGATCAGCACCGGTAAAACGATTGGTGTTAAACAGCTGACTGACACCGAAGGTGAGTTCGGCGGTATCAAAATCCGGCAGATCGTTCTGCTCCTCAAACGGTACGTAGGCGTAAAACAGCCGCGGTTCCAGCGTGATCCGGTCACCACTGTCCAAATCGCGCTCAAAAATCAGCCCCCCGTCGATGCTTAAAATTGGTACTGCCCGGGACGGGCTGCTATCCAGCAACGGCACGGTCGATTCATCCAGATCACTCAGGGTGTAGGCGGTATAGCGGAAGCCTGCGCGCGGCTCGATAAACCAGCCGGGACGCTCGTAGCGCCATTCGACCGTCGGATAGATATCCAGCCGTCCACCCACCGGTCCGACATCGCGTTCGAAGTAAACCGCTTCACTGTCCAGTACAAAATCCAGATTACCGACGATGTTGTAACGCCAGTCGGCGGTCAACCGGGGTAAGCGTGAATAAGGTTCGGCGGTATCGGGAATACTGCTGTCCAGTTCCTGGAAATCATCAAACACCAGCGCGGTATTCCAGCCACGGCCGCTGGCATACAAACCAAAGTCACTGCGCAAAAACGAAATGGTCGTTTCGTTGATATCCGCGCCAAAGTTCAAAAAGTAATCTTCGTCACTGACTCGATGCACATTCAAACGTGACACAATGCCGCGCCCCAACCGATAGTTAGCCTGAGTGCGGTAACGATAGCGGTCCCGGCCGGCAAACTCGTCATCCCCGGGCAGATAGTCACCGTCCAGCACGCCATTGGCGCGGGAAGTCAAAAACCGATACTCCGCCCCCAGCGCCGCACCGCGGCCGGAAATAAAACGGGGGATAATCGTAGCGTCCATATTGGGTGCAATATTCCAGTAATACGGCCATGCAAACGCCACCCCGTTATCCGATGTGGTGCTGAAACTGGGATACAGAAAACCGGATTTGCGCCGGTCATCCAGGGGAAAACTGATCCACGGCAGAAACATCAGCGGCACACCCTGAAAACGCAGGGTGGCATTACGCGCGGTGCCCACGCCGGCTTCACGATCCAGCTTGACCCGCGCGGCGGATAACTCCCAGGCAGGCTCGTCACCCGGGCAGGTGGTAAAATCAATACTGGTCAGGCGGGCAATCCCCCCCGATTCCAGCAACACGCTCTGCGCCCTGCCATTGGCGGTACTGCCAACCACTTCAAATTCGACTTCATTGAAACTGGCGCTGCCGTCGGCGATAACGTAGGCGGCATTCTGCGCGCGCACCACGTAATCCTGATCGCGGTAGCTCAACGCTTCGGGCAGGACCACCTCGCCGATACTGCGGTCATACAGCAGCCGGCCCGTCTCGACCTGCTGATCAGCACGCTCCAGCAATACGCTGCCGATAAACTCCGACTGTCCGAAACGCTCCAGATCAATTTCATCGGCATTCACGTAGACCGGCTGACCAACGCGGTTGGGTGTGGGGCCGCTGCGATTCATGCGTACATCATCGGTGCAGGTGGCGGCCACCGCGGTGCTGTCACTATCGCCCTGGTTGATACCACTGAATTGTGCCGCAGCGCCGGTCGCGATCACACACAGGATCAACAGACTCGCTCGGAGGGTATGGCTGACAGGCAACAGGAAATCCAACGAAAAAATAAGCTGCTATTGTAAGCCCAGTTTCATTGCGCTGCACACAGCACAGCCGGATTGGGGTAACCACCTTGCAGCCAGGCCTCGCGTTGTGCGGCGGGCCACTCGCCAATGCTGACGGCAGCCTGGTAAAAGGCAGCCAGGTCATAACGGTTGCAAATCAGCAGTTCAGTAAACGCCGCCACGCCCTGCTGATAAGTCGCCTGCAGTGCTAAATGGGCGTTGTTCAACGGCTGTGCAAACCATTCTCGCCAGGCCAGCAGGCCGCGCAGCAGGTCCGGATTCAACTCAGCGGCGCCGAGTTCATCCAGATAGGCCAGGCGCAGATCCATAAACACCTGCTGTTTGGCCTGCAGTGCCTGTTCCTGATCAGGGCTGGCGCGATCCGCCGCCTGGGCATAGATCCGCTGCAACTGACTGCGTGCGGATGTCAGCAGTTGATTAACCACGCTGTCCGCCTGCTGCCAGGCCTGCCAGCGCAGCAGCAGCGGATCAGGCGCCTGATCCGCTGGTGACCGATGCAGGCGTAGCCAGCGCGCCACGCCCTCGTTGGCAACGGTTTCCGCAAAGGCTTCGTTAAACCCGGTGGAACCGGCCACAAACAGTTGCTGATGGGCCAGTTCGTGAAAAATCAGACTGCCCAGCACCGGTTCCAGATAATCATCTGAATACGCCAGCATGGTGTTGAGCACCGGATCATCAAACCAACCCAGGGTTGAATAAGCCGTTGCCGGACTGATCAGCACATCCAGTTCCCGGGCATGCAGCTGCCGTGCTTCACGCAGCGCTGAACTGCGCCGGTACCAGCCACGATAAGCCAGGCAGCCAGCCAGTGGATAACACCAGGTATGTGGTTGCAAAGACAGTGGCGGGGTTGCGATCACATTCCAGACCACCGCATCGCGCTGCAGATCGGCATAGCTGCGGTAACTGCCATTATCCGGCAAACCCAGCTCCGCACTGGCGAAATTCCGCAGCCGCAACGCCAGTTCCAGCTTAGCGCGCAAAGCCTCCGGCGTATCCGGGTCGCCGAGCAGTTCACTGATCGGCTCACGCTTTGACAATAAATCCAGATGCCCGCCCACCGCCTGAAACGTCCAGCGTACGCTCGTGCAACCGGCCAGAGCCGCTAACAGCACGGTAGCCATCAGCGCTGCGATGGCTAACAATAGCGTTCTTGGCGAAATTTTTTCGCGGCGTTTTTTATAAGCAGGTAAATGAAGCATGCAGGATAACTGGTTTTTTGACGAACAACTGTGGCAGGATTTTTACGATTGTATGTTTTCCAGCACAGACTTTCAGCGCGCTGAGCAGCAGATCGATGCCTTGTTTGCCTATCTGGGTTACCTGCCGGAAAGAATTCTCGATCTGGGTTGCGGTCCGGGCCGCCACGCCCTGCCACTGGCACAACGCGGCTGCCGGGTTACCGCGCTGGACAGCAGCGCCCTGCTGCTGGACAAACTGCGCAGCGCGATGGCGGCCAGCGATGTGGAAGCCAGTCAAATTGAAATTCTGCACCAGGACATGCGCACTTTCTCCCGCCCCGGGCATTACGACCTGATCACCTCGCTGTGGACTTCGTTCGGCTATTTTGACGATGAACAGGACAATCTTGAACTGTTGCGCCAGTGTCACAGCAATCTTAATGCTGAGGGCGTACTGCTGATCGACACCGTCGGCAAAGAATACCTGACCCGTAACCTGCAACCCGTGCATGCCCGCGATTATGATGACGGTCGCATCCTGATCGAACGTCCGGTACTCAATGACAACATGACCCGGGTCAGCATCGAATGGCTGCTGATCAACGGTGAACAGGTCAAGCGTACGGAATTCAGTCACGCGATTTATTCCGGCGTAGAACTGGCCGACCGTCTGCACGATGCCGGCTTTGAGGATGTGGTGTTGTATGGTGACTGGGAAGCTGGTGATTACAATATTGACGCCGAGCGCCTGATCGCCGTAGCCAGGAAGTAGACCCGCATACCGGGTCTTGGCTCAACCTGCGATACTCTGTATTCCAAGCTGTCATCCTATGCTTGCAAATACCTGCTGCGGTAGGAAACTAGCAGCAGGTATTTGCAAGCATAGGATGACAGTACCGTAGGCCGGGTCAAGACCCAGCATGCAGATCTCTCAATTAACCCAGTACCCATCAGTGTTAGCACACAAAACGTAGCAACGAGAATCCAAATACCCTCCGTGCAATTCCGGCTGGTGGCAGGGTCCGGAGCCGGGGGTGGGAGTGCCAGGGATGGCGCGGACAGCCTGCTGTGACGGGATGTCACATGCAGGCGTGCCCCGGCCGCAGGGCGCTGTCACCAGCTTCCTAGCGAAGCTGGGCGGAATGCCGGATGTGGCTCTTTGCTCCCTTTCTGTCTACACAAAAAGGGAGTCGCCTCAGCTCGCGCAGCGGGCGGCGAAACCTTACTGCGCTGAATGACGCGGATAGCATGGGGAGATTCTTCACCGCGTTCAGAATGACGGCCTTTGCTGAGACTGCAACCATTGAAAATGCCCATCACTTACAAAGAACCCATAGATGTCATCCTGAGCACCAGCGAAGGATCTCCCCATCACTACCTATCAACCCAGCCCAAGAGATTCTTAATCTGCGTTCAGTATGACCAATTAGAGTGCAGAAAAACCTCTGCGCATCACCTCACCCGATCACTCTCCAGTTCCAGATTGGGAATCTGCGTAAACGCGATCCGCATCGGCGCACCCGCCAGACCTTCCTTGGCTCCGCCAAAAAACACCGACTGGGCACCGAAACGTTTGTTGATGTCGTCGGCGACCATGCTGAGATTGCCTGTCGCCATGTCTATATCACTCTGGCTGTTGTTAGCACGGTTGGTGAATAACTGACCACTGACCTCGGCGTCCGGGATCAGATCGTGCAACTGCACGCCCACGGCCAGGATTTTTTTGCCTTTCGGGCGCCGGTTCCAAAGTGCGCGCAACACGTAGTTCAAATCGCGGGTATCGTTGACCGGCGCGAAGCGGCCGTATTCACCCCAGCCTTTTCGCTGGCGCGGCTGAGCGGTATCAACCAGCCGCAGGTTGAGGCTCATGCCGCCGGTGTGGTAACCCATTTCACGCATGCGGAAAGCGGCTTTCTGCAACATTTTATGCAGTATCGCTAGGGCTTTATCCGGGCGGCGCATGTCTGGAGAAAGTACGTGGGAATGTCCGACGGTGCGCCGTTGCGTGGGCGGGCGGAAGGCACTGCGACCGCGCAGTTCCGCATACACCCGCTCGCCTTCAATGCCGCCCCAGATACCACGCAGAGTATCGCGTCGGGTGGCATACAGTTGCCGGATTGAGTCAATCCCCTCAGCCCTCAGACGCCGCACCATACTGCCGCCAATCCCGGTTAAGTCATTCAGCTCCAGATGCTCGAATGCGTGCGGCAGATCAGCCGGCACCAGAATCCGGACGCCATCGGGTTTATCCAGTTTAGAGGCCATTTTGGCCAGAAACCGGTTGGGCGCGATGCCGATGGAACAGGTCACCGCTAACACCTCGCTGACCGCCAGCTTGACCCGCCGGGCAATATCCAGTGCCGCTTCCGGTTGCTGTTGGGTTCCGGTCAGGCTGCAGACCATTTCATCAATGGACACTACCTTAGACACGGGAATGTGCTGCTCAATGGCCTTGATCATCTGCTGGTGATAGTGCACATAGCGGCTGGTGTCGGATAACACCAGCCTGATATCCGGACAGATTCGCCTGGCCTCCCAGACACTGGTGCCGGTTTTAACCCCCATATGCTTGGCTTCATAGCTGGTCGCGATACAGCAGGTACGATCAGTCATCACCGGCACCACAGCCACCGGATGACCACGTAGAGCAGGGTCCAGAGCCTGTTCTATACCGGCAAACCAGGCATCGAAATCAATAAACAGGACGCGTAGTGGTAATGACATGACTATCATCAAATCGCTGATCGTCAGCTCATTAAACACACCTTGCAGGCGATGATCAACTGCCTTTTATCATCCCGCTCCGGAATCCTACGTTACGCGCATCTGGCCAGCAGATCAGCGTTGATACGCTCGACAATCTGGGCGGAAACTTCGGGCGTGCGTAAAATCCGGCGATGTCCCAGCCCCTGGGTGGTGATCAGTTCGGCCTGAGGATAGGCCGCTTTGATCTCCAACGCATTTTCATAAGGGACTTCAACATCACCCTGATCATGCACGACGGTCAATCTGCCGGACCAGTGCTGGCGCAGATCAGCACAGGACAACTGCTCAATCGGGCGCTGATCATTGGCCACCAGAAACTGTTCAAAATGCCGTTGTACGGCTTTGGACAGGGCAAGCTGACGCACCAGATAGCCAGCCGGACTGGACAGACTGGCCGGCGCGGCGACCAGCACCAGATGCCCGGGCGCAGATTCGCAGGGTTTACCATCCGGCATGCGGGTTGCCATCATACTCATGGCGCCTCCGAATGAGTGTCCTATCTGAGCGGTCAAGGGCCCGATTTGCCATTGCACTTCCTGGATAGCAGCCACTGCCTGCCAGTATTGCAGAGTTTTTCCCGGTGAACGGCCATGCGCGGGGAAATCCATGGCATAACAGGTGATCCCACGCTCCAGCAATAAAGGAACATAATTGAGCATATAGTCTGAGCGTGATGTCCAGCCGTGCAGCAGCAGTACTTTTGGCTCCGGCCTGCTGTTGGCCTGAGTGGCCCGCCAGCAATGCAGCATCACCGGCCCCACCGATGTTTCCACCAGGCGGCTGTCAGCCTGCGCCAGGCTGTGATCAATCTGTGCCTGCATTTCCGGGCGCAGTTTTTTGGCCCGTGACATCGGACGAATAAATAATCTGAACGCGGCCCATCCGGCCAGCCTGGGGGCCAGCAGGCCAGTCACCTGAAAGCATAGCCTGATTAATTTAGCTACCATCGACATCTGTTATTCCCGCGAAGTGGCATAATAGTTCACATGAGAACAAATAATAGTTCACCTATGAACCAAATTCAAGGCGATACCGAACAGCCACATGCGCTGGCAAACATTGCCGGCCTGAGCGACTGGTTGACCGTGGTCAGCACCTATCAGGTATGTGAAAAAGTGATGTCCAGACGGCTGATGGAGATTGGCCTGACACTGGCTCAATATGATGTGTTCGCCTCGCTGCTGGTCAAGGACGGTCAGACCCAGCAGGAAATTGCCGAGCGCAACCTGGTGGCCAAAAGCAACGTTTCCGGAATCCTCAAACGAATGCAGGCCAATAATTGGGTGCAACGCCTGCCGCATCATTCTGACGCACGCAAGAATCAGGTAAAACTGACCGCCAGCGGCCGGCAACTGGCGTTGCAGGGCGTGGCCATTCAGAAGCAGGTTATTAAAACCATGTGCGATGCCATTACTGTCCAGGAATCGGCGGCCGCGGCCGACATTTGCCGAAAAATGCGCACTGCGTTACTCAGCAGCACCGACGGTGAGCAAGTGGCCGTCGATTAAGCAGGGTTTAAATCAGTCCAACCGGCCCGGGTCCTTATTGGACAGTTGGTTAATACCGGCAAGCAGCCCTTCAGCACACCACTGGGTTAAATAATCAACCATCCGCTGACCAATCCGCGGCGCCGGATAATATCCGGTCAGGCTGGCGCACAGCCAGGCGAAATCCCGCCCTGCCAGCATAGCCTCCAGTAAACCATGCTCGTGGCCGGTCAGTGAGCGGAACTGCGTCAAGCGGTCACGATCACGCCACACCAGCCAGGCTTGCGCGTCCGCAGCGTCCAGCTGGGCGGCGGCCGGTGGCGGGCGCTCCGCCTTGATGGCCTGCCAGCTCGCCACGCTGTTCCAGTGCGCGCTGAAAAACTGCACGCTGGGATGTAACCGCAGCTGCATGCCCGGCCACTGTTCAGCCGGCAGGGCCTGTACTTCCGAAAAATCCACGCGGCGCTGATCAGGCGCATCAAAACTGTCCAGCAGGATATTCTCAAACGCGGCAATCTCAGCCAGTATCGGATGGTCCGAGAAGGGTTTGTTGCCGCGCAGGTAAGCAGGCAGAGCGCGGCAAAAATACCGTAGCGACCGCACCTGCGAAGGGTGTTGCCCAAGATAGCCCTGCCATAACCTGGCAAACCACTCATCACCCAGATAAGTACACAGCACCGGGTGGTCGGTTTCGATCACTTTCCGTAAGCGCACCCGATAAGCGTTGGCATAGATTTCCAGGCGTTGTGCCGGGCTGATGCTGCCTTGCTCCACCACCTGATCCTGCAGCTCATGGGCTTCGTTTGATGGCTGCCGCTGGAGGTAATCCAAAAACTGATGCTGCAACCGGGCAAGCGAAACAGGCGCTGACATAAACGTTTAACTAAGCTGCTCTGGTGACGACCGAGCGGCTGTCCAGTTCGGGAAAAATCTCCACCGCCAGTTGCCTGGCCTGCTGTAACTCGGTATATAGATTCGCAAAGGGAGGAATGTGGTCGTCACGTTCCAGCAGTGTGCTGACCGGGCCAAAGCGTTGCAGCGCACGCTGATACAGCTGCCAGACGGGATCAGGTACCGCCTGATCATGGGTGTCCACCACATAATCCCCATGATCAGTATGCCCGGCCAGATGAAATTGACGTACCCGGGCGGGATCAACGCCATGCAGATAGTCGAGTGGGTCAAAAGCATGATTGCGGGCGCTGACATACACATTGTTGAGATCAAATAACATCAGCGCATCAGCCCGCTCCACCACCTCACGATAAAACGCCCACTCGGTCATCTCAGATTGCTGATAAGTCAGGTAGCTGGAAACATTTTCCAGCAGTAATTGCCGGCCCAGAAAATCCTGCACCTGACTGATACGGTCCACTACATGCGCGATGGTTTGGTCATCGTAGGGTAGCGGTAACAGGTCATGACTGTTAACGCCACCGGCAATAGTGAAACACAGATGATCGGATATCCACTCCGGCTGCACATCGTTGGCCAGCGTTTTGAGCTGTCTGAGGTAATCCCAGTCCAGCGGATCGGTGCTGCCGATGGACAATGACACACCATGCATCACCACTGGATAATGTTCGCGGATACTGGTGAGGTAATGGCGGGGCTTGCCGCCCGCCACCATGAAGTTTTCAGAAATGACTTCGAACCAGTCCACCGCCGGGCGATGCTCCAGCACATACTGGAAATGCACCGTCCGCAGGCCCAGTCCAAAACCTAGAAACGGACGCTCCAGCGGTTCTGTCCGTTCACTGTGTATGTTATCCATCAACGCCTAACGGTCCAGACTGCTCACTACTCACCAACGGAGGGCCAAAGCCCTCCGCCAGATAGCTTAGTGTCCCATCCAGGCAGGTTATCAGGGACCAACCTTGCCGCCCACATCAGCACAGGCTTTAGCACCCATGGCAACAAATCCGGTACCTTTGCAGGAACCCTGACCGGCACAGGCATGTTCGGCCGTGGCGCAGTCATTGTGTCCACCGCAGACATTCACGCCATAGCAATGAATCAGATCAGCCTTGGCCACGCTGCCTCGCCATTCATCACTGACTTCACCGCCGATATCGGCGCAGGCCTTGGATGGCATGCCTACAAATCCGGTGCCTTTGCAGGAACCCTGACCGGCACAGGCATGCTCGGCTGAGGCACAGTCGTTGTGACCGCCACAGGTATTAACGCCGTAGCAATGAACCAGATCCGTGCTGTCTGAATCAACTGCCGTGGCGCCCACCGCATCGGACTGGTTGCTGGCGCAACCGGCGGCCATCATAGCCAACGCGACGCCCGAAAATGCGGGTGTGATTACATGTTTCATAATAAAATCTCCATACAGGTTTTGGTCTATTATTGAATGATGAGTCAGCCCCGAGCATTCAGGCACTGCTGGCGACATAAACCGGCAATATCCCGGTTTGCTTTCGGCGCATCGGCAATTAGCCAATAGTTGTACAGCCTACCACGACTCTAAAACGGCTGTCGGGTGAGCTTCGGTCAGGCTTGCATCAGCGAATCACCAACACCATAACAGGGGTTTGCAACAGTCATATCACGATGCCCCTATGTCCCAAATGACCCCACGTGAAATCGTCCAGGAGCTGGATAAGTATATTATCGGACAACATGATGCCAAGCGCGCCGTGGCCATTGCGCTGCGTAACCGCTGGCGCCGGATGCAGACGGAAGAACCGCTGCGCAACGAAATAACCCCCAAGAACATCCTGATGATTGGCCCCACCGGGGTGGGCAAAACCGAGATCGCAAGGCGTCTGGCGCAATTGGCCAATGCGCCGTTTATCAAGGTTGAGGCCACCAAGTTTACCGAGGTCGGTTACGTGGGCAAAGATGTCGAGTCCATCATTCGGGATCTGGCTGATGTGTCCATGAAGATTACCCGCGAGTCGGCTATGGCCAAGGTTGAGTCACGCGCCCAGGACGCTGCCATTGACAGAATCCTGGACCTGCTGCTGCCACAGCGTCAGACCCCCGCATTTGAGAATGAACCACAGGAAGCTGATGAATCAGCCCACCCCACCCGCCAGAAAATGCGCCGCAAACTGCTTGATGGTGAGCTGGATGATCGCGATATTGAACTGGAGGTCTCGGCCAACTTCGGCGTTGAAATCATGACACCTCCCGGCATGGAGGAAATGGCCGGTCAACTGCAGAATATGTTCAAGCATGTCGGCGGCAAACAAAAACATAAACGCCGGATGAAAATCAAAGATGCCATTCCCGTGCTGACCGAGGAAGCGGCCAGCGAAATGATCAATGAGGAAGAAGTCAAACAACAGGCCATGAGCAATGCTGAACAGAACGGTATTGTGTTCATCGACGAAATGGATAAAGTGGTGCGGCGCGCCGAATACGCCGGCGCGGATGTCTCCCGGGAAGGCGTTCAGCGCGACCTGCTACCGCTGGTCGAAGGCAGTACGGTCTCGACCCGCTATGGCATGATCCGCACGGATCATATCCTGTTCATTGCCTCTGGCGCGTTTCATATGTCCAAGCCATCCGATCTGATTCCCGAGCTGCAGGGCCGCCTGCCTATCCGGGTGGAACTCTCGGCCCTGGGTGCACACGAATTCGCCCGGATTCTGACCGAGCCGGAAGCCTCGCTGACCCGTCAATATAGCGCGTTGATGGCGACCGAGGGCGTGACGCTGAACTTTACCGAAGATGCAGTCAAACGGCTGGCGGAAATTGCCGCACAGGTTAATGACAATACCGAAAACATCGGCGCGCGGCGCCTGCACACCATGATGGAGCGTTTGCTGGATGAGTTGTCCTACAGTGCACCGGACCAGGACGGCGACAGTATCACCGTGGACGCAGGTTACGTTAATCAGCGACTCAACGAGGTGGCTGATAATGAGGATTTAAGCCGCTATATTCTTTAAACCCGCAGCAGCCCAGAACCAATACCGATAGCAACGCCAGTCATGCACAGGCAGAGCCTGTGCATGCTTATATCCGCTGGGCCGATCAATTGCAGAGGCCGGTCAAAACCGAACCACCTGTCAACAGCCGGACGTCACAGGGTCCGGATTATTAGGACTTCGCCATCACTGTCCCGCTGACGCTGGTCTGATTATTGTCCTGATCAGGATCGTAAGTACCAGAAGATACGCCGACGGCGGTGCTGATTGCACCCATGCTATTAGCCCTGGTATTGATATTGATAGTCACTGAACCTGACGAGGCCAGCGCGGTTCCACTGCAACTGACCTGCTGGCCGGTGTGATTGCAGCTGATGCCCGCGCCAGCCCGGACCGCCAGGATGGACAGCCTGGCTGGCAGCGTGACGCTGACCACATAATCAGCAGCGTCATCCGGGCCGTCGTTATAAACATCGACCTTATAGTTCAGAACATTACCGACAATCACCTGCTGAGTGGAGGGGGTAAGGTTGACGCTCAGGTCACTACTGAAAGGTTCTACCTGCATGCTAAGCACCGACCAGTTATTGTCTGACACCGGATCGTTACTGCCGGCGTTGACCTCAACCCTGTTGGTGAATACGCCATCGGTATTCGGGGTAACCGTGATTTCAGCTGAAGCCTTGGCGCCGCTGGCCAGGGAACTGGCGATACAGGCAATCTGATTGACGATTCTGGCGCAATTGACACCTGGACCAGGGTTGATCGAATTAATGCTCAACTCAACCGGCACAATGTCCGTAATCACCAGATTGGCGGCTTGATCAGGGCCGTTATTGCTCACTTCAATGGTGTACGTGAGTGGTTCACCAATAATAACCGGGCTGCGGGTTGCATCTAAGCCTACCGATAAATCCGCGCTGACGGATTCCGCGCAATCGGTGACTGCCGCGCTGCTTCTGCCGAAAGCCACATCTCCGCTCAACTCGATATCAAATACAGAGACATCGAATACCACCCGCAAGGCAGTGGTGACAATCCGTAACTCATCCTGGCCGTTGCCGGTTATGATCTGCTCATTCAGCACAATCATGGTGCCCGGCCAGCCCAGCGGATCGAGATCGATCACGGTATTGGGTTCCGGGTCTTCCGGCAGCGCCATGACATTGTCATCAATGCTGACTTCAGCATTAATTAATGGTGCTGGATGCACTGGCCTGCAAATCGCCGCAACTGCCGGTAATGATTGATTCAGAGTTAACACTGCCGGCATCCACGAAGGTACCCGAACCCGGGCTATCGATAACCGCCGTCATGACATGTACGTCTTGCGCCTCACCCAAGCTGCTGGCGGTCAGAGTAGAGTCATCAAAGTTAACCATACCGGTCAGACTTCCGGATTCGACGATCACGATATCGGACAGATTGATAGCCACTCCCTCCGCGCTCTCCTCCAATGGACCGTAACTGGCAATTCCCTGACTGTTCACCGCCGGCGCCGGCGCAAACTGCCCGTACTCGGAACCACCGGATAATATTTGCAGGTGAATATTAACTTCCCCGCCGTAACCACTGGTATAGGCTGTCTGCGCCCAACCGGCAGTGGCCGCGTAGCAACACAACATAGCGATCAGTAAAGTAACGACAGCATGACGTGATGAAACCCTTGCATAACCCCAGGGGATCACTTTTGAATGATGAAATGCTTTCATCAGGTACTCCTTTACAACCAAAAATTGCAGTGACATCAGTGTCACTGATATGTGTGATGTGAAAACTGTCTGATGGCCCCTTCTCATTAAGAAACCAGAGTCGATAGATTCTGGTTGTTTTTGATGCAGGCAATTTCAGCACCGGCACACACACCCTTAGCGTCAAGGTTGACGCTTAATGCGACTTTAGTCCTATTGCTCTGATAAAGCAATAGATTTGAAAACAATTTAATGGTCGCGCGGATCAGGCCTGGCAGCCGATTTTTGAGCTCGGCGGATGACCTGAAACGGTGCTGAAATGCATCATCGCAGGGTTTGTCTGCGCGACATCCGAGCTTGCAATGCCGCCGACACAGCCGGGCTGCTGATTGATTTCAAGCACCTCGCAAACGACACCCGGACAGCCAGAGCTGCCCGGGAATTATGCTATCGGCTTAACTTAATGACCGGCACGTACCGGATCACTATGTACCCGGAACAGCGCCCCTGCGCCCCAGACCAAAGCTGATGTTGCTGCTGACACTGGCCTGATTATTACTGACATCAGAATCCGGCGTGGCTGAAGTAACACTGGCGGTATTGGTCACCATGCCGATGCTGTCCGCCCGGGTATTGATGATCACCGTCACCACCTCACCGGCCGGCAACGCCGCTCCACTGCAGCTCACCTGCTGACCGAACTGGCTGCAATCTACCCCCGCAGCGGCGTTGATCGAGACAATGCTCAACTGCTCGGGCAGCACATCATCGATCACATATGCGACCGCCTCAGCAGGCCCGGTATTCTCAACCTGAATGGTGTAGTTGAGCGCCGCGCCCACACTGACGCCGCCATCGGACGCGCTCAGGCTTAGACTCAGATCGGCCTCATCAGGCAGAACTTCCGTGCTGACAACCGCCACATTATTACTGCCGTCCGGGTCACTGCTCTCGGCATACGCTTCAACACTGTTGCTGATAGTCCCGGGCGCTTGCGGAATAACCGATAGCGTCACATTAGCGGTATCGCCGACCTCCAACAGTTCAGCCACACAGATCACCTGCTGCGTAATCTGGGCACAGTTAAGCCCTGCTGCTGGTTCAATCGATGCGATGCTCAGTGTGTCATCCAGGGCATCGGTTATGACCAGGTTAATCGCCGGATCGGGGCCTGAATTGGTGACCTCAATGCGGTATTCCAGAGCTTGCCCCACCACCACTGAATCGGCGGAAGCCACCTGGTTTAAGGCCAGATCGGCAACGCCCGGTTCCAGGCAATCAGTCACCCTGGCTGTACTGCTGCCGAAAATGACATCGCCGCTGAGACTGGCGCCCGGCTGGGCTATGTTGAATCTGATACGCATGGCATTAACGATTACCCGCATTTCACCCAGGCTATTCTGAGTAATGGTCTGCTCGTTAAGGGTAACCACCGTGCCGGCCCAGCCCAGCAGGCCAAGATCGAGCCTGGTATTGGGTGATGGATTCTGCGGCAGATTGATCAGCACGCCATCAATATTGACAATGCCATTGACAATGCTGCTGACCGGATTGGCCACCAGCGAACCACAACTGCCGAATATCAGAGCCTCAGAACTGACGCTGTCAGCCACTATGAAAGTACCGTCGTTGAAGCTGTCCACCAGTGCGGTACTGATGAATATATTGTCAGCCTGACCTATACCGCTGACGCGCCCGGCGCTCTGGTCATAGCTAACCGAACCATGCAGACTGCCCGATTCCACTATCGCCAGTTCGGATAGATCAATAGCCACGCCGGCAGCACTATCCTGCAACGGGCCATAATCAGACTGGCCTTGTCCGGAAACCACCGGGGCCGGCAGAAAAACACCCTGCTGGGAACCGCCGGGTCCTAACTCCAGCCGGATATTAACTTCCGCCCCGCTGGCCCGGCTGAAGGCCGTATCTGCCCAGCCTGGTGTGGCCGCGCAGGTATACAACAAGATCAGAGCGGTAGAGAAAATTACGAAGCGTGGTGCATTCCTTATGCACAGAAAAACGGACAACATTGAAGAATCAAATGCTTTCATCATGTACTCCTTTACATGTCCGGCGGCAGGCCTATGACTGCCGCCATTTTTCGCAGCGCTGGCCAATGGCTGAACATTCCTTTATCCAGCCGGGATCAGACAGTTGATGCGCTGATCCCTTATTACAGGCACGTTACAGGCCAGCACCCTGATGTACACCGTAGAGCGGCGCACATAATATATATAGGCCTATAGTTGGGATAAAGCAACCGAGGCAGCGAATATTTTACGGTTGCTTGCAAATCAGCTCCGGCGGCGCAACTTGCTTTAACTGTCGCCCGATGAGCTGCTGGTTAGGCTTTTTTGGATCGGCATGCGAAACTAGCCCGAATAACCTGAAGCAACAGCACGTTACAGTAAGCCATGACCGAACCCGAACCCAAATCAACATCAACATCAACTACCCACTTCGGCTTCAAGGATGTGCCCGTCAGCGACAAGCAACAACTGGTGGATCAGGTATTCAGTTCGGTAGCGCGCCGTTATGATGTCATGAACGACATGATGTCACTGGGCGTACACCGCCTGTGGAAACGGCATTTTGTCGCCACCAGTGCTATCCGTGCCGGCGCCAGCGTGCTGGATCTGGCTGGCGGCACCGGCGATATCGCCGCATTGTTATACCGGCACCTGGGCGGTCAGTGCCGGATCATACTGGCTGATATCAATGCTGATATGCTCGGGGTCGGCCGCCAGCGACTGCAGGATCGTGGCCTGATCAAAGGCCTTGAATATGTGCAGACCAACGCCGAACAACTGCCTTTTCCCAACGCACACTTTGATGCTGTCACGATGGCCTTCGGGCTGCGCAATGTCACCGACAAAGCGGTCGCGCTGAGTGAAATGCGCCGGATATTAAAACCGGGTGGGCGGGCTTTGGTGCTGGAATTCTCACAGGTCCGCGACGCGGCGCCACGCAAGCTGTATGACTGGTATTCATTTCATGTTCTGCCCAGGCTGGGCAAAGCCATCGCCAATGATGCGGACAGCTATCAATATCTGGCTGAATCCATCCGCAAGCATCCTGCTCAGGAAGAATTGCAGACCATGTTTCTGGACGCCGGCTTTGCCGCTGCTGATTACCGTAATCTCAGTGGCGGAATGGTTGCCATCCATCGCGGGGTAACCAGCTGATGTCCGCACGCGCTTTCATCACGCCACTGCCCCGGCTCGCAGCCAGCCTGCTGCAATCAGCTCTGCAGCGCGCCCGGCGCTGGCAGACCGGCAAATTACCAGCCATCCCGGACGCGCCATTGGCCGTGGAATTGCAGGGTCTGGGCCTGGTATTGGAGTTCAGCGCTGACCCTGCAGACAGCACTGGCCGGGTCAGCGTTACCAGCCAGCCAGCCACCACCGTTGAGACCGTCATCCAGGCAAGCCCTGCCAGCCTGGCCTTACAGGCAGCCAACGGGGTACCCGGCGGGCGCATAGAAATTCAGGGCAATGCCAGTCTGGCGCAACGCTGGCAGCAATACTTCGCCGCGCTCAACCCGGACTGGGAACAGGCCCTGAGCGCGCGGCTGGGCCCGGTTGCCGGCTATCAGCTGGCCCAGGTATTTTCACAATTGTCCGCCGGTGCGCGTCAACAGGGCCAGGACAGCGCCGCCATGGTCGCTGAGTATCTGCAGGAAGAAGCGCGCTGGCTGGTTACGCGGGTTGAAATGCAGCAGTTTCTGGATGCAGTCGACGATCTTACCGAGCGCACCGAGCGCCTGCTGGCACGCTATGCCGCCGGATCAACCGCAAGATGAGCAATCCATTGCGCCAGGGCTGGCGATTGCTGACCATCACCGCCACGCTAAGCCGTTACCGGCTGGATGAAGTGGCGCGCAGCGCCCACTGGTTCCGGCCAGTTGCCTGGCTGACCCCGGGCCGGCGCGACAGCAAGGCGCTCAGCCGTGGTGAACGTTTGCGGCTGGCGCTGCAGGAACTGGGACCGGTGTTCGTCAAGTTCGGCCAGGTGCTATCCACCCGGCGCGATCTGTTACCACTCGATATTGCCGATGAACTGGCCAAATTGCAGGATGCGGTAGAACCTTTCCCCGGCGCACAGGCGCAGGCGATCATCGAAGCGCAGCTGCAGCAACCCATCGACAGCCTGTTCAACAGTTTTCAGCAGCAACCGCTGGCCTCGGCTTCCATTGCCCAGGTGCATGCCGCTGAACTCAAAGACGGCCAATCGGTGGTGGTCAAAGTCGTCCGCCCGGGCATTAAACAGCGCATCCGCCAGGATGTCTCGCTGCTCAGAACGCTGGCAGGTCTGGCGCAGCGCTATCATCCGGAAGGCCAGCGCATCCGCCCGCTGGAGGTGGTGCATGAGTTCGAAACCTATATTTTCGATGAACTGGATATGCAACGGGAAGCAGCCAATGCCAGCCTGCTGCGGCGTTATCATCAGCACTCCCGCGATGTGTATATCCCGAAGATTTACTGGAGTTACTGCAAACAGCACGTGCTGGTGATGGAGCGCGTACATGGCATTCCCATCAAGGACAAACAGACTCTGCAGGAACGCGGCTTTAATCTGGAACGGCTGGCCAAACGCGGTATCCGGTTATTTTATACCCAGGTGTTTCGCGACAACCTGTTCCATGCCGACATGCATCCCGGCAATCTGCTGGTGGCCGAGGATAACCCGGATGATCCGCGCATCATTGCGCTGGATTTTGGCATTGTCGCATCGCTGTCGCCCAAAGATCTGTACTACATCGGCGAGAACTTTCTGGCGATTTTTGAGCAGCAGTACCGGCGGGTGGCTGAACTGCATGTGGAGGCGGGCTGGGTGCCAGCCGATACCCGCCTGGACGAGATGGAAGCCAGCGTGCGCACCGTATGCGAATCCAGCTTTACCCGCCCGCTGAACGAGATTTCGTTTGGCGAAATGCTGCTGAAACTGTTTCAGGTGGCCAGGCGCTTCAAACTGACCATCCAGCCGCAGCTGATCATGCTGCAAAAAACCTTACTCAACATCGAAGGCCTGGGCCGTGATCTGTATCCCGAGCTGGATTTGTGGGCGGTCGCCAAACCCGAACTGGAAGCCATCGTGCGCCACAAGCGCAGTCCGGCAGCCACGCTGAAAGCCTTGCGGCGACGTTTGCCAATGCTGTTGGAGCGCACTCCGGATATGCCGGAGCTGATTCACCAGACGCTCAAAAAAGCGGTTGCCGGTGAACTCGAGACACGGCTCAGGCATCCGCAGCTGGATGAGTTGCCAAACTTACTGAAACAGCAACGACGGGCCACCGGTCTGGCCATATTCGGCGGCGCCCTGCTGATCAGTGGCGTGTTATTGCTGGATTATCGCTCCGGTCCCGTGATACTGAATATTGCCCTGCCCAGCTGGCTGTGTTTTCTGGCCGCGCTGGGTGCGGCGGTCAGCCTCTGGCGGCGCTGAACAAAACCATTCGCCGCACACCACCCGCACTGCATCATCCGGCGCGCGTCAATCAGTGCCGGCTGCCGAAGCAGACTCACGTTTTATCGTATTTCTGACTATCCCGCCCGCAACCGGTGAACCTTGTTAAGGGGTTATCATCGAAACACGGGTATGCCTATAAAATTGACACGCTTGATATTCATCCTGGCAGTGACCGCAATGCTCCCGCTCAGCGCATTGACAGGCAGTGCGCTGGCCACCGTCAGCTATACCGTTGAGGTTAATCCAGACCTTAAGCAAGCAGCCGTGCAGGCCTGCTTTTCCGGCGACCCGGACGATCCACACCTGGCTGATCTGTATCTCAGCGGTACCGCCCGCCGCGCCATCAGCCGACTACGCTGGAATGATCAGCCAGTGCCGGATCTGCGCCGCTGGGGCGGACTGCAGGTCAGCCCTGATCAGCAAACCGGCTGCCTCAGCTATCAGGTCAAGTTGAGCAGCAGCAGCGAGCGCTGGGGCTACACTTCCAGCGCCTACATGCTGACCGACCCTAAACACTGGTTACTCAGCCCGCCGCCCGGCGCTGACGCGATGGTGCGTTTTGTGCTGCCCGATGAGGTTGCCGTCTCACACCCCTGGCCACGGGCGGAAACTCAGCCTGTGCAGGGATCAGTCTGGTACCGGTTGGGCCTGACTGATCCATCCTGGAGCTCCAACGTTGCCTTCGGCCGTTTTGCGATCCACAACATACCGATTGCCGATACGTTTCTACGCCTGGCGGTACTGCCGGGCACGCCCTTGCCGGATCTCAACGTGACCCGTCAGTGGGTCACCGAGTCGGCCCGGGCCGTGTTGTATTCACACGGCGATCTGCCACAGTCCGAACCGCAGGTGCTGGTAATGCCGATAGGCCGCCAGCGTGAAGCCATCCCCTTCGCACGGGTACTGCGCGGCGGCGGGGTCGGATTGCAGTTTTTTATCGACCCGGCTCAACGCTTGCGGGATTATCGTGATGACTGGAAGCCCACCCATGAATTCAGCCATCTGCTGCTACCCTATATCAGCCGCCGGGACGCGTGGCTGTCGGAAGGCCTGGCCTCGTATTATCAGAATGTGATGCGCGCCCGCGATGGCCGGCTAAGCGAACGAGAGGCCTGGGACAAGCTGCTGGCTGGTTTTGAACGCGGCCGCGACGGCGTCACTTCCAACCGCACGCTGGCCGAAGAAGCCAGTGGCATGCATCGTAATCAATCTTATAAGCGGGTTTACTGGAGCGGCGCGGCGATGCTGTTTCTGGCCGATGTGGAACTGCGTAAAAGCACCAACGGCCGGCACAGTCTGGATACCGCGCTGGCCGGCGTGGCCGCTTGCTGCATGCAACTGGGCAAGGTTTGGCGGGCCCAGGATATGATGCGTGAAATGGATCGCATCACTGGCACCGACGTGTTTACCAGCATCTATCGCCGGCATACGCGCTCCAACCGTTTCCCCGCTGTTGAAACGGTGCTGAATGAGTTGGGCGTCAGCCACCGGCGCGGCAGAGTCAGCCTGAATGACGACGCCAGTTCAGCCCACCTGCGTGGTCAGATTATGCGCCCGGTCGTGCCGCCGTCTGAACCGGGCGGCTAGCCAGCCGGTAGTTGGCCGGAGGCGCCGACGAATGTGACAATTCTTAACCATCTGCTAGCGTCTGATTTGCGATACTGGACGCCACTTCCCAGCAATACCCTGATGTATGAAAAAGTTATTCAAGCTGCTTGCCTATCTGGTTGCCGGCCTTGTCGGCCTATTGGTCGTGGCCGCGATTGCATTGAAATTTTTTATCGATCCGAACGATTATCGGGAACAGATTTCCGCCCAGGCCAGCCAGTCAGCCGGCCGTGAGATCAATATTACCGGCGACTTGTCGCTGTCTGTTTTCCCCTGGCTGGGTATTGAACTGGGCCGCGTCGAGATTGGTAACCCAGCGGGGTTTTCCGGCCAGTTCGCCACGGTTCAAAATGCCGGCGCCGCGGTTAAGCTGTTGCCCCTGCTGGGCAAGGATATTCAGATTAACCGCGTTCTGCTTGATGGCCTGGCTGCCGATCTACAGGTCAAAGCCGACGGCAGCAACAACTGGTCCGGTTTCGGTGCGTCCTCAGACTCTGCAGCCACCCCTGAAGACGCCGACAGCGGGGTTCGTTCACTCAGCATTGCAGCGGTTGATATCAGTAACAGTGCATTGACACTGGACAATGCGCAGACCGGGCAGCGACTGGAAATTTCCGAATTCAATCTGAGCGCCAACGGCATCAGTTCCGGCAAACCGTTTGCCATCGATGCCGGTTTACTGCTGAACATGCCCAGGCAATCCAGCCAGTATCAACTGCAACTGGATGGCCAGATTTTATTTGATCAGTCCTCCGGTCAATGGGATATGGACGAGCTGCAGCTGGAGGTGACGGATCAGTCCGCACAGCCACTGCCGCCGGTGGCACTCAGCCTTAGCGGCGAATTGAATACCCAGACCGAAATCCTCAACCTGCCGGAACTGGAACTGACGGTGGACGACCTGACCCTGTCCGGCAATATCACCGGCCGTAAAGTACTCAGCGATGCGGCATTCAACGGCAGCCTGCAACTGGCGCCATTTAATCCAAAATCGGTTGCCGCGGCATTTGGTTCAGCGCTACCCGAACTGGCTGACAGCGATGTGATGGAGGACTTTTCCGGGCAGTTGCAACTGGCTATGACGGCACAGCAGATACAACTCAGCGAACTGCGCGCCAAGCTGGATGACACCAGCCTGGATGGCGATCTTACGGTAACGCTGGGCGAACGCCCGAATTACCGCTTTGACCTGAATGTGGATCAAATCAATCTGGATCGTTATCTGCCTAAAAGGTCTGAGAACGCCGTGCGCAGCAATCCTCAGGGCAATGCCGAATCAGGCGTCAGCGCCATTCCGGTGGAAACCTTCCGAGCACTTGACGCCACCGGTCAACTGGCGCTGGGCGCGGTCACCATCAATAACCTGAATGCCAGCAACATTACGGTACAGATGCAGGCCAACCGCAGTGGCTGGCGCTTTGATCCGCTCAGCGCTGATTTCTATAAAGGCCGCTTCACCGGCGCGGTTGCTATCGACGCCACTGGCAACTCACCGATATTACGCACCGATGACAACCTGAACCAGGTGGTTGCCCAGGCCATGTTGTCAGATATGCTGGGCACCGACTTTGTGAATGGTCTGGCACTGTTCGATGCCGATCTGAATGCTGACCTGAATCAACCCACCGAGACACTGACCGGCGAAGTCAGCTTTGATATCCGCGACGGCTCCATCCAGGGCGTGAATATTGCTGAACTGCTGCGCAAGGGTTTCAGTATTGCCAATAACCTGGCGCCCGGCGCGGTCAACGTGGATGAAGAGTTTCTGCAAGGCGGCGGACAAACTGATTTTGCCAGCCTGTCGGGCCGGTTCATAGCCGACAACGGAATTATCCGCAATAACGATCTAAGCATGTTGTCACCTTTGTTAAGAATGCAGGGCGAAGGCATGGTTGACCTGCCCAATAACACCATTGACTATCGCATTACCGCGGTGCTGGTCAAAACCCTGCAGGGCCAGGGCGGCGCCGGTCTTGAGCAGTTGACCGGTAAGCAGATTCCGATTCACATCACCGGCACCCTTGATGCACCTAAATACGGCGTTGATCCGCGCGCCATTCTGCAGATTCTGGCGGGTGAGCGAATCCAGCAGCAAAAAGATAAGTTGCTGGAAAAAGTCGGCGCCAAACTGGGTGGCGAAGACGGTGCCGCGACTGGCCTGCTGGATAGCGTACTCAGCGATGCACTGGGTACCCGGACCCGTGACCCTGAACAGGCCGCGGACAACCAGACCCCACAAGCTGACGATGACGCTGACCCGGCCGACACCGGCACAGACAACCCAGATGCTGCTGCTGAAACCGAGCAGGCAGACGATGAATTGAGCACCGAAGAAAAAATCGGAGGTGCTTTATTGAACAGCCTGTTCCAGCAGCAGCAAGAGGATGACCCGCCACCTGATGAGGAAGACGGTGACACTGGAAATTGATCACCAGCGGTCGAGCGTTACGAGCTGCTATTCAGCCGGAAATATATTGCTGTAAGGCATCAATTTCCTGTCGCTGCTCCTCAATGACCACCTTAAGCAGGTCACCAATCGACAGTACGCCGATAACCTGCTCGTCCTCGACCACCGGTAGGTGCCGAATGCGTTTTTCGGTCATTAATTGCATGCAGACATTGCTGCGCTGATCGGGGCTGATGGTGATCACGGGTGTCGACATAATGTCCCGGACCGGTGTGTCCGCCGAGGCACGGCGCTTAAGGATCACCTTGCGGGCGTAATCCCGCTCGGTGGCGATCCCCACCAGTTGATCGCCTTCCAGCACCAACACCGAGCCGATTTCGTGCTCGGCCATGGTTTGAATCATCTGCAGTACCGGCGCATCCGGCGTCACACTGATAATCCGCTGCTGTTTGCTGTCCAGAATTTGCTTAACACTGCGCATATTGCCTCCGTTTTATCGAGACTCAGTCTGATCATACGCCTATTTATCACAACGAGTATATGCATAGAGTTTTAATCCGTGCCGGATCAGCCACCTTTATTATGCTTATACATACACTTATAGGCACTCACTCTGACCTTCGCGTGCAACCCTGAAACCTTTATCTTTGACCGTTTGTGCGGCAACACTGCCGGGCACATGCAACGGATTGGTATGATTAAGATGAATAAAGTGCACTTTGGCTTTGTGCTGTGCGGCAAGACCTGCCAGACGCTGCATGCTGTGGCTCACCAGTGGATGCGGGAAACCACGCATATCACGGCCCGGCAGTTCTCCGTCGTCGTAAAAAGTGGCATCGATAAACGCCAGATCGTTTTCCGCTAATACAGTTTCGATGCGCGTACCCTGCTTATCCCAGGCCTCCCAGCTATCGATATCCGGCAGGTAAATGACTGAACGCCCGGGGCCCTGGATTCGAAACCCGACCACTTCGGAATATTCCTGCCGGTGGGGAACCGTGAAGGGCGTCACCTGGAGATTCCTGGCTAATTCGACCGGCTGGTTATCCTGCAATGCCTGCAACTGAATATTACGATAGCGGATCAGTTGATCCCACGGACCGTTGCTGCTCAGAAACTCATCCATTCTGGGCATCGCATACACCACGACCTGCCTGGCTCCGGCAGCCTCGTGCCCCAGCAGCAGCAACCCGCTGTAATGCCCGATATGCGCATGGGTCAGAAAAATACCATCCAGACCGATCGGCCATTCTGCCGGCGCATATTGATCCAGATGCTGTAACTGCTGTTTGAAATCCGGGGTGGCATCAAACAACCAGCGTCTGACCTGTTCGCCGCGCTGGTCAATCACCGCCACTGATGCAGCCAGACGCTGCAAGCGGCTGTCCCGCCAGGCCGGATCATCCGGGTTGGCAAGCTGTGGTTTCCCGCCATCCTGGGCCACCCCCAAAACCAACAGACTGACCTCACAGCCTTGCCGTTCAGCCGATTCCTGATTGCGAACCCCGGTCTGGGCCAGCGCTGAATGCATCCAGCATAGCTGCAAAAACAAAATGCCCGTTAATATCGCTTTGATCACCGTCCGCATCGCCTTTTTGTCGAGTCAGGTGATAAGAGTATATGCTTTACCCCCTTTGCCGCGGATATCCGGAGAGCCTGATGCGTTGTTGCCTGTTATTAAGCCTGTATATTCTGATCAGCCTGACGGTGTTTGCCCAGCCTGCCGATAGCAGTCCGGGAACCTATACCACGCCACATCAAATTGCTGCCGCGGTCTCCGCTCAGCGCATCCAGACGGATATTACTCAGCTGGTCAGTTTCGGTACCCGCCACACTTTATCGGAAACACATAGTGACAGCCGTGGAATCGGGGCGGCACGGCGCTGGATTGAGGCTGAATTCAAACGCATATCCGCTGCCTGTGGTGATTGCCTGGAGGTATTCACCGTGGCTGATTACGTGGAGGGCGAAGCACGCATTCCCAAGCGCACCGAGATTGTCAATGTCATTGCCATCCAGCGCGGCACACTGGACCCTGAGCGGATGGTAGTGATGAGCGGCGATATTGACAGCCGCATCAGCGATCCGCTGGACGGCACCTCGGACTCACCCGGCGCTAATGACAATGCCTCCGGCGTGGCCGGCACGTTAGAAGCAGCCAGAATTCTATCCAGATATCAATTCGCCGGCACCATTGTGTATGCGGCACTATCCGGCGAGGAGCAGGGTTTGTTTGGCGGTGCGATTCTGGCCGACCATGCTCTGGCTGAGGGCTGGCGCATCAAGGCAGTGCTCAACAACGACATGATCGGCAATATCAAGGGCGTGGACGGTGTCATCGACAACAGCACCGCGCGGGTATTTTCCGAAGGCACCCGGGCCACCGAAACCCCGGAAGAAGCCCGGATACGCCGCTTTACCGGTGGTGAAGTTGATAGCCCATCCCGCAACCTGGCGCGCTACGTTGACCGCATGGCCGATCAATATATTCCCAACCTGGATGTGATGATGATTTACCGCCTGGACCGTTTCGGGCGCGGTGGCCATCACCGGCCCTTCAATGAAAAAGGCATGCCCGGTGTGCGCATTATGGAAACTCACGAAAACTATACCCAGCAGCACCAGGATCTGCGCAGTGAAGACGGCGTTGAATACGGTGACGTGCTGGCAGCCGTGGACTTTGACTATGCCGCCAAACTGACCGCTTTGAACGCCGTCACACTGGCCAGCATGGCCGCCGCGCCCGCCTTCCCGTCCAATGTCACCATCAAAGGCGCAGTACAACCCAGCACCACGCTAAGCTGGACCCGGCCGACCGGCAGCGCCGCCGAAAATCTGGCCGGTTATCGCATTTACTGGCGTTTGACTGACCAGCCGCAATGGACCTACAGCCGCTGGGTCGGTGATGTGGAAACGTTTACGCTGGACAATATTGTGATTGATAATTTCTATTTCGGCGTTGCTTCAGTGGCCAAAAATGACGCGGAAAGCCCGGTGGTGTTTCCGGGGCCGGCGGGCAGCTTCGGGGACTAAAGGCAGCTGCGAATTTCAATCCACAGCCGACACCTGTAGGAGCCCGCTTGCGGGCGATCTGACCTACGCAACAGGCAAGTAAAACCAAGCTCAATTGTAGGAGCCCGCTTGCGGGCGACCAAACGCCTTTGATGCACCGGTCGCCCGCAAGCGGGCTCCTACAGTTTCGGGTTTTATGCAAAGTTAAACCCCGCACCAAACGTTTCAAACCCATCACACAATAACAACTCAATCTGCTCTAATCTCACCAATTGCGACAGTTCCGAGCTGTTACCATCTGCGTCGGTCGCCATTAATGCCAGTTTACCGCCAAGGGCCGGCGAGGAATAAATATAGCTGCGGATTTCTACCCGTCACCGGCACCTGTAAGAGCCCGCTTGCGGGCAACCAAACGCCTTTGATGCATCGGTCGCCCGCAAGCGGGCTCCTACAGTTTCAGGTTTTATGCAAGGTTAAAAATCCGCATTGAACGTTTCAAACCCATCCCGCAACAATAACTCGATCTGACCAAACGTCACTGACGGCGACAACTCAGAGCTGTTGCCATCGCTATCGGTAACCATCAGCGCCAGTTTACCGCCAGTGGTGGCAAAAGCAGGCAAGGTGAATACATTGTTCTGTATCGCCTGCGGGCTTGCATACTCCACGCTGGTCAGAAAAAACCGGCCCTGCATGGGTTCTTCTCTGTCGGTCCAGAAGGCCTGCACGGTTAATGGATAGGTCGCATTGGCAGCGGTGGTATCCACGCGGAAATCCACGCTCACTGCCGATGGACTGCCGGGAATAAACACCGAAGTCAAAATATCCGGGTAATTCATGCGGCGATTAGGCCCGCTGTCGGGGTCACCTGGATCATTCGCGCTCTGCCCATCACCGGCCAGATCAATCGCCAGGCCATTATTGCCATACATGGTATTGGCGGTAATGGCGTTGTTGGTGTCATTGCCCAATACCGTTATGCCCCGGTTACCGTTAAATGCTATCTGATTGAACTGCACCAGATAACTGCCGTTGCTGCCGTTGAATGGAATGGCCATGCCGGTATTGCCGTTTTGCAGTACTCTGTTGCCAATGATGTTGTAGCGCGTGGTATCACCGGGAATAGCATTGCCGGAAATACCGAAGCGGCCGTTATAAGCAATCACATTATTGGTGCCGATAAAATTATTGAGTCCGCCAGAATTGCCCTGCAGGATCAGCCCATCAAACTCATTACCCGCGTTAGCCCCTGAACGGTTGGTGCCGATATGGTTGTCGGCAATGGTATTATTACCGCCTCCCAGCGATACGCCGCTTCGATTAAAACCCACCGTATTGTTTTCCACCGTTGTAAAGCTGGTAGCCAGTGCCAGGCCGATAGACGGTTGACCGATATCAGAGCCATTCGGTGTGATACCAATATAATTACCGATAATCTGATGCTCGTTGCCTTGAATCTGCAGGCCGTGAAAAAACGGTGCAACATTGGCTCCATTATCGCCGATAATATTGGCATCACCTGCGTTATTGCCACCGATAATCGCGCGCAGCGCAGCGAAAGTAAAAATACCGTGCTCTGCGTTACCAAACCGGCTGCTGCCAAGTACACCGATTGAATTACCTCGGATAATGGTGTCATTGCCCATTGTCATAATTCCATTCCCGGCGTTATTGATAACGCGGTTATTAAGAATCCGCACATTATCGCCCCGCTCAACGCGTATACCGTCGTCAGCATTACCCAGGGCGCCGGCGGCAATACCGATGTTATTATTTTCTATGGTGGTCCCGTCACCGGCTGATCCCCCGGTAAACCCAACTCGAATGCCCGTAAGGTTATTGGCGATATCGTTGCGCATATTGACAACCTGACCGCCGATGTAGTTGTTGGAGCCCGAGACGTTAATGCCGTTGCCAACATTGCCGAAAAATCCATCAACACTGCCCAGACCAATACGGTTGGCGCCGATTGAGTTATCATTACCCAGCACACTGATACCATCGCCGGAATTACTGGCCACGATATTGCCCCCGCGCTCATCCTCGTCACCGAACCCGATCAGGTTGTTATTACCAATCAGATTGATACCTGTACCTGAATTACCCGCCACGGTAACACCATCCGCCAGCATGCCGATAAAATTACCAAAAATGATATTGCTGTCACTGGATACCAGTGATATACCCGCTTCACCATTGCTGCTGATCAAGTTACCCAACCCCAGAAACTCCTGGGTAAAAATGCCATAAATCTGGCCGATCACCATAAAATCCGGATTCACCGCAAACAAGCCGGCGCCACCGTTCCCGCTCAGACTGCAGCCCTGAATGATGATCCCGTCGGTGTCGGTCAGAATTTCGACCCCATTGTCTGGAAAATTGACCACACTAAGCGATAATAGCTGAGAGTCAGCAGCGGCAGTGCCGCTGAACCTCAACCCATCACTGACACTGCCGGTTAATTGATTGCCATTGATAATGATCTGCGGCGGCGCGTCCAGCAATATATTGGTGCCGGTATTAAAGCCAGGCGCGGTCTGCCCGTCAATAATCAGAAAATCCGTGATCACAGGCAGCGGCCCCAGCGTCGGCGTAATGGTAATCGTACCGCTCACACTGAACTCAATGGCATCATCGGTTGCCAGCGCATTGGTTTCCATCAGCGCCGCGCGCAAGGTGCAGGCGCCGAAGTTATCGGCGCATGCGCCATCACCGGGACTAACGTCTTCGGCATCCGCATCATCTGCCAGAGCATTGACCGCAAAGGTGGCCGCCAGAGCATCACCGACAGCCATAAGCCCGACCAGCAGCAGCCATAAGCAACAAAAATACCGCATAGATCAAATTCTCGTTTTTTACACTTTATATAACGCAGAGTTGATACATGACAGGACATCAGCGCCTACCCGCAGCCCATCGGCATAGCTGCCGAACCGATAGCTCGACAACCATCGAACCCGCCCAAAACAGTCAAGCGAATGAGCTACAATAACTCTCGTCGTTTACCAGCAGCTATCACCTGCGCAGTGATGCCGCGACACTTGCTGATTTCAATCTCAGAGGAGAATTTGATGGCTTTCCCTAAACCGGTCGTTCATTCCCTGCTGCTTGGCTGCAGCCTGCTGTTATGCCCGGCATTAGTGCTCTCTCAAGGCAGCAGTTCACCTGTCACCATTATTGCAAGCGTCAATGACGGCAGCCTGCCGACGGATTGTACCGGTATGCTCAATGCCGCCGCCGGAGGTATACCGGAAGTCAGTCTGGATATGGATGGCGATATGGTTGCTGATATCTGTCTCGGCAGCGCGACCAATAGCTGTGACATGGGTTTCACGCTTGATTGTGCCTCTGCGGTTGGCGGCGCGGAATGCGCCACCGAGGATGATATCAGCGCACCGCAGGTATTTATGGACAACGAGCTGCGCCTGATCAGCAGGAGTGGTGATCTGGTCGGTGCCGGTTTTGACCTGCAACCCGACCCCGCCAGCAACGTACCACCGGATAGTCAACTGGTGTTCGGTTTCAGAAACCCCTCTAATACACCGCTGACTTTGGGTTTTGCCGATTTTACGGTCAACTCCGCTGACTGCAGCTACACCTTTGCTGACGCGCAGTTTGATGCTGATGGTGATGGTCTTATTGCCTACAGCGGATTGGCTGCGCAGACCTATGTGGTTAATTCTATCGCTGACGATCCTGATGCCAATATCGATGGTGTCTGCGATACCGGCAACCTGCGTGGCGGTATGCAGCAATGCACCCTGAGGGCCGCGATGCAGGAAGCCAACGCCAACGATAACGGCGAATTCGGCAGGGACAATATCGAATTTAATATTACCAATGGCTGCGTTAACGACATTTGTACCATCGTTGTCGATATCGCGACCAACAATCAGCTACCCAATATCCAGGACCCGATCAATATCGACGGCTCCACTCAACCTGGCAACGCCGCCGTCTGCACCAGCGCCATCCCTGACCGTCCGCCCTATCGTATTGTTATTGAAGGTAACGGTACCTTGCGCGGCCTGCATCCTGAATTTGGGTCGGATGGCTCGGTCATTCGTGGTCTGAATATTCGCAATTTCGACACCGGCATCGATATTGCCCGCAGTGATAACAATGTGGTGGAGTGCAACTTTATCGGCAGCGACGAAACCGGCACCGTGGCTGGCCCTGGCAATACCGGGATAGGCGTGTTATTCACCTGCGACAGCAGCAACAACATCATCGGCGGCTTAAACGCTGAAGATGGCAACCTGATTTCCGCCAATGGCGGCGACGGCGTACAGTTTTTCGCCGGTTTTGACTGCAGCCCGCTAAATGGCAGCACACCGGAAATGAACTCGCTACTGGGTAATTATATCGGCGTACAGAAAGACGGCGTCAATCCATTGGGCAATGTGTTTTCCGGTGTTACCTTATTTGGCGGCGACGGCTCGGATAACAATTTTATTGGACAACTGGCCGGCAGCAGCCTGATCAACGGCAATATCATTGCCGCCAATTCAGCCGGTATATTTATTGACAACAACACCAACGGTACGGTTATCAGCGGCAATTACCTGGGCACCGACCTGAGCGGCACGGTCAATCTCGGCAATGAATTTGGCGGTGTGGATATTATCTCCGGAACCGATAACCTGATCGGCGGCGCCTCACCAGCGGCGGCCAATACCATTGCCTTTAATGGCGAGGGTGTATTCATCGTGGATGCGCAAGGCTTTAATAACCGTATCCAGCGCAATCGGATGTTTAATAATATCGGCCTGGGCATTGAACTGGTTGCCAGCGGCGACGAGCCGGATGGTCAGAATCCCAACGATCCCGACGACAGTGACATCGGGCCGAACCAATTACAGAACTATCCGGAATTTATCAGCGCCACTGAAGACGCAGGCATGGTCACCGTTGAGTACTCGGTGCCATCGCTGGATTTACCTTTGAGCATCGAACTATTCCAGGCTGACAGCGACCTGGATGAAGGCGAGCAGTTTGTGCTGGCCGACGATTACACCACCGTCGGCACGGCGACTGTGATTTTCCCCAACGATCTGGTGGATGTGGACAGTTCGCTGATCGCCACTGCTACCGATGCTAACGGCAACACTTCGGAATTTTCAGTAGCGGAACCGATTGTGTTTCTGGATCTGGTATTCAGAGACAGCTACGAAGCCAATTAACAGCGCACAATAGCGCAATGATTAACTTCCTCTCCCTGTGGGAGAGGATTGAGGAGGGCCAACCCAACCGGTTTGTGACTTACCTGAGCTCATAGATTCGGATACCGCTGATAAATGGATTGCTCTTAGCAATCTCCTCAGCGGCATCCAGGCTCTCCGCCGCGATGATGTTATAGCCTGTAATGCATTGCATATCCCATGGCAGATCTCTCGTGCCGTCGGCTGATATTTCCCGGCCACCCGCAAAACCGCCCTGGTCAAGCTGCTTATCGGCAATTGACTCAAACCAGTTCTTCCAGGCTTGCATGATTTCAGCCGTGGGTTGCTCAAAGCCGAAATGCAGTAACATGAATTTTTTCATCCCCATCTCCTTGTATATAGTTTTTGAAATTGATTTAGAATAAGGGGTTCCTAAGCATTAGCGCCCTTGTGTACAGTCTATCAGGCGGTGCCTGCGACATGCCTGGAATTCCAGTTTAGACGAATTATTTATTGGTTAGGACTGGTATTCCGGCTAGCAAACTCGCAATCGTGCTCAGCTAATCGAATCCAATTGCGATATCAGTCAAACTCAAACAGGACTGATCTGCGTCTGTACTTGAGAGAATACCGGCAACCAGCGCTCCAGCTCAATCAGACCAAACCAGGCCAACAGGGGTACGGCGGAAGTTGCCAGCATTACGGTCAGGACGAAGGGTAACCAGCGTAGCTGCCCTGAGAGGCCTGCCATCAAGGCAATGCCGCCACCACCGCCAATCAGCCAATTGCCCGGAACATTGAATAAAACACCCGTCATAAGATAAGGGTACAGCGATTTTTTTCGATCCACATGCGCCTGAATCCACATACCCAGCCGGAATGATGACAGGCGATTATCAGCTTCCTGTTGATATTCCCTGGCCTTGTTTCGCCAGATAACCAATGCACGGTTATCTACAAAGTGACTGCGCAGATACAGGCCGACTGAGAAGGCCACTGTTAACCCGACAATAGTCGCCAGATAAGCCATCAGAATTCCGGATTGCCCAAAAATCACCATCAGCAATATACCGATTTCAACACCAGGCACAAACGGCACCGCCAGACACAAAGCATAGATGAGTCCCGTGGTGAGAATGATCCACGGTTTTCCCCGCATCTCGTATAACATATCGGCCCAATCGGTCTGAATACCCATTAGAAACATACCGCTGATAACAAGAGTGAAGATGATCAGAAAACCCCACAGAAGGTGTAGCCGGTCAGACTGCCAGTTCATGATGCGCCCCATAGCACATCAGCTTTGCTTAACTGACAGAGACATTGATGAGGTAATTCACCCATGTGGGCAAGTGAAAAACCAACGGTAATCTGAATTAATACAAATATGATATGCACCCGAAAAAAGGACTATGGATTTCTTCTTAAAATCCCTCACATTTTTTTCAGAATCTCAGATAGCGCACCAGCTGTCATGTGCTAAAAGTCAGCATCACTGATGATTCAGCTGCTGGCTTAATGACAGGGAAGCTGTCATTAGCGGCCATTTCCCGCTTGCGACCAAAGCCCTAGCGGGGCCATAGCAGGGGGCCATAGACCGGTAAATCGCCGCCCCGCAACTCGTATGTATCGGATCATGTGTTTGAGGTCGTGATGACCCAATTAGCCCTGGGTTAGTCGCAAATCGTAGCTCTAATCCGCAACAGATGAGCAGGGACATCCACGTTGCTTAAAAAGAAATAATGCGCTCGTATCTCACAGAGCTATAACCAACCCTTCTGACGCGCCAAACGCGCCGCATCAATGCGGTTGACGGCGCCCAGCTTGCTGATCGCCTCGGACAGATAATTACGCACCGTGCCGACCGCCAGATGCACCTGCGCCGCAATCGCGCCGGTACTCAGTCCCTGTGCGGCCAGGCGCAAGATCTGACGTTCGCGGTCGGTGAGTGGATCCTGCTCGCCCCAGGCGGCGGTGGCCAGTTCCGGGGCAATCACTTTGCCGCCGGAATGGACCTGACGGATGGCATCGGCCAGTTGTTCCGCCGGTGAGTCTTTGAGCAGATAACCACGTACGCCGGCATCCATCGCCCGGCGCAAATAACCGCTGCGGGCGAAAGTGGTCAGAATAATCACTTTCGGTTGGTTTTCGGTTTGCCGCTGAATGGCAGCCGCCAGTTCCAGCCCGGTCATGCGCGGCATTTCAATATCCGTTACCACCACATCCACCGCGTGCTGCCGCAATAATTCCATTGCCTGCTGACCATCGCTGGCGCTGGCGGCAATATGCAAATCATCCTCCAGCTCCAGCAATGCCGCCAGGGCACCGCACAGCATGCTTTGGTCTTCCACCAGCAGAATATTAATCACCGTCTTTAGCACCCATGTCTACTAGCTGTCCGCGCAGTGGCGGTCGCATCAACACCGACCGCCGGTAAAGGTAACCGGATATCCAGCTGCAGGCCCTCCTGCGGGCGGATATCCAGGACTCCTCCCAGCATGCTGACCCTGTCACGCATGCCTTTGAGCCCACTGCCCATAACGAGCGGGTCAGCGGCTTTATTCAACTGCCGGCCGTTATCAGCAATCATCAGACGCACCTGCCCGGCATCGCTGCATAATTGTATCCGGCAGCGATCGGCATCGGCGTGCCGGATGATATTGGTGACCGCCTCGCGCACACACATCGCCAGCGTGTTGTCATGCCCTGCCGGCAGGCCATCCGGGACCCCCTCCAGTTGCAGGCTGATATCGGCGGCCTGTAATGCCTCGGCGGCATAACGCAGCTCATCCTCCAGACCCGCCTGGCGATAGCCGGACACCGCTTCGCGTACTTCGCTGAGCGCGGTGCGCGAAATCCGTTCCAGATCACTGATCTCCTGGCTGGCGCGCGTCACATCCTGACGCTGCATCAACTTGCCCGCCAGTTCGGCCTTAAGCGTAATTAAAGACAAACTGTGCCCCAGCAGATCATGCAGATCGCGGCTGATCCGTTCGCGCTCAGCTACCGCGGCCAGCCGGGAAACCTCGGACTGGCTGATTCGCAGACTGGCATTCTTGCGGATAATTGCGGCATGAAACAGGTTGGCGCTGCCAATCATCAGGGTAAATGCCGGCGCTATCAGCAGCGCTGACAACGGCAAACCCAGCCACCACGATTCCAGAATCAGTGTACCCGCCAAAGTAAAAATAATAACCAGTGCATGACGCGTATTACTGATAAAGCCGCTGGCCGCCGCTGCATAAATAAAATACACACTGGCACTGCCGTTCCAGGGCAGCAACACAGCGCCCACCCCCCCGATCATCAAGCTGTTGAGAATCTGCGCCCGGCCGGATAACCAGTAACCCCGAAAATAAAGGGGTAAAAAAACCATCAAACTGAATATGGTCAACACACTGCTCAAGCTGTTCCAGCGGCTGAAATACAAACCGGGCAGCAAAAACAACAGATACATCAGCCACAGATAAGGGCTGTAACCAATATCCGGGCTATCCGGCAATAAACGCTGATGCAAACGCCGTAAATGATGGGTTATTTTCATTGGAATAGCTTACTGCAATTCGACCTCATCCAGATCAAATACAAACTCGCTATGACCACTGCCCGCGACCCAGGCAAACGCCTTCAGGCGCTTTAATTCAACCCCGCCAACCTTGTTCAGATCAATCTCGTGGGTTTGCCAATCGCTGCCCAGCGTTATCTGCTGCAACGCCGGCATGGTATTGTCCTGACCGCCGCTGAACACCATCAACTGGTAATCGCCCGGTTGCCCGCGGGCACGAAACCTGAGCACTTTGATATCACTGGCGTCGACCGGCGCCATCGGTTCCGGTGCAACAAAAGTTATCGCCCCCGCCCAGGGAAACATGCTGCCGGAACGAATCTGACCGGACACGTGCAGATACCCATTGGCATTATCCCCGGCGTTATTACCGGACAGCTCCTCAACCCGCTTTTCCAGCACGGCTTCCGACTGGCCACCCAGCATCTGATCGGTGGTCACCTGCCAGCCTGACTGGCTATCACCGATGTCATTGGACTCAAAGTCCGCCAGCAGATTGGCGGCATATTTTTCCGCGGCAGCGGTCTGTACCGGGGCTGCCAGCTGGTTGGTACGGACTATTCGATAGCCGTTTTTCCACACGCCGGCAATATTCACAGTGGCATCGATGTCATTCAGCGGGTTGCCTTCTACCAATACCATATCGGCTCGCAGGCCGGCGGCAATCCGGCCCCGATCAGACAGCCCGAATACATCGGCCACATCCGCTGTCGCCGCCCGCAGCGCCTGTTGGGGGCTGAGACCGGCCCGGGTCAGCCACCACAGTTCCTGATGCAGGCCGATGCCATGCGCGGTACCGGGGTTGGGCGCATCACTGCCGGCCAGAATCCGGACACCCGCGGCGTGCAGGCTGGCGACACTGCGCAACGCGGTGTCGATCACATCTGGATAAGCATTGGGAAACGCACTGCTCAGGCTGTTGCGCTGCACCTGACTAAGCTGCTGGTCAACAGCCGGCAACGCCAGCCAGCGATCAATCTGTGACTGCCCGGCCACACTGGCCTGCACCGCCAGGGTGGCAATGACAAAGGCATTGTGCTGACGCGCCAGATCAAGCAACTCCTGATCAGCCGTTAGATCAGAAAACACATGCGCCAGACCGTCAGCCCCCGCCTGCAGGGCATGTTTGGCAAACTCCAGCGTCGAGACATGCACAATACTGAGCAGACCCCGCTGCCTGGCGGCCGCCAGCACTGCCTGCAGGGTGGCCCGGTCCAGGGTGGCAATGCTGCCGTCATATTCGCTGCCGTTTTCATACACGACTTTAATGAAATCCGAGCCCTCCGCCTGTCGCGCCGCCACAAACGCATCCGCATCGGCTGCATTGCTCAGGGTGGGGATGGGTATGCCAAACTGGGTGCCATGCCCGCCGGGTGCGGTGATCAGACTGCCGGCCGAATAAATATCAGCAACATTCTGTTGCCCCAGCTGCTCACGGCTGGCGCGATAGTCGGATAATTTGCTCTGATCGCTGAACAGATCAATCGCCGTGGTCACGCCAAAGCGCAAGGCATCCTGCCGGGCTGTGCCAAACAGATGGACGTGGCTGTCAATCAGACCCGGTAGCAGGGTCTTCCCGGCACCGTCTATGCTTTGCAGGTCTGCCGGTATTTCCAGCGCCTGACCCACCGCCGCGATCAATCCATCACGCACCAGCACCGTCTGATTTTCCAGCACCTGTTGACCATCAAACACCCGCACCGCGTTGATCGAAAAACTGTTATCCGGCAGCTGGTCGGAAGTGGTTGTGACGGCACCATCGTTTGCCGAGGGAGCGCTGTTGAGCATGAAATAAATAGCACCCACCAAGGCAGCGATCAACAACACCAGCAGAATCGGCGTAACAGCAAGGCCGCGTGATTTTTTCTCATATGACATCATTGTTTATCTCCAAAAACAGTTGCTGACCAGCCAGACTAGCGATCACGCAGCCGCCGCCAGGCCAGACCGGCCAGTAACAGAAAAATACCGGTATACAACAGCAGTATCAGCACATGCCCGCTCAACGGTTGCCCCTGGTGTTTACCAATTACTGACAGTGCCAGCTGGGCCAGATGGTAAGCGGGAAAAACCACCGCTATTTTTTGCAGTATCACCGGCAATACAAACACCGGTATCCACAGACCGGATAAAAAAGCCATCGGCAGATACAGCAGGTTGATGATGGCCGGCGCGCTCTGGGAATTGCTGTGCAGGCCGATGAACAGCCCCATCGCGCAAAACGGCAAAGTGCCGATCAGCAATATCAGCATCAACAGCAGCCACTGACCAAGCTCCAGGCGTACCCCCCCCATCAATACGGCAATACAGGCCAGCCCCAGCAGTATCAGTACCGAGAACATCAGGCAAATGCCGATCTTGGCGATGAAATAGGCACTCATCGGCATCGGCAGCACCCGCTTGAGCTGCAGCAGACCCTGCTGGCGGTCACTGGCCACGCCTACGCCAAAACCGAACAATGCCGGACCAATAACGCCGAATGCGCCATAACTGACCATCAGGTATTCAGCGTTGCCGGCCCCACGGCCAAACATCACCCCAAAAAATGCGTAGAACATCCAGGGAAATAACAGCGTAGGCAAGGCAAACATCGGTATGCGGATCAGCCGCAGCCACTCGCTCCAGGTTTCCTGACAATGGATCGCCCATTGATGCCGGACCGTCAATGTATTCATGCTGCTTGCTCCTTGTCGGTGAGAGTATCGGCGGCGGATGTGCCGGTTTCGGTCAGGGCCAGAAAAGCCTCTTCCAGCCCAGCGCCGGTGACCTGCAGATCGGTCAGGGCCTGATCGCGCTGCAGCAGATCACGCAGCAATGCTTCCGCGTTCTGGGTCAACAGCGTGCATTGGATCAGCTTGTCCTGATCCGCGTTGGGCTGTGTTTCGATCTGCAGCTTTTCTATCAATGGGTGACTTTCCAATTCAGCGACAGGCAGGCCGGTACGGCAGTGAACCTGCTTTAAGCTGACCCGCTGCTTGATTTGCGCCGGCGTACCCGCGGCCACCATGCGGCCTTGATTGAGCACCACAATCTGATCAGCCAGGGCATCGGCTTCTTCCAGATAGTGGGTGGTTAAAATAACCCCTGCGCCACGTTGGGCATATGCCCGGATATTGCGCCACAGGCTACGGCGGGCCTGCACATCCAGGCCAGTGGTGGGTTCATCCAGAAACAGCAAATCCGGTTCGCCCGCCAGAGCGATGGCAAACTGTACCCGACGTTTTTCACCGCCAGATAACTTGCCATAGCGGGTCTTGGCCTTGCCTTCCAGACCGGCCATTTCCAGCAGCCTGGGGGTGGACAGCGGGCTTTGATAGTAAGCGGAAAACTGACGGATCAATTCATACACTTTTAAGGTATCCGCCAGCTCCGCCTGTTGCAGCATCACACCAATTCGCTGGCGCACAGCCAGCACACCTGGTGTTTGTCCAAACAACTGAATATGCCCGGCATCGGGCTTATAAACCCCCAGCATCAGGTTCACCAGTGTGGTCTTGCCCGCCCCATTCGGCCCCAGAATAGCCAGCACCTGCCCGGCTTTCAGGCTCAGACTGATGTCGTTCAATACCGCTAAGCGTTCAAAGGCGTGTTTTACCCCGCTAACTTCAGCCAGTATTCCAGGCGGGTTGGATGGAGTCTGTAAATTTTGCTGCTGAGACATGATGGCGTGTACGTTTGTGATTGAAGTCCAATTCTCCGCTTTTTTGCAGCACCACATCAGTGCGGGATATAAGTAATCCTGCATGACAAGTGTCATGTCGGATCACCTGTCGTCACCAGCAGCTGTTGCATTGCTGACCGGCAATCACTGCCTGGCAAGCTGAACTCACCAGATATCACGCCTTAAATCTTAGCTGCATGGGTTAAGCAAAAAACCTGCAAAAGACGTAAAATTCATATATGCTGCGACGGAAATAAAATCACGATTCTCGCAAACTAGATATTTCGGAGTTATAAAGATGTTCACTCGTGTCGTTGTTATGAGCTTAATGCTGGCATCCATCAATAGTGTTGCCAATGAAGACATTGCCACCAATGGACCAAACAACAGCTTTGGCGGCGGCGGCGTTGTAGAAATTGGTGCTATCACCAATCCATCCGTATTAATGGACTTTGATGGTGTCAGCACCGGTCCAATCACCGTCGGTGGCCTGCAGGCGGCTTTTCCAGGAAGCTCTCTGGCAAATATCGTACAGACCCCCAGAGCGCTTACCGGTAACTACAACTTCCAGGATGGCAGTGGCCAGGCGCTGGGCGGCAATCCCGATCAATCCGGAGATCTGGTCATCGTTGCCAGTGGGGATGATTTTGGCGAAATCGAATCAACCGTGATTTCACTCAACCAGCCGGCCACCCAGTTCGGCTTCGGCATTGGTGACTGGTCAGGCCCGTTTAATGCGATTTTCCGCAGCAATGGCGCTGAAGTGGGCAGCATCCAGGTGGTTACCACCACCACAGGTACAGCCGGCGGTCCGGGCAGTGAACACTTCCTGGAATCCGCTACACCGTTTGATGAAATTGAATTGACGGCATCTCCGGACAACCCGGCAGCCAACTGGGTCATTCACTTTATCCAGGTTGAACAAGGCGAGTTACTGCCACCGCCTCCAGCAGTACCCACACTGAATCCATTCGGCCTGGCACTATTGTTACTGGCCATGCTGGCTTTCGGCTGGTTACGTCAGCGGCGGCATTCAACACCAGCATAAGCGCTCTTATTGCTATGGGCGGCAGGCCATGCCTGCCGCCCTATTCTCACAGCCGGAAGTGTTCAATCGCCGGTGAGGAAATTTTATTTCTTGATCCCCCCGCCGCTATTACTCCTGCAATTGATCAATCCGTTGCTGTAAAAAACCGGCGGCGCTCGAGTTTAATTCCATCGCTCTGGCATAGTGCGTCTTAGCCAGCACAGCATTTCCCTCTCGATTCGCCAGCTCGCCATAAGCAAAATGGCCCATAAAAGATTCCGGATTATCCGCCAATAAAATATCCAGGACCGCATAGGCTTGATCTGTATGTCCCGCCAGTGCCCGGGATTGAGCAAACTCGGTCAGGGTGAAGTCGCTGAAATCATAACTGTGGGTCCCGTAATACCTGCTGCGCAATGTTTGATATTGCTGCTGGATACCGGCAACACCCTGTTCGTCTGCTGCTTCGGCCAATACCGCCGCCAACATTTTCGGCTGGGGCACACCACGATGACAAGTCACGCATTCAACTTGAACATGGGTCGCCGTTGAATATCCGCTGATGGTGTTATTAATACCCTGGGTTAATTCCAGCATGGCGCGCGCCAGTTTTTTCCGCGGTTTTTCATCGGCCGCAAAGTCGTACTCCTGCAGCGGTTGAGATTCTTCACCGACATGGCAGGAGGAACACCGCAAACCGGTGGATATCGCAAAGTTTTTCATGGTATCGCGCAACTCACCGGGGGTAATGTCTTTGGACAGCACCTTCAGGTTTTGCGGATTCTCATAAATATCGTCCGCCATCGCTACTACCTGCCCAAACAGGCTTATCACCAAAATCAGCATCGTACGCATCGTCTTCTCCTGTGACTGATATTGACCACGCTAACCCCTGGTGATTGTCAGCAGGTGGGCATCGGGTACGGGTTATGTCAGGGTTTTGTCAGGAATATTCGTCGTGGCTGTTTTTCAGGGGATAATCTGGTGACGGTCGATAAACTGCAGATCAGCCATAACTTGCGGGCCGGATCAGGTAACGACAGAATGGATGGCAGCCATGCGCACCAATCACCTTAATCGCTGGATTATGCTTTTACTGGCAGCCCTGATGGTACTCAGCATTGCCCTGGGACGTCAGGGCTATCGCATAGCACGTACTCAGGATGCCGTTACTGACACGATATTGCATGATTATGCACAGTTAATTGCTGATAATTATGGCCGGGCGATGCAGACACGGATTGGTTTTGAGCGGGTTTACCAGTTGCTGCGTGAACTGGGCGCCGCCGATCTGTTGCAAACCGGTCTTGATGGCTGGTCAGCCGTCGAAGCCAATATGCTGGCCGAAAAAACTCTCGGATTGCCTCTGCAAGCTGCATTTTATTTTCCGCAGACAACCCCTACCGACAACGGTGCCAGCTATACCGGCTTATATGGTCAATCCGCCGAAGCCGGCCGTCTGGCCCACCATTGGTGGACAGAAAGTAATGAGGGTTTTGTCCATCCTTTTCAGGTATTGCACTGGAATCAAAACAACCAGGCACAAACTCTGGTGCTGGCACCGGCAACCAATGGTCCGGATATTATCGGGCTGGTACTCAACCCGGCAGTGTTCGCAAGCCTGGCTGAAGCCATTAGCACCGATCATCTTTTATTGCCGTCCGCGCTGGCGGATTCGGATGCCATCCGGCCATTTGTGCATCTGCAGGTAAAAGATACTGCCGGCAATAACCTGTTCAGCACCGCCGCTTACCGCGGCAACAGCACCACCGCCACGCAGATCATCTCCGGTGACTATGCCGGGCTGTTTGCCGGATACACCATCAGCGCCACGATTGAACGGCAAGCCGCCGGGCTGTTTGCTTTTGGTGCACACCCACGTGCCGACTTATCCGGGATAGCGATTTTGCTGCTGCTGACTCTGGTGCTGGGTGGAGCGGCATTGCTGTTATTGCGGCGTGAGCGTAAATTGATATTGATGCGCGGTGATTTTGTCGCGCGGGTTTCGCATGAGCTGCGCACGCCGCTTACCCAGATAAGAATGTACGCGGAATCATTGTTGTTCGAGCGGCTGCCAGCCAGATCTGATCAGACACGCGCGCTGCAGGTTATTCAGCGTGAAACCACACGGCTGGGTCACTTGGTGGAAAATATCCTGCGCTTTTCCGGCGGCAATGGGCCAACCACCACGCTGGAAAATCAGCCGTACACATTGCATACCCTGTTACACCAGTTGCGCGATGATTTCACGCCCATGCTGAGTGCCCGACAAACCACTTTGACAATAGCCTGCGATAACACCATCACCAGTCTGTGCCACCGTGAAAGTGTGTTCCAGATACTTGGCAATCTGCTCGATAACGCACTCAAATATGGCCCCATCGGACAGGCCCTGAAGTTATCGGTAACCCGGGACAATAACGTGATCCATATTTGCCTGGATGATCAGGGACCCGGCATTCCGAAACGCTATCAGCGGCGTATTTTTGAACCTTATTTTCGGCTGAAAGGCGAACGGAGCCGGGCGATTGCCGGTACCGGGATCGGGCTGTCAGTGGCCGCCGATCTGGCACGGCAGATGGGTGGCGGCCTGGCGGTGGAGTCATTGGCTTCCACAGGCAGTCATGGCAGCCGTTTTTGCCTGACGTTACCCGCGGCATAACCCAGATGGCAAGCATCCTGATCATTGAAGACAATGCTGATCTGGCAAGCGGGCTGAGCGCCAATCTGGAATTGGAGGGTCATCAAATACAGCAATGCGCGGACGGCCAGTACGCACTGCAGCAAGTGCTTGAGTATCGTCCCGAGCTGATTATTCTGGACATCATGCTGCCCAACCGGGATGGTTTTCGGTTACTCGATGACATTCGTGCACACCAGCAAACCATGCCTGTGCTGATGTTGACCGCGCGTGGTGAGGAGACGGACAAGGTCCGCGCCTTGCGTGGCGGCGCCGACGATTATCTGACCAAGCCCTTCGGGCTGATGGAACTGCTGGCCAGAGTGGAGGCTCTGCTGCGCCGGGCTGGCAACAAGACGGCACCGCCGGGCACACCCGAGGTGTTATTTCCGGGAATCACCCTGCAACGCCATATCCGTCAGGTCCGTGTCCTGGATAAGCCGGTTCAACTCACACCCAAGGAATATGACCTGCTGCTGGCGCTGCTGGAGCAACCCAATCAGGTGCATTCCAGGCAGGCATTATTACGCCAGGTCTGGGGGCATCAGGCTGATATCGAGAGCAGAACCGTGGACACCCACATCGCTGAGTTACGCAAAAAAATTGAACCCGACCCGGCCCAGCCACAATTTTTACTGACGGCTCGTGGTTCAGGTTATTGGCTAAAAATATAACCCGGCATCAATTAAAACGGCTGCTTCATTAATGTACCGCCTGCAAAATATCAAATGCCATTCCCTGACCCAGATAAGGATGCTCAAAAGGTGCCGGAGACACATTGCTCAATACAATAATGACTGTTTTGTCCTCCGGTGCGAACACCACATGAGATTCATAGCCACCAACCTGACCTTGCCTTTCCACCAGTGTTAACGGGGCGTCATCAATACCTACCGGCGCTGGATACACCCAACTCCCAAAAGCCACATAACCTTTGCCGGGGTCCGAGGTAAACATGGTTGTGGTCGCGTGCTCACTCAGCAACGTAAAATTCATCAGGGCAGTGACCCAGGCATGCAGATCATCAACATGGCTATACATCGCACCAGCCGCGCCATAGTTTTCCCAGCGAATATCTAAGCCGGGTTGCAGACCACTGGCGGTGCGAAAATAATCCTGGGCAAAGTCATCACGATTGGTTTTGCCGTTGGCCATACCGGTATGCTGCATTGTCAGTGGATCCAATATCCGCTGTTGCAAAACCTGTTCAAACGGCTGCTGCAGTTGCGCCTCTATGATCGCCCCCAATACCAGGTAATCCAGATTGTTGTAACGAAACCTGCTACCTGGCGTCCACTCCACACCCCGTGTACAAACCCGTTGTAAAGCCTGCTGATGGATCACCGCCGGAGCAAAGCGGGTTTGCAAATAAGCCGTCTCATCCGGAAACTCTTCGATACCGGATGTGTGTTGCAATAAGTGCTGCACGGTTATTGTCTGCATATCAGCCGAGCTGCACTGTTCAGGAAACAGGTCCGCCAGGCTATTCTCCAGAACCAAACCACCTTGCTCCACCAACTGCATAATCAACAGCGCGGTAAACTGTTTGGTGACCGAGCCGATCTGAAATGGCATATCAGGCGTTATCGGTTGTTCGCTGTTGGTATCAGTCATGCCAACTGTAGGCTGGCCTAAAGCACGCCGGTATAGCGTTTGTCCGGCCTGGCCGACCAGCACCACCCCCTGGAAGGCTTGTTGTTCGATATAAGGCTTGACCGCGTTATCAATTTTGTGATGCTGTTCCGCGGCAAAACTGCACAGGTTACCGGTCAGTCCAACAAGCAAGTAGAGGTGTAACCAGAGCTTTTTTATCGGTAAGCGGCGCATGGTTATTGTCCTTGTCAGATAAAGCAATGATGTCTGTCAATTAATTAGCAGTGCCCATGGTTCCGGATTCATTCCAATAACATTCAGATTTCTCATTGCGTTCGGGATGACAGCCGTTGTCATTGAGATCACCGTGCTGTTAAGTGCCCGCTACTTCAATGGCAGCGCGAAAATCCTGTAGCTGAGCAGAGTCAGCGGAACATAAGCTGTGCTGCAATGCATCCGTCAGGCAACCTCGCCCACATCAATGGCAACATGTTATTCTCCACCCGTCACATTGAAAGCCTATCAGGAAAACCACCATGAAAACCTGGCCACTTGTACTCGTTTTGAGTGCTGTCTTCACGCTGCCTGTTCTTGCCGACGAAGAACCGCAGATCACCGGCTTTGAAAGTCTTAAATACCGCAACATCGGCCCCACCCGGGGTGGGCGTTCAGTGGCGGTGGCAGGGGTTGTTCAGGACCCGCTGGTGTACTACATGGGCGGTACCGGTGGCGGCGTTTGGAAAACCACCAACGCCGGCAATACCTGGAGCAATATTTCCGATAAGTATTTTAAGACCGGCTCTGTTGGGGCTGTAGCGGTAGCGCCTTCCGATCCCAATGTGGTGGTGGTGGGTATGGGCGAATCGCCATTTCGCGGAGTGGCTTCATCACACGGGGATGGCGTCTATGTTTCCACCGATGCCGGGCGCACCTGGACCCACGCCGGCCTGGAAAACACCCGGCAGATTTCCGAAGTGGTGATTCATCCCGCTGATCCGGACATTATCTGGGTCGCGGCACAGGGCAGTCCGTGGGCAGCCACTGAAGACCGTGGTGTGTACCAATCCACTGATGGTGGTAAAAACTGGGAACAGGTGTTATTCGTCGATAACAACACCGGCGCGGTGGATCTGGCCATTCATCCCGGCAACCCGCGTATTCTGTTCGCCGCGATGTGGGACCACGACCGCGAGCCCTGGGAAATCCGCTCCGGCGGTCCGGGCTCAGGCATTTACCGATCAACCGACGGTGGCGCAACCTGGGATGAAGTCACCGAAGGCCTGCCGGACACCATGGGCAAAATCGGCATTGCGCCATCCGGCGCCAACCCCGATCTGGTCTGGGCAATTGTTGAAGCCAAGGAAAAAGGTGGTTTATACCGCTCCGTCGATGGTGGCGAAAGCTGGGGTCATGTTAACGGCGACCGCCGCCTGCACGCGCGCTCCTGGTATTACATGCACGTGTTCGCCGATCCCAAAAACGAGCACGTGGTGCATGTGCTGAATGCGCCGTTTATGACTTCAATCGACGGTGGCAAAAGCTTCTCCGGTATCTCCACCCCGCACGGCGATCATCATGAGCTGTGGATCAACCCCGATAACCCGGCCAACATGATCAACGGCAACGACGGCGGCGCAACTGTCACCTTCGACGGCGGCAAAACCTGGACCAGCGAACACAATCAGCCCACCGCGCAGTTTTACCGGGTCAATACCGACAATCAGTTCAACTACCGCGTGTATGGCGGCCAGCAGGATAACTCTACGGTTTCCATCCCCAGCCGCTCGGATGATGGCGATGTGGGCGGACGCGAGGATTACTTTCAGGTCGGTGGTTGTGAAAGCGCCTATATCGACTTTGATCCTGACAATCCCCGGTATATCTATGCCGGCTGTTACCTGGGTCTGATCAGCGAGCACGATTCAGACACCGGCGCCGAACGTGATATCCGTGTGTATCCCGAACTGCTGTTCGGCGTGCCGCCGAAACAGCGCAAATACCGCTTTAACTGGAACGCGCCGATTGTGGTCTCACAGCACAATCCGGAGGTGATCTATCACGCCGGCAATATCGTGTTCAAGACCACCAACCGCGGTCAGTCCTGGGATGCCATCAGCCCTGACCTGACCCAGGATACCGAGGACACCCAGGGCCCCGGTGGCCGGCCGATCACCAACGAAGTCTCGGAAAATTACAACACCATACTCAGTCTGGAAGAAAGCCCGCATGATGCCAGCGTATTGTGGGCCGGCACCGATGATGGCCGTTTGCAGGTGACCCGCGACGGCGGTGAAAGCTGGGATGATGTGACGCCACGCGGCATTGATGACGGCATGTTTAATGCCATCGATATCTCTGCGCACGACCCGGCGACCGCCTATGTGGCTTACACCCGTTATAAGTACAACGACCATCAGCCGCGCATCTACAAAACCAGCAATTATGGTCAGCGCTGGTCAGACATTTCTGACGGCATTCCCGAGGATACCTTTGTGCGTGTGGTGCGAGAAGACACCGAGCGTCAGGGACTGTTGTTTGCCGGCACCGAAACCGGTGTATTCGTGTCCTTCAACGATGGCGATGACTGGCAGGCATTGCAGAACAATCTGCCGGTAGTGCCGGTCACCGATATCAAGGTCCAGCGCGATGATCTGGTGCTGTCCACCCAGGGCCGGGCATTCTGGATACTGGATAATATTACCCCCTTGCGGCAAATGAATACGGCTGGCAATGATGCCGAGCTGCATCTTTACGCCCCCCAGCAGGCTTATCTGCTGCGCAGCGGAGGTGGTGGCGACAGCGTAGGTTCCAATCCAGCCAATGGCGCGGTGATTGATTTTGTGGTCGCCGAAACCGACCAATCCGAAGAGCAGCAAGAAGAAGAGCAGGCACCGCTCAAACTGGAACTGCTGGACTCAGATGGCCAGGTGATCCGCACCCTGGCCACTGACCAGGAAGGCAGCAACAAGCTGGAAACCAAAGCCGGACACAATCGCGTCGTCTGGGATTTGAACAGCGATCACCTCAACACCGTCCAGAACGAATTTGTGATTGCGGCCGGCAGGGATAAAAAAATCACCGGGCCACGGGTAGCACCCGGCAATTACACCGTGCGACTGTCCGATGGCGAAACCAGCCTGGAACAACCTCTGTCAGTGCAGATGGACCCACGCCTGACCATCGCCCAAACCGATATCGACGAATACGAAGCGCTGAAAACCGAACTCGCCAGTGCCCTGGACGAACTGCACGGCAGTATCGAAGCCTTCCGCAGTGTCCGTGACCAGGCCACCGCCCGCAAAGCACTACTGGACGAGGAAGAAAACCAGGAACTGATCGAAGCCATCGACGCCGTCGTCACCGCCACCGAAAAATGGGAAAACTCGGTCTTTACCAGTGAATGGGAATTCTTCCAGGACGTGCTTAATTGGCCCAGCAAGCTGGACTTTAATCTGCAGTCATTGCTGTATTTCAGCGTCAATGGCACCTTGCCGCCGCTAACCGATGGTATTCAGGCAAGAGCGGATGACGTGCTGACCGAATGGCGCGAAGCTCAGGCGGCACGGGATGCCGTGGTCGAGAATGAAATTTCAGCATTTAACACCGCGTTCGCCGCGGCTGATCAGGCTGGTGTCGTGGTGCCGGACTTTGTTGCTGAGTAATCATCGAAAAACGCAACATATAGCCATGAACAGTAATACTCTGTCATTTCGACCAACGGGAGAAATCTTAATAACGCTGCCTAAATACATATCTGGATAACAAGACTGAATAAGTCTATAGTGATTTTGCAGCCTATTGCACAGGTCTAACCTGCCAATAGGCTCCTCATCTATCAATATAGGGAACCACAGTTGAAAACCAGGAATACGCAGAATTTTGGATAAGACTGGGTGCAGTTTTGGTTGATAGCATCATCTTTTGCATCATACTTGTTGTCCCGCTCACCATGATCTACGGTTCAGATGACTGGTTAGGCAACCAGTTTATCCACGGATTCTGGGATATTCTGCTGACCTATATCTTTCCGTTTGTTGTTAAAAACGGGGTCAGAGTGCATTCGGACTATTACACTTGGTAATCGATCATACTCTAAACCCGTCAATCACTTCACTTTATAAAAGCACTCTGACCCCATCTAAACGCTGATATCCGACAAACCATCAAGCCAGCTTCCGATAGCGCAAGTCTCATTATCCGTTACCCTTTTATCGGACATCAATCAAAGGGCAACTCAGATGGCTCGTTTACCAAGGTTGGACATGATCGGCGTACCACAGCACGTCATTCAACGCGGCAATAACAGACAACCCTGTTTCTTCGCTGAACAGGATTACCGGCTGTACCTTAATTATCTGCGATCTGCTGCGCAAAAATACAATTGCGCCATTCACGCCTACGTATTGATGACCAATCACGTACATTTATTGGTTACCGGACACAAACATGGCGCATTGAGCAGCATGATGCAGAGCCTTGGACGTCAGTATGTTCGCTACATCAATACCACATACAAGCGGACTGGTACGTTGTGGGAGGGACGGTTCAAGTCAAGCCTGATAGGCAGCGAACGGTATCTGATGACCTGTTATCGTTACATTGAGCTTAATCCGGTCCGCGCTCATATAGTCTCCCAACCAAAAGACTATCGCTGGTCAAGCCACGCTGGCAATGCCTATGCACGCAATGATCCATGCATTACGCAGCACGCGCTTTACCTGTCGCTTGGTAAAGACGAAAAGCAGCGCTGCCTTGCATATCAAGATTTGTTCAACGAGCCTCTGACCAACAATGATCTGGTTGCCATTACGGCGCATGCCAACCGATGTCAGCCGTTGGGCCGCTGGGGTCAGAGTGCTTTTTAAGGCTGGAACAAAACGCAGGTCATCGGATTCACTTGCATACGACACCAGGAAGAACCTAGCAGCACTCTGACCCCGTTGTCATCGAAAGTAGCTTGTTGTGTTGTCATAGGTCATCTCTTTTGAGTTAATGATAAAGAAATGACACAGAATTCTGAACAGTACCTGAGCATACCAATTATTTACAGGATCATTATCTCAGCTCAATGCACTCCTAACTTCTACAAGCTCGAATCCTATGAGCAAATTCGTTTCATAATCATAGTCAACAATTACTCGCTTTTTTTCACCAAATTGAGAAATAACAGTGGCCGCAATTGCACTAGGCTCATACTCTAAATCATATATCGGCCTGCTTTCTTGATATTCTCCCAGCACAAACTTGACCGTGATATTGAATACTTCATTTTCGGATAATTTCATTAGCATTTGAGCATTTTCACCATGCGCAAAAACCTCTTTCGGACCATCGCCTCTAAGTAAACTCTTCAAGGATTTATCCATTGGCTCTAGCGAGCGCTTTATCGCTGCCCCATAGTCGTAGCTGAATGCAATGCACTCGTTTTTGCTTGCTCTCTTGCAGCGCCCTAAACCAGCCTTAAAAGATACTTTTTTACCATATAGAAGCTTCGGAAGTAACTTGAACTCTTCAATAAGCTTCAAGGAATTTAGCTTCTCTTTATCCTCGGCCTCATTACCAATTATTAAATCATATTTGGAAAGCTCCCTAACCAAGTCAGAATAAACCTTTTGGGCCAAGTCATCAGGCGTTGTGAAAGGGCTAACTGTGAGCTCTGAGCGTACTCGTTCCTTAAAAATTTTTAACTTCTCTGCGTCACCAGCTAAAGAAACATACTTATACGGGACTGGTTGATTTTCATCAATAATATATGCGAATCGTGGCACAGCGAGTTCGCCTGCACGATCATATTCCCGCTCTACAAACGACTTCTTATAGCTTTTATCAATTGAGCCATACCTCGCCCCAAGAAACATTAAAAAAACTTGTGATTTATCAAGCTCTTCAAGACAGGTTTCTATGGGTTTTTTGTCACGCGAACCAAAAAACTCTTGCGCGTTGATTATTCCAGCTCGACTCTGCAAATCTTTTATGACTGCATTTCGGTATTCTTTCATATCAATATATGTTGACGATACAAAAAAATTTATATTGGATAATTTTAGGTTATTGCTTGGTATAGTCATTGAGAGTTAATATCCACCTTCATGAAAATTTAGCTACTAAATTATTTTCACCTTAAAACACAAGGTATCAGTTAGCCTAATCATCGCCCGATATGGCAACTTTCGAATAAGGTTGAGCATCTTTTAACTACGTATATCTGATACGTCCTTGAGCATAAGCTTTTATGGTTATGGGCTAAAGAAAAGCACTCTGGCTACATTGTCTTCGAATACCTAAAAGAACCTCAGCTAAGCAGACGCGACTGTAACAACGTCTGCATATCGCGTCGCCCATCAGCAACTAAATAGATAATCACAAGCTCATCAAATATTCGATAAATAATCCGGTATGGCTTGAAATACACTTCCCGATACTGCTTGATCCCCAGACTCATCAGCTCTTTGACATAACTCCCACGGGCCGGTGATTGCCTCAAGTCATCCAGTGTGAACTTTATTTTTTCAAACACGTATTTGGCGCTCTCGATTGAATCGTTGCTGGTAATGTAACCATAAAGCGATGCCAGATCGCGCTCTGCGTCGGCAGTCAGCCGGACCTGAAAACCCATCAATCTTGTTTATGGCCGCGCTGAATTTTCTCGATAGCATCGAAGGCATCCACTGTTTGACCACCCTGCACTTGAGCCTCACCCAGCGCAAGGATTTTCAGCAACGCCAGGGTTTCCTGTGTCTCCTCGTAGGTACGGACATCCTGTATCACTGCCCTGGCCTCACCATTCTGGGTGATGACCATAGGTTCTCGGATTTCGTTTAAATCCCGGAAAATCTCTGACGCGTGGGCTTTTAGATAGCTGATGGGTTTGATTTGGTTTGAGTATTTCATCAGAAAGCATGGTTAGACCTGAATTCAGTCTAAATTATAGTCTGAAAAAGGTCAACCAATGCTCTCTAAATGAACCACAAGAGACAGGCCTTGAGCGGCCCGGCAAAATTACGAGTCATGTCCTGCTACTAAAAGTACTCCGACCCTGAGGTTTTTAATTTTTAATCTCAGCTTTCAATACCTCAGGCTCCAGAGCCTGCCCGTTGTGCAGTACCAGAGTGGCGGTTTCCAGGGCTTTGAAATCCTCCAGCGGATTATGTTTAAGAAACACCATATCCGCATCATACCCGGGCGCGATTTTGCCGGTTTTCTGACCCATTCCGAGCAGTTCGGCGGCAGTGCTGGTGGCCATTCTCAGGATGGCATAGTCGGGCAGGCCCGCTTGTTGATGCAGTATCATTTCCTGCATCAGACTGGCGCCCGGCGCGATAAATGGATTGCCCTGATCCGTTCCCAGCGTGAGTTTGGCCCCGGCGTTATGCAATAGTTTGACGAAGGTCTGAATTTTCGGCCAGACCGCTTTGGCCCGTGCATAATCGGCTGCCGTCCAGCCCAGATCAAACCGGAACAATGTCTGCCAGTTCTGCACCATCTTCGGATGGGCAAGTTCCAGATAGGCATCCCGGACCGCTGGCTGATCGCCCCAGAAAGCCAGATAAAAGGCGATCAGCGTGGCATCAATGGTGATGTCACTGGCCGCCACTGTGGCGATCATATCGCGTATCGGCTCCGATTCCAGATCGGCCTGTTCCCACCATTCAAAAAACTCGTATGCACCCGGACGCCGGTTTTGCAGATAGTCATCGCGGACTTCTGGATTGAGCAGATCGGGGCTGGTGGGCATGGCATGCACCAGTGCATCCAGTCCAATCTCCACCGCGGTACGCCAGTCCACGCCCACATGACCGATGCTGCCGACGCCGTATTGCTCCGCAGCGGCCTGGCCCCTCGCCAGATCTTCGGCCGTTAAGGAAAAATACAGTTTGACATCATCAACGCCCGCCGCCGCATGCTCCCTGACAATGGCTTCTATCGGACGATCTTCACTGACCAGATCAGCCAGCCCTTCAAACGGTGTGGCCGAACGGTCGATCACCGGACCGGCTACGCGTGCTTCGGGACCGAGCAGGCGACCTGCTGCGACATCGCGTTTATAGGCCACATTGATAGCAGCGTCACCGCCCGGATTGCGGATGGTGGTGACACCATACGCCAGCAAGCCTTTAGCGTTGTGAGCGGTAATCGCCGGATCATATTCGACCCCCAGCTGAGGTATTCCGTCTTCGACCGCCACCGTCACCGGCCCCAGCGTGACATGCGCATGGGTATCGATCAGTCCGGGCAAGGCGAAATGACCCTGCATATCATGCGCCTCGTCGAAAGGACCTACCGGGGGCGCTCCGCTGCCGACTGCCTGTATGCGGTTATTGGCCACCACCACATACGCTGCCGGGATGACCTTTTCAGCGACCGGATCAATGCGCTTGAAGTTATAGTAAAGCCTGACGGTATCCGAGGCGCGCTGCGCTGCAACGCTGTTATCATCAGCAATACCCAGGCCGGGACAGGTTAACAGGCAGAAGATAATGGTGCGCAGACTGCAGGCGAATCGATGCGCCAGTGTGGGTTGTCGTGGTGTGAACATAATGTCTCCAATGTGATTGAAACCAGATCAGTGATGGCAGTCTGGAACCCGGGCGTTTTCTTTCATCTGAAAGAATTGCTCGCCGGGTGAGACTATTGCGGACATGAGCATTGACAGAACAAGGGTCACTAACAGAACAGGCACTTCCCGTGAGTGAGGTTGAACAGAGCGGGACGGCGGCTTACGAGCGCCTGATCAAGGAACACTCGGGCATGTTGTGGCGTATTACCGGCAGCTATGAAGCCGATCAGGAACTGCGCCGTGAATTGCACCAGGAGATTCTGATTGCCATCTGGCGCGCATTGCCGCGTTTCCAGGGCAACTCGAATGTGCGTACCTATCTCGCCCGAATCGCCCACAACCGCAGCATCAGCCATGTCGCCAGTCAGGTCCGGAGGCCACCCTCACAACCGCTTGATACTGAACCTGTCAGCAGTACGCCTTCCCCGGCCGCGCACACCGAACAGCAACTTGGCTGGCAGCGATTGATGAGCAGCCTGCGGCAGTTACCGCTGCCGATGCGTCAGGTGATCAGCCTGACGCTGGAAGGCTTTGTACCGCGTGAAATTGCTGAAGTGCTGGGGCTATCCGCCAATGTGGTTTCGATTCGATTGGCACGCGCCAAAAAAATCTTAAAACATGCCCTGGAGGAATCCTGATGAACACCAAGCCAGCAACTGATCTGGATGAACTTGCCAGAGTATGGCATGCCGACCAGGGACCCGGGCCTGATGAATTGATCAGACAGGTGCAACGCGCCACTCGCATGGCTGGCTGGAAACTGCTGGTTGAAATCACCATCAGCCTGATGGGCCTGATGGCCGGGCTGTGGCTGCTGAGCCAGGGAAACATTCTGATCGGCGCCGCCACCTGTGCCTTTTCAGTCATCGGACTGGTGATAGGCTGGCGGACCCGCATCCGCACCACGCGAGCACCAACCGACACCGTACAGGCAGAATTGAGCGCTTCGCTTCAACACGCCCAGGATCAGTACAAAGCGGTTCGCAGCGGTCTGTGGGTATTAACCGCTGCCCTGATATTTTTGCTGATCATCCTGTTGCAGGCCTTAACCGGAGCACCGCTATCCTCGGCCAAGCTGTCGCAACTGTTGCTCAGTGTCAGCGGCGCCCTGCTGTTTATGGCCATCAATCTGGCCTGGCTGACCGTCAGCCTGCGGCGTACCCAGCAGCGTTTGTTTCAGCTGCAGCAACTGTATGCTGAGCTACGCGATCAGTGTGCTTGATAAAACCGTTGTGGGCTAATCATCATCACACCGGACTGAGTCCCATCAAATACCCCGTTTGATCAAGCCCATGGCCTCTGCTCTGCCGGCAGCGGTCGCAAAGCCCAGCGAACCTACACACGTCAGAACGACCAGACTAATATGTCCAACCACTAGCGCACCCAATGGCTGCCCTGATAAAGGCCCTGCGACAACCAGCGCGAACCCAAGCGCTGCCGCTAAGCCGTGACTGGTGACTTGCAGCATGGCCACTTTCAGAACCCACCGCTGCAAGCCGGGATCATTCGGATCGTGCACGGCTATGATGGAAGGCACCAGCAGGCTGGCCAGCGGAAGCCAGAACACCATAATGAACCCGAATGCCAGGCTCGCCGCGCTTTTAATGGCTATCAGTGATGACAAAATAACAGTGCACATTGCTGCATCACCACGCTCCGCGAGCACACGCAGGCGGGTGAGCGGCCAGACTCTCTCCAGCGCACGCAGTTTGCTGCGTTGCGCGACACTGGCAAGGCGCACTAGATAGCGATGAGCTGAATAACGCGATCCGATCCAAAGCATCAACATTGACGCCGTTTGTGTGAGCGCCAGGGCTGTCACTAAAAACCTGGCAAAGTCGCTCATGCTCCAGTGCCTGCCATGGATTGATAGCGCGCCACCAAAGCCGGGAATTCCCGATCAAAAAATGCATAGCAGTCGCGCATTTCCTGCAACCGGTCCGCGCGCTGGTGCGACGTATCCGATGCGATTTCCGCCAAGCCCGATTCGGCCAGCGCTTTAAGCTCTGATACCAGCTGCATGCGTATCGTGAGAACCCGTGAGAAAGCGCCTGGTGCGATCCAATACCACAATTTTCGACTGCCCGGCTCGCTGCGGCGCTCTACAAAACCGCTGGCTTGCAGCAACCTCAGCATGGTGTTCACTGAGCCTGCCGATGCCGAGACAACCTTTTGTAGTTGCGCAGCGCTCTGTTCAGGAGGATCGCAGATCAGCAGATAACCAAAAAGCTTACCTGCAATTTGCGGTTGGCCCATTCGCTCGAAGAAGTCCCCTACCTGTTCCACAAATGGCAACTCGGTTACCTGAACCATTTCACACCTATATTCACTTTATTCTGAATATAACGATAATAGCACACCGCTGCTCTCCTAATTCTCCACAACCATTACTTTTGTTAGGGTCATTGCCGACTTATCCGAGAAGAATCTTAATCAGCCCAACCTTGCTGTCCTATACGCTTGCGCTTAGAATGCCCACCCCTGAAATGCATGTTGCGGGAGGCCCACCGTGTCCAATAAAAAGTTTATCCATCATTATTCCTTTCGAACCAACCAGCAAGCGAAGAAAAGGCTACCCTTCAGAGACCCAGGTTAAACGGGGTCACCGCTTTGTGCATGGTGACAAAGAGCTACTAGAGAAGCTGGGCCGAAATGATCGGTGTCCGTGCAATTCGGGTCGCAGATTTCAAGGCATGCTGTCTGAAATCAGGACGCTTTGATGGATCAGTTCGAGATCATTACTTTTAGATAGTCTTTGCTCGTGCAAAGAGCAGCTAGGGCCCTGCTTTAGCTGCGTTAAGCATATGCTTTGGGTAACAACAGCTAAGCAACGCAGCTGATTATTCGTCACCAAATCCAAAAGTTTTGAGCATCCCACCAACCAGAAGATTTAAGCTTGCTTATTTTTCAGCCTGCATCGCCCGCCCTACATACGCCATCAGTTCCGCATCCAGATCAAATCCATGCTGCTGCGCGGTTTCGGGGTTGTCGCGGTTATAGCTGGCCGCGGCTGCCTGCAGTTTCCCATCACCACCGGTGAATTCATCAATCAGCACCTGCCAACGGGCAGCCAGTTCCCGCATCCGGGGCGAGGCCGGATCGGTTCCCTGCTGTTGTTCGTGACGAACGGTGTTGATCAGATCGCGCCATGCCTGCTCCACCTCAGCCATGCGTTCCGCACCGACCTGTTGCTTACGCGCGCTGAGTTGTTCCAGTTGCTCAGGGGTATAGTGTTGTTCAAACATCGTGGTTGCCTTGATTAAATCCAGAAATACATCAATGGAAAGTGAATCCGCATCGCCGGCATGCGCCAGTACACTGTCGATACGATCACACATCTGGCTCAGCAAACGCAGTTGCTCACGCATGTGCCGCGAGTGCATCTGCAGCACCTGCATAATCGATACCTGCTGTTGATCCAGACAATGGTGAATAGCCTGCAGAGAAAAGCCCAGCTGCCGCAAAGAACGGATTTGCTGCAGGCGCAGGATGTCTGCCTGGTCATACAACCGGTAACCGGCAGTTGTGCTGCGTGCTGGTTTCAATAAGTCAATTTGATCGTAGTAACGCAGTGTCCGTACGCTGACGCCGGTGCGTTCGGCCAACTGGCCGATCCGCAGTGTCTTATCTGACATAAACTGAAGCTTTGTTTTCCATTGGCCAGAACCAAGCATAAACCCTTACGCAGCGTCAGACTCAAGCAGAACTTGAGTCCTTTAGCTTAGCCTTTTATCTCAACCTGAGTAACCGGCGCTATTCAGCGCGGAAACCCGAACACCCCGCGCTGGCAAAATTTCCCGGACCACGGCATCAAGGCCATTTAAACCATTTCAGCGTGCCGTACATCCATTATATGGATTGCCATAGCGTGCTGGTAAGCCGCATCTAGTAGAATAATGCGGTTAATACCCTCGAGGATAAGATTAATGCGACACATTACAACGATTATCGCCAGCACTGTCATGATGACGCTGCTGGCCGCTTGCGGAAATAGCGGCAACGAGCCGGCAGCCGACGGTATGGCGTCCGTAGCCGACACGGTCGAGACAACAGAGGATCAGTCCGTGCAAGTGGAAACCGAAGCCCAGGACAACACAGCCAATCCTTTGCTCGCGGAATGGAGCGGTCCCTACGGCGGTGTGCCCGCCTTTGACAAGATGGAACTGGCCGATCTGGCGCCCGCGCTTGAAGTGGGAATGGCCCGCAATCTGGCCGAGGTTGATGCAATTGCCAACAACCCTGAACCGCCTACGTTTGACAACACCATTGTCGCGCTGGAGCGCTCCGGTGAAGATTTGAACCGGGTGTATACCTATTTCGGTGTCTGGATCAGCAACATCTCCTCTCCGGAAGCACGCGATATTCAGCGCGAAATGAGCCCGAAGCTGGCTGAATTCACCTCCAAAATCACCCAGAATAAAAAGCTTTTTGAGCGCGTTAAAGCGGTCTATGAGAGCCCTGAACTGAAGAATCGCCCAGCCGATGAACAGCGGCTGACCTGGCTGGTTTACAACGATTTTGCCAGTGACGGGGCGACACTGAATGCAGCGGACAAAGCCAGATACGCGGCCATAGATCAACGGCTGGCCGAGCTGTATACCAAGTTCAGTAACAATGTGCTGGCCGATGAAGAAGGCTATGTCACTTATCTGACCGAAGCGCAAACCAGTGGCATGACCGATTCGATGAAAGCAGCGGCAGCGGCCGCCGCGACTGAGCGTGGTCAGGAAGGCCAATACGCGATTACCAATACTCGCTCATCCATGGACCCTTTCCTGACCTTCTCCACCGAGCGCGACCTGCGCGAAAAAGTCTGGCGCACCTATTACAGCCGTGGTGACAACGGCGACGAGCATGACAACAATGCCATCATCACCGAAATTCTGAAACTGCGCGACGAGCGTGTCGCCCTGCTCGGTTATGACAATTACGCGCAATGGCGGCTGGAAGACCGGATGGCCAAGAACCCTGAAAATGCCATGGATTTAATGCTGGCCGTATGGCCGGCCGCGATCGCACGCGTTGAGCAGGAAGTAGCCGATATGCAGGCGATTGCCGACGCCGAAGGCGCCGAGATTACCATTGAACCCTGGGACTATCGTTTCTATGCCGAGAAAGTCCGCCAGGAAAAATATGATCTGGACTCCAACGAAGTCAAACAGTACCTGCAACTGGATAAACTCCGCGAGGCAATGTTCTATGTCGCCGGCGAGCTGTTCAATTTCCAGTTCAGCCCGGTACCGGAAGGTTCAGTACCGGTGTTCCACCCGGATGTGAAGGTCTGGGAAGTCACTGATAAAACCAGCGGTGATCTGGTCGGCCTGTGGTATCTGGATCCGTTCGCACGCACCGGTAAACGCTCGGGTGCCTGGGCCAGCAGTTATCGCAGTCACACCACGTTTGATGGCAAAGAAACCGTGCTGTCCTCCAACAATTCGAATTTCATCAAAGGCGCACCCGGCGAGCCGGTGCTGATTTCCTGGGATGACGCCGAAACGTATTTCCACGAGTTCGGACATGCGCTGCATTCACTGTCATCCAACGTTAAATATCCGACTTTGAATGGCGGTGTGCGTGACTACACTGAATTTCAATCACAGCTGCTGGAACGCTGGCTGACCACTGACCCGGTGATCGACAACTATCTGGTGCATTATGAAACCGGTGAACCGATACCCGCTGAGCTGGTAGCAAAAATCAAAGCCGCGGCAACCTTTAACGAAGGCTTTAAGACCACCGAATATCTGGCCTCGGCGCTGATTGATATGCGTCTGCATACCGTTGAAGATCCCAGCAATATCGACCCGGACAAATTCGAGCGTGAAGTCCTGGCTGAACTGAACATGCCCGAGGAGGTGGTAATGCGCCATCGCACTCCGCACTTTGGACATGTGTTCTCCGGCGAAGGTTATTCCACCGGTTATTATGGTTATATGTGGGCTGAAGTACTGACCTCCGATGCCGCCGAGGCTTTCGCCGAAGCGCCAGGCGGTTTTTATGACGAGAACGTAGCGAAAAAGCTGGTCGAGCACCTGTTTTCAGTCAGAAACGCGGTTGATCCCGCCGATGCCTACCGCGCCTTCCGCGGCCGCGATGCCAATGTTGATGCATTAATGCGTGACCGCGGCTTCCCGCTTCCGGACAGCAGCGAATAAGCTGACCCTGCCCTGCAATCATTATCGATCCCGCCTCACTGAGGCGGGTTTTTTTAAGTGCGATGAATATTCAGCCTGCTGCTTCATCCGATCACACTGCTACCCCTAGCCTGATTTAATTAGTCTGCAACCTTTTGCCCTGTTGCTGCATCTATACAATATCCGTTAACATTTACGTAAATACTGATATAAGGAACAGCGATGCCCTATCTGAACCGTTTCCACAAAACTCTGCTGGTGCTCGTCTGGCTTTCAGGCCAGGCCATTGCCGCGCCGCTGAGCAGCGCGAAGCTTGATGCGCTGCTCGCACAACTGGCTGAGGCCATCGAGCAAAACTATGTGGAGATCGAACTCGCCAGCGAGATTGCCGACGAACTGCAGCAGGCCGGGAACCGCCCGGAGGTAAACAATGCAACCTCAAACGAGGCTCTGGCCGGAGTGCTGACCGAGTTGCTGCAAAGCTATGATGGGCATTTCAGCGTCACCTGGCAGGATCCGGCCATCCAGCCGATCATGCCATCCGAGGCGGAACAGCAGGTGCGCATTGAGCAGCAACTGGCAGGCCTGCGACGCCAGAATTATGGATTCCGGGAATTGCGCAACCTGACAGGCAATATCGGCTATCTGAATCTGACTCAGTTCAGCAGCGCCAGCATTCCCGAAGCCGCGCAGGCCGCGATCAGCGCAATGAACTTTCTGGCCGGTAGCGATACGGTGATTATCGACCTGCGCAACAACGGCGGCGGTGACCCGGATATGGTGCAACTGCTGTCCAGCTATCTGTTTGCCCAGAGCACTTATCTGAATGCGCTGTATTACCGGCCGGCCGATAGCCTGCAGCAGTTCTGGACCTATGCCGATGTATCCGGTCAGCGTTTTCCGGACACCCCGGTGTATGTGCTGATCAGTGGCCGAACCGGCTCGGCAGCGGAAGAATTTGCCTACAACCTGCAAACCCTGGAACGCGCCACGCTGGTAGGTGAAACCACCGCTGGCGGCGCTAATCCGGGAGGAGTATTCCCTATTATGGATGGATTCAGTGCGTTTATTTCCACCGGCAAAGCCATTAACCCGGTCACCCAAACCAACTGGGAAGGTGTCGGCGTTAAACCCGAGTTCGAGATTCCCGCCAATGATGCGCTGGACTGGGCGATTGATGATGCCCTGGCCAAACTGGCCAGCACCACAGAGGATGAACAGCATCAGCATGAATTGGCCTGGGCCATTGAAGCACGCCAGGCACGGCTGGAATTGACTATTGATCAGCTGAATGGATATACCGGTCAGTTTGCCGGCCAGCGCCAGGTGAATCTGGAGCACGGTCAACTCAGCTACCTGCGCGGACGGCGGCCACCCAAAACCATGCTGGCGGTGGCTGTTGACCGCTTTATGCTGGCCGGTGTCGATGGTTTCCGGTTAACATTTCAGCGTGATGACGATGGCCGGATTAACGGCCTGACCGAACAATGGGTGTTTGGTCTGATCAGACCCTGGCCTAAACAGTAACCTATGCAGCACAAAACAATCACTGAATTAGAGGAACTGGCGCTGGGCGTATTGTTCAAGCGTCTCACTGATCGTCTGTATTCCAGCATCGATCAGGTTTACCGCGACTGCGGGGTGGATTTTCAGGGCAGCTGGTTTGCCCCGATCGTCAGTCTGGCCGCCAAAGGCTCGCAGAGTATCACTGAACTGGCCACCGACATTGGCCTGAGCCATCCCGCCGTTACCCATATCAGCAAACAACTGCTGCAGGCCGGCTTGATTCAGGAATCCACTGATCCGGCCGACGGACGCCGCCGGCTGCTCAGCGTCACCGCGCTGGGTGAACAGCGCCTGCGCGAGTTGCAACCGGTCTGGGACGGTATCACTGAAACCACGCGGGATTATTTTAGCCGGGCCGGGCACGATGTATTCAGGGTGCTGAAAGACTATGAGCAGGTGTTGGACAGCGGTGACCTGGTCGGGGACATGCTGGTGGCGGTACGTCGGCAACGGCGTGCAGCGGTGGAGATCATTGCTTATCAGCCTGAGCTGGCCCAGGACTTTTATGACCTGAACGCTGAATGGCTGAAAAAATACTTTTTTATTGAAGCCCGCGATGAACAGATACTTCGTGACCCGGAACAGACCATCATCCAGCCTGGCGGGGCCATTTTATTCGCTCGTTTTCAGGGCCGGATTGTAGGTACCAGCGCGTTGATCAAGATACAGCCAGGCTGTTACGAAATTACCAAAATGGCTGTCACCGAGCGCTATCAGGGGCTGGGGATTGGCCGCCAGCTGCTGGAAGCGGTAATCCAACACTTCCAGCAACTGGACGGACACCAACTGCAGTTGGAAACCAATCAAAAACTCAGCGCCGCCGTGGCTTTATATCAGGCCTATGGGTTTATACCCATCGCACCGCCGGCCGGAGAAAAAACCTACCAGCGGGCGGATCTGTATATGCGCTACCAACCCGATCAAACCGGTGTTAATCCATCCGCCTGATTATTTATCCGAAACCACATACAGCACATCGCAGGACCCCGAAGAATGAGTGGTGGTGCGCACCCACACCGGGCTGCCGGTGGTATGCGCCGCCAACAATAACGAATAGGTTGCATTGTAGTTCTGCTGACCTATCCGCAGGGTGATATAACCGTTGGGCCCGGCATTGCAGGACAACTGGCTTTCGTCACCAGAAGTGCCAATCACGGTTTGCGCACTGGGGGTCACATACAAACGGGTAATCAACACGTCGGTGCAACTGGTTTGATTACAAGCGGCCTGACTGAGTGGGGAAATCACCAGCACCGCAAAAACAATTGCTAGAAGCTTAAGCATTACCAACCTCCTGTTCAAAGTTAATGCATGCTGCGCATGTCCATACCGATGGATAATCGGCATCACGTTCAGTGGTCATGCATTCCAGATGGAAAATCCAACGCTATGTCAGACACGGGCTTACCTTTTATTTCCATCACATAAAAACAAGCTCTACTGCAAGTACACGCGATAACCGCTGCTGCAATTGTTCTCATCCAGGATATCAACACGCACCTGCGTATCCGATAGTTTTGCCGCCAGCAACACGCTTAAAGCAGCATCCGCATCGGTATTGGCGGTAGTAAAGCGCACAAAACCACACGAACATTGATTTGCCGTACTGGTGATCGTTGCATAAATAGATCCATTACTATTATCCAGCCCTGTCAAACCAACGGTGTTATCGGTTTGTACACACGATGCAGCGTAAACGCCGCCCGCCTGCAGCATCCCCGCTAAAACCAACCACTTCCTCATTGTGTTTTTCATAATCCAATTCCTTTACGTCCATACATCACAGCAAATGATCACAAGGTTATAGCGCCCGGCCCATGCCTAGCACTGTGATGGGTCTGACACTGGCTATACCACACCAGGAGATGGCAGCCCCCGGATTAAAGAAACCCGTTGGGTTCTGGGTGGCCACCAGGGACAGTCCCAATGAAAATATCCGGTCGACGCGTTTTTCACCGACACTGGCTTCCCGGACCACCACCCAGCCAGCATTTTGCATCAATAAACCGACATCATTGTTGCAGGAATAAACCCGAGTAACGAAGTCTCCCGATTCTGCCAGCGTGTTATTTCCGAACAGCAATACCAACAGTAAACTTATCCATTTAACCTGACGCATATTTGTCTCCAAACCGTTGCTTAACAGTTCTCCGTTATCACCTCAATTGGGTGTTATCCAGATGCCTTCAGCATCATTGCGAGCGGCTCCGGTGGGCGGGCACTGCAAACCATTTTCCGGATAACGCACAATCAGATTCCTGCCCGACGCCTGGGCGGCCAGGGCATAGGATACAAATCTGGCCATTTGGCCTTCGGTCAGCTGTGCTTCGGTCTTAAAAATGGCACTGCCACCATCTGAAAACGTCATCCAGACCGAGCTCGAAGCGGTCAGACTGTTCCAGATCCGGTCAACAGGCCTGGTGCATTCCGTGAAGGCCGATGCGCCAGCAGATATCAATAACAGCAATAAAAAAGTAACTTTAAGTATGCTTTGCATGGCTTTTCTCCTTAACAACCTAACCGCCCAGCAGAATATGCAAAATCGGAATCAGATAGCAGGCCGGGTCTTCCGGCGAGCAGGTTTGCGGTGGCGCGGGATCGCCACAACCAGGAATACTGAATGCGCAGATGCGGGTATCCCAGTTGAAATTGCCGGTGGTTTCAACATACTCATTGCTGATCCAGAAGGTGCATTGATCAACCGGATCAATACTGGCGCTGGCGTAGTCGCCCCAGCGATTGGCGCCGGTGGTGGACCCGGTGCCATCCACGCAGACAGCTTCCTGCTGCACTGCGCCCGCACCATCAACGCCACGCTCGTGCACCGTGTAGTAAACGGAAGGAAACTCGGTATCGCTGGAACGGGTATAACCGATGGCGATATTGCCATCCTGATCCAGGGTGCCCGAACCAATCCAGCGGCTGAGATCATCTCCAAAATCAACCACCCCCAGCAGGTCGCCGTTATCACCGATCGCGGTCGCGTTATTAACCGGATTAATATCGATGCCCGCCCATTGCACACCGGCCCGGTCGCCACCCAGATCAACCGTATTGGTGACCACGCCCTTCAACAGACCCTCGTTATCGAAATAGCGCATGTTATAGCGATACATGGTGAACTGGCCCAGTGAATCCAGGCGCTGGGTATTGGGCTGCTCAATACAGTTGCGGCTGAAATTGCACAGGTTGGAATCAAATGCCGGCACATTAATGCTGTTAATCTGATCCAGCCGGGACGCCGCCGGATTATTGAAGTTCACGCAGGCTTCCCAGAAGCGGTAACGGTCCGGCCCGGTCAGATTAAAAATCTGCGCATCGGTGGCATGCACCAGATAATTGCAGGTTCCGGCTGGCGGCAGCGCGGCGCCTTCCAGATGTCCCGGTATGGCGCCAAAATCCGGGTCCTGGCCCGTCGTCGCGCCACTGAACTGAACAAATCCCGCGTTGGGATTGCCGGCCAGAATGGCGTTGCGGTTAAACACGGTCAGCTGTAAGCCGGTGAAATTAAGCGCGGCATTAAATTCATGCGTGGTCATGTAATAGCCATCCGGCCACAAGCCGATTTTCGGGTAATCATTAAAAGCCCCGGGACTGACCACAAAGTCATAACGGGTATAAGGACCCAGTGGGTTTTCCCCATCCGACACCGCCACGCACTGATGTCCATCCGCCGGGCCGGTGCCGACAAACTGGCTGAATAGCCAGCGGCCGGCGAACTGATCGTACAGAACAATGGGGTCGCCGGCGTTCTGGGTCTGGCACACCCCGCCAAAACCCTGCCAGAAAGTGTTGCCGGCAAATGGTCCGGCCACCACCGCGCCATTGGTTTTGTTAAACACCATCCAACCCAGATTGACGTACATCACATAATGATTGAGGCCGACATCGCCATTGGTATCAGGCGGCGTCACCCGGCCAGCCACCACCGCATTGTCCGCATTGGAATAACCGGGAAAGCTCAGCAGCGGATCGGGCGTACGGGTTGGATTAGTGCTGCTGCGTTGCTGTACGGTGTCCTGGCCTGCTCTGACATCGGCCGGATCAGCAGGCGCCAACTTGAGAAAATCCGGCGTTACATGGGGATTGATTTCGCCCGACGGGGTTTCCGCCAGCCGGCCAGCCTGGGTATTATCGTGATGAAGCTCAAGCAATTCGCTGAGTACGGCGGAGTGATCACTTCGAATGGCAGTACCGCTGATGATTTTATCGCCGGTGTTATCACTGCCGGGTCGCGGGCTATTAGCCAGCCCCTGGTCCTGAGCAAAGCCAGTGGTCATGCAGACAGCACTTACCACGGCCAACCCCAGTTTTATGCAAGGCACTCTCATGCTACCAACCTCCATGTATGCTCTGCCAGCTTATCCAAGCCCAATGCTTAAAGGCAGAGATTAATTCCTTTACAAACAGTATTCCTTAAGCCCTGTGAAGATTCTGTGCATGTCGGCGCTGCGCATGAGTGTATAGTTAAATCTTAAGCAAACTGTCATATCGCATACAAATTTGGCCCGGCAAAACGACGTTGAAACATTATATGTTGCATCTTCGTACGAAGTAATTAATAATTAGTCCGCACAACAACAGATATGGTTACTGGATCAGACCAGAATATCACCCAACCGGCCTGCTACAGACCGGTCGGGAGCGGGGTTAGAGATGTCAAAGCCGGGATATATCTCCCGGCCCAACAAGGACCCGGCCAGGATTGCACCGGCAGCAGTGTTCGCCTGTGCGGCTCAGTAATCAGTCTCAACCACGGAGATTACGAGCATGGAACCACGCTTATTTCAAAGCCTCTCAATAGCCTTACTAGCCGCCGGTGGGATACTGGCCAGTGCTGCCTTCGGCAGCGATGGCAGCCGCGTTATCTGGCTGGATGAAACAACCGATTCGTCGCTGATCCGCAGTGCGGACAGCTACCCTGATAAAGCCTCCGCGCATCTGCGGCAATTGTTTCCCAAGCAGGCTGACAACCTGCGCGTGGAACACACCCATGACACCGGCAACGGACCGGTGGTGGTCAACCTGCAGGCTTATCATCAGGGTTTACCGGTGTTTGGGCAGGCGGTCAACGTCATCATGCAGCGCGACGGTGCTTTGACCGCAATGACCGGACAGTTGCCCGATGCCGATCCGGACAGCGCGTCAGCAAGACTGTCATCGAACTGGAATCTATCACCACAGCAGGCCATGCTTAAGGCTCTGGGTGAGCACAATCAGCGCGCTGCCGGTGAAGACTGGCAGCTAAGCGCCAGCCAGGGCGATTATCAGGTCTTCAGCCACACTACGCGCAGCCAGCGTATCCGCGTGAAACCGCTTTACGCTCCGAACGCGGATGGCTCCCTGACGCCAGCCTATTATGTGGAAACCGGTCTATCCATGTCCGCGGACGGAAAACCTCAGGCAATGGTCTATGTGCTGTCGGCGGTGGATGGCTCCAGCATCGCCGCGGACAACCGGGTGGATGATTACCAGGCTTTTGGCTATCGGGTATTCACCGATGCCCAGGGCGAGCCGTTCGACGATCCTTACGGCCGAAGTCAACCACACCCCACCGGTATGCCGGATGGCTTTTTACCGGATGTACCAGCCCCTCAACAGCTTATTTTTACCGCTGAGCAATCCCAACTGGTCGACGACCCGTGGCTGCCCGACGGTGCGCAGGAAACGCTGGGCAACAATGCCGATGTTTTTTTCAACTCGATTATCACCGCCGATGGCCAGTTCGATTTCACCTTCACGGACCCCGCTTCCAGTGCCGTGTTCCGGCCCCAGGATGGCGATTTCCGGGCGCAGGTAACCTCTCCGGGCGTGTTTGATTATCAATATGATGAACTCGCGGCACCTTCTGACTACCTGCAACGCCCTCCCACCGATCCCAGTCTGCCGGTGCCGGTGGGCGACCCTCAATTGAGCGCCAAAATGGTGAATGGCTTTTATGTGCTCAATTATCTGCACGATCTGTTTTATGATGCCGGCTTTAATGAAGCCGCCGGTAATTCACAGCAGGACAATTTCGGGCGCGGTGGCCTGGATGGCGATCCGCTGATTATGATGACCAGCTTTGGCCTGGGCATATTCATTGCCAGTCTGGGCGACGGGGAATCACCACAGATATTCCAGGGTGTGAATGGCTTCAGCCTGAGCAATCGTGATGCCAGTCTGGATTTCGCCATCATCGGGCACGAGTGGGGCCATTATCTGGTCCGGCGTCTGGTCGGTCGCAGCACCGGCTTTCTAACCAATAAACAAGGTAATGCACTGAATGAAGGCTGGGCGGATTTTGTCGGTTTGTTTATGCAGGTCGATGCCGGCGACAGCCAGCCACCGTCAGCGCCAGCCTGGGACCGCACCTTTGGCACCGGCGCTTATGTGAATCGTGATTATCAGCTTTTTACCCCGGTTGCCACCGCCACCGCGGAACTGGATACCTACTATTACGGAGTGCGGCGTTATCCCTACAGCATCAACATGCAGCGCAACCCATTAACCCTCGGAGATATTTCCGAGGACGCCGTATTGCCAACTGACATCCCTATTTTTGATTGGCGTGGCCGGACCCGCTATAACACCGAAGTACATACCGCCGGCGAGGTCTGGGCGAATGCTTTGTGGGAATGCTACAACGGTATTCTGAATCAACGGCAGAACCTGAGTTTCGAACAGAAACGGGCGCGCATGGCTGAATATCTGGTGGCCAGTCTGCTGGCTACCCCGTTTAACCCGACCTATACCGAAGCCCGGGATGCACTGCTGGCCGTGATTAAAGCCAATGATCGCCGCGATTACCGTATCTGTAAAAGCGGTATGGTCAAGCGCGGCTTTGGCGCCGGCGCGGTGTCACCACCCAGAGAATCGCGCGATCTGCTGGAAGTGCGGGAAAGCTTCAGCAATGCCGAACGGGCGGTCAGCTTTATCAGCGCCAGCGTGAATGATTCCATTCAATCCAACGATAACGATGGACTGCTGGATGCCGGCGAAAAAGGACGCCTGACCATCACTTTGCGCAATTCAGGTTTCCGTCAGTTGCCGGTGCTGATCGCACGACTGCAGCCCAATCCTGCTTATCAAGCCAGCCTGGGCGGTATTGTTGTCCAGCCTGGTGGAGCACCGGGCGAAGATATTACCGTCACTATTCCGATCCGGCTGCTGGATGACACGCCCTATGCGGACACCCCGTTCAGTTTGCGCGTGTTCGGACTCGGACAGTCAATGGGAAATCCATCTTTCAATCTGCGCACGCATTTCGATCTGGCTGATACGGGCACGGTGGACACCGCGGAACAATTGCCGAGCTTCGCCAACTGGACCGTCACGCAAAGCGCTTTTACCGAGTTCCATCCGGCCGATCCGAAATGGAAGCGCGGCAGCTTTAATGACAGTTTCGTTTATCAGGTCAAAGAAGGCTTCGCCGGTTATCAGAGCTACCTGACCTCACCGGAATTACAGGTCAGTGCCAGCGAAGACCTGATCTTGAGTTTTGATCATGCCTACAAACTGGTGAAAGAACCTGATCCCATTTTTGGTACCTTCAAAGGTCAGGGCAGCATTGAATTCACCACCGATGGCGGCCTGACCTGGGCCAATATAATGACCCTGCTGCCTACTCAGAGTGATTTTCTCGGCACCTCCGCTGGCTACCCCGCGTTTACCAGTGAAGTGATTAATTTTGGTGCGAACCTGGCCGGACAAACCGTCCAGTTCCGCTTTTTCGCCAACTTCCAGGAAACCTTTGCCGAGTTTTACGAGGATGGCTGGTTTGTGGATAACATCGGTTTCAGCGGCATCGACAATACCCCGTTCACCCAGGTGTTGCCCGATGGAACCGCACTGCGCGCGGCCGACAACCGGCTGGCGGGCGCCAGGTAATAGCTGATTGACGCCATACCAGATGGCTGTTCAGCAATAATGCGATGGTGAGCTGGCCCGCTCAGGGCCAGCTCAGAGTCCAGGCAACCTGCATGACCGTGATAGTGCCGCAAAATCTGCACCGGTGTTTATATCCGCCACGCTTGAGCCCCTGCCTCAGCGCTGTGCTGAACCACCGCGTCCGCGGGCATGTACCATCAATGCCACGGCAAACAGCACCACGGTCAAGGCAATCAGCATAGCGGAATTCAGAGCCGGAACGCCATGAGCCTCAGCAACTGACAGCGGAAACTCAGCCTGATAAATAACGCTTCCGGGAGGATTGGAAATGGCATACTCGATAGTGTAGCCGCCGGCGCTCAGAGGACCGATTTCCAGTGGGTATTCCCACCAGGCCCCGGGTGGATCTCCAGCGGCCAAACATATTCCTCCGAATTGCGATGCCTGTATCACGATAGTCCGCCCAGAGAGAATAACGGGTGACACTTCCACGCCCCATGGGCCGGTCGTGTAACAGCCCTGAATGGGAATACGCAGTACAATACTTTCACCAGCGGTAGGCAAAACAGTCTGCAGTGAAATAGCCGGTCCGTCGTCCAGCCGTCCAGCTATTGCCTGGGAAGATACGCCCGGAATAAGCACACTGAACAGCAATATAAGAATAAAGGTTTTCATTATTTCTGCCTGTAAGAATAATTCGGATCGACAGTAAAATATGGCGCGGTCATGGCAGATTAAAGCAGAGGTTCCCTAATACTGAAAGTCATCTCCCATCACCCTTCGGTTAACACTGTCCGTACGGTGTTAACAATTTACCATCTTACCTCTAGCAGTACCCGCCAGCTGAAACCCGGCTACCAATATGGCGGCTTGCTGAATAGTGGCTGCCGACACTCAGTATCAACCTTCAGCGCCGGCGAAATGGATGCAGCAACTGGCCGGTAAAAGCGTCCGGCATTGATTCATTGATGCCAATATTTTCCGGCGGTGAACGACGGGGCAGATAAAAGCTCGCAAATATCCGGTCCCATAGCATCAGGTTCTCACCAAAATTACGGTCACCTTCGGCTCTGATACGGCTATGATGCCAGCGATGCAGGTCCGGGGTATTGAACAGCCTGGATAACCAACGGTTGTGCATGCGTACGTTGCAATGGGTCAGGATACCGATATAAGCGGTAATCGCAGACAGCCATAGCAGAATTTCCAAAGGCGCACCCAGGATGATAAGCAATGACATTCCGACGATAACGCTGAGCAGGCTGTCCACGAAATGAAAGCGGCCGGTATTCAACCACCACAATCTTTCTACACTATGATGCACAGCATGAAAACGCCATAGCAATGGCCATTCATGCGCCAGCCGATGTACCCAGTAAAGTCCGAATTCAGCGATCACTAATGCCAACAGCAGTTGCCAGAACATGGGCCAGGCATGCGGCCAGAGACCACGCTGATTGACCGCATCAGCGATAGACGGCGCAAGTTGGTCCAACCCGTTAAAGGCCGCAAAAATCACTATGAACTGCACCAGGCCTTTATTCAGCAGCGTGTGAGCAATATTGGGAAAATTCTGGCCATCGGCGTTCTGCCAGTCGCGCCGGTGCGGCCGCCATCGCTCCAGCAGCAACAAACATGTTGCCAGGCCCAGATAAATCAGATTAAAGCCCAGCAGTGGATAAGCTGAAGCAAAAGCCAGCCAGGTCAACAGCAGACAAACCGTCAGCAGAGCCGGCCACAGCAACCCGTCCAGGATACTCCGCAGCTGCCCGGTAGAAACCTGATTCTTGCCTGTTGCCGACATCAATGACCCTTTTTTGCACCCAGGATACGCGTTCAGTTTGAACGCCGGGCTATTATGCCTGATCCGCGGCTACAGGTTGTTTGTCTACCAGTGTGCAACCTATTTTACTGGCAATCGATTCAATCACTGACCACTGTGAGCTATGTTGATGCTGTTGATCGAATACTAATCGAACCGCGCGCTCCCGCTCTATTGAGGAATATCTTTGACTTGTCTTCATTATTCCATCCTCTCAAGAAATGGAGCCTCCGACAATCCCGTGCGATTCACTTGCCGAATCATTGCAATATGGCTCGCAATCGCTCAGAGCACAGCCACTGATACTAATCTAGAATTACTCATCCTCTGCATAGACTACATCACGTTTAAAAATCCACCTTTCGAGCATAACAATCAAACTTAACGGGGTGTGAAACACGGCCAGCCCTGTAAGCCTTGCCTACTAAGTTAGTTCTTGTAACAAAACGCCTGCGAAGCTGCTTAGTCGCATCCTCAAAAAGATGAGTAATGCCCGCCTCTTCTTCCGGTGGGTCTCCAATATAATCGCTTTGAACGTACCAGTCGAAAAAACCCGATGCGTTTTTACCTAACTTTACTGGGTAAAGATGCCATACCAACGGCAAAGCCCATACACTGACATCAAATTCTTTGACCTCATAGAAAAATGAGTAAGCACTGGGATTCGCACAATTCGCAGTAAGTGCACTTGCGGATGGTATCGTGCTGAAACTACATAGGTTAGGCAGTTGGTGAGAAGAATTTGGAGTATTATCGAACTCCCCTAATGGGTCGACAACACAATATGTAACCTTTTCAACGGCAATTTCATAATATTTTGGTAAAGCCGAATCATATCTAATAGCATTTGTATAGACAGGAGACCCCCATCGATCCATATAATATGCCGCACCTAAAGCAAGCCCTTCGACAGAGTTATGAAAATTGCATTGCCATATTCCAGCAGGGTCAGGAGGGGTAAATGCAACCAACTCTGCGGCATTCACTAGCGACTCATCACCACAGCTAACACCCGCCAAAGGAACGCTATTCGACACACTATGCGGATCATATGCGATAGCAGAAGTTGTCAGTTCTGTGTGCATTTTTTTCCACCTTAACGCATGATAACCCCAACCTGTCTCAAGAGCACTTAAAGGCGGTGTATGCGGTACTGTGTAATTTACATGAGGATCCGCATCAATTGTTAAATTTGGGTGCATCAGGTCCATTTGATAAGATTTCTGATAATCACAGGCTCCAGATTTTACAGCAGCGCACCGAATGCCAATAACAGGGTTTTCAAAACGATCTGACCAAATCACTACAGGCCGCTTTAAGTCAGGGGCTTTAAAATAATTGACAGCTTTAATCTCTTTTAAACTTAATGACGAAAATGCCAGAAAATAACTTTGTTCTTTTTCATTCATTAACGCTTCAGGAAAAACTGTCGTATAACTCAGCATCGTTGTTTCCAGAAAAGGGAAGCCCCGACCAGCTTTACCTGCTAAAATAACAGTGTTATTGTTATTTATATAAACGCTATCTATTGCATCAATGCCCGCCCCACCAAAATAAGTGCTGGCATGTAATTTTTTCCCGCTCTTACCAAGCTTTAATAAAAAAGCGTCATAAGCCCCGCCCAGGGTTTTTTGCATTGGCTCAACCACAGGGAAATTAATCGAATTAGTCTTGCCTACAATATATATATCACCTTCATCGGATAAAGTTATGCCATGCGCTATATCATTCTTAGCTCCGCCCAAAATTGTTGTAGATAAAACCCTAGAACCACTACTATCTAACTTAGCAACAAAGACGTCCTTATCTATGTCTCGATTACGTATTGACTCATATGAAACCGTACTGCCTGCCACATAAACCGTGCCATTCAATGATTTTCGCGCATCGTAATCATCAAAATGCTCGCTATACATCAGCTCATAAGTTATCGTGATCGGATGTCCTGGATTGTAACGACCGAGCGAAAAGCCAAAAACATCTTCGTCAATGTCAAAATCAACCTCAATTTTCCTGCCCCGCTGGTTAGCTATGAGCCTACCCAAGCTGAAAGTTCTTTGCCTGGCCCCACTGTTTATAGAGAAACTCAATATGCCCGTTTCTTTATTTTTTTTAACCCAATTTAAACCAGTATAGATCCATTTTATTTTTTTAATTTCCATAGGTGATGAAACCGTATAAACACTATGCAGCACTCTTCCGTTTGCCTTGTAACGCAACTTTACACCATCATATAATTCGCTATATTCAATACCAGAGAAATTCACTAAATTAGATTTCCAATCCTCAGCCACAGAACCTAAAAAACTATGCGTTAAAGCTTCCGCGGGAGATATGCCCTTGATAGTAGTCGCCGGTCCAGCTTTATCATAATGCATATCTAAAATGGCAGCAGGTGCGCCGCCCTCTTCACTAACCGCAATTGTAAACCCCTCATTAGTGAAAGACATCGCTGCCGTTCCCAAGTTATTTGCATGAAACTTTTCTGAAGGATTCCCTACGCCGACATTCTCTATAAAATGCACTGGGACTCCTTTGGCAAGATCTAGCTCAACTTTATCTTCAGGTTGACCTAAGTTTTCTTTAACCGGCGGCTCAGGATGATCTATTAGATGCGTTACTTTGTGATCACATCCACTTATAGTGAAAATTAATGCTGCGAACCCTAACAAATGCTTAATTTTCTGAAATGTATTTTCTGCGCGCCCTTCGATTTTCATATTAACCTCTTTTAAATCAACCCTTTAAAAATAATCAGCTTTACTTCTTATAAATAGCCATCCAACCAATTTAAAAACCCTTAGGATTCATCATATATCTATAGGCGACACACACCGATGTGATTCAACATTATTTGTAATTAATTTAACAGCAACGCAATCCATTAGGCACCTTATGATGATGCATAACACATTAAAAGACGTGCGCTATTGAAAGCCATTGTGCTATTGCATAGGGCATCAGCACCCACTACTTATTCAGATCATACCGATGCACAATCCGCCATGCCCAGGTGAAGCGCTGAACAAACTGTGTCGTATCCTTTAGGTATAACTGTCGCCGCTACAGCCAAGTCTCTGGGCGTTAGCTGAAAAACTTTGTCTGCTATCACTAAATAACCGTGCCGAGATAAGTCCAGAGTTGGCAGTGCGGCTTTCTATTGCCTTTGATACATCATCTGAAAGCTGGTTAAACCAGCAAACCCAATTTTATCCTTGAAGTACCGAACAGCATTGCTTAGAGTTCAAAGCCCCCAGGCTGTATGACAGATAACCTCGTCATCAACCCTCAACCACTTTCAGCAATGATCCTACTGGATCGTCCATCCACCGTCTACAACAATACATTGCCCGGTGATATTGCGTGCTGGCGGACTGATCAAAAAGGCGGCAATACCTGCCAGTTCATCAAATTCAATAAAGGCTTTTTTGGGCATGGGCTTAAGCATAATGGTTTCGACGACTGCATCCTCACTGATGCCATGCTCGTGCGCCTGTGCTGCGATTTGCTGGTCGACCAATGGCGTTTTGACGTAAGCCGGGCAGATGGTGTTGATGGTGATGTCGGTATTGGCGGTTTCCAGAGCAGTCACCTTGGATAAACCGACCAGACCATGTTTGGCGGCCACATAGGCGCTTTTGTAATTCGAGGCGACCAATGAATGCACCGAGCCAATATTGATAATCCGTCCAAAACCCCGTTGACGCATGTGCGGCAACACCGCACGTGTCAATCGCGCCACCCCAACCAGCATCACCTGGATTAACAGCTCCCACTGGTCCATCGGAAACTCTTCCAAGCGAGATACATGCTGCAAACCGGCGTTGTTGATCAACACATCAACCTGCGCCAATTGATCAGCCGCTTTTGCTATGGATTCATCACTGGTGACGTCCAGTGCAAAGCCAACCGCATCTCCAGCAGCAGCACGAATTTTTTGAGCCACCGCTTGTGCCGCATCCGCCTGCAAATCGCTGATCAGTATTCGATGGCCTGCTGTCGCCAGCTGTTCAGCGATACCCGCGCCAATGCCGCTGCCCGCGCCGGTAATTAATATGCTGTGTGCGTTTGCCATCGGGTCTGATTGTAACAACCCCACCGTCGCTCAGGTTGGTACATTCGTACAATGGCTTGTGCCATGCCTGGATGTTACTAATGACTATTGTGCCGAAGTTATTGCCCGAGGTTGCTATGCGTTATCTGATCTGTGTGCTTTTACTGCTGCTGTTAAATGGCTGCCAGCCCGCAGCCGATGATGCAGCTGTGCCGACAACAGCAGTTGACGCCGGGCATGACTCAGACATCGATCAGACCGTCGAACCCGCCACGGCTGAAAGCCATGTCGACAACCAGCGCATTGAGCGCCGGCTTGACGATTTACTCACCTCCGGCCTCGGCGTCAGTGGTTTGCGCGAACCGCCGCCGGTATTCGCTAACCCCGCAGCACCGACACCCGAAGAGTTGCGCCGCCTGGCTTTGCATACCAATTACCGTGCCTTGCAGGATGTTGCCGAGGCCAGCGGTTTCGGGCTTGAACACGAGCTCCTGCAGGCTACCTCTGGCGTGGAGATTCTGGCCTGGCGTGAATTGGATGGATTGCGCTATCCACACGCGGTCGCGATGCAGATTCCTGACAGCTTTAATGTGCAACAGCCTTGTCTGGTGGTGGCCGCGGCTTCCGGCTCACGCGGCGTATACGGCGCGGCCGCGGTAGTGGGTGATTGGGCGTTATCGCACCACTGTGCAGCGATCTATACCGATAAAGGCGCCGGTACCGGTTTTTATGATCTGGATAGCGGTCAAGGCCTGACTTTAGATGGCAAGCTCACCGCCCGTCCCACCGGCTATCAGCCAGACAGCATGGCGACTGGCGAAAACCCGATCCCCTACCAGGTGGCCATCAAGCACGCTCACAGTACGGATAATCCTGAAGCACGCTGGGGCGACTTCGTGCTGGATGCCGCCCGTTTCGCGGTGGCTGAACTGCAGCAGAGGTTTGCGGATCTGGGTCAGCTTCGCATCATCGGCGCCGGTATATCCAATGGCGGTTCAGCCGTATTGCGTGCGGCCGAAGCCGATCATGCCGGCCTGCTGGATGCGGTGGTAGCGGGCGAGCCCAATATCTACCCACCGGCGGTTGATGCCGTGGTGGCCACGGCTGAAGCCCGTTACCCGGTATCCGATGCTTTGCCGCTATACAGCTATGCGACGGAGTTGGGGTTGTTTCAGCCCTGCGCATTGCTGCATGACATCACCGCCAATGACCCGTTCGGCGCCGCGCTGGCATTCCGGCAGGCGGAACTGGCCGGGCAATGCGAGCAGCTGCTGGCTGCTGGCCGGCTGGCTGACGCTGAGCCAGAGTCAGCCAGCCGGGCATTGGATAAACTGTTATTGACGCCTTCGGCACGCCGCCTGGGTCTGGTCAACTTTACCCTGGGTCTGTGGCCGGCGGTCACGGCTGCCTATGCCCAGGCCTATCAACGACAAACCACGGCAGCACCAGTATGCGGGATCGGTTATGCGGCCGTGGGCACGGATGGCAAAGCCCGGCCAACGACTCTGGCGGAACGCGCCGGATGGTTTGCCACCAGTAGCGGGATAGCTCCAACCGCTGGATTGGTGCTGGTTGATCAGCACGGTCAGGCACTGACTTCGTCCGACGCCCTGGTCAACAGCGCCAGTTGCTGGCATGAGCTTGCTCGGCAAACCGGCACAGTGCTGCAGCAATCGCTTGCGACAACCCGCAGCACCGCCCGAATTAAAACTATCCCGGTGCTGATTGTCCACGGACAGGCCGATTCGCTGGTCCTCGTCAATCACAGTTCGCGCCCGTATGTGGCTGCCGGTTATCAGCAGGGCAGTGCTGTTTATTATTACGAAATCGAACACGCCAACCATTTTGATGCGCTGCTCGGCGCACCCGGTATGCGCGACCACATCGTGGCCATCCATCCTTATCTGGTAGCTGCCCTGGAGCAAGCCTGGAACCATCTGGAAAATGCAGCAGCGATCGCGCCCAGTCAATTGGTGCGCACCCGGCCCGGCACGGATTATTCACCATCTGTGTTAATCAATGAACCGGGTGATAATGCGATTGTGTTTGCCGGCGGGGTTTTGGTGATTCCAGAATAAACATAAAAATGGATTACCACCTGCGCAGTAATGACGATGCACGGTAATCAGCAGTATTAATATCAGCTTTTATAACGCACTTGCTTCCGGGATGCCTAAACCATCGAAGTTCACCCAAAATAATCTGTCTGAATCTACGTAATCCGTGGATGTCTTTTCTTGCTTTTTACCGGGTACTAATCAGCACTTCGCTGGCTTCGCTCAATACGTTCCAATAAAGCACGCAAAGCCATTGGCCGGACCGGCTTGTTCAAATAATAAATGCCGGCAGCGCGGACGGCCTCACGCACGGCCTCGCTGTAATCGGCGGTGACAATAGCAGCCGGGACTTCGCGCTGCAGCTTGGTGCGAATAACGCCGATCAAATCCAGACCGGTGCGGTTCTGGTCAAGGTGATAATCCGCCAGAATCAAGTGTGGCTGATAATCGCCGGCCATAGCTATACCCTGATGCCAGCTGCGTGCCGCCGTGGTGCTGCAACCCCAGCTTGCCAGTAAACCAGTCAAAGCCTTGAGCACAGCGGTATCATCTTCGATACACAATACCCTCAGATGTACCTGGTTGTGCTCCGGCAAACCCGGCTGTAATTCACTGGCCATCGGATTTGTAATGGGCACCTCGATGCCAAACAGCGCACCGGCACCGGCGGTTGAGCGGATTTCAACCGGATAATCCAATAAGCCTGCAATGCCTTTGACAATCGCCAGACCCAGACCCAACCCCTCGCCTCCATGCCGATTGTCCTTGAGCTGCCGAAATTCCTCAAAGATGTGCTCCTGCTCGCGCAGCGGGATACCCGGACCGGTGTCCACCACCTGAATGCAGACCCTCTCGCCACGCCGGCGGCAACCCAGCACAATCCGGCCCTGTTCGGTATAGCGCACCGCATTGGCCAGAAAATTCTGCACGATGCGACGCAGCAGTTGCCGGTCACTGCTGACCCATAACCGGGTTGGGATTTGCGTCAGGGTCAGTCCTTTTTCCCGCGCCATGGCAACATATTCCAGCGTCAGCCCATCCAGCAGTTCCGCCAGGGCAAAGGATTCAACCACCGGCTGCAGACCCCCGGCTTCCAGTTTGGACATATCCAGTAAACCGCCCAGCAGCGATTCCACCGATTGCAGCGAACTGTAAATATGCTGCACCGTTGCCAGGTGCTGGGGGGTATTCAACTGATGCGACAGCGTGTGAGTAAACAGGTGGGCGGCATTCAGTGGCTGAAATACGTCATGACTGATAGCTGCCAGAAACCGGCTTTTTGCGTTGTTGGCGCGCTCGGCCTCGATTTTGGCGGCATTGAGTTCCGCGGTGCGCTGCTGCACGCGATCTTCCAGGGTTTCATTGGCCTCGCGCAATGCCTGTTCGGCCCGCCGGTATTCAGTGATATCGGAAAAACTGGTGACAAAACCGCCATCCGGCATGGGATTGCCACGCAACTCCAGCACCCGGCCATCGCGGTGCTGGCGTTCATACACATAGGCACTGCCGTTACGCAGATGCGCCAGGCGTTTTTCCACGTGCGCTGAGACCGGGCCCGGCCCGCACATGCCACGCTCCGCGTTGTAACGGATCAGTTCCGCCACCGGCCGGCCGACTTCCACAAAACCATGCGGGTATTCCAGTAGTTCCAGATAACGCTGATTCCAGGCCACCAGCTGTAAATCCGCGTCTACCACGCTCACGCCCTGATCAATATTTTCCAGTGCGGCGCTTAACAGTTGCTGACTGAAGCGCACCGCCTGGGAGGCCTCGCCCACAATCGCGGCCATGGTTTCCGGCGCCACACTGCGGCCACGCAGGCCGGCATCCAACAACAGCCGCGCGGAGGAGGCGCCCACCACCGCTGCCAGTTGACGCTCGGCGTAAGCCAGCACGGCATTGTCCGCAGCGGCAGCGGGCTGCCGCAGAACCTGAGGAAACTGCCGTCGGAACAGCGCCACTCGCTCCTGATCAAAAAACTCCTCAATCAGTGCTTCGACATCCATCAAAGAGGCTTTGCCTGACCAATCCGTGGTCTCGCCGGATAAGGCCTGTTCGGTTAAACCGTGCGGATCAACAAACTGAGCAGCCTGACGACGTTCGGCGGGGGTCACGCCGGTAGCCAGTGAAACCACCACAAAGCCGATGCTGTTCAGTAGCAGGCTGATCAACGCGCCATGCGCCAATGGGTTCAATCCGCCCAGTCCCAGCAACGCGGTGGGCCGGGTCCAGGCCATATCGAATAGCCCACGCTCCAGCAATTGACTGGAAAACCACCCCGCCTCAACCAGGTTGGGCAGCATCAGCGTCCAGGCCCACAAACCAAAGCCGATGCTCAAACCGGCATATACGCCGCGCCGGTTGGCCCGCCGCCAATACATGCCGCCGATAATCGCCGGACCAAACTGCGCCACGGCCGCAAACGCCAGTGCGCCGATGCTGGCCAGTGCCTCGGCTTCACCGATGTAGCGGTAATATCCGTAAGCCAGCAAAAACAGCCCGGCAATGGTCAATCGCCGCAACACCAATACCGTGCGTGTGACCACCGGACCACGATGAGCCAGCCAGCCGCGACGCAGGGCTATCGGGATCAACACATCGTTACTGAGCATGATCGACAAGGCCACGCTGGCCATGATCACCATCGAGGTGGCAGCGCTGAGGCCACCCAGGAAAGCCACAATGGTCAGCCAGCCGTAGTCGCTGGAAGCCGGCAACGCCAGCATATAGGTGTCCGCGTCCACACCGTCAACTCCGAAAGCAGCCAGACCGGCGCGCGCGACCGGCAGGATAAATATCGACATCGCCAGCAGGTACAGCGGAAATGCCCAGCTGGCGGTGGCGATGTGCCGCCGGTCCATGCACTCCACGAAGCCGACATGAAACTGACGTGGCAGACAGAACATCGCCAGCGCGCCCAGGCCCGCCAGGGTTAAAAACAACTCATCCCCCATCGCTTTGACGTTGTCCAGGCGCAACGCAAATAACTCACTGGGCCGCTCGCTGATAAAAAAGCAGATGCCAATGGCCACCACCCATAACGCCAGCAGTTTCAGCACCGACTCAAACGCCATCGCCACCACCAGCCCATGTTGATGCTCGGTGGCATCGACCTTGCGGGTGCCAAACAGGATCGCAAAAGCAGCCAATGCGATGGCAATATAGAAGGTGCCGTCATTGAATACCGGCAGTTCCCGCTGCTGCAGATGATCAATACCGGTGGTAAGCTCAAAGCCGATCGCCACTGCTTTGAGCTGCAGGGCAATGTAGGGCGTGATGCCGAACAAGGCGATCACGGTTACCGCTGCGGCCAGTCCCGAGCTTTTGCCGTAACGCGCGGAAACCCAGTCAGCAATCGAAGTGATGTTGTGGTGCCTGGTCAGGTCATACAACTTGCGCAGCATTCGCACGCCAAACACCAGCAGTAAGATCGTTCCAACGTAGGTCGGCGGCACAAACCAGCCGGTTGCCGCCGCTTGTCCCACCGTGCCATAAAAAGCCCACGAAGTGCAGTAAACCCCCAGCGACAAGGTATACAGCCAGGGCCGCCAGCGTGCCAGCAGCTCTACCCGTTGCTCACCCCACCAGGCAACCGCAAATAACAACCCCACCCACAGCAGTGAGAGCAAGGCCAGTGTAGTGATGGAAACCATGGTTCAGGGTAGGCGGTGGCTGGCTGTGAATGGCAATGACTCAGCGCCTATTCTAGCCTGGATCAGGGCCGCCGCAGGCAAGCTACCCATGGCACGCTTAAACATGGGATGCTGGATAAGTGCTGTTAACAGCCACCGACAGAACTTATGCCCAGCGCCGCTAACCATGAAAAACCGGGGAGTCAGGAACCCTCCCCGGCGGGGCGCGACGGCATGCGTTGGTGGCTAAGCCATGCAGTCTGACAATGGCCGGCGGGCGGGTGGCTAAAAGTTAACCCGGAAGGTCGCGGTGACCGTGCGCGGCGGACCGTAGAAAGCATTGGCAATGCCTTCCAGACCCAGTGTGGAAGCCGTGCCATCGGGGGTGGAGAAGATATACCCCGAGACAATATATTGCTTGTCGGTCAGGTTGCGGCCATGCACCCCAACCTGATATTTACCATCCAGAGTGGTCCACACCAGATTCAGATCAAACAGGGAATAACCGGGTTGATCGAGAAACTGCGACGGGGTTTCAAACTGGTTGGTGGTGCTGCGATAAGCCCATGCCCCGATCACCGAGATAAAGCCCGGCACGCCAAACAAATCCAGCTGGCGGTCGTAATTCAGGCGTAGTTGCGTGGTCCATTCGGGCGTATTCTGAAACACCCGCTGGTCGGACACATCTTCCAGCGCCTGGGCACCGGTAGCCGGATCGCTGACCAGGGCAATAAATTCCTGGTAGTCCGCGTCGATCCAGCCAATCGCCCAGTTGGCTGTCAGCGAATCGCCGGTACTGAATAAATTGCTGCCCAGCTCCGCACTGCCATCAAACTCAACCCCGTAGATATCCGCCGCACCGGCATTGGTGGTGACTCCGGCAAAGGTTTCCGCAACCCCATCGCCATCGGCATCCACACCCACCGAACCAGGCACCTGCACGTTGCTGTAATCACTGTAGAACACAGCCAGATTGGTCGTGATCCGGCCATTGGCGATAACGGACTTGGCACCCAATTCATAGGTATCAACCTGTTCCGGCAAAAACCTCAGAAACTCAAACACTTCACTGTCATCCACCGTGCCGTCACCATTAAAGTCGGGCGCTGCGGTGGTCGCGCCGCGTGGATCAAATCCGCCGCCTTTAAAACCCTGGCTCCAGGAGGCGTAGAAATTATGTTCCCGCACCGGCGCCCAGGCCAGGCTGACGCGTGGCGTGAAGTCATCAAAGGTCTCGGAACCGTTGAAGTCCGAACCGGTGGCAATCGGCACCGCGTCGCCGCCGAAAAATGGTGAATTGCCACCCACCAGGGTCTGGCGCAGTATCCGTGAGCTGCGTTTATCGCTGGTATAACGGCCACCGACGCCCAGTTCCAGATTGGTGTCGAGGCCGAAGAATTTATCCAGATCAAAAGTGACATCGCTGAACAATGACCAGGATTCAGTATCCACATCGCCCAGGGTGAAAGCATTCAGGCCCGGCAGGCCGATCAACGCGCCGGTCTCCGCCAGCACGACATCAAAGGCGTTAAACGCATTGGCATCCAGATAATAAAACCCAGCCACGCCCTGGATGTATTCGCCGTTATACAGTAACTGCAGTTCCTGACTGAACTGACGGTTGTCATAAATAACCGGCACATCAACATCCACCGCCGGCAGGGCGTCAAAATCAATCTGCTGGATATTGTTATCGGAACGGTAAGCAGTGATATTTTTGAATATCCAGGACGGATTGATATCGTATTCCACCAGCAGCGTCGCACCGTATTGTTCCGCCGAGTTTTCACCGGTAATACCGCCGCGAGAATCATATACGTCATCCAAAACCGGGGCGCCCGAGAATAAGCCGGGAATCAGCCGGTGCGCGCCCACCGGGTTGGAATCATCTTCCAGATAATCACCGGACAAACGCACAAACAGACCGGGTGACGGCGTCCATTCGGTGCTGGCGCGAAAGGCCAGAATTTCCTTGTTGTAGTTTTCCCGTCCGGTAGTGAGGTTATCGCCGAAACCGCTGCGGTTGAAAGTCGCTATCGACGCACCGACCGCCAGGGTGTCGGTAATCGGCAACTCGGCGCTGAGCACCGCATCGACCTGGCCGTAGCTACCGACCGAGGCCCGGAACCTGCCCGCCGCCTCACTGCCCAGACGCCTGGTGACATATTTAACCGCACCGCCGATGGTGTTGCGGCCATATAAAGTCCCCTGCGGACCACGCAGCACTTCAATCTGCTGCACATCATAGATATCCAGCACTACGCCCTGCGGGCGGTTCAGATAGACATCATCCAGATAAATGCCGACGCCTGCTTCAAACCCGGCCACCGGATCCTGCTGACCAACACCACGGATAAATGCCGTCAGCGTGGCATTGGTGCCACGCGAGACTTCCAGCGTGGTATTGGGCACCGCCTGGGACAGGTAGGTAATATCCTGTGCACCCAGATCATTGAGTTCTTCACCGGAAAATACACTGACCGCGATAGGCACGTCCTGCAGCGCTTCTTCGCGCCGCCGGGCGGTGACCGTCAGGCTGCCGAGATCAGCGCTCTCATCCGTCTCGCTGGCCTGCTCATCATCATTGTTGTCAGTTTCAGTGACCGACGCATCCGTTTCATCGGGGTTGTCCTGCGCCATGGCCAGCATCGATCCGTTCAGGATAAATGCCAGTAACAGGCTTATATAAAGGCGGGGGGTTACCAGACTTATCGGTAGGCAGCGAAGCATGGATGTTCTCCATCGTTAAATTTTTGTAGTTGCGCTAGCCTAAGTGATGCCTGCTACCGGGTAACTTGTACGTTGGTACAGTTTCCCCGGCGGCCCGCCGGGAGCACGATGTGCTGACCTGAAACAGCTGGAAGGACAATGCTGAGCATCATAGGGCTGATTGGCGGCCTGGGGCTGCTGATCGTGTTAACTATACGCGGAATGAACCTGCTTATCGCCGCCCCGCTGTGCGCTTTGCTGGTGGCCCTGAGCGCCGGTATTGGCATATTCCCGCGGCCAGAATCCAGCCAGCTTAATTTTCTGCAGGAATACATGAGCGGATTCACCGGCTTTATCGCGGCCTGGTTTTTTATGTTTCTGCTGGGCGCGCTGTTTGGCAAGTTGATGGAAGATTGCGGCGCGGCTGAAAGCGTTTCCAACTGGATAGTGCAAAAATTTGGGCCCGGCCGGGCTCCCCTGGCGGTGATCGCGGCCTGCGCGGTGCTGACCTACGGTGGCGTCAGCCTGTTCGTGGTGGCCTTTTCCGTCTACCCGCTGGCCCTGATGCTGTTCAAACGCGCGGATTTGCCCCGGCGCTTTATCCCGGGCACGATTGCGTTTGGTTCGGTGACTTTTACCATGACTTCCGCCGGTTCCCCGGAAATTCAAAACTGGATTCCCATCAAGTTTTTGGGCACCACCCCCTATGCCGGCTGGGAGGTAAGCGTCATCGTGGCCGTGGTCATGGCGGTGACTGGTTACTGGTGGCTTAAATACATGCTCAAGCAGGCCGGCGCCCGGGGCGAGAGCTTTATCCCGCGTGGCGACGACCCGGAACCACGCAGCAAGGCTCTGCCGCATCCGATGGCCGGCGTGATTCCCCTGCTGGTGGTATTGATCACCGCATTTTTACTGCACGACCAGCTTCAGGAAGCGGCTCTGATTATTGCTTTGCTGGCTGGTTGTGTGACTACCGTAGTCTTGAACCGGCGCTATTTTCTGCATATCGATCACGCCATTCAGCATGGCACGGTAGGCGCGCTGGTAGCCATAGGCAATACCTCGGCGGTGGTTGGTTTTGGCACCATCGCCAAGGCATCACCCGCGTTTACCATGGCGGTTGATGCCATGACCGGTATTCCCGGTAATCCGCTGATCGGCGCGGCGGTGGCGGTAAGCACTATTGCGGCCCTGACCGGGTCAGCGTCCGGTGGACAGGCGATCGCGCTGCCGGAACTGGCGCCGGGCTATCTGGAGGCAGGCGTGAATCCGGAACAACTGCATCGGGTAGTAGCCATTTCCTCGGGTGCGCTGGATTCGTTGCCGCATAACGGCTACGTGGTCACTACCATCCGTGCCATCTGCGCTGAAACCCACCGCCAGGCCTATGGCCCGATGGGCGCGTTGACGGTCATCGTACCGCTGGGCGGTTTGCTGTTGGCGCTGCTGCTGTTTTCGCTGGGAATGTAAGTCCTTAAGTATCGCTGGATGCGTCAGCACCCGGTGGCACCTGGTCCGGATCCGGCACCGCCAGTTCGCGTAACGCAACACCGGCCTGGGTGCGGTTGCGTACTTCCAGTTTTTCAAAAATCGCTGACACATGCGCTTTGATGGTGCGTTCCTGAATATTCAGCCGATCGGCTATCTGTTTGTTCAATAACCCCTCAGCCACCAACTCCAGCACGCGGTGCTGCTGGGGCGTCAAGCGTGCCAGTCTGCTGGCCATTACTGGCGCGGTGTGCTGCTGATTCAATAACCGGGCAATGCCGGGTGGCACCCAGACCTGGCCAGCGGCAACCGCCGCCAGTGCTTCACCGATTTCCGCCGGCGCGGCACGTTTCAAAATATAACCCTGGGCGCCGAAGTCCAGCGCGCTCTGCACCGTTTTCGGATTCTCATTAGCGCTGATCATCACCGTTGCCACGGTCGGAAACGTATTGCGCAGCGACACCAGCCCGCCAAAGCCATAACTGCCGGGCATATGCAGATCCAGCAACACCAGTTCCAGTTCCGGATGCTGCTCCAGCATGCTGCAGGTTTCCGGCATATCCGCTGCTTCCAGAATTACTGCCTGCGGATATATCCGCTGCAAAGTCCCGCTTAAAGCGGTACGGAACAACGGGTGATCGTCAGCTATCAGAATGCTTTGCATGGAAATCCTGTGTTGGTCAGCGACACGTACAGTAAGATCATTATCTTTTCAGCCAGCCTTTTGGCAGTCTGGTCTGATTTATTTTGGTATATCAGAACGTTTTACGCATAGTATAACTACTCGCAAGGCCATCCACAGCCCTGCTTGCCTATGGCATATCTGTTTACTGATTTGGAATGTGCCTGAATTGAACTATGAAACAATCTGCGGTTTGCCTGGCCGAGAATAGCAGGCGAGGTATATCGGGCATGAATACTCAATGTGGTTTCGAAAAACCCGGCATACTACGGGCATGCCGGATTCAAATCTATGCGAAGATAATAACTTCGACGTTATCAGTCATTGCCCTCACAACGCGCAGCGGCTGATATGTTGACGAACGTGTTGTTAGCATTATTTAATACGATTGCCGACATGGTTATACTGCGATAATTTAGTATGGGAACAGCACAATTTAAACTATTGGTTGTGCACCGACTGTCAGACCAGATAACACCATAGTTAGCGGGCGGGTTATTAACATAAAAGATGGCTGTTGCGGTTCTTGCTGAACCACTGCTTTCACAGCACCCGACTGACTCGATATCATAAGCGATGGTATCGACAATACAACTCATCACTGTACCGCTGACCCTCACTTGTGATTCTCTGGACTGCTTGCTAATGTCTTCTGACAATTCGCGTAAAGATTGATTGAATTCTTCCTGATTGGAACCTTACTGAGCAAACACCGTCCCTGACAAGCCCAACAGAGTTAAAATAACAAGCGATGCAAAAAATTAGCTAATTTGATAGATTTAAAAAACATGACCATTCCTCCATGAATGATTGCGTTAAAATACTTCAAACAGGCAGGCGTATAGATTTTTTTGCTGTCTGTTCGCGTGAAAATATATTAAGTTATAGTTAATTATTTTGTAGACGCTGAAATTTTTTCACTATCAGCCCTATATAGATAAAAATAAACTTAGTTAAGACCATCAGTAATATCCGCATACTGATTTCAATACTTTTACATAAACATCACACAATTTATTTTTTTGTTGCAAGTATTAAAGCAATAATTTCTGGAAAAAATTCAGACGCTAATCAGTAATTTTCATAAAACAACCGTCTCCCATAAAACCTCACTCAAAATACTGATGAATAGAATAAGCTTGTGTTTATACTCTCCAGATAGCCCAATGACATAAATAATATTTACCGGCTGCTTTAATACTGGGTAATAACTGCCTTTATCTGCTGGTTTGTAATCATACTACTGTGTCGAGTAAGAACTTATTCAGCGCTAATGCAAGGCTGGCTCATAAAAAGCCATGCCTGTTTTTGTTGTGCTGATCAATTTGTTGTCGCCTATAAATGCACAGGCCACTCCAAAGGGGGCGTCTGAAATTAAATTGGGAAAAACCTATAGACGACAAAGGAGTTCAACCATGAACGATATCTTATTTACTCACCCTAGCACTTCCACAAAAAAATCATTCGATTCATTTTCACTACTGCTGGTCACCATTTTGGCCTTAGGATTTGCATTACCATGGTCACAAAATGCATTGGCCGCACCACAAGTTAAGCCTAGCGTTGCGACCGAGGCTCAACCATTCCCAGACACACGCGTTGTGCACGCATGTCCTGCGCCCTTCAAAACCAGGGTTAGCGCATCAGATTACTCTGTGCTTCAGAGTGAAATGCCTGAACAATGGAAACCTGGAAATGGTCTGAATGGAACCAAAAGAGACACTTTCTATGCCCATACCTTCTACTGGAAGACCCAGGGCGGTTGTTGCTCTTGCTGCCAAATGACCAGCGCGACATTGAACGTTACTTTCCGCGCCCTTTCCAGCGGTAGAAGCCCGAGCAGTTCAGATGCAGGCAATGATGGGTTTTATGTCGTCACCACCAATGGGGCTAATGTTGCAGCAGGTGTTAATGGAACGGGTCCAGTCTGGTCGAACCATCCATTTAGCGCTGGCAATACGGTCACTAAGACAGTTGTTATTACCAATCCTGATATTCTTAACAGTGGTCATCTGAGCATACTTGTACAAGACGATACCGCTATCACCAGCGCCAGCTTATCAATCGTTGGTTGTTGTGTTAATTCAGGCTGCTGTAATAATCAACCCAGACCGTGAAAAGAATAATAATTAACATGAATAACATCTGCCTTACCGGGCACCGTTCTTAATAATAGTTCAGAAGGCTTTGAGCGCCCATAGCAGCTCCTAATAAGTGCTATGGGTGCTCAATTTTTTCAGCGCCCAGAATTCTGCTTCATTTCTAAGCACTCAGGGTAAAGGAAATGACATAGAACAACACCAGCATTCGACATGGCATCTATCATTCAAGCCTTGCATGATGGCAAAAGCCTCAATGTCACAGACGGTATTCTAACGCCTCTCATTAAACAACTCATCGAAGTAGCAATACGAGCTGAGCTGGACGCTCATTGGGTTGATCAGTGTGGCCCGGATAGATTGGTTCAGACGGTTACCAAATAACAGCGTTTGCAAGCAATAGGGCTTGAGTCTCGGCTTGTCAAAGATCGATCGGCTGGGCATTGATCGACCCTCAAGACTAATCAACCAACTCAATATAAAGAGTACAGACACCAACCTTTTGCTTAATCCAATTGCTTGGATGAGAGTATAGACACCCGCCTGTTGTTTAATCCAATTGCTTGGAAAAACGCCGCGTAGCAATCGCCAGAGCGAGTATCGCAAAACCGATCAGAATCAACAGCTGATCCCATAATTCCAGCAGTTCCGCGCCACGCAGCAATATTCCGCGTGATAAGCGGATAAAATGAGTCAGCGGCAGGGTTTCGGCAATCCACTGTGCGGCCCACGGCATACCTTCGAAGGGAAACATAAAGCCAGATAGCAATATTGATGGCAGCAATACAAACATGGTCATCTGCATGGCTTGAAACTGGCTTTTGGTGACCGTTGATATCATCAACCCCAGTGTCAGGCTGGCGGCAATAAATGCCAGTGCGGCGATATAAAAATCGAACAAATCCCCCCTGATAGGCAAACCGAATAACCACTTGCCCAGCACTAAAATAATGGAGGTTTGGATAAGTCCGATAATCACATAGGGCACGACCTTACCGACCATCAGTTCCAGATTGGCGACCGGCGTGGTAATCAGCAGCTCCAGGTTGCCGCGTTCACGTTCACGGACAATGGCAACTGCCGTGAACAAAATCATGGTGAATGTCAAAATAACGCCAATCAGCCCCGGCACGATAAATATTGAGGAGCGGCGCTCCGGGTTGTAGAAAACACGCACCTCAATGGGCCTGGGCGCCAAACTGACCACACTGCCGGTGCGTGACTCAAACGGAAACATGGCGATCTGGTTGGCCACGCTGACCACCGTGGGGTCACTGCCATTGACCAGCACCTGGGCCAGGGCCCGGTCCGGTTGTTGCAGGCGGCGTTCAAAATCAGCCGGTATATAGACCCCGATATTGATATCACCGCTGCGGATACCTTGCTGTAATTGTTCGCTGCTGGACAAGATGGTATTGAAACCAACGATCTGGCTGGCCTGTATTTCCGCTACCAGTTGCCGGGATGCGGAGGTATTGGATAAATCCACATAAGCCGCCTGCAGATTACGGATATCGGTGTTGATGGCAAATCCGAATAACAGCATCTGCATCAGCGGAATACCGATAATCATGCCGAAGGTCAGCCGGTCACGGCCTAGTTGCAGCAGCTCTTTATACAGTACCGCCAGAATCCGGTGCAGTGACTTCATTGCCGTTGGCTCTGACTGGTGGACACCACAAACACATCTTCCAGGTTCGGTGCGACCGCCGCTACTTCACCGGACAGATCATGGGCCTGCATGATGTCTCTGATGGCATTGATGGCATTGTTGCTACCGGCTTCAACCAACACCCGCAGTTGGTTGCCAACCTGGGCCGCACTGCGCACCGCGCCCTGCTCCAGTAACACATCCCGCAGCCGGCGCGGACGTGGTGTGGTGATTCCCAGCGTCTGCCCGGATAATTCAGCAGTCAATTCATGCGGAATGCCATCCGCGACTATCCTGCCGGCGCTCAATATTGCCAGCCGATGGCAGCGCTCGGCCTCATCCATCAGATGGGTGGAAACCAGAATGGTGGTTCCGGCGGCACTCAAATCGAATAAATTTTCCCAGAAGTCCCGCCGGTTTTCCGGGTCCACGGCACTGGTTGGTTCGTCCAGAAACAGCATCTTCGGCTTGTGCATGACCGCCGCGGCCAGCGCCAGCCGCTGCTTCTGTCCACCACTCAAGGTACCGGCCAGCTGTGCGGCACGCTCGCTGAGGTTGTAGGTCACCAGCAGTTCATCAATACGGGCGTTGGCCGCGGTTCGATTCAAACCATAAATACTGGCGATAAAGCGTAAATTTTCACGTATCGTCAGGTCTGTATAAAGCGAGAAGCGCTGGGTCATATAACCAATGGCGGCACGCAGGCGATCAACCTGCTGTGGCACTTTCAGACCCATCACTTCGATCGTGCCGGAACTGGGTATCAACAACCCGCATAACATTCTGATGGTGGTGGATTTACCGCTGCCATTGGGGCCCAGGAAACCGTAAACGGTGCCTTTTTCGATGCGCAGATTAACCTCATCGACAGCTTTTAGATCGCCAAAATAACGACTGATATTGCGAGCCGAAACAGCCAGCTCAGTGCTGTCATGCATCACTGTCAGACCCGTTCAGATCTACCTGCACCGGGAAGCCCGCCAGGGAGCGGTCAAGCGCCTGCTCCAGCTCGACTTCCACCAGATAAGCGAGTCGGTCACGGTCATGCTCGGAGAGCGCAAAATACGGTGTGAATACCGGATCAAGACTGATGCGGCGCACCCGGCCGGAATAGCTTTGACCGCCAACATGCACCGTCAAGACCGTCTCAAGGCTCAGTTTGCCGCGCTTGGGTGCGGGCACATAGATTCTTGCCCAGGGACGGCTTCCGCCCAGCACAATCGCGACTGTCGCCCGGCTATCGGGCTGCTCACCGGTTTCAAACGGCAAGGCTTCCAACAGGCCATCGACCGGCGACCGGACGGTCAACCGCTGGATATGGATCTGATGTTCGTCAATGGCCGCTTCAGCCGCCGCCAATGCCGCCCTGAGCTGATCCAACTGTTCGACGGTGGCGCCGTTCAGGGCTTCTTCCAGCCGTTTGTTGGCTGCATCACGATTGGCCAGTGACTGGTCATAATCAGCCTGGGCACGATCCAGGTCAGCCGCTGGCGCGAGCTTTCGCTGGCGCATATCGGCGACCCGCTTTAACTGCGCCGCGGCGTTGTTCAAATTGCCCTGGGCACCGGCCAGCTCAGCACGTATCCGGGCAATATCCTCTTCGCGTGGGCCGCGCAGCAATTCGTCCAGACTGGCCTGCTGCTGGTCTCGTTGTGCCTGCAGCATTCTCAGACGCGCCAGCTGCGGTGCGCCGTCCTGCCGCAAGATGATATCTCCGGCCACCACCCGCTGGCCTTCGGTAGCCAGTATTTCGACTATCGGTTCAGCGGCGGTAGCCACCAGTTCATAACGATCCCATTCCAGGGTGCCAAAGGCCTGCGCGCCGTCCTCACCACTACTGCAGGCGGTCAGCCATAGCGATGCTGCAATGCTCAGCATGGCGCCACAGACTCGGACCAGCCGTTTCATTTCATTATCCCTTTTCGCAGCAGGTCATTGATATGCCGGATCATGGTCTGTTCCCAGTCTTCACCTGACTGCAAACCCAGTGCCGGTCCGACCACCGGCGCCGCCACAAAAGGAAAGGCACACAGGCTGATCAGTGACAATACGGTTAGTTTGGGATTCAGGTCGGCGCGCAGATCGCCGTGGGCGGCAATCTTAGCCACGATGGTCTGCAGCAGAACACCGGCTTTGCCGGCCACCTGCTGAATAAAAAAATCCCGCCGCGCACCTTCGGAGCTCAACACATCACGCACCAGAATACGCGGCATCCAGGGCATCGCGCTGAGTGTCTCTATATATAGCCTGACCAGTGCCTGCAGGCACTGCTCGCCATTCAGCGGGCTTTCCGCCAAGGCCTGCAGGCGGGCCAGCAGCGGCTGCGCCGATTCCTTGACCACCGCTTCAAACAAACCCTGTTTGTGCTTGAAATAGTAATGGACCATGGCGGTGTTGACCTCGGCATCCGCAGCGATCGCGCGCAGACTGGCGCCGGCAAAACCATGTTCGGCAAAGTGCTCGCGGGCCGCCTGCAACAGGCCATCACGGGCAGCTTTGGCCCTCGTTGACTTGGAGTTGGCTGCTGCCTGGTGAGCTTGATTTGCTTGCATATGGACTTCCTGGTGATAGCGATATCAGTAGTTTGAATATCAAATTAATTAAACGTTTGATTAATATATACTCCGACTGAACACTTTGCAAGCACCGCGACCTGCTCGCTGTGGTCAGATGCTGCTCATGGGAAAGGTCTGATCCAGGGCTAATTCCGACTCCGCGGTGTGCTGGTTATCGGCATACCACTGAAGTGTTAAGCTAATAAAGATGACTGTAGACAATTCTCGGAATTTTAATGAAATGCTGGCAGCGGATGATTCCGTGCGGCCCGCTTACCGGCAGCTGGACGAATGGTTAAAGTCCAAGCCGGATAACTTTTTAAGACGCAAATCCCGCGATGCGGAAGTGCTGTTCCGCCGGCTGGGTATTACCTTTGCCGTATATGGCGGCAAGCAGACCAGCGAACGACTGATCCCCTTTGATGTGATTCCGCGGATTATCGCCGCGGATGAATGGCGCCGGCTGGAGCGTGGCATCCGGCAGCGAGTCAGCGCACTGAATGCATTTCTGTACGATGTTTATCATGATCAGGAAATTATCCGCGCCGGACGCGTACCGGCCGAATTGATCACCTCCAATGCCGCTTTTCTGCCGGAGATGATCGGTCACAATCCAGCCCTCAACGTGTATGCGCATATTGTCGGTACTGATATGGTGCGAACCGGCGAAAACGAATTCTATGTGCTGGAAGACAATGCACGCACGCCATCGGGCGTTTCCTACATGCTGGAAAACCGGGAAACGATGATGCATCTGTTTCCTGATCTGTTCGCTGCTCACCGGGTAGCGCCGGTTGATCAATATACCGACCTGCTGCTGGAGACCATGATCAAAGTCGCGCCACAGGGGTTGGATGGCGATCCCAACCTGGCGGTATTGACACCCGGCGTGCATAACTCGGCGTATTTTGAGCACGCTTTTCTGGCTGATCAGATGGGCGTGGAACTGGTCGAAGGCGGCGACCTGCAGGTTAAAGATGGCTATCTTTACATGCATACCACCCAGGGCGATAAGCGGGTGGACGTGGTATACCGGCGTATCGATGATGACTATCTGGATCCACTCACTTTCCGGCCGGATTCGATGCTGGGCGTGGCGGGAATTTTCGATGTATATCGCGCCGGGCGGGTCACCATTATCAATGCACCCGGCTCCGGCATTGCCGATGACAAAGCCATTTATTCATACATGCCGGACATCATTGAGTTTTATACCGGTGAGCAGCCGTTACTCAACAATGTCCCGACTTATCGTTGCAATGACAATCAGCAGCTCAGTTATGTACTGGATAATCTGAACCAGCTGGTAGTCAAGGAAGTGCACGGCTCCGGCGGGTACGGCATGCTGATCGGACCTGCCGCCAGCAGCCGGGAATTGCGCGAATTCACTAGCAAACTCAAGCAAACCCCGGAAGCCTATATTGCCCAGCCGACCCTGGCTTTATCGGCCTGTCCGGCGCTGGTCAAAAGCGGCATTGCACCTCGGCATGTCGATCTGCGCCCGTTCGTGCTGGTATCTGATGATATCCGGATTACGCCTGGCGGCCTGACCCGGGTGGCGATGCGCGAGGGTTCGCTGGTGGTGAATTCTTCCCAGGGCGGCGGCACCAAGGATACCTGGGTACTGGAAGACTAATGGACTGCCTTGATTTGAATACCGCACCCCGATGCAACCTGAATAAGATAATCACGACCTCAACAGCAATGACGGTAACGCCAAAATGTTAGCCCGGACCGCGGACAATTTATTCTGGATGGCGCGTTATACCGAACGGGCGCAAAACATTGCCCGTATGGTAGAAGTCGCCAGCCGCCTGGCGATGACGCCCTCCGCCGGCGACGGCCATCGCGAGCAATGGCGCTCGACCTTGATCAGTGTCGGCAGCGAGCAGGCTTATTTTGCCAAGTACGATAAACTGGAAGCCGACCGTGTGATCGACTTTTTACTGCTGGATCAGGACAACACTTCCAGCGTACGCAGTTGCCTGAGTTCGGCACGCAATAGTGCGCGTGCAGTGCGGACCGCCACCACCCGGGAAATGTGGGAAAGTGTTAACTCGACCTGGCTGGAAATAGCCAATACCAGGTCCGCTCAAATACAGCGCGAGGTGCTGCCGGAATTTTTGCAGTGGGTACTGCAGCGCTCGGCCTTGTTTCAAGGCTGCTTGATCGGCTCAATAATGCGTAATGATTCTTTCCATTTTTGCCAGGCCGGAACCTACCTGGAACGGGCTGACAATACCGCCCGTATACTGGACGTGAAATATCATCTGCTGCTACCCAACCATGCCGTGATCGGCGGTGGTATTGACCGCTCCCAGTGGGCCACAATTTTACGTTCGTTCTCGGCCTTACGATCTTATAAATGGGTCTATCGACGTGGTTACCGGGCCGGCGATGTGGCGGAGTTTCTGATCCTGCGGCCTGAAATGCCGCGTTCCATTGCCCATTGTTATGCGGGCATTGATGAAGCCATGCGTGGACTGGCTCAATACTATGGCCAGACCACGGCCTGTCAGGCCCTGGCCGCTGAGGCCAACGCGAATTTAAGCGGCACCGATATCAATCAGATTCTGCGTGCTGGCCTGCATGAATTTTTACAGCAGCGCATTGCCTGGAGCAATGAATTCGCACACTGTCTGGCCTCAAGTTACTATTTTGCGCAAGTGGCATAACATGAAAATTAAAGTCAGACATCAGACCCGCTACCGTTACGACACGCCGGTCACCTACTCGATTCAGCGCCTGCGCCTGACTCCGCGGGCATTCGCCACGCAGCAGGTACATGACTGGAGCATTGACATCCCGGGCATGGACCATGCGCTGCAATATACTGATGCACTCGGCAACCTGGTCCAGGTCACGACATTACAGACCGAGCACCAGGAGATTGTGTTGAGCGTCAGCGGTGAAGTGGAAACCAGTGACAGCAATGGTGTGGTAGAAGGCCTGGCGCAGGAACCTCCGGTGGGCATTTTTCTGCGCCGCACACCACTCACCCGAGCAGACGCACAGATCACCGAACTGGCCAATAGCATCACAGCGGCAAACCCGCTCGACCGTGCGCACGCACTGATGCAGTCCATCCTGACCAGAATCACCTATCAGATTGGCGTTACCGACAGCGACACCACAGCCGCTGAAGCCCTGGCTCAGGGTCAGGGGGTCTGCCAGGATCACAGCCATGTGTTTATTTCCGCCTGCCGGGTATTGGATATCCCGGCACGCTACGTCACCGGCTATCTGGTCATTGATAATGAGCAAAACAATACGGTAATCACAGCCGAGGCCCACCATGCCTGGGCGGAGGCCTATATTCAGGGGCTTGGCTGGGTAGCGTTTGATGTCGCCAACGGAATCTGCACCGATCAGCGCTACGTGCGGCTGGCGAGCGGGCTGGATTTTATCTCTGCAGCACCCTTGCGCGGCAGCCGGCGGGGCGGTGCCAGCGAGCAGCTTGAGGTACAAGTCAGCGCGCAACAACAGTAGAATAAAGCACCTGTTACCTGCCTGAGCCCGTGCATGACTTATTGTGTTGCCCTTAAACTCGAACGCGGGCTGGTATTCGCTGCTGATACCCGCACCAACGCGGGCATTGATAACATCTCCACTTTTTCCAAACTGCACTCCTGGGAGCAGGACGGCGAACGTGTGATGGTATTGCTGAGCGCCGGCAACCTTGCCATCACCCAGGCGATCATCAGCCAGTTGGAGCAGCATCAGCGTAGCGACAACCTGGATAGCGCCACCATTTTTAATGTTCAATCGATGTTTCAGGCCGCCCGAGTCGTCGGTGATGCGGTCCGTCAGGTCTATGCGATTGACGGCAAAGCGCTGGAAGCCAGGGGCGAATCATTTACCGCTTCGCTGATATTTGGAGGACAGATCAAAGGCGAATCGCCGCGCTTATTCCACATCTACGCGGAAGGCAATTTTATCGAAGCCACCGATGACACTGCTTTTTTTCAGATTGGTGAGCACAAGTACGGCAAACCTATTCTGGATCGGGTCGCGCGTGCCGACATGCGGCTGGGCGAAGCCGCCAAGTTATTACTGGTATCGTTTGATTCCACCCTGCGTTCCAACCTATCGGTTGGCATGCCGGTCGATCTGCTGGCCTATCAGGCTGACAATCTGCGTATCACGCGCAAAAAACGCATTGAACAGGATGATGAATATTTCAAAGACCTGTCAGATGGTTGGTCTGTCGCCTTGCGCGAGGCTTTTGATAACCTGCCTGAACTGGAAATCTAGCCAGCCCTGACCAACCGGTCACATTCAAAGCAAGTTCATACCGCCGCCAGCAGGTGCTGGCTATTTAACCGTCAAGCAAAACCTGCGAGCACGGTAGCAGCAGTGCTGCTACCGGACTGACTTCGCAGTATGCGGCTTCAGGACACTTCCGCCAGCACCTCGGCCTGATCAGGCACCGGTGATAAGTGAGCTGCCAGAAACTGCTTCAGCGGATTAATATGTTCAGGCTCTTTCCACTCGGCGGCCAGGTCTTCGATAACATGATGCTCGGCAATAAATTCACCGCCGGCATAATATCTGATAATGGGATGCAGGAATTTGCTCAAATTGGCTTTTTCATAGTCCGTTCTGTTGATTCTGCTTTGGCTGGAATGATCGCCCGGATCCTGGGATTCACCAAACTCAAGCGTCACCACCAGATATTCGCGGGCATCCTTCGCCAGCACCTCATGCACGTAATCAGTTGGTACAGTCGGGTAATAATGTGCCCCATCATCTTGTTCCGCGATAATGATCGCATCGCATAAGAACCCTGGTTGCTGCCATATCGAGGAAGACCGGTTAACCCGTTGCAAAATGCTGTCAGTGACCTGCTCGGCCTGCAGTTCGATTTTTTTGCCAGGCATCGGCACGCTGTGGTTTTTATTGTTCAGAATGTTGGCCAGTGCCTGCACGTTATACCTGAATCCATGAATAAAGCCTGACATGTACTTTTTGAAATCCCTCACCTGTGTAACAGTTCCGGCAAAGTAGAGATTCCTGACATTGACCGATTCCCATTCGGAAGTCTGAGTAGGAAAGCGATCATCAATACTAAGCCCAGGCTTGCAGCTGTCATCAAACATCGAATTATCAAAGCGAAAGCCTGTGCAACCTATAATATGATCGTATTCAAGGTGCTCCTGTTCACGATTGTCATTGTTGTAATTGAACACGGCCTCATAATGATCAGCATGTTTTTCGATGCGTACCAGATCCGCATCCAGCACGGCATTCTGTGACTTGAGGTGATAAGTATCCAGCAGATTATTATTCACTGCCCGCAAATGACCGACAAAATGTGAGCGCCACGCCATCTTAAGGGGTGTCGGGCTGGCAAGGTGAATGGATGCGGCGGTATCCACCAGGTAGTCCGCAGTTTCAAAGGCCGAATTACCTTTGCCGAGAATAAGCACCCGCTTATTGATATATTTGGATTTGTCCAGGGTTAAATCGACATACTGCTCAACAAACTCGCCGCCGTCAATATCAGGAATATAGGGTTCGCTTACACCAGTGGCCATGACCAGATAACGGGATTCAAAAACTTTACCGGCCGCATCCGTTACTGAAAAATTGCCGTCTTTGCTAATCGCAATAACATCGGTGTTGTAGCGCACATTAAGCTCAAAGTGCCGTGCAAAATCACGCAGATAATCAACCATGCCATCGGCCGGCGGAAAGTACTCTTTACTGTATTCTTTATACAGCATCTTATCATCGTCACTTAACAGCGAGTTCCAGTCCCAGCGCAGATTAATCTCGGTATCTTCATAACCGGTATGAACTTTATTGATAGAGATTAATTTTCGGTGTACCGGCTTGGTCTTAAAAAATGTTCCCGCTGACTCGCCTTTTTCCAGAATAAGATACTTGCGCTGATTCTTCTGCAGGAAATAACCCAATTGCAATCCCGCCGGACCAGCTCCAATAACGAGATAATCATAATATTCTGTCATACTGACCTCAAATAATTTATAAGCGTTGTTAGTTAATTATTATCAATAAATTACTCAGGTCACATTCTGTGACCTAGTGGTGCGCTGAATGATTTACAGCAATATGCCTGATGCGCGATATCGATACTTTTGATTGGGCCACTGGCGAATAATGATTTATTGTTTTAGCGGCCGGAACCTGCCATGGCATTACACCAAAAAGGCAGGCTGTTATTTAAATTGCGGGATCAAACCTCCATGTTTATGCGTTTGCTGAACTGAAGTTGCGAAACATCAACAATATTGATGCGGTAAGGCGCTCTTAACCTTACGCCGCAATAAGCTCAGACAACGCCAGTATTGACGTAGGTCAGGAAGGGGAAAACAAGGAGTTTAGCCGCTTCCTTCGGCTTTTCTAATGCGCGGGCTTTAGCCGGACTGGTTAAAGCTCGTATTCCATTCGTAGTCTATGAAACCAGATCGAGAGTGCTTTTGCAACCGCTTCCGTCAAATATTTTCATTGCCCGGGGTTTTTATTAAAATAGCGTTAGCATTTCAGCAATTTCTATTACCTTGGTAGTAGCCCTGTCAGCATAAGTTAACCGGAGTTTCACTTTCCTGAAATAATCTGCTGTTAAGCCATAGTCACCTGAAGCTCCTCAGCATAAAGTGACCAACCGCAAAGTCGATGCCTGACTGGCTCGCAGCACAAATCACGGACATACCCATCTGTCCGAATCAGCCCGATTCTATTCAGCCCCAGGTACGGACTGAGCACATCCTTGTGGCAGCGCAATGATTGATCCACCAAGCCGGTCTGAATGACAGCCTGATTCATCCGCACCTCAAACCGCTGCTGAAAACAGCCGCTCAATCCATCGGCCTGCGCCCGGTCGTCAGCCTGTCGCTTTGGCTTATGCTCCAGCAGCGACTACAATATCGGTAGATTTTCCCACTTAGCAGCGAGGCAGTCCGGTTGCCTCATCATCAATAGGCTTCGCATGTCTTCTGACAAAATCACTTTTGACCAGCTCGGGTTGGCGCCCGAACTGCTGGCGGTATTAAACGATCTCGGCTATGAATCACCTTCTCCGATCCAGGCCGCCACCATTCCCGACCTGCTGGCTGGCCACGATGTGGTGGGCCAGGCACAGACCGGAACCGGCAAGACCGCCGCGTTTGCCTTGCCCCTGCTGACCCGACTCGACGTTACGCACATGTATCCGCAGATTCTGGTTCTGACACCCACCCGTGAACTGGCCATTCAGGTGGCTGAAGCTTTTCAGCGCTATGCCTCTGGAATTAAAGGGTTTCATGTCTTGCCCATTTATGGCGGCCAGGCCTATGGCAGCCAGTTACAGCAACTCAAACGCGGCCCACAGGTGATCGTCGGCACGCCGGGCCGGGTGATGGATCATATGCGACGTAAATCACTGCAATTGGGTCAACTATCCGCGCTGGTACTGGATGAAGCGGATGAAATGCTTAAAATGGGCTTTATCGACGATGTCGACTGGATTCTGGAGCAAACTCCACAGTCACGCCAGACTGCCCTGTTCTCGGCCACCATGCCCGATGCCATCCGGCGGATTGCCCAAAAGCATCTGCGCGAGCCTAAAACCATCACCATTAAGGTCAAAACCACTACCGCGGAAACCATCAATCAGCGCTATTGGCTGGTACAGGGTGTGCACAAACTCGATGCCCTTACCCGCATCCTGGAAACCGAAACCTTCGACGCGATCCTGATTTTCGTCAGAACCCGTAACTCCACCGTTGAACTGGCGGAAAAGCTGCAAGCCCGCGGCTACGCGGCCAGTCCGCTGAATGGCGATATCGCTCAGGACCAGCGCGAAAAAACCGTCAATCGCCTCAAACAGGGTCAGCTGGATATCCTGGTCGCCACCGATGTTGCTGCCCGTGGCCTGGACGTCGACCGCATCAGTCATGTGATCAACTTCGACATTCCTTATGACACCGAAGCCTATGTCCATCGCATCGGGCGGACCGGCCGCGCCGGACGCAGCGGTGAAGCAATATTGTTTGTTGCGCCCAGAGAACGGCGATTGCTGAGAGCTATCGAAAACGCTACCCGCAAACCCATCACGGTGATGGAGTTACCCAGCGCGGAAGTCGTTAACGACCAGCGCATCGCGCAGTTCAAGCAAAAAATCACTGACACGCTGGAGACAGGTCAGCTGGGTTTTTTCAGTAACCTGGTTGAGCAATATCATCAGGCAACCGAAACACCCTACCACGAGGTGGCTGCCGCGCTGGCCAAGCTGTTGCAGGGTGATACGCCGCTGTTGATCAAAGATTCACCCAGAGCTGCTAAATCGTCCCAGCATGAAAAACGTGAACCTGGCGAGCGCAACAACCGCGGCAGATCCGGTAAACACCAGTATCAGGAAGCCACCGAACAAGGCATGGAACGCTATCAACTTGATGTCGGTCATGTGCATGGCGTTAAGCCTGGCAATATTGTTGGAGCAATCGCCAACGAAGCAGGCATCGACAGTAAGTATATCGGCCATATAAAAATCCACGATGACTACAGTACGGTCGATCTTCCAGAGGACATGCCCAAAGAAATTTTCCAAATTCTAAGGAAAGCCCGGGTCGCGGGGCGCAAACTGGATCTATCGTTGCTGTCACCAGGCTCTAAACCCAAAGGTTCAAAGCCACGCAAAAAACCTAACAAACCGCGCCGTTGATCAGCACCGGTCTGGTTACCATACAAGTGCCTGATTAAACTGTCGGCAACGCTCGACTGAACTCAGCAGCGTTCCTGTTTCACCGGCAACAGCGTAACCTGGCGCAGGTTATCGTTTATAGTGATAGCGATTGCCTGGGAAGCAACGCTGCATTGAAGAATCCACCATCGATTTCAAGCTCACAGCATCTGTTTCGGCTGCGGCCGACGCTGACGGGCTTGATCGTCAGTCTGTTGCTGATAACAGTCGGCGCAATCGGCAGCCTGGTTTACATGCGTACCTCAGCCTCCATCGGCGAGCTGATTGAACAGCAATTCGAGGCACACGTTGACGCCACCAGCAGTGCGGTAGATGCCATGCTGGCGCCAGCGGCACACGGCCTGTTTGAGTTGCAGAGTCTGGCGCAGCGAGAAGTACTGCCAGTCGATGAGCCAGACACTCTGTCAGTTTTCCTGCTGGAACGATTACGCGCCAACACTGATCTGGCCTGGGTTGGCTGGGCGGATACTGACGATCACTATGTGGCCGCCAACCGGCGCCCAGGCAATCGTTTGATTACCTTTTTTGCCTCACCGCAAGTCAACGACAGCTTACCGGCACTGTATCAGGTAGCCGAGGATGGCGGTCGCTCGCCCATCTTTCCAGCCGGCGAGATTAATGTCGCCTACCGGCCCAGCGAACGACCCTGGTATCAACCGGCGCTGGCCGCGCAGGGGCTGTTGTGGCATAAACCCTATTCATTCGGGCTGGGCACTTATGGTATTACTGCCAGCATACCGACCTTTTCAGCAGACAAGCCCGCCCAGCCGAGCGGGGTGTTTACCATTGATTTTTTTCTTGAAGATATCGTTGCTTTCCTAAAACAGGTTGAACTGGGCGACACCGGCCGGGTGATACTGCTGACGCCTGACGGCACCCAGATTGGCGGATCAGCTCAAAATTCCACCTTACACGAGCTGGTCGCGCATGCCGCGCATGCCTGGTTGCAGGACCGCACGCTACCTGCCCTTAACCACCACAGCCTTACTTATCAGGATATTCAATACCGCGTTGCTCTGGAACCTCTGCAGCAAGCACATAATCCGCCCTGGCTGATCGTTATTGCCGTGCCGGAAACAGAACTGACCGGCGTCTTATTCGACAATGCAGTGCTGACCCTGCTGGCGGCGCTGACCGCCTTAGGCATTGCACTGTTGCTGGCCAGCCTGTTATCCCGGCGGATCGCGGAGCCGATTCGTCAGATGAGTGATGATCTTGGCGCAGTCGGCAGATTTGAATTGAGCGAAACCCCTGCCCCCGACTCATATATCCGCGAAGTTGCGATACTCGGTGACTCGATTGATCGAATGAAACGCGGGTTACGATCTTTTGGCCGTTATATTCCCGGCGATGTCGTCAAGCGGCTGCTGGCCCAGGGCAAAGAGGCACAGTTGGGCGGTGAAATGCGCCAGCTCACCATCCACTTTTCAGATATCGCCGGCTTTACCAGCGTCGCTGAACACTTAACCCCATTACAGACTGTTGACGAATTGGCCGATTATTTTGAATTAATGACCGAGACGATAAGCAACCGTGACGGCACCGTGGATAAATTTATGGGCGACGGCATTCTGGCTTTTTTTAATGCACCACACTCCGTCCCCGAGCATCCCGCCCAGGCTTGTCATGCGGCTTTAGAAGCACAACAACGGCTGACCGACCTGCGCCGCCTGCATAAAACTGAAGGCAGACCGGAACTTTCCGCTCGCATCGGGTTGGCGATGGGTGAAGTGCTGGTCGGCAATATCGGTACACATGAGCGTTTTGCTTATACCGTGGTGGGTGACACCGTCAATCTGGCTGCCCGGCTGGAATCACTCAATAAATACTACGGCACCTCAATATTAGCCACCGATAAACTCCGCCATGCTACCGGTGATTTGTTTGCCTGGCGGCATCTGGATCGCGCTCGTGTAGTTGGCCGTATTGGTGTTACTGATATTTACGAATTAGTAGCAAAAAGCCATACACTCAGCGAGCAACAGTTTAAAGCACAGCAGCACTATGAAACAGCTATCCAGCAATATATTGCTGGTGATTTTAAATGCGCCCTTACTGGCTTTAAACTTTCACTAGCGATTTGCCCTAATGATCTGGCAGCCAGACAATTGCTGTCACGATGCAGTGAGTTACTGCAAAAGCCCCCCTCAAAATGGACAGGTGTTTACGAGCACCAGCATAAATAGACAGGTCAGCTTTATGACACTACAGTGCTGGTTACTCCATGGTAATTTCTTCTGCCAATACCCGTAAGGTGTCATACTTCCCGATAACCGCAATGGCTTTATTGATTCCAGATTTTAGCTGTTCATGCTGCTGTAACTGCGTCAGCAATGAATCCACATACACCGTAAAGTCATCACCCTTATCAGCACCGAACGTAAAACCGGCGTCACGAGAAGCCAGCACTATCTGCTTGATGATCAAGCGAACGCCTTCCAGCTTATCCTCCAGATGCTTTTGCACGCCAAGTACCGCAATTTGGGCAGCACTCACTGTACGCAGCGATCTTTGCATGCTGGACTTTCTTTTGGACACTCTTTGACCGGGCTCGGTATTTTCAACCAATGTTTGCGCACGCAGTCCGGCTATTTCAGCAGCTTCGGAAAAATGATACTTTTCCAGTATAGCTTCAACCTCTATCAACCAATTATTCCACGCCTTCACAGCCGAGTAATCATTGCCCTCAAAACGGCTTACCATTGCCCCAACCTTGAGCAATTGCGATTTTAACTCCAAACAGGGATTAATGATGGTCTTGTTCATGGCTATTCCGGCAGCAGCCTGGCTCTTTCATCGCCATTTGCATCAACATTCGAATGCCATTCCATGCCTTCCTCGTTCAGTTTAATTTTTATCTGGATCATATTTTGCGGGTTGATTTCTCTAAGCTTTGCTGCCTCAACAACCACGCTAGTGTCTACCAGGTTTATTGGTTTAACAGGTTCCTGCACATGCTTGCCAAGTTTCGCAACCAACTGCTCAACAACCAACGGCCTGGTTTTAATGCCATTATCCTTGGCCACTGCTGCAAGATTTTTAGCTGCGGATTCGCCATACCTGTTTAAAGCCTGATTCTTACTCATACCCGCCTGTAAATTTGTCACCAGCGCAGAGGATTCGGCAGCTATCATGCTTTGCAGTTTAATCGATACACCGCGGTTGAACGGTTGGTTTGCTGCAGACTCTTTCAGTAACTGGTACGTTTTTTGGTTGAATTTCTGCTTATTGACTGGCTCATAACTTTGCGCTGGCTTGGGCACCAAACCATCGATGGCAATCGGAATGGTCAACTCGATTTCCGGCGTTCGAAACCTTGGCGTTGAAAATGTTTTCAGCAGTTCATCCTGCGCATAGATTTTGGCAATTTGAGCCGCCGTATGATCAGCATCAGCCCGCGATTGAGTAATTTGCGACACGATAGATGCGATATAGGTATGGAGTGAAATTGACATTATGATAAATCCTTTCCTGACTGTCCCGGCCTGTTAAAGGCCGGGACTCAATGATTAAACGACCTATTCTGTTTCTTCTGTAGGTTGCTGGACTTCTGAGATTGAATCTTCCAGTATGCCCAAGACCCTGTCCAAACCAGCGGGAATCTCATCCTGAACGGCATGAACTTTGACATCCAGCGAGTACGTTCTATTCACTTGGCTACCGGAAACCGTTGACTTACGTTTTGAGTAATAGGCAGAAAGCCGCGCACTGCCCCAACCCCAACCTGCTTTAGCACTAATGCTGCCGCCATAAGCTTCGGCTGTTGTATTGCGTTCGTATACTGCACTGGTGATTTTTGCATTAAATTGGATGGTTACATCCTCAACGCGCAAATAGGGTATTGGAGCAATCGCAAGAGTCGGTATATGCAGCTCATAAGTCAATATTTCTTCTGAACCCTCTACATCCTGATCATAATTCGGATTCGTTTTATCATAGGCAAACACTACGGTCTTTGCTTTGCCGGGCTTAGTAGTGGCAGGTGTTGCGGGATTCGTTCCAGTCGCAGGAACCTCAGGAGTCACCACATCAGGCTCAAACCCAATTGTTTTGATAAAATTGATGGTCGCCATGGCTGATTTAGCCTGCGCTTCCACAACCGCATTTAATGGTCCGCCTATCATTGCGGAAAAATCAATGCTCGATAATTCTTGTCCGTGATCTAAATTCATGTTTACATTCCGTCTTAATACCTACTCTATTTACCATTTGGCTTTTCGGCTACCGCCAACTGTTATCAACCATCTGGATTAAAACGGAGACACAAGACAACTACATCCCTTACCCCAATAACCCTTGATTCGAAAACAACGTGCAATTAGGTAAAAATATGCATAGTAAATAATTTTATTTACTGAGTATTTTTACTTTGCATTTGTAGAGGCGACGGCTCAAGAGCAAAGGCAACACCAAAAGCATATATATTTATATTAACTTCATTGCTGAAAATTCCTCATTTCCCGCACCACCAGTGGCTGGCAAGCCATTAGCTTGTTGATAAGCAATTACCGCCTTGCGTGACTCATTGCCATAAATACCATCGGCATCCATTTTATGCCCGCGGCCTGACAATGCCAGTTGCAATAACCTGACATCCTGACCACGCTGCAGCGGCCTTTCCACAGCCAAAGTACGTGATCCAACTGGGGGTCCCGAATAGACGCCTTTTGGCGTTGCCGAGAGTGTGTCCAGGTTAATTTCATGCCCACGCACCACTATCGGCAGTTGCAACGCCCATTCCTTGGAGCTGATCAGTTGTTGAAAAACATTCATCCGGTAGGTGGTTTTCCTGAGGATGCGGCGGCTCTGGTTGGCCAGCCATTGTCGCCGCTGCTTTACGTATTCACTCAACCATTGCTGTTCATCAACATCACCTGGATATCCGACTACGTTTATGGTACGCCGCCGGATCAACTGCCAGGAACCATGTACGATACTGTCGTAGACAATACATAAACCCAATGGCATAGAAATACCCAGCGAGTTTGCTGAACGCACTGCCCGCTGCCAGTAGTCCTGATCAAAAAATTCATCCTGAGTATCACGCATCACCGGATCATCGGCACAGGCGCGTAACAGGTTATGCAGGTGCCAGTCGCCATTAACGGTCGGATTTTTATTGTCGAGATCACCCTGAAACGGAGCCAGCATGTCAGCGAATACTGCGCCACAGTTAGCCCTATATTGGCGAACCAGCTTGCCTAAACCACCTGACTGCAGGGTAGTCTGGGAGCGGCCATAGGTGAGCTGGCCAGTATCTCCGGCCAATAGCGTAACGGCACTGTAATCACCTAGCACATGGTCCGTTTCAAAAATATTGACGATGGCTTGTGCGGTTTGCACCTGTGTTGATGTGATCATGGAATGCCCCTTGTTTGGTTCCGCCAATTCGGGAAATTACGCTTTGCACAGCAGGCGCGATTATCCGCACTTGATGCTGAACCCCTGATCTTTAGGCGACGCTGGAGCTGTTTTTACGACTTAGGGAACCTCTGATTGAATCTGCCATGAACCGCGTTACTGATAGAAACCGTCCAAAACAAGGACTCGCTCGCGATCATGTCAAATCCAATCAGAGGTTCCTTAGATCGTCATATTGCATGGATAAATACACCAAGGGATGTGCCTCCAGTTGCGTGATGGCAACGCTATTTGTCTGAATACAGCGACCTGTCGGTTTTGAAAATTTGCTTGGTGACCATGTCAAAATTCAATTTAGCCACACTTGCATTAATCGCCACATCAGGCGCACAATGGGGATAGGGAATGCGGTGTCCCGCCTGTGGGAAAGGTTGGATACCCGGTTGACTATCACGCTGGCATGAGTCCATGCGTTCAGCTACTGCATCAGCCGTAATGGCCACTAGAGCCAGCGGCGTTTGAAATGCTTATGGAGCTGATCGCAGCCGTTACCGGCGGGCAATGCGCATCAGTGATAGTTGTTTACTAAATGCTGCACCAGCACGCGGCCGATGCTGCGATGAAAGCGGCACTACATAATAAAACGTTGTTAAATCAACGGCATAATGGCTAGGGAGGTTCTTTTGAATACGCTATTACCAACGCAAAATGCTCTGCAATGCGGCATGTTCTGCGGTGCCTTTACCAGACCCAATACGATGACTGTCAGCGGCCGATGGCGACTTAAGCCAGCACACCTGTTGAGCATGCCTGTTTAGGCGAACGCTGATGTTTTACCCGGGATGGACCCCGTGCGTTACCCACCATGCAGACCCATGGACCATGCATCCGGTATGCACTGCCGATCCGATCCTGGTTCAACCAGGCGTACGCACTGAATCACCATGAAGCTATTTACCATCAAAGCGTGCAGCACGCTATGGCCAATGGACTGCGGGGAAGCTGTTTCCGCATGCCTGCCGTGCACTGCCTGCATTTATTGTCACCCCCACTTCACATCCATTCGCGGCAAAGGAGCTTGCTATGGCCAAGACAACATCCAAATCTAAACAGCCTGCGGGTCGTTACAGCGAAGTCAAATCCATTCTGAACAGTATTCAGGGAAAAACCGTTCCCGATTATCAGGGCTTGAAAGCGTTCTGGCTGGATTACGAAACTTTCCTGTCCGCGGTACTTTACGGGCAGCGCATGATAGCCCCGGGCCCGCACGATGATAGCGCGGACACTGCCGAATCAGAGGATGGTTCCGGCAGTTGCTGCGGATCAAAGTCTGAGCAGAATCAATCCGCGGGCTGTTGGCCCTCCGGAGGCGGCAGAGACGATAACGGCGGTGGCAGGGATACTTCCAGAAGCGAGCAGTCTGGTCTTATTAAAGGCCTGCGCGGCCTGGCGCCGTTTGATGGTTCGGTGTTTCCGCCACTGTTGTGGGACGCCAAACGCAGCGCCACTGACTCAGAAATCAGCACCATTGCCAGCTGGATCGATGATGGTTGTCCCCAGGATGACGTGGATGACGATGAGGTCAGCAGCGAAAAAGAAACACTCCGCCTGCAGGCGAGCAAGCTGGTCGCGCTGGCTGCCGGCGAAATGAAGCATTCCGTCGCTGAAAAACCCACCAACACCATGCAGCGCTCGGTTAAAGGGCTGCGGGTGCGCAAGGAAATTGGCTCCATGAGCGAGCAGGAAGTGCAGCGGCTGCGCGAAGCCATTGCCTGTATGCAAACCTATAACGCGCATTGGCAGGACGAACGCAGTTTTGACTACTGGGCACGGATTCATGCCAGTTCCTGCCAGCACGGCTGGGAACAGTTTCTACCCTGGCACCGTTTGTACCTGTACTTTTTTGAGCAAATGCTGCAGGACTTCGACAGCCAGATCACCCTGCCTTACTGGGCCTGGTCGGATTATGCGGATGTTAACCGCGATACCTTCAACACCGAAAAACTGGATCAGGGCATTTTACCGGAGCGCTATGGTTGCTGGATGACCAGCGAAGGCGTCGCCAACCTGGCCGCCACCGGTCTGTTAACTGATAAACAATTAAGCGGTTTGGAGAAACTGGCCAAAAGCCGTCAGGTATATAACTCCAGTGCACGTTTTCTTAAAGCAGCGGGTGTTGATTACATGGTGGAACTGGATCCCACCACCGGCGGCGCTCAATGGACACCGCCGATTGCCGCGATCTATGCAGAGTTGCTGCGGATTAATCCGCTGTGGTTCCCCAACCGCTGGCCAGGCGTGATCGGTTCACCCACCAGTTACCCCACCGCGGAAGATATCAACCTGCTGCTGGAAACCCCCAACTGGGCTGAGTTCGGCGGCGGCCCTCTGGATGATCACCACTTTGGTTATCTGGAACAGGTGCATAACGGCATGCACAATTTTTCCGGTGGGACCAACCCCAATTATCCGGGCCGGGGGGATGGCAAGTGGACTGATTTGTACAACAAGCTGGGTATTGCCCAGGATCCACAAAATAAAGACAACCCGCCGTATGGCTGGATGGTGGATAACCGGATTACCGCGTTCGATCCCATTTTCTGGGCCCATCACAGCAATGTCGATCGCATCTGGGCACAATGGCAGAGCACGCATCCGAATGGCAATCCTCAGGCGCTGGATGGCGTGTTGGCACCGTGGTCACTGACCGTCGCGGATGCCTTGAGCACCCGCACGCTTGGTTATGAATACATGCGCAACAGCTACCACTATCCGACTTCCAGCCAGGTCGGCATGCAGAATTTCAATTCGGAAAAAGCCGGCGTCAGCCAACAAACGCTGGATGTGTTCCGCAAGGCCGAAGTGCGCCTGCACCGGGTGCAGCGTGCCAACCTGCCTAACGCCAGCATCCGCATATATTTGAACGACAGTTCCGCCGATGCCAATACCAAAATGCAGGGCAATGATAATTTTGTCGGTGAAATCCAAACCTTCCACGGCACCTGCATGGGTGGTCCCGGCCACTGCGATATGCCGCTGGATAAAACCCGTCAGTTTGATCAGCGCATGCTGCACCACAACGAGCCACGCAATTACCGCATCGACGCCACCGATGCGGTTAACCGGATGCTGGCCGAGGGCGCACAGGATATCAGCGTGCACCTGGTTGCCGTGGGTCTGGATGGCCAACCGGTCGACAATGCGCTGTATCTGGATGGCGTGTCACTGAACTTTATGGATTGAGGGACTAATAATGAGCAATGAAACAACCACATCCAATACCACTTTCAAAATTCATCCGGCCATTGGCATTGCACGTCTCGGTAACAGTGACGAGTTTTATCTGACCCCGGAACAGCCCGGCGCACTGCCGATCGCCTGTGATGCCGATGGTGTCGAGCAGCAGGATAAAAACGGACAGCCGGTGCGGGTCTCCAGTTTCAAGGAATCCGGCGATTTGTCTAAAGTCAAACGTCAGGCGGCCAGATTCCGTATTTTTGCCTACGACGGTGATGATCAGAAAACCGGTGAGGAAATCAAAATCGGCGGCAAATACCACTTTGTCGTCACCTCGGCAACCACTGCGCCCACCCCGGTGGAAGGCACGGTCAAGGACATTCAGTGGACGGTGCATCTGGCCAACAAGAAAAGCACTTGGTACGACTTTATGGAAACCGATGGCATGCATGGTTATTCGGCCTCGCATCCGTTGCGTAATCCGACCGTAACCCAGCCGGATTTGCGCCGCCAGATGATTACCGACCCTGGCCCGCAAACCGTTACCTTAAAGTCACCCAGAGCGGCCTTTAGCAAGGGCGAAAATCCCGGTTATCCGCAGACCTTTCCACCCGAGGACATCAAGCCCAACCCGATTGATACACTGGGCGAATTGATGGCCAATAAGCAGGGTGATAACCCTCGCCTGGTGGTACTGGGTGGGCGCGGCAATTCCGGCAGCACCAAGACTCCTGTGATCACCAGTTTCGTTAACAACGACGGTTGGTATGACGATATCTCGGATGGCCCGGTCACCGCTAAAATCGCCTACACCTATCCGTTTACCTATACCAATTCGGATGGCAAAAAAGTCACCGAAACCAAAAACGGGGTGATGGAAGTTCAGGTACCCGCCTGGGTGGTGGTCGGCTATCCGCGCTATGTGCCGCAGATGCTCGATATGATCACGCTGGATGAAGCAATGTACGATGTGTTTGTACGTAACTTCCAGTATGCCCCACGGATTTTTGGCGTTGCGCCTTATGACCGTGCCAGCAACACGCCGAAAACCGAGGAGGAAACCGCGCTGTGGCTCAATGACGCCGGATTTAATCCTGACTATTATCCGAAATTTTATGAAGAAATCTGGCCTATCTTAAGACGTCCGGATTTGTATCAATACACCTACGATTTTGACTTTTTCAGTGGCGGCGACCCACACAATACCGGCACCGGCGGCAATCTGGATCAGCGGGCATTGTCCACACCACCAAGTGGCGGGCAAGACCCTTATCGTCAGAACCGTGAATACGTGATTCGCATCATGCGTGAACCATTGCAGACCAATCTGTATTTCAATACCGGCAAAAGCAAAATCAACCCCGACCACAAACCCCGTTTGATGCCGATGCTGTGCGGCAACAACCCCATTTCCAACACCTCGCCGGACAAATTTCTGATCATGACCCGGACCCAGTTGTTTTTCCTGCGGCAATGGGCGGTGGGCAAGTTTGTCAATGAGTGCTCGGAATGGGACGAAAGCGATCCCAATTGCACCAACCCATGGTCTGAGCCGCCCACCACCGGCGAAGGCATTGATCGCGGTGTATTGAGCAATCTGCTCGGCGGTGCTTTTTGCCCAGGTGGCGAGTTCAGCTGGATTATTATCAATCCCGGCATTTACAGCGCGCCCTATCGAATCAAGCACACCACTTATCAGGCCGGTGCTTTGAGCCTGCCCAAACCCATTGCTGATATCGATGGCAGCCCCGCGCCGAATATTGCCGCGGGCATGGAGCCGGGCGATCTGACCAAGTACATCGGCATTCCCTGGCAGGCGGATTTTCACGAATGCACCACACAGAATATTGATGTGACCTATGACAACTGGAACAGTATCTATCTGTCGTCCACCGGTGACCCGGCCGAACAGCAGATTGCCTATGACATTCCCTGGTGGCCGGCGCATCGTCCCATCATTATTCAGACCGAACAGGGTCAACAGGTATTCTGGGCATCGGGCATTCCCGATAACTATGCAGGTGATCTGGAAATGGTCCAGCAGTGGAATAATCTGGGCTTTCTGATTGAACCTGTTGATCCGGCTTCCGGCTTACCGGCCTTCTACCAGATCGAAAGAAACAACGCCGCACTGGGACCACCGACCGCATCCGGACAACGGACCCTGGGCCGATCCAAACGGAGTACCCGCTATGACCGATAATTCAAATAGCAATCAAAACGGCGGTGTGCCGGACATTCTGGTCGGCACCTGGACCTATCGCAGTTTTATCAACGATCCGAATCTCAGTGCTGATTTTGACTCACTGGAATTCGGCCGCGGCAATATTCAGATATACCCGGCTGCCATGCAGGTTTTTGACGGCCGGATTTACGGGCCGGGCTGGCAACTCGAATTGCGCGGGGCCATCAGTTATGGCAATCCGTTTAATGTCCGTTTTCAGGGCAAGGGTGTGGTCGGTGGCGCGGAATGGATTTACGACTACCGCGGCTATCTGGTTCCCGATTGGGTTAATGGTGTGGCGCAACGCCCTGCGATTGTCGGCTCTATTGTGCGCAGCATTCCACATCCGACCGGGCCGAATGACAAGTCCACCGCCCCGGCGGGCGTGGTGGCGTCATGGATCGCCGTCAAGCAGGACGCCATGTAGCTATTGCCCTGATTGATGAACAGCATGATTCACCACTATGTCCGTTAAAACCTTTGACGTCATCATTGTCGGTGGCGGTGTCGCCGGGTGCGCAGCCGGCATTGCCTTGAAACGGCTAATGCCAGAACTGACTGTCTGCATGCTGGAGCGTGACAGCCCGGCGAACGCGGACGACGACACCTACACCAGCACCATCCGGCCACGCATCGGTGAGACATTACCGCCTCAAGTCAGTATTCCGATGCAGCAACTGGGAATCTGGGCGCCATTCCGACGTGCTGGCTGGCTAAAATCCGCCGGAACTCAGGCTGCCTGGGGCGCGGCCCAGCCGCATGTCAACGAGTATATTTATTCTCCCTATGGTAACGGCTGGCATCTGGATCGCCGGCAGTTCGACGCCCTGCTGCTGATGCTTGCCCGACAGCAAGGCGTGCTGTTGTATGAGCATTCACAGCTGCTCGAAATCGGCCGACAGTCACAACACTGGCGGCTGCAGCTGCGCACCACTGCAGCTGCGCGGGGCATGCCCGAACTGAACACAATGACCGCCAGGTTCGTGGTGGATGCCAGCGGCCGTGGCGCCCGTGTAGCTCAACGCCTCGGCATCCATAAGCAGGTTTTTGACAGCCTGGTCGGCAGTTATCGCTTCTATGCAGCGGCGGACAGCCATCAGGCGGGAAATCACCTATCAGATTCCAGCACCATGATTGAAAGCGTCGCTGATGGCTGGTGGTATTGCGCAGGCCTGCCGGACAACACTCGGGTCAGCGCGTTGATGACCGATGCCGACCTGGCCCGCGCAAACCAGTATGCTCACAGCGCGGCATTTGATCAGGCACTGGCGGCCACCCACTTGATCTCAGCCCGGCTCGCCGGCTTGAGCGCAAGCACCGCACCGATCATCACCGCCGCGCATACCCAATGCCTGGAACAACTGGCTGGCAACGGCTGGCTGGCAACGGGTGATGCGGCATTTACTTATGACCCATTATCTTCACTGGGCATTTTCAAGGCGCTGCGCATGGCTCTGCTGGCGTCCTATGCCGTTAAGGATTATTTCAACGGCAAAGATCGTGAACTGGCGAAATATAACCATCTGGGCAAGGCCGAATTTACCCACTATCTGGATAAACGCCGTGAATATTACCACCAGGAAACACGCTATACTCAAAACCCATTCTGGCAGAGGCGGCTGGCGGCATAATGAGCACCACCAATAAGGACATTGTGGTCGGGTTCCCGTTATATAACGACGCTACTCTGCTGGATTTCGCGGGCGCCACCCAGGTGTTTGCTTTCTCCGGCGGCTTCAAACCCATCTGGTTGGCAAAAACCCTGGCACCCGTGATGACTTCAGAAGGCGTGACGGTTAATCCCGGTTACACTTTCAGCCAACATCCGCGTATTGACCTGCTGTTTGTACCCGGCGGTGATGGCGAAGGGGTGGCGGCGAGCATGCTGGATAAAGATTTTCAGCGCTTTGTTAAAAAGGCCGCAAACACGGCTGAATGGAGCGGTTCGGTATGCACCGGGGCATTTATTATTGCCGCGGCCGGGCTGCTGGATGGCTGTCAGGCGACCACTTACTGGAGTGTATTGAATGTTCTGGATGAATTTCCGGATATCAAGGTCAATACCAGAGACTATCCACGCTATATCATCCAACCTAAACACAAACGCTTCAGTGGCGGCGGCGTATCGTCGTCCATTGACCTGGCCCTGCAACTGGTCAAAGTCATTAACAGTAAAAACGCTGCGGAGATGGCCGACTTATCCATTCAATACGCGCCTGACCCACCGGTACATTCCGGTGATCCGAGTCAGGCAAACAACCCGGCACTGGTGGCCAAGGTTCGGAAAAACCAGCAAGACGATTTTATTCAACCCATCATCGATGCCACCTGTCAGGTACTCAACTGACCGGACTGGATAATACCGACAACAATTAGAAAATGAATATCATTGGGAGTTTGATATGTACAAGATGACAGCTCATTGGATTGCCGCTCTGATACTGACACTGGCGATAGCACCGGTGCTTCACTGCGCCACCCTGGTTGCCGCCAATACCGGCAAAGGCGTCACTGACCGAACCATCAGGGTGAATATGGTGGTAATCGACCAGACGATCAAAAACAATCGCCTGGGCGCGGAAATCCCGAATGGCCAGATATACGTTCTGGCGCGTGACGTAGTGCCGTTATCAGCGCCTTATGATGAGCATGGCAATGATACTGATCAGACTTATTCATTGGCCGATCTGCAGGCTGGTGAAGTGCGCCTGCGTCAATACAAACGGCCGCGTCCGATTGTGCTGCGCGCCAATGTCGGTGATATTCTGGAAATTCATTTCACCAATCTGATGCAGCCCATCAGCAACCCGACTCCCGCGCAGACCGCACTGAACGACGCCGGGGTACAGGTTATGGGGCTGGACTGGCTGGACGATGCCAACGCCACCCGCGTATCGCCGGGCCAGTCACATATTTATCGCTATGCAGCCACCGGCGAAGGCGTGTATATGATGTTTTCGCCGAATGGCAATTCAATCCCCACCAGCCAACTCGATGTTGGCCTGTTCGGCGCGGTTAATGTACAGCCGGCCGAAGCTGAATACTACCGCAGCCAGGTCACCGAAGACGATATGGAACTGGCGACTTACCGCGTTAATCAACGTTTTTTAAATACCTGGTGGACCAGCACCGACCCTCAGGTCTGTCAGCGTTATCTGGATTCGTCGCAAACCGGATTACCGGAAAATGTTGCAGTCCGGCGGCAACCGGTGGACGAGAACAATGGCTTGATCTGCCCCAAACCGGGACCGGATGTGCTGTGGGAAATGCGGATACCCACCCGCGAATCAGGTAAGACCGCGTTGCTGTCATCGGTGTTAATTACTTCCGAAGGTTATCTGAATACCCAGCAATCTCAACCGGTAATTAACTATACAGCGATGTATCCGGGGGATCACCCCCGCTATGGCTCGCCGGTGTTGAATATGCTGGTCAAAAATACCGCTGACGGCAGCTATGAGCTGGCCCACTCCGACCTGACCGCGATCATTACCGGACCCGGCGCGGGGCGCTTCCCATACTATCTGAACAGCCCCAGTTTCATTGAAAACCCGGCCACCCCTGATCGCCGCCAACCGTATCGCGAATTTACCATCGCCTACCATATTTCGCCCAATACCCAACAGGCGTTTGAAATGTTCAATCCGCCACACCCGCTGGCCAATATGCTGGCAGCAGGCAAAGATGGCTTTGCGGTCAATTACGGTATCGCCGGCATTGCCCCGGAAATTGTTGCCAACCGGATTAACGTCGGACCGCAGGGTATTAATCAAGACGGCGTTGACCTGTTGTTTGAAGAATTTTTCCTCAGCGCCTGGGCCGTAGGTGACCCAGCCGTGCTGGTCGACAATCCGGCCAACACGGGAACCCGTGCGACCAAGGCACTGTATCCCGATGACCCGTCCAACGTTTATCACAGCTATATGCGCGATCACGTCAAGTTCCGGGTGATGAACGCCGGTTCGGTGGCCCCGCATGTGCATCACCAGCATGCCCATCAATGGCTGCATACGCCCAACAGCGCCGACGGTCATTATCTGGATAGCCAGATGATCAATCCGGGCTCAACCTACACCCTGGAGATGACCTATAACGGCAGCGGCAACCGCAACCAGACCGTGGGCGATTCCATTTTCCATTGTCATATCTACCCGCATTTCGCGCAGGGTATGTGGTCCATGTGGCGGGTGCATGATGTGTTTGAGCAAGGCACCGAACTGGATGTAAGCGGTACTCCGGTCAAAGGCGCCCGCGCCCTGCCCGATGGCGAAATCATCGCCGGCACGCCGGTGCCCGCACTGGTGCCGTTGCCGGGTCTGGCCATGGCGCCCACACCGGCCAAAGCCTATTTGATTGATAACGGCCGCCGCGTGGCGGTTGATCCGGTGGGTGAGAAAGCCAACGGTGAACCGATTTATAAAAACCCCGGTTTTCCGTTCTTTATTCCCGGCGTTGCCGGTCATCGTGCCCCCCATCCACCGCTGGATTTTGCCTGGCAGGAAAACCCGGACAAAACCCCCAGACTGCTGACCAAAGCGGAAGCCAAGAAAATACCTTTCCGCGAGGCTGGCGATATCGCCTATCTGGATGGCGGCCTGCCGCGTAATGTGGTGCTGGGCGGCACTCTGGAGCGTGAATTTCATACCCGCTGGGACTTCACCAAGGAAGTCGGCAAGATGGTCGCGCTGGAATTGCCGGAAACCGGCACCGCCATCGAACAGGCGGCCATGGATGCGCATGCTATCCGCAGCCATGCGTCGCATCTGCCCAATGGCCTGCCGGGTAATTTTATTCTGAACGGTTTACCGCCTTCACCGGGGGCCCCGTTTGCCGCGCCCGAAGTAGATGATGACGGCAACTCCACGTTCAACAAGCGCCGTTATAAAGCCGCGGTGGTGCAGACCGACGTGGTATTCAACAAACAGGGTTGGCACTATCCGCAGCAGCGCTTTATCACCCTGCTGGATGATGTCAAAGACACCATCGCCGGCGAGCGTCCGCCCGAGCCTTTTTTCTTCCGCTCGGAAACCGGCGAAACCGTTGAGTTCTGGCACACCAACCTGGTGCCCAATTATTACGAACTGGATGATTTTCAGGTCCGCACGCCCACCGATATCCTCGGCCAGCATATCCATCTGGTGAAGTTCGATGTGACCTCCTCGGATGGCGCCGGCAATGGTTTTAATTATGAAGACGGCACGTTCAGTCCAGCTGAGGTGCAGGCCCGGATCGAATCGATCAACAAACAGGGCGGCCTGTATGTATTTGATCCCAAGTCCCAGTTCAAATCGGTCCAGCAGAGAAAGCTGACACTGTCTGACTATAGAGATGATTACGGCAACAAACTGGGCAATCCACCACCCGGACAAAACTGGGACGGTGCCCAGACCACCATTCAGCGCTTCGGCACTGACCCGCTGCTTAACCATCAGGGCGAGGACCGTACCCTGCGGACGGTGTTTACGCACGATCATTTCGGCCCCTCCACCCATCAACAGGTGGGTTTATATGGTGCGATGCTGGTGGAGCCTTCCGGCACCAACTGGTTCAATGCCGTCACCGGCGAGCAATTCCCGAGTGAGGACCGTGATGACGGTGGTCCAACCAGCTGGCAGGCGCTGATCGAAGGCCACGATTCAGTCGAGAGTTTCCGCGAGTTCGCGATTGCCATGGGCGATCTGCAACTGGCCTATACCGCCGACAGCCGCTCCCAGCGCGCGGTGCCGGAGACCATCTGGTTCACCACCACTGGTGACGATTACGCCAGTGCTTTGAACAACGGCAAGATTCCAGATGCATTGGCGGCTGAGTTCGACGCCCAGGGCGCGCCCCTGCCACCGGGCGCGACCGTCAAGCCCGCACAAACGCCTGACCAATGGATTCTGCAACCCAACAGCCACGACACTTTTTTACTGACCCTCAACACCACCAGCCAACTGGATGTCAGAACCGAAACCATCAGTGCCTCCTGGGCGGATTTCGATGCCTCCATCTGGCCGCCGACCGCGGCACAGATTGCCGATGCACAGGGCAACGTGGAATCCGGCTATGCCCCCTTCCCGACGATCATTTCCGATCCGGGCGGCGGCGGCAATATCGGTATCTGGGTCAACAACTACCGCAATGAGCCGCTGGATTCGCGCATTCAGGGCAACGGCAGCGACAGTATCGCCACCGATCCTTCGTTTGCCTTCAGTTCGATTGAGCGCAGCAACCCGGCACTGAATTCTCAACCCACGCCAGGTGCGCCGATTGGCGATGACCCGGATGGTTTCAAATATCCCGGCACCCCGCTGCTGCCGGAAGGTGAGGGCGGAGTGCAGGGCACTGATCCCTACACCCCCATGCTGCGCGCTTATGCCAACGATAACGTGGAAGTTCGCGCCATCGTCGGTGCGGTCGATTCGGTGCATTCATTTGGTATCCAGGGCGTCAACTGGCATGCCGAACCATCCTTCCCTGACTCAGGTTTCCGGGATGTGCAGGGCATGGGTATTTCCGAGCATTTTGAAATGCTGTTCAAATTGCCACCCGGTGACGGTGAACGCGCCGGATCGGTGGACAGACTGTATGCGCCATCCACCTCCAGCATGGGCATGACCAAAGGCGCCTGGGGCATCCTGCGGACTTACGATGAGCAGGTTCCCAATCTGGCCAGTTTATCCAATAACCCGCCGGGCCAGCACAATGTGTCAGGATTCTACGACCTGCCCTCCGGGCAGCAACCGGATAAGACCTTCAATATTACGGTCTCGCTGGCCAGCGATGGCAAGTCGCTGCAATATGAGGTGGGTGATCAGTTGATGAGTCCACTGGTACTCAGGGCGGCAGCCGGTGACTGGATCAGAGTCAATCTGACCAATGCATTAACCGCCGCGCAAGCGGCGACCTTGGGCACCCAGTGGGCCGGTGGCAACAGTGCCAATGCATCATCCAATGCTATTCAACCGGGCTCGTATCATGCCTCCGCCAATGTCGGCATCAGCCCGCGCCTGATCAGCTACGATGCGAACCAGAGCAGCGGTTTGAACATTGGTTTGAATGGCGTGACCGATCAACAATATCAGACGGTTGCACCGGGCCAGACCCAATCGTTTACCTGGTATGCCGGCAATATGTCGCTGGATCACAACAACCAGCGGGTACTGACGCCGGTGGAGTTTGGCGGGGTCAATCTGATCACTTCGGATCAGATCCTGCAGACCTCTTATGGTCTGTTTGGCGCATTGGTCATTGAACCCGCGGGTTCGCAATGGGCGGTGTCTGACAATCACAGCCTGACCGCCAGTATTCAGGATGCCGATGGCAACCTTCTGTTTACGGAAATCGTGATCGCCAATAACAATATCAGCGCCACCAATAACAACACCATCGCCGCCAGCGCGGTGGCTGGATCCCAGGTACGCTTCCGGGTATTAAACCCTAACAATGGCGCACCGGGCCAGGTCAATGACAGCGCCAATGTGATCACCATTGAAGGCCATAACTGGCCGGAAGAGCCTTATGTCCTGGACTCCACGGTGATCAGCAATAACCCGATCACCCAAACCATGGGTACCCAGCAGGTCACCAGCATCGAAAGCTATAACCTGGTGATTGACTCCGCGGGCGGGGTGGCCAAAACCACCGGCGAGTTCGACTTTTACTATTACCCGAACGGTCCTGGTACAACCAAACTCGGGACCCTGACGGTAACGCCGGAATGATCATGGCATGCTGAATGAGTACCGCTGCTGGCTGAGGGTCATCTTCTGCGGTGGGCTATTGTTGCCCGCCGCATTATTGGCCGATTCAATCAGCCAGGTGAAAAAAAATGGTGTCAGCGTTGCTTTTGATGTAACGCCGCTGGCATCCGACGTCCCGACCGAAAGGTTGCGTGCTGACGAGCATGTCTCGATACAGTTTCGCATTCAGGATGCCAATCACCAGCCACTCAGCGGGCTGTACCCGGCGGCCTGGATTCACCCCGGCAGCCCGGAAGAGGACGGTGCGGAAGATATCTGCATCAACAAAGCCAAAGCGTTTATCGGCGGCAGCCTGTTATCCCGTGCCGAACTGGATCTGAATGTCTACTATGTTTTAACCCTGAATCAGGATGCCACCATCAGCGTGGTCGACCCCCTGTTTGGCTTCGGCGGCTCCAAGCTGCTGACCATGCTGTCATTAAATGGCGTGGGCTATGACTGGGCGGTGTCGAGCGGTCAGCAACAGGTGTATGTGTCGCTGCCGTCCGCCGATGCCATCGCGGCAATCAACACCGCCAACTGGCAAATTACCCATCACGCCAGTGATGGTCAGTGGCAGGCGCCGACCACGTTGAAATTGCCGCCCAATCAGGCTTATTTATGGGCTCTGGTGGATGGCGGCGTGGCCCTGTTCAACCGCCAGCCGTTTGCGCTGCGGACTGTTATCCCCACCCCGAGCAAGCCTGTTGCGCTGACTTTCTCAGCCGATGGCCGCTTCGCCTATACCATGACGCATAACCAGCTCAGCGTGATTGATACCGACAGCCTGTCGGTGGCCACCACCATCACGTTGGGCGAGCTGCCGGTATCCATGGATTATTCCGTGCTGGCTGAACAGCTGTATATCTCACATGCCGGCAGTGGCGAGATATGGGTGATTGATGGTCAACAACACACCATCAGCCAGATCATCGCCGCCGAACCCGGCATTGGCATGCTGCGGTTTGCACCCGGTGGGCGCTGGGGCATGCTGGTTAATCCTATGACCGATCGATTGTCGATCATTGATTCAGCCAAGCAGGCCATCGTGCAAAGCGGCCGGGTGGAAGGCCGTCCGGAATATATCGCTTTTTCCGATAACCTGGGATATATCCGGCATGCGGACAGTTCCAATCTGTACATGATTACCTTGGACGACCAGAACCTGGGTCGGCCCGGCGCGGATATTCCGACCGTTGATACCCCCGGCGGCGACAGCCCGCCCGGCCTGATAGCTATACCCAGTGGCAGCGATGGCATTGTGCAGGCGCCCGGCAGCAATGCCGTACTGGTTTCCAATTATCATGACAAGGCGGTGTATTTTTACAAAGAAGGCATGGCCGCGCCGATGGGCCAGTTCAATAATTATGGAAAGTTTCCGCGCGCGGTGCTGGCCATTGACCATAGCCTGCGGGAGCGTGAATTACCCGGGGTGTATTCAACAACCACCGTATTGCCTGAACCCGGCCACTATCAGGCGATCTATTTTATGGACTCACCGCGGCTGGTGCATTGCTTTGCTTTTGATATTGAGCCCTCGCTGGAACAGGCTGGGCAACCGCCTGTTGACCAGCTGCTGATCACGCCAATAGTTACTGAGCCTGATCTAAAAGCCGGTCGTGCTGTAAAGCTGGCTTTTCAGGTTACGTCTCAAGCTGCGGACGCAGCACCGTCAGCCGAACAATATGAGGGCACGATCATTCTGGCGTCCGGGCTTTGGCGGCAACGCTTATCAACCGAGGCGAGCACCGACAACACAGTCAGCCTGGAATTTACACCGCCGCTGCCGGGTACTTATTATGTCTATCTCAAGCCTGCCAACAGCCAGACACCTCAACATCAGCATAAATTCAGCTATGTTGTTTCTCCATAAATGCTGGCGCTGCCTGGCGGTCATTGCGCTGCTCACCTCGACCAGCCTCGCAGTGGCTGTCACACCGGTTGCACAACAACACTCGATTCCAAACACGCCGGTGCTCAACCAGGCGGGCGATGATCTGCGCTTCTACAACGACCTGATCAAAGGCCGCACAGTGGCGATCAATTTTGTATTTACCCGTTGTGGCATGGTCTGTCCGCTGCTGGGTTTTCGCTTCGGTCAGTTACGCCAGCAGCTGGATAAAACCCCGAATGCGGCGGTGCAGCTGATTTCGATCAGCACCGATCCCAACTATGACACACCGGCAAGAATGCAGGCCTGGGCCGAGCAATTTCATACCGGCGCCGGCTGGACTCAGGTGACCGGCAACAAACAGGACATTGATCATCTGTTAAAGTCACTCAAGGCTTTCAGCGCCGACAAGCAGGACCACAGCAGCCTGGTGCTGCTGATCGACGATCAACGCAATGAATGGAAATGGATTGATGGCGCAAGCGATCCACAGGTTATTCAGGATGCCCTGGCAGCATGGCGGGCGCCGGATCAAGCCGCAGTCGAGTCCAGCCGGTAACGCATCCAACGGCGTTCGCCTGGCTGCCTGTTGGTTTGCGTCGCTAGTTTTCAGCACCCAATTACCTGCCGATACCGGCACGGATATTTACCAGCAGGGCATCACCGAATCCGGGCAGGCCAGTATCGGCGCCCAGCAAACCACAGCATCGGCCAGCCTGTTCCCCTGCATCAACTGCCATGGTGAACGCGCCGTGGGAAGCAAAGAATCCGGCGTCGCCGCACCCAACATCACCTGGTGGCAGCTGACCCAGCCTTACCGCAAAGACCTGGATGGCGGCCGGCCACGCAACCCCTATGACAAGCGCCTGCTGCAACGGTTATTAACCCAGGGCATTGATTCAGACGGCCAGTCGCTGGCCGCGAACATGCCGCGTTATGACCTCAATGAGATTGAGATTGATGCGCTGATCACCTACCTGCAGGACATTGCCCGACAATCTGTCAGCGGCGTAAGCAGCGATGCCATCCACCTGGGACTGCGGTTGCCTGATAAAACGGGACTGGCCGAGTCCATGACGATCACGGTCAATGCATTGGTCGATAATATCAACGCAGCAGGTGGTATTTATGGCAGACAATTGCGCTTGCATGCGTTGCCCCAGGCACCACTTGCTGAACCGGTGTTTGCCGTCATTGACCTGAGCATGTCGGAACATCAGTCCAGCATGACGGATCAAGTGACACTGGGCATTTTTGAATCACGCGGGGACAGTGACTTCGCTTATTTTTTATATCCGCATCCAGCCAGCTATGCGCAGCAACAATCAACTGTTGCCATCGAGCGTGGCTGGCAGGTTATTGATCTCGTTGATGAATCGGTACTTAACCAACTGAATCAATCCAGCTCCGCTGATGACCGGTTGATCGCTATACTGCACCGTCAGCAATCGATTCCGCTACTGCAACTGCTGAATAGACTTAAGCATTTACAGCGCGCTCCGATCATTCTGACCGACTCACTATCACCAACACAGCCAGCGTCAATAAAAAACTATCCGGCGCCGATTTATCTGCTGACCCCACCGGGTCCGGAGTCGGTTTCCCGGGCAGGCCAGCTGGAATATGCTCAACTGGCACGGCAGTCGGGTTTCTCCGATGGCCATCTGCAGCCCAGGCTGTGGGCCTTGACGCTGATCAAGTTGCTGACCACGGTGCTGGAGCAATCCGGCAAGCACCTGAGCCAGCAGGTTTTTATCGAAACACTGCAGAGCCAGGTCGATTTAGCTACCGTCTTCGGCCCGTTATTAAGCTACTCCGCCAATCGCAGAGTGGGTAGTAACAGCATGATCCTGGTGCAGATCAACTGACCAGCCGGAATGATCCTGGTTAATAGCATCGATAAACCGGGCATATTCCGCGAAACATCAGCCGCGGGTAATATTCCGATGCTTCACGGACATCGTCTCTAACCTGGATACAGTCCAGGCATAACACCTGTGCGGCTCGCCAGCCAAATCTGCTCAAGCAAAATGCTATATTAAACTGAGGGTAGGAAATAACGGGCACAGGGAGCTTCAGTATGAATATCAATCGCCATATGCGCCTTTTCAGCAGCTTGCTGCTTGGTTGTTTAATCTGCACTTCCGTCTGGAGCCAGAGAGATGGCACAGCCGGCCTGTTTGTACAGGCTGGACAGGCCAGCACACCGAATCCACTGACAACCGTGCCTACCCCCACCTCTTCGGGCCCGGCAGCCTGCATTCATATTAATAATATCGATAGCCTGGATGGACTGGATGATCCTGATAACGTGGTGCTGGATTTTTTCATCGGCGCCGGCAATGAATTAACCGGCCTGTCATGGGACATTAATATTGCCACCGCGGGAGTAAGCTGGTTATCCGACGCAACCATTCAGTTTTCCAGCTCAGACGGTTCCGCCGACCCGAATGCCTTTAATCTGGCGCCTGGTTTTGGACAGAATATGCCCGGCGCCATGGATTTCAGTTCCAATGGCATCGTGCCCTTTGCCAGCATCCCGATGAACAATGTGGTGGTCAATGCCGACGGTATATTGCGCCTGCAGTTTTTTGAATCGTTTGATGATGTCAGTGATGTGCCTGATGCGATCTGGAACGAAGCAGCCAACAGCAGCGTCTGCCCCGGGATTTTTCTGCAGTGCAGTGATCAGATATCCTGCGGTTGGGTGGTTGATCTGGCGCCACCGCCACCTATCCCCAGCTTGTCCTCCTGGGGTATCTGGGTATTACTGCTGCTGTTGCTGAGTGCCGGCCTGATCAGTTTGACAGGCTGGCGTGACCAGCGGGGCTAGCTGAGCTTTAAGCACCGGTGGTGGAAAATTCCACATCCGTTGTTTGCCATTACCAGTCTCACAAACCGCCAGGCGGTGCGCGCGTGATTGGTAAAGCCACTATTAGCGGTATATTCTTTATCACGCCTGTGCACAGAGTAAGCTATGCTCAACACTGACAATGCCATCTCCACTGCCCCCAGGGCCGATGGACGGATTACCCGCTGGCTGGGTGTGTGGCTATTGCTGGTATGGATAATCGCAGCCATCGCGCCCAGTTACCGGCAGGACTGGCTGCTGGAAAATATTCTGGTGTTTGCCGGTGCCGCGGTGGTCTTGCCCAACTACCGGCGATTACCCTGGAGCACCGGCACTTATATGGCCTTGACCCTGTTTCTGACCCTGCATTTAATTGGCGCGCATTACACCTATTCGGAAACGCCTATTGGTGATTGGATGGCCGCGGCCTTTGACTGGCAGCGTAACCATTATGACCGGCTGGTGCATTTCAGTTTTGGCTTGTTGCTGGCTCCTGCCCTGCAGCAGCTTATCCGTTATCAGGCGGGCGCGCGGCGCGGCTGGGATCTGGTGCTGACGGCTGCCGTTGTGCTTGGCCTCAGCGGTTTGTTTGAAATCATCGAAGCCATTGCGGCAATGATTGTCAGTCCGGAACTGGGACTGGCTTATCTGGGCACCCAGGGCGACATATGGGATGCACAAAAAGACAGTGCCCTGGCGTTGCTGGGAGGTGTACTGTACGTGCTCTGGCTTGCCGTACGCAGACGTTTTGACCGCTAGTTCTTTATTACTGAATGCATTTAGACCTACCGAACTGACAGTTTGACTGCCTTACTCCCCTCTTTTCTGCTGACCACGCTGCTGATTGAACTGACGCCTGGCCCGAACATGGCGTATCTGTCATTGGTCAGCGCCATTGAAGGCCGCAAGGCAGGGCTGGCGGCAACCACCGGCATTGCGCTGGGATTGTTAATCATCGGGATGGCGGCGGCGATAGGACTGGGTGGCCTGATTGCCGCTTCGGCCTTTGCCTTTCAGCTGTTGCGCTGGGCGGGGGTGCTGTACTTGCTGTGGCTGGCCTGGGAGGCCTGGACCAGCACCCAGGAGGTGTCACCCGGTCACATGATAAAACCTGCACCAGCGATCAGGCATTTCCGGCGCGGCCTGATCACCAACCTGCTGAATCCCAAAGCGGGCCTGTTTTTTATTGTGATACTGCCGGGCTTTACTGATACCACTCAACCGATGGTTGCCCAGACCACCAGTCTGACGCTTATTTACGTGCTGTTGGCCACGCTGGTGCATCTGGTCCTGGTGCTGCTGGCCGGACACGCTAACCGCTGGTTCAATCATGCTGATCGGCAGCGCATTGCGAGGCGAATATTTGCCCTGCTGTTGCTGGCGGTAGCAATCTGGTTTTTGTGGTCCTCACGGATGGCCGCCTGAGCCGAACTGATTAGTCCGGTTGCAATAACCGCGGCCCGGGCCCCTCTGCACTTAAGGCATCGCCCGGATTGCGCAACGGGCAGTTTTGCAGTGACAGACAACCACAACCGATACAGCCATCCAGGCGGTCCCGCAGCTTGATCAATTGATTGATTCGCTGGTCCAGTTGGGTGCGCCAGCCATCCGATAGTTTGCGCCAGTCCGCGGCGGTCGGGGTACGGTTTGCCGGCAGGCCCTGCAGCGCCTGACGAATATCAGCCAGTGCGATGCCCAGTTGCTGGGCGGTTTTGATCACCGCCACCCGGCGCAGTACATCGCGTGCGTAGCGGCGTTGATTGCCGGCGTTGCGCCAGCTACTGATCAAGCCTTTGGCTTCGTAAAAATGCAGCGTGGAAACCGCCACCCCACAGCGTTTTGCCACCCGCCCGACACTCAGTTGTACACCCATCTACGGTCTCCGGAAGCTGAGGTTTCAAACTCTTGACCTCAAGTTAAGTTCAGGTTTTACCCTGTCGACTGTCAATAGTCAATCCGGAAATCCGCCATGCGCAAATCCACACAGGTAATTCTGATCAGCATCCTGATAACTGCATTGGACATGTTTAATCGGTGGTGCAACCGCGGCAGCCAGCACTTTTCCCGGCATGCCGATTCACACTGGTATGCATTGATCTGGCAACGTTAGCCACGCGGCACGTTGCCGGTCTACCAGTGTGGAATGCGGATGTGCGCAGACCGCCGCAAACCATTACACTGATCAATTTGCAGCAACCCGTTCAACATGCGCCTGTCTGCGCGTGACAAGGAAAAAAAGTGTCCCCTGTCATATCTGTTAAAAACCTGAACAAAGTGTATGGCTCCGGTTTTCAAGCGCTCAAAGATGTCAATCTGGATATCCATCAGGGCGAGATTTTCGCGCTGCTGGGCCCCAACGGGGCCGGCAAAACCACACTGATCAGTATCATCTGCGGGATCGTCAATCCAAGCTCCGGCCAGGTGCTGGCGGATGGCCATGACATCATCAGAGATTTTCGCGTCACCCGCGCACTGATCGGACTGGTGCCGCAGGAATTGTCCACCGACGCATTTGAAACGGTCTGGGCCACGGTCAATTTCAGCCGTGGTTTATACGGCAAACCGCGTGATCACGGCTACGTCGAAAAAATTCTGCGGGATTTGTCTTTGTGGGATAAAAAAGACAATAAAATCATGCTGCTGTCGGGCGGGATGAAGCGCCGGGTGATGATCGCCAAAGCACTGGCGCATGAACCCAAAATTCTGTTCCTGGACGAGCCCACCGCCGGCGTGGATGTCGAATTGCGGCGGGATATGTGGAACATGGTGCATGGCCTGCGGGATCTGGGTGTCACCATCATTCTGACCACCCATTACATTGAGGAGGCCCAGCAGATGGCCGACCGTATCGGGGTGATCAATAAGGGCGAGCTGATCCTGGTGGAAGCCAAACATGCACTGATGGAGAAGTTAGGCAAAAAAGAGCTGACACTGCAGCTGAGCGAGCCCATGCACGGCATTCCCGCCAAGCTCAGCGACTATCCGTTAAAACTCTCCGACGACGGTCATCAGCTGGTGTATACCTTTGACAGCCACAGTGAGCATACCGGTATCGCGGCGCTGCTCAGAGGCATGAGCGAGTGCGGCCTCAATTACGAAGACCTGAATACCAGCCAGAGTTCGCTGGAAGATATTTTCGTGAGTCTGGTCAGGGAGCAGGCATGAATATTTACGCAATACGCGCTATTTATCAATTTGAAATGGCCCGCACCGGCCGGACACTGATGCAGAGCATCGCCTCACCGGTGTTATCGACCTCACTGTACTTTGTAGTATTCGGCGCGGCCATCGGCTCGCGCATGGGCGACATTGATGGCATCAGTTATGGCGCCTTCATTATCCCCGGACTGATGATGCTGTCACTGCTGAGCGAGAGCATTTCCAACGCCTCGTTCGGTATCTACATGCCCAAGTTTTCCGGCACCATTTATGAAGTGCTGTCCGCACCGGTCTCGTTTGTCGAGGTGGTGCTGGGTTATGTCGGCGCGGCGGCCAGCAAGTCGGTGATTCTGGGCCTGCTGATTTTATTAACCGCGCGGTTGTTTGTCGCCTACGAGATCGAGCACCCCATCTGGATGCTGAGCTTTCTGATATTAACCGCGGTCACCTTCAGTCTGTTCGGATTTATTATCGGCATCTGGGCGGATGGCTTTGAGAAACTGCAGATTATCCCGTTGATGATCGTTACCCCCCTGACCTTTCTGGGCGGCAGTTTTTATTCCATCAGCATGCTGCCACCGATCTGGCAGAAAATCACGCTGTTTAATCCGGTGGTGTATCTGATCAGCGGGTTTCGCTGGAGCTTCTACGGCGTATCGGATATTAACGTGGTCGTCAGCATCGCTATGATTGTGTTGTTTTTAGTGCTGTGCGTGATCACCGTGTGGTGGATATTCAAGACGGGGTATCGATTAAAAACTTAAAGCCTGCTGTCGTGGAGAGATCCTTCGCTGACGCTCAGGATGACATATAGTCTTATGGCTGGTGGGCATTCCGAATTTGAGTTGGCGCTGCCAAAGACGCTAGCTGTCATCACAGGGTTGACTGGTACTGCGAGGTACGCTGATTGTCATTCTGAACGCAGTGAAGAATCTCTTACTTTCCAGCCTCAAAACACCCGATATAGTTATACATACCAGCGTAAGGTTGATTAGCATAATATGATTGTCATTCTGAACGCAGTGAAAAATCTCTTACTCTCCAGCGCCAAAATATCCGATACAGTTTTGTATACCAGCGTAAGGGTTGATTGGCACAATGTGATTGTCATTCTGAACGCAGTGAAGAATCTCTTAGTTTGCAGCCCCGGAATAACCCCTATAACGATGTACCGGCGCAACAGAAAGGTGGCTTACACAGCCTCCTCCTACTGAGCAGAAAGAGGGCCAACAATGTTAACTGATTAATCCGCCTGCTGTGTTTTGCGAAAATAATTCCGCAGGCACTCAAATTCAGACCTGGCTGAATGCTTGCCGCTGCTGGCATTAATGATCGAAAACGGAATACACCACAGGCCCACCAGTATCAGCATAATCGTCGGACCATGCCCGGTATCTTTGAGCAGATAGGATGAAACCAGGATGGCCGCGGCAAATATCAGGGCCACAACCGTTTGGTACATTCCAGCTTTTTTCGGGTTCATATTCTTAATCCTCAGTTTTGATAAAAAGGTTTGCTCGGCCTCACAGACTTTATTGAGCAGTGCTTTGTTCTTGGCATATTCAGCCATCAGATCATCGGCCTCACCCAGCTGTCGGGTGGCGGCGTTAAAGGCCTGTTGTTCGTCTAAACCTTCATCGGTCAAACGTTCAATCACGCAATACAGGTGGTCTTTGATTTCATCGGCCTTGACCTGATTGTTGCAACGATTGACCAATATCCGATCACACCAGTTATCCATTGCCTGTTCCAGTTGAAACATAGTCATACTCCTTCCAGTTTGCGCAGCATGCCGTGCAGGCTGGCCCAGTTTTTGCGTTGTTCATGCAACTCTTTAAGACCCGCCTGGAGTAACCGGTAGTATTTGCGTTTGCGCCCGGTCTCCGCCGTGCCCCAGTAAGATTCGATCAGTTTTTTCTTTTCCAACCGGTGCAGAATCGGATACAACATCCCATCGGCCCATTCCATCTGGCCATCGGATAGCTCATGCACCTGCTGAATAATCGCGTAGCCGTAGCTATCACCATGGCTGAGTATCGACAAAACCAGCGGCGTGGACGAGGCCGCAGCCAGGTCTTTGGAAATGGACATCACCAATATTACGCTCCGAAACTTTATACCTAGATGTTCTAGGGTTAGAACTATACCTAGAGATTCTAGGCATGTCAAACATGTCAATTAAATCAGAGGTTCCTTAGGTATTTGGAGCAAGCACCTTAAGCTCTCAAGGTTAGTCATAATGGTCAATATAATCGGCCGGAACCGACACCCTCAGACTTACTGAACGGCGTCAAATGTGTTCATTTGCTCGCTAATGGAAGTGGATGTCCAAACATTTCCTATCATGCTATCTAGGCTACTAATACCTACGCTAACAACCCCGACCTAACTTGATTAACTAGTTATTTTCACGTAAAATTCACTTACCGTATTAAAAAGGGAAATCCGTGTTTCGACATCTAAACTTTTTTATTTTTTTAAGCTTTACAGCTGCGACATCTATGCAGATTTTGGGTTGGGTTTTTGATATTTCTGACAGCAAGCTAAAGCCTTACGTATTAACTTCTTCAATAATATTTTTTATATTTTCTTTTATTTGGATTTTCAAAAAAATCAGGCTTTCCCTCAGTAAGTATACGCATGATTTCGACATAGTATATTTCAAAAGGTCTGACCTTGATGGATTGTACAAACTTTCGAAAGAGCTACTTCCAAGCGTGCCAACTAAACGACAAATAAAGAACGTGTTTAATGCAAATAAAAAAGTTTTTAAAATGGTGGTCGAGAAAAGAAAATTATTTGGTCATGAAATCAAAAAATATGTAGGCTTCTACAGTATTCTGCCTATGACTGGAGAAGCTCGAAGCTTACTGGAAGTTGAGCAGATTAGAGGAATAGATTTTGACTCGAATCACATTGAACCAATATCTGGATCATGTGAATGCATTTATTTGGGTGCTATTGGTGCACATGGTACCAGAGCTAAAGCTCATGCAGTTGGGAGTTTAAAAGAAAAAATACATTTATTATTTGAATCAGAAACTCAGATTATTTTCACAAGACCGACAACTAAGGATGGTCTAAGAAGCGCAAAAAATTTTGGATTCGTACCGGTTAATGAAAATGTTAGAGAAAATGAATTAGAAAGACTATATGTGCTTAGAAAAGATGATATTCATATCGATTAGTTAAATACATATAATGCTTTCCTTTTTACCTCTCTGGTATACGTATACCCTATTTCATAGAGCGCAGGTGCCCATTCTATTTTGATGGACACCTATCTCATAACCAGAATCTTACATTATTCCAAGAAATATCCCATAACATGAGCTGAAATAAAGGGCCAACCTGGAGAATGATTTTTATCCAAGTCCTCATTAGCCTCTAGGCAATCATCAATGCGATTGATGGACACCCATCACTCGTAGCCAGAATCTTACAACGTTTCCCGATATTTCCCATAGTTCCAGTTCGGCTAAAGCTTTAATCTATCCGCTGGCTTTCCTTTTACTTGGCTATGCCGCTGCTCCATTCAACTTTGGCTGCTCTACAATCAACACCCTACTATCACTGCATCGTTCATTGTGTCAGGCGGGCGTTGTTATCTAAAGTGTTTGCCATCGATATGGGCTTCCCCCGGCATGGTGGGCAATTCCGGGGAAGTCCATTCATCTAACCTTAGTTTCTAAACATCAGGCAGTAACAATATAATGACCTTAATCACGCAATAGGCTTGGTGCGTAGCCGCAAAGACAAGGCACAACAATACAGCGGTTATACTGAATACCTCTGACCTACTGGAATAGCGAACCTATGCCACAATCTGTCACTGAAACCATCCAACAAGGCTTCCAGCTGCGCCGTGAAAACCGCCTGAACGAAGCACGCCAGTGTATGCAGACCGCTTATCAATTGTGTCAGCAAAGTGGTTTGCCTGGTGAACTGGCCCAGGCACTTAAAGGGTTGGGCCAGATTGAGCGAGATATGGGCAATCTTGATGCCGCGCTGAATTGCTATCAGCGAGCCGCTGACTTAGACAGACAACAGGATAATGAACTGACGCTGGCGCATACCCTGCGTCATCTCGGTGATATTCATCAGGATGCAGGCCAGCTAAAACAGGCTGAGGGCTTTTATTCTGAGGCGCTTGAAACATACCGAAACAATGAAAAAACCGCACCGCTGGATCTGGCCAATGCGCTTCGATCCATTGCACTGCTGGCTCAAAATACCGGTAAACCGGAGCAGGCCCGAGATTTATGGGAACAAGCCCGGCGCCTTTATCTGGCAACGGGTATTGCTGCCGGTGTCAAAGAATGCGACTCGCACCTCGCCGGACTCTGAACCATCATCAATTCTCTACAGCATTGGCTGATTTAATATCTGGCCACCCTGTTTAGGCTGTCACTTATCCTGGCCATCAAATATCAGTCAGTAACGGGTGCTACATTCATGTTTATGAAAAGCCTCACAAGAACCACTCAGCGCCTGGTGTTGTTTTGCTGTCTGCTCGTTTGCCAGCTACCTGCATCAGCACAAGCAAACCCCAATGAATTGGAATTTGATGTGTTCAGTCGCTGGTTCGTGGCTGAATACAGCCGGCTGGAAGTCCAGCCACTGGTGCTTGGCTACATCGACAATCTGAATCAGGTTCCTTCCGCCGAAGTCATCGATACGCAGCGGTCGTTCTTCGTCACCGCAAAAAAACGGCTGGCTCGCCTCTCACTGCAACAACTATCAGCAGAGGATCAGATTGATTATCAGGTCGCGGATTTTGAAATCCGGCTTAATCTGGAACGCCTGAGCCTGAGTCGAACATTGCTACAACAACGCCCCGGCGAAGATCACAGTGCCGGTATTTATCATATTGCCAGCGGCAAACAATGGTATGCCTATTTTTTGAATCGCTGGCTGGGCGCGGAGATCGAGCCGGATGCGATTTTTGCTTTTGGCATGCAACAGATTAAACGGGCGAAACAGAATATCGAAAAAATCACAACGCACACTGGCCAGTCAGCGGCGGAGTTTTCAGAGACATTATCCAACCAGCGATTTTTTACTAGTGATCAGAATTTCGTACAGTCACGTTTTGAAAAGATCCGTGAAATCGTCAGCGATCATCTTTCCACTCAGTTCTTCGTGTATCCTGATGTTCCCCGAATCAATATCAAGCGGGGTGATAACGAGGCATTAAGCCAGGTTCCCGGTTATTACAACGGGCAGAGTGGGACTTTTTTCTACAACCTTTTTGATCAGCCCTATAACCTGCGGGAAAGCGAATGGTTGTATCTGCATGAAGCTGTGCCCGGCCATCACTTTCAGAATTTTATCGAGCAGGCGCAAAGCCATTCCGACATTCGCCGCCTGGTGCGCTATTACGGTTTCAGCGAAGGCTGGGCGGCTTATGTTGAAGAACTGGGCAGGGCGTTGGGACTGTATCAGGATGATTACACTTATTTAGGTAAGTGGGAGTGGGATATTGTGCGCTCGGTGCGGGTGCCACTGGATGTGGGCATTAACTATTATGGCTGGACGGACGAAAAAGCATTGACCTTCTGGCAGCAGCATATTACTGATCGGGATGACATTGGCCGCCGCGAAATCCAGCGCATGCGCCGCTGGCCCGCGCAGGTGGTTACCTATAAATACGGTGCTGACCAGATTTTACAATGGAAGCAGCAGTTAATGCTGGAGAATCCGGCAACCTTCAGCATACATCGGTTTCATGATTATTTGTTGACCAACGGACCATTGCCCATGGATGTGCTCAAAAAATTGGTGCTGGAAGGTGATAACAATATCTGTTCGGTGACTGTGGCCGAACAAAATCAGTCCGCGAAGTAAGTATCGCCGTAGGGTCGATCTTGTCTGCTTACGGCTACGCCTAAGCAGACCTACAAACTAAGGGAACCTCTGATTTAATCAGACATGGTCGCGAGCGAGTCTTGTTTGGTGCAGTGCAGTGCCATAATCTATAAATCCGTCAACGCAGGCATAACGGGCTACGTCAAGTTGACAGATTGGCCATTGTCCATGGGCTGCGATGCACCCAACAAGGCCGCTCCTACCAGGGGTTACGCCCGAAATCGCCCAATCCTGCGGCGTTGCTGGGCAATAGGCTGGCTATTGCAGTACGCAACGACGCCTTGTCTTGAGCGCTTTCCGACCCGGTGCTCATTTTAGTGGCGCGGCCATGGCAGATTAAATCAGAGGTTCCTAAGGTAGGTCGGGTTAGAGCCACCAGCTCGTAACCCGACACCCCCATAATTACCGCAAATACGCACCCATTCGCTCAGATCGAATTGCGGCCAATAGCAATAAGCCTGCCAATAGCATCAACATCCACTGGTTCAATGCCGGCACTTCAACCAGCAGACCTATACCGCGCAAATTCACCGTGGCCGGACTGTCCGCCGCATCACTGATAATATCGAACGAAGCAAGAAATTCACGGCTGGCGGTCGGCCGGAAAGTGACTTCCAGCTCACACTGCGCATCGGCTGCCAGCATGAAGGGCACCGCACCGCAGGTTCCCGGCAATACCGCGAAAGGTGTTAACGGATCAGTGACCTGGCTGATGGTGAGATCGCCGTCGCCGACGTTCATCAACACCAGAGCTACGCTGTCCGTCACGCCCACCGTCACAATATCAAAATCAATATCGTTCAGATTCAGCACCAGTTGTGGCTGCACGCCGTTGCCGTTTAACGTGACGGTATCCGGGCTGTCGGGTGCATTGCTGATTAGATCAAAAGTGGCCATGACCGGTCCGGTGACGATCGGCATAAAGCTGATATCCAGATCACACTGCGCCGACGGCGCCAGTACGATTGGTAAGCCGCCGCAAGTACCCGTGTTGAGGGTATAAGGCGCCAGCGGATCGCTGATCGCACTGATGGTCAATTCGCCATCGCCGGTATTGGTCAGCGTCACTGGCAGATTGGCCGTGGTATTGAGATTGACGTTGCCGAAATCCAGCGGATTCGGGCTCACACCCAAACCGGCCTGGGTGCCATTGCCTTGCAGGGTCAGTGTATCGGGCGCGGTCGGCGCGTCGCTGACAATGCTTAGATTCTGCATCGCCGGACCGGCCGTTGTCGGGTCAAAAGTGAAGCTCAGTGTGCAACTGACGCCTGGAACCAGGACAAATGGCGTGGCGGAGCAACTACCGCCGGCAGCGGTAAACGGCGCGGCGGCAGGGCTTATGGACATCACATTCAAATCCGCCGTGCCGGTATTGGTTAATGTGGTTGTCATCACACCGCTGGTAGTGGTGATCAGCTGATCACCGAAATCCACCGGATTAGGTATGACGCTGATGGCCGGCTGGATGCCGTTGCCCTGCAGTACAAAATCATCCGGTGAATCGGCGGCATTGCTGGTTACCGTAAACATCTGCATGGCTGGGCCAGTGGCTGTCGGTGAGTAGTTATAGCTGAGCGTGCAACTGGTGCCCGCGGTAAGTGTGAACGGCGCAGCCGCGCAACTGCCCCCGCTCAGAGCAAACGGTGCAACCGCCGCGGGAATGGCAGTGATATTCAGATCATCGTTACCGGTATTTTCCAGCAGCACGTCCATGCTGGCACTGCTGGCACCCACCAGCACATCGCCAAAGTCGGTGGTCAACGGGGTAATGGTCAGGTCAGGAATGCCGACGACTACCAGATCGGCGGTTGCAGGCTGCGCGAAGCTCAGCCCGGAAACAAACAGATCAGACGTGACATTGGTGAACACACCCGGTGTGCCGCCCGCTGGCGCCATCACGGTAACCATGATCGTGCAACTTCCGCCCGGCAGCAGATTACCGCCTGCAAGCGTCAGGAAACTGGTCCCTGACAACTGCGAGCCAGCACCACATACATCATTTGCGGGCAAGCCCACGGCCACCAGACCTGGGGACACTGCGCCCAGATCGTCACTGAAACTGATGCTAGCCAACGAGTTGCTGCTGTTGTTCTGAATGGTAAAACTGAGCGTGGTGGTGCTGCCGGTGACCAGCGGATTGGCGAATGCCTTGCTGAAGCCAACGGACTGTATCAGCAGTGTGTCCGTGGCCGGATCACTATTGACCGGCAGCCCGCCCGCCATACCACTTGCCTGACTTGTCGTATTGACAAAGGAACCTGTTGGCGCACCCGCCGGCACCTGCAGAGTGACCGAAAACGTGCAGCTTGCTGCCGCAGCCAAATTGCCGCCGGTCAATGTCAACAGACTGGTACCCGATAGCAGCGAGCCCGCGCCACACACACCCATGGCGGGCAAGCCGACAGCGCTCAATCCGCTTAGCGCGGCATCCAGATCGTCGGTGAAGGTAATGCCGGTTACGCTCTGCGCGGTATCCTGATTGCTGAGTGTAAATTCCAGCGTCACGCTATCGCCCGGCGCTACCGGATCGTCCGTGAAAGTTTTGCTGAACAGCAGGATATTGGAATTAACCACCAGAATGTCAGCAGCGGGTGGCAGGACGGCGACATTGCCATTTATCGTTGCGGTCAGATTACTGGTGACATTGTTGAAGCTGCCGTTCGCGGCACCCGCCGGCACCTGCAGTGTTACTGAAAACGTACACGAAGTACCCGCCGTCAGATTACCGCCGGTAAAAATCAGAAAACTGGTGCCGGTGATTTGTGAGCCGACGCCACATGGATCCACGGGCAACGGCGCGATAGCCGTCAGGCCAGACAACACGCTGCTCAGGTTATCGGTAAAAAATATACCGGTTGCATCCGCCGTGCCGGAGGTGTTATCAAGGGTAAACTCCAGCGTCACCATGTCACCTGGTAATACCGGATCGTCGGTGAAAGCTTTGCTGAAGCTCAGACCCCCGATCATCAGATCATCTCCGGCAGGCACACCTATAGTAGTCACGCCCAGCACCATGGCCGACAGGTTGGATGTTGTATTGGCAAACACGCCCGGTGTGGCACCGGCCGGTACCTGCAACGTGATGTTGAATGTACAACTGCTTCCGGGCGCCAAGCTGCCACCGGTAAAACTGATATTGGTCGTTCCCGAAATTTGCGAGCCGGTACCGCAGACGTCATTCATCGGCAAACCAATAGCACTCAGGCCAGCCACCACTGCATTCAGGTCGTCGGTAAAACTGATGCCGGTGGCATCGCCGGGCGCGCCCTCTTCATGTTCTATGCTGAATTCCAGTGTCACCGTGTCACCGGGTAATACCGGATCGTCAGTGAAGGTTTTGCTTAAACGGGGTGCGGAAACCAGCGTCAAAGTATCGCTGGCGGTCTGACCTTGCGTGCTGCTGCCATTGACTGTGGCGCTGATAGCGCTGGTGATGTTGAGATAATCGCCTTCCGGGGTCCCAGCCGCGGAGCTCAGATCAACGACGAAAGTACAACTGGCGCCCGCCGCCAGATTGGCGCCATTGATCATCAAAATGTTTTGTCCTAAGGACATAAACGTGAATGCCAGCGAACCCGCACCGCAAAAACCATTGGCCGGCAACGATGTCACGCTGTGACCGGAAAGAAATGCCGACAGATTATCCTGGAAGCTGATATCGGTGGCCGCTGATGTGCTGCTGACATTGGTAATGGTAAATTCCATCGAAAACGGCTGACCGGCGCCCACCGGATTGCTCAAAAAGGTTTTGCTCAGCAACGGCGCATCAGAAACAAACAGGGTATCGCTAGCCGGATTACCCGTCGCCGCACTACCGCCCACATCGCCGCTCACACTGCTGGTGATATTAGGGTATGCCCCAGCCACAGTCCCAGCGGGAATCTGCACATTGACGCTGAACATACATTCGCCTTCCGGTGGCAGGCTGCCGCCCGTCAGCGTCAACACGCTACTGCCGGTGATCTGCGAGCCGGCACCACAAACATCACTCAGCGGCAAGCCGGTAACGGCCAGGCCGGACAAAGTGGCATCCAGATCGTCACTGAAGCTGATATTGGTGGCGGTAAAAATTCGATCCAGATTGGTCAGCTTAAAAGTCAGATCAAGGCTGCTGCCCGCCGGCAACGGGTCGCCATCAAACGCCTTTTGCAGAATGATTTCACCCCCCACCAGAACATCCAGCGTGTCACCAGCCAGGCCGCTGTTGACGGACGCAAACCCCGAGGTTGATTGCAGTGCGCCAGAAGTATTACCCAATGGCCCGGCAGCACCGGTGTCAACAGCAACAGTGACTGTACAGGTGGCTCCGGCCATCAGTGCCGCATCGCCCGGAAAAGCCGGTGCATAGGCAAAACTGCGGCTGTCCGGCAGTGCGGTCAGCACACCGCCAGTGCAGGTGGTGCTGGCGTTAGCAGGATCGGCCACCCGCATACCGGTAGGAAAGTTATCGGTGAATTGCAGGCCAAACACATTGTTTGTATTGAGCGTATTATCAATGCTAAAGGTCAGGGTGCTGCGATCACCAAAATTCACACTGGACGGGCTGAAGCTTTTGCTGAAGCCTGGCCGGTCGGCCTCCACTGTCAGATCAGCCGCGGCCGTACCACTGTTGCCGGCACTGGACGTCAAATCCCCGGATACATTCATCGCTACGCCAACCACCGCGCTGGTCACATTAATACTGACGATGCAAAATGCGCCGGCGGATAACCGTCCGTTGCTGGCGGTAATGCTGCTGCCACCCACAGGGGCGGTAATCAGCATATTGACGCAATCGGTAAAAATGGCCGGCGCATTGGCAATGCTCATGCCTGCCGGCAGGTTGTCGACAAAAGCCAGATCAGTAATGGGATTTACCGGGTCACCATTGGTGATGGTGAAGGTCAGCTTGCTGACGCTACCGGGTCCGATAGTGCTGGGGAAAAATGCCTTATCAAAGGATGGCTGTGCCAGCGCAGCAACAGTAAAGCCGCAGTAGAGAACCAGCGCGAACAGGATGCGATTGACGGACATGGACAGGGTGACTTTATTCATAGCGGATGACGGCTCTCTGAACACCAGTTATTTTTTTCACCACTGCTGTGCAGCACCGGTGTTTGCAGCGCGCAGCATAGCTTATTCAAGGGTGTTCCTGCCAGCCGAAGCACTGTAAGGCATGCGCGACAGTTCGGATACAGGTATGATCACCGCAAAACCAAGTTGCTGGAGTTGGCTATGCCCACGTTTTTCACCCTTAAAATGAATGATCGCTTTGCTTTTTTATTGCTGTGCGGCAGCTTGATGCTGGCGAGCTCCGCCTCCGCGGATGAGCTGGTCTATACCGTCCATTACGAAAATGGCGCCATTATTTTTGAGCGCACTAACTTTCGCTTGCCCGATCAGGGCACGCACATGATCGTTACAGGCCCGCAGGAATATGCTTTCGAGCAGACTTTCAGCAACGGTCAGATGCCCGAGTTCGATACCCGCGGACTCGCTATTGATGGTCAATACAATTACGAGTTGCGCTTGCTTTCGCCCACTCGCGAGCGCACCGGTAACGCCCTGCCCGCTGGCAACAACAAAACCACATTACCGCGCCAGAGCGGCGTGTTTACCTTAACCGCGGGCGAGTTGGTATCGCCAGATAGGGATGAGACCGACGATGTCCGCGGTGGCAATGTCGTCCCCACCGACCAGATTGTACAGGGCAGCCTGTGTGTGGGTATTGATTGCGTTGCCAATGAATCTTTCGATCTCGATACCATCCGCGTCAAGGAAAACAACACTCGCATGCGTTTTCAGGACACCAGCAACAGCGCCAGTTTTCCCAGCACCGACTGGCAGTTAACGGCCAATGATTCCACCAACGGCGGCAACAACCAGTTTTCGATTGATGACCTGGACAGTGGCCGTCAAATCCTGGTGGTTGAAGCCAGCGCGCCCAATGACGCCGTCTATGTAGACAGTTCAGGGCGGATCGGCCTGGGCACCAGCACACCGCTGACCGATCTGCACACGGTGAATGGCAATACCCCGGCATTCCGGCTGGATCAGGATGGTTCCGGTGGCTTCGCGGCGCAGATTTGGGACATGGGCGGCAACGAAACTGAATGGTTTGTGCGCAATACCACTGATTTTCAGCTGCCTCTGAGAATACGCCCGCAAGCGCCTAGCAACAGCCTGACCATCGGCACCGACGGCAATGTCGGCCTGGGCACCTTTAGCCCGGCGGCTTCACTGCACCTGCAGGAAACCACGGTAGGTCCTGCCATTAAGCTGGATAATATCGGTGCCAGCAACCGCGAGTGGGATGCCGGCCTGCTGGACAGCCAGGGCGATTACAGCATTGATGATGCCGATACCGGTGTTACCGAACTGGTGATCAGTGCCGGTGGTGATGTCACTATTGCCGGGACGCTGATAACCACCCGCAACCCGAAACTGCCCGCGGTGGATATCAAGCAGGTGCCCTCGCTGGATCAGTTGTCTGCCTATATCGGCAGCAATCGCCAGTTACCTGGCTTTACTGACCAACAACCTGGCCGTGCTCACGATATGCTGGCCTTTCAAATGCAGTTATTGAAGCAGATTCAGGAACTGACCCTGTACACCATTGAACAACAGCGTCAGATTGATGCACTGACCCGCCGTCTGGAACAGAACGCCGACAGATAAGCCTTCCCGCACTGGCCGGTCAACAGCTGGTTGACCGGCCGGATTTATACTTCAGATGGGGCATGAAACGAATATTTTCGTAGTTTATGACCTGAGGCGTCACCCCAAAAAAAACTTCCATCTCATTGGTTTTATGTGACTTCTGGCGTTTGTCTTGCCCTCAAAAACGGCGTAAGCTGTAATCAGAGTAGAGTATCTCGGCGCATCCCTATGCGTTTTTTCACATAAAGTACTCACGGGAGCCAGATTGTATGCGTGCAGCCAGCCATAAGTATCTTTTCTTATACCTTGTCATTGTCCTGACTTTGCTGATCACCGCCTGCCAGCAGGAGTCCAGCCCACCAGCTGCTGAACAAACCGCCACCAGCGAGCAGCCGGCTGTCAATACCGCTTCGGAAACACCGGAACCGGCCATCACCGAGCAGGCCTGCAGCATAACCATGGGTTTTGATCCGTGGGAACCGTACCACTTTGAAGCCGCCGACGGTGTTATCCGCGGGATTGATGTTGAGCTGGTAGAGGCCATGGCCGAAGCCAGTGGTTGCAGCGTCGACTTTGTGGAAGACCAGTGGATTAACCTGTTAGCTATGCTGAAGGATGGCGATATCGATGTACTGGCCGGCGCCACCCCGATCGCCGAGCGTGAAAGCTATGCCTGGTTCTCGATCCCCTATCGCGCCGAACAATTCGAATTGTATGTTCCCACCGACAGCGCGGCTTTGCCGGTGCGTGACTTTAGCGGCCTGCTGGAGCAGGACTTCCGACTCGGCCTGACCTATGGTTATTTTTATGGCGAGCCGATTGGCAGTGCTCAGAACAACGAGGGTTATGCTGATCAGTTTGTATATGCCTCAATTGCTGAAGTCAATTTCACCAACCTGGCTGATGGCCGTATTGATGGCTTTCTGGAAGATCCTTTTGTTACCGCCGCGATTATTCGTCGGCATGGCTGGCATGATCAGATTCGCGCCACCGGCATGATGATCACCAGTCAACCGGTCAGTCTGATGTTCAGCCGGGCGACCATTGCTGAAGGTCAGGTCAATCAGTTTAACGATGCCCTGCAAGCAATCGAACAGAACGGGAAAGATCAGGAAATATTCAAACGCTATCTGGGTACTGATCAATAGCCTGGTTAATAACCTGGTCCGGTGCGCACCGGACCAGGTTCTCATTTATCCGCCTGGCCTGGCCGGGATAGCCCGCAGCGCACCGAAATAAATACCTGGAATCACGCAAGCCAGATAAATCAGCTTATACCATAAAGGCTCCAGACTATTATTCAGGTAGATATTCAAACCCATTACGGCGGTTATTGCAGCCAATAAGAGATATATTGGCAACAGCTTATTCAACTTGAACAGTTTAGTGAGAAAATGACCCAGCACTACTGAGGTGGCAGTAATGATGCTGATTTCCAGCGCCACCAAAAACCAGCCTGGCCCAAGTATGCGCTGGTAAAAAAACCATAGCACCAGGCCCATGTTGATCAATGCGGCCAACCCATAACCCACTACCAGAACGGCCAGTGTAACGATCAATAATCGCATCTGAATACCACGCTTTAGCTCAACCAATACTTACCCAAAAAGCATAAGCCATCAGCGCACGATCACAATGGTACTAAAGTATCTTTTCAAGCGATCGACTTTGGTATCAGTCAATCAACCCCGCTGCCCGGGCAATTTTGACCGCTTGCGTACGCCGCTGCGCGCCTAGTTTTACGAATAAATCAGAAACGTGTTTTTTGACCGTACTTTCAGCAATAAACAGGCGTTCACCGATTTGCCTATTGGATAAACCCTCGGCAAGCAAAGCCAGCACATCCGCCTGCCGGGGGTTTAACTGGGCCTGCGCCGCTGATCGAATTTTAATCCGCTGCGCCCGCCTGGAAAAATAACGCCCACCCACAATCAGTGCTGTCAGCAGCACACTAAATACCAATATGACCACCAGCCATTCGACCCACACACCCGGACTCAGGGTGGATGCCCGGATCACTGTAACCAGCAAAACGCTAAGCAATAATAACGCTATCGCCAGTAGCAAATATCGGGTTTTATGCACTTGCATGTCGGCTTAGACCTATTGGCCGATGCAACCGCAGTCAGCACTATCGATGTCAGCTTGATGAATCGCCACCCGCTCAATCCGCCGGCAGTGTCGTTGACTGCACTAATGGCGAGTTCAGCAAAGCATTTACATACAAGCCTTCCGTGCCCCGCCAAAACGCCCGGAAATTCGGATTAAAGGCGAACTTGATCACCACCCCCTGACCCACTTTATCAACGACCATAACCGGTCTCCCGTCTAATGCTTGATTGGCATATTCACTGGCAAAACCCGCCAGTGGTTTTGAATCAGCCAGGACCAGTGGTGTGCTATAAGCATTTTTGCTGGGTTCGAGTTTGGTGATGCTGTTGAGAAATACCGCCATATCTTCACGCTGATAGCCTTGTGCCAGCGGGTGGCTTAGATCAAGTTGTGCTGGGAAAATCGCACCGCCCAGAATACGATCAGCAGAATCGAACTGATGCTGGCTATACGACTGTCGACCGATATCCTTGTTGGAGGTGTCTTTTTCTTTAGCCAGCTGCTCTATCAGCTTCACTATGCGGTCATCTTCGGAAACACCTTTTTTGGCGCTTTTTGGTCGTTCGGAAAATATTGCCTCGGCCCATTCTGCCGAGCGTTTTTGAGTCACCAGAACACCACCACGACTTACCCAGCCTTTAATTAACGGGTACCAGGCTTTTGGCACCGCGTCATGACTTGCATCGGCGATCAGCAGGTGCGTGTAGTCATCCAGATTGGGTGGAGCTGGATGATGAACGTCGAGCATCGGCAACGGCAAACCCAGCCGTCGATCCACCAGATGCCAGGTATGCCCCGCCTCCATCGGCACCACCCCCTGGCCGACAATCATTAATGGCTTAACCGCCTTCAGTGGTTGGATATCAGGCGAGCCCAAATCCACACCATTAAGGTTAAAACCACTGCTGATAAGCTTAACTGGCACTTGCCAGCGTTGTGACTGTTCGCTGAGCTGCTGCTCAATGGCTGCCCGGTCTTCACCACGCAATACCGGCACCACAAAATCACCGCGTTGAATAATGCTGTCCGCGGCAATTTCCCGGTTGGTATTGTTGAGTCGGTATACCCGAATTTCTTCATTTAACAGATGCATCGCCATCGCTGCACCGGCCAGATTATGATTACTGAATAGATAAGCACTGGCGTTGGCCTGCGGCGTAAACTCAACCGCTACTGATGAAGGATCTGCAGTGCGTTCCGGTAATGAATTAATTTGAGCAAACGGCAAATTATAGGCGCGCGGCAAAGTCCATGCGGAAACATCGTAAAATGTGTTATCGGTAAATTCAGTGCGCTGCTCAAACATCGCTTCAATCAAAGCCGCTTGACGCTGCCGAATCGGCACCACCCAGGCTTGTCCGGCGGAAAAATTCATATCATCCACCCGAATATCTTCTGCCAGTGGATAAACTTCAATCTGATGCAAACGCATTAATTCCGCCAGCTCTTTCGCACGAACTGCATCACCACCATCAGCAAACACCCAGGCCCGGCCACGACCATTGCGTGCCCGCTGCTGTGAGTCGGCATAAAAGCGTTGTTGATAATCCACCAGGCGATCTTTAATGGCGTAGGCACCCTGTAAGGTGGAAATACTGGTGGCGTAGTGATTGCGGATGGCATCGGTGAAGGTAAACTCCCCGTTGACGGAATCAACCTTGTGACCCCGGGTGGAGGGCTGTTCATACAAAATACCGATACTGCCGTTGATATCCGGATAGGTTGAACCCTTGCCGTAATAAAAATCATCAAAGGTTTCGCGACTGTAATAGCGCTGACCTATCGCATCCAGGGCACGGCCATGAAAACGCGCCAACTCGGTGGTTAATTCGACGTTTTCATCCGGGGTCAGCGGGTTTTTTCGCTCTGGCACACCGGGTTGGAAAAAATAACCGGCATCCGAACCCTGCTCATGAAAGTCACCCAGGATATTCGGCAGCCAGCGATGAAATTGCGTCAATCGCGCAACCGATTCCGGCTGCGTTGCCGGCAACCAGTCACGGTTCATATCAAACCAGTAATGATTAAAGCGTCCTGCAGGCCAGGCCTCCCAATGCGCCCGATGTAGCACATCCCCGGCTGCCTGCTGGCCACGATGCATATTCGCCCAGGTCGCAAACCGCCCCAAACCATCGGGGTTAAACATCGGATCAATAATCACTACCGCGTTGTCCAGCAAGTCTTTGACCCACTGCGCTTCACCAGCGATCAGATGATAAGCCGTTAACATCGCTGCATTGCTGCCACTGGCTTCATTGCCGTGAATGCTATAGCCCAGCCACACCACTAATGGACCTTCACCTTGCAGATGGTCTTGCCGCAATTGTTCCAGACGCGCCTGGTTTTCGGGACTGGTGATCATCAGTTGCAGCAAAGGACGCTGCTCATGCGTGCGTCCGATCACTTCCAGTGAAGCCCGATCGGAACCTTCCGCCAGACGTTCAAAATAACGCGTGATCTGCTCCGGCCGGGCATGCCATTCCCCAACTGGCCAACCAAGTTCGGCCTCTGGCATGGGGGTATTGCTATTGAAGGTTTCGTTATCGGGAAGAATAGAATGAGCGTTAGCAAGCGCTGGAATTAGCAACCATAAAAATAACAAAGTCTTGTGCATGGTATTCCTGTATTTCTTGAGTGTTTAAACGCAATAAACCGTGATCAGATAAATGCAATACTCATCTAATTATTAACAGCGCGATACGCGAGCTCTGATTGTTTGCGCAAAACCCCGGCACGCATGACATGGCTTAGTGTCCGAAAAGCCGCGACATCTTCCCGCGGGTCTTGCCTTAACACCAACAAATCGGCAGCCTTACCGGCTTCCAGTGTGCCGAAGCGGTTTTGATCCTGCATGGCTTTGGCGCCATTTTTGGTGGCCATCACAATAATCTGTTCCGGCGTTAATCCAGCACTTTGCATGGCTTCCATTTCCGCATAAATTGAAGGGCCGTGTAGTGTCATCGGATTACCGGCATCGGTGGCTGTGACGATGGTTGCGCCAGCGGCATGAACCGCCATCAGGTTTTCTTCCAGCAAAGCCAGTTCATGGCCAACGCCTTCCAGGCGGCGATAAGCCCATTGATTATCGAGCCTATCGGGCAGGTATTCTCTTAATAAATTCGGTTGGTTGATATTGTCTATCGTTTGCTGATCAACACAACCATTGGGATCATCGATCGGTGCCGGTGTGTTAAATACTATGCTGGTCAATGCACGTGTCCAACCGCTGCCAACCACCAGTGTTGGCGCATAGACGGTGTTGTTTTCGATCAACAAATCCAGAAACTCCTGGTCGACCGGCAGATCGGAAACGCTGTGAACCAGCATATGCGCACCCGCACGCAGTGCGACCTTGGCCTCACGCAATGAGGTGGCATGCACCAATAGCGGCAGGCCAGCCTGCTGCGCGGCAGCACCAATCGCCAGCATGCGTTGATCCATACCATCACGTTGATCGGCGGGCGGGGCCAGGAACCAGACTTTGACCGCCTGCGCCCCCATCGCTTTGAGTTTGCTCACACTGGCCAAAGATTCCTCGACACTGCCCATCGGCAGAAACGAATAAATCTCGTCATTCAATTGCATTTGCTCCCGACCAGCCCAGCTGATTAATGGTCCGGCGGCTTTGACGTGTGCGGCTTTTGGATTGTTGTCAGCCGCTGCTCGCAGTTGCGTGGTCCAAAACGGTCCGCCAACATCAAATACGGCTGTTATGCCGGAGCATAAATAACTTTGCTGCCAGCGACCGGGATTGGCTTTGGCATCATTGGCGGTTTTTTGGTAGGGATAAACATCGGGTGCGCTAATGCCATCCGGTCGACCATCCAGCCAGCCGGTCTGGCCAAAGTGTACATGGGCATCCACCAGGCCTGGTGTGATAAACCGACCCTCGATATCCACGATAACTGAATCAGCCAGTGGCCGGCATTGCTGCCGGCTGCCTACGCAAGCCAGCTGACCGTTTGCGACAATAATCGCGCCATCTTCTATCGCCGGACCACCTGTGCCATCAATAATCGTCGCGCCTTGCAGATAGGTTTGCGCAATCGCGCCATACCCCGTTAACGACAGGCAACAAGCGGCCATCCAACAGCGTATTTTCATAGCTGATTCCTAATCGCAATGCCAGCAGGTTTCGTACACTGCATAAGTACCCGATGTACTGCCAATGGGGCTGCCGGGTGGTGTTGCTGGACCCGCCACGTCTGGCGTCGCGGCAACCGCCGGGCGTGCCAGATGAGTATTAATCCGACTCGCCAACCAGGCATTCATGTTATTTCCGGAGCCATCACCCAACTGGCTTTCCAATGTGCGTAGCTGGGCACTGGCTTGCGCCTTAACCAAGGGTGACACCTCGGCCTGATCCAGCTCCATCAGGGCAAACACATAACGTGCCTGGACGCTTTGGGCAATGGCCATCTCGCGTTCCGAACTGCTTGAGGCATTGAAAATTGCTGTCTCGATGCTATCAAGCACTTCCTGCAAACCGGGCAAACTGCTGTCGCGGCGATGAAACTGCAGCAAACGCTCGGCACGCTGTGGGTTTAATAATGCGGCAAAAGTTAAACCGGCAGCGGTTTCAGCTGCCGCCAGTAAATCAAAGGCTGGGCTGGCACGACTGCTCAAGGCTTCATCGCCGACATTAAACCAGTAGCTATCATGCGTGGGCGGCAACAAATCCAGTATGGCTTCGGGCACATCCAGCACTTGTGGATTAAGCGTGTTTAGTAGCGCATTCAATGCACGACGCTGATCCTCAGCGCTTACCAACTCAACCGGCGCGGAGCCATCTCCACGCAAGCCATAATTAAAGCCCATACCGCCCAGGCTTTTGGCGGCGGCATTGACCTGATAGCGGTGATATAAATAAATCGGCGTCAGCACCTCACGTAAATCTGACATGCGGCTGCCCGGGTCAACCTGATCAACATCAAAGTTCCGTAAGGCAATACTACGTACATCCATCGCATTGTTTAATTCTTCAATCGGGTCATTGCCGTTATCCCACACCGCGGCCTGTGGGTGTGCACTGCTCACCGAACGCGCGTCATAATCTGCGATATACAACAGACCTTGTTGTCTGGCCTGGCTAACCAGCGCCTCCAGTTCACTGGCTTCATCGGCATCATCCGGGAACTGGCCATATAGCCATTTCGCGGTGTGAATGTCCCAGTCACCGATACCAATGTCATAGGCTTGTGAGAAATCCAGTTCTCCTGCGTCATCAACGCGTACCCATGGCGCCGGATAATCCATTACCGAGGCACGGTTATTCACCGAGGCGGCAAAGTTATGCCCGAACCCCAAGGCATGGCCCATCTCGTGTGCTGCCAGTTGCCGGATGCGCGCCAGAGCCAATTGCACGGGGTCTTCCGCACTGCCGGTATCGGTTTGCGCTACGCCCGCCAGACCCTCAAAAATCATGCGGTCCTGACGGACGCGCTGTGAACCCAAAATCACATGGCCTTTAATCATCTCGCCGGTGCGTGGATCGATGATGCCGCCACCATAAGACCAACCACGGGTTTGCCGATGTACCCATTGCACCACGTTGTAACGGATATCCAGTGGATGTGCATCGGCGGGCAGGATCTCAACCCGATAGCCATCAGCAAAACCCGCTTGAGCAAATGCCTCGCCCCACCACGATGCACCTTCCTGTAAGGCTGAGCGAATCGGTTCTGGCGCGCCCGAATCGATATAAAATACAATCGGCTCTTGCACCGGGCTATCCGGATTATTGGCATCTTCACGCTGCAGGCGATGACGCATCACGTAGCCGTCCAGTACCGGTGCCGATAGCGGTGCGGAATAGTTGTAAAAACCCAGTGCAAACGTGCCCGTGCGCGGATCGGCTTTGCGCACCTGATAGCCGTCATCAGGCAAACGCACAAAGGAGTGATGCTGGACCAATGTGACCGCATTGGAATTGGCCGCAGTGGCATTCACTTCGGCGCCTGGGTTACTGGAAGTGAAAGTCATAAAGGTATCAATTTCGATGTTATCCGGAAATGCCAGCACCGAACCTGCATCCGCCATGGATAGCTTATCGGCCTGACTGAACCCGGCATCGTCTTCTTCCAACGCACCTTCCAGGCCCAGTAAATCAGCCGTTAATAAACCGCCAAGATCAATCAATAACCGGCTATCCGCATTGGTCGCAACCACCTCGGTTGACCAGATAAATGAATTGGCGAATGATGAACGAATGGCCTCGCGTTCCAACCGGTTATCGGTATTGGCCCGGTATTTGTGATTTTCGACTTCAGCAATCACCCGATCACCTAACTGTCGGAACCGGATCAATTGCCCCGCATTGCCCCAACCACGATCCAACCCCAATGGGTTGGAGCCCAGGCCAGCACTTAAACGCAATGCATGAATAAACCGCAGCGATATGCCATCGGCATCAGGGGCTGGCAACAGCGCCAGTATTTTGCCTTCTGATTGATCCACGTAAATGTCAAAAAAACCGGGTTTGTGTTGCAAACCATCAATCGCATCGCTGAAAGATTCGGTTTTACTGCTTTCGCCAGACGAACCACTACCTGAACCACCGCCAGGTGGGTTTGAAGCTTGTTCAGCACAGGCTGAGCACAATAAAACGGTCAGTAGCAAGATCAGATAACGCATGCAGGGTTTCCTTTCAGATCGACAAGAAATAAAACGGTAGAGACCTATGCCGCTGCAATACAGCGGCATAGGTGAATAATTTACCCGACGGTAAATTTGGTATCCAGATCGCGTAGGCTAAACAGTGCCCAGCACGCGGCCAGCATGGGAATGGCGGCGAAAAACAGCAGATTCACACCTTCAAACGGGTCCAGGAATTTTGCCCAGGTTGATACCGTTGATACAGTGTGAAAGGCCAGCACCAAACCATAGGTAATGGTCTTTTTGATGCCCAGCAGAAAGCCAATAAGAATCAGCATTTCCAGCGCGCCGATAATTAAAAATATCGTGGCGCTGAATTCACCCAAAAAGTAAAACGACTGATACACGGCAGCGGCATGATCCGGATTAATAAACTTATCAATCGTCCACATAAACATGACGACAAATACACCCAGACGCAGCAAAAACAGCGCGTTGGCAATACGATTGGAACTTTCCATAAATGTCTCCCGATGAGGTGGTTTCCAGACTCTTCCCCGCGCACATGATAGCAAACCTGCCTCGGGCTATCTGTTTGTCCGGAACAGTCAGCCAACCAGCAACCTGTAGAACAAATCTCTGGTGTATGATCTGCGGATTGTTCACTAAATAGCTAAAGCCCATGGTCACTATCGGCACACCACTTTCTGCATCAGCAACCCGGGTCATGTTATTGGGCGCGGGCGAGCTGGGTAAAGAGGTCATTATTGAATTGCAGCGTCTTGGGGTGGAAGTGATCGCCGTGGATCGCTATCCCAACGCACCGGGACATCAGGTGGCTCATCGCTGGCACTGCATTGATATGAGTGATGCAAAGCAACTGCGCCAGGTGATTGAAGACGAACAGCCAGACTGGATTGTGCCTGAAATCGAAGCCATAGCGACTGATGTGCTGGCAGCAATAGAAGCAGAAGGCAATGCGCAGATCATCCCCAATGCCCGCGCCGTGCAATTGACCATGAATCGCGAAGGCATCCGTCGCCTGGCAGCCGAACAGTTACAACTGCCTACATCCGCCTATGCATTTGCGGGTTCCGCGGATGAAATTCGTCTGGCCATTGATGCTGGCATTGGCTTTCCGTGTCTGGTAAAACCGGTCATGTCTTCATCCGGCAAAGGTCAAAGCATGATCCGCGATGAAGAGGATGTTCAAGCAGCCTGGGATTATGCACAATCAGGTGGTCGGGTCAGCAAAAACCGGGTGATTGTGGAGGGCTTTGTTGATTTTGATTACGAAATAACGCTGCTGACCGTACGCGCCAAGAATCCCGCAGGTGAGCTGGAAACCCGTTTTTGTGCACCCATTGGCCATCGTCAGCAGGATGGTGACTATGTGGAATCATGGCAGCCGCAAACAATGAGCGAACAGGCGCTGCAACGATCCAGAGACATCGCCCGACAGGTTACCGATGCGCTTGGCGGTCGTGGCCTGTTCGGGGTGGAGTTGTTTATCAAAGGTGATCAGGTATGGTTTTCCGAAGTCAGCCCGCGCCCACATGATACCGGCCTGGTTACTCTGGCTACTCAACAGCAAAGCGAATTCGCATTGCATGCACGCGCCATTCTGGGCCTGCCAGTGGATACAGCTTTGACCTGTCCCGGCGCCAGTGCCGTGATCTACGCTGGTCTCGACGGCAGTGCCATCACTTTCAGTAACATCGAGCAGGCACTGTCAATGCCAGGCACGGATTTGCGCCTGTTCGGCAAACCTGAAGCTTTTCAAAAACGCCGTATGGGCGTAGCGCTGGCACGGGTCCTGGAGCAACCCGGAGACAATCTTGAGCAGGCCCGGCAACGTGCCCGTCAGGCTGCCGCCACGGTCCAGACCGGTTTATCGTGAGTAAGCCTGTTTCAGTAGCTGCGAAGGTGTGAGCTATTGAGCGCCCGCCGGCTGTCCCCGGGCATGACTGTCGAGCAGCCAGGCAATAACTTCAAAAACGTAAGGCCGCAAACCGCACAGCCAGTCACATGCATTGATACGGTCTATTGAAATAATAAGATCAATCTATTTCACATATTGCCCTAACCTGACTACTATCAAGGCATAAGGCTTTCAGCGTTGGGTAGGCAAAAAATAACTGCCTACCCAACGCTGAAAGCCGGTACCAGGCACGTCCTGGCACATAAATATAAATAATCTCAGGTTAGAAGTTAGAACAGTGAATAAAGCCAATACAATTGACGATTATCTGAATATGGCCCCGCTTGATCAGCGTCCGGAACTGATCGAAATCCGCCGTCTGATTGAAAAAAACCTCAGCAAAGCCAGAGGCGGCATCGGCTCTTCGGGGTTTCCGGTGTACACCATCGGTAATCAATGGAAAGCCGGCTTTGCCTATCGCGCGCAGGGACCGATGCTGTATATCATGGAACCCAACTTGCTCAATCAATATGAAGCCAAGCTTAAACCGGTGCGTTCGGGAAAAAGCTGCTTACGCTATTGTTCAGCCCGGAATCTACCCTTGGGTGAGCTGCGCCGGCTGGCAGTCGAGATGCTGCAGACCATTAATACACAAGAATGAACAAAGTCCGCTGGATCCACCCATGCCGACTGAACACGCCACGAGCGGCAACCACGCCGTGCTCGGTTTTACCGCTGCAGCAGAAGCAGACTTAACGGAATCCGGCGCCAGATTGCACCATAAATGCCTGCGAATCACGAAACTCGCGGCCGAACATATCAATCACCGACACCACCAAGAAATGCTGGCCGGGCGATAAGCCGGTATCCAGCCTCGCCCGCCACAGATGTGAGGATGCACTGGCAGGGCTGCTGCGGTAATTATCGCGTGGGGCATCCTGCAGCAGATCCTGAACATTGACTTTGAGCATGAATGGGTCTTTCTCATTGACCCGCTGCATCACCTGCCAGGCGCCATTATCAATCCGGTAACGCACCTGGCTGCGCTGATTACCATTAAATACATTCACGTACACGTCGGCGGCCGGAAAACTGTCAGCGATGACCGTACCCGGTCCGGTAATCCGCATCACTTCACCGGCTGGCTGACGGGCCGCTTTATAGTCAATCAGGTAACCTTCCGGCGCAAACTCAATGATTGCGTAGCCATTTGGAGTGCCGTCACGCATGGTGGCATGCGGAATTCCCCCAGCATCCAGTTCGCCACTCCACCAGCTGCCCGAGACTGCACCAACGTTATAGTGATGGTGTGGTGATTCGCCCCGCCAGCCATCCTGTTCGGTAAGAAAATAATGCTGCTGTAAATGGCTGTGTCCGGACAATGACAGCGTATTGGGAAAACGCTTGAGCAAATCCAGCAGACGCCGCCGGTCACTGGCCCGGAAGCGTTCACTGTTGTCAGGGTCAGGAAAAGCGATATGCATCGCCAGTACCACCCAGGCAGTGCTTGGAACCGTGGCCAGATACTGGGCGATGAACTCCAACTGATCGTCACGCAGTCCGCCGGTATACTGCGGCTGGCCATCCGCATCCAGCCAATGGATGACATCGTCAAAGTAAATGAAATGCACCGGTCCGTATTGAAACGCATACGTGGGTGGCCCGAACCAGGCTTCATAAGTGTCATCGGAATCGCGATCAGTGGCGGCGTCCCGGTTCAAATCATGGTTGCCGAGCACGTAAAACCAAGGCACGCCGATACGCGCGGTGGCGTCTATCAGTGCGGGGTATATGCTTAAATCATCAAATGCGATATCGCCCAGCGTGATGCCGAAGGCAATATCCTGGACGTTACTTAACTCTTCCACCACATCACGCCGGTAGAAATCCACCTCACGCTGATTGCGGGTTTGCGTATCGCTCATTACCAGTACTCTAAAGCGATCCGGTTCCGGCCGTGCCAGCAGGCCAAAATTAATTTGCCGGGGAAGTGCACCGGTGGCTTCACTGCCTGCAAATCGCCGCTTCGGCACACCGTCAGGGCGGTGCAGATAATAAAATTGCGGCACCTTGCTGGCATCCACCGGCAACTGATAGTTGCGCGGCTTGAGTACAAACAGCATGGCATCGCTGTCATCAATCTCAAGCTGGTATGCACCCGCCGAGTCGGTCCTCACCACCTGCACACCATCGGAAACGCCTACCCCCGCCAGGCCTGGTTCACCCGGATCACGAATACCGTTGCCGTTGCTGTCGGCATACACGCTGCCGCGGGCCATTTGGGTCGCCGCCATAGCCGACAATGCATAGCTCAGAGCGATCCATGCGAACCCGATCGAAATAACAGTTTTTTGCATCATCTGGCTCCCGGCGCAGCTAAGCGCCATGCCTTTAAACAGGCAATATCGCGGGCACATGCCAACGCCCCAAGCATACCTTCCAGGGGCCGCAGCTGGGTCAATTTCAACTGATGCAGCACATCATCCTGTGGTGCATTGACGGCGGCGGTCAGCTGCGGTTGATCTGTCCCGGGCAACACCGCAAAGTGATGCAGGCCGGACACAATGCCGCCACCGGTAGCTTTCACAACGGCTTCCTTGCAGGTCCAGATGGTCAGCCACTGAGCCCGCAACTGTGCCTCCGGCAACTGCTCCAGATAGGCGGACTCAGAGGGGTGAAAATAACGTTTTGCCAGCTTCAACGGCTGCCGCAGACGCCGCGACTCGCCTTCCAGATCCACGCCAACGGGATAATGATGACAAACCGCGATTAAAAGCTGCCCGGCGTGATGGCTGAGACTGAAATACAGCGGTGGCGGCAAACCCTCGCCGGCGGGCGCAATATACGGTTTGCCATTAGGCGTCTTAGCCAGTTTCACGGTATGTGCGGGCCGCCCCAGATAGGCGGCCAGTAACAGCCGCAGATAAAAACGCCGCACCAGCCGCGAGCCGTGGTCAGGCGTGGCTGCGCTTGGGTCAGCCATCGGGGCCGGCAGCTGCGCCAGTTCCAGCAGCCATAGATGAACCTCATCCTCAGCCAATGAACAGGGCCGAAACGGCAACCCGGCGGGCGCAAAAGTCGGGGCAGGAAAACTCACTCTGCTGACTCAGTTTGGTAATGCATTACTTGATCCCCAGACGTGGCCGCAACCAGCGCCAGATACGTTCCGGCAGCGTGTAATTCAAGTTTGCCAGATCACTGCCGCTGACCTGAGCATACTGGCCATGATACTTGTGCTTGATCACCGCATTGTTATCCAGCTTGCAGCAAAATCTGAACAGCCAGTGATTGAACGGATGCCGGCCGGGCTTGCGGATGATTGCGGTGCCAAAATCCAGCACATACGGCTGGCCACTCTCACCGGCCAGCAGGTTTTCCTTGCGCTTCAGATCACCATGACCGACGCCGCGGGCGTGAATCGTGTCAACCAGCTGCTGCAGATTCTCAAACCACAAGGCCCGGTCGGTAAAGCTGGCCTGGCGGTAAGGCCTGCCAGGCACAAACTCCAGTACCAGAGTGTGTCTGTCCGGCATGCCGTAACAGCCGGCGATGCCGGCCAGGCTCTGCAACTGGCGATAAGCAAGATATTCATTGCGCAGAGCGCGCCGATGCCATGGCCTGGTCAGCCAGTTACCGATGCTGCATTTCACCGCCAGGTCCAGGCCGCTGTTTTGATAGCGCCACAGGGTACCCTGGTTACCGCGCGCCACCGGTTCAACCTCGCCCGCCCGCACCCGCTGTAACCAGCGGCGGAACTCCGGCGACTGAAATAGGCTGTGGGCGGCATCCATGATTGGTTTGGTCAGGGTCGGCAGTGATATTGAAGTTTGGCTATGATAGCGTTAATTGTTGAATAACATTGAGTGCACTATGCGGCAGCAGCTTATCGGTCCGATCGGTTTTTTCATATGCCTTGTTCTGCTCAGCGCCAGTCCGGCCAGCTGGGCTCAAAGCGCTGATCCCCCGCCGGCGCCAACCGACCCTGAACCGCCCGCCGCTCCAGCGGCGCCAACCGGGATGAACCTGGAGCGTCTCAACGAGTTGCTGCTGCAACTTGACCCCGATCTCAATCAACAAGGGCCTGGCTGGGAACTGCAGTTTCGCGATCGTCGCCTGCTCGTGGTTGCCGACGGCAATGCTGACAGGATGCGCATCATGAGCCCGGTGATCGAATCAGCCGGCCTGGACCAACAGGAGTTGTATCGCCTGCTGCAAGCCAATTTTGACAGTGCTCTGGATGCCCGCTATGCGGTCGCTCAGGATATTTTGTGGTCAGTCTTTATTCACCCTTTATCGCCGTTGGATGAAAGGCAACTGGCCAGCGCCATTTTTCAGGTGTACAACGCGGCGGCCACATTCGGTACTATTTACAGTTCCGGAGAGTTGACTTACGGCGGCGGTGACAGCAACGAGGCACTGGAGGAGCTGCGGGAAGAGCTCGACCGGCTGTTGCGACCCCGTACCTGACCCAGGCAGTTGCCTGCTAAAACCAGACTTGGAGAACACCATGATGCGTTGCCAACGTATTTGTCGCTTACTGCTCGGGACAGCGTTGCTGACCCTCAGCCTGACCACCAGCCAGACATGGGCACAATCCGATGCCGGCCCTTTTGCATCCACTTATACTCCGTTGCAGGGACCGGCTGTGGTGATTCGCAATGCCCGGATACTGACCGGTACCGGCGAGCAAATGGACAATGCTGATATCCTGCTGCGGGATGGCCGCATTATCGAGTTGGGTACGGGTCTGGAAGTCGATGCTGATGTCATCGAAATCGATGCACGGGAGCGCTGGGTAACCCCGGGTATCATCGATATCCATTCGCACCTGGGCGTGTATCCCAGTCCGGGCACCGTTTCCCATGCCGACGGCAATGAAATCACCAGCCCATCAACCCCCGAAGTATGGGCCGAGCACAGCGTCTGGCCACAGGACCCCGGCTTTGAAGCAGCGCGTGCCGGCGGCATCACCAGCATGCTGGCCCTGCCGGGTTCGGCCAATCTGTTCGGAGGCCGCGCGGTGGCACTCAAGAATGTCCCGGCAACCACTTATCAGGGCATGAAGTTTCCCGGTGCGCCACATGGCCTGAAAATGGCCTGTGGCGAAAATCCCAAACGGGTCTACGGCGGCAAATCGACTGCCCCTATGACCCGGATGGGCAATGTCGCGGGTTATCGCGCGCAATGGATCAAAGCGGCGGCTTATAAGGATAAGTGGGACAAATACCATGCTCAAGACGATCAGGATGCGGAGCAACCGCAGCGTGATCTGGCCATGGAAACCCTGGCCGGCGTGCTGAATGGCGATATTCTGATTCACATGCATTGTTACCGGGCCGATGAAATGGCCACCATTCTGGATCTGGCTAAGGAATTTGATTACCAGGTCACCGCCTTCCATCATGCTGTGGAAGCCTACAAAATTGCCGGGCTGCTGGCCGAGCAAGGCGTGTGCGCAGCGATGTGGGCCGACTGGTGGGGGTTCAAGATGGAAGCCTACGATGGCATCCAGGAGAACATCGCCCTGGTTGACCGCCCGGACGGTGGTTGTGCGATTGTGCATTCAGATTCCGCCGAAGGCATTCAGCGGCTTAATCAGGAGGCCGCCAAAGCGATGGCACGCGGCAATCGTGCGGGGCTGGATATCACCCCTGCCGAAGCGATTAAGTGGATCACAGCCAACCCCGCTGAAGCGATGGGCATAGGTGCCCAGACCGGTACCCTGGAAGCCGGCAAGATGGCTGATGTGGTGGTCTGGAACGGCAATCCTTTCAGTGTTTATGCACTGGCTGATCAGGTCTATGTGGATGGTGCTCTGGTCTACGACCGCAGCGATGCCGCACACCAGGCGATCTCAGACTTTATGCTGGGTCAGCAACCGGCAGCGGGAGAATAAACATGCGTTATTTTTTGATTATCAGTCTGGCCACGATGCTGGCCGCCAGCGCACTGGCGCAACCTGTGCTGATCCGCGGCGCAACCGTGCATACCGCATTGGAACGCCAGCCGCTGCAGAATACCGATGTGCTGCTTAATAATGGCAAGATCGCCGCCGTGGGTGAATCCCTGCGCGCCCCCGACAATGCCCGGATTATTGAGGCCGGTGGCCGTGCTCTGACACCAGGCTTATTCGCCGGCATCACCGGGCTGGGCATTGAGGAAGTCAGTCTGGAAGAAGATACCGTGGATAACAGTGTCGCGCTGACCAATGAACTGGGCATGATGCGCCCGGAGTTTGATGTCACGCTGGCTTTCAATCCGTTATCGGCGGTCCTGGATGCCAATCGCGCGGAAGGCATTACCTGGACGCTGCTGGGCGCCAATGTCGTTCAGAGCGGCGGCCTGATCGGCGGCCAGGGCGCGGCCGTCAGTCTGGGTCACGGATTTAGTCCGGTCCTGGAAGGCAGCCGCAGCCTGTTTGTTAACCTGGGTGCGGATGCCGCTCAGTTTTCCGGCACCAGCCGCGCCGCTCAATACATGCTGATCGAACAGGCCATACGCGAGGCCGGCAGCGCACCACGCAATATTGAATTTGAGCGCCGCATGCTGACCCTCACCGGGCGTGGCATTCTGGCTCGTTATCTCAAAGACGGCCGCTGGATAGTTGATGTTGATCGGGCCTCCGACATTCTGCAGTTATTGCGGCTGGCGGATAAACACGATCTGCAACTGGTCATCCTCGGCGGCAGTGAAGCCTGGCGGGTAGCCACGCAACTGTCTGAAGCCAAAGTCCCGGTTATCCTTAATGCGCTGGATAACCTGCCGGGCAGCTTTGATCAACTCGGCGCACGCCTGGACAACGCAGCACTGCTGTCCGAGGCCGGCGTGCGGATCGCCTTCACCGGCGGCGGCACCCACAATGCCCGTAAGATCCGCCAGATCGCCGGCAATGCCGTAGCCCATGGATTGGACTGGTATATCGCGCTGCGCGCCATTACCCGCAGTCCTGCGATCATGCTCGGATTAGCCGACAATACCGGTGGCATCCGGGCAGGCTTTCGTGCAGATGTGGTGCTGTGGAGCGGCGACCCGCTGGAAGTGACCAGTTACGCCGAAAACGTCTGGATTGCCGGCCGACCGGTCAATATGGATACCCGGCAACAGCAGTTGCTGGAGCGCTATTTGCCGGAGAATCCGGACACGCCACGGCATTATATTAAGTAGCTGGATGCAGAGGGTTTCTCTGCACTCTACGTGTCATTATGAACCCAGTGAAGAATCTCAGAACCGCACGCTGGGTCTTGACCCAGCCTGAGGTATTGGGTCCTGATTAGGCATTGGCATACCTCTAATCAGTTTGTCATTCCGACAGAGCGCAGCGACGAGGAATCTCCTCATGTTATTTCAGTAATTCAAGCTCTTCAGCTTCGCCGCTTACTACGCGAGCAGCGAAACCTTCGCTGCGCTGAATGACGCAGATAGCGTGCGGAGATTCTTCATTGCTTTCAGAATGACAAACCAATCTGATTAGCCCAATCATCCACCAAATCCCAATCAACCCTGTCATCCTGAGCGCCAGCGAAGGATCTCCCCATCACTACCCATCAATCCAATCCAAGAGATTCTTCACTACGTTCAGAATGACAAACCAATCTGGTTAGCCCAATCATCCACCAAATCCCAATCAACCCTGTCATCCTGAGCGCCAGCGAAGGATCTCCCCATCACTACCCATCAGTCCAATCCAAGAGATTCTTCACTGCGCTCAGGATGACAGCTTAGAGCGTAGAGACACTTCTCTACGACTTTTTCGCCCGCGGATGGGCCTGATCATAAACCTTCGCCAGATGCTGAAAATCCAGATGGGTATATATCTGGGTGGTACTGATATTGGCGTGCCCCAGCAGTTCCTGGACGGCGCGCAACGCGCCACTGGATTCCAGCAGGTGACTGGCAAAAGAATGGCGCAACATATGCGGATGGACATGCTTACCCAGACCCAGGCGTTGGGACCAGTAAGCCAAACGTTGTTGAATCGCGCGGTGCGACAGGCGCCGCCCCTGGCGGGTGACAAAAATCGCGGGTTCTTCACTGGCCGGCAGATCGCGGCGGATATTACGCCAGTTCTCCAGTGCCTGCAGGGCGAAACGGCCGACCGGTAATACCCGCTCCCGGTTACCTTTGCCCAGCACTCTGACCAAACGCTGCTTCCAATCCAGACTGTCCCAGCTCAACGCCGCCAGCTCCGCCAGCCGCAGACCACTGGAATAAAACAGCTCCAGCATAGCCTTGTCCCGGATCGCCAGCGGCTCGTCCTGAGGCAGGTCAAGCAGGATGCCGACATCATCGACTTCCAGTGCGGCAGGCAGTTTGCGGGGCGACTTCGGCGGCCGGATACCGCTGGCCGGATTGTCTACCAGCACCTGATGCTTTTGCAGATAACGATACCAGCCACGCACCCCGGCCAGCCAGCGTGCCACCGAACGCCCGCCCAGACCCTGCCGGTGCAGCTGTGCGGCCATACTCCGCAGGACATGGTGATTCAACTGGATGGGGTCCGGGTGACCGGCCTGTTCGGCAAGCTTGAACAGGCGCTCCAGATCACGCTGATAGCCTGCCACTGTATGCGGCGATAAGCGCCGGTTGACACGTAAATCCTGCAGGTAATCAGCCCGCCATTGCCGGGCATTCGAACTGGCAGCGCCAGGTTCGGGCATCAGGCCCGTTTGCGCATATCGCGCACGTGCTGTTGCAGCCGCCAGAGCACGGTTTTGCCGAGCAGCTCCAGAAATAATACTCCCATGCCAGGCGCGAAACGGTGTTCATCCTGACTGCCTATGGCCAGTACGCCCTGACTCTTAAGCGGTACGATCGCCGCCGAAGCAATATTATCGGAAGATTTGAACAGTAAGGTGTTTTTCGCCTGTGTCAGTCGGCCGCAGTAGGGCGCCTTCAAAGTCGCCAATTCGGACAACAGCTTCTCTTCGCCCGCCTCAGCTTCACGCACGTTGCTGATGCTTAACAGATTCTCATCCAGGTCCTGACCGCCAGCCAACACAATATTGACCGCATCTGCCTGAAAATCCTCACGCAACCGTTCATCCAGCAAATCGAAAAAACCGGCCACATCCAGTGCCGAAAACAGTCCCAGCGTCAGATCATGCCAGCGGCCGAGTAACTTTTCATTACCGGAAGCAACGCTGGTCAGATGCTGCAGCTGTTCTTCCAGCGCAGCCACCTGATCACGCAGAATGGCCACCTGACGCTGTCCCAGCGAGGTGGTCTTACCGGATCCGCCGGGGGCTGCATGCAGATGCAGACGGCTGAGTAACTCAGCATGCTTCAGAAAAAAATCCGGATGCTGACGCAGGTGATCAATGACCTGCTGGTCGGTGCTGGGGGTGCTGTCTTTGTTCATGGTTGCTGGGTTGTCTCTGCTGCTTAATCCGGCCAGCTGACTGTGCCGTGATAACTATAACTGGCCGGCCCGATCATACGTAAGGTTGTGCCTGTATCCCACTCTAGCATAAGCCGGCCGCCAGGTTGCGCTACGCTGATACGCTGCCGGCCCTGACGGTCTTGCTGCTGCATTATTACCCAGGCTGCCGCACAGGCGCCGCTGCCACAGGCCGGTGTCGGTCCGGCACCGCGCTCCCAGACACATAGCTCGATGTGATCACCGGTATAACGGGCAAAGCCTGCATTGCAGCCCTGAGCCAGGTCACCAGTGCGGTAAACCGCGGTTGCCGCCGAGCGCAACTCGGCCAGTTCCTGTCCATCCTGACTGCGGCGTTTGGCCGGATCATCAACCAGCACGATAAGATGCGGATTGCCCACCATAACCGGATAGGCGGTGGTCACATGGTTACCGGCAGCGGTGGTAATGGCATGGATTTCCGGTTGCATCACGGGTACCGGCAAATCAACGAAAAACTGCTTATCAGCGGTCGGCCCCAGCTTGAGCAGGCCACCGGGCGTGCTAATGGTGCGTGCCGGACCGAGCTGCCGCTGACGTTGCAGCAACAACGCAACGGCGCGCATGCCATTGCCGCACTGCTCCGCCGGACTACCATCAGCATTGACGATATCCACCGCCAGACCCTGTTCACTTTCGCGCAACCGCAGCAGTTGATCAAAACCTATGCCGGTGCGGCGATCCGCCAGTTGCCGCACCGATTCCGCGACTAAATCCAGCGCTGGCTGGGCACTGTCGAGCAGCATGAAATCATTGCCCAGAGCATGCATTTTATGAAACTGAATGTTCAATTCCGGCGGCCGCTGAGAACGCCGGTGACGGCGACATGACGATCACTCAACTCAGCCACTGCAAGGTGGTTTAATCCGGCCTGATCAAGCTGCGTGCGTATTTCCTCCGCCGTCCAGGCTGCATGCAGCGAATTGGCAAAGTCGATCTGCAGAATTTCCGGTTCAGCGCCGGCATATTCATCTACCAGCGCATCCAATGCCGCCTGGCTGGCTGGCCGGAATAAATCCATCACCACCACTTGAGCGCCAGGCTGAGCCAGGCTGTTCAGGCTGTGCCATAAAAAACCAGGCTCCGGCAGGTGATGCAGCAGACTATTACTGACCAGCAGATCAAAGCTTGCCCGGGGTATCTGATCAGGCAGCCGTCCGGTGATAAAACGGGTGCGCGCCTGAACATCAGCACTCGTACGGGCAGCATTGTGTTTGGCAGTTGCCAGCATATTGGGGCCGGCATCCAGACCGGTGATCCGCCAGCCGGGCAGCTGTTCAGCCAGAGCCAGGGTTAAACTGCCCGGTCCGCAACCCAGATCCAGAACGCTGCCAGCGGCCGAGTCATGCTTAAGGGACTGTGACAATTGTGCCAGTACCAGCTCGATAAAGCGCTGATTGGCGTCACTGAAATCCGCTGCGGCATAAGCCTTAACCTGATCCAGGCTGTCCATCAGCTCCGGCTCGGGGACTCTGTCAAGCATCTTCGTCAACCGGGTCAGGCTCGGCCTGTGCCGGGGTACCGGCCGGTGGTGGCCGTTCCAGTGTCAGATCACCTTTCTGACCGCAGCCGCACAACAGACTAAGCAATAGCACAGCTGACAGGCCATAGCGCAGGCCGAGGCGTGCCAGTGGGTTTCGCGTTTGGGGTGCAGAGTTGGGCATAATGGGCGCTGTGTTTTGAAAGTTTGGTGTGGTATGCATGATAGTGCCAATTATAACGCTGAGCCATTAAGCCGTGAGATTGTTCTGACCCAAGCGGCACAGTCGGGGACGCCGGTCTCGGGCAGCATCATCTGGCTGCATGGCCTGGGCGCTGACGGACATGATTTTGTGCCCATGGTGGCGGCGCTGCAGCGTTGCCGGAACCTGCCGCTGCGGTTTATTTTCCCACATGCGCCGGTGCGTCCGGTGACCATCAACGGCGGCATGCAGATGCGCGCCTGGTATGACATCCGTGGCATTGATCTGGCCGGTGCCCGAATGCTCGATCAGGCCGGCATTGATCAGTCCATCGGGCAGGTCCAGCAGCTTATCGGGCTGGAAGCAGAGCAAAATATTTCCGCCGCGCGGACAGTGGTGGCGGGCTTTTCCCAGGGGGGTGTAATCGCTTTGCAATGTGGTTTGCAGATGCTGACCGAGCTGGCCGGAGTGATCGGCTTATCCTGCTACCTGCCCAACGGCGAACAACTCAGCGAAGCGGCAGCCCCGGTCCGGCGGCTGCCCGCTTTTATCGCTCACGGTCAACACGACCCCATGGTGCCTTTTGCCTTGGGCAAGCAGGCGGCCGAGCAACTCGCGCAGCACCACTTTGAAGTGACCTGGCGTGAATATCCAGTCGCGCATGGCGTACACCCGGATGAAATTTCCGCTCTGGATCAATGGCTGTATCAGCACTTGGAATGAAGCCGAAAACCCGTTCCAGATCACTCCACGGAATGCTTAACTGGGCAGAGGATTTGCCGGACTTCTGCAGCTGGTCATTGCTGCTGGTGGCAGTGATTCTGGCCCAGATCGGCAGTGTGCTGTTACTGCTGGGCCAGCCTGGTACCTGGTCCTGGCCGGCACTGGGATTGTTGTCGCTGTTCAGCCTGTGGGCTGCGCTGCTGGTGCAGGCGTTCTGGTGTATTACCGGTAATCTGCTGGTCAGCGCGGTTAACCGTTATGAGCGCTCTACCCGGCCAGGTAAATTCGGCTGGAGTCTGTGCTGGCTATTGCTATGGCTGGAGGCAGTGGTGCTGTGTATGGCCATGGCGCAGTGCCTGGTGCTGATTGACCGCGGTGCGGCGTTGCACCTGCTGAGCAATGCACTTGATCCGGCAAGAGTGATTCTGACCGCCGGTATTGTCAGTGCTCTGCTGGCCGGCCTACTGCTGCGTTACACCGCGATCTGGCAACGCTGGCAGTTGCAGACCCGCCAGCAGGCACGCATGGAACTGCAGAATCTGCAGGCCCGGCTGCGGCCGCATTTCCTATACAACACACTCAACAGCATCGCTTCGCTGATCACCATCAAGCCCGCCGCAGCCATTAATGCCATCGAAGACCTCAGTGATCTGCTGCGCCAGTCCCTGCAGCCACAAAGCCGGCGGGTAAAACTGAGTCGAGAAATCGAACTGTGCCGGCAATATCTGCAACTGATGCAATGGCGTCTGGGTGAGCGCCTGCAAACCCGCTGGGAAATCTCCACCGAGTTGAACACCGACGCCTGGCGGATACCGCCATTGACCTTACAGACCCTGGTGGAAAATGCGGTTCTGCATGGCATCCAGCCACTGCCCGATGGGGGTGAGCTGCTGTTGCGGTTGCAACCATCAGCCGACAGACTGCAAATTGCCATCAGCAATCCAGTGGCCGAACCAGGCGCCGGTGAACCGGCTGGTCCGGTCGGCACAGGCACCGCGCTGACCGATCTGACCCGCCGTCTGGATCTGGTTTATCACGGCCGCGCCAGTCTGAATAGCCATGCCACTGAGCAGAATTACACGGTCACCCTGGAGTTGCCGAATGGCTGATACAAAAACCTACCGGGCCATCATCGTTGATGACGAGCCGCTGGCGCGGCAGCGTATGCAGCAATTACTGACAGCCGTGCCCGATTGGGAGTGCATTGGTCTGGCGGGCAATGCGGAAGCCGCACGGCAATTGATTATCAGTCTGCGCCCGGATGCCGTGCTGCTGGATATCAACATGCCCGGCGAGAGCGGTCTGGTGCTGGCCGAAGAGCTCAGTAACACTGCCCCGGCAATTATCTTTACCACCGCGCACGAGCAACACGCGCTGGCCGCTTTCGATTGTCAGGTCAGCGATTATCTGCTCAAGCCGGTCCGCCAGGCCCGTCTGCGGCAGGCGCTGGAAAAGGTCGCCACACAGTTGCCGGCTGGTGCTGATGACCGACATATTACCGTGCGCAACAATCATCAGATCGAGCGAATTGCGCTGACCACCATCAGTTGTTGTGTAGCCGATGAAAAGTATGTGCGCCTGATCCATGACGGTGGTGAAGCACTGTGTGACCAAAGCCTGCTGCAGTTGGAGCAAGACCATGCTGCTTATTTTGTGCGGGTCCACCGTAATGCCCTGGTAGCGCGCGCGCGCATCATGGGAATAACGCGCGCCGCAGGTCACCAATGGCAGGTCCGTCTGGATCAGTGTGCCTTCCAACCGGAAATTTCCCGCCGGCACCTGGACAGCCTGCGTAAGCTGCTATACCACCGGACCGACTAGCTGATCGGTTATACCGCCATTCAATGCAGGCTGTATAAACCTGTACAAATGTTCACTTTACAAAATACGAACAGACTGGTACTTTTATGCGCCGACCACCATAAAGTGAGAACCGATGAATTCAAAATCACTGCTCGTAGCATTATTTGTTGCCATATTTTTGCTATCTGCTTGTGCCAGTGACGGCCAGCGTAAATTTAAACGAACAGCTCAGTTAAGCCCGGGAGTGCAAGCTTTGCTGGCCAAAGATGAAACCATTGGTTTAAATGATCCACGTATTCGCTGCCGTCGCGAGAATCGTTCCGGTTCGCGCCTGGGAGTACAGGTCTGCTCTACCGTGGAAGAAATGGAAGCTGAACGCGAGCAGGCTCAGCGTGACGCGCAGCGCAATAACTGAGTCGTCCTGCCTGATTTATGGCAGCAGCTGAGTAACACTCGCGGCTTCTTTTAACCGCACTGCCCAGCGCAGTGCGGTCATTACTGTTTGCCTGATACGGGCAGGCAGCTTATCTTTGCAGTTATGCAAACTGTTACTATCGCAACCCGCCGCAGCCCATTGGCATTGTGGCAATCACACCATGTCATCGAACTGCTTGCTGAGCGCGCGCAGGTAAGGCTGCTGCCGCTTAACACCCGGGGCGACCAATGGCTGGATCGTTCTCTCGCGGAGGTAGGCGGCAAGGGTTTATTTCTGAAAGAACTGGAGCACGCACTGCTGGACCGCCGTGCGGATCTGGCCGTGCATTCGATGAAAGACATTCCCGCGCAGATGGATGAGCGCCTGTGTCTGGGCGCCATTCTGCCCCGCGCCAGTCCCTGGGATGCCTGGGTCAGCAATGACTATCCCAGCATCGCCGAGCTGCCCACCGGAGCGACCGTGGGCACTTCCAGCCCGCGCCGACAACTGCAATTGCTGCAGCAGCGGCCTGATTTGCGCATCCTGCCGGTACGCGGCAATGTCCAGACCCGGCTGGATAAACTGGACGGTGGCCAATGCACTGGTCTGCTGCTGGCCTGTGCCGGACTGCAGCGCCTGGAACTGGACCAACGTATCAGCCAGACACTGACACTGCCCGACTGGATACCGGCTGCAGCGCAAGGCGCTATCGTGGTGCAATGCCGTGCTGACGATAGCGAGGCGCGGGCATTGCTCCGGGGCCTGCATTGCCCGGCGACGGCACAACTGGTGGAGTGTGAGCGCAAGGTTGCCGCTGAGCTGGGCGCTGACTGTCATGCGGCACTGGCGGTTTACGCACAGCCGCAGCAACAAGCCCAATCCTTGCTGCTGCATGGCCTGTACGGCCCTGACCCTGCCGGTTATACCGCTCAGCCGCCCATGGTGCGCACCACCCTGAGCGGCAGCCTGGCGAACGCAACCGCATTGGCCGTGCAACTGGCGCAGCAGCTGCAACATGATCTGCAGGCATTGCTGGGCGGGAGGTAAGCGGCGATGCCGACGCTGGTTGTTATTACCCGGCCCGATCCGGCTGGCCGTGAACTGCAGCAGTCTCTGAGCGCAGCAAAACTCGACTGCCTGCATCTGCCCGGGTTGGTACAGGCAGCATTGCCGCCGACAAATGCTGATCGGCAGTCGGTCAGACAGGCCGACTGGTGGGTATTTACCAGCCCGGCTGCTATCAGGTACGCGGCTGACTGGCTGCCCTGGGAACTTGCCAGCCAGCCGCATACCATGCCCCGCATAGCGGTCCTGAGCGCTGCTTCCGCCGAGTTGCTGGCCAGTTGCATGCAGCAGCATGCAAACCAGCCGGACGTTATCTGGCCCGCGCATGGCCATCGCAGTGAGGACTTACTGACCCATCCCGATTTAAATCGTGTCGATGGTCAATGCATGATCATCTTTAATGCACCCGGCGGACGTGAGCTACTGGCCCGGCAATTGCACGCCCGCGGCGCCCGGATTCAGGAACTGGCGGTCTATCAGCGCATCCCGGCCGACCTGCCGCAGGCAAAGCTGGCCCGCTTAGCTGCCTGGCCAGGTAGTGTGTTGACGTTATGGACCAGCAATACCGCGATCAGTAACCTGCATCGGCAGTTGCCCCCGGCGCACTGGCAAAAATTGATCCAGGGTGACCATTTGTTACTTTCCGAGCGTCAGAAAATCGTACTTGAAAATGACTGCACTGGTAAGATGTATCTGGCATCTGCGCCGGATAATGCATCCCTCAGGCGACAAATTATCGGCATTTGCCAATAGCAGGCGCTGGCGGCGTGTTGTCAGCCAATGCAGGGCTCCCAAAGATAGGCAATCAAGACCAAAAGCGAAATCACCATGTCAGAACAGGATTCACAAGCGAAGCAGGCCGAAGACAAAGCCACTTATGCCAGCAAGAAAAAAGCCGCTAAACGGGTACGCTCCAAGAAAACCGTGACCAAACCGGCGACCACGCAGGCCGCTCAAACCCATGCTCAGGACCCGTCCAATCAAGCTGAAACCCCGACCCAGGTCAAAGCAGACGGTTCAGCCGGCAAATCCCAGACTGATAGCGCTCGTCAGGCAGCCGATAAGCCCACCGGCAACGCCACTGGTGCTATAGCGCTGATACTGGTGTTGCTGTTGAGTGCCGGACTGGCGTGGTTATCCTGGCAGCGTGGCTGGTGGTCACTGGATGGTGACTCACTGCACTCAGACTATACCTCGCAGCAGGCTGAGCTGGAGCGTCTACAGCAACAGCTCGCCGGCCTGCAACAGGATTTACAGCAACAGCAGCAGGACCCGGCCGAGATATCCCGCGCGGTTCAGCCACTGCTCGACACGGCCCAACGCCAGACCAGCGACGAGTTAGACAACCGGCTGGAACAACAACGCAACGCCTGGCAACAGGCCATCAACGCTCAGCAACAACGGTTGCGCGATATCGAAAGCCGCATGGCCGCGGTGGGTGACCAGCAACAGCAAACCCAGGCCATACGCGACCGCTCACAGGCGCTGAACGAAATCAGACTGTTGCTGCAGCACGCCCGCCAACAGCTTTCCCTGAGCGGCAATGCCGACGCTGCGGTAGCTGCTTATCAGGAAGCCGAACGGGTACTGGCGGCAGCGCAGTTTGCTGGTGCCAGCGAGCTGCGTACTGCTCTGATCAACGAACGTCAGGCAATCCAGGCAGTCTCTGCGCCGGATATCGACGCGCTGGTCAGTGAACTGCATGGTTTGCAGCAGGCGGTTGACCTGTGGCCACTGCGGGGACAATTGAGCAGTGCCCCAGACGCTGCAGCCGAAACGGAACAAAGCTGGCTGGACAAGCTGGGTAATAGTTTTGGACAACTGGTACAGGTCCGTAAAACCGGTGAAGTGGTCATCAGCGTTGCCGAAGCCACGCTGATCCGCCAGCAACTGGCGCTGGCCTTGCAAACCTCCGCGCTGCTGGCACTGCAGGGTAGAGAAAGCGGTTTTCAGACTTTGCTGGATGATGCCCGTGAGCTGCTGCAACAACATTTTGAGCCCACCAACCGCGGGGTTACCGCAGCCCTGGACAGTCTCCAGCAGATGCGCGATACACCACTTGTTGCGGCCTGGCCGGACCTGAGCGAAAGCAGCAATCAGCTGGCGCAGCTCAGGTTGCGCAGCCAGAATCGTTCCAGCGCTGATGACGGGGCGGTGGACTAATGCGTGGCTGGTTGATCTTTCTGATTGCGCTGGCGGTATTACTGGCAGGCGCGGCACTGGCGCCGGTATTCAGCGATCATCCTGGTTATGTGCTGATTCAGCTGGGCAGCTGGACCATTGAAACCACCGTGGTGGTGATTGCGCTGGCGATACTGTTGTCGTTTGTGGTGTTAAAAGTATTGTTCTGGCTGGTTGATGCCCCCCGCCGGGCGGTACGCAACCTGGCCCGTCGGCGCATGGAACAGGGCTTACTGGCCCTGGCCGAAGGTAACTGGTCGCAGGCTGAAAAAGCTTTGCAGCGTGCCGCCGAACCCAGCGGATTGCCGCAGGCAGGCTATCTGGCAGCAGCGCGCGCGGCCTCCAGTCAGGTCGATGACGACAGCGCTGAACTGCGCCAGCAACAATATCTGGAAGCAGCTGATAATGGTCAGGCACGCACCCGTTTTTTGCTGGAACTCAGCCGGGCCCGTCTGCATCTGAACCGCAACAACCCGGAACTGGCGATACCCATCCTGAAACGCTTGAAACGCCGCCGCCGGCAACATCCGCAGGTGCTGAAAATGCTGGCGCACTGCTATCGCGAACAGGGCCATTGGTCAGCCCTGCAGGATATGTTACCGGCCATGCGCAAGGCCGGCGTGATCAACCGCCAGGGCGAGCAGGATATCCATCGACTGGCTGCCAGCAACGAATTACAGGCCGCGAGTTCCAGCGAGAGCTTACAGAAAACCTGGGAAAAGCTGCTGCGACCGCTGCGCTATGATCCGGACGTAGTGGCCTGTTACGCACAGCGCGCGCTGGAGTATGGTTTGCCACGCTTGGCTGATAATGCATTGAGCGCGGCCCTGGATAAGCAACTGGATGACGACTTGCTCGACCTGTATCTCCAATGTCATCTGGAAAACCCCGAAAAAGCGCTCAGCCAGATCGAAAAATGGCGGCGTAAAGAACCTGACAATGCGGTGATCGAACGCGTGCTGGGACAACTGTGCCTGCAGCAGCAACTATGGGGCAAAGCACGTACGCATCTGCTCGAAAGCCTGCGTCTAAAGGCATCCGAGAAGACTTATCAGATCCTGGGCGAGTTGCTGGAGCGGCAGGGCGAAATCGAATCAGCACTGCGCTGCTATCACAATGCCCTGCAACTGTCACAGGGCAAGCTGGTGAAATATCAGGAATTTGTCACCAGCCTGAATCAGCAGCCCAGCCTGCAGGCGCCGGAGCAAACCCGGACTGAAGCGCTGGACGCGCCTGACTGGGGACAGCAACTCGTGGCTGACCAGGCAAGTAAAAAGTTTCGTGCTCCGTCAAGTGATCAGGAAGCGATTGGTGATCTGGTCAACCTGCCGGACGCCTATCATGACAGCACCCGGTCAGACAACGATAAATAATCACCGCTCCGCGCTGGCACGGCCGGCAGCTTATCCGGCGACAGCCCGGGATGCTCTCAGCCCGTGCTGATACCCATTTCCCTGGCCAGCTCTATCGTATCGGCGTAGACAAGGTAGTCCGGATCACTCTGGCTCCAGATCGCCAGCGCATAATTCATAGATGCTCTGGCCAGCGCTGGCTGCTGCTGCCGCCACTGCAGGCGAGCCCGTTCGGCCCATAGCTCGGCACGCGCATCATCCATCCGAAAACCATGCTCCAGGGCAACCACTGCTCCATCCAGATTACCCGACAACACCATACTGCGCGCCAGGTAACTGTACAGCTCCGCCTGCATATAGGATAAATCCCCACTGAGGATAGAGTTCTGAATGCTATCGATGGCTGACTGATAATGCAGTGCGCTTTGTGCATAATCCTGCTGCAGCTCAGCCAACAGGCCCTGGGCATAATCGGTTTGAAAGCTCACATGGCCCAGACCGAATTTTTCGATAATGGCAACCGACCGTTCAATGGCGCGCTCGCCGGCGGCATAATCACCTTTGACCAGATAGGTAAACGACCAGCCAATCTGCATAAATTCATCCAGCGGCGCCTGCAGCTGCGCTTCGGCCGCCGACAATAAATCTTCCGCCGCGGCATACTCGCCCAACATCGCATAGAAGTTCACGGCCTGCATCTCAACTTCAAACACGATATCCAGCGGGGTATTGTATTGCTGCTCGTAAGCCTTGCGCTCCTGCAATAGTGCAATGCCCTCGCGTAAGCGGCCCTGACGCTGCAATAGCCGAATTTGCGCATCCAGCACCAAGCTGTGCTGCTGTGGATTATTGGCAATGCTGCGTGCTTCACCTAAGTACTCATTGGCTGCCAGGGTATTGCCGGAGCGCGCCGCCAGATTGGCCAGTTTGATCAGCGGTGTTACCGTACCGGGCCGCAGCAGAGCGGCTTGTTCAAATTGCTGACGGGCTAACTCACGCTCGCCAATATCCTGATACAACACGCCCAGCCTAACCGGCGCCGTCATATCGTCGGGACGCTGCTCGCTGTAGCGGACGGCAAAATTGATCGCCTTTTCCAGATCACCCTGGGCCCGGTACAACTCGGATAGTTCAGACAACACCCGGCTGTCGTTGGGGTCCAGTTCCAGAATCTTCTGATAGGCCTGCCGAGCCCCCGTTAACTGGCCGGACCATTTATAGTGATTGGCCAGCCGCCAGTAAGCACCGACATCATTAGGGTTCAACTCAACCCGCATCTTTAACACCGCGTTACTTTTTTCCAGCTGCCCCGACAGGCTGTATACATTGGCTTTGAGAATATCCTTATCGGCAGCGGATAACCTGTGATCATGCGGTTCCACTGAGCGGGCCAACGCAATGGCCTCTTCGGAGCGCCCCTGGCTAATCAGTAAATCCACCTTGACCAATCCCGCCAGCGCGAACCCGGGATCTTGCTCGAGGGCCGAATCCAGCGCGGCTATGGCCTGTTCAAAATCATTCTGAATCAAGCGCTGATTGCGAGCGGATATATAGTCTTTTACCGCCGTCAGCGAATTGCTGTACTGCTCATTGACCGGCAGATCGTCAGCCAGGCGGCCACCACCGGCTGGAACTTCCAGGGTATTTTTAATCGCTGCTGACAGGCGATCGATCAATGGCATCACCGCGCTGCCGGAGAAGGTGTATTCTTCGACCAGCCGCAGGCCATCGGGCTGGTACATACGGGCGGTTAATGACACCTCATCGCCATTGCGGTCGATGCTGCCGTTAATAAAATACTGCTGGTTGTTGTTGGCCGCAATTTCCCGTTGCAGGCTGTGCGGCACCTGCAGGCCATCCTGGTAACCGGCGCGGAGCAACTGAGCATACATACCCCATTCGTGATGGGTATAAACAGTGGTCAGGGTTAGATAGGGATTTTGACTGAGATCCTGCCCAAGCATTTCGGCCACACCATATTGCAACCAGTCCAGTTCCTGATCACCCGAGGTATTGTCCCAGAAAAACAGCATTAAAGAATGCCGGAACGCCGCCTTGGGGATGTATTTTTCTACCGTCTGACCCTCCTCATCGAGGACCATCACTTTTTCCGCCGTCGCACCCATGTGCTGGCCGGAAAACAGGGTAAATAACAAACCCGTGGTCGCTATCAGATTAATTGGCACGCCAACCAATTCTGTCCGGGTCACTTTGTCTTTGCCCGGCTTGCCATGCTCGTAGGCAATCAGGATCACCGCCGGCAGCAATGAGAACAAACCCCAGAAAAACACGTCGGTCAAGGTGGGTGACAACAGATAACGCTCTACCAGCCGATCCAGAATTTCGATCAGAACCCAGCACGCGCCAACATACACGCCTACCGCCTGCAGGACATGCCGCTCTCTGATTTCACTAAATAAACTCATTGGCTAACCCGGTTATCGTCAGCGTCTGCAGGCAGACTAGCATATTGCAAGCCATCAACGACTGCCAAAAGTAACAGCTAAAGCCCGAAAACAATACTTTGGTATCAAGTCCGAGCTAGCGCGGGGCAAAGTCGAACGAATCGTAAAATAACTGCTCTTCAGGCAAACCGTTGCCAATAAAAGCATGCCGCGCAGCATCAATCATGGCTGGTGGACCACTCATATAAACGTCATGGTCTTTGAGCTTCGGGTATTCGGCCAGCAAAGCTTCATGCACCCAGCCCGCGGCGCCTTGCCAGCCATCATCCGGACTCGACTCGGCCAATACTCCGGTGTAATGCAGGTGATCATATCGTCTGGCCCAGTCCAGCGCGGTATCGTGCATGTACAGTTCAGCCAGATTGCGGGCGCCCCAGAACAGATGCACAGGCCGGGTATCACCGGCATGATACAGATGCTCAAGCATAGCCTTGAGTGGCGCAAATCCGGTCCCACCGGCCATCATCAATATCGGGCGTTGGCTGTCTTCACGCAGAAAAAACGTGCCCAGCGGACCCTCAAAACGGATGATGGCTTTATCGGGCATCCCGTGGAAGACATATTCCGTGAAATCACCGCCTTCGACATAGCGCACATGCAGTTCAAGGTAGTCCTCGTAGTGCGGTGCGGATGCCAGCGAAAAGGCCCGGCGCTTGCCGCCCGGCAATAAAATATCCACATATTGACCCGCCAGAAACTGTAACCGCTGACCTTTCGGTAAAGTCATGCGCAAGCGCGCCACAGTTGGTGACAGCAGTACTTTTTCCTGCACCCTGGCAGGCAGCATACGGACCGGCAGATCACGCACTGCATCAATTTCACGTGCCTTAATGACCAGGTCAGTGGTCGGGACCGCCTGACAGAACAGCGCTTCGCCCTGCTGTTGCTGCTGCTCGGTCAGAGCGTTGGGCGGCAATAATGGATAGCTGATCTGGCCTTCGAGGACCTGACCATGGCAACTGGCGCAGGTGCCATTTCGGCAGGAGTAAGACAGCATCACCCCCTGGCGCAGGGCCGCGGCAAGCACGCTTTCGCCGCTGTTGACTGAAAAACGGGTGCCGCTGTCCTGAATCGTAACGGTGTGCGTCATAAGCCGAGTTCTGATTACCAATCTCATTATATGGAGCGTCCGGCGGCGTTTTCCAGCTGGATGCCAGCGCTGTGCCGCTTTTGCGCCGCTACGCCGGCGTATGGCTTTTGGTATCCTAACCAGCTGTTTGGATCAGTTGGGAAAAGCATGCGCTGGAGCAGGGTATTGGTGGCAGAAAGCCCGTTGCATGCGGGATTGGCCAAAATTACTCTGGAGGCGGCTGGATTGACGGTCCAGTTGCGCCAGATGGAGCTATGGGCGGTAGCTGTTGAAGTGCTGTACAGCGAAGGCGCCGCGCCCTCTGTATGGGTGCCGGAGAGTCAGGCGCAGCAGGCGCGCGAACTGCTTCGAGAACATCAGGAAAAACTGCACTCCCAGGCACTGGACTCTGATAGCGACTGGTTTTGCAGGCACTGTGAAGAACGCAACGGCAGTAATTTTGAGAGCTGCTGGCAATGCGGCGAACCCGCTCCAAACCCAGCGCCCCAACCCGGATAACAACACTATGGCCGAACCACAGCCCGTGACCAATTTTACCCTCACCAATGCCAGCCTAAGCGGCATGAACCGCTCCAGCGAAAATACTCTGAATGCGTTGATGGGATTAAAGTTTACGGCCGTGGGAGCGGACTTTATCCAGGCAGAACTGCCTGTCGATGCCCGTACCCATCAGCCCTATGGCTTACTCCACGGGGGCGCTTCAGCGGCCTTAATCGAAACCCTGGGCAGCGTGGCTTCCTATATCCTGGTTGCTGAACAGGGCAAGCTTGCAGTCGGTATTGAAATCAATGCCAACCACGTGCGCGGCATCAGAAAAGGCAAAGTGATCGGCACTGTCAAGGGCCTGCATATTGGCCGCAGCACGCATGTCTGGGAGGTGCGGGTGCACAATCTCCAGCAGCAATTGATCTGCGCCGGTCGGCTGACCACAGCTATCGTGCCGGCCAGATAAACCGCGCCATGTGGCATTTGCTGTACCGCCTGCCCTGGCTGATATTGCTGGTGATAATCAGTCTGCTATCACTGCTGTTGTGTAATCCATTGGGCCATCGCATTCAGCTGGGCCGCTACACACTGGCGCAATATGTCATGCGCAGCTGGGCAATTTTCGCGTGTGGCCTGTTCGGTTTGCAGGTCAGCCTGCAGGGCCGGTTGCAACGGGGTCCGTTGCTGGTGGTCGCCAATCATCAATCCTGGCAGGATGTGCTGGTGCTGTTGAGTATTGAGCCAATGGCATTCGTGGCCAAACAGGAGATTCGTGGCTGGCCGGTGCTTGGCTTCCTGGTCGCTGCGGCGGGCACTCTGTTCATACAGCGCGGCAATTCTCAATCATTGAACATGGCTCGCGACGGCATGCATACAGCCTTCAGCAAAGACCGGATCGTATTGGTATTTCCGGAAGCGGGCGTGCCGTTGACACCCGGAGTCGGCCGTTTCCACGGGCGTATGTTTGCGCCGGCGATCAACAACCGGATACCGGTCCAGCCGCTGGCCATCCGCTATCTGGAAAATGGCCGGCTGTCACAGCGTTCGCGCTTCCGGCCCAAAGAAGGCTTCGTAGTCAGTTTTTTCCGTCTGCTCAGCGCACCCATCACCCAGGTACAGGTCCATGCCCTGGAGGTGATGGACACCACGGCCGGCAGTCAGCGCAATGATCTGGCCCGCTGGGCAGAACAACAGGTGCGCACCTGTTATGATCCCGACAACATCCTCGACCATGAGCGCGCCTCGCGCGAACGACCTGTATGACCCAAGCATTCGACCCATTCAAGCCGACAGGCCTGCTGCGTAATCAGCATGTTCAATCCATGCTGGTAAGCAGCCCGCCACGCCGCTGGCGCATTAAAAAGCGGGTAGCCGATTATCAGCGGCACAGCCAGCTGGAAGTGGTCACTACCCCGGCAGGCGTGCGCCTGCTGGCCAAGCGCACACTGGCCAGCAACGGCTCACCCACAGCCCGGGTCATTCTGCTGCACGGCTGGGAAGGCTGTGTTGATTCCAGTTATCTGATGGCGGTCGGCAATCACTTGTGGCATGCCGGTTGTGAAACCATCCGGCTGAATTTTCGTGATCACGGCACTTCACATTATCTAAACGAGGGACTGTTTCATTCCTGCCGCCTGGATGAGGTCGCTGATGCGGTCAAAATTCTCAGCAGTGACAGCCAGACCCCGGTCTTTCTGGTCGGTTTTTCACTGGGGGGCAACTTTGCTTTGCGCGTCAGTTGCCGGGCGCACACTTTTCCGGTCGCGCCAGTGCATACCTACGCGGTCAGTCCGGTCATTGTGCCCCGGCATGTGCTTGACGCGATGCAGGACGGCCTGTTTATCTATCAGAAATACTTCGTCGGCAAGTGGCGTAATTCATTGCGTAAGAAAGCCGAGCTGTTTCCTGATCAATATGAGTTCGATGACTGGTTTAAGCTTAAGGATTTACACGCCATGACCCGCTTGCTGGTAGAACGCTACACTGAGTATGAGCGGGTGGATGACTATTTCCGCGGCTATTCGATTGATGGTGATTATCTGCAGGCTCTACAGCTGCCCGCCACTATCATCACCGCCAAAGACGATCCGATTATTCCGGTCGGAGATTTTGCATTATTGCCCGACAACCCCAATCTGACAATCGAGGTGCATGACCATGGCGGTCATTGCGGGTTTATCCAGAACTGGGCTTTGACCAGTTGGCTGGAACAGGAACTGGCGAACCGGATCGCCGCACACACAGAAGCATTGCAACAATCATGATTGAAGAAGCCCTGGATTACTATCAGGACGGCAATTACGAAGCCGCCTATGCGCTCTACCAAAAAATGCTGGCCGATGAGCCCGGCAATCACGAAGTGCTGTACATGCTGTCGATGTGCCGTCAGCAGCAGAGCCGCTGGCAGGAAGCGATCAGCCTGCTCAACGAGGCCATAGATAACAACCCTGACAATCCGGTCTATCACTACGCGCTGGGCGGCCTGTATATGCGCAGCGGCGACAGCCAGCGCGCACTGGCGAGATACCGCAAGGCCAGTGAGCTGCGCCCCAATGAACCGCGCTCGCGAATCGGCGTCGGCTATGCATTGCTGGCCAGTAATATGCTGGAAGAAGCCACTGCTGAGCTGAAAGCCGCGATGCGCGCAGCCGAAGACCAGCCGGAAGTCAAAGCCACCGCATTGGCGCATCTGGGTGTGATCGCGCTGCAGCAGGCTCAGCTGCATGAAGCACTCGGCTACCTGCAGAACGCTGCCGAACTTAACCCGGAGGATGTCTATATTCAGACCCATCTGGGCCGGGCTTTTCTGGCCAGCGGTCAGGCCGGTTTTGCGGTGCAGTGTTTTCACAACGCACAGGGCTCCCGGGACCAGCGTTATCAATCCGAACCGATGCTGCTGCTGTGGCTGGGTCAGGCGCTGGAACAGACCGGCGATATGGTCGGCGCGGTGAATGCCTGGCGGGAGTTATTGCAGCAAGGCGTTGAGCATCCGGAATTGCTGTTCAACCTGGCGCGTGCGCACTTGCACGGCCGGCAGCCACAGCAGGCAATCAACTTGCTGCTCAGGGCTAAAAAAGTCAGTCCGGATGTGCCTGAAATCAGCCATTTACTGGCCACTGCCTGGCAGCAGACCGGCCGCCAGGATGCCGCCCGGCAAGAGCTCGAACAGCTCCCGGCCACTGACCGGACCGGCCAGCGACAACTGGCACGGCTATATCTTGCCCAGGCCCATTATGCCAAAGCGGCAGACATCGCTGAACAGCTGGTGCGCGATCCGGAGGACCCGGATCTGCTGCTGGCCGCTCAGGTGGCTGTTACCCGGCGCCAGGCGGACAGCGCGCATCAGTATCTGAATCAACTCGACCAGGTTGCGCAATCATCCATCCCCGGCACCTGGTTACGGGCCCTGGCCTATGTGCAGGATGATCCGGACAAGGCCCGGCAACTGGCGCAGCAACTGCTTGAGCATGACAATCTGCCGGCCGATATCAAGCAGTCAGCACTGCGCCTGCAGGCCCAGGCACTGCATGCACAAGGCCAGTACAATCAGGCCTGGCAAAGTCTGGATGCCTTGCCGCAACAGCGCTGCCAGAGCCTGGATGTTGTTACCGAACCCGGCCCGGATGGCCAGACCAGCAGTGATGATCTGACGCTGTTTGATCGCGATCTGATACTGTCCTGGCCACCCAAACCACCCGGCCGCCAGCGCATGTCGCCGGTGTTTGTACTTGGCTGGCCCGGAACCGCCCGCGCCAAGCTGTTGCAGGCCTTGTCATTTCATCCGGATATCGATGTCATCCGCGACCGGCCGGTACAGGCCAATGAGGCTGCCACCCGCTACTCCAGCACCACCGACCGCCGCCATCTGTATACCTGGCCACGCGACCCGGCTCAGCTTGATCAGATCAGCGAAGCGGACTGGCTGCTATTGCGTAACCACTACCGCAAGCAGGCTATTCAATCGCTGGGCAGCGAGCCTGGCCCGGTGGTGATCGACAGTCTGGAATTACCCATCAGCGCATTGATTGCCATCCAGCGGCTGTTCCCGGACGCCACCATCATCAATCTGCAAAATGATCTGGATGATCTGCGTCTGCACTGGCGCTGGAACGGCTATCAGGACCAGGACGAACTGCGTGATGTTTATCTGCATCAACAAAGACTGTTAAAGCAGGCCCGTCATGCACTGGTATTGCCCTGGGTCGATCTGCTGACCCGGCAGGTACTGGAAGACCCACAGGCCACCTTGACACCGCTGCTGGAACACTTCGGACTGCAGTGGGACGATGCCATGGCGGAGCCGCTGACCGAATCACTGCTGAGCCCGCCTAACGGGGCCGGCAAGCACTATAAGAATCAGTAAAATACGGATTTGGCCGGCTTACGCTTAGACCTGAAGCAGGCTGGTCAACCAGCAACAGACAGTGCCCAGGGACAACCCGGCCTGCCAGCTGTAATTATTGACGCCGTGCAAGCTGCATGCCGGCAACCGGCACAAATGAATTGCCCTTGTCATCCACAAACCTGAACGGCACGGACAACGATTCAAAATTGATATTTTTCAGCACTGCAAAATGCAGATGCGGACCGGTGGAATAGCCTGACGATCCGGAACGCGCAATACGCTGCCCCGCCACCACGCTGTCACCCACATTCAGAGCCGCCGAACCCTGCAGAATATGGGCGTAGATCGCGTATGTGCCGTCGCCATGCAGCACCATGACGTGGTTGGCTTTATCTAGAAAATAATCACTCTGACCGCCAAAGCTGTAATCTTCGGTAATCAGTACTACCGTACCGGCCCTGGCGGCCATGATGTCGGTGCCCACCGGCATTTCAAAATCCACCGCGTAAGTACTGGGCTGTTGCGCGTGCGAAAACCGGCCGTTGAATGCCTGCGATACCCGATAACTGCGGTTGGCTGGCAGCGGCAGCTGATACTGATGGTTATCCTGCCGGCTGGCCGGGTTTCCCAGCACCCATTGAAAGGTAAAGCTGGGAATCGCCGCGCGCCCCCGGTAAAGGGTCACCGTCGCTCCGGCCGGCACCACTTGTCTTCGCGGCTGGTCAGCAAATGCTGAAGCGGTCACCTCAGCCTGAATGTCCCCAGGTAACGGATTACGCACCCGCAGCACATTATTCCCGTCTATCTGTTCCGCCAGCACCACCGGCTGCGGAGAGGCCTGCCCGGAGGTTGGCACCTGAATGGTCTCTGCTGCCTCGCTCAGCGGCTCCTGATCGGTAAACACCCATTGGCCATTCTCGTCTTTGTATTTGTAGATATCGCTGGCGTAAAGATGACAAGCACTGATGCCGGTGAGGGCGAGATAAAAGCCTGTAATGGCAAGTAATTTAAATAACATAACGGCTATGCAGATTGCCGGAAGAGCAACTTTTGGACCGAGCACAGTATATCGCCAGCGGTTACTCGGCGTTGTCATGGGCTTCAGGTTAACCCGCTTATAGCAATCAGTTCGAGCCCTGCCGTCAACCGATTCCAGCCTATCGCGTTATAGCCAGTATCAATCACACATGGAACATTCAGTATGCTACGCATCATCTGTTTCGGGCTGATACTTTTACTCGCCGCCTGTACGCATCATCAGCGCGGTTATGTCGTCGATGGGCATCGTTACAGCAAACCCGTCTACGTGCTACGCCAGCAACCTGCCAGACATCTGAATTGCTGGGCAGTCAGAGCGGGACGCTGGCACTGCTATCGTTAACGATTACCTGCCTGCTGAGCTCAACCTGAAAAGCTCTAATGGCCCAGCGATAGCAACAGCGCCAAGCAACAACCGGACTTAACCGCCGGCAACCAACGGCCACCGCAAGCCCTGGCCGTTGGTCATCCTTGCTGAGGTAAACTGTGTCATTTAAAGGCACCATCATTATGGCGGTAACCCCTCAAGGAGCACACCGATGACCCAATCACTTGTTTTCTATACCAACCCCATGTCCCGTGGCCGCATCATACGCTGGATGCTGGAAGAGACCGGCGCCAGCTATCATACGGAACTGCTGGAATACGGCACCACCATGAAAGCCCCGGAATATCTGGCGATTAACCCGATGGGCAAAGTGCCTGCCATCAAACACGGCGATACCGTCATCACCGAATGCGCCGCCATCTGTGCTTATCTGGCCGATGCCTTTCCGCAGGCGGGCCTGGCGCCGCCGCTGGACCAGCGCGGGGATTATTACCGCTGGTTGTTTTTTGCGGCCGGGCCAGTGGAAGCGGCCATCACCAACAAGTCACTGGGCTTTGAAGTACCTGCAGACAAGCAGATGATGGCGGGTTACGGCAATTTTAAATTCGTCATGGATACTCTGGAATATGCCGTCAACCGCAATGACTACATCACCGGCCAGCAGTTTTCCGCGGCCGATATTTATGTTGGTTCGCATATCGGCTGGGGCCTGCAGTTCGGCACTATTGATGAACGCCCTGGCTTTGCCGAGTACTGGGCCCGCATCAGTGATCGTAATGCCCATCGGCGCGCCACTGAACTGGACGATGCCAGCATGCCCAAACAGGCGGATTAACGCCCGCCTGCGACCTTTGCGAAGTCCAGCGCATCTTAGTTTGATAAGCACACCAATTCTTATCTTAAGCTGAGGTCCCGTTTGAATATGTTGCGCATAGGCTTTGCTGCTGCTATCGGGTTGTCTTGGATGAGTCTTATCAGTCCACGGGCCGCGGCTGAACAGACATGGATTATCAGAACCGAGCTATGGGGAAATCCGGCTTTCTCAACCCTGATACTGGAACACAGCGGGACACAGCTATCCGGCAACCTCGATGGTGAACAGCTTTCCGGTGAAATAATCGATGGGAATATACGCTTTGTGACCACCGGAGCTCAGGGGCAGTTTGCCATATTTGAGGGGCAGATCACGGCTGACAAAATGCTGGGTTCGGCAGACTACCCCGACACCAATAATGCCCAGCTCAGAGCCACCCACCCGTTTCGAGCCAGGCGCATTCCCGAACGCCCGACTGGATCACCGCGGGTCTATGACTTTAAGCCCAGCGACTACTCCAATACCTGGAACGCGGATCGGGAACCGGTACTGACCATCTGGCCCGGTGACACGGTGCGGACCACTACCATTGATTCTGGCGGTGTTGACGAAAACGGCGTTACCCAGGCGTTGTTCGGTAACCCGCAGACCGGTCCGTTTTTCGTGGCCGGCGCGGTTCCCGGTGATACGCTTGTGATCCATATCAAACGGCTCACCCTCAACAGGGACTACGCTGACAGTCTGGATAGCATCGTCGGGCGCGCGCTTGACTCCAGTTTTGCGGCTTCGGCCAATGAGCTGGGTAAAGCGGTCCGCTGGAAGCTGGACAGAGCAGCCGGACTGGCCCGCCCCGCAGGCGCCAGCGGTGCACTCAGCAGTTTTGCCGTGCCGCTGCGGCCCATGCTCGGCGGGCTGGGCGTTGCCCCAGGGTTTGGCTGGCCGGCACTATCCACCGGCGATACCGGACGCTTCGGTGGCAACATGGATTTTTCAGAGGTGCGCCAGGGCAACAGCGTTTATCTGGCCGTACAACAACCGGGCGCACTGCTGTATCTGGGTGATGGTCACGCCCTGCAGGGTGATGGTGAAACCTCTCAATATGCGCTTGAAACCTCACTGGAGGTTGAGTTCACCGTTGATCTGATCAAGGGTCAGGCCATTAATATGCCACGGGTTGAATCCGCTGCGCAGATTATGGTGCTCGGTCAGGCCGGTTCACTGGACGAAGCCTTGAAAACCGCCAGCTCCGGCATGATTCAATGGCTGCAGCGCGACTATGGTTTAACCCTCTCTCAGATTGCCCAGGTGATGGGCAGTTCGATGCAATATAACGTCGTCAATCTGGCCGCCCGCAATGTCGGTGTGGCTGCCAAGCTCGACAAGTCTATTCTGCCGGCTTCGCAGGCAGTAGTAAGCCGTTCAAATAATATCCGCTGATGATCAAGCGGCAAATCTGGTTGCGCGCGTGCATAAACCGGCTACTGGATTAGGCTCAGACCAGTATCTGAATGTAGCATCTGCTACGTTTGTTTATCATTGTGCTGTGTTTCTTTGCCAGTCGACTGGCTAATCCGTCAAAATCTGATCAGATGCAGCATTAACCGGCCCTCAAGCTGCGCAAACAACTCCTCGACCTGATGATGCTGTGCTTCGGGCAGCTTGGAGGTCATCCATTGTTGCCAGTTAGCGGCAATCAGCTGAGCACAGTCTCGATACGGCTGTTCAGCCCGCACGGCCCGACCTACAATCTCGAACCATAATTGAATCACCGGCCGGAATTCCTCGCTGCGACCTGCCTGGGTCAGTACCTCGAGCAACTGATCACCGGATATGGTTTGAGCCGTTATCAGGCTATCCAGATGTGCAGTCAACGATTGAGTAATCAGCATCAGGGCTGCCTGAATTACCTCGTCCTTGGTAGCAAAGTAATACATCAGCATGCGGTCACTGGTACCCGCCGCTTTTGCCAGCGTGCGGATGCCACTGTCGGCAAAGCCGTTGGCTACCAGATAGGCAGCAATGGACTCAGCTATGGCCTGCTTTTTGAGGTCTTTTTTCACAACCATTGTGTAGCACGTATTGTGTGGTGAGGCCAGCGTTGCTGAGTGTCCGCGGCAATCGAACCAGCTATTGCTGCAGCAGCCTGCCGGCAGTTATTCCATCGGAACCATGCCATTATCTGATTGACCTGAGGATAAGTTTATATATAGAAGCCCGCTGTAACGGCAACTCATCATCGTCACCCACAATAGGAATCCGTCTACAATTTGTTTAACTGTAGAGCCCGCTCGCGGGCAACCCGGCGGATCAATGCAACAGTCGCCCGCAAGCGCGGCTCCTACATCAAAACTTACTCACCGCACGGTAAATTGCTACACCGGTTCATCCATTATAATGTCACTGACTGTCTGGAGATATGGCCGGCTGCTGCTGAAAGCCCTGCACATCAGTTCCCGCATCATTGTGATTGGCTGAAACCGTTTCGATAGTTTGCAGAAAACGAAAGTAAATTTCCCTGGTATCTTCCAGACCCAACAGGTCAACCGATAGTGCATTGGTAAGAGCCCGCTTGCGGGCGACGCCGGAGCACAACGCGACGTAAACCAATAAAACGGTAACGCCTTTGCCGATTCACGGCTAACACTTAAACCGGTTTACCCATCATCCTTACTGCCAAGCAGAACTGCTTAAACCCCCCATATTCATCCGCTGGCCAATCAACTTAATACGTAAAATGCCTGGTGTGCTCGCCCTTATCGCCAATATCGGTCATCGCTTCAATCCCGATTTCGAGATGATGTCTGGCATAGCTCTCGGTGATAACTTTATCGGAGGCCTCGGTTTTTATACCATCAGGGGTGGTCGGCACATCGGAAACCAGCAGCAATGCGCCACGGGATATCTGATTCTTATGACCGACGATAAAAAAAGTGGCGGTTTCCATATCGATGCCGATACAGGTCATGTCCATCAACTTCTGATGAAAAGCCCGATCATGCTCCCACACCCGTCGGTTGGTGGTGTAGATCACACCGGTACGGTATTCAAAACCGCGTTCGACGATTTTATCGGATACAAATTTATGCAGTTTGAAGGAAGGCAGCGCAGGCACCGCCGGATCAAAGTAATCATCGCTGGTGCCTTCGCCCCGAATAGCGGCAATCGGCAGAATAAAATGCCCCAGTTCAGTGGATTTCTTCAAGCCGCCGCATTTGCCCAGAAACAGCACACCTTTGGGTGTAATGGCGCTGAGCAAATCCATAATGGTCGCGGTATTGGGTGAACCGATACCGAAATTCACAATGGTCAACCCCGCGGCATTGGTCGCCGCCTGCATTGGCCGGCCCACGCCGTAGATATCACAACCAAACTTCTGACAAAACGCCTGGACGTAGTTGTCAAAATTAGTCAACAAAACATACTCGCCAAACTTGTCCAATGGCATACCGGTATAGCGTGGTAGCCAGTTTTTGGTGATATCGAGTTTGGTTTGCATGCTTGTCCTTGGCTGATGACCTTCTGCGGTTAAGCTTAGCATGGCGAGCATAGATTAAAGCACCGCCTTGCAGGCAAAATTGTCGGTTTACGGTTGCAGCCTAAACCGACCTGCCAACACCCCGATGTTTGATAAACGCCGCTCGTGACTGATGCGGTCAATCACATCCAAAGCAATGCGGCGCTCCTCAGCCACATCGTCCGGCGGCGCCAGAAATATACGAAAGTTTTTCATTGCGCGATCAACCGCTAACCGTAACTCCCTGCCTGTGTACCCAAGTGCGCCACTGTAACAACTCACTGCACACCACATAACCGGGGCATCACTCAATCGGTCAATTCCCGCGATTTTTTTAATAGTGGAAAATACAACATCAACTTGATGGGTTTTCGATCCAGCTCGGACATCAATTCGCGGTAACGTCGCATTTGCGAGTGATGCCGTTCCATCTGCAAAAGCAAGTAATCCTCAACATAACCGCCCCGGTGCAAACCGGTTTTGTAGTCCACGATCCAGCGAGTGCCCTGCGTATCAACAAAGCTCCGATCAATCACCGCACTTTTCAGTCTGCCCTGCTCAAAGTAATTGATCGCCAGTTCACAAGCTGATTCCGGGTGCGGTTGCAATAAAAATTGGCCGGTATCATCTTCCAGCGTATTATGTATAGCTTGATAAGCCAGTTTATGGGCTGCTTCCAGATCGCCTTCAGTTAACCCTTCACCCAGCAACTGGCGCTCAACCCATGCCATTTGATTCAGTTCTTTCCACCACCCTTGCCCATATTTAACCAAAGCCTCCAACCCCCGATGCACCACCCGCCCAATCGCTGCCGCTACCGGCGAATGCGTTATATCATCCGTAATCGGCTCATCATTGGCATAACTCATCGCCTGAGCGTACGGTAGTAACTTATCTTCCGGCGGTTGTGGAGGTTGCCATTCCAGGCTTATACGGTGTAATTCTTGATTGATGTCTGAATCGCTCGATTCCAATGTCGATGCCACTGGTTGCACCTCAACATCCAACACCGGCCACAACCAACTCAACGCCGAGTTTTTAGCAGCCTCACCCTTATCATTCACATGCCCCAATAAATGCAACCGCTGCCTGGCTCTGGTCACTGCCACATACAGCAACCGCCGGGCTTCATTTTGCTCACGGGTTTTGTGCAGGCTGTCGATAAAACGATAAATCGGGTCTTGCGCTTCATCGGCGGCGGATTTGCGCATGCCCAGTAACAAACTGCCGCCCTGCTTTACCGGCCGGGTTTCGCTGAGTAACAGTGGCTGGTCCATGCCATGCCCAAACCGTTGCCCGTAACCCAGCCCCGGCAAAATCACCTCGTCAAACTCCAGGCCTTTGGCCTTATGGATGGTCATCACCTGCACGCGGGCTGCTTCCGGGCGGGTGTCGGGCAGGGCGTAATAGCGGGATAGCAATGTTTGCAGTTGCAGCGGATCATCCAGATCACCAGCCTGCGATTGCTCCTCCAGCAAATCAAAAAACCGCAGGGCATTGTCCAGTGCCGCGTTGGATTGGTAACTGGCCGGGCCGCCGAGTTGTTGCCAGGCGTGGCTGACCAGTTGCCGTAAACTCAAGCGCTGACGGCTGGCGACGGCAGCCTGAAGTATTGCTCTGACACGCATGAATCGCTGCTGACCTGCCGAGCTTAAACCCGCCATATCCGCATCCAGAATATCCTGCCCATATCCCGCCTTGGACACTTGCAGCAAATCGGGCAGTACCAGACCACACCACGGTGCACGGAACACACTCAACCAAGACAACCGATCCGCCGGATGCACCAATGCCTGGGTCAGGGCCAGCAGATCGCGTACTTCCGGGGTCTGCTCCAGGCTCGCCATATCCACGGCCTGATAAGCGATATCGGCTGCCTGTAGCGCCGTCAAAATGTCTATGGCATCGCTACGGCGGCGGACCAGGATGGCGGTCTTTTTGGTCTCATCCGTCAATGCCTGCTGTACCCGGCTGATCACCTCGGTTGCCTCATCGCTTCGATCAGGCTCCGCGGCAACCCAGGTGCTGACTGGCAATCCATCCTTTGCCGGATGCCACGCCTCAGCCGCACTGAAATGCACCGCCCCGGTATCCATATCATCCACGGCTGGCAGCACCTCGGTAAAAGCCTGGTTGGCCCAGTCCACCAAAGCTTGCTGAGTACGAAAATTGACGGTCAGCCGCAAACCTTCCAGGTCGATACCACCCAGACCATGCCGCCACACCGATAAAAAGATACCCACCTCGGCCTTGCGGAAGCGGTAAATCGACTGCATCGGATCACCGACCAGAAACAGCGTGTTGCCATCATCCAGCTGCCAGCCTCGCGTCAATTGCCGCAGCAACTGCAACTGACCCACCGAGGTATCCTGAAACTCATCCACCAGAATGTGCGCAATGCGCGCGTCCAGTTTCAGTGCCAGTTCGCTGGGCGCGTCTTTAGGGGCTTCATCGGGATTGCTGGTATCGGTTTGCGCCGACAATGCCTGCAAGGCCCGCGCCGCCATCTCCACATGATCAACCTCGCCCTGTTCTCGAAACACCAGCAGCAATTCCGCCAGACACAATTGTAGAGTCACCAGCACTGGCCGCAACATGCGCCACTGATCATCCGAATAGCTGGGTTCCGGCAACAGGCGTACGGCCTGCAATGTCTGCAACAGGGCCTGATCATCCTGTTCGATCAGATCCTCCAGCAATGCCTTCATAGCGGCCACTTCCGGCGTTTTGGCCGGAAAGCCGAGCTTGATATTGACCCCACCCGGCTTGCGCCAACCGGCACCATCGGCGGTCAATAACAGATGGGATAATGCCTGCCATTTCCACAACTCACCTTCATCAGCGGCAGGTATACCATCCAAATTTACCAGTGATGCAATGGCCGTGGTGGACGCATTGGGTTTGTCTGATTGCTGGCAATGCTCAGCAGCAAATCGAGCCAATTTAACCAAACCCCACCAAACGGATTCACCTGAATCACGCAACGCCTGTAGTTGTTCACTGACAATGGCCGCCAACAGCTTCTGCAATTGCACCCGATCAGCATCCACATCCACCTGTAGCAATTCCAGCCACTGCTCTCGCCGCGCCAGCATGTCCACCAGCGTCTGCTCCAGCACCGCGTGTCGGAAGCCGGTGTGCGCCAGTAAATCGTATACGGCTTGCTGTTGTTCGGGCTCCAGATCATCGGCCAGCAGCAGCTGCCGCACGGCCTGTCGATACAGGTGCTCTGCATTGTCCGCCACCTGTGGCTGCGCGCCATACTGACTAAGCACCGGTAACTGCCGGGTCAGGCTGGCATTGAAGGCATCGATGGTTAGAATGCGCAGCCGTGAGGGTTGGTGCAGCAACTGCCAGCCCTGCTGATCCGAACGCGCCAGCGCCCGTTTACCCAGTTCGGTTAACTGCTGGATAAAGGCATCATCGGTCGGTTTTTCCTGCGGCTCATCCGCCAGTCGCAAGGCGTTGAGGATGCGCTCGAGCATTTCCGCGCGCGCCTTGCGGGTAAAGGTGATGGCCAGAATGTCTTCCGGCTGCCGCGCGACCGCCAGCAAGGCTAGAAAACGCAAGGTTAATAAACCGGTTTTGCCCGAACCAGCCGGTGCCTGCACGATAAACGAGCGGCTGACATCCAGTGCCGTCTGGCGCTGGGACTGGTCCTGTGGCAGGCGAGCGTCAGTCATGTTCAAGTGTCTGATCATCGGCTTGCTCTATGGCATCCAGACTGGCAATGCGACACAGGCTGTGGCGGCGACAGTATTGGCAGACATTGCCCAATGGATCGGCTTGTGCCTGGCCGTGAAAAAAACCATCCGCCAGCTTTTCCAGCCGCGACTGCCAGAATGCCCGCAGCGATGTCCAATCGTCTGCCATGCGATGCAAATCACCGCGACCTTGTCCCAGCGCTGGCACGCCGGGCAGTTGACCTGGTCGCAGAGTAAAGCCGCTGAACCCGGTTTTTTGCGGGTGCAGGTTCGCGAATGCCACACCGCCAATATCCGGCGTGTGCAGTGCATACAACGGCAATTGCGGTTCGCTGAGACGTTCATCGGTCCATTGCTTCGGATTGCCTGTGCCGGATTTGTAATCCAGCACCAGATGACTGCCATCAGCCAGTTGATCCACCCGGTCCATGCGCACCTGCAAGCGTAATGGGCCCAGCTGCAGACGTTTGGATTGTTCCAGCGATTGGATGGTGAAGTCAGTGCTGCGCTCGGCTTCAATGGCCAGCCAGCGGCCAAGCTTGGTTTGTAGATATTCGCGGTAAGATTCACGCAGGCGCGTTTGACGTAAACAAGGGATAGTGTTGTGTGACAGTACGCGCTCGATACAGGTGGTCAGGTGAGCCGTGCGGGTATTTTTATCCGGTAATTGCCGCGGATCAAAACCTTGCCAGAAAGCCTGCATTACCGCATGCACACAGTTGCCATGCTGCAGGGCGCTGATACCGGGCTGAATTGGGCTCAGTGCCTCGGTTTTCAGGCGATAAGCAGCCACTGCCTGAAACGGACACTGCGCCTGGGCCTTCAGTACGCCACTGCCACCGTGGGTCACGCCCGCTGAGGCAGCGGCATCGTCACTCAAATCCATCAGTGCCGGTGCCTGTTGATCAACATAGGCTTCCAGTTGCCGCTGCTGCCACATCCGCTGCCACACCGGCTGAGCATGGATAGCGGGCAATTCTTCAATACTGGCCAATTCACGGATCAGTGGGCTGGCTTGCTGGTGAGCATCCTGGTCGGTTTTGGCATAACTGAACACCACCTGCGCAGCACTGGCTTGCAGGCTGGCGGTGACATGGCGGGCATAGCGCAGCTCTTGCTCCGCGCTTGAGTTCGGCATTTGCCGACGGCGTTGCAGCACCACCGGTAGCAATGGATCAGGCCTTGGTGCGGCGGGCCAGCTGGAGGCTGTGAGCCCGGTCACCCAGATAGCATCGAAACGCTGCCCCAATGCCTCCAGCAAACCCAGCACCTGCACCCGGGCATGTGGGCGTCGTTGTTGCACCGGCACACGGCGGGCCAGACGTTGCAGCCAGCTCAGTACCGCACGCCCCGGAAGCTGTTCATTGCTGGGGCTGAGCCTGCGGAATTGTTCCAGCAATTCACGCCAGCGTTGACGCAGGCTATGGTCGAGGCGATTGTCTTCGTGGTTGGCGGCAGCATCTGATAATGGCCATTGAAGTTGATGCAATAATTCTGACACGCGCTCTACCCAGATACTGGCGGGTTGACGTTGCCGGAACAATGCTCTGGCTTCCATCACAATCCGCAAATGCGCTTGCAGTGTCGGCGCGTGCCACGCCGCCTCGCTTAAACCGGCCAACTGCATCACCTCGGCAACCGAAAACCGTGCCAGACCCAGACTGCGCAGATGCACTTCTAAACGGCTGCGTGCCATGCATTCATCAACATTTAGCCAAGGACTGCGCAACAGGCTGCTGAATATCGCAAACGGCGCATCGCCCTGCAACAGGGTCAGCCATTGAAAAGCCAGCCGCACCAGTGGTTGCTCATCCAGCGTTGCGGCAGCGGATATATCAAACCATTTGCCTGCGTCCAGGTTAGGCTTATCCAGACTGGGTTCTTCCAGGCCATTCCATTGGGGGTGCAGAGCATGGGTGAGTACGGTATCGACCTGCGCCCGCCGACGATGCAGATCCGGCACCACAATGGCAATCGACATTTGTTCATTATCGGCATGCTCGGTCAATAACTGCCGAGTCCATTGCGCGGCCTGCAACAACTCCTGCTCGGCATCAATGCCCGCAACCACCCGCAGCTGTTGTGCCCGGCTGGGCAAGGTCAACTCATGCAATTCACCGCCATTCGCTTGCATGGCTTGCAGCAAATTTTGTTGTGCCGGTAGCCAGCGCTCAAAGCCGTAAGTCAGCAAGGTTTCCGGCGGCTGCCAGGTTTGGTCTCGCAGGCGGTTGTTTAACCAGCGAGCCAACTGCTTGTTATCGATCAGCTGCGAGTGTTCCAGTTGCAGCGCGTATTGATTGGCCCAGCGGATAAAGGCATCGGTTTCCGCGGAGGGATAGCGTTGCAGTTGATGCTCGGTAATGGTGAAATCCTGCACCAGATTCCACGCCGAGTGTGCCGCCTGAGCACAGGCGGCACGATTTAACAGGCCATCGCTGGCAGCATCCTGATCGATAATCTGCTGCCATAACCAGTCACACTGGGCGTCGTCCAGTAACCGGGTAGGCGTGTTGTGCCGGAGGCTGTATTCGGCAAATACCTGACGCAACCATTGCGGCCAGGCCAAAATCGCAGGTTTGGGCCAGGCTGCCCTGGTCTGGACTCGAGCATAGCGCAGCAGTAGGGTCTGTGCCTGGCGCTGGTTGGCGGTGACCAGCACCGCGCCTTGCGCCAGTTTTACCTGGGCATCGGGCCAATCAATCTGGTCAATTGGGCCCAGGGTCAGTTCATCATCTGCCCCCATGCTGGTTAACTATTGCTGTTGCTGCAGGTAATCGACCACCAGGTGCGTGAATGCACGTACGCCGATCTCCATACTGGGTTCGTGCATATCAAAAAATGGCGAGTGATTGCTGGGCGAACCTGCCAGCGTTTCTCCGGGTGCGATATTGGACAGGAACACGTACAGGCCGGGAACCTCACGTGCAAAAAACGAAAAGTCTTCCGCACCAGTAACCAGGTCCGGGGTCACCAATGGCCGCTCGCCGCTGACTCTTGCCAGCGTCGGCAGCATTTGCGCGGTCAAATCCGGATCATTGACGGTGGCCGGGTATTGTTTGGTGATAGTGACATCGGCGGTAGCGCCCGAACTCGCGGCAATATTCTCCGCGGTGCGCTTGATGCGGGCATGGATATCGTCCTGCATTTCCAGATCAAAGCTACGGATAGTGCCGTGCATTTCCACCTTGTCGGGAATAATGTTGTTACGCACGCCGGCATCAATTTTACCGATGGTGATGATATACGGCACTTTGGTCAGATTGAGCTGACGACTGGCAATGGTTTGCAGGCCTAATATCACCTGAGCACTGGCCACTATCGGATCAACACCTCCCCAGGGGCGTGCGCCATGGGTTTGCACACCATTGACGTCGATCAATAAGTAATCGACCGCGGCCATAATGGGGCCGCCGCGTACCGCCATTTGCCCGGCGGGCATATTCAGGCCGACGTGCATGCCAAAAATGACTTCTGGCTTATGCCGCTCAAACAGGCCTTCTTTCAACATCAATTCGGCACCACCTTCTTCGCCCAGTGGCGCGCCTTCTTCGGCAGGCTGAAAGATAAACAATACTGATCCTGGTAGTTCATCACGTATTGCACTCAACACACGCGCAGCACCCAATGCCATCGCCATGTGTGTATCGTGACCGCAGGCGTGCATCACACCAACATCCTTGCCCTGGTATTCGGAGGTAACGACAGAAGCAAAATCCAGGCCGGTCTGCTCGGTCACCGGCAAGCCGTCCATATCGGCACGGATGGCAACCAGCGGTCCCGGCTGCCCACCTTCCAATAAACCCACAACACCAGTATGCGCAATACCACTTTCAACCACTTCGATATCCATATCGCGCAGCGCTGCCTGCAGATATTTGGCAGTTTCAAATTCGCGATTGGACAATTCCGGGTTGCTATGGAAATGCCGTCGCCAGTTGACCACCTGAGTTTGTGATTCCGCGGCCAGACGGTCAAGCTCAGACCGTTCCGGCGCCGACCAGACGCTGAAACTCAACGCCAGCGGCAACGCAGCCAGTAAGCATTGGAAAACTTTGCGGTGGATTGTCATGCGGTACTCCTGATGATTCATCGGGTGAGCATACTTGCCCTGGGTAGCGGAATGCAAAGATTGTGCGCCCCGACTGGTCAGTAAGAGCCAAACCGGTCAAACCCGCCGTGAACCGGATTCGTCCGCGGATAAAAAAGCCCGCCAATAAGGCGGGCTAAAGACGCTAAGCCCGGACGACAAGGCGCCGTCCTGGTGTGACTACATTAGAGCGCTGCACTCACCAGCGTCGGGGGTGGGGATGGTTTTTCGGTCAGGCCTGCAAGCTGAGCTATCGGCGCAGTGACACTGCGGCCGCCCTGCAATACAAAGCCTGCCCAAAAATAGGGGTGTTCCCATTGCGGCTGTTCACGCAGCCACTGCTGTGACAGACGTAACGCCATTTCCGGAGACTTGTTCTCCTGCAACAGGTGGAAATAGAAGCGGTCCATCAACTGCGCGGTGGCTCGGTCTGATACCTGCCACAGGCTGGAAATGACCTGCCGCGCACCAGCAATTAAAAACGGACGACTGAGACTTAATAAACCTTCGCTGCCGACTGATTTGCCGATACCGGTTTCGCAACCACTCAATACCACCAGGTCAGCATTCAAATCCAGCGTGGCAATTTCATGCGGGCGCAGATAGGACATGCTGTCGTCGTCCTGGTTGCGTGCCAGAATCAGCCCTGACAGTTCAGGCAAATCGGCATCCACGATGCCATGGGTGGCAAAATGCACCACACCATATTCACGCAGTCCGCCGTTGGCCACAAAATCATGGCTGGCATTGGCGCCGGTCATGACTCGCACGTTGCTGCCGTAACGCGGATTGGTTGAAGCACTGACGGCTTCTTCAATCGCCGCCGCTTCCAGACGCGCACCCGGCAAGGCAGAAATATTCACGCCACTCTGACTGAGCGAACGTTGCGCCATCAAGTTGGCAAACTGAATTTCAGGCAGTGCCAGCAGATCATCGTCAGCGGTCAGCAGCGGGGTTGCATCAGTTGCCAGGGGATCCGCCAGAACCACAATGTTGGCCGCCGGCGCGAAGCTTTCGGCATCCAGCAGGTTAAATACTTTTGCCGATGGACTGTAGGTTACCGTGGTGCTGTCAAGCAGCGTATTGGAGCCATCCGCATCAAGCGGCAATAACCCAAATGGCACCAGCTGCAGACTGCCATCGGCGATTACCACCAACTCGCGGTTTTTGATATCGTCGGCGGCTGGTTGCAGCACCAGTTGGCTGAGCTGATTAGCGATGTAAGTAATTCTGCTCGGTGATTGGCGGTGACTGCGCAGAGTTTGCGTCAGCTCAGTGGCCACCGAACCGATTCGGGCGGCACTGGCCAGTTCATAGTGCCGTACCGTGGCACTGTCTATGGTCCATAGATGGCTGCGCTGATCACCGACAAAATAGCTCAACATGGTGACATCGTCACTCAACCTGACCTGAATTTCCGTGGCGCTCAAAGGCGCACTCATATCGGCCACCAGATTCTGATTATGCCGCAGCTGGCCTCCCAGCAAATCTATTTCGCGCCGCAACTCGATCAGCTTATTGCTGTCTTGAGTCCGAGAAACATCCGCCAGTTGTGCCAGCATACGGTCACGCTGTCTGCGGATAGCATTGGCAGCATCGCTATCAGCGCCGTCCGCCTGAATCAGGTCGAGCAAACTGCGTGCGCGCACCTGTTCACTGATTGCCCAGGCTTGTTCGCTTTGTCCGGCGTCCACCAATAAATTGATATATTGCTCGAACGCGCCTCTGCGGCTGGCCAGGAAATTACTTTGCAGATCCGGCGACAGGGTGCGCAGCCGAATGCTGTTGGCCAGCTCGGTGGCAGCCCGGGCAGCATCCAGTGCTGCCTGACCGTTGTGAGCACGTGACAGCGAAGTCAGGGTGTCCAGTTCATACAGTTCGTCGTTGACCGTACGATGCCCGTATAAGGCTTCTTCCAGCTGCTGCTCAGCGGAGGCCTGTTCACCTTCATTGAGTAACAACTGGCCATAACGTGATTGAGCACGCGCCGCTTCCCGGACCTGACCCAGTTGGTGCAGAGTCTGGATGGCCAGACGCTGGCTTTCCAGGGCCTGCTCGGTACGGCCCAGTTGATGCATCAGTTGAGCATGCTTGCTGGCTACCACCGCAGCGGAGGCCGGCTGATTGCTGTTGACAAAGCTGACATAAGCATTAGCAAACTGGGCATCGGCCTGGCTGGTGTTGCCGATTTGCCAATTTGAATTGGCCAGCCGGTTTAACACGTTGGCGCGTTGCTGCTGGTTTTCGCCACTCAGCTGTAAGGCCTGATTGTAATGCGCGATGGCATCATCGTGCTCATCGATCGCGGCATATACATTACCGATCCATTCCAGTGCCTGCCCATACCAATAATCGTCATGCAGCGACTCAAATGTATCGGCGGCAATATCGAGGTGTTCCAGGGCTTCATCCAGACGCCCCTGCTCCTGCAAGACCTGACCGAGATTAAATTCCACCTGGGCTATGCGTTTGGGCTGCTTGATATCCGCGTGCAGTTCTATCGCGCTGCGCAGTAGCAGTTCTGCGCTTGAGATATCACCTGAGGATGATTTGACCAGCGCCAGATTATTCAGAGTGTTGGCTACCTCAACCAGATCACCACGCGCGCTGATCTGTTTTGCGCTGAGGTTTAATACCTGTTCCAGCGGGCGTACCTGCTTGCTGGCAAATAACGACAGCGCCGTTTCCAGAGACTGGCTGGCCGCTGCGTAATTATCACTTTCCCACTCGGCAACACCAATATTGTTGTGTGCCCTGGCGACAAAAAAGGCATCTTCCTCGATTGACCTAAGCGCCAGGGAGCTCTGGTAATAATCAATCGCTGTATCAATCGAACCCAGACGCTTGTTAATCAGGCCAAGCGCGTTATAACTGGCGGCGAGGCCTTTGCTGTCGGAATGTAACTGGAACATGCTGATAGCCTGATTGTGGCTGTCACTGGCATTACTTAACAGCCCCAGTTCTGCATATAACTCGCCCAGTTCGTAGTGAATATCCCCTTCCCAGTCAGCATATGCGGTGCCGGATAAACGGCTTAGTGCATCCTGGTAAGCCTGCATCGCAAGCTCGCGCTGGTCAGTCCCGCCGTAAAAATGCGCCAGATGATAATCAGCCGCCCGCGCTAGACTGCGTAAACCCGCGGTCACATCGGCATGTTCCTGGTCTGCCGCTGACACCACGATTCGGGTAACACCTACGCTGCCGCGTGCGACAAACTCTTCGATGCTGCGGACTTCGATATGCAGCATTCCAGACTCATCATTCCCGCTCAGGTCAAGTATGTATCTACCTTCACGGCCACGCCATGTGGCGGCCCGACGGATAACATTGTTATCGGCATCCAGAACGGCCGCGGTGGTATCAATTCCGTCATTTTGAATCACCAGGAAGGCACTGGCGTCAGCCGGCATCTCAAATGTCCAGCCTTCTCCGGCGTCGAGTGATCTGTTCAATCCAGACGGTGCGGGCTGACTGGCGATAACACTGCAGGAGCAAAATAGCAGTGCTATACCAAGTCGTGAAAGTAGTGTTCTGTAAGTATGTGTATTCATTAAGCTATGTCCCTATTTCGCCTATTCATCCGCAATCGTACGGCTGCCGCCAGTATCAGAACCATTATCCGGCCTGCCACTGGTGCCGCAAACAACATTGGGGTTATCGCGCTCAATGACCTTCCATTGCATTGTGCGCTCACCTGAATATCCCTGTTCGGTGATCTTATCCATCTCAAACTCCAATTGTTTGACCAAATTGTCCTGCGCTTCCCAGAAATTACAGCGCATGACCAGATTACCCGCTTCGTTTAGCTCCAGATAGCCATTGCCCGGGCATATCGGGTAACGAATCGCATCGCTGGTGATGATATTGGGATCAGCACCCGCTGGCTCTGCATAAAAATCAACGGACCATTGGCTGGTCGCCGTGTCACACTGAATGTGGATGGCATCATCCACTTTGATGTCGGTTGAACTGCCGATATCGCAGGTCCTGGTAACAATCCAGATATCGGCATAGCCCGTAGAACAGGCCGAGGCATCAGTGAGTAATGTATCGAGGAGGTTATTGGCGGAAGCGGTGTTGATGACGGCCAGGCTGTAGAGCAGCCAGGTAATAATTAGAACACCAGTACATTTACCAATATTTTTTACTCTGCTTGAGGTACGTAGTTTCATTGTCAATCCTTTTAGGCACGTTAAATCAGGACGTCGGATTGACGCGCAAGGTATACTCTTGCTTGGGCACCTCATTTTGTGTTGCTGATATTAAAATCTGGTAATCGCCCGCTTGCAGGTAGCTGGCAGGCAATGCCATAACCAAATATCCACGATCATCAGGTTTAACGCTGGCAACAATTGGTTCCAGCCGATTATCTCCCTGCGCGGCAATCGTGACTTGGTAGACAGACTGGGGAGGCCAGTCTATTTCAAACTCCAGTATTGCCAACCCCGATGTTAAATGATCAGGAGAAATAACCGCGGAGAACTCTGTATTCTCCTGTGCTGACCGCAAACGTGAAAATGTCACGATGGATACATCGGGTTGAAACGTCGCCTGTACCTGCTGTTCCGTCAGCAGGTCCGGACGACTTTGTTGTAAGAGCGTGAACGCCAGAGTTGAAACAACAATTGCTGAAGTTGCTACAAACGCCCCCGCAGGCCGCCACCAGGCTGTCCTTAGCCTCTGCCACCATGCCACTCTTACACCAATTTCTGGCTGATATTCCTGCTCGAGCAAACCCTGCTGTAAAGCATAGGCCAGTTCGAGTTCAGCCAACAACTCTGCATCCTGCAGATAAGCCTCTTCAAAGTCGGCAGCCGTCTGTGGATCAAGTTTTCCGCGTATGTAAGCGTCAATACGCTGTTGTTGATCTTTACTAATCGTCATGCTACCAACCCCAAATGTATAGTGAGTTCCATCTCAATTTACTTTCCATGTTACGTACTTAATGCGATGACCAGTCGGATTCTCTCACCCGCTGCTCATCTTCCCGGCTGTTATGCTCAGTTTTTTTCATCGGTCTGACGCTCCTCGTCATAAAGTTTACGCAGGCGTTGTTTAGCCCGGTATAAAACGCGATCAAAGTGGGCGGCACTCAATGCCAGCCGCTTGCAGATACTGCTTTTATCCTGTTCCGCCAGATAAAACAGCCGCAGAATCTGACGGTCGCGTTGTTGTGGCAGTTCCGCCAGCATACGATGCACCGCCCTGGCAACCTGTTGCTGATGAATCACATCGTAACCACTGGATTGCTCGGCCACGGTCTGTTCAATGGCGGCTTGATCAGGTGAGGTCTGCTGGCGTTGTTGCTTGCGGTATTCACCAATAAAAAGGTTCATGGCAATCTGGCGAATATATTTGGGCAGCGCATCCGGGTTCTCCAGCGGGCTCTTGCGCAAGTGCGAAATCACGATGGTCATCGTATCCTGCACCAGATCTTCCGCCTGAGCCGGATCGTGACAGCGGTATTGCAGCATGAACTGGGTCGGCCGGGAGTATTTTTGCACCAGCTCTGATTCCGCGGAACGATCGCCCGCGTGAATGCGTTCTGACAATGACGAACCTCGATCATCACTTCCGGAGGATGAATTCATACCGTTAGTGGAATGATCTATCATTATGGCTAGTAAAACGCACGTCCCATTGTCATCAAACTTTTAATATTGTCATTATGCTCGTTTATAGCCCTGTAACGGCCTGCAAACCAGCATCCGCCGCTGGTCCCGGCTCAGAAGTGGACCGCCTGTGCAGGGAGGCCCGACCATGCCCGCGATAGTTTGGTGCGATTTCGCCAAGGCGAGTCACCCGCCTACATGGGTCAAACATACTGCTATAAACCAATGGGTCCATTTTGAGCATAAAACCGGCCCATGGCAAACTGGGTTGATACATTCCGGAATTGAGTCGAGTGTAATCTCAAAAGTCAGCGATTTATTATCGTTATTTGAATGCATGGCGCATTACCGGCTGAAACAACAGCAGCCATTTACTGGCTGGTCTGCGATTATACTAAGCCGTTATGGGCGGTTTTCAGCGTCCTGACTGACACTATCCGCCGCTGACGGCCACCTGCAGCTAAGCTTGCTTAACAGAGTGCTCCAATATGCCTGGGAACTATAGATTAATCGCTCTCATCGTGGCCGCGCTGGTCGTACCAGCGGGCCTGACCGGCTGCCAGCAGCCGTCAACCGATCATCAGCCCACTGCCACAGTCCGGCACTACGATCTGATTATTCGCGATGGCAGTGTTTATGATGGCAGCGGAAATCCACCGCGGCGTACCAATCTGGCCATCCACGGAGATCGGATCGCGGCGCTCGGACCATTGGATGATGCCAGCGCGGATCAGGTTCTGGATGCACGCGGACTGGCGGTCAGTCCGGGTTTTATCAATATGCTGTCATGGGCGCCGGTCAGCCTGCTGGAAGATGGCCGTTCGCAGAGTGACATCCGCCAGGGTGTAACCCTGGAAGTGTTCGGCGAGGGCTGGTCAATGGGGCCGTTAACCGATGCCATGCGGGCAGAAGCCATCCAGCAGCAGGGCGATATCAAATACTCCATGCCCTGGACAACTCTGAATGAATTCCTGGAGCACCTGGAAACGCGTGGCGTTGCCACCAATATCGCTTCGTTCGTGGGCGCAACGACGCTGCGTATCCATGCCATCGGCCGCGACGACCGGCCACCCAGCCCGGACGAGTTGAACACTATGCAGGCGCTACTGCGCCAGGCCATGCAGGAAGGCGCACTGGGCGTCGGGTCCTCGTTGATCTACGCGCCCGCATTTTACGCCGACACCGCTGAACTGACCGCACTGGCCAAAACCGCGGCTGAATTTGGCGGCAGCTATATTTCACATATCCGCTCCGAAGGGAATAACCTGCTGGAAGCGGTTGACGAACTCATCCAGATAGCCCGTGACAGTGGCGCGGCGGCAGAAATCTACCACCTGAAAGCCGCTGGCGAGGCCAACTGGCCTAAGCTGGATGAGGTGTTTGCCAGGGTTAATCAGGCCCGCGCTGAAGGGCTGGATATTCGCGCCAATATGTACACCTACACGGCCGGCGCCACCGGCCTGAATGCCGCCATGCCCCCCTGGGTACAGGAGGGTGGGCACGCCGCCTGGGTAGCGCGTCTGCAGCAAGCCGATATCCGCACGCGTTTAATCGAGGAGATGCGCACGCCGACCGATGCCTGGGAAAACCTTTATATGGCAGCCGGTGGGCCGGAACAGGTTATTTTGATCGATTTTCGTTCCGCTGCGCTCAAGCCGCTGACCGGTAAAACCCTGGCCGAAGTCATGGCGATGCGCGGCACCGGCGCGGAACAGACCATGATCGATCTGGTGATTGAAGATGACAGCCGTGTGGGCGCAGTGTTTTTTCTGATGTCCGAAGACAATGTTGCCGCCAAAATCGCGCAACCCTGGATGGGGTTTGGTTCGGATGAAGGCTCTTACACCAATGCTGGTGTATTTCTGAACAGCAGCGCACACCCCCGCGCCTATGGCACCTTTGCGCGTCTGCTGGGGCATTATGTCCGCGATCAGCAGGTCATCAGCCTCAGCGAAGCCATCCGCCGGCTGACCTCAATGCCGGCAGAGAATCTGAAAATTCGCGCCCGGGGTTTATTGAAGGCCGGTTATTTTGCTGACCTGGTGATCTTTGATCCGGCCACTGTCATCGATCACGCCAGTTACACCGAGCCGCATCAGTACGCGACCGGGGTGCGGCATGTGCTGGTTAATGGCGAGCTGGTGCTGAAAGATGGCGAACACACCGGCGCCACCCCAGGGCTAGTGGTACGCGGACCGGGCTGGACCGGCCACACCGACACAGCCTTGGAATAAACCCGCTTGCACGTTTTGTCTGCTATTGACCTGGTACTGCGCCCGGCCAGAATGACTGAGGCATCGGCGTTGAGCGCGCTGGCGCTGCGCTCCAAGGCACATTGGGGCTATTCGCCTGAATTCATTGCGGCCTGCCGGGATGAGATGACGGTCAGCACCGCGACACTGCAACAGGCGGATTTATATTACGTGGTCGCCCTCCAGCAGAATATACTGTGTGGTTTTTACGCGTTACAGCAGCACGGCAACCAATCCGTTGAGCTGGGTGCAATGTTTGTTGAACCGGCCATGATCGGCAAGGGTATCGGGCGTGCTTTGCTGAATCGGGCGAGGCAGCAGGCCAATGCACTGGGTGCACGACGGATGATCATCCAAAGCGACCCGCACGCGGCGGACTTTTACCGCTCAACCGGGGCGCATCTGATCGGGCAACGCGCATCGGGCAGTATTCCCGGCCGCTGGCTGCCCGAACTTCAGCTTGATCTGCCGTAATGCTCAGGTCGGTATAGTGCTCCGATTACAGTGCCAGGCCTGCCAGTGCCTGTTGCTCATTACTGCTGTGATAACGGCCTTTATCGTCCTGCGCCACAGCCGCCAATGCACAGCCGTGATCGTGGGTAAAAAACAGCCGCACGTCCCGTGCCAGCTTATCGGCCAGAAACCGGCGCTTTTCATCAATCAGTTTTTCCGGGTAACGGTCGTAGCCCATGGTTACCGGCAAGTGCACCCAGGCACGGCCCGGAATTAAATCCGCACAGTAAACCACCCCGCCAGCGCCGTTCGCACCAGTTATTTCAGTCAGCATCAAACCGGGCGTATGCCCATGGCTGTAGCTGAACCGTATCCGCTCGCCCAGCCAGGGGTGCCGGTCACCTTCGATCAAGTGCAGACGGCCTGAATCCTGCAGTAGTTCATTCAAGCCGGGAATAAATGACGCCCGATCACGCGGGTGCGGATGCTGAGCCCGCCGCCAATGCTCCTGACCGACAAAAAACCTGGCGCGAGGAAACAGTAACTCCGCTGACTTGTCTTCCTGCCAGGAAGTCAGCAGACCACCGGCGTGATCAAAATGCAGATGGCTTAAAATGACCGCATCGATGTCGCTATGCTCAAGCCCTGCAGCCTGCAGCGATTCCAGCAGCACGTGCTGGTCCTCCATGACGCCATAACGATCTTTGTATTTAGGTTCGAAAAAAGTCCCGATGCCAGTCTCCAGCAGAATATTCCGGCCATCCAGATCCTTAACCAGCAGGCACCGGCAAGCCAGCGGTATCCGATGCTGCTCATCCGGCGCCACCCAGCGGGACCACAGTGCGCGCGGCACATTACCAAACATCGCGCCACCATCCAGACGTTGAGAATTGCCTTCAATTGACCAGAGGTTCATAAGGGGTTTTCGTATTTTGATTGCCGGGCATTATATCGGGTGGGAATTTTTATTTCGTCCTTATCCGCCTGTTTCGCCACTCACTGCGTGAGTTATAGCGTGTGACATTCCTGGCGCAACAAAGTCGCCAGAGAAGTATTTCCGACATTGTGTCCAGCTGCGTTAAAAAGCTTGTGACGGTGTCCTGCGTTGGGTCCTGGACCCAGCCTGCCCAAGCTGAAGTGGCAAGAAGATTAGCTGTGCTGTGTTGATTGCTTCTGGGTGTTAACTGACGGACCTGCACGCTGGATCTTAACCCAGCCTACGGTACTCTAAACTGTCATTCTAAACGCAGTGAAGAACCTCCACATGCTATTTGTATAGCACAGCTGAAGAAGCTTTCGCCGCTCACTGCGTGAGCTGAGGCGACTGACTTTCTTGGCGCAAGAAAGTCAGCAAAGAAACATGGCCTGATTGCACAGGCCCTGCGGGCTTCCCTCAGCCTGCGGTGCTTAGCCGGGCACGCTTCGATGCGGCTTCCTGCCGCCTGGACCTGGGACAGCATCCCTGCTGTCCCACCCGCCACGCCCCACCGCGTTCGGCAGCTTAAATGGCGGGAAGAGAGGATAGCTTGCAGAGTCGTAGGCTGGGTTAAGACCAGCGTGCAGGTCTCTCAATTAATTCCTGTCCATATATGTTCCTACACGGCTAGCGTGCGGAGATTCTTCACTGTGTTCAGAATGACAGCCTTTGCCGGGGCGGCAACCTTTGAAAATGCCCAACACCATGCAGAACCCATAACATGTCATCCTGAGCGCCAGCGAAGGATCTCTCCACACTACCCATCAATCAAGCTCAAGAGATTCTTCACTGCGTTCAGAATGACAGCCTTTGCCGGGGCGGCAACCATTGAAAATACCCAACACCCATGCAGAATTCATACTGTCATCCTGAGCGCCAGCGAAGGATCTGCTCAATCTATCCGTCGTTTTCCAACCGGAAAAGATTCTTCACTGCGTTCAGAATGACAGCCTTTGCCGGGGCGGCAACCTTTGAGTGCCCAACACCCATGCAGAACTCATACATGTCATCCTGAGCGCCAGCGAAGGATCTGCTCAATCTATCCGCCGGTTTCCAACCGGAAAAGATTCTTCACTGCGTTCAGAATGACAACTTAAAGTGCAGAGAAAACCTCCGCAAAACCCACCTCACCCGGCTACTTTCGCCCAGGTATCACGCAACGCCACGGTGCGGTTAAACACCAGCTTTTCGGGGCTGGAATCCTGATCCACGACAAAATAGCCGGTCCGTTCAAACTGACAGAAATCACCAGGCTCGGCTTCCCCCAGAGACGGTTCAACCACCGCATCACTAAGCACTTCCAGTGATTCAGCGTTAAGCATATCCGTGAATTCACGCTGCTTATCCGCCAATGGATTGGCGACATTAAACAGACGGTCATACAAACGCACTTCAGCAGGCAAGCCGTGCTCGGCGGAAACCCAGTGAATGGTGCCTTTGACCTTACGTCCGGCGCCCGGCTGGCCAGAGATAGTGTCCGGATCATAACTGCAGTGCAACTCGATCACACGGCCTGTTGCATCCTCAATAACCTCATTGCATTGAATGATAAAGGCATTACGCAGCCGTACTTCTCCACCCGGCTTCAGACGGAAAAACTTCTTGGGTGCGTCCAGCATGAAGTCACTCTGCTCAATATATAACTCACGGGTAATGGGCACTTTGCGGCTGCCAAATTCAGGCTTCTGCGGATGCCGGGCGGCGCCCACCCACTGGGTGTCGTCTGGTGGGAAATTGGTCAGTATGATTTTCAGCGGGTTGAGCACCGCCATAGCCCGCGGCGCGGTTTCGTTGAGCTCATTGCGTACCGCATTTTCCAGCACACTCATGGGAATAATGCTTTCCGATTTAGACACCCCGACACTTTCCCAGAATTCCCGCACCGCGGCCGGCGGATACCCACGTCGGCGGATACCCGCAATAGTGGGCATGCGCGGATCATCCCAGTCCGCCACGTGGCCCGCTTCGATCAATTGCCGCAGGCGCCGTTTGCTTAACACCGTAAAATCCAGATTGCCGCGTGAAAACTCTATCTGCTGCGGATGGCAACCAATCGAGATGTTGTCGAGAATCCAGTCATACAACGGGCGATGATCTTCAAACTCCAACGTACACAGCGAATGCGTGATGCCTTCAATGGCATCCGATACGCAATGGGCAAAATCGTACATCGGATAAATACACCACTCATCGCCGGTGCGCTGATGGTGCGCCCGGCGGATCCGATAGAGCACCGGATCGCGCATATTGATGTTGCCGGAACGCATATCAATTTTGGCCCGCAACACCCGTTCGCCATCAGCAAATTCACCATTCTTCATGCGCTCGAACAGCTCCAGGCTTTCGGCGCTCGGCCGATCGCGGTCCGGACTGTTTCTGCCTGGTTCGGTCAGCGTGCCGCGATATTCGCGAATCTGCTCAGCCGGCAAACTGTCCACGTAGGCTTTATCGCTTGCAATCAATTCACGCGCAAATCCGTACAGTTGCTCAAAATAATCGGAAGCATGCCGCAATTCGGCCCACTCAAAACCCAGCCAGCGGACATCATCCATAATCCGCTCATAAAACAATGCTTCTTCCTTGAGTGGATTGGTATCATCAAAACGCAGGTTGGTTTGGCCATTGAATTCCTGCGCCATGCTGAAATTCAGGCAAATCGATTTGGCATGCCCGATATGCAGATAACCATTGGGTTCGGGCGGAAACCGGGTGATCACCTGGCCATCATTTTTGCCTGCCGCGACATCGTCGCGAATACGGTTGCGAATAAAATGAGTAACTGGTGCGTGGTCCGGTTTGTGCGCGGCGTCAGTCATGGGCAATAGGGCTTGGTCAGTGGTAACAGACAATTGTAGCCCAACCCTGCGCTAAAATAATGTCTCATCAGGATTAAGCTAAACTGACCTGATGGCCGTGGCGCAGGCGTTGAGCATGCTGAGCTGCCCGGTTTCAGCCGATCCGGTGTTCTGCATTGGGTGATACGCAGCAATTAACTTAACAGTTTAGACCCGCATTGGTGTTCACATCGGTGCCTGACTTCCGGGAATAACTTATGACAGCAAGCAAGCAAAAATCATCTTCAGGTTCCGGCCTGAGCCTCAACACGCGGATCATGATTGGCCTGTTCGCAGGCATCGCCGCCGGGTTGCTGCTGCGGCTGATGCCGGGCAACTGGATTGATGTGTTCCTGATCGATGGGTTGTTTCAGATTGTCGGCAGGCTGTTTATCAATGCCTTGCAGATGCTGGTGGTGCCGCTGGTAGTAGTGTCACTGATCTGCGGCGCCAGTGCTCTGGGCGACCCTGCCCGCTTAGGCCGGCTGGGCGGTAAAACGCTGTTGCTGTATCTGTTGACCACCGGCGTAGCGGTGACCATCGCTATCACCGCCGGGGTGCTGGTACAGCCAGGCGCAGGCGCCGATCTGAGCAGCGCGGCTGAATACACCGGCGCCGCGGCGCCCTCGCTGGTAGAGGTATTGACCAACCTGGTTCCCAAAAACCCCGTTGCGGCCATGGCCAGCGGCAATATGATTCCAATTATCGTATTTTCACTGCTGATCGGGGTGGCGCTGACCATGTCCGGCGAACCCGGCAAACGTACCCGGGCATTTTTTGAGGACTTTAATGACGTAATCATGAAACTGGTCAGCATCGTGATGTATGTGGCGCCGTATGGCGTATTTGCGCTGATCACGCGGCTGGCGGCTACCACCGGCGGGGAAATTTTTGGCAATCTGGCCGTGTATATCCTGCTGGTGCTGGGGATGCTGCTGCTGCACCTGCTGGTGACCTACCCGCTGGTATTGACGCTGTTTACCGGTTTGAATCCATTGACCTTCCTGAAAAAAATGCGCGCTGCCTGGCTGTTTGCGTTTTCCACCGCGAGCAGCAACGCCACGATTCCGGTCACCCTGGATACGGTCGAAAACCGCTTGGGCGCGCATAATAATGTGGCCTCTTTTACCGTTCCGCTGGGAGCCACCATTAATATGGATGGCACCGCCATCATGCAGGGCATCGCGACCGCCTTTATTGCTCAGGCTTACGGGGTTGATCTGAGTATCAGCCAGTACCTGACCGTGGTGCTGATGGTCATCATGGCATCCATCGGCGCGGCCGGCGTACCCGGAGTAGGCATCATTTTGCTGGCCACCGTGCTGATCCAGGTGGGCCTGCCACAGGAAGGCATCGCTCTGATTATCGGCGTCGACCGGATTCTGGATATGGCGCGCACGGCGGTCAATATCACCGGTGATGCGATGGTAACCACGGTGGTGGCCAAATCAGAAGGTGAACTGGATGAGGCTGTTTATAACGATCCCGAGGCAGGCGTTATCCGCGACCACGATAAGCTGGAGGCAGCGCCAAGCACGGTCTAATCCTGCTCGCCCCAAGGCGGTTCTTACAATCCGGACTCTTGCAGTACTTTGCGCAGAAACGGTGGCTCAGTGAGCGCGCCACGGTGACAGGCTGCGGTGTAGTATTTTGTCTCAAACGATCTGGCTCTGGAGTCCTGCTCGCGAAACGCATCCAATGAATGATCACCTTTCACGGCCAGCGTGGCACTCCACCAGCCGGAGGGGTAACAGGGTTGAGGAAACCCCAGGGTGCGCATATCCGTGAAACCGGCCTGGCGCATATTCTCACGAATGCCTTTGATCAACGGTTGATGAATCAGTGGTGATTCACTCTGCTGCACCAGCAGGCCTCCGCTACGCAATACCCGAAAGCAATCGCTGACAAAGCCAGGGCCGAACAAGCCTTCAGCTGGACCGATAGGATCAGTGGAATCAATAATTATGCTATCTGCGCTGGCATCCGGGGCGTGCTTGATCCAGGCCAGGCCATCGTCAAATAACAATCGGGCGCGCGGATCACTATTGCTAACGCACAATTCCGGAAAATAAATCTCCGCCAGGCGGGTCACCTGTTCATCGATATCAATCTGAACCGCGCTGCGCACACTGGCATGCTTGAGCACTTCGCGCAGGGTGCCACAATCCCCACCACCGATAATCACCACATCACGAGGCTGACCATGGGTAAACAGAGCGGGATGGGTCATCATTTCGTGGTACAGAAAATTATCCCGACTGGTCAGCATGACGCAGCCATCGATACTCATCAGCCTGCCATATGATTCAGTCGCAAATATCTCAATGTGCTGATAAGGCGTACGCCGCGCATCCAGACGCGCGGCCGTCAGACGCCAGCTTTGCGCGGTTCCAGCAGGCTCATAGACTTCAGAAAACCAGGGCGTTTGGGTATCTCGTTGTTCGGGCAGCATCGTTGGTTCACAGCTCAGACTAATCATGGCCGGGCGATTTTAACTGTATTGCCGCACAAAACGCTAAAATGCCTCCTTTTGACTGCTAGATTCAGCGTATGACCGAAACCTGGAGCAGCCAGCAGGCTGGCGAAGCTTATGCCATGCCTAACTGGTCAGAAGGGCTGTTTGCCATTGACGAACATGGCCAGTTGGGCGTCAGTCTGGACGGACTTCCGGTTACCGCGCTCACGCAACTGGCCGATCAGGCCCGGCAACGGGGATTGCGGCTACCACTGCTGTTGCGTTTTCCGCAAATCCTGCGGCAGCGCGCGGATAATCTCCGCCAGGCTTTCCAGAAGGCTTTACAGGCCCAGCGCTTACCGGTCGCTTTTACCCCGGTCTATCCGATTAAAGTCAATCAGCAGCGCAGCGTGGTTGAAACCCTGGTACATCAGGCAGGCTGCGGCCTGGAAGTGGGCAGTAAGCCCGAATTGATGGCCGCGCTGGCCATCAGTCCACCCGGCGGGTTGCTGATCTGCAACGGCTATAAGGATCGTGCGTATATTCGGCTGGCTCTGATCGGCCGACTGCTGGGGTTAAATACCATCATCGTGATTGAAAAGCCGGATGAATTACCGCTGGTGCAGGCAGCCGCGACGGACTTACAGGTGCAGCCAGTGCTGGGGGTGCGTATCCGACTGGCGTCGCTGGGCGCGGGTAACTGGCAGAACACCGGCGGCGAGCGCGCTAAATTCGGCCTTGCCGCCAGCCAGTTGCTGGAACTGGTGGAATGGCTGCGCGAGTGCGACCACCTGGACTGGCTGCAGTTGTTGCATTTCCATATGGGTTCACAGATCGCCAATCTGCGTGATATTCGCAATGGCGTACAGGAAGCGAGCCGCTATTTTGTGGAACTGCAAAAGCTCGGTTGTCCGATCACCACGCTGGACATCGGCGGTGGTCTGGGTGTGGATTACGAGGGTGCACGCAGCCGCGGCGCCTGCTCCATGAACTACAGCGTGAGCCAATACGCTGAATGCGTGGTTGAGGGCATAGTGGATGTATGCGCTCGGCATCAACTGCCGGTACCCGCCCTGGTGTCTGAATCAGGCCGGGCATTAACCGCTCATCATGCCGTGCTGATTACGCCGGTGGTGGCGGCGGAGGGCATGCCGGCCTGGACGCCGGCTGATAGCAGCTCAGCTCAGGACCGCCTGCAACTGGATCAGCAGCCACTGCTGCAGGCCATGTTTGCGCACCTGCAGAACCCGGATCGGCTATCGCCGGAAGAGTTATGGCTGGAGGCCAGTTCACTGCTGCAACATGCCCGACAGGAATTCGCGCACGGCAACGTTTCGCTGCAGCAGCGCGCCTATATGGAGCAATGGTATTTCTATTTGCTGCGGCAGATCCCGCCACGCCTGGATTTACGCTATCGCCGGCACCGGCAACTGGATGAAAAGCTGCAGCACAAGCTATCGGATAAATACTTTATCAATCTGTCGATTTTCCAGTCTTTGCCGGATATCTGGGCGCTGGATCAGGTCTTTCCGATTATGCCCCTGCAGCGCCTGCATGAAATCCCGGATAACCATGCAGTACTGGAGGATTTGACCTGTGACTCGGATGGCCGGATCGATCGATATGTTGATCTGAGTGGGATTGAAGCAACTTTGCGTGTGCATCGCATCAGCCCGGGAGAACAGTATCTGCTGGGTATTTTTATGACCGGCGCCTATCAGGAAACCCTGGGCGACATCCACAACCTGTTTGGCGATACCGATGCGGTCGATGTGAACATTTCCGCACAGGCTGTGGAATTCAGCAATCTCCGGCATGGCGATACCGCCAGTGGTCTACTGGAATATGTGGGTTATCAAGCTGATCAGTTGCAGGCGCAATACCTTGAGAAGATTACCCGCGCGGAGCTTGGAACTGAGTTGAGCACCCTGCTCAGCAGTGAATTGCAGGCTGGCCTGCACGGCTACACTTATTTAGGAACGAATTAAATGTTAACCACAGGATTCATTGGGCTGGGCGCCATGGGTGCCCCCATGGCTGGGCATATCGCCAGCGCGGGATTACTGCACACCGTCTGGAATCGCAGCCCGGACAAGGCCAGGCAGTTTGCAGCCCGATATAACGTCACCGCATCGCAATCACCGGCGGCCCTGGCGGAAGCCTGTGACGTGGTGTTGATTTGCGTCTCCGCTGATCAGGATGTCGAACAGATATTCGCCGCGCTTCAGCCCCACTTAAGGCCGCAGGCCATCGTGGTTGATCATTCCACCGTTGCGCCGCAAACCTCGCGGAACATGGCTGCTGCGCTGTCCGGCAGCGGGCATGGTTTTTTGGATGCGCCGGTTTCCGGCGGCGTGGAAGGCGCCAACAACGGATGTCTGTCCGTGATGGTGGGCGGCAGCAGCGAGGTGCTCGCGCGGGTTCGACCAATCATGGATTGTTATGCCGCACGGATTAACCACATGGGAGCGGCCGGTAATGGCCAGGCAACCAAAGCGGTTAATCAGATCCTGGTGGCCGGCATTGCCGAAGCGGTTTGTGAAGGGCTGGCGCTGGCGGAACGCCTGGAGCTGCCTTATCCGGCTTTATTGCAGGTGCTGCAAAGTGGCGCGGCCGGCAGCTGGTTTCTGGAAAAACGTGGCGCCACCATGCTGGCGGATGATTGTGATATCGGTTTCAAACTGGAACTGCTGATCAAGGATCTGCATATCTGCGAGCAGATCGCAGCTGACAAGGGCCTGCGGCTGCCTGGCATCCAGCGCGCCCTGCACGATTATCTGCAATGCCAACAGGCCGGTGACGGGCAGCAGGATATTTCCGCGCTGATCCGCTTAAAGAGGACCTAACATGAGGCCACCCCATGACTGAGCGGGCCAACCAGTATCAGCTGGCCGCAGAACCCGTGACGCCTGCGCCGCCGAGTTTCTGGCAACAGCTATACAAACACCGCCTGGCCATGATCAGTCTACTGGTCGCAATCCTCAGCCTGGGCTATAACACCTGGCGCAATGAAGCCACTGAGGCCCATCGCAACACCCGCGCCGCGGCTTTTGCCATTCTGCAGGAATTGGGTGAATTGCAGCAGATCAGCAGTTATCGTCACTATTTTTATTCACGCGTCCGCGACGAGGACCTGCCTGCTCAGGAAGATGGTGACTGGGTGCGCGGCTGGGGCAAGGTTTTACTGATCGGCGACTTATCCAGTCTAATGCCCGCATCCGTCGCCCAGGCTGCCGCCGGCCTGCATGCCAGTTGGCAGCAGCACGCCGCGCAACTAGAACTCGGCCCGGCTCGCCCGGACGGCAGGCTTGCGGAGCGGGCGATCATGCAAAGCATCAACGCCACCCGGCGTTCGGTATTGGATACGCTGCGGGCGCTGGAGTAATAGCCGACCAGGCAGCCTGCAGCTCAGCCTGTTATGCTGAAACTGACTTATCCGCGCTAATCACTGGATCACTGCGCAACGATCTGCCTGAGTCATTCAGGCCGTTGAGTTTGATCGAGTATGCAGAGCAGCGGCAATAGCAGAATAATGACTTAAACTTTCTCAAATCTTTAATGACTGAGCAAAACTTGTATGCTAGACTGACGAAGTAGTCACCAGCAATGGTATTTCGTGCGCGCGAAATACTCCGGACCCAACAACCCCAATTAGGTTTTATCAATGATGAATAAACTGTTGCTTATTACTTCTTTTATATTGGCATTCAGTGTTAACGCTGTTGCCCAGAACGCAAGTCCGCTGACCATCGACGTTCAACCACCACAGGTACTGGGCGGCGGCGGCGGCTGTGTTGTTGATAACCTGCAGGGCGCCTTTGCTTCCGGCTTTTTGAGCTGGACACCAGGCGTTGGCACCATGGCCATACTGATTGATCCAACCGGTACGGGCGGCCCGAGTGATCCAGGCTGCGGTGGAAGCTTTGACGGCATGGTATTTAATGTCGCGGATGTCACTTTCACGGTAGCTGACGAATCAGCTTTCGGTACCAACGATGGCATCGGCGCAGCTTCATTTAATGTTTCCCTGCATCCTTTGGCTGTTGCCGGTGACCCATCTGCCGGTCCGGGAGCAGCAGTTGACAGTCAGACTGTCAACTTTATGGCAGACGGTTCTGGCATTTACACCTTCACCAACCCTTTCGCCGATGTTTCATTTGAAGAACCGTTCTTCGTTGCCTGGCAGTTTGTCAGCTTCGCCGGTGGCGCTCAGGTCATCACCCCGCTGTGGGACGGCGTAGTACGTCCGGATGGCCGTCAGTTCATAGATAACGATGGCATGGGCTTTGTCGATCACTCGGTTTTCTTTGCCCCTCCCGCCAATGGCTGGGTAGGCGTAATCGTAACCGGTGACTTTGTCAGCGGCGAGGTTCTGCCACCACCGCCTGCGGTGCCGGCGTTGAACATGTTTGGATTACTGGCGCTGGCTTTGGCTCTGATGTTGGTCGCGACCGTGCTGTTGCGCCGGCAACGCCAGAATTAATCAGACATTCTGACTTAACGTCAATAGAAAAGCGGCCGCTGGCCGCTTTTTTTATGCCCGAAGCCAGCTAAGCTTAAAATTGACGCTTGCTGACCTAAACTCCGCGCTTGATCTGAACCGTTATACCGGAACCCTGTGTATGTCGACACATTACCTGCTGATGACACTTTGCCTGCTGGCAAGCGCCCCGGCCTGGTCCGAGCAACATTGCCCCCAGGATATTGATGGATTGCTGGCGCATCAGCAATTGACCAGGGAATATGAGCAGATGAGCTTTGCCGTCCAGCATATCGGCGAAGGCGACCAATATTCACGCAGCGAGCGCTACGAGCCACTGCGGCAGCCGGGTCAGCGCTGGGTACTGTTAGAACTCAATGGTGAACAGCCGGACGCTGAAGCACGAGAACGCTTTGCCCGTCAGCGGGCCAGCCAGGGGAATCCTCTGCTGGGTTATCTGCAGGACCGGCAGGCTGATGAATTTACGCTGATCGCAACCAGCGAATCACGCCATACCTATACGTTTCAACCGGATAAAATTGAAGTCGGTTCGGGAGGTAAAAACACCCTCAATGTGGCTGAATTCGTGCGCGGCAAGCTGACGCTGCTGAACGACCCGCAGGTTGGTTGCGTGTTAACAGTCAACTTATCCAACCCCAAATCATTTTCGCCCCGTACCGGCGTGAAAGTTAAAACTTTCTCGCTGACCAGCCGGTTTTTGCTGGACCCAGTCAGTGGCCTGTTTTTCCCGCACAGCAGCAACCTGGTCTTGCGTGGCCGGGCCTTTCTGGTGGCCGGTTTTGATGTTATGAACCGGGCCACCTATTCAGCCATCAGTCTGGCGCCAGGCCGCAACACTTAAATAACTCCTGTAACACGCGTTCCCATTGACCGCCCATCCGGCCACTTTACGCTCGCCAGCCAAAGCAGGCGCAATAATGGCTTATTGGTGAATATCCTGGTATTATCCGCCAAAATTATAATCCCAATTTACAAATAACTAACAATCCGGAGTCAAAGTTGAATACTTATAACCAGAAGCAATGGTCGGCGCTGGCAGTGGGCGCTATTTTATTATCAGCCGTATCTGCGGGCAGCTTTGCTCAAGAATCGCGGGTATTGGAGACCTCTCTGCCGGCAGCCAACTTTGGCTCTGTGGCAGCCTGCACCGACGGTGCACCGATACTGGATCAAACGCCTAACCAGGCCAACGGCATCTTCTCGGACGCTGATTGTGATTTCTGTAATGGTGGCGCCGGTGGCTCTCAAGCGGTTGCCGATGACTTTATTCTGGCTTCAGAAACCGATATTGGCGAGTTGATCATGTACTCCGGCTACTTCCCGGGCGATATTATCCCCATGCCGGCAGATCCATGGACGATCACTTTTCATGCCGATGCTGGAGGACTGCCAGGCGCAGCGATCAGCTCTCAGGATGTTGTCCCTGAAGGCGTTCTGACCGGTGTCACCCTGTTTGGTGTTTCTGAAATCCAATACACCTTTGTGCTGAACACAGTCACCCTGCCGGCTGGCACTTACTGGCTCGAAATCACCACCGATTCGGCCGGCAATACCGACTCTGCATTCTGGGAAGTCGGCAACCCGGACCCAGGCGCTGGCCGTGATGGCACCGCTTTTGCTTTTGAAGTACCCGGCGTGACCTGGATGCCTACCGCCATGCAGGACTTCGCTATAACGATGTGTGGCCCGATCGCCATGCTGCCGCCACCGCCGGCAGTACCGACGCTGAGCAAAACCGGTTTGACCATCATGGTATTGCTGCTGTTGCTTTGCGCGGGTGTAACTGTCCGCCGTTTTAACTAGCCAGCCTCACCACATCAACAGATAACCTGGACTGCCCGACGGCCGTCCAGGCTTTTTTTTAGGCTTCGAGCTATTATTGGAGCGTAAACCACATAGCAATAAAATGGGTCACAATACTTGCAATACGTGGCTGGCTAATTCAAAATAGCTTCCTTAAATAATAATTCTCTGTGGGATAATTCAATGAAATACCGTGTTCTTTGTGTTTCGGCCATACTGTTGGCCGGCAGTTCAGTGGCTATTGCTCAAACCGACGATCCGAACAATAGCCAAACACCCGCCAGCCCCGCGCCACCGGTTTCAGGGGGCACGGGAGCAGTGGTTAATACTTTTACGATACCCACCGCCGCTACGCCTGTCGGCCTGGAGAATGACGGCAATAGCAATCTTCTGCTGACCGACATCGGCAACACTGACTTCTCTACCATCAGCAGTGCTGACGGCAGCCTGATTTCAGGTCCGTTTGCTACCGGCAGCACGGGCAACCCGATCGGTATTACCACCAACGCCGGCACCATCTCCATCACGGACACCGTTGATATGGATGTTGATCAATATGATACGGCCGGTAACTTTATTGCCAGCTTTGACGTCAGTGGCTTCTCGACTTTTCCGGAAGGCATCACCATCGCTCCTTTTGACGGCAACTTTTATGTTGTCGACGGCGCTGGTGGCAATCAGGTCGGTCAATTTTCACCGGCCGGTACTCTGCTGAACAGCTTTCCGGTCAACGGCGCATCACAGGACGGTATTGCCTTCGATAATCTTCGTTGCGTGTTCTGGCTGTATGACAGCGGCACCGATACGGTACGCAGTTATGACAGCAGCTTTACCGAGCTGACCACTTTCCCAGGCACGATTGCCGCAGGTTTCTCCGGTGGCGAAGGTGTTGGCGTGATTGATAACAGCGTGTTTGTCATGGCGACCGGCGCAGGTACCGTGGTCGAATTTGATCTGACCGGCGCGCAGTCAGCCGCGAACGCAGACACACTCTGCCCGCAGGATGTATTGCCGCCTCCGCCAGCCGTGCCCACGTTGAGTCAGACAGGTCTGGCTATCCTGGCGCTGATGCTGTTGCTGGGTGGTGGCCTGGTGGTACGCCGCTACGTCTGATCAGCGTTAAGCAAGCAGACTTTCAACACGCAAGGCAGCCAATGGCTGCCTTGTTTTTTTGGGCTGGATTATTATCCCGCCAGCACTTAATCAGACTTCGCCATAAACGGCTGCTGCGCCAATCCAACGCCGTATCAGCCGCTGCGCCACCCCAGCACCGGCATCCTGCACAGCCGAGGCCAGTTCGATAGCATCATCCAGCAGTTCATGGTCACGGGTTAAATCAGCGATTTTCAATTGCTGCAAGCCGGTTTGACGGGTGCCCAGAACTTCTCCCGGGCCACGCAGTTGCAAATCCTTCTCCGCGATAACAAAACCATCATTGGTTTGCCGCATGGTATCCAGACGTGCCTTGGCCATTTGCCCCAGTGGCGCCTGGTACAGCAATACGCAGCTGGATTCGGCTGAACCACGTCCCACCCGGCCACGCAGCTGGTGCAACTGAGCCAATCCCAGACGCTCGGCATTTTCAATAATCATCAGGCTGGCATTGGGTACATCGACACCAACCTCAATCACCGTGGTGGCGACCAGTAAGGTCGTTTGCTGCTCACGAAAGCGCTGCATGACCTGCTCTTTCTCACGGGCTTTCAAGCGGCCGTGAATCAAATCGATGCTCAAATCCGGCAGTGCCCTGGTAAGGGCCGCCATGGTTTGTTCGGCCGCCTGAGCCTGCAGTTGATCTGACTCCTCCACCAGCGTGCAAACCCAATAGGCCTGGCGACCAGCCCGACAGGCCTGTGCCACCCGTGCCACAACTTCCTCACGCCGCGAAGCAGCGATCGCCACGGTTTTGACCGGTGTGCGGCCTGGTGGCAACTCGTCAATCACCGAGACCGCCAGACCGGCATAGGCCGTCATTGCCAGGGTCCTTGGAATCGGTGTGGCGGTCATGATCAACTGATGCGGTCGCTGGGCACTGGTTGCAGACGTGCTGGTCTCTGACATGCCTTTGTCCCTTAGCGCCAGACGCTGACCCACCCCAAAACGATGCTGCTCATCGACGATCACCAGTCCCAGTTGACTGAACTCGACACCTGGCTGCATCAGCGCATGGGTACCGATTACCAATGGCGCGCCTGCGCTGATCTGTTCCAGGGCGAGTTTCCGGGCCTTAGCGGTAAGCTTGCCGGTTAGCCAAACCGGTGCAACATTAAACGGCCCAAACCAGCCTTGCATGGACTGCAGATGCTGTTCCGCCAGCAGTTCGGTGGGCGCCACTATCGCGGCCTGCCAGCCACTGGCCACGGCATGTGCAATGGCCAACGCCGCCACCACGGTCTTACCCGAACCCACATCACCCTGCAGCAGACGCAGCATCGGTTTACTGCTGGCCAGGTCAGCGGCTATTTCTGCGTAGACCCGCTGCTGGGCAGCCGTCAGCTGATAAGACAGGCCAGCGGTCAGCTTATCCGCCAGACTACCGTCCGCCAGGCACGGGGCCCGCAGACTGGCCAGCATACGGTGCAGGTTCTGCATCGCCAGCTGATGGGCCGCCAGCTCTTCCAGAATCAGGCGGCGTTGCGCGGGATGCCGACCGGCGGCAAGTTGGGCGGTATCGCTGTCCGCGGTGGGGCGATGCAACTGCTGCAGTGCCGGTTTAAGCATGGGCAGCCCGAACTGCTTGCGTACTCGCGCCGGCAACAGCTCGGTGACCGGTAATTGTTCTCTAGCCAGCAGCAACAACGCCTGCTCGGTCAACTTTAACCAGCGTGGCTGCTGTAATCCCGAGGTGCTGGGATAGATGGGTGTCAACTCGCCCGGCGGGCTTTCATTCAGCTGCCGCGCGCTGATGCGCTGACAGCTGGGATGCACCATCTCCAGCCCCTTGTATCCGGCTCGCACTTCGCCAAAACAACGTAGATGTCCACCGGCTTTATAAGCCACCTGCTGAGGTTGGCGGAAATGAAAAAAGCGCAGATAAATCAAACCGGTGCCGTCATTGAGCACCACCACCAGCGAGCGCCGGCGGCCATAAATCAAACCACTGTATTCAATCCTGCCGTTGATCAGCACTCGCTGACCCGGCAGCACGCTACCGATCGGAACCAGGCTGGAACGATCTTCGTAACGAAACGGCAGGTGCAGCAACAGATCAGTGATGCTGTGAATACCGATCTCATTCAACTGGGCGGCCAGTTTTACACCGACGCCATGCAGATCACACAGGGCGTTGGTCTTGGTCATCGCTGTAGCAATCGGTTGCTAGATTCGGCTGCCTACCACCATCACACCATCAATCTCTACCTCCGCGCCTTTGGGCAGAGCGCTGACCTGCACCGCCGCCCGGGCCGGATAAGGTGGTTTCAGGTAACCGGCCATCAGCTTATTGACCTGCTCGAAATGCCCCAGATCGATGAGGTAAACGTTCAATTTGACCAGGTCTTCAAGCTGTCCGCCGGCCGCCACGCAGACTGCCCGCAGATTCTGCATCACCTGATGCAGCTGACCGTCAAAACCGCCCTCAGCCAGTTCCATACTGGCCGGCACCAGGCCAACCTGGCCGGACAGATACACCGTGTCACCGACCTGAACGGCCTGCGAATAAGTACCCAAAGCAGCGGGTGCGTGTTCAGTGTGAATGATTTTTTTCATGCTGAGAAAGCCTTTTACTGTTGTCAGAGTTTGGAAGTGGTATTCAGACTACGCAATTCCCGCGCAACTTTTACCACATTAGGATTATGCCGCAGGCGCTGAATCACCCTTGCGAGTTGATCTCTGTCGCGCACGTTAAGCAAAAATATCAAGGTCGCGCTGGTACTCTCATCGCTGGGTTGACGGACATGCTCGATGTTGGTGCCGGCATTGCCGATACTGGCGGACACACTGCTCAGCACCCCCGGAGTATTCAAGGTATACACCTGCAACAGTGAGCGAAATGCCTTGGTCATCGCCTGAGCCCAGGTGACCGGTACACAGCGCTCGGGCGAGCGCCGGGCCGTTAACTGGCCGCTCGGGCACACATCCCGGTGCACTACGATTCCGCGGCCGGCCTCGGCTATGGCGATAATGCGATCTCCCGGAATCGGATAACAGCAATCGGCATAATGCACGTTGGTGCCTTCCGATCCGGTTAGCGATAATGCTTCTGGCGGCACGCTCGGACGCAGATTATCCCGCCGCTGCAGCCGGGGCAGTAATTTTACCGCCGCGATATCCGCCAGCATGTCGCCACAGGCCAGTTTGCGCAGCAAATCTTCCAGGTTTTCCAGATTGTGCCGGCGCAGGTAGCGGCCCAGACGGCGTGGCGGTACGTCCTCCAGTGAACTGCCGTAACTGGTCAGGGCTTTATCGAGTAAGCGATGTCCCAGTTCAATGCTGTCTTCCTGCTGCATATTGCGCAGAAACTGACGAATAGCGGAACGCGCCTTGCTGGTGGCCACCACACTCAGCCATTCCGGCTTGGGGGAAGCATCTTCAGCAGTTTCAATCGCCACGGTTTCGCCTGAACTTAACTGATAGCTGAGCGGGACCGGATTGCGGTCAACCCGGCAACTGATCGCCTGATTGCCGATATCGGTATGAATGGCGTAGGCAAAATCCAGCACGGTGGCGCCGCGGCGCAATTCAATAATCCGGCCCTTGGGCGTAAACACGAAGATCTGATCAGGGAATAAATCCGCCTTGATGGATTCCATAAATCCCTGCGAATCACTGTCCTGGACCGCCGGATCAAACAGATTGGTGAACCAGCTGCGCATGCGCTTTTGTTTTTCAGAGTTGGCCGGGTCATATTTATAAGCCCAGTGCGAGGCATGCCCGTGTTCCGCCGTTTCATTCATTTCACGGGTGCGAATCTGAATCTCAATCGGCAAATCTTCCGGTGTTTTCAGCACACTGTGCAACGATTGATAACCATTGGCTTTGGGCAGCGCGATATAGTCCTTGAATTTACCGGGAATCGGCTGATACAGCTGGTGCGCCGCGCCCAGCGCCGCATAACAATTGCTGAGCGTATCGGTAATGATCCGAAAGGCGTATACATCGCTGACTTCAGAAAACGATAATTCTTTACCGATCATTTTGCGGTAGATGCTGTACGGGGATTTTTGCCGGCCGTGGATTTCGCATTCGATATTGGCCTTGCGCATGGCGTTGAGCAACGCTTTGCGATTATTGCGCAACATCCCTTTGCGATTGCCGCTCAGCGCCTTTACCCGGTTGGAGATCACTTTGAAGCGGTTGGGGTATAGATTCGCGAAACCGCGCTCTTCCAACTCATTACGCAGCTGATGCATACCCAGCCGCTCCGCCAGCGGCGCGTAGATATCCAGTGTTTCCCGGGCGATCCGGCGCCTGGAATCAGCCGCCATGGAATCGAGCGTGCGCATATTATGCAGCCGATCCGCCAGTTTAATCAGGATCACCCGCAGATCGCGCACCATTGCCAGCAGCAGTTTACGGAAGCTCTCCGCGGTGGCTTCCTGACGGGTGCGGAATTTGACCTTATCGAGTTTGGTGACGCCATCGACAAGATGCGCAATGGTCTCACCGAACTCGCTGCTGAGCTGGGCCCGGGTGACCTCGGTATCTTCGATGGTGTCGTGCAGAATCGCGGCCGCGATGCACTCATGATCCAGGTTCAGTTCCGCCAGGATACGGGCTACCGCAATAGGATGGTGAATATACGGTTCACCACTTTTGCGCCGCTGGCCGTGGTGAGCATGCGCGCCGAAGTCCAGGGCGCGCATGACGATTTCAACTTGTGCTTCAGACAGATAGTCGTTTAACTGTCCGCGCAGTTGTTTGACAATGTCAGGCTCGCGCTTTGACTTGCCGTCATTGATCAGCTCATTCGTCGCCGACCTCATGGATCATGCTCTCACGTTCGGCTTCAGCGGCGGCGCGCGCAGCATCCAACTCAAGCTGTAAATCCTTGACACGCGCCTCATCAATGAGACCTTCTGCAACTTCGCGCAGCGCAATAACCGTCGCTTTATCGCTTTCTTCCGGCACCAGCGCCGCGCCACCATGGGCAACCTGGCGAGCCCGCTTGGCAGCGATCAGCACCAGCTCAAAACGATTGTCAACGTGCTGCATACAATCTTCTACAGTAATTCTTGCCATGTTCAATAATTCGTTTGAAAAGCCTTTTATTATAACTGCTTATACCCTGCCAAGACCAGCACAGTCTGAGCCCGGCGATTTATCCACCGATAGCCGGCTGTATCCTGCCGCTGCGGTGTGCCAGCGCCAGCCTGGCAGGCCTCACTCAATCCGTAGATCGCGCAGCAATTCACGCAGCCGCGCGGCCTGTTGCACACGCTGCAGCCGGGCGGCATTGATAATCATGCCCAGCTGAGATGTGGCGTGGTCAAAGTCCTCATTGACCACCAGATAATCGTATTCCTCCCAATGCGACATTTCAGCATGCGCTTCGGCCATCCGCCGCTGGATCACCTCCAGCGCGTCCTGAGCCCGGCTTTCCAGCCGCCGCTGCAGTTCCGCCAGGGACGGTGGCAGGATAAAAATACTGACGCAATTGCTGACCTGCGCACGAATGCGGCGTGCGCCCTGCCAGTCAATTTCCAGAATCAGATCCTGGCCAGCGGCCAGTGCCGCCCGGGTCGCGCTGCTGGAAGTGCCATACAGATTGCCGAACACCTCGGCGTGCTCCAGAAAATCATCCTCGGCGATACGCTGCTGAAACTGCGCGTGGCTGACAAAGTGATAATGCTGGCCATCCACCTCACCGGCGCGTGGCGGCCGGGTCGTGTAGGACACCGAAAATCCCAGCTTCTCATCCGCCTCGATAGCCGCCCGCAACAGGCTGGTTTTGCCGGCGCCAGAGGGCGCCGAGATCACTATCAGCAATCCCTGAGCGTGCGCCTTGTGGTCATGCTCACTCGACATTCTGCACTTGCTCCCGCATTTGTTCGATTAGCACTTTGAGTTCAACGCCGGCCTGGCTGGTGCGCGCGTCGACGGATTTGGAGGCCAGGGTGTTGGCTTCGCGGTTAAACTCCTGCAGCAGAAAATCCAGACGCCGTCCGACTGGCTCATTAGAGGACAGGGCGTGCTCGGCCTCAGTGACGTGGCTGCCGAGCCGGTCGAGTTCTTCATCCACATCCAGCTTTTGCATGTACATGGCCAGTTCCTGCTCAACCCGGCCGGGCTCAACCGGATAATCCAGCTCAGCCAGTTTATTGTCCAGTTTCTGTTTCAACTTATCGCGGATGTCCGGCAGCCATTCTCGCACTTGCGCGGTGACTGTTTGAATACCCGACAAGCGTTCTATCAATAGCTGATGCAGGTTCTCACCCTCACGTTCACGGGCAGCCAGTAAAGCGTCACACGCTTGCTCCAGCAACTGGCTGGCGGCATCACGCAGCGGTTCCAGATCAGGCGGCACTTCATTGATCAGTCCCGGCCAGCTCAGCAGACTGCCCGCATCGGCCGCCTGCTCGTTGCCGGCCAGCTTGCCCAGTCTGGCATGCGCGACGACCAGAGCATTGGCCAGCGGTTCATTCAGTGCCAGCTGTCCACTGCTGAACCCGGCGCTGGCCTTAAAGCGCAGGCTGGCATCAATCTTACCGCGACTGATCCGCTTGCTGATCTGTTCGCGAAAATCGCCTTCCAGGGCACGAAATTCTTCCGGCATTCTCAGGCTGATATCCAGAAAACGGTGATTGACTGAACGGATTTCCCAACCCAGACGGCCAAACTCATGCACCTGTTCGGTCGCCGCGAAGGCGGTCATGCTGTGGATCATTATTGCGGCCCTGTCGGTATTGTCATAGTGAGACTCAGGATGGCATGTTACTCTTGCCGGCTCGCACATAACAGGTCAAAACGCTTTTAAAATGATCAGAAATCAACAACGCCCGGTGGACCAATTGCGTCCCGTCAGTATTGAGCGCAATGTCTCCATCCATGCCGAAGGCTCAGTCATCATCAGCTGTGGCCAAACCCGGGTGCTGTGCACCGCCTCGGTGGAAGAACGCCTGCCGCCCTGGCTGCGGGGCCGCAATCAGGGCTGGGTAACCGCTGAATATGGCATGCTGCCGCGTGCCACCGGCAGCCGTAATCAACGTGAGGCCGCACGCGGTAAGCAAGGCGGCCGGACGCTGGAAATCCAACGGCTGATTGCCCGCTCATTACGCGCGGTGGTGGACCTGCAAGGCCTGGGTGAGCGCTCCATTACGGTCGATTGCGATGTCCTGCAGGCCGATGGCGGCACCCGCACCGCCAGTATCACCGGCGCCTACGTGGCGTTGGCCGATGCCATTGCTTTCCTGCAACGCAAAGGCAAATTGGAAAAAAATATTCTGCACGGCCAGGTGGCCGCGGTATCGGTGGGAGTGGTGGATGGCGAGGTCATGCTGGACCTGGATTACCGTGAAGACAGCACTGCCGAGACCGATATGAACCTGGTCAAAAACGACGGCGGCGGATTTATCGAAATCCAGGGCACCGCGGAAGGACATGCTTTTCGTGACGACGAGCTGCAGCAGATGCTGGACTACGGCAGCAAGGGCATCACCGAGTTACTGGCACTGCAGCGCCAGGCACTCGACAGCCAGCCCGGTTAATTTTGAACAGCCAATCCACAGCGCCGCTTAAGCAGCTGGTTCTGGCCAGCAACAATCCCGGCAAAGTTGCCGAAATCAACCATTTGCTGGATGCACAGGGCTATCAGATCAGCAGTCAGGCTGAGCACCACATCGACAGCATTCCAGAAACCGGATTGACCTTTGTGGAAAATGCTCTGCTCAAGGCCCGGCATGTCTGTGTGCACAGCAACACTGCAGCACTGGGCGATGATTCCGGGCTGGTGGTGCCGGCGCTGGATGGCGCACCGGGGCTGTACTCCGCCCGCTACGCCGGCCCGCGGGCCAATGCCAGTGATAACAACCAGAAACTGCTGCAGGCGATGCAATCATTCCAGCCCGATCAGCGCCAGGCCAGCTTCATCTGCGTGCTGACCTTGCTGCGCCACAGCCACGACCCGGAACCGGTGATCGCCATCGGGCGCTGGCATGGCAGTATTGCGTTGCAGCCCGCGGGTGAACACGGCTTCGGCTATGATCCGTTGTTTATACCGCACGGCTACACCCAAACCGCCGCCGAACTGGCGCCTGAACACAAGCAGCAGATCAGTCATCGGGCACTGGCGCTGAAATCACTGCTGGATCAACTCAGCCAGTAAGCCGCATGCTCAGTCTCCCACCGCTGACGCTGTATATTCACCTGCCCTGGTGCGTGCGCAAATGCCCGTATTGCGACTTTAACTCGCATGCCGTCAAAGATCAGATTCCCGAAGCCGAATATGTGGCCACCCTGATGGCCGATCTGGATAACCTGCTACCCCAGGTCTGGAAGCGGCCGGTGCATGCCATTTTTTTTGGCGGCGGCACGCCCAGCCTGTTCAGTGGCGCTGCCATCAGTCAAATTCTGGATGGCGTCCGCGCCCGGCTGCAGCTAAGCCCCCACGCGGAAGTAACGCTGGAAGCCAACCCGGGCACGGTGGAGCACGATCACTTTGCGCGCTATCGTACAGCTGGCGTCAACCGGATCAGTCTTGGGGTGCAAAGCTTTAATGATCAACATCTGCGGCGCCTGGGCCGCATCCACGGCAGCGATGAAGCCCGCCTGGCCATTAACAGCATCCGGGGTGCCGGGTTTGATAATTTCAACATCGATTTGATGTTTGGGCTGCCCGGGCAAACCGAACAACAGGCGTTGCTGGACATTGACACGGCTTTGTCGTTCGAGCCGACGCATTTATCGCATTACCAGTTGACGCTGGAACCCAACACCGCGTTTGCCGCTAACCCACCGGTGTTGCCGGATGAGGACAGCATTGCCGATTGCCAGCAAGCCTGCGCAGAAAACCTGATCGCGGCTGGTTTTGAGCACTACGAGGTCTCCGCCTGGTCACGCCCCCGGCACGCCTGTCAGCACAATCTGAATTACTGGCAGTTTGGTGATTACCTGGCCATTGGCGCCGGCGCGCACGGCAAACTGACTATGCCGGCCACGCAAACCATTCTGCGCTATGCCCGCCACCGTCACCCTAAAATTTATCTGGCCGCGCCTGCAACAGGCAACTGGAATGCGGAATACCGCGAGCTGGATGACAGCGAGCGCAGCTTCGATTTTTTCCTGAATGGCCTGCGTCTGCGCGCTGGTATTAGCCTGCCGGTCTTCCAGGCGCGTACCGGACTGCCGCTGGCAAGCATTGCCGAGACCGTCGCGGCGGCCACCCGGCAAGGCCTGCTGCAGGCCAGTGACGAACGGTTATGGCCGACCGAACTGGGCTGGCGGTTTTTGAATGACCTGCAGGCCATGTTCCTGCCAGCGGACAATGCCAACGGACCGCCTGATATGCAACCAGCTGATGTCAGCGCGGTCATAGCAGGCGAACATTGAACGACAGGATCCAACCCATGCCATCACGCCTATCCATGTCGCGCAACAGCTGGTTGCCGGGCTGTTGCATGCTCTGCCTGGTCAGCTTCGCGGCATGCGCGCAGCCAGACAGCGATGACCAGCCGATGATGAGTCTGGATGGAGTATTGCAGGGCTATCTGACAGCGCTGGGCGGGCAAACCGCACTCGATCAGATTCAGACCGTCAGAATCCGCGGCAAATTATTTGCGCAGGATGGTAATCCGACACCCTATAACATCGACTTTATACCGCCGGACAACCGTATGCGCATGGACTTTGCGCTGCAGGGCATCCCCGGCACACTGGCCTATGATGGCGAGCACGCCTGGCAACTGCCGCCGTTGCTGGTGGCGGACACTCCGATACGTTTGAATGCAGAAGCCGGCGCTGGCGCCCGGCAGCAGGCTGATTTTTACGGCGCACTGATCCAGCCTGAAGCCAAAGGCCATTTGCTGGAACTGATCGGCGCGACCACCCGCGATAACCGCTCCGCGTGGGAAATACGGGTCACCAAAGCCGACGGTAACCGGGAACACTGGTTTCTGGATTTAGACAGCTACCTGCCCTTTCGGGTTGAAGCCACCAACACGCTGGCGGCTCAGGCTGACCCGCGGCAGAACAATCGAGTGCAATCAAGCATTATTCACTACGCTGACCATCGCCCGGTCGAGATCACCGGCAGTCAGCCAGCGGCCAGCTTGATGTGGCCATTTTCAGTGCGCATTGAATATCGCCAGCAACCCGGCCAGCTGAATCAGATCGAGAGCATGCAGATCAACCTGCCGCTGGATGCCGGACGTTTCGATGTGCCCGACAATGCCCGTGCCGAACCGGTCTCGAATAGCCGTACCGTGCAGGGCTAGTCGTCCAGATTCAATGTTTCGATAGTGTGCTGCTGGTTGGTATAGATACAAATCTCGCCGGCGATGCGCAGTGCTTCAGCAACGACTGATCTGGCATCCAGATCGCTGTGGGAGACCAGTGCCATGGCGGCTGCCTGAGCAAACGGTCCACCCGAACCAATCGCCATCAGGCCGTGTTCCGGTTCGATCACATCACCGGTACCGGAAATAATCAGCGAGGCCTGCTTATCCGCCACCGCCAGCAACGCTTCCAGACGCCGCAGCATCCGGTCAGTGCGCCAATCCTTGGCCAGTTCAACCGCTGCGCGGGTCAGATGACCGCTGTGCTTTTCCAGCTTGCCCTCAAAGCGCTCAAACAGAGTAAATGCGTCCGCGGTGGCCCCGGCAAAACCGGCCAGCACCTGATTCTTGTATAACCGGCGAACCTTCACGGCATTGCCTTTCATCACGGTATTGCCCAGAGTCACCTGCCCGTCTCCGCCTAGCGCAACCTGTTTACCGGAGCGGATTGAAACGATTGTCGTGCCGTGGAATTGTTCCATTGATTGGGTCCTTGCTGTCATGTCCTACAGATAAGGGCATTGAGCATGGTGCGCAAGCCGGGGAATGCCGGCGACTGGGTTATGCGTAGCTGCGGCCCGACCCGACATGCGCTGCCCGGCTAAGCGCGCGGCGGTGATTATCTGAACAGATCATCGCGCCCCGGCACCGGAAACAGCCGACCGGTGTAACTGAACAGCGGCTTTTGATTTTTCTGGTCCAGTTCCAGACTGCCATTCATTTCCCATTGCACATTACCCTGGCCCCTGCCTGCCATGGCACGCAGCTCATCGAGTGCTTCCTGGCGCAGCGGCCGGATACGCACACGCAGTTCTTCCGCACTGTGCGCAATGATATCGATATCAGGGGTACCGTTATAGACCGCAAATAATCGCCCACTGATGTTCAGTTGAAACTGTAATTTTCCACCGGTCAGTACTTCATCATTGCCATTGCGCAAACGCAGCGCAAGAATGGCATGATCCTCGTGCAACTGTAACTGCGCGATCTGAATCGACGGTGGAATACCAAGAATATCGCGCCTGCCGGCACAGGCCGTTAAGGCCACGATCAGCAGCAGTATAAGAATCACATGGCCAGCGCGCAGCAGAGTATTCATATTGTTCATAACTATAGCTTACCCGATGCAACCGTACTGTTTAACGGCATAACGTAACGCAATAATTCACCGGCAGCGAATTCACTGTCGGGATACAGCACAAACTGTCGGTTCCAGACATGGATTTGTCCCGGTGAGAAGCCCGCCATGGTGACGCAATCGGTGTTTAATATTTGTTGCATCAGAGCGATCAGCCGCTGCCGCTCCACGCCGTCCACACTGGCCGCGGCCTGCGCAAACAAGCGATCAAATTCGGGATTCTGATAATTGGCCAGGCCCGGACCGGGGCTGGCGTTGTCACTGAGGTATAACTGCAGGGTATTTAAGGCACTCGGGTAATCCAATGCCCAGCCGGTGTGTATCAGTGGCAGTTGCCGTTGACTGTAGCTCGTGGCAAAGGCTGAAAAACCGATATAAGGCCGGGCCACCAGCAATGCTCGAGGATATCCGGCAGCCGCCAGGGTGGTTTGAAAATATTCAAAAATACGCTGATTCAAAGCGCTGTCGGAATAACCGAAATCCAGTTGCGGTAAATGCTTGAAATCGGTCAATCGGCCCACCGCCGGCGGTTCGGCATCCGCATAGGTCTCAGCATCCGCCAGCAGCGGTGGGACGACCCCCGGATACACAAATCCGGCTTGTTCAAAAAATTCTTCGTTATAGCCCCGCCAGTCGAAAGCTGCGCTGAGCTGACAGCGCAATTGATGATTGTAACTCCGCTGCTCGGGAGAGCCGACCTCACCCAGGCGGATATCATCCATATTGAAATCGATCTTATACAGCAGTGCCGTCGGCTGATGATTGCTATGCAGCTGCTCCGCCAGCGCGTCCTGCAGGGCTGCCGGTTGCCGGCTGGACAACACCTCATCATACAAACTGGCCGGTAACAGCATGGCGTCCACCTGCTGCCGGCGCAACGCCTGCCAGCGTGCCTGCGGGTCACGGATAAGGTGCACCTCAATCGCATCCAGCAGCGGTGGTTGCCGGCCTTCCAGCCGGGCCAGGCCATAGTCCTGATGCCGGGCGGCCTGGTAACCCAGCTGCGCCAGCTCGATAACCGGCGGCTGATAATCCGGATTGGCGGTCAGCTTGATCAGCCCAAGCGTGAAGCCGTGCAGCCTGTATGGCCCGCTGCCGACCGGATGCAGCGCGTAATCCTGACCGTAATGCTCAATCACCTGGCGCGAGACAATCGCCGCCACCGGCAGCGCCAGCGTGTGCAGAAAATCCGCATACGGTTTCGACAAGGTTATGCTGACGGTATAACGATCCAGAGTCTGCAAGCCAGCCGGCGGCTGGTCGTAATCAGCGCCCGCCGTGCGCCAGGCGGTGACGCCTTTAATGTACTCGTTCCATAGCCAGGCGCCCTGGCCTTCGATGAGCGGGTCAAAGTGCCTGAGCAGTGAGTAGATCACGTCCCGCGCGGTGACCTCGCGGGCATCTTCGGATAACGCGGCATCCTGATGAAACAGCACATTCCGCCGAATCCGGATGGTATAGCTTAATCCGTCCGCGGAAATCTCCGGAAACCCATCCGCCAGGCCGGTGCTCAGCGCATAAGGCCTGGCCAGATACTGGTAACGGTACAAGGTGTCGTAGATCGCCCCGTTCAGCAACCGGGCGGTGGGTGGGGTGGCATGTACCGGATCTAACGAAGCAACCGGATCAGCGACTGCATAACGGAAGGTATTGCCTGCCGCCGGTTGCTCCGGCTGTTCGCCACAACCAGCCAGCAGCATACAAACTGCAACCAGCACGCAGTGGATGACGAATCTCAACACAGTCATGTCGATGAGCCTGACAAATCAGGCTCAAGGATAAAGCAATTTGATCTCCAAAACTTCAAGCTACGATGTACTGATCATCGGCGCCAGCGGTGGTCTGGGCAAGGCTCTGGCCGAACGTCTGCGGCAGCAGCCGGATATTCGCAGGCTGCACCTGACCAGCCGCTGTCAACCGGCTGACACCACCTCGCCACCTGACGCAGCGCTGCCCGCGCAATACCATTATCAGCTGGATATCACCGATGAGGATTCAGTCAGCCGTTTTATTGAACAACTTGACGAACACGCACCGCACTTGCGGTTGGTCATCAATACCGCCGGTATTTTGCATGGTGACGGATTTGCTCCGGAAAGACGCTTGCAGGATATCCGACTGGCCGATATGCAACGTCTGATGACGACCAATTCAATCGGTCATGCGGTGGTTATGGCGGCTTTGCTGCCACTGCTGCCGCGCCATGGACGGGTCGTGCTGGCCAGCCTGTCGGCACGGGTAGGCAGCATCAGTGATAACCGCCTGGGTGGCTGGTACAGCTACCGGGCATCCAAAGCCGCGCTTAATCAGATCATCCGCAGTGCCGCGATTGAATTACGCCGCTACAACCCCGACAGTATTTGTGTCGGGCTGCATCCTGGCACCGTGGATACCGGTCTGTCGGCGCCTTTTCAGCAGAACGTACCCGCTGAACAGTTGTTCAGCACACAACAATCGGCCGACTATCTGTTACAGGTTTTGCACAACCGGCAACCGGCTGACAGCGGCCAGATATTTGCCTGGGACGGGCAGGCGATCGCGGCGTGAAGCTGACAAAGCGACTGTGTTTTTGCTAGAGTTCACGCAAATTTTGATTAAACAACCGAGAATCGATATGGAAAAGATAACCATGACCCGCCGTAAAATGTTGCGCATGAGCGGCGTTGCGGCAGCCGCTATTCCTACTGCTCATGTACTGCTCGGCAGCAACGCGCTGGCCGATGAGTTACCTCATTTAAGCCCGGACGACGCCATGGCGGCAGCGCTGGGTTACGTGCACGACACCACGACAGTGGATAAGGCTGCCAATCCACGCCACGAGAACAGCCAGGTCTGCAGCAACTGCGCACTGGTGCAGGGCGGCGACGATGAAGAGTGGCGGCCCTGTGCCATCTTCCCCGGTAAGCTGGTCAGTGCCAACGGCTGGTGCAAATCATGGGCGCCCAAAGCGAGCTGATCAAACCACCTGAATCTCCATAAACCCGGCGCCGCCGGGTTTTTTATTGCCCGCTGAACAGGTTAATACGCATCTGCCAGACCTGAAGTTTGACTTCGATCAAATTTCGCACCGGGCGGTCCGCCTACACTGAATGCCGGAACCATATCAGGAAGCGGCATGCAAACAGCGAATACCTATCATGACAAGGTGGTTCGTCAGTTCACTGTAATGACCATCGTGTGGGGCATTGTCGGCATGTTGGTCGGGGTTATCCTGGCTGCTCAACTGGCCTTCCCCGCCTTGAACTTTGACATCCCCTGGCTTACTTACAGCCGCCTGCGGCCACTGCATACCAGCGCGGTCATTTTTGCGTTTGGTGGCTGTGGCCTGTTTGCCACTTCGTATTACGTGGTGCAACGCACCTGCCATGTGCCGCTGATCATGCCCCGGCTGGCGTCGTTTACTTTCTGGGGCTGGCAACTGGTGGTGGTGGCAGTCGCGATTACCTACCCGCTGGGGATTACCCAGGGTAAGGAATACGCCGAACCCGAATGGCCTATCGATATTCTGATCACGCTGGTCTGGGTGGCTTATGCGGTGGTGTTCTTTGGCACCATCATGAAGCGCCGCGTAAAGCATATTTACGTAGCCAACTGGTTTTTTGGCGCCTATATCCTGACCGTGGCGGTACTGCATATCGTCAATAACCTGGTAATTCCGGTCGGTCTGTGGAAAAGCTATCCGGTCTATTCCGGCGCCGTCGATGCGATGGTGCAGTGGTGGTACGGGCACAACGCGGTGGGCTTTTTCCTGACCGCCGGATTTTTGGGCATGATGTATTACTTCGTGCCCAAACAGGCGGAACGGCCGATTTATTCTTACCGCTTGTCGGTGGTGCATTTCTGGTCGCTGATCGCCATCTACATGTGGGCCGGCCCGCATCACCTGCATTATCAGGCCATTCCGGACTGGGTACAGTCTCTGGGCATGGTGTTTTCACTGATTCTGCTGGCACCCAGCTGGGGCGGTATGATCAACGGTATCATGACGCTGTCCGGCGCCTGGGAAAAACTGCGCACAGATCCGGTTATCCGCTTTATGATCGTATCGCTGTCGTTTTACGGCATGTCGACCTTTGAAGGCCCGATGATGTCGATCAAAACGGTTAACTCGCTTTCACACTTTACCGATTGGACCATCGGCCACGTGCATTCCGGCGCGCTGGGCTGGGTGGCTCTGATCACCATGGCGTGTGTCTATCATTTGTACCCCCGTTTACTGGGCCTGCAGGAGATGTACTCCAAGCGTCTGATCGAATGGCATTTCTGGATTTCCACGCTGGGCATCGTGCTGTATATCGCCGCGATGTGGATCGCCGGTGTTACCCAGGGCCTGATGTGGCGCGCGGTCAATGACGACGGCACTTTGACCTACACCTTTATTGAATCGCTGAAGGTCACCTATCCGTTTTATTACGTGCGGTTATTGGGCGGTCTGCTGTTCCTGGCCGGCATTTTGATTATGGCCTGGAATATGTACAAAACCTGGCGGCATTCACAAGGTAGCGTTGAAGTACCGGTTCTAGAACCGCAGGCAGCCTAACCAGAATTATCCGGGAGTTATCCAAATGGCAAGCTTTGGACACGAAAAAATTGAGAAAAATGTTGGCCTGATGGCCATCCTGATTGTCATCGTCATCAGCTTCGGCGGACTGGTGCAGATCGTACCGATGATGTATCAGGCCAGTGTGGTTGAACCGGCGGCAGGGGTCGAACCCTATACACCGCTGGCGCTGGCCGGACGCGATATTTATATCCGCGAAGGCTGCTACAACTGCCACTCGCAGATGATCCGGCCGTTCCGCTGGGAAACCGAACGTTATGGAGCCTATTCCGTGGCTGGCGAGTTTGTCTATGACCGTCCGTTCCAGTGGGGTTCCAAACGCACCGGACCGGATCTGGCCCGTGTCGGTGGCCGCTACAGTGACCTGTGGCACGAGTTGCATCTGATCAACCCACGTGACCTGGTGCCGGAATCCAACATGCCTGGTTATCCCTGGCTGGCCGACAGAACCATCGATGGCGAACAGGTGGCCGCACGCATGCGGGCGCTGAGAATACTGGGCGAACCGTATACCGATGCGCAGATTGAGGGTGCCGCGGCCGCGGTGACGGATAAGACCGAACTGCAGGCCTTGATCAATTATCTGCAGAACCTGGGCGTGCGGGCCAAGCCTGACGCCGCTGCAGCAGGAGCACCGTAATGGACACCGGTTGGGGTATCGCCGCGGGCTTATGGACGGCCTTATCGATGCTGCTGTTTTTGCTGGTGGTGGTGTGGGCCTACAGCCGGCATAACCGGGCCAGATTTGAGGAGGCGGCACAACTGGCGGTCGGCGAACACCCTCCAGAGGAGCAACCTGAACATTCCGCAAGCAACACTGAACAACCGGAGCAGCAAACATGACCCTCGGCTGGCAACTGTATGTTTTTATCATTGTTATTGGCAGCTTTATCACGCATTTTTTATTTCTGCGCTGGACCAGCCGCTATAAAACCGATGACAAACCCGGTACCGGCAATACCACCGGCCACCGCTGGGATGGTGATCTGGAAGAATATAACAATCCGCTGCCGCGCTGGTGGCTGAACCTGTTCCAACTGACCGTGGTATTCGGGATTGGCTATCTGGTCCTGTATCCCGGGTCAGGCATTTACGATGGCGTGCTCGACTGGTCACAGGAGCAGCAATATGCTGAGCAGGTGGCTGCAGCGGAAGCCGGTTACAGTGAAATTTTCGCCGCCTACGCCGCGCAGGACCTAACCGCCCTGCAACAGGATGATAAAGCCATGACGGCGGGCTTGAACCTGTTTGGCAATAACTGCGCGCAGTGTCACGGCAGCGATGCCCGGGGCGCGTTTGGCTTTCCCAATCTGACCGACGATGACTGGTTGTGGGGCGATGCCAGCGAACAGATTTCAGCGACTATCCGCAATGGCCGTAATGGAATTATGCCGGCCTGGGGGGTTGCGCTGGGCGGTGAGGCCGGCGTGACCAACGTCGCGCATTATGTGCGCAGCCTGTCAGGACTGGAACATGACAGCGAGTTGGCCAATGCCGGTCAGGCGCAGTACGGCCTGTTCTGCGTAGCCTGTCATGGCGCCGGCGGCGAGGGCAATACGTTGCTTGGCGCCCCCAACCTCAGCGATGACATCTGGCTGTACTCTTCCAACCTGGACACTATCCAGGCAATCATCGATCAGGGACGTAATAATCAGATGCCTGCTTTTGGGGATAGCCTGAGCGAGGATAAAATCAAGGTATTGACCGCCTACGTCAAACAATTGGGTCAATAAAACATGACTGCCACTGATAGCCGCCAGCCGTCATCGCGGGCAAGGCCTGTGATCCAGCGGCTGGCTGCCATTCTATGGCCCTCGTTTATATGGGCCGGCGTGGCCTCCATGGTACTGTTTGCGTTTGCTGACCCGGTGGATTTACACGCCATCAGTTTTCCTGACTGGCAGCTCAGCCGCACCGCTGGTTACAGCATCGGATTTTTAATGTTCTGGAGTGTTACCGCGGCATCCAGCTTCGGTACCTGGCTATTGCTCAGGGACCGCAAGGTTCTCAATCAACAGCACCAGCAACCCACCGATCCATCCAACTGAAGCCAGCGCAACGGGTCATCCAGCATGAGCGCCACTGATACACAGCATCACAGCAGCGATGATTCGCGGCAGGTTGTCGAGTTATATACCCGCTCGGAAAAAATCTATCCACGCGAGGTGCAAGGCCGCTATGCCCGGCTGCGCGCGGCTACGGTATGGTTGTTGCTGGGATTGTATTACCTGCTGCCCTGGATCAGTGTGCATGGCCAGCAACTGGTGCTGTTTGATCTGCCGGCGCGTAAGTTTTATGTGTTCGGGATGGTGTTCTGGCCACAGGATTTTATTCTGCTGACCGGCTTACTGCTGCTGGCCGCCTTCGGATTGTTTTTTGTGACCGCTCTGGCCGGGCGTCTGTGGTGTGGCTATGCCTGTCCGCAAACCGTCTGGACCGAAGTGTTTATCTGGCTGGAACGCCTGGCCGAAGGACCGGCCGCCAAACGCAGAAAACGTGACCGTGGCCCGTGGACGGCGGACAAGGCGTGGCGCAAAATCGCTAAACATTCGCTCTGGCTGGTGTTCGCCTTATGGACCGGATTTACTTTTGTTGGTTTTTTTACCCCCATTACTGAGCTGGCGGATAAAGTGCTGCGGTTCCAGACCAGTGGCTGGGAATCCTTCTGGATTGTGTTTTACAGTTTTGCCACCTGGGGTAACGCGGGGTTTCTGCGCGAACAGGTGTGTAAATACATGTGTCCCTATGCACGCTTCCAGAGTGCCATGTTTGACGATAACACCCTGATTATTTCCTATGATCAGGCACGCGGTGAACCACGCGGCTCGCGCAGCCGTAAACTCGCGCATGCCGAACTGGCCGACAACAAGCTGGGTGACTGTATTGATTGCACCCTGTGCGTGCAGGTCTGCCCGACCGGCATCGATATTCGTCAGGGACTGCAATATGAATGTATTGCCTGCGCCGCCTGTATTGACGTCTGCGATGACGTGATGCGGCGCATGGATTATCCGACCGGCCTGATTCGCTACACCACCCAGAATGCCATCGACAACAAGCCCAGCAAAATTATCCGGCCGCGGATTTTGCTCTACACTTTACTGCTGCTGGTTATAATGACCGGGTGGGTGACCGTGGCCAGTCAGCGTGCACCGGTCATGCTGGATGTGATGCGTGACCGCAACGCACTGTATCGGGAATTATCGGATGGGCAAGTGGAAAACAGTTTCCTGCTGCGCGTCATGAACCGCAGCAATCAGGCACAGGAATTTACCATCACCGCCAGTGGTCTGGCTGGACTGAATATATTCGGTGACGCCACGGTTAAACTTGAATCCGGCGAGCTGGGCTCTCTGCCGATTACTCTACGGGCTCCCCGCAGCGGCATCAAAGTGCGCAATGATATTGTATTTACAGTGCAGGCAGTCTCCCAGCCGGAATTGACCATCCAGGAAACCAGCCGCTTTATCGGCCCCCGCTGACTGTCGGTTAATATGTCTAGGTCACCATCAGATAAACCTCCAGGCACCCTGCCGGTAACCAGTTGGTATCGGTCCGGTTATGTCTGGATGGTGCTGACTCCATTGATCGTGGTGGTATTCGGCATGCTGTTGACGATCATTATCATGGCGCGCTCCGGGGCTTTGCAGCAGCATCCGGATCTGGGCCAGCCACTGGGCAAGATTTATACCGGCAGCCAACCGCCGGCTGCTGCTGACGCGCCTGAAAAGACGGCCGATGATGACTGAACAGAGACTCAGCAGCGGCAAAATCTGTTATCACTGCCATGCACCGGTACCGGCCGGCTTTGATCTGAAGGTAACCATCAGTAAACAGCCGCGCGCGATGTGCTGCCACGGCTGCGCGGCAGTGGCCGGTATGCTGTCCGGCAGCCAGCTGGAACAGTTCTACCAATTACGCAGCGCAGCGGCGGCGCGGCCCGAAGTACAATCCGATGCCTGGTGGCGGGCATTTGATGATCCGGTATTACTCAGCCAGCTAACTGAGCCGGCAGATGCCCGGCACGGACAGCAGGTTGACAGCCTGAGCGTCAATGTCAGCCATCTGCGCTGTGCCGCCTGTGCCTGGCTGCTGGAATCGTGTCTGCGCAAACTGCCCGGCGTGGAACAGCTGGTGGTTAACTACGCGACCGGCCAGGGTGAGTTGCGCTGGCGCCGTGACCAGATCAGGCTGAGCCGGATATTGATTGAGGCAGACCGCCTGGGTTACCCGATGGAACCAGCCCTGCTGGCAACGCAGGGCGAACAACGCGCCCGGCAGCGCGCCAGCCTGCGGCGTCTGGTAGTTGCTGCGTTGGGCATGTTCCAGGTGATGATGATGTCGGTCGCGCTGTATCTTGGCCTGGCCGCCGACATGCAACTGGCGGAACGTGATTTTTTTCGCTGGATTGCCTTGCTGCTCGCCACGCCAGTGGTGTGGTACAGCGGCTGGCCTTTTATGCAGGCGGCCTGGCGACAATTACGCTGTCTACGGCCCGGCATGGATGTTCCGGTATCACTGGCCATTCTGCTGGCCTGGGGCAGCAGTTGCCTGAATACCTTCGCCGGCAGTGGCGAGGTGTTTTTTGACTCGGCGGTGATGTTTGTGTTTTTCCTGACCATCTCGCGCCATCTGGAGCAGAACGCCCGACTGCGCGCGCAGGCCATCAGTGACCGAGCCAGTCAGTTACTGCCGCTGGTCGTCAAACGCCAAACCCCGGCGGGTGATATCGAAGTCGTACAGGCTATGCAGCTTAAGCGCGGCGATACCATTTTGACCACGGCCGGTGAAACGCTGGCCGCCGACGGTGTGTTACTGGGCGATAACCCGGTGGCGGTCAATGAAAGTCTGTTGACCGGCGAATCGCAGTCGATCCGAAAAAATCCCGGCGATATCCTGCTGGCCGGCAGCCAGGTATTGGATGGCGCGCCGCAGCTGCAGGTCACTGCCTGCGGCAAACACACCACCCTGGCCGGGATTCAGCAGTTGATGCATAAAGTCAGTGCGCAGGATAATGGCTTGAACTGGAGCACGCGGCTGGCCAGCTGGTTTACCAGCGCTCTGCTGGTGCTGGCCGTCGGTACCGCCATCTGGCACTGGTCAGCGGGCTGGCAGCACAGCCTGCAGATTACCCTGGCGGTACTGGTGGTCAGCTGTCCCTGCGCGCTCGCGCTGGCCATGCCTTCGGCGCTGTCAGCCGCCCGTGCTTACCTGGCGCGGCAGGGCATTTTACTGCGTGATGCAGCAGTGTTATTGCGCCTGCCGCTGATCACTCGGCTGATAGCCGATAAGACCGGCACCTTGACCCGCGGCGATTTCACCCTGCAGCGGATTATCGGTTTTGAGCATCAACCTGACAAAACCCCTGCTCAGGCTCACCAGCAGATCATTCAGGATTATGCGGTTGCCATGGCACTGCACTCCACCCATCCGCTCGCCAGGGCATTGCAATCACTGCCAACCTCGGTAGTGGCTGAACAGATCAAAGAATCAGCCGGCCAGGGTCTGACGGCAACCATCGCCGGACAAACCTACCGGCTCGGCCGGCTGGAATTCGTGGCCTCACTGAGCAACAGCGATCCGGCTGACATGCATCCGGAACTGAGCGCTTTGGTCAACACCGGTGACAGTCAATTATGGCTGGGTAATTCCCGGCGGCTGGAAGGCGTGATATTGCTGGGCGATCAATTGAAGCCCGGCGCTGCCAGCGACCTGGCGGCGCTGGATTTACCGGTCAGCTTATTGTCGGGCGATCATCCTGCCGCGGTAGCCAGCGCCGCTGCTGAGCTGGCTATCGACGACGCGCATGGTGGCTTGCTGCCCGAGGCTAAACTCGCCTGGCTGCAAGCCAGCCAGCAGGCCGGCGATCGGGTACTGGCGGTCGGTGATGGCATCAACGATGCACCGTTGCTGGCCGCGGCGGATATCGGCATCGCTATCGGCACCCGCCACAGCCTGGCCAAAGTAGCCGCTGATATCCTGATCCTGCACGATGACCTGAGCGCGCTGGCGTTATTACAACGCTGTGCCGAGCTCACTCGCCGGCGTATCCGCCAGAACCTGAGCTGGGCGCTGCTGTATAACATCAGCATGATTCCGCTTGCCATGCTGGGCTGGCTGCCACCCTGGCTGGCGGCGCTGGGTATGTCATTAAGCTCGCTGCTGGTGGTCGGCAACAGCCTGCGTCTGGGCGGGCTGCAGCATACGAATCAGATGCCTGAAGCGAAGCCATTCAAAGCCGTTTCAGCGTTGCGCAAACAAACGGCGCCGGCATGACCAGCCTGCTGTTCCTGATCCCTTTATCGCTGCTGGTACTGGTACTCGCGGTGGTATTATTTTTCTGGGCGGTGCGCAATGGCCAATACGATAATATGGACAGTGTCGCACTGCACGTAGTACTGGATGATGACCGTCAACCACCCGTTGATTCTGAACCCGACAACTGACCCGTTTTGATGCACGATCTGTGGCTGATTCTGCCAGGCCTGCTGGCTGCCGGTCTGGCCGGCAGCGGACATTGCTTTGGGATGTGCGGAGGACTGGCTGCACTGGCGGGCAGCAGCCGTAAAACCCGCTATGTCGTGTGGCTCAATCTGGCCCGCATCGGCAGTTATACTTGCATCGGCTTGATTGGCGGGCTGATTGTTCAAATGGGTATCGGCAGCAGCGAACAATTGCTGCAACTCTCCCAACTGGGAACCATCAGCCGCACCCTCTCCGGCATCCTGCTGATCCTGCTGGCCCTCAGCGTGGCTGGCTGGCGCTGGGATATCGCCGCTTTCCGCCAACTATCCGCCAAATTCTGGAACAAACTCCAGCCCATCAGCCAACGCCTGTTACCCATCAGCAGCAGCACCGACGCTATATTGTTCGGCAGCCTGTGGGGCTGGCTGCCCTGTGGTCTGGTCTATGCTGTCCTGCCGGCCGCCTGGTTGCGCGGCAATGCACTGGAAAGCGGCGTGATGATGTTCTGTTTCGGACTGGGAACCTTACCCTCGATGCTGGCGATGGGAATGGCCTCAGCAAGGATTCGACTGTTTTTGCAGCGGCGGGGGGTTAAATGGTTTGCGGTCGGGTTATTGATTATTGCTGGATTGTGGCTGCTTTACCAGCCTGTTTCGAGCTTGTTTGGTAACAGCCACTCTCATCATTAATACTCGACCCGCATCCTAAGCAACTTCCGATTTAATCGGAAGTTGCTTAATATCATCACTTTATTGATGCTCAAGAGACAATGAACCCACCATATAAATATAGACACCCATAACCTGCCAGTCTATGGTTTCACTTTTCCAGACACTCAAAAGGGCAGCGGTTAAAACCGTTTAAATCATTTAAGGCGTATCTATGAAAGTATTAATCAACCTGCTGGTATTATCTCTTATCATCACCAGCACCATTAATATTTCTGCAGCCGACGAGACAATACCCAGCCCCGGCATTGTTGAAACTCGTGCGCCAGCCGGCAATGGTTCCACAGCGCCTCAGGCCTGCAGTGGCAGGTTGCTTATAGATCAGGGGTCTGATCAAGACAGCGCATTCACCGCTGATGATGAATGCGATTTTAACTGTGTCAGCCCACAACAATCGATTACCAATAACATCGTGCTTGGGTTTGATTCGACGATATCGGAGCTTGCTATCTGGGGAGGTTATTTCCCTACCAATATAATCTCCAGCGATAACTTCACCGTGATTTTCCATACCAACGAAGCCAGCACGAACTTGCCGGGCATTGTCATCTCCACGCAGAACTCGGTCGCTTCTACAAGAGTGAGCACTGGCAATACTATTAATGTAGTGGGCAATATGATTTCGGAACAGCGATGGGTTTTGATATTAAACCAGCCTGTTAGCTTATCCGCTGGCACTTACTGGATAGAAATATTTAACAGCACGCCAGGCTCCGATGATTTTGTATGGGGGTCAAGTGACGCGGATAGCATGCTTGCTTCGCCAATCGCTTTTGACGCCAATGCAGCTCCCGGACAAAACTGGACAGCTTTCGTTCCAAACCGTGCTTTGCAAGTCTGTGGTTCCGGCCCATTTGAACCAATAGCCGTCCCCATGATGAGCAAGCCATCTACTTTATTACTGCTGTTTATGGTTGCGTTTGGCGTCATCATGCTAAAACCAAAACGCGCAACAGCAGCATAGACAGCACCAAAAGCTGATGGTCTTCTTCTTGAGGAACCTCTGATTTGACAACCACATTTTTCCTGTTTTTTGATTCAGACGGAAACTGAATTACATTGTGGCATTTTGCTCGGAGATACTGACCTTACATCATGCCTGCCTCGGTTATTTTTCCTGGTGGGTGACCTATGCATGCTTTATTATCCTTGCATCGGTCTGTTCAATGCGAGCCACCATCATCACTAAACCCGGGCTTGGCCGTTATTGCTATTCGAGTGATCTGAATCGAATATTCAGTTGATCGCCTTCGCAGACTTCCATCACCACGGAGATAACCATGCAATATCTGCATACCATGTTACGTATCAGCGATCTTGAACAGTCGCTGGATTTTTTTATTAACAAACTGGGCCTGGTAGAAACCAATCGTTATGACAATGAGCAGGGGCGGTTTACCCTGATTTTTCTAGCCGCACCCGATGATCTGGAACATGCCCGGAAGCATAAAGCACCGCTGCTGGAACTGACCTATAACTGGGATAAAGAAGACTACGCCGGCGGACGCAATTTCGGCCACCTGGCCTATCGTGTTGCTGACATTTACGCGCTGTGCGACAGGCTGCAGCAAGCCGGTGTGACCATCAACCGGCCACCCCGCGATGGCCATATGGCCTTTATCCGCTCACCGGACGGCATCTCGATTGAATTGCTGCAACAGGGTGACGCTCTGGCGCCCCGCGAACCCTGGCAATCCATGCCCAATAACGGCGAGTGGTAATTGCTTTCCACGGCTGATCAGTGTTCGCATCGATCCTCATCGTCAGGTCTGCCAGAGTAAGGCACGACCCACGTCTGATCGCCCTGCCTATTCCGCCTGTACGCTTTGAAATATTGTAGGATGATGACATGAGTTATGCGTGCCCATCATCACGCCCGCATATCCGGTCACCGTGGCTGGTCATTGTTAGTGTGGTTTTCGGCCTGTACCTGGCCGGTTGTGCGCCCCAGGCGGTGCAGCAGCATGAGCTGCGCACTACCGCGGCCGGTGATCAGATTCATGTCCAGGAACTGGTCAGCCAGTTGCATCAATCGATCCTGGCCTTACAGATGATCTTCACTACCAACGAACAACTTGGCCAGCTGGGACTGGAACTTGACAAGGTAGTGGTGAAAATCAAATCCACCCACACCGATATCGGTGATGGCAATGTGGGTATTGTGTTATCCGGCGCTGATGAAGATGAGCAGTTTTCAGCCAATAACCGTATCGAACTGACGCTGTCGGTTCCGACATTTGCACAGCCATCAACTCAGCTTAGCGACACATCACCAGCGTTGCGTGAAATTCTGGCCAGATACCAGCACCTCCCCCGTTGTGTAAGCGCCCAACCCAAACCGGCGGCAGCCACCACCCAGACAGCAAAGCCGGTCACCGCTATCCGGGACGATATTGTGGCCGTGGTGCTGGCGGGTTTCGAGGCTTATCTGTGCGGGATGGGTTCAGCGAGTTTATCCGAGTTGAGCCTGGACGCACTGACCATGACCCTGGCGGTTGATACTCTCTATACCGAAACCGAGGGCCTGACACTGGTGCTGGGGCCGATTTCCCTGGGTGGTACGGCAGTGCAGTCAGCCGAACACAAAGCCACGGTGCAACTGTCCTTCAGATCGACTCGTTCCTGAATCAACCGCGCGGCCAATGTCATCATGGCCGCTGCGCACCCTGCTCCATCACGATATCGCTCATATTTAGCGCCGGATGCAGTAACGAAATATCAGCATCTTTCTCCACCCCGGGCACCGACTGGTTGATCTGATGCTGCCACAGTGTCCAGTTTTGCCAGCCGAATGGCACTTTGGGCATGATCACGCCCACCTCACTCATCCACAAAGAATATCGGGAGAATTCGGGCCGGAAATAGCGATCCCAGAAGGCTGGGTCAGTGTAGATCATCGGGGTGCGGCCAGTCTGTTGCTCCAGTACTTCGAGAAAACGCAGTAACGTAGCGGTCATGTCGCCGCTGGTGTTTTTACCCAGCAATTCCACATCCACCACCGGCGGCAGCGTGCCCGGATCATCCTGCAGGCGTGAGGCGAAAAATTTGGCCTGCTGTTCCGGGTCATCCTCGGTAACGTAAAAGTGATAAGCCCCACGGGGAAAGTCCAGTGCCCGTAAAGCCTGCCAGTGATCAGCAAACCTGATATCCGGATTGTCCACGCCCTCGGAGGCTTTGACATAGGCAAACTGATAGCCACCCGCTTTGACCTGCTGCCAGTCCACATCACCGGAATGATGTGAAATATCGATGCCCAGGCGGGTGTTGTCAGCCGGCGAATAATGGGTGTCAATACGCTCCAGTGTTACCGAGAATTCCGGGCTGTCCTGACCGGGGTGAGTGAACTCGATCCGCATGCTGTCGGTACCCAGCATGGTGCTGTCGAGCCGCGCCTTGCTGTGGTCCTCGTGCATGCGGATGGTCTTGCCGTCGTTGCTGATACGCCCGCTGACGGTATCAAACTGCTGGGCCTGCAAGCCCTTGGAATCAGCCCCCTGCGGCGCCTCACCCGTCAGTACATTCCAACGGTTAAAGCCATGGATTGCATAACCGTTGACCGGCTTCTGGAAAGATATCTCCATCCACATTTCCGTGCGGGGCGCATCCGGGGCGAGTTGATACTGCCCGTACCAGACCCCCAGCACCTGGGGAATATCCTTACCGGTAATCGCATCAGCCGCCTCCAGATGGCAAGCCAGACTAACCAATAACAAGCCAACTGCGTATGCTTTCATTACGGGATCACCAGTTAAATTGAACGCAAAGCATATCCGGTTCAAGCAGTATTTCAAATTATCACATGACCATCACTCCACTACCTGATCAAAATAACAAATACATTATTAATCCCGGAGGTTATGCACACGAAGTGCTTATCAGCTGAACCACAGCGGTAACCCCCGGCTCAGCAGATTCCGCCAGACAAAGCATCAATTCAGCATACCTATCAAAACAATAGAAAAGATTCATTTCATTTATCGACAATGATCATAGATACTGCCTGGGTAAGTACATAGGCAACTCGTTTTCATCCAGGCGGCCTGCGGATAAGAGCTGGCGAAGATGAGCACAGAGGACGTTACGGTTCCTTTGAGTCTGTCAATTTTGAATCTATTTGAACTCACGAGGTTGGAAATACTATGCTCAGACAAATCAAACCTTTACTGGCCATCCTGGCTGTCACGCTGACCCCGCTGGTACAGGTCAGTCCTGCCTCTGCGCAAAGCGAGCCGGCTCAGGGTGAGCCGAAGTCCAACCAGTTCTGGTGGCCGGAACGGTTGGACCTGGGGCCGCTGCGGCAACACGCTGCCGAGTCCAACCCAATGGGTGATGACTTCAACTACGCCGAGGCATTTGCAAGCCTGGACCTGGGCACCTTGAAACAGGACATCGAGACGCTGATGACCACCTCGCAGGACTGGTGGCCATCTGATTATGGCCACTATGGGCCGTTCTTTATTCGCATGGCCTGGCACAGCGCCGGCACCTATCGCGTGGCCGATGGTCGTGGCGGTGCAGGTGGCGGCCAACAGCGATTCGAACCGCTTAACAGCTGGCCGGATAATGGCAACCTGGATAAGGCCCGCCGGCTGCTGTGGCCGATCAAGCAGAAATATGGCCGCAGCATTTCCTGGGCTGACCTGATGGTGCTCACCGGCACTGTGGCAATGGAATCCATGGGCTTTAAGACCTTCGGTTTCGCTGGCGGCCGCGAAGATGACTGGGAAGCCGATCTGGTCTATTGGGGCCCCGAGCAACAGTGGCTTGCCGATCAGCGCTACAGTGGCGACCGCAAACTGGAGCGTCCACTGGCCGCTGTGCAGATGGGCCTGATCTACGTGAACCCGGAAGGGCCGAACGGCAATCCTGATCCGCTGCTGGCGGCTAAGGACATTCGCGAGACCTTCGGTCGCATGGCTATGAACGATGAAGAAACCGTGGCATTGATCGCCGGTGGTCACACCTTCGGCAAAGCGCATGGTGCCGCCAAACCGGAGGATTGCGTAGGTCCGGAACCCGCCGCCGCCGGTATTGAAGAGCAAGGCTTCGGTTGGAAGAACAAATGTGGCAGTGGCAACGCCGGCGACACCATTACCAGCGGTCTGGAAGGCGCCTGGACCGTCAATCCTGTTGCCTGGACCACCCAGTACCTGGACAATCTGTTCGCGTTTGAATGGGTACAGACCAAGAGTCCGGCCGGTGCAACCCAGTGGATTCCCGCGGATAGCGCAGCAGCAAACCTGGTGCCGGACGCGCATGATGCGGGCAAGCGCCATGCGCCAATCATGTTCACCACCGATCTGTCGCTGAAGTTCGACCCGAGCTACCGGAAAATTGCCAAGCGCTTCCAGGAAAATCCGGAAGAATTCGAACTTGCCTTCGCCAAAGCCTGGTTTAAGCTGACCCATCGCGATATGGGTCCGCGGGCACGCTACCTGGGTGATGATGCACCCGCGCAGGCGTTTTCCTGGCAGGACCCCGTGCCTGCCGTCGAGCATGAAATGATCGACGCCAGCGACATCGCGGCATTGAAATCCAAGCTGCTCGAATCAGGCCTGACTGTGCCCGAACTGGTGCGCACGGCCTGGGCGTCGGCGGCCAGCTACCGGGGCACCGACATGCGCGGTGGCGCGAACGGGGCACGTATTCGACTTGCACCACAGAAGGATTGGACGGTAAACAATCCGGCTGAATTGGACCGGGTGCTGGAACGCCTCGCGGCCATTCAGACAGATTTCAATCAGGCGCAATCGGGTGGCAAGCAAGTCTCGCTGGCCGATCTGATCGTTCTGGGCGGCTCAGCGGCGATCGAAAAAGCAGCGCAGGATGCCGGTCAGGATCTGCGGGTTCCCTTCCAGCCGGGACGTGCTGATGCCAACCAGGAGCAGACCGATGCAGCGTCATTCGCCGTGCTCGAACCGAGCGCGGATGGATTCCGCAACTACTTCAGCGAAGGCAACCGCATGTCGCCAGCGGAAAAACTGGTAGATCGTGCCAATCTGCTGACGCTGACGGTTCCCGAAATGACCGTACTGATCGGTGGCATGCGCGCGCTGGATGCCAATGCCGGGCAGTCCAATCATGGTGTATTCACTGATCGCCCCGGTACTCTGAGCAACGACTTCTTCGTGAATCTGCTGGACATGTCCACGCAATGGTCGAAATCGTCTGCATTCGAAGGTGTTTACGAAGGCCGTGATCGCGCCACGGGTGAGCTTAAATGGACGGCCACTCCGGTCGATCTGATCTTCGGGTCACACTCCGAGTTGCGCGCTGTCGCCGAGGTCTATGCCGCCGACGATGGGCATGAGAAGTTCATGCGCGACTTCATCGCTGCATGGACCAAGGTAATGACACTGGATCGTTTTGATCTGAGCTGAGCATAGTCTAAACATACGAATCCGCGGGACAACCGCGGATTCCGTTATGTCACCGTTTTGACCTCTCCCTCTCCCTATACAGACATTACAAAAGCAAGCAGGTACTGATAGCAGGCTGTTCTAACTGGCAGTGGGCCCGTGGCAGTCAATAGTCGCTTTCAGCCAACATGCAATGCTGTCCAGACTTAGCGCAGCAACACTCCAGCCACCAGATAAACCCACATCAGCAGCATTACCACGATACTGAGAAAATACAGCGCTATTCTGGGGCGCAGCTTATTGCTGCCGAGATGGATAAAAGCATGCAGATAGCGCAACGCCACGTACAGCCAGGCCAGTATCAGCATCGCCACAGTGACCTGCTCTAAAACCATGCCCGCCAGACACGCCACATAAAACAGCATCGGTGTTTCAAACAGATTGATCAAATGACGCGACAGCAGGATTGAGCTATCCGGTTCCTTGCCCTGCTGGTAGGTTTTGAAGTATCCGGCAGAAACCTTGCCTTCCGCGACTGCTCTGGTGCGACTTCTGAACAGCAGCATGATCACCGCAAAACTTAACACGACCAATGCAAACATCGGGAACAACAACCCGTACTGACTCATACCTGACTTCTCACTGCTCAGCTTAAGCATTCATTATACAAACTGCGGCTGGGTCGAAGATCCGCAATGGGTACTACCGCACGGTGTCCGGCATTGCCGCAAGTTTGTCAATACAGACAACCCGGCTCTCAGTACCGTCGACAGCCATGCCCGGTTGGTAAAAGACCGGCAAATCTGGTCATTCGCCGGCATTACTGCCGAAATTGATTTAGCAGGCGGTCAAGTGATGGTGTTACAGGCAAGTCCGGAGCATCAGCTATAATCAAATTCGGGTTTGCGAGGAGCACGAACTGTGACGCTGGAAACAAACTATAAGGCACCCTGGGGAACAGCGCTCATACTTACCACCCTGCTGTCCGCCGGCATCCTTACCGGCGTGTCGATCTTTGGCTGGCTGCATGCTGGCCAGCAAGGCTGGATCTGGTACCTGAGCATGCTGGTGCTGCCACTCACCATTCTGTTGGTTGCCGCGCTGTTTGCGATAAGCGGTTACCGGCTGACCGCCACCAAGCTTATCGTACAGCGATTGATCTGGACATCTGAATTAAGCCTGGAGACGTTGCAGGCGGTTGAGATTGACCCTGCCGCGATGCAGCGGTCATTACGAATCTTCGGCAACGGCGGGCTATTCTGCTTCGCCGGTCGATTCTGGAATAAGCAGCTGGGCCGCTATCGGGCCTATGCCACCGATCCTAAACGAGCAGTTGTTTTGAAGTTTGTCGATCAGGTGGTTGTGGTGACGCCCGACGAGCCGGCTCAGTTTGCAGCGCAACTGCAAAACAACACGGGGATTTCACCTAACACGGCGTAACTAAACCCGCACTGGAAGGTGCAGACAATGAGTTGCGAGGAGGATGAGGTTCCCGTGCATTGATCGCCGCCATCAGCCCTGCAACGCGACCAGCGCCACATACATCGCCTGCACCACTACGATGACCAGAATCAATGCCACCGGATACACCGACGAGTAGGCCACGATCGGCCGCTCGGATGGGTCGGTTTCCGCAATCACGGTTAGCCCGGGAGTAAAGGTCATGCCACCACAAATCACCCCGAAGCACTCGCTGATTGAGATTTTAAGCACGTAATGGCCGAACAGGAAACTGGTTGCCATCGGTATCACGGCAAACATGACCGCGTACAGAGCGTAGTAGAGAGCCTGATAATCCAGCGAGTCGACAAAACTCTGCCCGGTCTCAAAACCCAGTTGGACAAAAAACAGCGCCAGTCCGAACTCCTTCAAGACCGCGGTGGCGTTGCGGGGGAAACGGCCGATGAAGTTACCGATGCGGCCGAAGTGGCCGAAAATCAGCCCCGAAATCAGCGCGCCACCGGCCAGGCCCAGCGAAAAAGGCCCCAGCTGAGGCAACGGAATCACAATGCCGCCGATGGCGAAGGCCAGAAACAGTGTCGCGGCCAATGAGGCAATGTCCACGCGCGGCTGTACGGTATGGTGTTCGTGGCCAAGAAACAGTTCCAGCTGATCGAGCTGATAAGCGGTGCCGACCGCAACCACCACGTCGCCATACTCCACCGTCAGGTCATCACGCGCCACAAACTCAACATCTGAACGGATGATGCGGGTAATGGAAACGTTGTAGCGCAGGCCAATGCCCAGGTCGCTGATTGAGCGGTTCACGATCGCTACATTTTCCACCACGATATTGCGCGTATCGAGTTCCGATTCTGCCTGAAACTCATCATGAATCGATTCACCGAGCAAGGCTCCGACCGCTTCAACCGCCTCAAGTTTGCCCTCCAGCTTGATCACATCGCCGGTCAGCAGCGCGGTGGAACCGCTGGCGGTACGGATGGATAGATCACGCAGAATGCCTGACACCACCACATCGCGCTCCTGCAAGAGCTGGATATCACGCAGCAGCTGGCCGTTGACTTCCTCGTTAAGCACCTTAAACACGCCCGTGTGCAGCCGGCTGCGTGAAGACACCTCGGCCGCCATTCTTTTACGCAACAACTTGGTCGCCAGGGTAATAAACAAAATAACGCCGATCAGCCCAAATGGATAAGCCACCCCGTAGCCGAAAATGACTTCGCTTTCCGGGCTGAACTGAAGTGCGCTAACCAGTGCGGGACTGGAAGTGAAGGAACCGGCGAACAGTCCCAGGCCGACACCGATAGGAATGCCGGTCAAGGTGATGATCGCGACCGTATTGACAAAGGCCACACTGAGCAGTGCCAGCACGTTGGTGATAAAGCGGCGGCCGTGCTTTTTGAAAGCCCGGAAGAAGCTTGGGCCGGCCTCCAGGCCGACCGATAGCAGGAACAGCACAATGCCCAGATCCTGAAGAATCTGGATCGGTTCGAACTGGTATAAATAACCGGCCACCATGGCCGTGATCAGTACGCCACTGGCGCCAAAGCCTACGCCCCTGATTTTGAGGTTGCCGAAAGCCAGGCCGATCAGAATAATCAGAAAGGTAACCAGCAGTTCGGTTTTGCGGAAGAAAAACTCTATGCCGATCAGGTCTTCTGCGCCATTCATGTTATTTCACGTGGTGTTAAAAAGGTAACTGGTATGAACTTCAAAGGTATTGTTGCACATCGCAAGTGCTCAATCCGAGCTGTAGCGACCTGGATAAAAAAACCCGCACCGGAAGATGCGGGTAATGAGTTGGAGGACGGTGGTTTACTCAAAACCGGTAGTTGGCGCCCAGCATGAATACCAGTGGATCAACGTCAACGTCGACTTCGGTGACGAAAGCATCATTTACAAACACCTGGGCTTCGCTGCTGATATCAATAAACCAGAGCTGCGTGCTGATACCCCAGCGGTCGTTGATCTGCCAGTCAATACCCGCATTGGCGGCAAAGCCGAAAGAATTGCTCAGATCCAGGTCGGTGCTGTTGACGCCGCCGATAATTCCATCCAGAGCACTGGTCAATGCCGGATCAGAATCACTGTCAAAGAACCAGGTCCAGTTGACCCCGGCGCCGATGAAAGGACGAATCCTGCCGTTAGGATTAAAGCGGTATTCCAGCGTTAATGAAGGTGGCAGGTGAGTGGTCTCGCCAAGTTCAACGCCCTGCAGTGCACCGGTCCCGTTAAGCTGGTGCTCAAATGGTGCCGCGGCCAGCAGCGTCGCGGCAATATTGGGGGTGAAGGCATAACTCAGACTGAAGGTAAAACCCAATTCCCCAGCAACATCAATTCCGTCATTGCCGGGGATCAAGCCCAGACCATTATCGCCCAATACACCTTCGGAATCGCTCAGCGGTTCGATATATGCGGCGCCAAAACGCAACAACCAGCGATCATCGGCCGTTTGCTCCTGTGCGACGACTGAAAAGGCTGCCGCCATGATCAACCCGGCAAGTACCAATAACTGACTTTTGTAAAACATATGCTTTGCTCTCAGTGAACCTGGGAGCAGCATATCGAGATATCCGTAGCCGCTTATTGATCATGATCAAATGCCCGCAGCGGCCACTGGAAGAAGCTATTGGTGGTAGGCGTAATCCGGGGTGTTGTCGCAGAAACCGGCGATGTCGCGCAGACTGGAGAGATCTTTGATTTCCAGCAAGCTGCGGTTGGCGGTGATGCAACCGAGGTCTTTTAACTGCCGGAATGCACGTGACACCGTTTCCAGTTGCAAGCCCAGATAATTGGACAGATCCTGACGGCTGATGGCCATATCAAAGCTGTCTGCCTGCAGCCCGCAATTGCGGCGGCGATCAGCGTAACGACACAGAAATAATGCCACCCGCTCCTGTGCCGAGCGGCGCGCCAGCAGCTCGTGGTTATCATGGCCGGAGTTGAGTTCGCGCGAAGTCATGCGCATCACCTGTTTGGATAATGATGGCATGCGGGCACTGACTGCTTCCAGGTCCGCCAATGGCAAAGCACACACATTACTGGTTTCCAGCGCCTGAACACTGACCTGATGACAGCGATCAGCCAGTGCGTCCAGCCCGAACAACTCCCCGGGCAGGTGAATGCCTACAATCTGCCAGACCCCGTCTTCGCGCAGCCGGAAGCTTTTGAACGAGCCGACCCGCACAGCATAGATGGCCTGAGCGACATCACCGGCACGAAACAGGTATTCATCGGTTTTGATACGACGGCGCTTTTGTACCAGTTGATCCAGCTCGTTGATTTCACCCGGCTGCAAACCCGCTGGCAAACACAGCTGGCGCATATTACAGCCAGAGCAAATCCGGCGAACCTCATCTAATTGAATCAGTTTGCTGGTCATTTGCTCTCAACATGCGGGGGAAACTATTTATACCTTGATCCAAGTCAAATAACCAGCCACCAGCACCGGACCAGTTGCTGGATCGGGGTGACTGCCGGCTGCGGACCTTTATTCTGCCTGTTCGAAGTCCTCCTGCTCATCCAGAAACTCATCATAATCAGGCAATTCCGTTTCGCCGTCAGTAATTTGGAATTCACGGCTTTGCAGATAAGCATCACGCACCAGCAGATACGGATCAGCCGCTTCATTAAGGTCATCATCCAGATCGAACAGATTAACCCGCAGAGTCAGGATGTTAGCCACCAACGGCTCAAAACGATCAAATTCATTGGAAGCAATGCTGACCCCATCGGTGTAAAACTCCGGTATCCGCCCAACACCATCGCGCAACGTGCTGGGGCCCAGCACAGGCAGCATCAGAAATGGGCTGTTTTCCCAGCCCCAGACCGCGAAAGTCTGCCCGAAATCCTCGTTATGACGGGGAATGCCCTGTTCACTGGCAACATCCACCAGACCTGCCAGCCCAAAGGTGGAATTGAGTGCAAAACGGCCCAGTGAAACGCCGAAATCCTCGAATTTACCCTGCAGCAGCAGATTAACAATGGTCACCGGGTAGCTCAGGTTGGTCACGAAGTTTTCAATGCCCTGCTCGAGAAAATTCGGTGTGACGTAGTGATAAAGCTTGGCTATCGGCCGGACAATGGCTTTATCCAGGCCACGGTTGAACTCAAATGCGCCGCGGTTAAAACCTTCCCATGGATCGCGCGGATCACGCTCATCGCTGGTGGTAGCACAGCCAGCCATACCAGCCAGCACGGTGACCAGCACAGTAACTTTGAGAGTTGAAAATATTTTTGCCGACCTGCTCATGTTATTGGGTTCCTTATTCATTGTTGTGCTGGCTGCGGTATCCAGTATGCAAGCCTAGGCCAGATTCAGTACTTCATCCAATTGCGACAACCGGGCCAGCATTCTCAACTGCCGGGGCGCATGGCTGAGCGACAGCTCCTGCCCGGCACGCTTGGCCCAGGCGCGCCATTCCAGCAGCAATGCCAGACCGGCGCTGTCGATGTGCCTGACTGCTTCCAGACAGACTTCGGTAGGAGGATGTTCGTTGCGGGCTATCTGCTGACTTTTCCGGTGCAGCGCCGGCACGCTGTCCTTATCGACCACCCCGGACAAGCGCAAACAATGCTTGTCCAGCGTCAAATCCGCCTGCTCAGTTAACGTCGTTCTGCTGCTCATCAATGCCTGCCCGGTTTTTGCCCCACAACCGGTCAGCCTTGGTCCGACTTGCCTTTATCCAGTTTCAGAGCACCCGACTGCAGCCTGCTCAGGACTTTATCAAAACCATCCTTGCTGATTTCTTCGCCAAACTGGTTACGGTAAGTGGCCACGTAGGAAATGCCTTCGATGATCACATCAAACGCCTTCCAGCCGGCTTCGGTTTTACGCAATACATAATCTACCGGAGCTTCGTCACCATCATTCAACTGGATGCGGGTACGCACCCGGGTCTGGCGTTCGGTGTTCTTGCCGACCAGCGGGAGTACTTTGACCTGATCGCGCGAATCAAACTCCAGCAGGCCATCGGAATAGCGGCTGACCAACTGGTCCAGCAAGGCTTCGCCAAATGCCTCAATTTTAGCCGGGCTGAGACCCCGGCCATGCTTGCCCAGAATCAAACGCGCCGAGAAATCCCGGTCCAGCACCGGAATAAACACGTCTTCTACCAGCTCATCCAGCTGGTCCGGATTGGCGCGGTAATCAGCCCGGTTGGCGTTGATACTCTGGAACAGCGTATCGGATATCTCAGTCACCAGTGCATGCGGTTCAGCCGAAAAATCCACGCCGTCACGCTGCGCATAGCCCTGCTGAGCCGGCCATACGCCGAGTACCAGAGCGCTCAAAAAAATCGCTGTACCAAAAACTTTCATAGAGTGGTTCACTTGCATGTTCAGTCCTCGCCTGACCATCCGGCCAGCATTATTCCTCGTCAGAGGATTCGGTATCGCTGTTGAATAGATATTTGCTGACCAGCTCCTCCAGCACCACCGCCGACTGCGCGATAAACAGTTCATCGCCATTCCGCAGGTAATCCGGAGAGCCGCCGGGCTCCAGTTCCACATATTTATCACCCAGCACGCCCTTGGTGTAAATACTGGCAGAGGTATCGGTGGGCAGCTGATCATAGCGCGCATCGATGGTCATCGTCACCAGCGCCTCAAAACTGTCCGGCTCCAGCGTAATCGCTTCAATGGTGCCGATATTCACTCCTGCGACAGCAACCGGCGCGCGGGGTTTCAAATCACCGACATTGCTGAAACGGGCGGATATCTGATACGAGCCTTCTTTGCCGAAACCGCCCACATCGGTGGCCTCAAACGCCAGAAACAGCAGGGCCGCCAGACCCAGCAGCATAAACAGACCGGCGGTCAATTCAACACTTTGATTGATTTTCACAATGATTTCCTGCTTTTCAGCACACTAAATTAATAACGCGGTCAGTACAAAGTCCAGCACCAGCACAATGATGGAGCCGACGATCACCGTCTGGGTAGTGGCAATCGCGACGCCTCGGCCGGTGGGTTCGGCGGTATAACCCTGAAACACCGAAATCAGGGCGATCACAATGCCGAACACCACACTTTTGATAAAGCCACTGACATAATCGGCCTGAAAGTCGACCACCGACTGCATCCTGCTCCAGAACAGACCCTGATCGAGATGAGTCCATTCCACCGCGAACAGGTAACTGCCCAGCACCGCCAGCATATTGAACAATGCGGTTAACATCGGCAAGGCCAGCACCGCGGCAATAAAGCGCGGCAATACCACCCGCTCAATCGGATCAATCGCCATCAGTTCCAGCGCATCCAGTTGTTCGGTGGCCTTCATCAAACCGATTTCAGCCGCGATCGAAGTGCCGGCGCGACCGGCGAACAACAATGCGGTCAACACCGGACCCAGTTCCCGGAACAGGGTCAATGCCACCACCGCGCCCACCGATTCACTGGCGCCAAACTGCACCAGCGTGTTGTAACCCTGTAACCCCAATACCATGCCGACAAAAAATGCGCTGGTCAGAATGATCACCAGCGAACGGGTGCCGATAAAATACAGCTGCCGCATGACCTCGCCCCATTGCCTGGTGGACAAGCGCAGGCGCCCGACAATCTGCAGCAGGAACAAACCACAAAGGCCAATATCGCGCAGTGCACGGTTGGTCTGATCGATGATTCCGCCGCCAGTCATGCCAGTAAGTCCTCACTTAAATCCCGGGCGGGATAATGAAATGGCACCGGCCCGTCCGGCAGACCATTCATAAACTGACGAACCGCCGGCGATTGATCCTCAATGAGCTGTTCCGGGCTGCCACTGGCTGCCACTTTGCCTTCCACCAGAATCACCGCCAGGTCCGCCAGCTGATTGATCTGCTCAACATTGTGCGTGACCAGCACGCTGGTCAGACTCAAGGCCCGGTTCACATGTCCGATCAGCTGGTTGACGGTGGCCACCGCAATCGGGTCGAGACCGGTAAACGGCTCATCGTACAGCACCAGTGCCGGGTCCAGCACCAGTGCGCGTGCCAGCGCGACCCGCCGCGCCATCCCGCCGGACAGTTCGCGCGGATACAGATCCAGTGCACCGCGTAAACCCACCGCATGCAGTTTGGTCAGTACCAGGCGGCGAATAATGGTTTCCGTTAAGCCGGTATGCTCACGGACCGGCAAGGCAACATTCTCATACACACTCAGATCGGTGAACAATGCGCTGTTCTGCAGCATTACGCCCAGCGTTTTGCGGTATTGATTAAGCTGCCGGTCCGACATCACGTCAACCCGCTGCCCGTTCACGATAACCCGCCCGCTGGCCGGCTTGAGCTGACCGGTGATCAGCTTTAATACCGTGCTTTTACCTACCCCGCTGGGACCCATGATAGCCACCACCTTGCCCTGCGGAATTGATAAACTGAAATCATCCAGAATGGTGCGCGGACCACGCCGGAAAACCACATTTTCCAGTTCAATAAAAGCTGTCTGTTCGCTGTTGTCCATCATGCTTGGGTTTGCCCTGCGGCGGCGCAAAAATAATCCATCAACTCAATATCTGATCATAACTGTTTAACAGGACCGCCACCGGAATGATTGCTTACGCAGCCCGGCTATTATTCAGAAGCCAGCAGTTGTTCAAGCGTCTCGGCGGCATGCCGGGCGTGCGGGATCACAATACTGCCGCCCACCATCAGGGCCACGCTCATCGCCTCATCAATTTCCGGCTTGCCGTAACCTTCCTGAACGCAGCGTTGCAGGTGATAATCGATGCAATCGTTGCAGCGCAGCACCGCGGACGCCACCAGACCCAGTAATTCCTTGTTTTTAGTGCTCAGTGCACCTTCCGCATAAACCGTTTTATCCAGGCCGACAAAGCGCTTGATCGCCAGGCTGTCGGTGGCCAGCAAGGCAGCATTACCGCGCTCACGGCGTTGCAGAAACTCATTAAAAGCATTACTCATGGAATGATCCGGTTCAGGTGATTATGGTTACAGTGAAGGTGGCTGCCGATGCTGAGTGGACTGTTCATAGGCATAGGCCATAGCCAGTAATGCCTGCTCATCAAAAGCCGTACCGATAAACGAGATACCCACGGGCAAATGGTGCACATAACCCATGGGAACAGTGATATTGGGGTAACCCGATATGGCCGGATAGCCGGAACTGCCGCTGCCAATGTAATGATCGCCATTAATGCGGTCGATACTCCAGGCCGCCGGCGCGGTCGGCGCAATCAGCACATCCAGATTGTGTTCCCGCAACAAGCCGTCAATACCATTACGTACCGCCTGGGTGATCTTTGCCACTGCCTGCAGATATTGCGGGTCGGTCAGCTCGCCCATTTCCTGTGATTGTTCGAACAATTCCTGCTGAAACCACTGCAACTCGGCATCGGCGTTTTGCCGGTTGAATTCGATCAACTCCTCCAGGGTATCCAGCGAATCCGGCAACTTGTCCAAACCGGCCAGATAGGCATTCAGGTCATGCTTGAAGTCATACCGCAACGAATCGCCATAGTTGTTGTTGTCAAAAGCGTCACCGTTGTCAGGGTATTGCAGGTCATCAACAATCACAGCGCCCGCATCCTGCAAATCGTTCACGGCCTGTGCCAGCAGCACGGCCACTTTTTCATGAAAATCGCCCATCTTACGCAGCACGCCAACGCGCTTACCGCGCAGCGCATCAGCCTGCATCAGCGCGGTGTAGTCCCGGTCGAACGCCTGTTTTTCACGGCCTTCTGCGGTGACTGCATCAGCAGCATCAAATCCGGCCATAACATTCAACATCAGAGCTGCGTCATACACACTGCGCGCCATCGGCCCGGCGGTATCCTGACGATGCGAGATCGGCACAATACCCGTGCGGCTGACCAGTCCGATGGTGGGCTTGATACCAACGATGCCGTTAACACTGGCCGGACAGGTGACCGAACCGTCGGTTTCCGTGCCCACCGCCAGCAGGGCGAGGTCAGCCGCAACGGCGACACCGGAGCCGGAACTGGAACCGCACGGGCTTTTACCGGTGTCATAAGGGTTACGCGTCTGACCACCCATGCCGCTCCAGCCACTGGATGAGCGCTCGGAACGAAAATTGGCCCACTCACTCAAATTGGCCTTGCCTAAAATCACGGCGCCTGCTTCCCTCAGCCGCGCCGTGATGGTGGCATCACGGCCGGTAATGTTATGTTTCAGCGCCAGTGATCCTGCGGTAGTGGCCATGTCTTCGCGACTTTCGATATTGTCTTTAAGCAACACCGGAATACCGTGCAGAACACCTCGTACCTGGCCCTGCTGGGGTTCTACGTCCAGTTGCCGGGCCTGCTCCAGCGCATCCGGGTTTACAGTAATGACTGCATTCAGGGTTGGGTTGTACTGCGCGATGCGCTCAAGATAGTACTGCGTCAGCGTCTCGGCGCTCAGCCTATCCGACTGCATTGCAGCCGACGCTGCCGCAATGCTGAGCTCAAACCATTCGGCCGGATCAACCTCAGCGGGCCTGCTGTGTTCAATGTCCAGGCTGGCCGGCTGGCCCGGTGATGTTGAGGTCTGGGGCGAAACAGGCGTGTAATCGCAAGCTGCCAGGAGCAGCAGCAAGCTGAACAGCAGCGATATATTCCATTTACTCATAAATCTGGCTTTCCCGATACTTTATGTATTTTGCTGTAAGCGCTGCATATCTTCAGCGATCTGTGCCGGCGTCAGGTCATCACGAATCAGCAGTCTCACCTGACCATCAGCATCAAATGCAAACACCGCACTGCTGTGACTGACATTGTAGTATCCGTTGGCATCCGCTTCGTCATAACCATAAGTGACCCGGTAGCGGCGGGTTAATGCCTGCAACTGGTCCTGAGTCCCGGTCAGGCCAACCACCTGCTCGCCAAAGGCACCGGCATATTCGGCCAGCCGGCCGCCCTCATCACGCTGTGGATCAACACTGACAAACAGTATGTGTACCTGGTCACGTATTGATTCAGGCAGATTCCTGACCGCCGCGGCCAATTGCGCCAGCGTGGTCGGACATATATCCGGGCAGTTGGTAAAACCGAAAAACAGCAGATTGATTTGTGCCGCGTAATCAGCTTCGGTCACGCTCTCGCCCTGCGCATTACTTAACTCGAACCGCAGCTTCGGCATCAGTCCGCTGATATCCTTGGCATGCCATTGTTCCGACTGCTGACAGCCTGACAACAATAGTAATAGCAACAGCGCCGGACTGAGCATGAAAAAACGTAATAAACACATGGCAATCTGCCTGTTCAGGGAGTTAACGGAACCACCACAAACTGGTGGGTAAACGACTGGACCTGCTGATCCTGGCCGGCAAATTCGAGCACCACCGGCACGCTGTCACCGACTTGCAACGGCTGCAGAGCCTGCATCAGCATCAGGTGCATACCACCCGGCACGAATTCAATAGACTCACCCGGCGCGACCGTTACGCCATCCTGCAGGCTCTGCATTTCCGACTGGCCATCCCGAATGCGCGTCTGATGCAGCATCACCCGGGCAAACGCCGGGCTACTGGCGGACTGCAGTGTGACCGCTGTGCTGGTGCGATTGTGCAAGCTGAAATAACCACCCTGGGGACCGGAACCGGCCACCAGACGAATACGCGCCTGATCAATCACCAGTGCTTCCGGCGCCGTCGTCGTCCATATCCACAACACGCCGCCGGCAATCAGCAGCGCGGTTAATAAAGCCAATGTGATCTTTTTCATAGCGGTTCCCGTGCAGCGGTTGATTGATCAGGTTGCTCAGCCACGGACTGATCCGCCTGCGCATGCAATAATCGGCGCAGCAGAATCAGTGCCGCGATCACACTCATCATGGCGGCCGGAATCCAGGTTATCAATCCACCCAGTTGCTGGTCGGTCAGCGGGCTGATCGGCCAGGCCCGGCCACACACCGCATACACATCAAACAACACCTGGCGGCTGAAAAACAAACGCGCACCGATAATGATCTGCGGCACCATAATCGCCGCCAGCAGCAGCATGCGCACGCCATAACTGAGTTGGGGGGTGATACGATCGCGGGCAGAGGCAAGCGCCCACTTCTCATCGGCATTCGTTGCCAGGCGGTCCAGAGGTGAGGACCGGTTGCTTTTGACGACCGAAGAGCGTGCAGGCAGTGTTTCTTCACTGTTGAGCACTCTGACCGAGTCAAAAGCAGATAGACCTTGCCTATCGCCTGCCGCAGCAGGATGCTGATGGGAAGTAGGCGCTAGCATCAGCCACCAGAACAGCAGTCCGTCCAGTGCCATCGACCAGTTCATCACCCAGTACAGCCGCTGGTTAAGCATGGCGTCGAAATGAATATCCGGGGTCAGCCAGAACGCGATCAAACCCACAAACAACAGACTGGCCAGAAACGGTTGCTGCAGAAACCGGTAAACAGCAATCCACCAACGGCCCAGCCAGTTTTGCCCTGCAAACCAGCGCTTCACACTGACCGGCATGCCAGCGGCCAGCACTGCCCCCGGGGCCGCCAGGGCAATCAGCAATGGCGCCAGATGATGCAATACCAGATGCTGGCCACGATGGACAAAAAACATGTACTGCGACCAGTAATCGAAATGGGTCTGGGTCACCACATACATCAGCAGCACGCCCAGCACAAAGGCAGAACCCCGCCAGAATCCCGGCTGTACACCACGCCGCAAGCCCCGCACGAAGATCAGCAACACACCCCAGCAGCTGACCTGAACCAGCCAGGAAAACTCCCACGGAGTGAAAAATTGGATCAGGGTTTGCATAACGTGACTGGATGATCTGGTTGACCGGTATTGCTCATTATATCCGGGATCGGATCATTACCGGATGCAGTGCCTGCCACAGATTACAGTGTGCCGACAATCCACCTCTGTACGATACATCAGGAGCGGATTTCAACGATCTGCCGTGGCCGCTGCAAGTCACCGCAGCCCGGTATCCAGGTAAACCACGTTACAAACTTTGCCCGGGCACAATCAGACCTGCGGTCTGTCGGCGAACTTACCAAATGCAGTAAGATACTCCGTTGAATCATCAACCCACAAGCGCGTGCCAGCAGTAAAGCCCGCCAAAATCAATGAGCACAAATAGATTGAACATGAATCAACACTTATCTTTAAGCAGCTGGGTCAGCACGAAAGTTCGCATCGGCTGTGTACTGGCCTGCCTGCTGGCCGGCTCGTTGCTGGCCCCGGTCAGTCAGGCGGATACGGTTTCGGACGGTCAGCTATGGTTGAACACCACTGGCATCGGCAAATTGGGCGACAACTGGCGGATCTGGCTGGAGGGGCAGGCGCGCTTTACCGATGATGCCGGTCGACTGGGGCAGAGTATTTTGCGTTCCGGGCTGGGCTATGCACTGAATGATAATCTCACGCTGTGGGCCGGACACGCCTACATTGTCACCGATACCGCGCCGGGCTCGGATGTGGATGAGCAGCGTTTCTGGCAGCAGGCCACCTGGACCATCGGACAACTGGGCAAAGGCACCTTAAGCGCACGCAGCCGGCTTGAACAGCGCTGGTTCAGCACCGGCGATGATACCGCCTGGCGTTTTCGGCAATTCCTGCGCTACACGCACCCCATATCAGCGGATTCGCGCTGGTATGCGGCCGTTACCGAGGAAGTTTTTATTGCTCTGAACAGTACTGATTCAGGTATTGATTCAGGTTTCGATCAAAACCGACTGTTTGTCGGAGTGGGCTATGCCGCCAGCAAGGGCATTAATCTGGAAGCCGGCTATCTGAACCAGTATATCAATACCAGCACCAGTGTTAATGCGTTCAACCATATCCTGTCACTGAGTATGTTTGCCCGCTTTTAAGGCCTGCCGGCAGGTGGTTTATGATAATCAGCATATAACGGGGTGAATTAACAGCGCCAATGGATCGGGGTGTTACAGGATAAAGAGACAATAAAAACCTGGCACCAGGACAGGGGATTCGGATTTATCAAGCCGGACGCCGGAGACAAGGATGTGTTTGTTCACATTCGTGATTTTGGCAACATTGAGCGGATTCCCCGGATCGGCGATAGAGATGGCATCCCGTGTGAAGATCAATGGTGCGGTAAAAAAGCATATCGCGATTGGCAGGCAGGACTTGATAAGGGCCTGGGAATGTAAAACTCGCTACCACTATGCGCGATAACTGTCTCTAATCTAATCTTCTATGCTGGGTTTGAAGATGCTACGGTAATTATTCTTTCTGCGGCGTAGTTCAATCAGTCAACGGCTGATGCTCACGCTGGTGGGCCGCCATATCAATCCCTATTTTCAATACCACCAACACCACCAGTGCCAGTAGTGGCTGCCCCAGAGCCTGTGCGATCAGACCGCCAACCAGGACGGTGACATGCAATATCATGACCCTTGCATAAGGTTTGCTCATCAGCTTTTCGGGACTCAGGCGGCGGTATTCTCCGGCAAGATAGTAGTTGCTGACCAGCGATACCAGGTGACTGCCCAACAGCAGCAAGCCCGGCAGCAGCAAGCCAAAATGCTCGATGATGAAAGGCACCATCCGAGGAGAAAAATCCACCCCATCCGGCAATGACTGATGACCAAACAGACTGATAATAATGGCGCCATGAGCCAATGTGAAAATGCCGTAATGTACAGTAAAAAATGCTGAAACAAACAGCCTGCGGGGTATTCCCTTCAACCCACCCTGCGCGCAACTGAGTATTTTGATGATATTCAGCACCCCGATAATCACATTTTCCAGCCAGAACAGCAGCAATACCTGCACCAGGGTCCATTGACCGATCATCACCAGATACAATGGCAGCAGATTGGCCGCCACCAGGGCCAGCGCCGAAGGTGTCCGGACAATGTTTGAGAATTGCCAACCGTGAAATGCTTTGATGATTAACCGCCTGAAAAACCGTCTGATTCACGCCAGCTTGCGGATTATACCGGTTCGCTGGCAGCACCTGCGCTGGCAACTGACCAGCCGCGAACCTCACGAAGCCGATATCCATCTGTTCGGGCAACTGCGCGGACTGACCGGCACGGTCCTGGATCTGGGCGCTAACTACGGTCAGTTTGCGCTGTCGGTTTTCTGCGTTAATGACAGCTTGAAGGTTGAATCATGGGAACCCAACCCGCAGCTGCGCTGGGCGTTGCGATTCATAAAGTGCCTGCACCCATGGCGGTTCCGGTTCCGGTTACTGGGCGCTGGTAACGAATCGGGCTCCGCGACTTTACATGTGCCGTTCACATCCGGTGATCGCCAGCCACCGGACCTGACCACCAATGCTTCCATGGATATGGATGAATTTGAAAAGGATTATGTGCAGCAGCGGTTACACGATTACAGCGGTGAGCAGGGTTATGAATTCCAGCCGGTTGCCGTCACGATTACCACCGTTGATCAGCAGCAACTGACTCCGCTGGCGATCAAAATTGATGTTGAAGGCTGGGAACTGCAGGCACTGCAGGGCATGCGCGCTACCTTGCAGCAATATCATCCACTGTTAATGATAGAGGTCAATAACCACAGGCGCTGGTATCCCTGGTTGAGAGAGCTGGGTTATCACACCTTTATTTATCACCAGCAACCACCCGCGCTGGAGCTGGTAGACGGCTATACGCCCCACCTGAACGTATTCTGCCTGCACCCGCAGTCGCCCCCGCCATTGCTGCAATGCCTGCGGCCACTGTTACCGGAAGGCTGGTAAACCTGCGTTGACTAATGGCTCACCTGGCAATGCTGCTGTACCGCTGAGGCAAACAGCGATCAGACTCCATCACAGAACGCAGCCGGTACTGTCGGCTGCGCTGCTGGATAGACTTATGTCTGGCTGCCGCAGCGCAACCAGGTATACGTCCGGCGCTGTTTCCATTCGCCATCTTCCCAGTCCAATGAGGTCGTAATAAAGCTTTCACCGGCTTCTTCAAGATCATGCCGGGTTTTCCAGGTACGACCATCGGGTAGTGAGAAAACCTGTTCCTGCACAAACCTGCCAGCAGCCACCTGCCACATCGAACCATCGCCAACGATGCCATTGCGGCCTAACTGCAAGACCACGGCCTGACCCTGGTTGCCATCCCAGTAACTGATGAAATCCCAGAAATCCGCGGACATCTGATCACCGGTTTGTCCGTACAGACGGCCTTTGAGATGAGTCGTCCCGCCGATTCCCGCTTGCCAGTGATTGTAGTAAGTATCAAATAGCTCATCATCTGATTGGTATTCGGCATTGCTGGTTTGCCAGCAACCGCTGCCCTGACTAAGAAAATCCATATGCGCGCTCAGCCATTCCGGCGGCTCTTGGGGTTTGTCGGCTTCGGTCTGTGACCAGGCAGTGCCCGACAGCAGTATGATCAGGCTTAAAATCCATGTTTTACGTATCTGCATATTCAACTCCATCACTTTGCCTCATCTGCCCGCCAGCTGCTTGCCTGCTGTCTTTGTAACATGCCGACGGTAGAAATAAATCACTGGACTGACTGGTTACGATCAGTACCCGGCTGGCCGGGTTGAACGGCTTGGATGAAGTGCGCATTGCCTGAGGACTGCCCTGTACGCGGCACGCGGCCGCCAGTCTCTGACCGGCAGGCTGACTGTTTTCCTACAGACACCCGCTTTCAGTAGAGGTAGATTCAAGTCTGAGGAAAAATTATCGTAAATACAGCTACTGCTTAACTGTAGATGCGATTAAGCATTGAATTGAAGGGTACTCTGAATGTTACTGGAAAAAATCTGGCTGGGCGTCTCCAACCGACGATACCGATTTCAGATTTATCCGGGCAACTCCAGCTGGCCTTACTGGAGCGGCATTTACATGCTTTGTAGCCAGACCGAACTGGATTGGAATGTGCACTACATCAATGCCTGTAATAATCTGCATACGGCATTAACGCCAGGCCGCAACCTGCTGACTCATTCCAGCGCGCTGTGCGCCAGTCATGTGCATATTTTATTGTGCTCAGACTCCCTGCAGAAACAAAATATTACAATTGACCTGATCACTGCATTACGGCCCTGCTTTAATCGTAACAGGGGCATGAGCGATGCTCTTTTTAAGGTTGCCTGAGCAGCGAAAACTTTGCATCAATTGAATAAACAGCATGTTCCAGGCGGTTATCCGCTAGCTTGCCAGCATCCTCAATCAGAACATTAGCATAAATTTTGCATAATGCTCCGTCACTGCCAGTCCGCAAATCCGGCGCTGTTTAAAGCCGGCATTTAAAATCCTCTATTTCGCATTAACTTAAGTTAATGTGAAATATTAATTGACCCGTTAAGCTGACCGATCATAGCCTGTCATAAGGATTTTTTTGGCCAGGCTGACCAATTACAGCACCCTGCGGTAGGGAAGCCGTCAGTGACTGCAAAAAGGGCATTAACTCATAAATTATTCGTGGGTCAGGCCTATGCGGTTATCTGTAGAACAGGTGATATTAACATGAGATAGTTTATGCAACTTGAACACACCTGGCGTGGGATATCCGGCCACCGCTATCATTTTCAGATATACCGAAACCCATCCGAGTGGCCTTACTGGGGCGGAGTATACCTGCTGTGTCGGCAAACCCAGACAGGCTGGAAAGCCCATTGCATTGGTGAGTGCGATAATCTCCGAACAACGCTCAACTCACATCTGCAAACCACGCCGCACTCCAATATTGCACACACCAATCAAGTACATTTTCTCTTGAGCTCGGAAGCTGCTAAAAGAAAACGCATTACTGCAGACCTGATAGTGACACTGGAGACACGCTGCTATCAAAGCCTGACTGTTCCGGAACAACTGATTCAAGTCGCCTGAAAAGTTATCTCACAAGCCAGCTGGAAGATAACAGCTTAAACTGAACGAACAAGGCTGCGAAAGAAGCCCCTGCTCTGCGATAGTAGCTTGCAGAGCAACTCGAGCAGCACTCAGTGATCGGCCAGATACTCAACCCCTCGAACATCGGTGAGCAGCGTTAAATCAAGCTCGGGAGCATCCGGGGCAGCGTGCAACACCGAAACGTCCCCGGTACTCTCCATCACCACTGCGCGTATCTGGCGGGTATGCGTAACATTGGCCTCACGTAATTTAGCCTGCAGATCCTGCACCGTGATGTGTGCCCGCTTCAGGTTATCGTGCAGCATGCTGTCACCGGCCATCAATAACAGCGGCTGATTATCAACGATTGCACTGATGAAAGAGTACCGTCTTAAAACCGACACTACCAGTTGAATAGCAAACAATGCAGCTAACGCGCTGACCGCATGCATCAGGGATGGCTGCTCGCTTAACAGAACACTTGCCAGCACACTGCCAAAACTGACGGTGATGGCAAAATCAAAACCGGATATTTTTGAGAAACTGCGTAATCCGATTATCCTCGTCAATACAATCAAGGCAACATAAACACCAACAGCTTTTAATATAACCATCAGCACGGTACTGCCACTGGTGGAAATCCAGCTCCAATCCATCATCAACTCTCTCAGCCTGATATGCTTTGTGAATTATAAAATAATAACATGTCGGCAATCCCGGCAAATCAGAGATTCTTAATATATTTACTGATATCAGATGACGATAATTTCATTGCCTGTCTTAACCTGTGTTAATGCGACATCTCGCAGCTGCATTTATACTTTCACCTAAGCTTAAAGCCTGTGCCTGTCATGGCGTCTGCAATTAACGCAGGCGCTGGCAGCAATAATTTTTCAAGTACAGATTTTAGACCATCGACTATTCATACAAAATTTACCGGAGTCACTAATATGCAACTTTCCAGCAGTTCACTGATTGGTACCGAAGTACGCAATGCCCAGGGCGATGATCTTGGCAAAGTAGAAGACCTGATGGTTAACACCCTCACCGCCGAAGTGACCTACGCAGTGCTTTCCTTCGGTGGCTTTTTAGGCCTCGGTGACAAGCTGTTTGCGGTGCCTTTACAGGCCATGCAGGTAAATACTGAAGACGAAACCCTGATCCTTAATGAAAGCAAGGAACGTTTAGAGAATGCGCCTGGTTTTGACAAGGATAACTGGCCCAGCGCCGCGGATGATAAGTGGCATCATCAGGTTCGAATCTATTACAGTATCTGAAGCAGACAGCATACCGTTATTAAGCGCAAATCCGCGGTCGGATTCAATTACAGCGTTGGTTCACCTGAATCAATCTTCTTCTCCTACCGCAACCCCCAGGTCCCGGCAAATACTGCCGGGATCAATGCCAGTAGCCACTATCCTGAAGCTGCGCCCCTCAGCCAGGACACATCCATCTGCAGATAAGCCAGATTGAAACCGGCCATTTCACGCAGTGCCGCGTCATCCAGCAGTTCAATGACACCGCCGCGTTTGCGCACCAGTCGCTCTGCCTTCAGGTAAGCCATGGACCGGCTGACATGTACGGATGTCATACCTAAGGTATCGCCGATTGCGCGTTGTGTCATGGGCAACCGGAATGAATTCTGCAGTTCCTGGTTGGTGATTTTCAGGCGCACCTGAAGCTCCAGCAGAAAATGGGCGATTTTCTCCGTCGCCGAGCGCCTGCCCAGATTAATGACCCGCTCGGTAAGCGTCGCCTGTTCCCGGGCGAGAATCAAAAAGAACAGATCCGTTAAACGCTTTGATTGCTCGAATAGTTTGGTAATATCGGTTTTAGGAAATGGACACAGCACCGCATCAGTCAAGGTAGAGTATGTACACAAGCCCGACTGGTAAGCTATCTCACGCAAGCCCAGTATCTGCCCGGGCAGGAATACGTCGATGATCTGACGCTGGCCATCCGGCAGATTCTGCTCGGCGATAGCCCAGCCCGATTTCAGGGTGAAAAAATTATTGGTGGGCTTGCCGATATCACGAATGACTGATTTGGCTGAAATCCGCCGCTCGTTTTTTTCCAGCGACTCGAGCAACTTGATTTCATCATCAGAAAGCGCGGCGTAATGGGAAAACTGACCGACAATACAACTACCTGACATCACCAGCCTCCGGGAAATTAGCCATCTGTTTCAGTATCATAATGGCGCCACGGGAATTGGACAACACGCAGCGGTTTACAACCTGAACAGCCGTGCTGTTGAAGTCTGTCGACGGCTCGGCTATCCGAGCCGGTTTTATCAGTCTATGAAAATGGCGGTGATCAATCGATCACCGGCCCGCAGGTTTCTGTCACCTGCGTCACTTCGGTCCGGCCAGCCACCATATAATCAACCCGATAACCGGTAACACCAATATCACTATCGTCCACAAAAGCTTGGTACCGGTGGTGGCGCCGCTGCCCAATATCTTGACTATCGCCATAATATCAAGCACCAGAATAATTAATCCCAGTAAACCATATTCCATTGTTTTTCCTGTATCAGCCGAAGAAATTTTATACCTGACTGTGCATACTAAGCTGTCGGACAATAGTGCACATATAACCTATGTTATAAAACGCGCCTGGTATTTTATACCAAGCATAACACGCGGCTCTTCCCAGGTCGTTTTGCATGGGTTCACAGTGCAGATTTGAACTGAATCACTATTAAAGCCCGTGCAAATGATCTGATGTTGTTTGGCAATCACTGTTGCGCGCTGCAGCCAATCAATACCGGTGCTGGTATCTCCCATCAGCTGATAAATATTGCTGATATCGCTCATGGCATCGACAATCCGGATCTGGTTATCGACCATGCGTGTTGACGCCAATACCTGTTCATTAATGTTCAATGCTTCCGGATAGCGACCCATGCGGCAATATACACCGGCCATATTTTCCTGCGAGATCATGATATCCAGCGGATCGCCGGAAGCTTCCAGTAACACCGGCGCACGGTTGAAATAATCCAGCGCCTGCTGGTAATGCTCAAGATCGATATGGGTGATATCCAGGTTGCTTTACACAATGCCCTGCCGGCTTTTTTTATCCCGGGTATATTCGGCAATAATCATCGCTGCGGCATAATAACTATTCGCCTGATGCAACCGGTTAAGCTTCAGACCAACGGCGCCGTCCTGCCTGACTGATTGTCCATAAACCCTGGGGTGGTTTTATCACCCAGCCTGGCAAACCGGACAGTAATATAAACGCCGGCTGGCCATTTGGATTTTCTGAATGGGTGTGGCGCAGTTATGGCAGGCCTGACCGGCCCGGGCAAATACAAAGTGCCGGTAACGCGAACGCTTCCAGCCCTGCTTTTTCAGGCACCGCACAGTCCGTGCGTCGTTGGTGACTCCGCCGGTTCGGTAGGCGCGTTCAATCATCACGATAATCTGCCGGGCCAGTCGGCGGCGCCGATGACCATTGATATCTACCAGACGGGTGGCCGGATGCAAGCCAGCGGCAAACAATATTTCCGAACGCAGATAATTGCCACTGCCGGCAATAAAGCCCTGATCAAGCAGCAAGCCACCCAGCGCCCGCCGCGCGAAGCGTGGCTGCGCCAGATACTCACATAAGGTATTTAACTCAGGCTGGTCGGATAATATGTCGATTCCAGCACGGGCAATAAATGGGTGCTGGTCCACTTCAGCACTATTAAGTAACTCAATGTCAGTGGCTGAATACAGCAATGCTGACTGCTGTGGCGTAATGATTTCCAGGCGCAGATTTCGCCTGGTATCCGGCCTTTGACCGGCGCTGACAATATACCAGCGGCCATACAGCTGGTTATGGCTATACAGGGTCAGACCGCACTCGAACCGGGTCAGTAAGGCTTTACCCTTGGTGGCGATATTATCGATGCGGCTATGCTGCAATTGCTCGGCATAAGCCTGCAGATCGCTGCGTTCGAACCACACCTTGTGCAGTGGCTGATTGATCAGAGCGCCAGCCAGCTGATCAGCGGCGCGGCGTATTTCAGGACCTTCCGGCATGCTGATGCTTTCGTCTCCGAAGGCTAAGTGGTTTTGTTGACGGGCTCAAAGCAGCAGTTATTGCAAATGATACTTATTATCATTTAGAATGCCGTCCATTGATAGCCAGCACGGTTAGTTAGCGATGCACTTTTATACCCGTTTAATCGTTCTAATGACATTATCTGCACTGAGCGCGGGCACTATTGCACAGTCTGATTCCAGCCAGACTGAAGCGCAGCAACAGGATGAAACCAAGGTCCTGGAAACAGTGGTTGTTGCGGCCACGCGCAGCCAGCAGGACATTCAGTCAGTACCCGCTAAAATCACCATCATTGATCGTGCAACCATCCGCCAGCAGCAGTTGACCTCGGTAAACCTGTTTGACCTGCTGGCCAAGCTGGTGCCGGGGTTCAGTCCCAGCCGGCAGAAACTGACCGGCTTCGGAGAATCATTCCGGGGCCGCAGCCCGCTGTTTCTGATTGATGGTGTGCCGCAGACCAACCCCCTGCGGGACGGCTCGCGTGATGGCGTAACCATTGACCCGGATGTGATTGAGCGGATCGAGATTATCCATGGGCCGAATGCCATCCAGGGCCTGGGCGCCACCGGCGGGGTAATCAACCTGATCACGCTGTCGGCCGAACCGTCTGGTGAACTCAATCAGCACGCTGAATTCGGCCTGACCTCAGCGGATGATTTTGATGGCCGTGGTATCGGCTTAAACGGTAATTACCGCCTGAGTAAAGACTTCGGCCAGTTTGATCTGGTCAGTTCCTTCAGTTACACCACCCGTGAGCTGTTTTTTGACGGCCAGGACCGGCCGGTGGGCATTGATAACACCCAAGGTGATCTGTCCGATTCAGACGCTTACAACTGGTTTCTGAAAAGTGGCTACGATATTGATGAAAACCAGCGCCTGCAGTTCACCTGGAATGATTTTCGGCTGCGCCAGGACGGCGACTTTATCACTGTAGACGGTGATCGCGAACTGGGCATTTCCACCAGCACCGCGCCCGGCACACCGCCGGGACTGCCTGCTGAAAACGATGTCAGCACGCTAACCATGGAGTACTCACACGCTGACCTGGCCGGTGGTCGGTTTAACTTTCAGGTTTATTATCAGGATTTTGAAGCCGTTTTCGGTGGCGGTACATTCGGCGTTTTTCAGGACCCACGGATTGCCGAGCCGGGCAGCCTGTTTGATCAATCCGCGAATAAGTCGCGCAAGCTGGGCACCCGTCTGACCTATAGCCGCAGCAATGTATTCGATACGCCGGTGAATATTATCAGCGGCATCGATTTTGTCCGTGATGAAACCGAACAGAGCCTGATTCTGACCGACCGTGCCTGGGTACCAGAAACCACTTTTTTTGATTATGCGCCCTTTATCCAGGCTGAGTATCAGCCACTTAGCTGGTTAAACCTGAGTGCCGGGGTACGCTACGAAATCGCCAATCTCGAGGTTGATGATTTTGTCAGCATCGCCGGCAACACCAGTCCGGATTTTGATTTGACCGCGGTGTCCGGCGGCAGCCCGAGTTTTGACGAACCACTGTTCAATGCAGGTTTTGTAATAGATCCGCTGCCCTGGCTGAGTTTATACGGAACCTTCTCGGAAGGTTTCGCCATGCCCGATGTCGGCCGGGTGTTGCGCGCCATCAGCGTACCCGGCACCGATGTCGATGATTTCCTGCAGCTCAATCCGATCATCTCCGATAACCTGGAAGGCGGCCTGCGCATCAACTACGACCGGCTAAGTTTCCAGTTCAGTTATTTTGATTCCGATTCGAATGAAGGCTCACGGCTGGTGGCCAATGACGATGGCATCTTCGATGTCGCCCGCCAGCGGACCTCGGTGGAAGGCATCGAACTGGGCGGTGAATATGCGGTGCTGGATAACTTAAGTCTGGGTTTCAACTATACCCGCCTGAACGGCCGCTTTGACAGCGACGGTGATGATACCGTGGACAGCGATCTGGGCGCGGTTGATATCGCCCCGGACCGGTTGAACATTTATCTGCAGGCACGTCCACTGTACTGGCTGGGATTGAATATTCAGGTCTCCACCCTGTTCGATCAGAATTTTGAAAACGCCATCGGCGAAACCACCGCCGAGTTTGACGGCTACACCACGGTGGATCTGTTCCTGACCAGCCAATTCGACCGCTACGAAATATCGCTGGGGGTGGAAAATCTGCTGGATGAGTTTTACATCACCTATTTCGGCCAGGCCGGTACCAACCGTGATGACCGCTTCTTTGCCGGCACCGGACGACAGTTCAGTCTGAGGCTGGCGGCGAACTTCTAATGGCATGGCTGCGCTGGCTGCATCGTTATGTGGGCCTGGCCGGCAGCCTTATGCTATTGCTGATGGGCATCAGTGGCAGCATTCTGGTGCTGCAGGATGATTTCTGGCGCTGGCAATACCCGGAGCTTACCCAGCTACCCGCTGATTTAACCGCTGAGCAGGAAGCAGCACGGCTGCAGGATATTCTGCAACCGCGCGAGCCGGTGGCCAGCGCGGTTCTCAATTCCGTTCCTACTGCCATCCACTGGCCGCAACCGAACTTCAACGCCTTCAAAGTATGGGGCAAGGATGAGCATTTCGCGCTGGTCAGCAGCCAGGGCGAAGTGCTTTGGCAGGGTCCCGCGCGGGCGCACTGGCTGGGCTGGCTGTTTGAACTGCACGACAACTTATTGCTGGGTGAGGCCGGTCATCAACTGGTGGGGATTGCGGCTCTGACACTGACCGCCATGATCATCATCGGCGTCATCTTGTGGTGGCGGACCCGGCGGCGCTTCAAGTGGCGTGGGCTATGGCCGGCACAGCGCCAGCGGGGCGCCTGGATTATCAGCCATCGGGATATCGGCAGCCTGTGCTCGCCGTTGTTGCTGGTGCTGGCGCTGACCGGCGCCAGCCTGGTGTACTACCAGACCAGTGCTAACCTGCTCACCGGGCTATTGGGTGGTCAACTGCCTGCGCCGGTCAGCACCCCGTCCCAACCCGTGGCATTGGACCAGTCGATACTGACGGCGGATCGCCTGCGGGCGGCGCTGCTCAGTGCACGCCAGGCCTTACCGCAGGCACGACTGACCCGGCTGTATGTGACTGATGCTAACCCGGAAATATTGCGCTTACGCTTTCGCCAGCCCGACATGTGGCATCCCAATGGGCGCTCTTATGTGTCGATCAATCTAAGCACGCTGAAGGTGCTGGAGATCACTGACGCTAACGGGCATGGCAGCGGTCCCGCCTGGCTGTACCGGTTATATCCTCTGCATGCCGCCAAGGTCGGCGGCCGGGTTTATCAGGCGCTGGTGCTGCTGACTGGCTTGCTGCTAAGTTATCTGGCGTTTAGCGGGGTATGGTCGTATGTGCTGTATTTACGCAGCGCCCGACAGCCTGGCAGTTAGCTGACAGGTAACCGGCAGTCGGGCCGGCCGGCGAACTGGCTCGGGCAAATTGTTTCACCTGAGCATTTGGCATACACTCAAATCCAGCGGTAGCACTACCGTATAAGGGTATCCAGCTCAGGCGGCACGCCCGTCACTGTCTGTTTATCCAAATAGCATAAGCGTCGCAAAGACGATCAATTTCACAGGGAGAGAAATAGCATGTCCAGCAATCATTTAAGCCGCCAGGAATTTTTACACCAGCACCCCAAAGCCCAGGCCTGGGCCAGTCTGAAAGCCGCTACTGAACTGCAGCAAAAAGTCACGCCCGGTCCGATAAAACTGGAGAAAAACTGTTTCCGGGGTAAGCGCGCGGTGATTATCGGTGCCGGCGTTTCCGGTTTAACCGCCGCGTATGAACTACTGGCTCAGCACAGTGGTATGCAGGTCACGGTCCTGGAAGCCAACAACCGCACCGGCGGACGCTGTCTGAGTCTGCGCACCGGAGACACACTGACCGAGGACGCCAACAGCGAGCTGTTCGATGCGCCGCCGGGACAAACCCAGGTGGTTCGCTTTGAGCGCCCGCATGGCGACCATGAGCCTTATCTGAATGCCGGTCCCGGCCGTATCCCCTCCAGTCATAAGCGCTTATTGCATTACCTCAGAAAATTCGGGGTAGAGGTTGAAGTGTATGTCATGAACAGCGGCTCTAACCTGACCCAGATGGCCGGTGGAGTGTTTGCTGGCAAGCCGGTGGTCAACCGCCGCCTGGGCTACAACACCAATGGCTGGCTGGCGGAAATGGTTTATCAGAATGCCAGAACACTGGTGGCCAGTACCCGCCCGGATTCAGGCGATGATGAACTGGATGCGCTGGCCGGGAAACTGCAAAGCCTGATGGTGACCTTTGGTGGTCTGGATGCCAATGGCCGCTATATCACCGCCCCCAATCCGGACGGCCAGGATGGCGTATCAACCGACCGCGCCGGTTACACGGTACTACCCGGTGTGGACGCCGGTGAAGTCGCCAGCGCACTCAGTCTGGACAGCCTGCTGGAATCCGAGTTCTGGAAGAAAACCCGCTTTTACCAGCCCATGGATTTTCTCTGGCAGCCAACGCTGTTTCAGCCGGTCGGCGGCATGGATCATGTCCAGCATGCCTTTGCCCAGCAGGTCGCGGCGCTGGGCGGCACGATTCATCTGAACAGCCCGGTCAGCAGAATCGAATGGCACGGCACCCGGCAGTGCTATGTCATCCATGTCCAACAGATCGGCACCGATGAGCCACTCATTTATGAAGCCGATGTGTGCTTCAGTAATGCCGCGATTCCATTTTTATCCCGGATCGTAGACCAGCCGCTGCAGGACAGTAACTCCAAGCAGGGTTTTGCAGCGGAATTCAAACAGGCCCTGCAGGCGGTCTATAAAGCTCAGTTTAAGCCTGGCCATGCCACTGACGATAACAATGACAGTTATGTGGCGCGTTTTCTGGCCTGCACCACCAAGGTGGGCTGGCAGGCCGAGCGCAGCCTGTGGCAGGGCGATGCACTGACCAGCAAAAACACCGCGGTGCTGAATGCCAGCAGGCAGGAAACGGTTGAAGTGTATGCCGTCCCGGACTCGGAAATCGGTGTGGTGCCCATCTTCGGCGGCATCTCCTGGACCGACCATCCGATCACCCAGGTCTGGTATCCCTCCAATGATTATCATGATCAGAAAGGCACCCTGACCGGTTGCTATAACTTCTCACAATACGCTTTCGAGATGGGCAGGTTGCCGGTCGAGGAACGCCTGGAAATCGCACGCCAGGGAGCCAGCGGTTTTGGCGCGGCATTTGCCGCTGGACTGGAACGCGGGGTGGCCATCGCCTGGCAGAATATGCCGCATATCAAAGGCGGCTGGGCGCAATGGCATCTGGTTGGCAACAGCACCGAGGAAAGTGTCAGGTATTTCAATATCCTGACCCAGGGCACCGGCATTGACGGCGGTGATCCGAACTTCTTTATTCTGGGTGATCAATTGTCTTCCCTGCCCGGTTGGCAGGAAGGCGCCATCGCCGCCGCCATGAATGCCCTGAGCCGGTTAAAACGGCCGGACCTGGCGGTGCCGCACCTGGCAGTATTGCCGGATACCCGCTTGATGGTCGAGGGTGTTTAAACTTCGGGCATAATCGGAGGTGTCACTGGATATTATTAGAATGCGGTACAGGCAACCTCTGCCAGTTCAGGGGTTTTGGTTTTGCCCGGATTGAGCTGACAGCCGGGCGGAAAAATGCCCGGCAAAGCGCTGCAATGCATCCCAGTCGGTCAGTTCCTGATCGCGGTTGAGTTGCGGCCAGCCCAGTTGTTTGAGCTGATGGCGAAAGAGGGCATTCCCGGCGCGAATAATCCAGCGCCAACAGCGTGAAAACCCTGATAGCCGAAAAGCACCGGCCACCGGTTCCACCAGATCCGGATGCCAGTCGGTGGTGGCTAGAAATGACTCGACCTGTGCTTGCGCCTGGCGTTGTCCGGCCTGCTCATCGGCAGCCGCGGACATGCTGACCGAAACAAAGCCCGTCAGCTTTTCCTGCAGTACCGCGCGATGCGCTTTGACAAAACGTATTGCTTCGGTCTGATGCCGGCCACCATGCACCGAGGCGGCAATGATGACCGCTGCATATCCTGTTGGATCGCAGCGTGCGCCATCATTGCTCAAATCAGCGATGAAAACCTCATGCCCGAGTGCCTCCAACTGCACTGCCAGCTGTAGCGAGATTTTCGCCGTCTGGCCTTCGCTGGTTGCGTAAGTAATAAGAATTTTTGCCATTTTTAAATAATTGGATCGAATGCAATCTCAGTGCTGGCTACAGGGAATGCCGCCAGATACTGCTGTCCAGTTCTGTATAACCGCGCCGGGCACTGCTTATCGATTTCAGCCTACAACTGACCTGATAATATCAACCGATAGCATAGTGAGCTGATCGGCCCAGGTATATCCGTAATTACCGCAGCCAATTAACATTGTTAATTAATGGGGTTAATTAATAAATCAGGGTGCGATTGACTGCAATCAGTGCAAGTAATACGACTGATCCACTACCGCTTCGACGCCGTATCGTTACCGATTTATTCAGAACGGATTTAAGGTATAGCCATCGTTCTGCAGCAAGGCATGCGCCGTCATTGCTGATAATGCCAGCTCTACACCCGGCAGCAGCTCATCACGCTTGACGCCATGATATGCGGCACTCTGTCCGCACACATAGATGGCGACACCGTGTTTCTGCAGGGCGTCTATCAGCGCAGCATTGGCATTTTTCTCGCCGGTCCTGGCCTTATAATGCTCAGCCACGCTGACGTCATGCACCGCACTGCCGTGAATAACGAACGCCAGTTGCATATTGTCTGGCTTAACCCCCGCTGCCGCATGCATATTCAAAAAACGCGCGCCACTGACCAGGGCTCGATTGAGTTCACCGGCGGCAGCCTGTTTAGCCACGTCAAAACTGACTTTAAATACCGCCTCGGGCGGAATCGACTGGCTGCCCGGCACCGCGGCGACCTTGCCGTAGGCAGGTATCAATGGTCCGGACGACAACTGATCCGTCTGGGCCGGTGCAACCGCAAGCATGCAGACGCTGACAATAATCCCCGCTGACAGTCTGTAGAAAAAAAACATAAGCGCAGCCTGAGCAGATAATGATCATCAACTATACCTAATCGCGTACCACCATGCTTAACCCGCATATTGCATAAGGGCGGACAGCAAGCCGATCAATTATTCCCCTATTCAATGCGTTATGAGAAAATATGGCCGAATTCATAAAACACGAATCCCTCATGCAATATGCGGGTTAGGAGCTTTTGCTCTGCCGCTGAGAAAACCGGGTGGCCACAACTCAGGTATTTTTTCAGCTCAGCCTACAACAGCGTCGGCCGCGATTTAGCAACTTGGTCGTAGTGGTATTTTCTTATTGACCCTGTATGATAACTCGTGATCCTCCAAGCGGAAGTTGGAGTTGAATGTCGGCACAAGGAAGAACACGCCGTCTGCACTACACCATAGATTTATGTCCGTGCTCATACTGGTTTTCCGATTCCGACTGCTTCAGTGCCTGAAGGGTCAATCGTGTTTAACCTTTTATGAGAGATACCACCCATGAACTTCAAGTACCAACTACTCGGGCTATCCACCAGTCTCGCCCTTTGCGTGTCAGTCCACGCAACGGATAGCACCTCGTCAGCTGCTGCGCTGAATGCATCCGCCAGCGGACACAGCAACATCAGCCAGTCAGCACCGGCGCCAGGCATGCTTAAAATCGCGGACTTTGTACCGCGGAGCATCAGCTTAAATTTAACCACTGATAGCCGTACCCCGGAAGAATTCCGTATCCAGACACCGGACGCGGCTTTTATCAAAGTCCACTTCGATTACTTCAATCTGCCCGCCGGTGCTTATGTCGAAGTTACCAATCCTGCCGGCACCGAAAAATACACCTATGGTCCCGAGCAAAAATCAGCCATGACCTTTGATCCGAATATCGGCGAGGACGGCGTACGCAGTTTTGCCGCGATGTCGATTACCGGCCCGGAAGCTGTGATCCGGTTGATCAATACCGGCCAGGCACGCTGGGACAGCAATCTGCACGGGGTTGAAATCAACCGTTACCTGGAAGGCTATCCACAGGCCGTGATTGATGAAATCATGGCCAGCGATGCCGGTCTGCTGGGTGACGATACCCGTTCTACCTGTGGCATCAACGAGCGTCGGGACGCGGTTTGTTTTGCCAGCTCCAACCCGACCGAATTTGAACGCAGCCGGCCCACCGCACGGCTGGTGATTTCCGGTGGCGGGCTGTGTACCGCCTGGCGGGTAGGCCCCGATAACCGGGTGTTTACCAACAATCACTGTATCGACAGCCAGGCTGATGTATCGGGCGTGGAAGCCTGGTTTAATTATCAGCGCACCAGCTGCGGCAGCGGACCGGTTGACACTACCACCAAGGTGTCCGGTAACAGCCTGCTAAAAACCGACTTCACGCTGGATTACACCCTTTTCACGGTGAATAATTTCAGCAGCATCTCCAGCTTTGGTTTCTATGGCCTGGACGTGCGCGCACCCTCCAGCCAGGAACGGATTTATATTCCCCAGCATGGTGCCGGTAATCCCAAAGAACTGGCTATCACCAGTGATCAGAACACCGGTGGCGTATGCCGAATCGATGTGGTCAGCGCCAATGGCTACGGTACCGGCACCGACACCGGTTATTTCTGTGACACCATCGGCGGCAGTTCAGGCTCACCGGTACTGGCTGCTTCGTCGAATAAAATTATCGCCCTGCATCACTTCGGTGGCTGTACCAATCAGGGTGTCAGAATCGACCGCATATGGCCACAGGTTGCCAGTTTCTTCAATAATCAGATTCCTGACGGCGATAACGGCTCACCGCCTCCTCCGCCACCACCGCCTCCCGGTAATTGTTCCTTCGAAGATGATTTCGGTACTTCTCAGGGCTGGACCATCGACGGCGCCAGCAACTGCTCCACCGGTACTTATGTACGTGCCAATCCAACTCAGCAGAGCAGCAGCGGCGTAATTACCCAGGTTGGCGGCGATTCTGACGGCAATGGCTTTGCCGTGTTCACCGCCACCAACAGCAGTGCCGGCAATGCCGATGTTGACGGCGGTGTGTGTATCGCACGCTCCCCAAGCGTCAGTGTCAGTCAAGCGTCTACTCTGTCAATCGACTGGTTCCACGGTCAGCGTGACACCGGTGATGACGCCAGCGGTGATTTCTACCGGCTGGAATACTCCACCAACGGTGGTAGCAGCTTTATTCCGATGGTCAGCATCGGCGATACCCGCACCACCGCCCAATGGTCAACCGCCACCGCCAATATCGCGGCCGGTTCCAATGTAGTGATCCGCGTCAGCACCAGCGATGGCGCAGGCCCCGGGGATATTGTTGAAGGCGGTATCGATAACGTCTCAATCTGTTCTCAGTAAGCTCCACTCATACGGCGGGATACCCCGGGTATCCCGCTGTCAACCGCAAGCCGCCACGCGCTTCCCGGCGCAGTGTCCGCGATAAACGATCGTGCAATATCGCCACTTCCCTCCGGCTAACGCCGACTTACGGATAAACCAGATAGCAGGCTGGTCCCGGAGGCAGGCTGCAACGGCCGCGGCAACCGGGATGATTCATTACAGTACTCAGGCATTGAGAATGAATGTAAACCATCACTTGCGGAAGGCAGCGCCATGACAGTTCATCCGAACCTCGCCACCACGGAATTTCCGGCCACCTCCTGTGAAATCACCCGCACAGCCCACATCTGTCAGCCATGACGTTGTTAATCATCTATCTGCTGATCGCACTGCTGGTTTCTTTTTTCTGCTCAATCGCCGAGGCGGTGCTGTTATCGGTGCGGCCGTCGTTCGTCAATGCCAAGCTGAAGCAGCGGACAGCCGGCGCACGTTCGCTGCAAGAACTGATCAATAATCTGGACCGTCCGCTGGCCGCTATTCTGACGCTGAACACAGTGGCCCATACCGTTGGCGCTGTCGGTGTCGGTGCGCAGGCCACACTGGTATTCGGCAATGACTATGTGGGACTCAGCTCGGCCCTGCTGACGCTGCTGATTCTGGTGTTTTCCGAGATCATCCCGAAAACACTGGGCGCCGCCTATTGGCATGTACTGGCCGGCTGGCTGGCGCCGATGATCGCATGGCTGACCTGGTTGTTCAGTCCGTTTGTGTGGTTTTCGCAGAAACTGACACGCCTGCTTGCCCCCGGCGGTACCAGCGCCTTCACCTTCAGCCGCGATGAGTTCAAGGCCATGGCCGAGATCGGCGCCGAGGCAGGCCACATTGATGACCAGGAACTGGAAATCGTTACCAACCTGATGCGTCTGCGGATGCTGTCGGTACGCGACATCATGACGCCACGGACAGTGATGTTTCTGGCGCCGGATGATATGACCGTCAAGGAGTACTTTCACCAATATGCCGGCAAGCCTTTTTCGCGCATTCCGGTGTATACCGGTAACCGCGACGACATTAGCGGCTATGTGCTCAAATACGATCTGTTTGAAGCCCAGGCCAAGGACCAGTTCGACCGCCGCCTGCGGGAGTTCAAACGCAACTGCCTGGCGGTGCCCGAACAACTGGCCGCATCCGATATGTTCGAACAGTTGATCCGCGAGCGCACCCACATCGCCTTCGTGGTTGATGAATATGGTTCAGTGCAGGGCCTGGTGACCCAGGAAGACGTTCTGGAAACCCTGATCGGGCTGGAAATTACCGACGAATCCGATACCGTTGACGACATGCGCGCGCTGGCGCGCAAGCATTGGCGGGAACGCGTCACCGCGCTGGGCGTGGACACCGGCGAACTGGGATAAATTCCGGCCAGCGCATGCTTGCTTTCATCGGTTTCCGTTCGGCGGCGCTGGCGGCTATGTTCCCTGCATATTATCCGTGTCGGCGTACAGATACTTTTTTAGCCACCAGGATAGTTGTCAAAATAATCACCGCGAGTGTCAGGGCGGTTATGGCCGGCACCGTTATCACGTACCCGGTTAATCACAAACACCCGGAACAACCCCCAGGCAATGGCCATCAAATAAACCCTGGAGCGGGTAAGCCAGCTCAGCACCATTAATAAGACAGCCCAAACGCCCGCTTAATCGCAGTAAGCCCGAACGGCTGCAACCCGGTAAATAGTGCTGCCTGGGTAAAACCTGCTGGCGTGGCAACCGATATCCAACCAGGCCTGTCCGTAAACGGGAATCAACCAGTTACGCAAACCCTTATGGCTGGCACCTTGACGTTGAAAGCTGAAGACAGCTACCAGCAACGGCGGCGGTATCGCCCGCTGCAACCGGGGTGGAAGAAGAAACCTGCTTCACGATAAAAATTAAAACCGCTCGAACTTGTGACACATCGACAATCGGTCGCTACTGCTATCAGCCCTAATTTGTCGTTAATTGCCCTATGTAGCGCTTATTGCTGCTGAAAACTATGGGCACCCCTACAACTGCCGGCTGACCACCCGGGTTTTCTCACTGCTGTCCGTGGTATTTCAACCAGAGCCTGTCTGAAAGCGGTGTTACCTGACAAGAGCTGATGCTGTCAACGAAGCTGTCATTCCCGAGTAGCAGGAATGACCACGGTGGTATTGTCAGGTTGTCAATGGTCTGGTTTCGCAGCGACAGGCCAATTCAAAGTTATGCCCTCTGATCTGCAACCGTTATAGCAACTGCTCACAGCCAACCCATTATGATGATCAGGGATCTTCGGGCACGGATCACGCTTTTATTCACACCTGCTTATCACTGATGGGCCGCCGCGCAACAGCCGTAAGCATTGCCGGTCAGGATAGCACCGATGCACACACGGTCAGCCTGGGTAGTCCTGAACATCATTTTTTCAGAAAATCCAGCAGTGGCGGGATGACCTGTTCATGCGCGTCCTCCTGAATGTAATGGCCCGCGTCCTGGATGCGCATGACCTCAGCCTGGGGAAAGTCTCGCAACCACAGCGTATCCAGCATATCCGGCGTGAAGGCGATATCTTTCATCGGCCAGGCAATAAACACCGGTTTATCGGCAAAGCCGGCAACCAGTTGCTGATTCACCCCGGCCAGGAAATCACTGACCCGCCCTTCTGGACCGGCGGGAATTTCCCGGGGAAACACTAGTACCGGTGTGCGCGAAGACCAGTTCGGATGCGGTGCCAGGTAAGCGGCTTTTGCCTGCTGATCCAGACGCGCCGGCTTGACCAGCCCCGCCTTGAACAAAAACACCTTGACGAACGCATGCAGGCCCTTGACCATCAGCTCGCCGATCAGCGGCGTGCGGAACAGGCGCAGCGCTAGCGGCAGTTTGACCTCGCCCGGCGGCCGGTGCACGAAGGTATTCAGTACCGCCAGGCTGCGCACGCGATCGGCCTGCGCGGCCGCCCAGGCGAGCCCGATCGGTCCGCCCCAGTCCTGTACCAGCATGGTGGCATCGTGCAGATCCAGCGACTCCAACAGCGCACCGCAGCGTTCGGCATGCCGCTGAATCTGATACAACTCGGGCTGATCCGGCTTATCCGAGCGCCCGAAGCCCAGATGATCGAGTACGATGGCCCGGTAACCGGCCTGGGTGACGGCGGCGATGAAATGCCGATAGAGATAACCCCAGGTCGGGTTGCCATGCACCATCACAATCGGGCGGCCGGAGCGTGGCCCTTCATCCACGTAGTGCATGCGGCCATCGCTACTATCGAACCAGCGCGGCGTATACGGCCAGGTGCCGCCGAAAGTCCAGTCTTGCTCATTACCGGTGTGTTGAGTCATGGCTTGTTCCTCGAAAAGTGTAAGCGGAGTCAATACCGCGAATAGCTAACTCGCGACAACAAATTTATATGACCAGTCATCTTAAATTGGCCGCAAAAAAGCACCTATGCCAATACCCGACCAAATACCGTGGTTATAAACCGTTCCAGCGGCCGGACATTGTCTTCCGCCTTGGCTCTGACCAGCGCCCCCTGCCAGCTGTTGTAAATAAAGTGCCCCAGGCTTTGTGGATCAACATCATCGGCCAGTTCGCCAGCCGCCCGGGCTGCTTCCAGGCAACGCACGTAATAACTTTCCAGGGTGTTAAAACTGGTGCGCAGAGCAAGCTGCACTTTGGGGCTGTGATTGGCCAGTTCCTGGCTCAAGTTTCCGGAAAAGCAACCGCAGGCGCCCCGCGCCTGGAATTCGGCGGACCAGCGTTCGAACATACCGCGCAATCTTGCCAGCGGCGAACCCTCGGCATCCACCAGCGCGGCCTGCAGCAACGCACGCATGTTTTGCGTGTATTGCGCGATGGCTTCGATGACAAACGCTTCCTTGCTGTCGAAGTGGTTGTAGAAAGAGCCTTTCGGCACGCCACTGGCATCCGCGATCTCCTGGATGCCGGAGGCGCAATAACCCTGGCGGTACATCAGATCGAGTCCGGCATTCAGTATCTGCGCTTTATTGGCGCTTTTAGGCATGGGTAACCAACTTAATATGACCAGTCGTCTTATGCTATCAACACATTGTTATCACCGCAACCTCATCGACCCTGGAGTATGGGCGATTGCTCCATCAAGCGTTGCATACGGTAATGGTCAAAGATGTGGGTGTCCTGATTCTCCCTGATTCTCCGGTGTCCTGATTCTCCATTGCTGGTAATGGTTAAAGATGTGGGTGTCCTGATTCTCCCTGATGGTTAAAGATGTGGGTGTCCTGATTCTCCCTGATTCTCCGGCAACCGTTGCATACGGTAATGGCTAAAGCTGTGGGTGTCCTGATTCTCCATTGCTGAAGTCGGTATCGATAACGTCTTGATCTGCCGGTAATAATTATCTGAACTTCACGGCGGGATACCCGATATCCCGCCCTATTTCATAACCAATCACTTGCAATGATTTCCCAAGTGTAAAAACGATCAGCTGGCCGGCACCGGATCAATCCGCTCACCATGGGTAACCCTCTCCGGCGCTTTATGCACCATGGTGTAAGCATAATCCACTCCCATCCCGTAGGCCCCGGAATGCTCCTTGACCAGTTCCATAATGGCGTCATAAGTGTCCCGGCGAGCCCAGTCACGCTGCCATTCCAGCACCACCTGCTGCCAGGTCACCGGCACTACACCAGCCTGTATCATCCGGTCCATCGCATAATTATGCGCTTCCAGAGTGGTCCCACCTGAGGCATCAGCGACCATATAGATTTCATAGTCAGCATCATGCATTGCCGACAATGCAAAGGTACAGTTACAGACTTCCGTCCATAAACCGGACACAATCACTTTTTTGCGCTCATTTCCAGCCAGCGCATCGCGCACTTTCTGATCATCCCAGGAATTCATGGAGGTGCGCTCCAGCAATGGCGTTTCAGGAAAAACACTGAGCAGTTCCGGATAGGTATAACCGGAAAAACTCTCGGTTTCCACGGTGGTAATGATGGTAGGAATATTGAATACTTTGGCCGCTTTGGCCAATCCCACCACATTATTTTTTAAAGTCTGCCGGTCTATGCTCTGCACACCAAAGGCCATTTGAGGCTGCTGATCAATAAAAATCAGTTGCGAATTTTCCGGGGTGAGGACTTCGAGTTTATTTTTACTCATTGTATAACTCCAGTTATGTGGTTGTGGTGTTCGCTACAAGTGGCCACGCCGCTGCCGTGCACTGCGGCAGGCTGTGGCGCATCAGCACAGCTTTCATCATGAAAATTAATTCAGCCTCCGCTGGCTCAAGCCAGGACTTATTGAACTGCTGCATGACTGCTATCGGGTACCACGTAATGCATCACATCGGGCAGACTGCCTGGAACCAGCAATAAGCGGATATTATCCTGCAGTTCCCGATCCATCTCGGTTACCCGTTCGTGCTGGCGCAGATGCTCCAGCCAGGATTCAACGCTGAAGGTTTCAATAAAATGTGTAGGCTTCCCGGTGTCTTCATAGACCGCCCAGGCAAACGCGCCATCTCGCCGTCGATGCCTGCCCAGAGCGCTTATCGCGCTTAGAAACTGGCGAGTTTTATCAGCCTGAACCTGGTATTGAATGGTGATCAGCACGGGACCGCGATCATGTGTTACCCCGGTATGGCTGACCGGTGCGGGCCAATGCATGGAGGGGGTTAAATTCAGCGCTTCATTAGCGCTGACTTTCCAGCGCCAGCTCAACGCGGCCGCCACTATCGCACCCGCCGCCGCGGTTAATAACGACTGCTCAATCGAGGTGACCTGGGCGAGCTTACCCCAGAGGATACTGCCCAATGCCATGCAGCCCATAAAAGTCATCATGAAGGCCGCTAAACCGCGTGAGCGCACCCAGTTGGGCAATGCCATCTGAGCCGCAACCTGCAGGGCCGACAACACCGTAATCCAGGCTGCCCCGCTGCACGCCATCACTATGGTCAGAGGCCATAACTGGTTCAGCGTGGCCAACGCCAACAGCGCACCGGCATAGACGGCTGTCGCCATGGCTATCAACAAGTCACTGGAAAACTTTTGCCTGAACCTGGGCAATATCAGAGCACCTGCTACAGCACCGGCGCCGATGGATGCAACCAGCATACCAAAGGCTTGGGGTCCGCCATTTTGCAGGTTCTTCGCCAACAGCGGCAATAATGCCCAGGAGGCGCTGGCAAACAAAAAAAATGCCAGCCCGCGCAGCATGGCGGCATGCAACTCACTTGCGTGACGGGCAAAACGCACCCCCGTTTTCAGTGCACTGAAAAACCTTTCCGTCGGCAATCCGGTCGGCTGCACCTGTCGTCGCCAGCACAGCAAAACGATGATGACCCCCAAATACGAAACCGCGTTTAAGGCAAATACCATCCAGCTTCCCAGCCATGCAATGATCAACCCGGCCAACGCCGGACCAATCGCACGGGATACATTGATGCCCATACTATTTAAAGCGATAGCAGGTTGTAATTGCCGCGCACTGACCAGTTCCGGTGTTATCGCGGCCCAGGCCGGCATCATCATGGCTGTACCGATACCCATCGCAAAGGTTAATCCGACCAGCGTCCAGGCGGTGATGATATCCAGCAATGTGACGGCACATAACGCCAGCGCGACCATAGCCATCCAGGTCTGAACAGCGATCAGATAGCGCCGCCGATCAATAATATCCGCCAGCGCCCCGGCCGGCAGCGCCAGTAGAAAAACCGGCAGGGTAGTAGCCGCCTGCACCAACGCAACCATCAATGGTGAAGCAGACAGGGACGTCATTAACCAACCCGCGCCAATGTCATGCATCCAGGTGCCGATATTGGATACCAGGGTCGCGATCCATAATGCACGGAAAACCGGAACCTTCAATGGCGACCAGGCCGAAGCTGATTCAGTCTGGTTGGCCTGCTGATGTGGTTTACCTGGCACGCGATAGGAAACGCTGAACTAAAAAGCGAAGCAACTGCAACCAGCAGCGCCCCAGAATGGATCCCGTGGGGAATTAACTGACTGCGCACTATGGTGCATATGTCCGTGGTCCAGACCGCCATGACTCAGACAGACATGCCCGGCTGTTGCCAGCCTGCTTGCATCGGCCTGGTAATGCCCTCCGAAACTGGCCACCGGTGACCAATCGGGGCTGGCCGGCGGCAGTGGTGGGGCCAGCGTTTTAAAGTCATCGTCAGCGTGCACCACCTCGCCGCCGACCATGGTCAGCACCGAAGTGATCTGTTTGATCTGCTCATCGGGGACCGCAAAATAATCTGCCGAGAGCACCGCCAGATCAGCATACTCGCCGGGAGCGATGGCGCCCTTGACAGCCTGCTCACCGGAAAACCATGCGCTGCCTTTGGTCCATAAGGCTAAAGCCTGGCTACGCTCAAGCTGGCGGTCTTCCGGGTACAGGCTCAGACCTCCAAGTGTTTTTCCGGTGCTCAACCAATACAGTGAAACCCACGGATTAAAACTGGCCACCCGTGTTGCATCGGTACCCGCGCCTACCGGCACGCCGGCTGACAGCATATCGGTTACCGGCGGTGTAAACTGCGCTTCGGTGGCCCCGTAACGCTCAACAAAGTATTCTCCCTGGAACGCCATCCGATGCTGTATCGCAATGCCGCCACCCAGTGCTTTTATGCGGTCGATGCTGGCCGGACGAATGGTCTCGGCATGATCGATGATAAAGCGCAATCCGTCGAATGGAATATCCTGATTGACCCGCTCGAATATATCCAGGAAGCGGGTGATGGATTCGTCATAGGTGGCATGAATTCTGAACGGCCAGCGGTTTTCAACCAATAACCGCGTGATCCGCTCCAGTTCCGGATCCATGTCATCTTTTAATTCAGGACGCGGTTGCAGAAAATTTTCAAAATCAGCCGCCGACCAGACCAGATTTTCTCCGGCGCCGTTCATGCGCAGCATGGCATCGCCGTCACCCGGTTTAATCAGCCCGGTCCAGCGTTTGTAATCGTCAAACTCCGATCCAGCCTGCTGGGCGAACAGGTTATAAGCAATCCGCAGTGTCATCTGCTTGCGCTGATGCAGTTCCTGAATCACCTGATAATCTTCCGGGTAGTTCTGACCGCCGCCGCCGGCATCGATGGCACTGGTCACACCCAGCCGATTGAGTTCACGCTGAAAATGCCGCGATGAATTCAACTGGTCTTCAAATGACAGCGTAGGTCCTTTCGCCAGGGTGGAGTAAAGGATCAATGCACTGGGTTCGGCGATCAACATACCTGACGGGTTTCCACGACGGTCTTTATAAATAACACCGCCGGGGGGGTTCGGGGTGTTTTTATTAAACCCGACCACCCGCAAGGCCGCCGCATTCAGCAGCGCACGATCATATAAATGCAGGATAAACACCGGGGTATCCGGCGCCGCCGCATTGATTTCATCCAGCGTCGGCATGCGGCGCTCGGCAAACTGAAATTCACTCCAGCCGCCCACCACCCGGACCCACTGCGGGGCCGGTGTTCGCCGTGCCTGTTTTCGGAGCATATCCAGGGCATCCGCGACCGACGGCACGCCTTCCCAGCGAAGCTCCATATTGTAGTGCAGGCCGCCGCGTATCACATGGGTGTGAGAATCATTGAGACCCGGAATAACGGTGTGCTTTTTCAGGTCGATAACCCTGGTGTCCGCATCCCGCAATGCCATCACCTCGCGATCCGTACCGACCGCCTCAAACACTCCCTTGCTGATCGCCACGGCCGAGGCTTGAGGAGTACGCGGATCAAGTGTGGTGATACGCCCGTTGATTAAGATTGTCCGCCCCATACTGGCTTCTCCGGATTGTTGCGCTTGTCCAAATGCCGCCGGAAACCGCATGGCTAAGGCCGCCGCCAAAGAACCTGCGGCAACATCTTTGATAAATGTCCGGCGACCGCTGGCTGCGGGCTGATATAAAGAATCTGACATGGCATGACCTCATTGAATAAACCACTAGGCCATATCAAATAACAGCAACTCTGTATTTGTATTGGCCGTTATATCGATTGTCTGCTCACCTTCGAGCGCGGCGCCATCACCAGCCTGCAGCAGTTCACCCTGAAGACTAATGCTGCCAGCGGCGATTTGTACCCAGGCTTTACGGCCTGCCGCCAGGATATGCTGAAGCGATTGATCCGTTGTCAATAAGCTGGCGTATAGACTGACATCCTGATGGACTTTCACGGATTGCTCGCGGCCATCCGCTGAAGCCACCAGTTTTAACCGTCCACGCTTGTCGTCAGCGGGAAAATTTCGCTGCTCATAGCCAGGCGTTAAACCATTGCGCTCCGGCAGTATCCATATCTGCAAAAAATGCGCAAACTGTGTTTCCGAATGATTAAACTCACTGTGCTCTACACCCGTGCCGGCGGTCATTCGCTGTACATCGCCTGGACGGATAACCGATCCGTTGCCCATGCTGTCCTGATGCTCTAATGCCCCCTCCAGCACATAAGAAATAATTTCCATATCCTGATGGCCATGGGTTGCAAAGCCTTTGCCGGGTTGCACGTGATCCTCATTAATCACGCGCAATGGACCAAAACCCATATATTTTGGATCGTAATAGTGCCCAAACGAAAAGGTATGCTGACTCTTGAGCCAGCCAAGACTGACCTGACCACGATCTTTGTTACGTCGGATTATCAAGCTGCACCTATCATCAAATTTATTTTGATAGTAGTCTGATATAACTACTTCTATATGACAATCGGCTAAATTGGATACACACTGTATCCAGTTTGGCGACAATGGTGGTTATGGACAAATTTGAAAGTATTCGAGCATTCGTCAAAGTCGTGGAAACTTCGGGCTTTGCCGCAGCCGCGCGCAAAATGGGACTATCACGCTCAGCGGTCAACAAGGCGGTGATCAATCTGGAAAAAAATCTGGGCACGCAACTGTTGCGCCGCAGCACCCGCCAGGTCACCCCGACCGAAGCCGGAATTGCCTTCTATGAAAAGTGTATCTACATACTTTCAGAACTGGACGAGGCCATCTCAACGGTTACCGACCTGCAGGAAAAACCGACTGGCAATCTGCGAATCAACGCTCCGATGTCGCTGGGAACTCTGTACATTGCCGGTATTGTTGCGGAATATATGGATAGTTATCCCGATGTCCATGTGGAGTTGATACTCAACGACCGGTTTATTGACCCTATCGAAGAAGGTTTCGATCTGACCATACGAGCACGCAACCCACAAACAATCAGCAGCCTGATGCACCAGGAAATCGCCATCATCAAGCGTATTATCTGCGCCTCTCCCGGTTACCTCAAAACCCATGGAACCGTGACCAAACCTGCTGACCTGCTTAAACATCGCTGCCTGCACTATGGCTATCAGGAATCCGGTAATCACTGGCGCTTAATCGGCCCTAAGGGCAGCCGATCAACCGCGATCAACTGCGTGATGCGATCCAACAATGGCGAAGTGCTCAAGACCGCTGCCTTGAACAACCAGGGCATTGTATTGTTACCCAGTTTTATTATTGGCGAAGCACTCCAACAGGGCCAGCTCCATACTGTCTTGCCTGAATATACTGCATCAGACATAGCGCTATGCGCACTCTATCCACGGCATAAACATCTATCCGCCAAGGTTAGGCTGCTTATCGAGTTACTGAGCGAAAAACTGTCCGGGCAACCCTGCTGGGGAATGTAAAAGAATAAACACAGGCGCCACTCAGGCGGGTGAATGATCTTGGCCCATCAACAACTGATAGTGATCAGGCGGACATTTGTTTAAGCTTTAGCGCTACCTGCTTATACTGATCCGTTGTAATCTCATGCTGATTGCCGTAGGGGTCTTCAAAATACAGTGACCACGCCAATGTGTGATCGGACAACCGCTTAAGCAGACCGTGTTTTTCCAGATACCGCTTCCAGTTTAGAAACTCCTCGCCACTGGCGCCAAATGCCAGCGCCGAACCCGGCTTGAATTCAGCAATCTTAAACAACGCCAGATGAACACGACCGCTGGCATCTTCCAGGGTCAACGGACCCTGTTCGTTATCAGCCCAGGGCAATAGCGACTCAACCACCCTGAAACCCAGCATCTGCTGATACCATTTGGCTGCCGCTGCTCTGTCCGGCACATAGATATGAATGTGATCAATACCGCTGAATTTTGGGATTGTGCTCATTGAATGCTCCAAATCATTTCCTGGCGAGCAGCATAAAACCTCAAGCTATATTGAGGTCAAGCCAAACTATGGAAAAGCATCTAATGAGAACATCACGCCACTGATCAGTAGCGAAATAAAGAACTTGTATTGCATTTTTACACCGTGCCGACCCTTGATCGGCTCCTTGTTATCTTAACGCACGCCCTGTGCTTACCCTGTTGAACCTTAACCCTAGCCTGACTTACCTGCTCGCCTGCAATCAGCCAGTACCTGCCACGCCCTGCAGGAGAATTTAAGCCATATCCAATGGCTGCATATCCACATTTTCAGACACAGCGCCTGAAATAGTTAATTAACGCTGCGGATAACTGAGTCTTCTGGTATACCGATTACCGATCACATCCACCATCACCAGTTCGCCACCGAGCGATACCCCACCGGAATACGGCGGTTCGTTGACTTCAATGGTGGTAATAAAACGTCCGGATTGACGTTTCAGCGGCTGGTCGAAATTGGCATACGGCGGGCCGCCGCAATGATTGCAATACAGTGCACCGGTGGCCTGCACCACGGGAAAATAAAACTCCTCCGGGTCAATCGTCACCTGCAGCTCGTAGACATTGGTTTTTCTGTTCAGCAGAATATTGACTTCCGGTGGTGCCTGCTGGATATCGCCGATGATGATCTGCGAGAGTCGCTGCGCCGGCAGACCCAGCAAAGCCGCCGGTGTTTCCCCGGCCTGCTCCCACAATTCAAGCAATCGGTCATCGTTGGTGAAGATGTAGATATCACCTGGAAAGCGCCGTCCGTCCAGGGTGAAGGAATCGGCCTGCTGTTCCAACGCAAAAACACTGCCGAACAGCTCACCGATGGTAAAACCGGGCGCATAAAAATCGGTGCCCACGAACAGCGGATAACTGTAGGACTGCGATAACTGAAAACGGGTCAGCACATTGGTCGAGGTGCTGACGATGTTGTTCTCGAACGAGCTCCAGTTAACATCGTATTCCCAGCTTTGATTCTGCTCATTCCAGCGCACGATTTTGGCATCCACCTGAACCACGTCGAGAAACAACGGCACGCCCTGTTGCAGACTGAGCAGATCTTCCAGCGTGACGGTAATTTCGCGACCGGCGGCATCGCGTTCCACGGCCACCGAACCGGTGCGCGGAAAGCGGCTGCCGGGCGTGCCGATGGGGGTCATTTCATTGGCCGACAGTTCCGGCTTGAGGGTGGCGATAAGCTTGTCACCAAGAATCAGATTAAAGGTCGGCCGCACATCGCGCGCCGGACAGCCACCCTGGTTCAGAAACGCCAGCGACAACCGCAGCCTGGCGGCCGCGCCGGGGTTGGTGCTGGTGGCTTCCGACCAGCTTTCGGTGGTGCCGCCACCGGTGGTTTTCGACTGTCCCCAGGTATGGCTATAGGAGGCTTCGACATTGACCTTGGCCAGCTTAAGCGGATTAAAAGAAATCTCCGTCGATACCTTGCCACCCACGGTGTTGGAACTGCTGGTGGTATTGCTCCAACTGTTGCTGACGGTTTCGCCATTGGATTTGGTTATGGTGCCGATCGGAATCACATCGTAATCGTCCATTTCCACCGAGATCACCGGATTGGCGGCGATCAGCGGCCGGTTGTAGGGCCGCGGAACAGTCGCCGGCAGATTGATGCCGGTGACTTCCATATAATCGCTGTAGGGATCGTAATCGGTGGACCAGGCACGCGGATCGGTCAAGTGGCAGTCGGGATAGGTGTCCGGATTGCAGGGTTCCAGTCCGTTGAGCGGGGTATAGGTGTAGCCCTCCAGTTCCAGGCGGTTGCTGATGCCGTCCTTATCGTCGTCGGCATCGGCCTGCAACCAGATTTTCTCGCCCTGGGCTGTACGTAAAGCGACTTGCCCTGGCTTATCTTCAGCTGTTGCGATCTGGCCGTCGGCGGTGCCTTCCTCAACCGCCGCGTGCAGGGCGGTGCCGGTGAGCATGAATAACCAGAAGATTCCGGTCAACTTAGTAATTCTTCCGTAACCCCGCATAGCCATTCCCTGTTGTCTGTGAGCGGAGGAACATCATAGCGCAGAAACTTCCGCCGGTGCTTCACTTACAGGCAGCGGGCGTGGTTCGCCAACGCCGGTAAAGCTCATCGGCAATGCCACTGGCCTGCGCCGTGATGGCCTGCAGCATCCACAGGTAATTGCTGTCGATTGGGCTGTTGTTATGGTCGGGTGGGCTGGTGGCTGCGTAGAGTTGATTCAGGCGTTCGGAGAGTTTGTCGAACAGTGCCAGGGTGTCGATGTTCTCGGGGATGGTGAAGATTCCGTCGATCAGCTCGGCCGGCGATGAAGCCTGCGAGCTATCGTAATGGCCAGTGTTTTCGTGGATGTAGGTGACGTTGCGGGCGAGCGTGGTAAGATTTTGGGTAGCCATGGTCAACTCCAGATTAGTTGGCTTGTGGTTAGGGGCTTTGCGGTGTTGGTAGCACCGTGAAGCTCCGACTAATGATAATTATATGCTATTTTTGCTTTATAATCAATGGGTTATTGGTATTTTGATGTGGCTCGCAGACGATGCAGACTGGCGTGAGTGGCTTTGCGATGGACGCTTGATGACTTGGCTGAGTCATCAAGCAGAGGTGGACGATCTGAATCGCCACGGGACTGTCTGAGTATGATAGTCTCAAACCTGCAAAAAGCTAAGACTCAACATTCACAATATGATCGAAGGCAAGAAGATCAAATGACGACCATACGAATGGCTAAGAGACACCGGTTACCGCATCACACTCTACGAGACCAAGATATTAGAGAAGCTTTAGTTAAGAAGCGCTTGACACGCTATACATCTAAGAGCGATACGATTATCATTCACGAACTTGGTCTAGCACATGCGAAAAGCCGTATAGACGTTGCTACGATAAATGGCACGATCCATGGCTTTGAGATAAAAAGCACCCACGATAGTCTCAATCGCTTTCCAAAACAGCTTGAAATCTATTGCAAGGCTTTACAAAAACTAACGCTGGTTGTTGCGACGCGGCACATAAAACGCATCTACGAGATGGTTCCTTTTTGGTGTGGAATTATTGAGGTTGACACCGGTCCTAGAGGAGGAATTCTGTTTCATCATTTGCGTGAGCCCAAGAGGAATCCATCGTTAGACTTATTTATACTGGCGCACCTGTTGTGGCGGGATGAGGCAAAGACTATTCTTGCTGTGAGGGGCGCGAGCAAGTTGGAACTCCGCGCACCCCGAGCAGAACTCTATCGTATGCTTATTGCCGATGTGACAGAACGCGAACTAATGAAGCTAATCAAATCTTCTATGATGCAGCGACAAGCTTGGCGAGATCAGTTGCGACCATCGTAATATGGTGATTGATAGCCACATCCTTCCAGCGAGTTAGATTGCTTGGGCCTTTCCGACCCTTAGCGCATTCAAAAATGTAATCATCTCCGTAGGAGAACGTCGACCCCTGAAACTGGAACCTCGCATCGCTGATAATCTCGTTACAATGGCTATGCATCTGGGCTTCATTGCCGCGAAACGCCCCGCCTTTACGTGTTCCCCAAGTATCAGGAGTAGTGTAGATAACCTTGCCTGCTGACTTGATTTTCCGCATGTCAAGTGCCACGAAATCAGGGTGGACTACGGTATAGTCTCCGTAGATCGGGCGTCGCATACCATCGGGTAACATTGTCAGAAGGACCTGATAGAAGAGCCAGTCATGACGCGGGATTTCGTCAGTTCCTTTAGCAATATCTTTGAAGCTATCTGGAATTGCTGTAGAAATAATAATCAAATTGCGAAAAACTGACATATTACCCATGCGGTGCATAGCAGCGATCAATGCCGTCGCAAACGTACTGTAAGGTTCAAAGTTAGGCGCTCTAAGGTCGATGATGATATCCGTCTCATTAAGTCGTACTGACACTGCTTCCGCAAGTCTGACAGCCTTTGTTCTCGAACCTACTGCCATAAGATCTTCTAGGCGAAGAATAATACCAACGCCGCGGTTGTCATATTGCGCTGCCCGTGCAACAGCTTCAATCGAATCTCTGTCGATGGAAAGAGACATGGTCGGAATAGCCTGCGCTTCGTTTATGCGCAAACCCTCAAAAATATAATCAAAGACGTGTTTACCGTCATTCATTCGACCAAGGGCAATTGCTTGGTTCAAAGTGATCCATGCTGGCCGCTCCCCCCACTTAGTTTTGTATCTGCTGACAAAGGGTAAGATATGCTCATGGACTGTCTTCTTTGGCTGCCTAAGATCAAAGTCAAATTCCACTTCAGGGATGCAGATGAGCGGCACCACATGATCTTTTACAGTGTCACGTAGACGCATCAGAGCCTGGTATTCTCCCATGCGCCATCGCAGTGTGGGTACATAAATATCTTCACTCAGGGTCATCCGTTACCTCCTCCAATTGCGTACGAACCTGATGATGACCCACGAGTTCTGTGAGGATCGAATAATTACCGAGTTCTTTGCGAATTCGACCCGCAATGATGCTTGCGTCTATTCCGAGAGCCTTGGCATCCAGCTGAACGGCCTCTTTTGAAAGTGCAAAACGTGATAGGCACTTATCCCAAATATCTTTAGGGATCAAACTATTAAGGGCGAAGTGATCAGCCTCTAGTTCAACCTTATCATTAGCCGCAGTTCCTTCATCATCAAAGAAATCGTATCGAAGCCCGTCGAAGAGGTGTAAAAAAACATGCCCGAGTTCGTGAAACAGCACAAACCAGAAGTTGTCTAAGCGGTCGTGACGTAGAGTCATGCCGATTATGGGATGCCCAGATTCACTAAGCATCGCTGCGCCGTCGAGAAAAGTACCCGGAAAATGCTCTTCTGTAACCAACACGAGTCCCTTACTTGCGAGAAGATCACGAGCGTGTTTTGGGCCATCAGTTCTACGTGTCAACGCTATTAACTCGGGCAGCCAGCGATCATCAAGGCTGAAGGCCGGAAACTTGTTTCGGGCTACTTTATCGCGCGCGCGCTCAAGAACGCGTGCTTGCCAAGCTAGCAAAGCATATTCATTCGGTAGTGTAGTACCACGCATCTTCTTTCGATGTAAAGCTGTTACAAATTGGGGTCCAGCAGCCTCTAAAAAATACGCTTTAGCACACTCAACAAGATCGGCGCCAGTAGGCACATCAAACCATCGGCGCTTAGCCATCTCGCGAGCGGGCAACTGCTGCCAGATAATATCGTCAACATCAGTCCATGAAAACACAGCGCCCTGTTGATTTGCCTCTGCTGCAAAAAGCCCCGTCGTATGAACATTGAGAATTTTCGAGATTTCGATCAGACGAGCTAGACTAGCGCCCATATAGCCCGACGCTTCATAGCGCTGAATTTGCTGAGGCTTCAGATTAAGGCTATTCGCGAGATCTGTTTGACTCATTCCGGAAGCAATGCGAGCTTGGATTAAGATGTTTGGCAAAGCATTCAATGAATAAGACTTTGCAAAGGTGATTTCACCAGCCTTGAGTAGCTCATATTGCGAAATCTCGGCTTCTAGTTCAGCAATCTGGCTTTTCAAACCCTCAATCTCAAAATCATGAACCCAATTATCATCAGAAGATTGTGCCTCTGTAGCCACTAATGCAGCTTTAAGTTTATCTAACTCGCTGCTAGAGATACCATATTGTTTGTCTGTGTTGATCATAGCGTCACTTATGTTTGGAGCATTGGATCGTTAACTAAATCGATTAGAATGATCCCTTTCTGAAGGCCTGTGAATTTCTCGAGTTGGAAGAAGTCCACGAAGGTTCGCCCTTGCGCATCTGCCTTAGTCGTGGACGGAAAAAACTCACCGCCGTATTTGGCCTTTTGCGCTGCACGGCGATTCGAGAAATCTGAGAACACAGGATCCAAGAGCTTATGGTTAACCTTATGCGGGTTCCAACAAGCGTCATAGTCTCCTGGTTGGGGCTTTTTAGTTACGAAGCTACCGTCAAGATATAGCTGGCTACATCCCGCGTTTACAAGGTTATTAGAGGCTCTGATAAGGCCATCAAATAGATCACGGCGACATTCATTTGATGCAAATCTATTCCTTACAGATAGTAGGTCTGCTTGGTGTATACCTGCTGGCAAAACTGGCCAAGGTGCGCCAGGTAGCTGAATAAAGCGTGGCATCATATTTACAACTATATTGTTGTAGCAATGTGTTGTCAACACCTTGCCGCCATCAGCCTTTATAGTTACTTGAAAAGCTTTTGAACACTAACTTTAATGAGTGTACATATAAAACTCTCATGCAATCTTTACCCGCCTTGTTCACAGACGCAGCCTGACGATAATACACTGCAAAATATGATTGCTAGCGCAACCCTGTACAGCATCGGTTATGCAACCAAACCCATCGAAGTGTTTCTGGCACAGCTAAAGCAATGCCGCCTGACAGTAATCGACACCCATGATTTATCCGTTTCTGATCAGTTCACAATGTAGCATTTCGAAACTCTATACCGCTTCTATTATATGTTGATTATATACTTGAAAGCGTATATACTAGAATTAAACGTATACGCGTATAATATGACTTCGGCTACCTATGCAACAGCTTGCCAGAAACACCCATCAGATCGGCGCTGCAATCCGTCGTAATCGCCGTAACCAGAAACTGACCCAGACAGAACTCGGTCAAAAAACCAGCCTGCGTCAGGCAACCATATCCCGCCTGGAAAACGGCGAGCCAGCGGTACAGCTGCAAACCTTGGTGGATGTTCTTGCCGCCTTGAATCTGGAACTGGTCATCCAGCAGCGGACCACGGATTCTGATAACAGGTTTGAGGACATCTTCTAATGACGCGCAAGAAGACCTACACGCCGTTGTCGGTTTTCATCAACAGCCGCCTGGTAGGCCAGCTTGAGCGAAAAAGCAGCGGCGCCATTCACTTTCAATATGCAAAACAATGGCTGGATTGGGAGCATGCCATGCCGGTTTCGCTCTCACTGCCATTGCGCGAAGACCGTTACGCCGGCGCGCCGGTGATCGCCGTGTTCGACAACTTGTTACCTGATAATGCCGCTATCCGCACCAGGGCCGCGCAGCAAGTCAACGCAGATGGCGATGACATGTATAGCCTGCTGGCCGCTATAGGTAAAGATTGCATCGGCGCCATGCAGTTTTTGCCGGCGGGTAAGCAGCCTGCATCGCCCGGCGATATTGCGGTCAGAGCATTGTCCGAAAGTGACATCGCCGAAACCATCCGCAATCTTAATGCTTTGCCTTTAGGAATGAATACCGAAGAAGATTTTCGCATTTCACTGACCGGTGCCCAACAAAAAACCGCCCTGTTATATTGGGATAGCTGCTGGCAACTCCCTCTGCACAGCACAGCGACAACGCATATCCTAAAGCCCCAGATTGGCATACGCGAAGGCGTCGATTTATCTCGGAGTGTTGAAAACGAATATTTGTGTATGACTATTGCGAAAGCCTGTGGTTTGCGGACTGCTGATGTCGAAATACGTGATTTTGAAGACCAGCGCGTACTGGTTATCACCAGGTTTGACCGCCAGATCACCGCTGACAGGCGGATATTAAGACTACCCCAGGAAGATATCTGTCAGGCTCTTTCAATTCCACCGGAAAAAAAGTACGAGCGTGACGGCGGACCCGGTATCAGAGCCATTGCCGGTTTATTAAAAGCCAGTGATGAGCCTGAAAATGATCTGGTGTACCTTTTCAAGGCCCAAATACTTTTCTGGTTGCTGGGTGCGACTGATGGGCATGCCAAAAACTTCAGTCTTTTTCTGCTACCTGGTGGACGCTTTCGAATGACGCCACTGTACGACGTTATGTCTCTGCAGCCCAGCATTGATAATGGCAATCTAAGGCACGCGCAGTACAAAATGGCTATGAGCTTGGGCGATAACCGGCATTATCGGGTTAACGAAATCCTGCCCCGGCATTACCAGCAGACAGCTAAGCATTGTACGCTGGCCGCTGATACTCTGGAAAATATCTTCTCGGAAATCAGCGACAAACTTCCGGCTGCACTGGAAAAATCTCAAAACCAGCTCAGCAGTGATTTCCCCCCCGCGTTGGCTGATTCGATCATCTCAGGGGCTAAAAAACGCCTTGCCAGAATCCGTCGACCTTAGCACCAATAATCAAACACCGCTGACATGGCTGATATAAATAACAGGCTTATGACTATTTCAGGAAAACAACAGACACCATTTGTGCTGGAATAATGCCTCAGTCAGCAAACCGTAAAACACTTCATAACTACAACAACTTGTAAGCAATCCTTACATGTTCGTTCAGTTTAGCCAATCGGAAAACGCGCTATCATTACAACTGCTCGCCCGATGCCACATAGTCACTCTATCCATCTGATTTCCTGCACAATATAAGCATGACTGCCAGCGCAACCCTCTACAGCATCGGCTACGCCACCAAACCCATCGAGGTGTTTCTGGCACAGCTAAAGCAATACCGCATCAATGCGGTCGCCGATGTGCGTTCGGTGCCGTTCAGTAAAGTGTTTTTTGATTATCATCAGGATGCACTCAGGAATACCTTGCACGAAAACGGTATACGCTATGTTTTTCTGGGCCAGGAACTTGGTCCGCGCTCCAAAGACCCGGCCCATTACGATTCGAATCAGCAGATCAGGTTTGACCTGTTAAGCCAGTCCGAGCTGTTCCAAAGCGGCCTCAGCCGGCTTGAAAAAGGCTGGCGGAATGGTTGGGTAATCGCCTTGCTGTGTGCGGAAAAAGACCCTGTCGACTGCCATCGCAGTCTGCTGATTGGCCGTGCTCTGCAAACCCGGTTTCAGATTGATCTGCAGCACATCACGCATACCGGTGAACTGGAGTTGCAAAGTGACCTGGATAGCCGTCTGACCAGAATGCACAACACCCACAACGATCTGTTCTGTTCAGCCGAGGAAAAAATTGAGCTGGCCTATGCGGCGCAGAATCGCTTGAAAGCCTATCGGAAGCAGTGATTACAGCCGCCGGCACTCATTATTCGAACAGTGGAGTCAGCAGCGCGGCCAGGTTTTCGGCGGGTTTTTGTTTGACCAGTTGATTGCAGGCAGCGTGCAGTTCTTTTTGCGCCGACTTTTCCAGCGAGCTGATTTGCTCACTAAGCACCACCGCATTGACCTGCATGGCTTCGCGTACGGCGTGATTACGATGGCTGACCTGCTGATGTAAATAAATAAACCGGCCAATAACCACATAGGGAAAGTTTTTATTCTTGATGGGGCCGTAACAGGCTTCATAACCGCCCAGTGGCAGCCCTTTAATTTTCGCATCAACCAGTTTATTGGCGCCCAACCAGGCACTGCCAAAGCCCAGCAATCCACCACCAATGGTCCCCAGCATCAGGCTTTGACCGGCAACCATGGCATCGGCCGCGGCGCCGGCGGCCGCACCGGTAATCGCGCCAACGGTCGCCAGTTGCTGCTTGCTCAGCCCCCACATATACCACTGTTCACAATCAAACAAATCCGGCGGCAAATTCAAGTCGTCTATTGACAGGCTGGTATGAAAATGGTCATAAACGGCGAACAACTCCTGGATGGATTGCCGTTCTCTGTTGCGCATCCAGTGCTGATAGGTTTTGGCGAGTACCGGTTGAATTTTTTCCGCCTGTGACTGACTGAGCACTTTCTGGCTGGTTTGATAAAGACACAGATCTTCCAGCAGACGGGCCAGAATGACGGCGGATTTTTCCTTTTGCGCCAGGCGGCTGGCGATCAGATCTTCGGTGACCAGCCTGAGCGTTTTAGACCATTCGGGTTTCAGGTGCGCAAACGCGGACAGCAGTTCTATCTGCTTGTCAAAATCGGCCTGCATGGGGTTAAAAATGCGTACGGTTTTGAAGTACTGGGCCAAGGCGCTGCTCCAGGCTTCGACATGGGCTTCACTTTCGATGGGGTTAATCAGCGCCATGCTCGGCTGCCCGGTCCAGCGCAGAATTTCCATCTCCGCTTCGTACTCGGCGCCATACGGGCGGGAGCCGTCAACAACATATAAAATGGCCGCGCCGTTGACCAGCGGCGTCAGTAACTGAATTTCATCGGGGAAGCGTTTTTGACACTCTTTGTCCTGAATCAATGCTGCAACGGCACTGGCTCTCTGGTCCGCGCTGCGCGCATGCTGCTGCAACCAGCTCAGCACCTTGCCCGGTCTTTGGAAACCGGGTGTATCCACCAATTCGTACGCAGACCGTGTTGTTTTTACCGTAATGCTATCGGCCGACCGGGTGGTGCCGCTGCGCGGTGAAATGGCAATGGCATCATTTCTGGCGAGTGTGGAAACAATTGATGATTTGCCTTTGTTGGGGTGACCGACCACGGCAAAGGTTGCATGGGTCATGGCGGGTCCTCCGGCATCAGTTCCGCGGGCAGATAAACCTGCCATGCCGGCCGTTGATCAACAAAACGCTGCCATTCATGCAGGTGCTGAATGCGCACGGGAATCAGCGCATCATCCTGCCAGTCCAGCGGCCAGATAAAACCCTGACCGGTCTGTAAAAAGTCGGCCAGTTCACCCATGGGCGGCTCCCAGGCTTTGACCAATACCACCTGCCGGCCCTGCCAATGTTCGGCCATATGTTGTTCTTCTTTGCTGGCGAGTGGTCCGCCGTTCAGTAAATGCTCAGTGGACAGATTCAGAAAATGACAATCCGCCAGCAGCTTGAGATCCATATCAGCCCAGTTATTGACTGCGATGTTGTCCGGCAATGCTTGTACGACCGGCTGATATTGCTCAGGTGTATCGCCGGGCTCCGGCCATGGCTGAATTTTCGTTGCTATTTTTTGCTCAAAATCATTTTTCAGTTTTGCGCCGAACAGCCAGGCAGTCACGACCAGCAGACAGGAGCGCAACAGCACACAGTAAAACAGCTGCACCGCCAGCACAAAGCGCCACCAGTAGCCATGCTGTTGCGCCGGCTGGCGAACTGTCTGCAGGCGTGAGTCCTGAGTGGCCTGCAATAATTCTACCGTCGGCTGCGCTTCCGTCCAGAAAAACCATGGTGTCGCTATGCTGTTAAGCAAAGGCTGCAAATCGGTCGCGCTGAGCAGCGTGCTGCGCCAGACAAAATTAATATCCGTAGCCAGCAGCAGGATAAAAAAGACCAGCAGGCTGGTCAGCGAAAACGCCAGCGCGGCCAGATGACTCTGGAAAAAAAGCCAGTACTTTTCCACCTGCAGTTGCCGGGTTTTGTTCAACAGCAAGCGCTTCTGGCTGGACCAGATCGGCAGCGCAACGATCAACCGGGCAAAGTTCAATCCGCGGCCGGTCAGCAATGATAGGGTTGAAATAAGCAAACTGCCGACCGGCAGAAACAGATAAACCAGCAACAGATACAACAGGTTAACCCGCCCCTGCTGATCACCGGACAACGCCCCCCACGCCAAAACAGCACCCAGAGCCGCGCCCAATAAAACAATCGGCCAGGCAATCTGCAGCTTGATTTTTTGTGCGGGGAGTTGTGGTGGCATGCAGATCCTATAGTAGCAAACTTTTCAGCCACGGAACCTGGGTTAATGGGCCGTTGCTGAGCAAAACTTCTATCTAGAACAGATGATACCTCTGTTAGGACTTGTTCACAGTATTGGTCAATAAAAAAATGATCACCTGGAAACTGAACTAATTCGCACCCCTGCGTCGACAAATCGCTCCACGATTCTAGGTGGTAAGGTGTTATGTCACGGTCATCTTCTCCACCAAATACCAATATCGGGAATGGCATACAGGTTTTCTTTGCTTGATAGGTGTCTGAAATCTTAAAATCTGCTCGCAACAAAGGTGTGACTAGCTCCATTAACACCTGATTTTCTAACAGTTCTTTGGGCGTACCATTCATTCAATCACAAACGGACGAATCGCGTTCTCAACTCAGTTGTTATCAATCGGATAGCGTCCGTCTTTCAGATAGCATATAAGTCGCGGCCGTTGTTGATCTAGGTAATGCAGTGCTTTGCCAAGTATTACCTTACAATGGCTCATGGCTTGGTTTCCTTATTTGATTCAGTGGTTTATCGTTAAACACATTTAATCAAACCCAAGGAAATCAGGCTTTTTCTTTTTTAATTCAACGGGACGGCAGTTATGATATTAGACAAAATTCTCATGTTTTTATATCACCCATTTAGATGATTCTTCAGAACCAAATGTTTAACGTCAGTGGCATTTACGGACCAAGCAGCATAAGATGAAAAATCTTAGCCAAGATGTGGTACTAATGAGACAGAACGGTCACTAGCTACTAATCTTTTTGACTATTTTTTGGATATGCTTTTTATCTAACATGGAAAAATGATTTGCTTTAACATCATATATTTGAATCTGATTGACTAGCAATTCATTCCACCCATAATCATTAACCGTGCCCCTATCATGATGTCTTTCGATGGCACGAAATAAAGATACATTTATCTTGTGCGAAAAGATTGATGGTTTATATGTTAGATAGCAACGTCGGTTTGCTTCAAATACACTATAAAATGTAGTCAACTGTTCTGTACTTACATCTATTTCATGACGATTGAGGATGCTACAAATATATTCGCTGTATTTATCTTTAGGTACTTTTTTCAGTGATTTACGATCCAGGCTCAAGTTTATTCCATAAAGATTCGCCAGAGAGACACAAACCTCAAGAAGCGTCGCCGCCTCATCAGGAGTGTCTTGTTTTTGTATGACTGATGGTGCAAATGAGTCCAGCAGTATTAGCGAGGCTATTTTTTCATCCTGGGCCACCAAAATTCTAGCCATTTCATAGGCTACGACACCACCATAAGAGTGTCCAATAATGTGGTAGGGTCCTTTTGCTTGTATCGATTGCAAAGCGGTGATATTCGCAATGGCAGTTTTTTCAACACTATCCAACGGTGGTGTCTTACCGTCAAGCCCAACTGCCTGCAAACCATAAAAAGGCTGCCTACTGCCCAAAGCATGACTTAGCGGTTGGAAGCAAAGTACATTTCCTCCTGCACCTGGTACAGCGAAGATCGGAGGCTTATCACCTTTGGTATGTATCGGGACCAGCACATCAAATGAACTATCTTCTTTACTTGCGATCAGTTTCACTAAAGCAGCTGTACTTGATGCTGAAAATAGAACAGCCAGAGGCAAAGACCGCTTAAACTGAGCATTAATTTTTGCCATTAACCTCACCGCCAACAACGAATGCCCGCCTAGCTCAAAGAAATTGTCATTAACCCCTATCGTCTCTGGTTCGAGATTGAGCACTTCAGCCCAGATGGCAACCAATTGTTCTTCCATTTCATTGCGTGGTGCGAGATAGGCCTGACTTGACTCTATGCTCACATCCATACGCTCTATAGCGCGGCGATCCACTTTGCCATTGGGCGTCAGTGGTATCGC
>JAJFKY010000002.1 GCA_021772975.1 Gammaproteobacteria bacterium
GAACGCAGGAGTATCAGAACCTGGTGGCGTGGCTGGAAGAGCGTACGGGTATCTCCCAGACGCTGGCGATGTCTGAAGCCAGTGCTGACCAGAACTGGTAGTCAGCAGCCGGTTTGACCGGATTGTTACCGGTGCGGACCGGAATTAGACCAACGGGTGGCTGCTCTGCAGCCGCCCGTATTCTATTAGCGCTGCTGATTCCGAGTGCGGTGCTTTTGGCCACCGCGGTATGGGCAGCTGGTACGCACGGCATAGCTGTGGATGACGGACCCCCGGCGGTTTGGGGTACACCGCTCGGGCGGATGGCCGATCCTGAGCGGGAACAGGCCATGGCTGAGTTAGGCCGGCAGCTGTTTTTTGAAACCCGATTGTCAGCCAACGATTGTATGTCCTGTGCAACCTGTCACCGCCCGGAACTGGCGCTGACTGATGGCCAGGCGACGGCTGTCGGTATCTATGGTGACCGGCAACCCCGTAATACCCCGACATTGACCAACATTGCTTATGCGGCAAGTTTAACCTGGCTGGATGCCGGGGTTGAGCTGCTGGAGGATCAGGCCAGATTGCCATTATTCAATACTGAACCTCCGGAAATGGGTCTGACCAGTGAGGCCCAGGTAGTCGATAAATTAAAGCAGGATAAGAAATATCAGGCCATGTTTGCCAGAGCTTTCCCGGAACAGTCGAAACCGCTGACACTGGAGACGATACTGCAGAGCCTGGCGGCCTTCGAGCGGACCTTGGTTTCTTATCAGTCACCATTTGATCGTTATGTGTATCAGGGAGATCATGAGGCCTTATCCGACAGTGCTAAACGCGGTATGCAACTATTTTATTCGCGCCGCCTGGGTTGTGTGACCTGTCACCACAGCTGGAATTTTTCCGCGCCGTTGCGAACCGATCTGGAACCGGATACCGAAGCGACTTTTCATGATACGGGCCTGGATGTTACCGAGTTTGCAGCATCGCAAAACGGCTTTAAGACACCCACCTTGAGAAACATCGCCGTGACGGCGCCTTATATGCATGATGGCAGATTCAAGACGCTTGCCGAAGTCATTACTCACTACGAGCAGGGTGGTGGTGAAGGGGTTAATAAAAGTGGCTTGTTGAGGCAATTCAGCCTGACTGACAAACAGCGTACCGATTTGATCGATTTCTTAAATCACCTGACCGACAAGCAGTTCATTGAGCGGATGATTAAGTCAGATCCGGAACCGGATCGATTGTTGCCTGAGCACTGCAGCCCATAGCGGCTGTAGTCACGTTTGCACGGATAGTCAGTCAACACACCTGAAATAACGGCTCAATTGATTAGCGGATTTATTTTTGGGCCACACGTATGGCCTGTTGTTCCGGTATTTCATCTTCAGCCACTGCAGGCTGCTCGAGTTGGTGCCGGAAAGGGCACTGACCGGCTTCCGGAGTCATGTCATCGGGCAGAAAATATTGCTTCCACTCACGGCTGGCCGGATCTCCGTAAACACCGAGGTCAGGATGCACGCCGACGTCATCCCAGGCACGGATGCGCTGACGTACTTTTTCACGTGCTCCGGCGCCATTGGCATTGCTGCTCAGTACATCAAAAGAGGAGCGCGGCTGCATCATCAGAATCTGGCAAACCCCCAGGTTTCTGCTTTTACGCAGCCGATAAGAGGGGCTGGTGCTGAAAATAAAAAACTGCTCGCCACCAAAAGTGAATTCCCAGTTGGTCTCCTCCGGAGCGATCGGAAATTCTTCCGGCCAGGCCTGGTTATCGTTGGCGTGCAGATGACTCAGCAGCTGCCAGAGACGATTCCTGTAATAATCGTGCGAGCGCTGGTCCGGCTCAGGCGCCAGGAATACCGCCAGGTTGGTGTCAAAGTGCTCGCTCTCGCGCTTAAGCTTGATGAAGTTCTGCACAGACCGCGGCAGCATTGGGCTGCGGGCATGTTCACAGTAGGTATAAAACAAATGCCCGGCCTGTTCTGCCCGTGATCCGAAAAAACAGGGATATTCCGGGTCAGTGACATGCCGGCGGAATTCCTGATAAGAATTCAGCAGCCATTGCGGTGGGCTTGCCTGGCCTACCGTATCGCCTAAAATCAATCGAGATTGCAGGTGTGATCCTCGTTTCTGTGCGCCTAAATCAAAAGCATCCTTGCCTCGACTATTCATGTCACATCATCCTGTGGTGTTATTTTCCAGCCAGCTGGCTGGAATAATGGGTTGGTGGTACACGCACATATCGGTGGTTATTGACGAACCATGCAGCCGGTTGCGGGGTACCAGTATCATCTCGCCGGGCGAGAGGTGCAATTGCATATCGAGGTTCCCCCAGAAAACCATCTGGCCGGTTTCTATGACCACCAGGCGATGTTCATTATGGACATGGGTGGTTGAGCAGGTGCGTAATGTTTCAGTGAAAGTATCCAGCAGAATACTATCTTTATTGCGTTCCACCATCTGCATGACTTTTGCAGCCATGGCTTTATGCTCATCAATGCTGCCCAGCCAGTTGATTTGCTGCGCCATGTCATCATCCAGCAACTGCCATTGCCGGGCAGCCATTCGAAAGCCGATGGCAAACTCCCGACAGACCTGCGGGCCGTAAATCTCGCTGGCAGCTTCCAGTTCGTTTGTCAGCGTGCTGACAATGTTATCCAGTTTGAGCGGCACAAGCTGATCCTCAGCGGCCAGCAGTGAATTTCGGAACGCTGCCTGGAAAGCGGCTAAATGTAACCGGCAGAACAGTATCGCTGCCCAGGCACGCAGATTATGGCCGGCGCTGGAGCACAGGCTGTAGAGCAGGTTGCAGCAGCCCATCGCTGAGGACAGATAAAACTGCCAGTAACGATGTGGAATCAGCTCCAGCTCTCGTGTCCGTGCGGCTTCGCGCAGGGCTGATTCAAGCGCGGGTTCCACCGGTATGGTCAAATGATTCCGCCGCCAGCTTGGCAACAGCATGCCGGCGGCATGTGCTCTGGCTGCGGCGGCCTGTTTGGCGGACAGCAGCGCAGCATGCTGTATCAGAATAAAAGCCTCATCCTGGCTGCGTGTTTCAGACCGCGTTATTGCAGCTGCCAGCTTCTCCTGTCGGGTGCATAGCTGCTGCCAGGTAGTATGGATGAGTTGCCCGACCCGCTGGATGGAGCAATCCTCATCAGTTGCCTCCCGGTCATGCAGCATATCAAACAGATACCATTCCAAAAAAGGTTGTACCAGCTGTCCCAGCTGGATCGAAGCCGGATCGTAAAAAGCCTGATAAGACTCAAGGTGTCGTGCCTGCGTGCTGGTGGGTGGCGCATGGACGCTGCCCTCGAAGCAATTCAGTAGTACGCGATTGCCAATCAGTCCGCCCAGATCCAATGCCTGGGCACGGTTCAAAGGTTGGGAAAAATCGATGATATGCAGGTCTTCGGGGCGCACCGGCCGGCGGAAGAAAGTATCTTCAGTGATCAGTTCAGCAGCTGTTGCACTGCGAAAATTGGGGTTACGGGAAAAACGAATGACCTGATCGACAATCTCAGGTGAAAACCTGCCGTCGGCATACAAGGTATCTTTTGCTGACATCCTGTTCATCAAAAGGTCCACCGTCCAATTCTCAGGACCCAGATGGCGACCATATGCCGGCTTGTGCGGGGTGTCCGGGAAGAACTTCCCCGTTCAAATCACAGCGATAGGATTGATGCGCTGCGTAGCGCTGCATCACCGCCAAATCTAACTCCATAATAACCCTCCAGTCTTATGTGGAGGCGCTTATATTAAGGTCAGAATAACCGCTTTTGAAACTGACATTCCGCCTGAATTTAGAGTAACATAAATGCTATAGCGAGTATAGGCAGAATGCTGATCGCAATAGCCCCGCAGGCTTTTAACAGCCTGATTTTCAGTCCTTCCGACGCAGTACTGAAAATTGTCACAATACAGCAGGCGCGGGTGTAGAATCCCCCCAGCGGGATGGAGTCTTAAAATCAGGAGGCGATAGCCGGTAACATAGGATGTACCGGATTGAAGGTTAGCCATGGAACTGAGTCAGCTAGAAACGCTTGTCCACCTGAGCGAGCAGCGAGCACGCTCCCAGCCTGATGGTATTGCCTACACTTTTCTTGCTGACGAGCATGCTGATCCAGCCAACCTCACTTTTGCTGAGCTGTGGGAGCGCAGCGGCTGGATCGCTAACCATCTGTTACAACAGGGGCTGGGTTCTCAGCGCGTCCAGCTGATCTATCCGCCAGGTCTGGATTTTATCCTGGCTTTTCTGGCCTGCTTACGCGCTGGAATACTGGCGGCGCCGGTCAGCCCGCCCGCCAGTCGCAGGCAGTCAACCCGGATGTTCAAAATTGCGGCGGACTTTCAGGCCGATACGGTATTAACCAACAGTGCTTATCTGGAATACCTGCGTCAACCGCAAGTCAGTGATAAGCCCCGGCTGAGCTATCTGGTTACCGACCGCGCAGCCAGTCCGGATATGGCCGAGTCCGCCCAATGGCCATCCCTGCAGGGGCACAGACCGGCATTTGTACAATATACCTCGGGTTCAACAGGCAATCCTAAAGGTGTGGTGGTGACACATCGCAATATCATGCACAACCAGCGCCTGATTCAGCAGGCTTTCGGGCATGACCGCGATACAATCTTCGCCGGCTGGTTGCCTTTATTTCATGACATGGGACTGATCGGTAATGTGCTGCATCCCTTGTTCCTGGGCGTCAGATCGGTACTGATGTCACCGATGCGCTTTTTAACCCAGCCGGCCAGCTGGCTGAAAATGATTTCGGATTACCGTGCCACGACCAGTGGCGGTCCTAATTTCGGCTACGAATATTGCGTGGCCAAAGTCGATCCTGAAACCATTGCCGGGTTGGACTTGAGCAGCTGGCGGGTGGCCTTTAACGGTTCGGAGCCGGTGCAGGCAAGCACGCTGAGAAAATTTTCAGAAAAATTCCGACCGTTCGGATTTGCCCCGCGTGCCTTTTATCCCTGCTATGGGCTGGCCGAGGCCACGCTGTTTGTCAGTGGCCCGGAAAGCATGACCGCGCCGGTTAAGCTGGAACTTGATCGTGCTCATCTGAGCTTGGGGCAGGTACGGCCTGCTGATATGTCAGCGTCAGCCGCGCCTAAGACGGTAACCCTGGTGAGCAGTGGCCGGGCCTGGCTGAATGACGATATCCGGATCGTTGATCCACACAGCTGCCGGGAATGTCAGCCTGACCGGGTCGGTGAAATCTGGCTGGCCTCGGATAGCGTGGCAGCAGGCTATTGGAATGATACGGGCTTGTCGGAGAAAGTTTTCGCAGCACGCTTGAACGCAGACAGCCAATGCTATCTGCGCACCGGTGATCTGGGTTTTATCAATGCCCGTCAAGAGTTATTCGTCACCGGCCGGCTCAGTGACCTGATCATTGTGCGGGGCCGCAACTATTACCCGCAGGATCTGGAAGTCACGGCTGCCGCCAGTCATGCCGAACTGGGACCGACCGCCGCCGCGGTGATGCATGAGCGCGATGGTCAGCGCGTCTATCTGTTTCAGGAATTACGCGCTGACCTGTTGCCGGATCAGTTGGCGCTGGATGTTCACAATGAGATCAAGCGCTGTATTAACGAGCGTATCTGGTATGAGCACGAACTACGTGTGCACGAGATCAGACTATTGCCGGCGCGCAGTATACCCAAGACTTCCAGTGGCAAGGTGCGCCGGCGGGCCTGCCTGGAACGTCTGTTAAGCGAGCAGGGCCAGCCCGAGTCGCCGGTTTAGACGATGCGCGATCCAGTGCCCGGGCAGCCGATACGATTGGAATCATCCTTGCTGCAGGAACTGCTGGCAGACCTGCTGGAAATACCGGTTGAGCAGCTGGATATCGATAACAGTCCCGCCGCGCTGGGGCTGGACTCACTGGCAGCCGCGGAATTGCATGAACAGATTTTCCAGCGTACCGGTATCACGGTGCCGATTGAGCAGATCCTCGCGGCGGACAGTCTGGCGGATATTTTAACGGCTGGATGCCAAACAGATATTGATCCCGCATCCAATAAGCCGGAACAGCAGCTTTCTGATCCTGAAGCCGGCGACCCTTGCGGGCTGGTGGGCGCGACCCAGCAGGCATTGTATTTCCAGCAGATGCTGGCGCCGCAGTCACCGGCCTATCATCTGTGCGTGTGTTTTCACAGTGACCAGACCTGGGGCTCGGCGGCTATCGGCCAGGCCATGCTGGCATTGCTCGAACGTCATCCCGAACTGACCGCGGTATTCAGCCAGGATGCTGATGGGCAGCCTGTTAAAAGTTATCTCCAGCCCCGGCTGGAGCTGTTCCATGTTGAGCACCCGCCCATTCAGGGTGATGCTGAAGCGCTTTCCGGCCAACTGCAATCGGCGCTGAATGCTCCGCTGGATATGAGTGCCGGTCCACTGTTTCGGCTGGAATGGTTTCCCGCTGCTGACGGCACATCGGTTTTCCTGTTTATCGCCCATCACATGATTATGGATCTGTGGTCATTTTCGGTGGCATTGGGTGATTTCGTCAGCTTATTAAAAGCCGCTGCGGCGGGAGAACCGCTCAGTGCCGACCTGGTTTGTCTGCAGCAAAGCCAACCCTTTTCAGCGTTTGTCGGCCGGCAAGCGGCGCTGCCGGAGGATCGGCGTCAGGAGCAGCAGAATTTCTGGCAGCGGTTACTGCATAAGCCGCCGCCGCCGCGGCTGCGGTTTGATGAGCAGGCCGAACCTGTTCCGGTCACCGGATCGACGGCGGAACGTTATCATTTTGAGCTTGATCCGGAATTATCCGCGCGTTTGAAAGCCTGCGCACAAACTCTGCAGGTTTCCATGAACTCAATGCTGCTCGCGTTATATGGCATGACTCTGAGCCGATTCGCCTGCCAGGATGATGTCTTGATCGGAGTTCCGGTAGCCGGGCGGCGAACACCGGAATTTGCCCATACCGTAGGCTGCTTCATCAATACCGTGATAGTCAGGATGCAGACCGGCAGGCCGATTGATCTGAGTGGTCTGGTGCAACAAACCCATGCTGCTGTGATGACCGCCTACGAGCATCAGGATATCGGCTTCCATCATCTGACGCGCTGGCTGCATACCGATGCGCCAGCGAACGAGGCGGCTACCGGATTACCAGGCACCAGGTTACAAAGTGTGTTTATCCTGCAACAGACCCACAAGCTGCCGGGCGCGGAGGCGCTGGTGTTGGGGCAGGCCGGGCAAAGTTGTGAAATCGGTGGCTGCAGGTTGCAATCGGTGGCGCTGGCCCCTGCTGAAACACCTTTCGATATCGGACTGATGATGGTCGAACATCACGGCCGGTTATGGGGGCGCCTGGAGTTCCGGCCAGCGCTGATCAGCGCACGGCTGGTGGCTGGGATGGCGGACTGTTTGCAACAGCTGGCCAGCCTGCTGGTTACCCGGCCGACGACTGCTATCCAGCATTTGGATGTGCTCAACGATCAGCAGCGTGCACGCTGGTCAGCCGCCAGCCATGGAGCCAGGCTTGAGCATCACACGCAGGCCGGCATCTGCAGCCGGTTTATGCTGACGGCGCAGCAATACAGTCAGCATATTGCGCTGGAAATGGGTGAGCAGCACTACAGTTATCAGCTGCTGGCGGAGCATGCCGCTCGCCTGGGCACTCAGTTACTCAGTCGCGGTATCGGCCTGGAACAGCGGGTTGTGGTTATGACCGAGCGCGCGCCGCTGACTGTCATGGCGATGCTGGGGGTGTGGTATGCCGGCGCTGTGTATGTGCCGATCGACGGCACGGCGCCCGCGGCTCGAATTGCGCAGATAATGGATGACTGTCAGCCGGCTTGTGTCATCGCCGGCCGGCAGACTGCCGCGCTGGTGCCGGCGGGTTGGCGGCAGAACATGCTGGATATCGATTCGCTAGCTACGGCCGCGGCTGCAATGCCGGTCGAAAAGGCGGTTGAGGTGGACGGCGATAACCTGGCTTACATTATCTATACCTCCGGTTCTGAGGGTCTTCCCAAGGGGGTTATGGCCAGCCATGCCGGTGCTTTGAATTTTGCCCGGGCGCAGGCGAAGCAAATCGGCCTGGATGCAAGCTTCCGCTTACTGCAGGTCGCCTCATTCGGCTTTGATGCTTCCATGTCGGATGTGCTGATGAGCTTGCTGAACGGTGCGACCCTGGTGATTGCCAACCCGGCCGAGCGGTTGGCGGGCACGGAGTTCAAGCATGTCATGCAGCATCGCCGTATTCAGCTTCTGACCACGGCGGCAAGTCTGCTGGAAGCCGTCGAAGAGCCCGATTTTGATGCGCTCAAAATTGTAATTTCAACGGCCGAGGCCTGCACTGACGCCATCGTGCGGAAATGGGGTCGGCGCTATGCGCTCTACAATGGCTATGGACCGACCGAAACCACGGTGGGCGCAACCCTGGGTTTATGCCGCCCGGAAGTGCTGGCTGATAACCCGCGTGGCCCCGGGATTGGCGTGCCTTTTGATAACTGCAGTGTGTATCTACTGGATAAATATCTGCAACCGGCGCCGCCCGGCGTGCGCGGTGAAGTATATATCGGTGGCTTGGGGGTAACCCGTGGCTATCTGAACAATCCGGGCAAAACGGCAGCGGCATTTTTACCTGATCCATTTGCGGAACGGCCTGGTCAGCGCGTTTACCGCAGCGGCGACTATGCACGTCAGGATGAGCGTGGTGGATTGGAGTTTGTGGGGCGCAGGGATCAGCAGCTGAACATCCGCGGACACCGGGTGGAAGTGGCTGAAATCGAGCGCGTGCTCGGCAGTCTTGCGAATGTTGCCAAAGCGGCGGTGATCAGTCACAGCCAGCCAGCCGGTGAGCTGGAACTGCTGGCTTGTGTCCAGCCCGTTGCCGGTATCAGCATGACCGGCTCGCGGTTACGCGCGCAACTGGCGCAACGACTGCCGACCTATATGCTGCCGGCGGCCATCCGGGTGGCGGATATCCCGCTTAACGCCAATGGCAAAATTGATCGGGTGGTATTGCGCCAGCAGTTATCCGGTCCGCCTGACGAGCGGGTGGCCAGGCAGGCTGAATTGAGCAGTCTGGAGCAGACCGTTGCCGCTATCTGGGAGCAGGTGCTGGGTCATCCGGCCCAGTCCCGTCAGCAGAACTTTTTCGATGCCGGCGGACACTCCCTGGCGCTGGCTAAGGTCCAGGCGCAGATCGCCGCCCGGCTGGGCCAGCAGATATCCATGCCGGAGTTATTGCAGCATCACACCATTGCCATGCTGGCCAGGCGGTTGGCGCCCGCGCCCGGCACTCAAGCTCAGGCCCAAGCTGATACCGTCAGCAAGTTGATATCCGGTCAGCGCACGGACGATACCCAGACCGGCAACCGGTCTGCCTCCGGCACCGCGGCTATCGCTATCATCGGCATCGGTTGCCGGTTTCCGGGTGCTGAGCATAGTGCCGCTTTCTGGGACAACCTGGCCAGCCAACAATGCGGCGTCAGGTTTTTCTCGCCGCAGGAACTGGCGCAGGCCGGCGTGCCGGCGGAGCTGTTCAGCCAGGCTGAATTTGTACCGGCACGCGCGGTGCTCGATGATCCATATGCTTTTGATGCCGGATTTTTCGGTTGCTCGGAGCGTGAGGCACAGTTGCTTGATCCGCAACGCCGGGTGCTGCTGGAATGTGCATTTGAAGCCCTGCAGCAAGCCGGTTACGGCCACTCGGAACAGCGTGATAACAGCGTGATAGGCGCCTATCTGAGCGCCAGCGGCAACAGCTATTTTGATCACCATATTCGCCGCAGTGATGAACTCAACAAGCTGCATGGCGGGATACGTCTGTCACTGGCCAGTGATAAAAGTTTTACCGCGACTTACGTGGCGTATAAGTTGCATTTGAGTGGCCCGGCGGTAACCGTGGACACCGCCTGTTCTTCCTCGCTGGTGGCGGTCCATCAAGCCTGTCAGAGCATTCGCAATGGTGATTGCCGGGTGGCGCTGGCGGGCGGTATGAGTATCGACAGCCCGCTCAGCGGCGGCCACCTGTATGAACCATCCGGAATCGGTTCCCGGGATGGCTATTGCCGCGCCTTCGATGCCGCCGCCACCGGCACCGTGAAAGGTATGGGTGGCGGGGTAGTAGTGCTCAAGGAATTAAGCCAGGCCGAGCGCGATGGTGATCTGATCCACGCGGTAATTTATGGCAGCGCGGTGAACAACGACGCTGGCCGCAGCGCAGGCTTTACCGCGCCCTCGGCAGCTGGACAAAGCCAGGTGATCCGGGCGGCCCTGGACGCTGCCGGACTGGCTGATAACGAGATAGATTTCATCGAAGCACACGGTACCGGCACCCCGCTGGGTGATCCCATTGAGTTTGCCGCCTTGCGCGATGTGTTTACATCAGCGCGGCCGGCTGAACTGCTGGTGGGTTCGGTGAAGAGTAATATCGGCCATCTGGATGCCGCCGCCGGTATTGCCGGTTTGATTAAAACCACACTGGCATTAGAACAGGGAATCTGCCCGGCGACTCTGCACGTGGCGCAACCCAATCCCGAGCTCAAGCTTGCACAATCATCTCTGACGCTGGCTACAGCGGCCAGCGCACTGCCGACCGGTGAGCGGCGTTGTTACGCCGGGGTCAGTAGTTTCGGTATGGGCGGTACCAACTGCCATGTCGTGCTGGGGCAAAGCCCGGCAACACGCCAGTTCAGCTCCCGGGCAGATCCTGATGCGCCACCAGCGCGCAGCTGGCTGCTGCCAGTGGCGGCGCATTCAGCTTCCGCACTGCAGGGTTATTGCGCCAGGCTGGCCGAACATCTGCCAGCGAATCCGGAACTGAGTCTTGCACAACTGGCTTACAACCTGGGAATGAATCTGACAGCAGGTGATTTTCGCGCGGGTATCGTGGCGGCAACGCAGGCCGGGTTAATCGATCAATTGCATGCTTACGCCCGCTCACCAGCACCTGCCCCGATGGATAGCGGCAGCCCCCGGCAGTTGGCTTTTGTATTACCGGGGCAGGCGGGTCAGCGGCCCGGATTGGCGACCGGACTGTATGCTCATGAAGCCGTGTTCCGCACGACCCTGGAGCAGGGGCTTGCCCTGCTGGAGCCCGGCAATCAGACAGTCTGCCGAGACTGGTTATTGCAGCCTGCTGAGGATGCGGAAAACCCGGCCGGGCGGACCAATTCCCAAACACCCGTGGCGCCACTCAGCACCGAGTACCTGCAACCGGCGTTGTTCTGTTACGAGTATGCGTTGTGCCGATATCTGCAGTCGCTGGGCCTGGAACCGGATATTCTGCTGGGGCACAGCCTGGGGGAAATTGTCGCGGCAGCCATTTCCGGCACATTGAGTTTTGCCGCCGCGGTCAAACTGGTGGAACAGCGGGGTCGACTGATCAGCCAGACAGCGGGCGGCGCGATGCTGGTGGTTGGCCTGGATGCGTCGGCGCTGCACAAATATCTGCGCGGGCAACTGGAGATCGCGCTCTACAACAGCGCCAGTGAATGTGTGGTCAGTGGCCCCCGCAAGGCGATTGAGCAGCTGCATGCGGAACTGACCGAACAGGCTGTTTACAGCGCTCCGGTGGCAAGCTCGCATGCTTTTCACTGGTCCGGTCTGGACCGGATAATGCCGGCGTTTCGACAGGCACTGGCGGCACTGGATTACGCTCCGCCGGGCATTCCCTGGGTATCCAACACCACTGGCAGTTGGATAACCGGCGAACAGGCTGTCAGCGCTGACTACTGGGTCGCACAAATGCGCCAGCCGGTGCAATTCAACCGTGCTATCAGCACTCTATTGAAGGCCGGCGATATGGATGTGGTGATTGTCGGCGCAGGTGGCGCCCTGCAACGCATGATCCAGACCAACGTTGCTTTTGACCGGCAAAATGTGCTCAGCGCGGGGCCATCCAGGCAATCGGCGGGTGATGACCTGACAGCGGTATTGAACAGCGTCAGGTCGCTGTGGGAGTCTGGCCGGAATATCGATTGGCGGGGTTATTTTCATGCCAACCAGCACTCCCGTCAGCGGATGATTCTGCCGCCCTACTATTTTGACCGTCAGCATTACAACCTGGGTTCTGAACACAGCCTGATAGCGCCACCTGCCGTCAATCCGGTACAGCCAAAGTCTGGCAGTGATGCCGGTACCGGCCCGGATCAACCAGCTGCCGCTGAACTGTCCAGCTGGCTGCGCGCTGCCTGGCAGGATCTGCTGGGTCTGCGTGAGGTTCAGCCAGACTCGGATTTTTTCGCGGCCGGCGGTGATTCGCTGGCGGTGCTGCGCTTGTGTGGTCTGTTGTCCGAGCAGTGGCGGGTGAAGCTGAAACCGCGGCAGATCATGGCTGTCCCCGGTTTTGCCGCCATGGCTGAGTTGATTTCAGCCGCACTGGACGACTTGCCGGCTGCGCCATTGGAGATTGAGGCCATGCCGCCGCCACGGCGCGCGGCAGCCGACGCCGAGACCGCCATACCGTTGTCTTATCAGCAACGGCGGATGTGGTTTCAACACGCCCTGGAAAGCCAGCCTTCGGTGCTGAATCTGCCCGTCTGCCTGTCGCTGACTGACACCCTTGATCAGGCGCGATTGAACCGCTCATTCCGACTGCTGCTGCGCAGACACCCGGCATTGAGAGCTCGCCTGTATCGCGCCGACGGTGAGATTTATCAACGGTTTGAGCGTGATCCGGAGCGGTTTGCAGTGCCATTGGATCAAGCTGATGAACAGACCGCGCATGGCCGGATGCAAACCCTCGCCGAGGCTGATTTTGATCTGGAACAGGACTGGCTGATCCGCGCGTGTGCCATTCAGATCACGCCTGCCAGGGCGTTGCTGGTGATCGTGTGTCATCACATCATCTGTGATGGTCATTCACTGGTGCTGCTGCTGCGTGACTGGCTGGCGCTGTACCGCGGCGCGGCGCTGGACAACGCTGCAGAGCATGCCATCGAACAGTTACGTAACTATATCGAGCAACAGGCCAGTGACGTGGACAACGGTGTGTTTGATCAGCAACTCGACTACTGGAGCAGGCAGCTAAGTGATATGCCTACCATTCACCTGCCCGGTGAGCTGCAACCAGGCACAGCAGTCGAAGCCAGCCGTGGACGGACGCTGGCCATCGAGTTTGGCGAAGATTTTGCCGCGCAACTGCGGCGGTTCTGCCAGCGGCACCAGCTCACGCCGTACGTGGTCATGCTGGCGGTTGGCCAATGCCTGATAGCCCGCTACACCCAGACCAGTGACATCAGCATTGGCGTCCCCGTCAGTCAGCGCCACAGTCCTGCCCTGGCGGAGCTGGCCGGATTGTTCGTGAATACCGTGGTGGTGCGCACCCGCTTGTCGCCGGCGATGAGTTTTGCTGAAGTCTGCCGGCAGGTTCAGCGCCACGTTGGCGACGCGCTGCTCAACAGTCAGGTGCCTTTTGACGTGGTTGTCGAGCGCCTGGCACCCTCCCAGGCCGGACGTACCCGGGCGCCATTGTTCCGGGCCGCTTTTGTGATGGAAACTGACGAGCAGTCGACGCTGGCGGCCGATGGCCAGCCGGTGGCTGTGCAGGCGATTGAAAAACATCATGCACAGTTTGAACTGGGGTTCTGGTTACGTTTATCCGAGACCGCGCTGAGTGCCCGGCTGGAGTACCGCAAGGCCGGTTTTTCAGCGTCCTGCATGGCACGCTGCGCGGATGATTTCGGGGTGCTCGCCAGACAGTGGATCAAGTCCCCTGAACAGACCGTATGGGACGCTGCCGATACCGGCGGTAAAGCCGCGCGGGAGATTTCCCTATTATCCGGGCCGGCAGCCGAAGCGCCGCCGGAGGGCAGCGAAAGTCTCGCCGGCCTGTTGCAGCGCGCCGCCCGGCGGTATGGCGCCCGGCCGGCGCTGTGCTATGGCGATGCCGTCATGAGCTACCGCCAGCTGGAACAGCATGCCACTCGGTTGGCCGCCCATCTGCGTTTCCAGGGGGTGGCATGCGGCGACAGCGTGGGAATCTATCTGGCGCGTTCACTGGAATTGCCGGTGGCCATGCTGGCGGTGCTCAAATGCGCTGCCGTGATGGTGCCGCTGGAGGCTGAACTGCCGCCCACGCGGCTGTTGCGTATGCTGGTGGACAGTGGCGCGCGGATAGTGATCACACATTCAGAGATGCGCGCAACGGGTCTGGACGAGATGGCTCTGGAAGCAGGGGTTGACTGGCTGGAAGTCGACCGGCTTGGACCGGTAGAGATGTCCGCCAGCAATCACCAGGCGGCGCCATCAGCTATCGATGCACCGGCTTATATCATCTATACCTCAGGTTCCACCGGCGCGCCGAAAGGGGTGATCAATGCCCAGCGTGGTCTGGTTAACCGTCTGCTGTGGATGAACCGGCATTATCAGTTTGGTCCGAACGATCGGTTTCTGCACAAAACCCCGATCAGTTTTGACGTGTCATTGTGGGAGCTGTTCTGTCCATTGCTGTGTGGCGCCAGGGTAGTCATTACCCGACCTGGCGAGCACCGCGATCCGCGTGCGCTGCAGGCCACCATGGCGAAGCATGCCATTAATGTGGTGCATTTTGTGCCGGCCATGCTGAAGGCTTATCTGGCTGCGGCCGGGAAGGGCGCGGACAGCAGCGCTTTAAGATATGTTTTCTGCAGTGGGGAAGGCTTGCCGGCAACCAGCATGCGGCAGGCCCGTGAACAACTGGGTCCGAAGGTGCGGATCATTAACCTGTATGGCCCCACCGAAGCCAGCATTGAAGTCAGTCACTGGGAATATCCGGGGCATTGCGAGACCCGCGTTGCGCCGTTGGGCGTGCCGATTGATGGCGTAGCCCTATATATTCTGGATGCGGACCTGCGGCCGGTGCCGCCCGGTGTCACCGCGGAGCTGTATTTAGCCGGTGAGTGTGTAGCGCTGGGTTACCGCAATCGCGGCGGGCTTACCGCCCAGGCTTTTGTGCCCGACCCTTTCCACCGCAGCGCCGGCGCGCGCATGTACCGGACCGGGGACCGCGCCCGTCTGAACGCGGCCGGCGTGATTGAGTTTCTGGGCCGGGTCGATGATCAGATCAAGATTCATGGTTTCCGCATCGAACCGGGTGAAATTGAGGCCACCCTGCTGGATAACCCATTGGTGATCGATGCGGCGGTGGTCTGTGATACCAGCCAGCCGGCTGAGCCGCACCTGCTGGCCTACGTAGTGTTTTGCCGGCAGCAGTCAGCGGAGCAGGCGGCTGGTGAGGACCGCACCGTCCTGTTACGTCAGCGGTTAAGTGAGCAATTGCCCAACTACATGCTGCCCGCCAGCATTATTGCGATGTCAGCATTGCCGCTCGGCGCCAACGGCAAACTGGACCGCGCAGCTCTGCCACAGCCACAGGCAATGGAGTCCCCCGCGCTGCATGGCGAACTGTTGGAATCTAGCCTGGAGCAGCAACTGGCGGAAAGCTGGCGGGAGGTGCTGGGGGTTGCGCAACCGCATCGAGGCAGTGATTTTTTTGCCGCCGGTGGCAGCTCGATTGCGGCGATCCGGCTGGCTGACCGGATCGAGGCCCGGACCGGTCGGGAATGTTCTATCCGGCTGATTTTTTCTCAGCCCAAACTGGCGGATATGGCCATAGCCCTGCAGGATGCGCCGCTGCTGCGGCAGACCAGCGTGTTGCCCGAACTGCAGCCTGAACCGCAGCATGCCGACCAGCCGTTTGAATTAACCGACCTGCAAAACGCCTACTGGGTAGGCCGTTCGCATGCTTTTGAGATGGGTAACATCGCCACCCATGGCTATCTGGAGCTGGATGTCCGGGACTTGGATACAGATGTTTTTCGGGCCGCGGTCAGGCAGCTGATTGAGCGCCACGATAGCTTGCGGCTGGTGGTGGATGAGCAGGGCATGCAGCGGGTGCTGCCGCAGGTTCCTGAGATTGACATCGAAGCCATTGACCTGCGTGAATTGTCGGCCACCGAGCAAACAGCCCAGATCGAGACATTGCGCGAACAACTAGCGCACGCAGTCTATGATCCGGCCGTCTGGCCGCTGTTTGAATTTCGCGTGGTTTGGCTGGATGCTGATATCAGCCGCATCTTTATCAGTATTGATGCCTTATTGGTGGATGGCTGGACTATTCAGTTGCTGGAGCATGACCTGAATGTCTGTTACCGGCAATTGCTGGAGCCACAGCAGCACAATCACTTTGAGCCAGCGGCAGGCACGTTGCGGCTGCGAGATTATGTCCAGGCGGTCAGCCGCCTGCGCGAGCTGGATGCCTATCAGCGGGCCAGGCACTACTGGCAGCGTAAATTGCCGCACCTGCCGCCCGCGCCGCCGCTGCCACTGGCGCGAGATCCGGGCAGTATTGAACAGCCGGAGTTTATCCGTTTATCCACGGGTATGGGACGACGCTGCTCCGAGCGTCTGCGGGCACTGGCGGCGCAGCACAATGCATCGCTGTCGGCCTTACTGCTGACCGCCTACGCGGAAATTCTGGCCAGTTGGTCAAATGCCACTGCGTTTTCACTGAATCTGACGATTTCCGACCGGGTGCCTTTGCATCCCGGGGTGGAGCAACTGGCCGGCAATCTGTCGACCTTATTGATCCTGGGGCTGGATATGTCGCAGCCGGCCAGTTTCGCGGAGCGGCTCAGAACGGTGCGGAATACGCTGCTGGATGATATGCAGCAGCGTTATTACAGTGGCATTCAGGTGCTCCGGCAGCTGGCGGCGGAGCGGCGTGACCGAACCTCGGCACAGATGCCGGTGGTGTTCACCAGCCTGGTGGATATTCGGGACGGGCAGGCTGACGAGCGGGAAAAAGTATTTGATTTCTCACGTCCGGATTACGCCATTACCCAGACCTCACAGGCCTGGCTGGATTGTAATGTCGCCTGGTCGGGCGGCGAGCTGATGATTGCCTGGGATGCGGTCGCCAGCCTGTTCCCGGCTGGCATGCTGGAGTATTTTCATGCCCAGTACGCCCAGCTACTGACCCGCCTGGCGGATGTAGAAGAATGTTGGACGCGCCGCCCGCCGCCGTTGTTCAACGACCGCCAGCATTTGCTGTGGCAGTCAGCAGCGGTAAGCTCGCAATGTCTGGGCAGCGGTCAGTTGCTGCACGAGCTGTTTATAGCCAGCGCGCAGCGGTATCCGGAACGGGTCGCGATATATACGGCCGAGCGTGAAATCACTTATCGCGAACTGGCACGCATGGCCAACGTGCTGGCGCAACGTCTGCATCGGCTGGGCGCGCGCCGCAATTCACCGGTTGCGGTGATCATGCGCAACGGCTGGGAGCAGGTGGTGGCCTGCCTGAGCGTATTGCTTGCCGGCGCGCCGTATCTGCCGATCGACGCGGCGGCCCCGGTCAAGCGCTGGGAACAGTTGCTGGAATCGGGTGAATGTGCGTTGGTGCTGACCCCCGCGCGGCTGGACACCCGGGCTATCGCAAATCCCGGTCGGACCATCATCCAGCTCGATGAAACCGCACTGCAGGGCACGGCGCCGGAGTTGACCGCCGATGTTTCCAGTCATGATCTGGCGTACGTGATTTTTACTTCCGGATCAACCGGACAGCCCAAGGGAGTAATGATTGATCATCGCGGTGCCGTCAATACGGTGCTGGATATCAATCAGCGTTATGCCGTCGACGCACACGATGCGGTGCTGGCACTATCCAGTTTTACCTTCGATCTGTCGGTTTACGATATGTTCGGGTTGCTTGGCGCGGGCGGTAAAATAGTGATCCCGGACCCTGCCGACGCCCGTGATCCTGCCGCCTGGCTCAGCCTGATTCGGGCACAGCAGGTGACGCTGTGGAATGCGGTGCCGGCGTTGACGGAAATGCTGGTCGATTACCGCGCGGCCAGCGAGGCTGAAGCGCCGCCGGGATTACGGTTGTGGCTGGTCAGCGGTGACTGGATACCGGTGTCATTACCGCGCCGGACACGCCAGTTATGTCCGGGCTCGCAATTTATCAGTCTGGGCGGAGCCACCGAGGCTTCTATCTGGTCAATCAGCTACCCGGTTGAGGGTTTTGACGAATCACAGCCGAGCATTCCCTACGGCCGTGCGCTGACCGCACAGAGCATGCTGGTGCTCGATCATGATCTGCGGGTTTGCCCACCGGGGGTGACCGGTCAGATTGTGATTGGTGGCGTGGGTGTGGCGCAGGGTTATTGGCGTAACCCGGAGCAGAGCGCAGCCAGCTTTATCAACCATCCGGTCACCGGTCAGCGTTGTTATCTGAGCGGCGACTGCGGGCGTTATATTAAGACTACTGATGCTGCTGAAGCAACCGGCAGCGCGACCGGTCAGGCCGGCGGGGCTGAGTTAATTGAATTTCTGGGAAGGGCCGATAATCAGGTGAAAATCCGTGGTCATCGGATTGAACTGGGCGAAATTGAACACGTCATTACCAGCCTGCCCGGGGTGGACTCAGCCGCTGTCAAACTGCATCAGCCGCCCGAGCATGGCGCCTCGCTGCTGGCCTATCTGACCATTGATGGCGGTTCTGCCGCCAACCGTCCTGGCACGGCGATATTCCGGCATATGACCGCTCAATCAGCATACTCCTGGACGGACTTATCAGCCGCAGTGCAGGCCGAAGCCGATCATCCCCGGCTGGATGTCAGCTGGTCGGCCGCACAGTTAACCGCCCGGATGCCGGTGCTGAATCAGCAGTATGAGCAGGCTTTGCTGAGCCTGTTTGCGCGGCTGGGAATGTTGCGTCAGGCGGGTGAGCGGCTGAATGTCGACGAACTGCTCGCCAAGGGCGGTATCGCAGCACGTTATCAACGCTGGTTACTGCGTGCGCTCAGGCATCTCAGCGAACTGGGTTATGTGCGCCAGGACGGGCCGCGCTGGCAGGTTCTGCAAGCACTCCGGGAGCAGCCGGAGCAGACAGCGCCGGCGATTGAGTTCGACCTGTTGGAGATTCTGACCGAGCGGCAATCCTCAGCCGAACTGTACCTCAGTGATGCCACCATTACCGGATATCAGGAAATTTTCGCGCTGTGTCACAGTATGATCTGCGCGGCGGTGGAAAGCCTGCTCAAAGCACACGCTAACGGGCCGCTGAGCATCCTCGAAGTAGGCGCGGGGCACGGTTCCTGTACCCGGCATGTGTTGCCGTTGCTGCCTGCTGACACCGATTATGTATTCACCGATATCTCACCGTATTTTCTGAATGCGGCCAGGGAAAATTTCGCGGCGCATGATTTCGTCCGCTACGCGCTGTTCAATCTGGATGACCATCCGCAACTGCAGGGTATGCGCGCGCATTCATATGATCTGATCATCGCCGCCAGTGTGCTGCACGACATCCGTGATATCCGGTCCGGCCTGAGTTCGCTGTATGAGTTGCTTAAACCGGGTGGTACGCTGCTGATGATCGAAGAGACCCGTTTCTTCCCGTTTTTTGATTTGGGCATGGGGCTGCAGCAGGGTTTTGACGGCTTTACTGATACCGATCTGCGTCAGCACCAGCCACTGCTATCCCGGCAGCAATGGCAGGCGTTGCTGTGTGAGACAGGCTTTGCCAGCGTGCAGGCGGTGAATCGACCGGGTTCAGCATCCGAACTGATCGGTTTTGATGTCATCATGGCGCGGATGCCAGCCGAACTGGAAATGTTTGATGAGACACTGCTCGAACAGCAGCTGCGCGAATGGTTGCCGGACTATATGCTGCCCGCCCGGTTTATCCGGTTGCGCAGAATGCCCCTGACAGCCAATGGCAAGCTCGACCGTAACGCCTTGCCGAGCCCGCCTGACGGTGCGCGCGGTGAGCGGCTGGACTATACACCGCCGCACAATCAGCAGGAACGCCTGCTGGCCGATATCTGGCAGGATGTGCTGGGTCATGCGGTCGTCGGGGTGGAAGATAATTTTTTCGAACTGGGTGGAGATTCGCTGCTGGCGGTGCAGTTAGCGACCCGGATTCAGGCTGCCTGCAAGGTGGAGTTTCCGGTGCGTGCTATCTTCGAGGCGCCGACCATTCGCCAGCTTGGTTATCTGCTGGATTTATCGGCCAGCGATGAGCCTGTGGCCAGCGCGGACTCCGGTCCGGTTGAAAGTAAGCCGGAGGATGAGGCGGCCGGTGAACTGGTCCGGGGGCGACTGTGAGTGCGTTGCAATTACTGGCGTCGCTGCGCGCGGCCGGGGTAAAAGTCTGGTACGAAGATGGCGAAATTCATTACCACGCCGCCCGGCCCAGCGCCCGGATTGATCGCTGGCTGAAACAGCTGGCGGAGCACAAGTCGGAACTGATCGCGATCATGTCGCCGGCCGGACAGGGCGCCGAGGGCCTGCGGCTGGAACCGTGGGCTGACAACGGGCCGGCTCCGGTATCGTTTGAACAGCAGCGGTTTTTGTTCCTCAACGAGTTCGAAGGAGCCGCTAACAACTACAATCTATCCTCCTGTTTCGGGTTGCGTGGACGGTTGGATATCAACGCTTTGAGTCGCGCCATCCAGGCCATTATTGCGCAGCATGACATTCTGCGGGTGCGTTTTGAACGCCGCCAGGGTGAGTGGTTTCAGCTGCTTGCCGAGCGTCCGCTCAAGGTTGCGGTCAGTGATCTTGAAGGGCTGCAGAAAAGCTATAAGGATATCCAGCTCAAGCGGCTTGTGGAACGTGATTCCCAGACCCCGTTTGACTTGCTGGACGGGCCACATCTACGCCTCAGGGTGATTCGTCTGAGCCCGGCCAGACACTGGCTGGTGGTGGTCATGCATCATATTGTTTCAGACGGTCATTCCATCCGGTTGTTCGTTGACGCACTGCGACAACAGTATCTGAGTTACCTGGCGGACGTGCCAGCGTCGGCAGCTCCGCTGGATATCCAGTATCGTGACTATGCGCACTGGCAGCGTGACATGCTGAACAATCAGGGCTGCCAGGTGGAGCTGGATTACTGGCGAGAGCAGTTGCGGGATGCGCCCGAGGTGCTTGATCTGGATATCGCGGCGGCCCGTCCGGCGCGCCAGAGCCTGGCGGGTGGCAGTCATACTTTCCGGATTGAAGCATCACTGTGGGAAGCCATCTCGACGCTGTGTGCCCGTCATCAAGTCACCTCTTTTCACTGTCTGCTGGCAGCCTTCGTGTTAAGTCTGTCACGTTATTCGGGTGAGCAGGATATCGTGGTGGGATCTCCGGCCAACACCCGCCGGCATGTGAACTCAGCTGAGCTGATCGGACCTTTCATCAATATGCTGCCGTTGCGGGTCAGGGTGGCTGCCGAGGAACAGGTAGCTGAGTTTCTACAGCGTGTCAGGGAGATAGTGCTGAGTGCCATGGACAATGCCTCCGCACCGCTGGAAAAGGTGGTGGCAGCGCTGGCCCCGCGTCGCAGTACAGCTTATGCACCGCTGTTTCAGCATATGTTTGTGCTCGAAGACGTGCCATTGGGGATCGTTCAGCTGCCGGGTCTGGAGATCAGCACCGAACTGGTTGATCAGCCCAGCGCAAAATATGACACGGCCTTAATCGTGCAGCGTGATGCGCGCGGCTTGTTCGCTATTATCCGCTATCGCACCGAACTGTTTACCGCCGATGCAATAGCCCGTCTGGCCGCTGCTTTCCAGCAATTACTCAGGCAGTTTACTCAGCATCCGGACGCTCCCGTGAGCAGCCTGGATGTACTCTCGGCGGCACAGCGTCAGCATTTGCAACAGGCTTTGACCGGCTCGCGGCAGACCGGGCACGGGCGCTGTTGTCTGCACCAGCTGGTTGAGCAACAGACCCGGCGGACGCCCGACCGGATAGCACTTCAGTTTGCTGATATCAGCTGGACCTATCTGCAGCTGGAGCAACGCGCCAACCAGATTGCGCATTGGCTGCTGAGCAACGGCGTGACACCGGGTACGGTGGTGGGTATGGCATTGCATAACTGCATTGAGCAGGTCTGCGTGCTGCTGGCGATCGGTAAATGCGGCGCTGCCTATCTGCCGCTGGCGATGGATGATCCGCCCGCCCGTGCGGGCTATTGCCTGCGTCAGGCCGGGGTCAGGCTGGTGGTCAGCACGCCCGCCTGGCAGGTAGCTGAGGAACTGCCGGTAACGATTCTGGATATCAGCGCCGATGATGTGATCGCCAGCTTCCCGATGACCTGTCCGGAGGTGCTTCTGGACCCTCAAAGCCTGGTCAGTATTCTGTATACCTCCGGTTCGACCGGTGCTCCCAAGGCCGTCATGACTGAGCACTCGGCACTGGTGAATAATCTGCAATGGATGCAGCGCATGTGGCCATTGCACGCGACTGACAGCCTGCTGTATAAAGCGCCGCTGACCTTCGATGTGTCCGCCAAGGAGATCATCTGGCCATTGATGGTCGGCGGACGGGTGGTGATCAGCCGTCCGGGCGGGCGGCATGATCCGGCCTATTTATGGCGCATGGTACGCACAGCCGACATCAGTGTGGTGCATCTGGTGCCCACCATGCTGGAATATTTCATTGCTGAGTCAAGCCAGGTCAGCAGTTTAGCGCTGCGCATCGTGATGTGTGGCGGGGAAGCACTCAGTGCTGATCTGGCCCGCCGTTTTCATGCCGCTTTTACGGCTGGATTGCTGCACCTGTACGGTCCTACCGAAGCAGCCATCGCTATTACCGGCTGTCTGCTGCCGCGTCAGCGGACAGCGCCGTTACCACTGGGAACTCCTACCGATAACAGCAGTGTGTATCTGCTCAATCAGGACCTGGCGCTGACACCCGCTGGAGTCATCGGTGAGATTTTTATCGGCGGCCTGGCGGTGGCGCGTGGCTATTTCGGGCAGCCTGCTAAAACGGCGGCGATGTTTATGCCTGATCCCTTCAGTGCTATCAGTGGAGCCCGCATGTACGCCACCGGTGATCTGGCTCGCCTGTCGGCGGATGGCGAACTGCTGTTTGCCGGCCGCCGGGATCACCAGCTCAAGCTGTATGGGCAGCGGATTGAACCTGGTGAAATCGAGGCTGCCCTGAGACAGCACCCGCGGGTCCGGGATTGTGTGGTCATCGCAGCACCCGGAGCAGGCGGTAAACCGGCACTCAAAGCGTTTGTGATCAGCGTTGACGAGCGCCCCGCGCAATCGGATTTAAGCAGTTTTTTGCGTCAGCATCTGGCTGCGCGCATGCTGCCCGCCAGCTTTGTCTACCTGGATGCTCTGCCGATGTTGCCGAATGGCAAGGTGGATCGGCGCCGGTTGCTGCAACAGGCAGCACCGGATAACGCTGCTGAAGCCGGCGCGGCTCGTGCCCTGCGCCAGACCGAACGCCGCCTGTTAACCATCTGGCGCGAGTTGCTGCAGCGTGAGCAGATCGGTGTCAGCGAGAATTTCTTCAGCGCCGGGGGACATTCGCTGCTGGCGATTGAATTGCGCAACCGCATCCAGACCGAATTCCAGTGTCAGCTGGAAGTGGCCGATGTGTTTGCGCATGCCAGCATCGAGGAGCAGGCGCAGTTTTTACGTCCGCAGGATTCCGTGACATTGACTGGTACCGCAGCTGTGCTTCACCAGCCCGAATCGGGGCTGGCTGGACAGACGCCCGGTCAGGAAATCGGTCAGGAGCCGATTGCGGTGATCGGTATGGCCGGTCGCTTCCCGGCTGCCGACGACCTGCAGGCTTTCTGGAGCAATATCCTGGCCGGGACCGACTGCGTCACGCATTTTTCCAGCAGTGAATTGCTGGCTGCCGGCTATCCCGAGGCGTTGATCAGCCAACCGGGCTTCGTACCCGCGCGTGCGGTGCTCCAGGATATCGAGTTGTTTGATGCCGGTTTCTTTGGTTATACCCCGATGGAAGCAGCGCTGCTGGATCCGCAGCACCGGTTACTGCTGGAAAGCGCTCAATGGGCATTTGACGATGCCGGTTACAGCCCGGCCGCACTCGCCCGGCATAATCAGCGGGTGGCGGTCTATGTTGGCATCAGCAACAGTGGCTACTATGAGCATCACCTATTGCCCCGTCCGGAATTGCTGCAGAAATACGGCAGTCTGCAGCTAGCGCTGTCTACCGCCAAAAGCTACGCCGCTACCCAGCTGGCTTTCCGGCTGGATTTACAGGGACCGGCGTTAAGCGTTGATACCGCCTGTTCGACGTCGCTGGTCGCCATTGCCAAGGCCTGCCAGTCGTTGTTGCTCGGGGAGGCCGATCTGGCCCTGGCCGGCGGTGCCAGTATCAATACACCGGTGGCGGGGGGGCATCTCTGGCAGGAAGGCGGCGTGGGCTCCCGGGATGGCCATTGCCGCCCCTTCGATGCGGGGGGTTCCGGAACCGTCAAAGGCATGGGTGGCGGAGTCGTGCTGCTTAAAAAGCTGGCTGCCGCGCAACGCGACGGCGATCATATTCATGCGCTGGTGCTGGGCACGGCCGTCAACAACGATGGCGGCAGAAAAGTCGGCTTTACCGCGCCCAGCGTGGCCGGTCAGAGCGCGGTGATGAAAGCGGCTCTGCAGCAGGCAGGCGTCCCGCCCGAGAGCGTTGCCATGGTGGAAACCCATGGTACCGGTACCCACCTGGGTGATCCGATCGAAATCAAGAGCCTGGCCAGTGTGTATGCTGGCGCAGAGCTGGTGCTGGGCGCGGTCAAGGGCAATATCGGACATCTTGACGCGGCCGCCGGCGTGGCCGGCTTTATCAAGACGGTGCTGGCTTTAAAGCAGCGGACCTTCCCGCCCATGGCCAATTTTGAAGCGCCCAACGAGCAACTCAGGCTGGCGGACAGTGGCTTGCGGATACTGCCTGAATCGGCACCCTGGCCGGCTGCGGCAATAGCCCGCCGCGCGGCGGTCAGTTCTTTCGGGATAGGCGGCACCAACGCCCATGCGGTACTGCAGGAAGCGCCGGAATGTCCCACGCCGGTATCATCGAAGGGCGCTGAAATCGTGCTGCTATCGGCTAAAACACCTTACTCCCTGGAGTTATCAATCGGGGCACTGCGCGATTGTCTGCGTCAATCGCAGGCCGCCACCCTGCCGGAAATCAGTTATACGCTGTGTCAGGGCAGAACTCACTGGGAGTACCGGCATGCGTTGGTGGTCGATGAACCAGCTGCCATTGCGCGGCAGTGCGATGCCTGGCTGGCTGACGCAGCAGGCGGATCGGACACTGATCAGGACAGCATGCCGGCACCGGCGCGAGCCCTGGAGCGACCGCGTATAGCATTTATGTTTCCGGGGCAGGGCGCGCCTGTTGATCTGGCGGTGCGGGCGTTTTATCACCGTGATGCAGTGTTCAGTCACGCCCTTGATGAAGCCATCAGCATACTCACGGAATTGAGTTCGTTTGACTTCAAGGCGCATTTGCAGCGGCTCACATCTGCGTCAGAACCACCTGAATATTTGCGTGATGTAGCAGCCATTCAGCCCTGGCAGTTTGCGGTATCCATGGCGCTGGTTGCCAGCCTGCAGGCGTTGGGTGTAAGGCCCGACTGGTGCCTGGGACATAGTCTGGGGGAATATGCCGCCGCCTGTACCGCCGGAGTTTTTTCCCTGCACGATGGGTTGGCGATCACCACCAGACGTGGTCAACTGGTGAGTGAATGTGAGCCGGGCGCCATGCTGGCGCTGAATTGTACTGCAACCGAATTGGCCGAATGGCTGGATGGCAGCGGCGAATTGTCCGCCTGTAACAGTCCCTCTCAATCAATTGTGTCAGGCACCCGTGAGCAGATCAGGCAACTGCGTAAGACAGCCACGGCGATGCAGGTGGCCAGCAAAATGCTGGCGGCTGACCGGGCCTTTCACTCGGTCATGATGGAACCGGTGCTGGAACGCTTTCAGGATTATCTGCGGACCATTCATTTCAGTGCGCCCGGGTTGCCATTGATATCCAATGTAAGCGGTGAGTTGATGGCGGCGGAATTTGTCCCGGACGCGCAATACTGGTGTCAGCATTTGCGCCGGCCGGTGCGTTTTATGCAGGGCATAGCGAATCTCCATCAACAGACTCCGGATATTTGCCTGGAAATCGGCGCAGGTAATACCCTGGGGCATTTTGCGCTGGCCAGTCCGGACCGCACCGCGGCGACCGAGGTACTGTCATTGCTGGCCAGAAGTGCCCAGCGTGGTCTGCCCGAATCCTACCTGCAAAGCCTGGCAGCGTTGTGGAAGCGTGGTGTGGAGATCAACTGGGAAAGCTTTTTTACCAGCCATGGCAAACACGCCCAGAACGGTTACCGCCGCACCAGTCTGCCAGGCTATCAGTTTGAACGATCACGGCACTGGATAGCACCGCCGCCGCCGGCAACTCAGGGGCATAGCCAACTGGATTCAGAGCCCGGTGCTGGTCGGTATCGTTTCCCCAGCTGGGCCAGAGTGCCAATGCCGACGGCGGCAACCCAACCGCATGCCAGCGGCCTATTGATCTGCCACGATGACAGCGCCAGCGCGGAAAAATTACTGCACAGCTGTGATCGGCAGGGTATCGGTTACCAGTCGGCTTCGCTGAGCTGTCTGCATCAGAGCGCCGCGGAACATGCCGATCAGCGCTCCCTGACCGGGCAGCTCAATGCCGTGCTCGATAACGCTGCGGGTCCGGTGCGCATCATCCTGGTCAGCGCGGCATTACTGCGGTCCGAATGTGAGGCAACTGCTCAGGATACTGCCGTCATTCCGGTTATCCCGCTGCTGCTGGCGGCGCTGGCGGAAAGGGCCGAAGTGATCAGCGTGGCGGTATTGTTTACCGGGGTTGCGGATGTGTTCGGCACCGGCCAGCCGAGCCCGATGCCGGGCTTGGCGCAGCGCGCTTTACTGGCCGGCCAGTTGAGCCAGTGGTCAGCCGGTCACGCCGCTCGGCCGAAGGTGCGAAGTATTGATCTGAGCGCACAGTTCAGCGCCGCTGATGTCACTGCGCTGCATACCGAACTCGCCGCGGCAGCAACAGGTCTGACCGCGCTGCGGTCTGGCCAGCGCTGGCGTGTGCTGCGCCTGGATGCGGAGTTACCGGTGCGCGAGTGGAACCGGAGCATTCCGGCCGGGCACCAGTGCCTGTTGATTTCGCACCATGACAATACTGCCCAGGCATTGCAGGAACATCTGCGGCAACGTGGGGCTGGGGCGCTGTGGCATGGCAACTGGGGCTTGCGCCAAAGCGATGATGCAAGATGGTCAGAATCGCTGGCGCAGCTGCAGTCAGCCCGCCAAACACCGCCATCACCCGGTGAGTTGCCGGACACATCGATGTTTATGCTGTTGAACGATGCCGTGCTAGCTGGCGAAGATGATCTGACACACTGGCAGCGGCAGTCAAAACTGCTGGCACGGATCGAGCAGTTACTGCAGCTATGGCAGGGCATGCCATGTAATATCTTTGTATTGCTGGCCAGCAGTTCCGAGCACTCCAGTGATGGTTTATTGCTGGCCCTGGACAATCTATTGAGTCACGATGCGGTCGCCTCACGCTATGTTCTGGTGGCTTCAGGGCTGTGGGTGGATGGCACTTATCCGCAGGACCTGCTACAGCAAGGGTTTGATTTTTGCACCGAGCTGCAAATGCTGCAGCCGGGCACAAGCGCCTATGTTTCCCCGGCGGCACTGGCGCGGCGGCAGCAAACTCATCATCGGATACAATCTGAGCCGGCGGGTGTCGAAACACCAACACCGCGATCAACAGCCAACCAGCCGGCACGATTGATGTCTGCATTAGAGCAGCAGATCGCTGCCCAGTGGGAAGATTTGCTGGGCGTGCGGGATATCCGGGCTGAGGATAATTTTTTCGCGCTGGGCGGTGATTCACTGATGGCCAGCCAGGCGCTGACCCAGTTGCATCAGCAGCTGGGGGTACGGATTGCAGCCGCGGAATTTATGGGCAGCGCCAGTGTGCGCCAGCTTGCCCGGATGATTGATAATGCCCGGCAAGTCAGCAATCCGCTTGCACAGCAGCGGTCAGAAGATCAGCCCGGTGAAACGGATTCCGGGCGTGACCACTGGGAACTTTAGCGGACCGGGCAGGGATTGGCTAGAATAATGGATATGGAGATGCTGTGATGCGACAAGGAGCAGTTAAATTCTGGAATCTGCCGGCTGGTTGTTCAGCGGCTGCAGCCCTGGCGGTAAAAGCCATGGGAGTGATAGGCGTACTGCTGGTGGCGGGTCAGCCTGTGGCCGCGCAGGAGGTCCAACTGCCGGACAACTTCGTCAGTCCCGAGATGCCTGCCGATCTGAGTCCTGATGGGCAGCCAGCTTACACGGCTGATCTGGAGCAGGCGGCGATCTTTGCCTGGCAGGAATTTATTGCGCTTAACTGGCCGGCAGCGTCCGGTCAGCGTGAGATCGCTGCCCCAACCGCTTTCGATGCCCGGCCTGACGAGCCGAAAGTCTGGGAAACCATGCGTGGCCGGGTAGAGGTTTATCCGGGTCATGGCGAACCCAACGGCTTTGACCGCGCCGCGCCGGACTACGGCTATAGCGTGCCGCCCGATTATATTTACTCTCCCAAGGCAGTCGGCACAGCTGATGGGCGAATTACCGCGTGCGCGCAAAACGGCGGTGACGCGCCACCCTGGCATAACCTGGATGAGGACAGCAATCAGAACGTGATGTCCGGATTATCGCCGCAGACTCCTTATCCCGGCCAAAATATTCTGGTCGAATCCAAGGTCAACCGCCCCGGTTATGTCTACGTGGCCGCACGCGGCTGGTACGGAGAAAACTCAATCAGAATGGCGGCGCGCCGGACCGGAAAATATATTCGCACCCATTTCCAACCACCACGACCGGCATCCCGGGCGGACGATCCGGAGGACACCCAATACGTCAGCTTTCCCAACGACACGATGGAATTGAAAGCCGCCTGGCGGCGGCTGGGGCGATATGACCGGCCAGCACGGTTCCATCGCAGCCAGGTGCGTTATTACGCGGGTAAAGATGGCGAGTTCTGCTATATCGACTCCAGTGCAACCGCTGAGGGCGATGATGTCTGGGGCTTGCTGGCCATGCACATTACCCGCAAGACGCCCAGCGCACCCTATTTTATCTGGGCTACCTTTGAACAGGTGGATAACCTGGTCGCTGATACCGCCGGACCGGATGGCAAGGCGGTTAGTATCGAGGCTGCGGACGGCAGCCCGGCGGCGGGCGTGACGCTGCCGGAAGAGGCTTACAGTCCGCCGCTCAAACTGACCGCAGCCACGCCCGACGGTGATCAGGAATATGTGCCTGCAAGCATGACGCCGGCCGCCGACCCGAAGCTTCGGCTGCACTATTATCAAGAGCCGGTATATGAGATTCCAGAGGTCAGGTACGTAGCGGTTAACCGCCGCTTGTATGCTACTCCGGAGGCCATTCGCGCAGTTAACCGGGCCGCCCAGCAGGCCATCCGTAAAGCTGCCCCGGATTCAGCCTTGCAGCATTATCGGCTGGTGGCGGTGCAATGGCGGCCGTTGGATAAACCACCCGGCAAGGCCTACACCGGTCCCGAATCGGCGGCGGTCTATTATGCCGCCAATGTAGCCATTGAAGCGCCACCCGTGCATCAGCGTTTCAGTGGTCAGTTTTCCCACGGTTTCAGCAAGGCCAGTGATTATCTGCAGCGCGAGTTATTGTTTTTGAATCCGCCGCCCAACCCTGGTAAGCCGGTGTTCTTCAACACCTATCACGCTGGTCAGAAGTACCTGGCGGGCGGCTGCATGGGCTGTCACGGCCAACGTCAAAGCTATGGCACCGATTGGAGTTTTTTACTGTTCCGACAAAGAGTTGAAGCGCCGGTATTGCCGGATCACTGATGCCTTGCCGGGTTTAGCCTGTATCGGCAGGAGCGATGGGCTGATCAGTCCGGTTTACTCGGTAACCGCAATGGCATCAATCTGGATCAGCACGCCATCCACCACGATAAATGGTGCGCCGGTCATGGTCGAGGCAGGCATCTCTTCACGTTCGAAATAGCCGACCAGCTCTTCCGCTACCACAAACGAATCGCGGGCTTCCAGGCTCAGCAGATTGATGCCGATCTTGACCACATCGTCCTTGCTGATGCCGGCCGCTGTCAGCGCCATGTCAAGGTTGTTGAGCACCGCCCTGGTCTGACCGCGGATATCGCCGGGCGCCAGGATGTTATATTCATTATCAACCGGTATCTGGCCCGATATGTAATAGGTTGCGCCGCGGTTTTGAACGACCGCTATCTGAGAAAATGCTTCGCTTTCGAAATGGCTGTCAGGATTAAGATATTCCACCAGACTGGCGGTCTGGCGAGCTGTCCCAGACGGGGCCTCAGCAGTGGCGGCAGGCGCGGAGCCAGGGGTTTCGGAAGGTTGTTGATCAGCGTCGCCCGGGGGTTGCTGGCAGGCGCTCAAAACGGCCAGCAGACAACTCAAGATTGCTGTTCTAAACAGTATGGACATGCTGAACATCCTATTCGTCAGTCGCTTATTGTAGTGCCTGAACTGTAAATGGGAAGCCGGTGTTATGCAAGCCGTGGCCGTGCTGTCCGCGTAGTATTTATTCAGGGGGTGGACTACAATCAAATCGACTATGTGCAGGGAGCTTAGGATTGGTGTCCGATGCTTTGGCCAACAGAATGTTAGCTCGTGCGATTCATGCTATCGAAACTCTGGGATCGGGTTTAGAGAAGCACAATCATCCCGCCGCCGTGTGCCTGCACGCCTGGGATTTGCGAGTCGGTTATGACATCGAGCCGGAATCTCCAGTCACTGCTGCCAGTCGGTCCGCAGATGCTCATCAACCCGCTCAGACCGCGCCTGATTCCGCCGGCGCGCCGGCCTGGTTATCCGATTTACTGGCTGACCTGGGCACTGCTGCTGAATCAGCAGCGAGTTCACTTCATCAGCATTGGCGCTGCTATCTGGCGCTGCCCGCGACAATGCAAGAACCGCAGCCGGGCCAGCGGCCCGTCAGTTGGCTGCAGCTGGCCGCCCGTTGTGAACAGGCGCTTAAGCTGACAGTCCGCATGCCCTCGCTGGCGCTGTTCACCGGCCTGACGGACGCTGACCTGGGGGCATTCCGCTGCGCGCTCGCGGATCTGCGCCAGGGGGTAGTGGACAGCGCGCTGATTATCACCGCTACGCGGTTATCTGCCGGGCAGTCTCAGCAGCTGCTGTCCGCATCCAGTCAGCAACAGGCAGTGCTGGTGGCAGGCATGGTCCTGAGTGCCGGTCCTGCAGGTGCGGTAACCGATCATGCCGTGCTGGAACTGCAGGTCACCACTGCGGGCACGGTTTTAAATCCAGCCCATCGGCAGGCGCTGCTGACGATCAGTCAGGCCGCTGCGTCTGAATACGCGGGCGGCCGGCAGCTGCACCAGCAGCGACTATGTAAATCTGGCTCTCAGCCAGGACCGCCGGCGATCGCGCTGAGCCTGCTGGCAATGGCGGAACATTTGACCGACAGGCCGCCTAGACAAGACCCGCACTGGCAGCAGCTGTCAGCGCTATTGCCATGTCTGGACAACCGGGTGGCCGGGCCTGCACAGTCTCTGGTGCTGTCAGTTCAGCACGCGCGGCATGCCTGCGAAATCCTGCTGCGGCCGATGCCAGCGGATAAACATGATCAGCCTGCAGTAGCGGTAAAAAACCAGCACGGCGGGCAGTGCCAGATCAGCCAGTTGGATCAGGCGTTGCAAATGCTGGAACAGCTCAGTGGTTATCCTTTGCGGCAGTTGAGCACTGAAGATCAAACCGCACGGCGGCTGTCGCTTGACTCATTGATGGCAGCCGAGTTCGCCAGCTTTTTTCAACGGACCTTTGGAAAACCTTTACCAGCGACGGCGTTGCTGGATCGTCCCACTCCGGCACAGTTACGGCAACGTCTGAAGGCGCAGTTGGAACTGGCCGAGCCGGTTCGGGTTTTTATTCCTCGCGCCAGCCGTATGCAGTCTCCGGGGGTGTTATGAAGCTCCCCGAGTGGCTGGCGGATTTATGCCATCAAGGGGTGGAGTTATGGTTTGTGCTGGGTAAGCTGCACTATCGTTTCCCGGTCGGTTATCAAGACCAGGCAGCGGTGTTGGAGCAGTTGCGTTCACGGCGTGTTGAACTGCTTGAGTATTACACTCAGATTCCCGGCCTGACAGGTCCGTACCGTCCCAGCCAGGCGCAGCTGAGTATGGTTTTTCAAAGCCTTATCAGGCCTGGTCATATCGGTCATGTTTTGCGCTATCCGGTCATTGTCAACAGCGATCCGGACCAAAACGATCTGGACAGGCATTTACTACAGTCAGCGTTAACCGGTCTGGCGCAGCGCCATCCGATGCTGAATGCCCGTTTTATCACCCAGGACGAACAGGTCTGGATGTTTTTTGCCTTGCATAGCAAGCTGGAGTTGCAGCTTGAACGCTTTGAAGATGCCGGGCCGCAGCGTATTCAGGCGTGGATTGAGCAGCACTCCACGCTCGCCATGGACCTGGCTGAAGGTCCGCTGTGCCGTGTTCATCTGGCGATCAACCGCCAGCCGGATGACACCGCCGAGTACGTGCTGATGATCGTCGCGCACCATATCGTGGTGGATCATCTGTCGTTGGAAATTATCTGGCGCGACCTAAGCCACTTATATACTGAGTCCGGCTGTCAGGATAAGACGCCACTACCGGCCACCGGCTGCGGCCTGGCGGATCTGGCGGAGCTGCCGCACTGGCAGGCCAGGTCTGCCGATGGCGCACGACAATACTGGCAACAGCAACTGCAGTCGGTACCGCCGCCGCTCGAGCTGCCTGGCCAGCAGCCGGGTGCCGGACAAAGCGGTGACGGTTATGAATTCCGGCGTCTGCTGGATGCGGATGTGTGCACCGCTATCAGCGGCTTCGCGGAACAACAACGGGTCACCGAGTTTGTGGTGATGTTCACCGTTTATGGCTTACAGTTAATGCATCGTGCGGCGTCGGAAGTGTGCATCGGGCTGACCACCGAGGGACGCACGGGCCATCCCGACCGCGGTCTGGTGGGTTGTTTCGTGAATACCGTACCGGTCATTTTTCAGCAGCAGCTGTTGGGCTTCTGCCTGGCGGAAGCGGTTGAGCAATCAGCCGAGGCTATCGCTGCGGCGGTCAGCAACGCGGGCCTGCCATTTATGGAATTGGTCAAACTTGCGGCGCTGGAGAGACAGCCACAGCGTCCGGTGCTGTTTCAGACAATGTTCTCCTGGCTGGCCACCAGACAGTTTCAGCAGACCCGACTTAACGAGCGTCCGTCGATGGAGTTATTGCCGTACGCATCAGCAGCGCCGAGCCGGGTTGGCGTGACGCATGATATTGTCCTGGCGGTGCAGGATTTACCCGACCGCCGCTATTGCAATTGGAATTTTGACGGCCGCATGTATGCTTTGCCGACGGTGATGCAACTGGCTGATGATTATCAGCAGTTGCTGGCCGATGCGCTGGCCCACCCGGACATGCCGCTGCACGACCTGCTGACTGATGGTGCAACGCATCATCAGCGGGATAGTGCTCGTGAGAGGTTCGAACTGTGAACGTTGGCAGCCTGCTGGAGCGTTTACGGGAGTTGGATATACACCTGCAGGTGAACGCCGGCAAGTTGAGCGTGGATGCGCCCAGGAATGCCCTGCAGGACGAGCTTAAAGCAGCCATCGTCGAGCACCGTGACGAGTTGCTCAAGATGCTTGCCCAGCATCCGCTGCAGACTTACCCATTGCAGCATCAGCCTCGTCAGTCAGGCATCAATCGTTTTCCCTTGTCCATTTCGCAGCATGCATTTTTCATGCTCGACCGTCTCAACCCGGGTAGCCGGGCGTTCAATATTTTCAGCGTGCGTGAATTACATGGTGAGCTGGATATCACCAGGCTGAAAACGGCAGTGACAATAGTGATGGTTCGTCACGAAGCGCTGCGCACCAGCATTGAGCTGGATGTTGCGCAGGCACAGCAATGGGTGCACGAAAATATTCCCGCACCCTTCCAGGTGATTGATTTGAGCGGGTTGGATAGTGCTGCCCGTACTGAGCTCAGTCAGCATTACAGCGCCCGCGGCAGTGCGCCCCGGTTCGTGCTTGAGCAGGCGCCGCTGTTTCAGCTGAAGGTGATTAGGGAGCAGCCCGATCGGCATGTGCTGGTGCTCGCCATGCACCACATCATTGCCGATGACCGCTCGGTTGAGCTGTTCTACCGTGAGCTGGTGCAGGCCTATGCGGATGGTTCCGGATCAGAAACTGCCGCGGCCCCGCTGCCACAGTATCCGGATTTCGCCCGCTGGGAACGTCAGCTACTGGAGCAGGGTGAACTGGAGACGGCCATTGCATTCTGGAAATCACAATTGCAGGCAGTGCCCAACCTGCTGTCGGAACGGGATGAAGATCAGCCGCTGGCGGAGTTAAGTTGCGCCACGGTACATCGGCTGGTGGATGCTGAACTGACTGGTCGGATAGGCGAGTTTGCAGCCAGTGCCGGGGCTTCCAGGTTCGTGGTGATGTTATCGGCGTTCCAACTGCTGTGGAGTTTGCGCAGCGGTTTGACCGACATCCCGATCATCGTCCCGGCCAGTGGCCGGGATGTGCCGGAGACCCGTGGCATGATCGGTTTGTTCGTGAATGGAATTGTAATGCGCACCGAGCTAGACGACTGCCCCCGGGTGGCCGATCTGCTGGAACGGAATGCCCGCATCAGCCAAGCTGCGCTGGAGCACCGGCAGGTTTCTCTGGAAGCACTGGACGGTATTCTGCGGTTGCGTGGCGAGCGGGATATTGATCTGAATGCTTTAGCGCGGGTGGGGTTCAATTATCTGAGCGGTGATGATACCCGGTCGAGCTTCCAGCTGGAGGGTTTAACTATCACCAGCCGTCCGGTGGATCGAACGCAGTCGGTTTTCTCGCTGCTGATGGTGGTTGAACAGCGCCAGCATGAGTTGCGTATCAAGCTGGAATATCAGCACGGCTTATGGACCGACGTTGAGGCCGCGATGTTTGCCGATCAGTTCGTGCAGCTGCTGCGGTCAATGTGCGGCGGGGAGAATCCGCGGCTGGCGGAACTGGATGCGGCGCCACCCGCTGAACTGCTGCGGGCCGCCGGCTTAAATGCGGATCAACGGAACCGGGTCAGTCGCTTACCCAAGCACTGGCGGGCGTTTTTACAGCTGCAGAGCGGCCCGCCACGAACGCCCTGCTATTGCCTGAGCATAGCTGTGTTGATGGATTCGGAGCCGTCTGCCATGGACGCGCAGCTTAGTGCTGGTCTGGCCGCTGCGCGTGCCTGCCTGCCCGGATACCTGGCGCTCAATATTCAAGGCGCTGATCCGCTCTATCGATATCAGCCGAGCGGCGAGCAGCAACCGGTAAGCTGGCGGTATCAGACAGCCGGTGACAGTCTGGCCATGCTGGTTAATCAGGCAGCGGAGCAGGTCGCTGACCCTGCACGGGGATTGGGCCGGCTGATCATCAGTTCGGCAAAGCCGGGTGCAGTGGCGCATGCTGTGCTGGTTTTAAATGCTCTGCCGGAGCAGGCGGAATGGCGGCACTGGCTGCAGGCCTGGACGGCTGCATGCCCCGGTTTATTCCCGGCCGGTCTGGAAGCTGACCAGCATGACGCAATGCAACTGCCGAGCTGGCAGGACAATCAAGTTCAGCAATGTCGGTTGCCCGGCGAATTGTCCGAGGCTATCGAAAATTACAGTCAGCGGCAGGCGCTGACAAGTTTAGATGTACTGACCGGGCTTGCCGCGCTGGCGATAATGCCATGCTTTGGCGTGGACGAACAGCTGCTGGTATGGCTGCCCGAGCGCTCCGCTACAGAGCCGGGTAAGCATGCACTGCGTGGTTATCCGGCGGTGCATAATGATGAGCAATTGCCGGCCTGGCTGGCACGTGTCAAGACCATTTCCACGGATGTGTTTGACCGGCCGGATCAGTCGCTGGACAGCGCCGCGGGGTTGTTGCTTGTCCACACCGATGATGGGCATGCATCCGGGTTGCCAAGCCAGCGCCGCTGGCTGGCCAGAGATCGCCAGGTGCATATCAATATCCTGCGCCACGACGGGCAGTGGTTACTGCAGGTCAGCCTGCCGGCGGTGTTCAGTCAGCATGGATTTTTACCGCAGCGGATAGCTGCCGCCGCAAGCCAACTGGTGGAGGGCCAGCCCAGCATCGCCGAGTTGCATTTTTACAGCGCCGAGGATGCCGCGGTATTACAGGCGCTTAATCATGCTGAGCAGGGTCCGGCAGGCAAGCCGGTCATGACACCCGCGCTGTTCAGTCGGCAGGCATCACTTGGCCCGGATCGGCCGGCTGTTCGCTGCGCGCAGCACAGCCTGAGTTATCAGGCCGTGGAGGATCTGAGCAACGCTTATGCACAATGGCTTTCAGGGCATACCGGAGGTCAATTCCAGGTGGTAGCGGTATGCCTGGAGCGCAATCAGCTGCTGCCGGTGATTTTGCTGGCTGTGTGGAAAGCAGGCTGTACTTTTGTGCCGCTCGAGCCGAGCTATCCGGCGGCGCGGATCGCGGCCATGCTGAGCGTCGCGGAAGCCAGCATGCTGCTGGCTTCCGAATGTTTCGTGCCCGAACTGCAAGATTTGCCGGCGCCGGTGCTGGCCATCCCGGAACTGGGCATCGGCAGCGTAACTGAAAGCAGTATGACCGACGCTGTGGAGGCCGACCGTCTGGCTTACATCCTGTTTACTTCCGGTTCCAGCGGCCAGCCCAAGGGCGTCAGAATACCCCATGGCGCGCTGGTCAACCTGCTGCGCAGCATGCGCCAACAGCCCGGCATCACGGAGCATGACACGCTGCTGGCCATTACCAGTCTGGGCTTTGATATTGCCTTGCTGGAATTGTTTCTGCCGCTGATCACGGGCGCTACGGTGCAGATTGCCCCGACGGCCGCTGCCAGTGATCCCGGGCAGGTCATAGAGCTGTTAAATGCTGCCCGGGTAAGCATCTGTCAGGCCACGCCCAGTACCTGGCGGCTGCTGCTGAAATGCGGTTGGCGGGGACAGGCGGGGCTGCGCATATGGTGCGGCGGGGAGGCGCTGGACAGCGCCCTGGCGGACAGCCTGCTGTCGCGGTGCGCTGAATTATGGAATATGTACGGCCCCACTGAGACCACCATCTGGTCCAGTTTGCAGCACGTCCAACAGGCTGCTCAGGCCAGCTGTATCGGCCGGCCGGTGGCCAACACGCAACTGCTGGTGCTGAACGAACAGGGCCGGGCATGTGGTGTCGGCACCGCCGGTGAACTGGTGATCGGGGGAGCCGGTGTGGCGGCAGGCTATTGTGGCGACGCGGATACGCAGCAACAGGTTTTTGTTGAGCGGATCAATACCGGACAGGCCATGCGTTGCTACCGTACCGGTGACCGGGTATGGCTGGCTCAGAGTGGGCGAATCATGTTCCTGGGCCGCAATGACCGCCAGGTCAAATGGCGTGGTGTGCGGATTGAGCTGGATGAGATTGAAGCGGTTCTGAATGCGGTCTCCGGTATCAGTGAAAGCGCGGTATGGCTGGATCGGTCAGCCGCAGAAGCGGCCAGCCTGGTGGCAGCAGTGGCGTTCAGCGCGGATGCCGTCGCCGGACTGGATGCTGCCAGGATTAAGGCCCTGCTGCGTTTGAAGCTGCCTGCCGGCATGCTGCCGGAGCGTATCATTATCACCTCACATCTGCCCCGGCTCAGCAGCGGGAAACTGGACCGAAAACGGTTACTCGAGCTTAAGCCTGAGCAGCCGGTAAGCGCGCCCGCTGGTCAACTGGAGCGCCAAATCGCGGGCATCTGGTCGGACTTGCTGGGGCATTCCGAGTTCGGCGAAACGGATAATTTCTTTGCTGTAGGGGGGCACTCCATGCTGCTGATCAGTGCGCATCAGCGGCTGGTGGCGGAATTGGAGGTGGAGTTGGAACCGATTGATCTATTTGCGCACACCAGCATTGCCGACCTGGCGCAATGGCTGCGCCGCCGGACAGGCTCAGCGCCGCCGGACGGCCCGGTTCCGATAACTTCAACGCCATCGGCGCAACCGCTGCCGGCAGCAGACTCTGAAGCTGATTACATCGCCGTGATCGGCCTGGCCGGCCGCTTTCCGGGCGCTGATGACATCGCCGAATTCTGGGATAATTTATGCGCCGGGCGCGAATCGATCCGCGACCTGGATGAAGCCATATTGCGTGAACAGGGTGTGCCGGCGGGGCTGCTGCAGAGTGACGCTTATGTGCGCCGGGCCAGTTATATCAGCGGTAGCGAAGATTTCGATGCTGACTTTTTCGGCTTGTCGGCGCACGAAGCGGAACTGCTCGATCCGCAGCACCGCCTGCTGCTGGAGTTGTGTTATCAGGCGCTGGAAGATGCCGGCTACGATTACCGGCGCATGCACGCTGCGGTGGGTCTGTTTGCCGGAGTGGGCATCAGTTCATATCTGATCTATAACCTGTGGCCCAATCGCAATGAGATTCTGACCACTGCCTCGCCGCTGGAACTGTTATACGCCAATGATAAGGACTATGCGGTTACCCGCACTTCCTATCAGTTAAATCTGCGTGGACCCTCGGTCAGCGTGGGCACGGCCTGCTCAACCGGCCTGGTCGCCGTGCATCAGGCCTGTGCGAGCCTGTTGCGTGGTGAGTGTGAGCTGGCGCTGGCAGCGGCGGCCAAGATCGCGGTGCCGCAGCGCACCGGGTATATCTATCAGCAGGGTGGAATTCTTGCTCACGATGGACACTGCCGTCCGTTTGATGCGCAGGCCAGCGGCACCGTATTTGGCAGCGGCGGCTGCAGCGTGCTGCTTAAGCGACTGTCGGCCGCCGAGCGTGACGGAGATGATATCTACGCGGTGATCCGCGGTTCCGCGATCAATAACGACGGACACGACAAGCTTGGATTTACCGCTCCCAGCGCGGCGGGACAGACAGCGGTGATCAGCAGCGCCCTGCAGCAGGCCGGGGTGAGTGCGGATCAGTTCGGTTACATCGAAGCACATGGCACCGGAACTCAATTGGGTGATCCTATTGAGGTAGCCGCGCTGACGGAGGTATTTGCCAGCCGGCCGCCGCCGGCCCAGCCGTGCCGGCTGGGTTCTGTCAAAGCCAATATAGGCCATCTGGATACCGCGGCCGGGATGGCCGGGTTGGCCAAGGTAGTGCTGAGCTTGAAGCATGGCCGGATTCCGCCCAGTATCAATTTTGAGCGCCTGAACGAGCGGATTGGCTGGGATCAGTCCCGCTTCCGGATCAACACGCGGCCAGAGCACTGGCAGGCTGAACCGGGGATGCGCATCGCCGGGGTCAGCTCGTTTGGTATCGGTGGCAGCAACGCGCATGTGGTGCTGCAGGACTATCCGCGGACAGGCAGTGTCCGGACCGCGGCCGCGGCGCCGGCGGAGGGGGCACGGGAGTTGTTGGTATTGTCGGCCGAAACCAGGACCGCGCTGCATCGCCGCTGCACCGATCTGGCCGCCTGGCTGGCACAGCACCAGGAACTGTCACTGCAGGATGTCGCCTATACGCTGCAGGTTGGGCGCCCGGCCATGCGGCAGCGCATGATGCTGATGGCGGACTCCAGCGAAGCCCTGCAGGCGCAGTTGCGGCAGGAGTTGCCCGAACCGTTGCGGGCTGCGCCATTGAGTCGCCGCCGGCTGGTATTTTTGTGTCCCGGCCAGGGACTGGAGTTGACTGCGCACGCCGCCGGTCTGTATCAGCAGTGGCCGGCCTACCGGCAGGCCTTTGATGAATGCTGCGAATGTATTGCCGCGGTGTCGTCATTGGATTTGCGCCAGCTGATGCTGGCCGATGCGAGCAATGATCAGGCGGATTTTACCCGCACCGGGCTGCTGCAGCCGGCGCTGTTCACCGCGCAGTACAGTCTGGCGCAGTTGCTGATACAGCTGGGCCTGCAGCCGTCGGCGTTACTGGGGCACAGCCTGGGTGAGATCACGGCGGCCTGTCTGGCCGGCGTCTTCAGTCTGCAGGATGCAGTGCGGCTGGTAGTAGCGCGTGGCGCATGGATGCAGGCTGCTCCCGAAGGCGCCATGCTGGCCGTGTTTGCGGCGCCAGCGGAGGTGGCTGCACGGCTTCCGCACAACGTGAATATTGCCGCTCACAATGCAGCACAGGTCACCATCGTCAGTGGCCGGCCGGCCGCGATCGAGAGGTTTGCCGGTGAGTTTGCCGCTGAGGCTATTGAGACTCGCCGCCTGCCGGTCAACCGGGCCTTTCATTCGCCTGATATGGATGCGGCGGCGTTGCAGATCGAGCAGTTGTTGGATGCCAGCCAGCTGCGGCCGGCGGCCATTCCAATGTTGTCCACGCTGAACGGAGACTGGGCTGATGAGCGCATCACCAGCAGCGCCTACTGGCGGCGGCAGGCCCGCCGGCCGGTGTTGTTTCAGGAATGCCTGGAGGCGCTCAAGCTGAGTGCGGATGATATCGTGGTGGAGCTTGATCTGAATAACAGTCTGACCCGCCTGGTACTGGCTCATCCAGATGCCAGTCCCGCCATTGCGGCCGATCAGACGGGACTGTCTGCTGCCGACCCGGCGGCCCGCTTACTGCGGCTGATCGGACACGCCTGGCAACGTGGCTGCCAGATCAATTGGGACAGTTTTAATCCGGATCGGACACGCTGCCGGGTGCATCTGCCGGGGTATGGCTTTGATCGGCAGCGGTACTGGATTGAGCGTGGTTCAGCAGCCACGGACAATGCCGCCGGGGATCAGGGAATGATCCGTAATCCGCGGCGTAAGTGGTTGTATCAGCCCACTTGGGTACGACGTCCCATGCCTGCGGCGACAGCAACCGGGTTGACTCAACAGCTGAGCTGGGTGGTGCTGCTCAGTGATGCCGAGACGCCCGCTGAGCTGGCGCTGATCAGCCATCTGCAGGCAGCTGGTCAGTCTCCCCTGATTCTCACCAAAACGCCGGTTGCTACAGCCAGTTTACGGCCGCATAGCCTGGTTGTTGATGCAGCTGATCCTGATCATCTGCAGCTGATCTGTGCCGGGCTGGCCAACAGCACCTCTGAACCATTCCGGATTGTCTATGGCTGGAGCCTGGATAGCGACGATACCGCAGCGCCTGGCGAGTTGGCGCAGGCGTTGTGTCAACTCGCCAGAGTAGCGGCCGCGTGGGGCGCCGAACCGGATGGCAGCAATCGGTTGCTGCTGCTGACCCGGCATACTCAGATGCCGGCAGCAGCCGGTCAGCAATTGCTGGCGGCAGCTTTCAGTGGTGCACTGCGGGTGCTGCAGCGGGAGCAGGCCGGTCTGGATTGCCGGCAACTGGATGTGGATACGGCGTTTCTACACAGCGGCGCTGAGGCGGCCGAGCAATTGCTGGTGGTGTGTGAACAGACTGACGACCGGATGCTGGCCAGCTATGCCGGCGTCTGCTGGGCACAGGCTTTCAGCCGTTATCATCCGGCTGAAAACAGACACCGGGAACCGGCTCAGCCACAACCGGCCCAGGGCTGTCTGATCACCGGCGGGCTGGGCGGGTTGGGCGCATGTCTGGCGGAGCATCTGATCAGCCGGGGCTATCGGGTGGCTTTGCTGGGACGCACTGCACTCAGTGAGATTCCGGACAATGCCATCAAACAGCAGCGCTATCAGCGTCTATGCGAGCTGCAGGCGGGGCTGCGTTATTATGCCGCTGATGTCAGCGACGCTAACGCGGTTGACCAGGCGCTGGTTGATTTACACCAGCAGTGGGGTGACATCGCAATGATTGTGCACGCCGCCGGGCGCGCGGATGGGCAACTGGCGGAGTTGCAGGCAGCCGATTCCATCCAGGCCGTGTTGCAGCCGAAACTTCAGGGTGCATTGAATCTGCGCAGCGCAGCCGAGCGGCATGGTATACCTCAGCTGCTGCTGTTTTCCTCGCTGACCGCTATATGTGGCGATGTTGGCCAGTTTGCCTATGCGGCGGCCAATAGCTGCCTGGATGCGCTGGCGGAGCAAACCGATGAGTCGACAGTAGAGTGTCTCAGCATCAACTGGGATACCTGGCGTGAGGTTGGCATGGCTGCTGAGTCAGCCGTCACCGGCATGGCTGCTCAGGTGCTGGAGAAGTTGCGTGAGCGTGGTCTGTCCAATCTAGAGGGACTGGAACTGTTTGATCAGTTAAGTAATGCAGCCAGTCAGCGGGTGCTGGTCTCGACGGTTGATCTGGATGACCGCCTGCGGACAGCATCACATATGGCTGTACCGGCCGTGGCGGACACATCGGAGCGGCGCTATCCACGTCCCAATCTTGCCCACCCCGCGGAGGCGCCGGGAAATGAACTGGAAAACCGTCTGCTGGTGTTGTGGCGGGATGCGTTGCGTCTGCAGGAACTTGGCGTTACGGATAATTATTTTGAACTGGGCGGTACCTCGCTGCAGGCCTTGCAGCTGGTGGCGGCGATAGCTCAGGCGGTGGAGGTAAAACTGCCAGCCAGTGTACTGCTGGAGCGCGCCACTATCCGGGAATTGGCCAGCTATATAGAAGACCGCCGTGGCCTGAGTCAACGCGGCGCTGCCGGTCAGTTGCTGGTGCCGCTGGGCCAGGCTCAGCGAACTGATCTGCCGGTGCTGTATATGCTGCACCCCATCGGAGGACAGGTCTACGTGTATCGTGAACTGGCGGAACAACTGTCCGATACGGTTAATATCGTCGGTATCCGTGCCCTGGATACGCATGCGCAGGCCCGTAGCGTACCTGAACTGGCGAGTGAATATCTGAGTCGGATTCTGGCCCGGGACGCGGCACCATGCTGGCTGGGTGGTTCCTCTTTCGGTGGTATGCTGGCTTACGAAATGGCCCAGCAGCTGAGCGCCGCCGGGCAACCGCCGGAGCTGTTGGTGATGCTGGATACGCCGGATGCCAGCGATGTCGCCGACCGCTTCAGCAACGACCATCAACTGCTGCATTATCTGGCCCGGCAAATGCCGGAGTTTGGCTGGCTGCGATGCACTCTGGAGCACTCCGATAGCAAGGCAATACAAAACCTGCTGCAGCGCCTGTCCACTGAGCTGGATGATGAGGCTGGCAAGCGCGCCGCGGCTGGCGTCGGCGAATTGATGGGCCATCTGCAGTCCCTGCAGCAACATATGCGGGCGATGCAAAACTACCAGGCTCAGCCTTATGCTCAGCAGGTGCTGTATCTGAAAGCCCGGCAGCGCCGGATCGGGATTGATCCCGCCGAACCGGAAGCCAGCTGGCGTCGACGCTGCAGCCGGTTTGGTCTGGCCGAGCTGGCTGGAGATCATGTCAGCATGCACCAAGCCCCGCACGTAGCGGCTGTTGCCGAGTGCATACGCAAGGCACTTCGCGCTGCCATGTCCCGGCAATCGCCGCGGCGAGCCGAGCTGTGAGCAGCCGAGCGTCAACAGGCCGGATACCGGGCTGCTGAGTGATGTCTGATCGAGCAAGCAAAATGAATCTGGATAGAGCATTCTCAGCACCGGCAACCTTGCTGGAATTGGCCCGATACAATGCCCGGCAGGTCGGCGATGAGATCGCGTATCATTTTGTACACTGCGATGAGCAACCGGGGCAACTGACTTATCAGCAGGTCGACGGCGCCGCCCGACGGATCGCCGCGCAGTTGCAGCAGGCAGGCCTGGATCAGGCGCCGGTGCTGCTGTTGCTGCCCACCGGGCCGGGTTTTGTGAGTGCATTTTTCGGTTGCCAGTATGCCGGCGTACCGGCTGTTCCAGTGGCGATCCCGCGCACCACAGGCCAATTGGACGGCCTGCACGCTATTCTGCAGCGCTGTGGCACCCGCACCATTATCAGTCACAGCGGGTTGCTGGAACAGCTTCACCGGCGTCAGGGTTTCAGTGAACGTCTGGGAGCTATTCAGTGGCTGTTACTGGATCAGCTGGAGGCTGACGCGGATAGCTGGCGGCCGGTCAGCATCACAGCGGAGAGCATCGCGGTGTTGCAGTTTACTTCCGGTTCGACCGGCCGACCGAAGGGCGTGATGGTCAGTCAGCGGGGCATTCTGGCTAATCAGGCGTTGATTGAACAGGGCTTTCAGCACGCCGCTGATGCCGTGGTGGTCGGCTGGCTGCCGTTGTTTCACGACATGGGTCTGGTCGGAAATATGCTCAATCCGTTTTATCTGCGGCGACCGTGCGTACTGATGCCGCCACAGGTTTTTCTGCGTCATCCACGCGTCTGGCTGGAAACCATTTCCGAGTATGCAGCCACTACCAGCGGAGGTCCTGATTTTGCCTATGCATTGTGTCTGCAACGCATCGGCGAGGAACTGGATGATCTGGACTTATCGCACTGGCGGGTGGCGTTTACCGGGGCCGAACCGGTCAGAGCGGCAACCTTGCGGCGCTTTGCGCAAAAATTCGCTCCCGCCGGATTCAGCCCGGCTGCTTTTTATCCCTGTTATGGTCTGGCCGAAGCCACCTTGATCGTGACCGGTGCAGACCGTAGCGCAGCCCGCCCGGCAGCTGTGCAGGCAGTTTCTGAGCTGGCTGTAAATACCGCCGATGGCCCATCTGCCTGGCACGATAGCGTACCGTGTGGCGTGCCTTTGGGAGGACAGCGCGTGGTGGTGGTTGACCCGCACACTCACGAACCCTGTGAGGCTGGTCAAAACGGCGAAGTATGGATAGCAGGAGCTTGTGTGGCGAGTGGTTATTATGCCGACGATGCCGCAACTCGACAGGTATTTCAGGCCCGTCTGACTAACCCTGGCGAGCACTTGCCTGGACCGTATCTGCGGACCGGAGATATCGGTGTGTACCTGGCTGGTCAGCTATGTCTGCGAGGGCGTTTGAAGAATATTATCATTATCAACGGTATGAATATTTTCGCCGAGGATATCGAAGCCTGGCTGGATGGTTGTGCGTCGGATCTGGTGCCTGGGGCGATAGCGGCGTTCCCGTTACAGCTGCAAGGCCAGGAAGCACTGGCGGTGGTCGCTGAAGTCAGGCGCGAGCGGCGCCGGCATATTGATGGCGCAGCGCTGGCCGGACAGCTGCGCGCCCGGCTGGCCGACTACACCGAGGTGCCGTTGAGCGGGGTAATACTGTGCAATACCGGGACGATCCCACGCACCACCAGTGGCAAGCTCCAGCACTGGCAATGCGCCGAGCTGTTCGCCACAGCCGCAACCGAAGTGCCGGTACTGTTCCGCTCAGTGCTGGAACCGACCGCTCCGGTTGGTGATCAAGAGGCCGATGACATCGCCGCTGGCCAGCCGGTTGCGGCGGCCGGGGCAGGGTTGTCGCCCGGCTGTGATGCGGTCCGGATAGCCAGCTGGCTGCGGCAGCGGATCGCCGCTGTCAGCGGGCAATCGGCAGCTGAAATTCCAGGCTCCGCGGCCTTCGCGCAGCTTGGTATTACCTCCAGTGACGCGCTGGAGGTGACCGCGGAACTGAGCGCTGCGCTGCAGCTCAGTCTGGATGACACGTTATTCTGGGAATATCCGAATATCGATGCGGTAGCGGACTATCTGCACAGCCGCTCAAATTCCGCCGCGCAGGCCCGGCCGGGGTCAGACTGATGCACGCGCCGATCAACTTTTTCAGCGCCAGTTTTCTGGATGATCCCTATCCCTATTACCGGCAGATGCAGGCTGACTCGCCGATGTTGCCGCAACCCGGGCTGCGCGGTACCGATTGGGTACTGACCCGCTATGCCGACATCCGGGCCGTGTTGTGTGACAAGCAAGCGTTTGGCGTCGATGACGTCCCCCGGACTGTGCTGCAAACGGGCACTGACAGCACCTGGGATGACCGGGTCAGGCTGTCAGATAACATCCGTCATTGGCTGTTCTTTGTTGACCCGCCAATCCATACTCAATGGCGCTCGAAGGTGGCGCGATCATTTTCTCGGCAGGCTGTGGCCGGCCTGGCGGAGTATGCCGATCAGCAACTGCAGCGGTTGCTGCCCGCTCAGGCAGGTTGGCACGAACTGGATGTGATCAGTGATATCGGGACTCCGCTGCCGGCCCGTCTGATGCTGCAGCTGCTGGGTATCAGCGGCCTGGACCCGAATCAGGTGGCGGCGCAGGGAAGCCGGATTTTTGCGGTTTTTCAGCAGCCCATGTCGCCGCAGCGCTATGCCGACCTGGGTGCCGAAGTGCGCGCGCTGGAGGCGCTGATCAGCACCGTCATACAGGCGCCGGAACAGTATCTGAACGAACAGGGTTTGCTGCGCGGTATGCTAAAGACCGTCGGCGATGCTGCTGGAGCTGATTCCAGTGACCACCAGCAAAGCCTGCTGGGTTTTGTGACCATGTTGTTGAGTGTGGGCCAGGACACCACCAAACATCTGTTGGGCAACAGTCTGCTGGCGATCGCGCAGGCACCAGCCGCGTGGCAGCAATTGGCTGAACATCCAGCCTGGCTGGATGCGGCTGTGGATGAACTGGCGCGTATCGATACACCGGTGCAATTGGTGGTGCGCACCGCTAAAACAGACAGCCGAGTCGGTGGGGAGACAATCAGGGCCGGGCAGAGAATGCATTTATTTCTGGGCGCCGGCCTGCGTGACCCGGAAGTGTTCGAAGCGCCCGATGAAATCAACTTCCAGCGTGCCGAGTCCGGCAATCTGCCGTTCGGAGCGGGGCCGCATTTCTGTCTCGGTGCTTACATTGCGCGGGTTGCCTCGCACGCGCTGCTGAAACATCTGGTGCGTCCGGGCAGGCGTCCGCCGATGGTCTATCTCGATCAGGCGCAACGACAGCGCAGCGTGCATCTGCGTGGTTTCAAAAGTCTGCCGATGCGTTTGGATTTAGCGCCTTGAAGACCGGCTATGCCGATGTCTGATACACAGCTCGCCATCATCGGCATGGGGTGCCGTTTTCCAGGCGCTGATTCCCCGCACGAATTCTGGCGGTTGCTTAAATCCGGCCAGGTGCTGACCGGGTCAGCTCCGGCGGGTCGCCGCGGTCTGCGCGATAAGGTCATGGGTCCACCCCAACAGCCTGAAGCTAACTGGTCAGGCGCGTTCCTGGAAGATGTTTTCAATTTTGACTGTGATTATTTTGGCATCGCGCCGCGTGAAGCACGGGCCATGGATCCACAGCATCGACTGATACTGCAGACCGCGGCGCTGGCCATCGAAGATGCCGCACTGACCACCCGCCAACTCGCGAGCGCGGTAACCGGCGTGTTTACCGGGGTGGCAGCGCATGATTTTTCCATTTTGTCGTGGGCAGCAACAGCGGATCATTACAGCACCCTGGGAACCGCGCACGGACTCAGTGCTAACCGGGTATCGTATTGGCTGAATGCGCGCGGACCCAGCCTGGCGGTTGATACAGCCTGCTCGTCGGCATTGGTGGCGCTGCACTATGCGCGCCTGAGTTTAACCAGCCGGGAGTGTGATTACGCGTTGTGCGCAGCGGCTTCAGTGATGCTGTTACCCGAGGTGACCAGTGCACTGCAGGCGGCCGGTATCGTTTCGCCCAGTGGCACCGCCCGGCCCTTTGATACCGGCGGTGATGGCTATGTGCGAGGCGAGGGCGGCGGCGCAGTGCTGCTGTGCAGACTCGATGACGCGCTGGCTCAGGGTTGCCGTATTTACGCGGTGGTGCGTGGCAGCGCGGTTAATCACAATGGCCTGTCCAATGGTTTAAGTGCGCCCAGCCCGGCTGCGCAGGCGGAGGTTATCCGGCAGGCTTATGCCGCTGCCGGCGTGCCGCCGGGCAATAGCCGCTATGTGGAAGCGATGGGTTCGGCTCAGCCATTGGCCGACAGCATGGAACTGAAAGCCCTGCAGGATAGCGTGGGGCGCGAGCGCGATTCGGATAAACCCTGTTACATCGGGACTTTAAAAGGCCATATCGGGCATCTCGAAGCAGCTTCCGGCATGGCCGGACTGATTAAGCTCGCGCTGAGTTTATGGCATGGCGAACTGCTGCCGGTAGCAGGCCTGCAACAGCCGATTGCTTATCTGGCGCGTGACCAGATCAGATTGCAGTTGGTCACTCAGAGTATGCCCCTGCAAGGTGCGCCCGATCAGGTTGCCGGAGTCAGCGCGTTTGGATTTGGCGGCGCCAATGCGCATGTGGTGCTCGGACCCGCGCCGGTATGGCAGCCACCTGAGCAGCTCGGCAGCAGCGATCAAACGGACTCGGCAGATGAGCATTCACTGCCCCCGATATTGACCTTCTCGGCTGGTAATGAGGTTGCTTTACGGCATCTTGCGGGTGCCTATCAGCGCCTGATCAAACACCACCCCGCCAGCCTGTCCGCAATCTGTTACAGCGCTAATATCAGCCGCGGTGAGTGGCCGTGGCGGGCTGCTGTTACAGCTACACAACCAGCCGACTTTATCAGCCATCTTAGCCAGTTGGCTGAAGGCGCAGTCACCCCTGGTACAGCGCGCGTGACCGCGGCGATGCCGGCACTGGTGTTTACTGATGAGCCGGCCGACGGCTTATCTGAACTGCGCCAGTCAGATTCACGCTTGGCGGTGGTGCGCGATGCACTGAAGGACCTGGTGGCCGAGCAGTTAACGGATTTCCCACCTGCGCTGCGGCAAGGACTGCTGGAGGCAACCGATAGCCAGGTTTTGGCAACTCCGCCAGCTGATAACCAGTTGCTGGATTTACTGCTCTGGCCGCTGGTTATGGCCCGGCTATGGAGCGACTGGATCAGCGGCGATATGTATCTGGCCACGTCAGGTAAAGGGGTTTACGCTGCCGCCGTATGGGCCGGGTTATTTAATCTGAAAGAAGCCTGTGAACTGCTGGCGGCGCACGCCAGCGGGGCCGGTTCAGCGCAACGTGATAACCACAGAAAAATTATTGCACGACGTTTTGCCGTTGAGAATGCAGCCGGTTTGAAGCTCGGCTTGAGCGACCGGCAGCGTGAAAAGCTGCCGGCGGAACTGTTGGAGCGCGAATTCTGGTGGCAGTTGGCGGATCAGGACAGCCATGCCATCCAGGCGTTGTCGCTGCCGCCACCCGCCGGCACGGTGGCTGTGCCATTGAATATCGGTTTTGAACTCAACGGATCTGGCTGTGGTGCCGGTCAGGCAGAAGCTCTGGCGGAGGTTATGGTGGAGTTATATCAGCGCGGTGTAGTTCTGAACTGGTCAGCGATACACCGTGCCCGACGTTATCAGCCAGTCAGCCTGCCAGGGTATCCGTTTGCGGCGACGGTAACGGCAGCCGATAGTGAAACCGCGCTTGCGGTGACCAGCCCCCAAACCGGCCTCAATGCGGATGCCGCGCTGCAGCAGCGGTTGGAAGAAGCGCTCAAGCGATACGGCTTTTAACCGTTGCAGGAAAAGCTTTCAGCCTGTGGTTGGTCAGTTGCCCGGCTGTTCAGCCAGGACCTCAGCACGAGCCTGGTCGAACAGCAGTTGATCCCGGCAGAAAGTTTTCCAATCCGCTGACAGGGCAGCGAAAATAACCGGATCATCCGGTTCCGGGCCTGTTCTGACCTGGTAGTCCGAATGCACAAACACGACCCCGGCAGGTCCGGTCTGATCCGGAGCATCGTCTGGCCAGCCCGGGTAATCCGCCAGTTGGCTCAACAGATAGGCTTTGCAGTAATTGATCTGCGGATTATCTGGCTTACTCATTGGTATGATCTCCTCACTGCATAGAGTCCGTACAGGCAGGCTGTTGCCGGCCACTAGTGTAGAGGATAATCCGGCGCCACGATCCAGTTCCGGTCAACGGCTGTGTTGAACAACCCGGAAGCTATATAGTAATCTCGAACCAACAAGAAACGATAGGCAGGGTGCTGTGCGCTGGATAGTAAGGATTCTCAAATGGCTGGCGCTGGCGGTGGTGCTGTTGATCGTTGCGGCTGTTGGCTGGTCTTATTACGTATTGCATTCCAGCCGGCCGGTACTGGAAGGTGAGTTATCACTGGCTGGTCTGCGGCAGTCGGTCAGCATTGATCGCGACAGCGCGGGGGTCGCGGTGATTCATGCCGTTGATCGTCAGGATGCAGCTTTTGCCACTGGCTTTCTGCACGCCCAGGAACGTTACTTTCAAATGGACATCGCGCGCCGGGTCGGCGCCGGCGAACTGGCGGTATTGTTCGGTGACAACATTCTGCCGATTGACCGCAATCTGCGCCGCCACCGCCTGCGCCAGGTGGCTGAGCAGGCGCTGCGGACATTACCGGATGATCAACGTCAGGTGTTGAACAGTTATGTTACCGGCGTCAATGCAGGTTTAGCGGAACTCAGCCACGCGCCGCTGGAATACACCGCCACCGGCTCACAACCGGCGCCCTGGACGGCGGCTGATTCACTGCTGGTGATCATGAACATGTACGTGCTGCTGCAGGATTTTAATGGCGAGCAGGATTACGCCCGGCATGTGCTGTATCAGAGTCTGCCCCGGGAGGTAGCGGACTTTCTGGCGGCGGAGGGGAATCCGGAATGGGATGCTCCGTTAGTCGGCGCGCCACTGAGTTTGCCAGCCTTACCCCCGGCGGAGATTTTTTCTTTGCGCGGGCGTCCAGCCACGGCGTTTATCGACAGCAGCGAGCGGGCCTGGATTTCCGGCAGCAATGCTTGGGCGATGAGCGGTGATTTTACCGCTGACGGTGCAGCTATCATTGCCAATGACATGCATTTGGGCTTTTTCCTGCCGAATACCTTTTATCGTGTACAGATAGAGCTTGAACAGAGCTCGGTGCGGTTGGCCGGCGTCACGCTGCCGGGTGTGCCGGCGATGATAGCCGGCAGTAACGGACATATCGCCTGGGGCTTTACCAACAGTGCCGGCGACTGGTCAGATATTGTGCTGCTGGAAGATTTTGACGCGGACAGCCGCACCTATCGCAGCGCCGCCGGACGGGTTGCACTGCGGACGGTGACCGAACAGATCCAGATTAACGGCGCGGACCCCGAGCAGTTTGAGATTGAGCTCACGCCCTGGGGGCCGGTTTATCAACCCGAGCAGAGCGACGATCATTATGCGCTGCAATGGGTCGCGCATCATCCTGCGTCGGTCAACCTGGGTTTGCTGCGGCTGGAGCAGGCACGCACGGTCGAACAGGCGCTGAGTGTGGCGCCGGAAATCGGGATTCCGCAGCAGAATATCTTGGTCGGTGATCGCCAGGGCGCGATCGGCTGGACCATTGCCGGACCTATTCCGAACCGTGCGGCGGGCAATGGCAGCCGGCCATCGTTGTCCAGTCAGCCTGGCCTGGCCTGGTCCGGCTGGTTGCCAGCGGGGCAATATCCGCGCGTCGCCAACCCGGCGGACGGGCGGTTGTGGACCGCCAATGCGCGGGTGGTGGATGGCGAGGATCTGGAAAAGATCGGCCATGGGTACTACGTGCTGGGCGCGCGCGCCGCTCAGATCCGGGATGGCCTGTATGCGCTCGAGCGCGCCAGCGAACAGGCTATGCTGGCGATTCAGATGGATCATCGCGCGGTGTTTCTGCAGCGCTGGGCAAATCTGTTAGAGAACACTGTTGAGTCCGCCGATCGAGGTAATCGGCGGCTGGATGAGCTATCCGTGGTGCTGGCTGACTGGGACAACACCGCAGCCAGCGACTCAGCGGCTTATCCGTTTATCCGCCGTTTCCGGGAGCGTGTATTCGATCATGTATTCGCCCCGTATGTGTCGCTAATGTGGGAATACTATCCGCAGTTCGAACTGGAAAAGATGGGTGATCAATATGAAGGGCCGCTGTGGCAACTGGTCAGCACGCGTCCCGAGCATCTGCTGCCCTCGCGCTTTGCCAGCTGGGATGAGTTATTGCTGACCTCGCTGGATCAGTCGCTGAAGGATGTCAGTGACGGTGGCTCGCCCGCCAAGGTGCGCTGGGGCGACAGCAATCAGTTGAGTATGCGGCATCCGATGAGTGCTTTTATTCCCGGCTTTGCCTGGTTGTTTGATATGCCGGCCGTGCCGCTGGATGGTGACCGGCATATGCCGCTGGCGCAGCGTTCCGAGCATGGTCCGGTGCAGCGGATGGTAGTGCGCCCGGGCGCCGAGGAAATGGGTTTCATGACCATGCCGGGTGGGCAGGCCGGCAATCCGCATGCGCCATATTATGGTGCTGGCCAGCAAGCCTGGCTGGATGGCGCTCCGTCGGCCCTGCTGGCTGGCGAAGTCCGCTATCGGCTGCGCCTGACACCGCCATGAGCTGGCGCTGCAGGCTGTTGGCTGGATGCCTGGCAGGGCTGTTGCCGATGGCTTCAGGATTCAGCCAGGACGACGCGCCGGCCGGATCAGACGGCGATGGCATCCGGTCATCTATCAGCGAGAAAACGGTGCCGGCCCAGTACTATCTGTATTCGCGTCACGTTATCGAATCGGTCGCTGAGGTCAACCGTATTGAATGGCTGCATGGTCCGAAGCTGAGCAAGCATGCAGCCGCGCTGGGGGTGCAGCAAAGCGGACCGATTGAGTATCACGTGGTTGAGGCTGATTCGATGTACGTGGATGTAGCAATACCGGTTGCAGTTGCTCCCACAGCTGACTCCGACGCACCGGCAGGTGATGAGCAATACAAGCTCACTGAACCGTTTCGATGCCTGTCGCTGGTGTTTACCGGTTCGCCGATCGCGGCCTCGGAACAGTGGTCAGTACTGCGCAGCGAACTGGAATCACGCGGTTATGTCTGGAGTGGCGAAAACCGGGAGCTGGTGGTTAATCGCGAAGGTTTCGATGCACAACAATACGTGACTGAGTTACAGGTGGGTATCGAATAGTCTGATCCGGCTGCGGCTGCAGTTCGGGGATGCCGATGCCGGACAATACCAGTCTCATCGATCAATTGGGCATAGAACCGGACTTGTACTCCTGCGGTGCAAGGTGGCTCAGGTTCTTGCTGGGGAGCATGCTGGCCATGTTGTTGGCGCTGGTGGGGGCAGGTATCGCCTATCCGCTGTTCAATGGTGTTACCGTATCCAGCTTGAATTTCGCCAGTTTTATCCAAGTGGTATTCAACTTTACAGTCACCGCCGAGCTGTTGCTGCAAGCCATTATCACGGCCCTGGCAATCTGGTTGGTCTTGGTCTGCCATTAGCCTCCAGTGGTGACCACGGAGACATCCTTCAGGCTGCGAAAATACTGCCCAGCAAAACCGGCCGACTGGCGCCGGTAATACTGCCGGTATCCACCCGCTGCTGGTGCAGGCGCTGTTGCGCCAGCCAGGCAAACAGCAGGGCTTCAACAGCATCCGGGTCCACGCCCGAGGCGCTGCTGGCGGTCACCGGCGCGGGAGCCAAAGCCTCACCCAGCGCGTGCATCAAGGCCTGATTATGTACTCCGCCGCCACACCCAATCACACGCTGTGCCGTGCCGCATTGCCGGATCGCCGCGGCGATACCGTGGGCGGTCAATTGCAGCAGGGTTGCCTGAACATCGGCCGGCTGGAACTTCGCAAGCCTGGGCGCCAGCCGGTTCAGCCAGGCCAGCGTGAAGTATTCCCGGCCGGTGCTTTTCGGCGGGGCTGCTTTAAGATAGGCATCCTGCAGCAGCGCCTGCAATAATTCAGGTTGTGCCTGACCGCTCGCTGCCCAGCGTCCCTGATCATCAAAGGGTTGCTGTAAATGCCGCCGGCACCAGGCGTTCATCAGGCAATTACCAGGGCCGCTGTCGAAACCGAGCACAGGCGCCGATGGGTCTTTGGGCAACCAGGTGATGTTCGCAATGCCGCCGATATTGACCACCGCCAGGTTGGCCTCGTCAGTCCGGAATAAACGCGCATGAATCAATGGCGCATAAGGCGCGGCCTGACCGCCGGCGGCCAGATCGGCACGGCGGAAATCAGCCACGACCTGAATGCCGGTCAGCGCGGTAATTCGATTGGGATCGCCCAGCTGCAATGAAAAAGGTGGTTGCGTATCCGGTGCATGGAAGATGGTCTGGCCGTGGCTGCCAATCGCGGTAATCTGATCGGCGCTCCAGCCGGCGGACTCGATGACGGCATTGGCGGCGTGCGCAAAGGCATCGGCAACCCGCGCATCCAGTAAACCCAGGGTATGCAGATCGACATCACGCTCGCTATCCAGCAAAGGCTGCAATTGTGCGCTCAGATCAGCCGGATAAGCGTAGGTGGCGAAAGCTTTGATGTGTAAGCCGTCGGCGCCGAAATCCACCGCTGCTGCATCAATGCCATCCGCGCTGGTACCTGAAATCAGTCCTACGAAACGCTGCGAACCGGTTGTATTCATAAGTGTATCTGCCGGAGCCCGTTCGCTGGCGTCCGCGGTATCCTATTGACTGCCGGCGCTGGTATACGCGATCGCCGATTGCTGGGCATCCAGCGCGTCCAGACGGGCGATACTGAGCTCATGCTGAGCCAGCAACTCGCGGGTCTGTTCGGGATTCAGCGGAATGGCTTCAGGCAGATCGACGGTACGCGGGTTCCGGTGCACGCCGCTGACCACAAACTCGTAATGCAGATGCGCGGCCGTGGCCAGTCCGGTGGAGCCTACATAGCCGATGGTCTGTCCCTGCTTGACCCGCTGACCTTTTTTGACGGCTTTGCGGCTGAAATGCAGATATTTGGTGACGATATCGTTGGTGTGGCGGATAAACACGTAATTGCCGTTGGGGGCGCTATAGGCCGAGGCAATCACGGTGCCATCGCCGGCGGCATACACCGGGGTGCCGGTCGGTGCGCCGTAATCAACGCCATTATGCGGGCGCACCCGCTTGAGCACCGGGTGCATACGGCGCGGATTGAAATTGGATGTCACCCGGGCAAAATCCAGAGGGGTGCGCAAAAAAGCTTTGCGCATCGGCTTGCCTTCGGGGGTGAAGTAGTCAAAACCGCTGTCGGTGGCGTAGCGCAAAGCTTTGAAAACCTCGCCCTGGTTAACGAAGCTGGCGGCGATAATACCGCCGTCACGCAGAAACTCGCCATCCCGCCAGATTTCTTCATAGATCACCACAAACCGGTCACCCCGGCGGATATCCAGCGCAAAATCGATATCCCAGCCAAAAATCCTCGCCAGCTGCATGATCAGGCCATCCCGCATACCAGCCTGTTTACCGGACACGAACAGGTTGCCGGTGATCACACCGTTGGCTTCGCGTTCGCGCACGCTGAGTTCGCGCGTGATCAACCGCGAACTCAGGTCTGTTCCGGCCTGCTCAATCAGCAGCCAGTCCTGCTCGTTGTGCGCACGCCGCAAAGCATTGAACTGGCCGTCGCGGTCGTAGGCGATATCCAGTACTTCACCCACATTCAGCCGGGTCAGTTGGCCGGTGTCGTCATTCAGGTTAACAATCTGATGGACCAGGGCCGGCGACAGGGCGCGCTGCTTGAATATCGAGCCCAGGCTGTCGCCTCTGCTGACCTTGACCGGTTGCCAGGCATAATGATCAGCGGTGGCAACCACCAGCGCCGTGGATGGCGAAGCCAGCGTCTGGGCGGCAATCGTGTCTTCTTCGCTGCCGGTTGTGGTAACCGGCTTACTGGCGGGTGGTGACACGGCAGTGGTGATGGCTGGTTGCAGCGGTTCGATAGAGCCTGATGGATTGTCAACGCCGGCGTTATGCAATGGCAACGGCTGCCCATGCTGCAATAAATCGCCAGAGCGGCCTACCGCATCACTACTGCCATCATAGAACCAGCCAATGCTCAGCCCGGCCAGCAACAGCGTGACACCCAGCAGGCTCAATCCTGGTCGGGTGCGGAACACCTCAGCGTAGCGGGCCACGAAAGCGCGCACGGAGCTCAGCAACGAGTTTGACTGGACGGCGGAACTCATTCAGGAAAAAGATAATGGAATGGTGGTGCGGTGCTGGTCATGCTGCCTTATTGTAATGATAATGACACGCAAAACCAGATTTATGCGATAGTCTGCAGGCAAAATTCATGGCAGCGCGCTTGCTTAAACTGCCCGTCAGACTAGCTGGGTGACGGTTTAATGGATGTCATGCAACGCCGATCAGTAACAGCACACCAGGATCAACACACTTGATGAGCAACCTAAACGAACAACTTGAATTATTGCAGCGCGGCTGCGAGGAAATCATCCCGCTACAGGAACTGCGCGAGCGGATTGCTGCCGGCAAAAAGCTGCGGGTCAAGGTTGGTTTTGATCCGACCGCCCCGGATCTGCACCTGGGGCATACCGTACTGCTGAACAAGATGCGTCAGTTTCAGGACCTGGGCCATACCGTGATCTTCCTGATCGGGGATTTCACCGGCATGATCGGCGATCCCAGCGGTAAAAATGCCACCCGCAAAGCACTCAGTGCCGAAGATGTGCGAGCCAACGCGGAAACCTATAAACAGCAGGTCTTCAAAGTGCTGGACCGCGAGTTGACCGAAGTGCGTTTCAACAATGAGTGGATGGAAAAAATGACCGCTGCCGACTTTGCCCGGGTCAGCTCGCATTACACCGTCGCGCGCATGATGGAACGCAATGACTTCGGCGAACGCTTCCGCAACAATAAGTCCATTGCGCTGCATGAATTCCTGTATCCGATCGCGCAGGGCTACGATTCGGTGGCGCTGGAGGCGGATGTGGAGCTCGGTGGCACCGATCAGAAATTTAATCTGCTGGTGGGCCGCCATCTGCAGCCGGTATATGGCCAGAAACCCCAGGTCATCATGACCCTGCCGCTGCTGGAAGGTCTGGACGGCGTGCAGAAAATGTCCAAATCGCTGGATAACTATATTGGCGTGGATGAAGACGCCGACAGCATGTTCGGCAAACTGATGTCGATATCGGATGATTTGATGTGGCGGTATTTTGAATTGCTGAGCGCACGCGGCAATGCTGAACTGGACGCCTTGCGGAAACGCGTCAAAGACGGTGACAATCCGCGCGACATCAAATTTTTGCTGGGCGAAGAAATGGTGGATCGCTTCCATGGCGAAGGTGCAGGGGTCAAAGCCCGTGCAGCGTTCATCGCCCGCTTTGCCCAGGGCGAACTGCCCGAGGATATCGAAACAGCCACATTGCAGACCAGTGGGGCGGGAATTGGGATTGCGGCCGCTTTAACCGCAGCCGGGTTGACCGCCAGTAATTCTGATGCGTTCCGGATGCTGCAGCAGGGGGCGGTCAGGCTTGACGGTGAAAAGATTACAGACCGGGGTTTGCAGCTTGTAGCCGGGTTTAAGGGCGTGGTGCAGGTCGGAAAGAGAAGGGTTGCCAGGGTGGAGGTGGTTTGACTGCAGCTGATATTGATTGTTGTCTGTTGCTCACTCAACGGCAAATAGAAGCTATACATTGAGTACGCTTAAAAGCAAACAGCTAAAGCAGTTTCCTGATGCGCTGTAAACGCACAAGATGTGCGGCACGAAAATGCCGTATCCAAGAATATTGTATGACTTGTAATATTGTTTACCAGGACCGCCGGATTTGTCTCAAGTTAAGCGCGGGTGATACGTTTGGGTAGCGTATAAGCGGGTATAGCGAACAGCCATTAGAACCCAGATGCGTTATTCTTTAGCTGGTCCAGGCTGGCAATCACCGGAGAGTCATCATGCAACTACCCACTGCCCAGGAGCTGATGGTGCCGTTACATGCTTATCCGCATGTGCGCAGTGACAGCACCCTGCGGCAGGCCCTGGATACGCTCGCGGCGGCACATATCGAAATGCACGAAGAGTCCTCACTGCCCAGGATTCTGCTGGTGTTTGATCAGGATGACGCGTTGCTTGGCCTGGTTCGGCGCCGCGATATTCTGAAGGGACTAAGCCCGCGCTGGTTTTCCAGGCCGGATGCTCAGCACCCCGAGGCGGTGTTTGATGTGGAACTGGATGAAAACATCGGCGAAGTTCTGGCCGATAAGGTCGTATCGAGGTTCCGGGACCGGTCCGAATGCTCTATCGAGGCATACACTCAGCAGATTTCCGGCACGGTCAAAAAAGATGATTCACTGATTCGCCTGGTAAACATCATGGTTGAGAAGGGTTATCACATGTTGCCGGTGCTGGATGAGGAGCATGTGATCGGAGTGGTACGCAGCGTGGAGGTGCTGTGGGCTGTGAATCACCTTCTGAATGGCGACAGGGAGGCCTGAAATGAGTGCCAATAAAACCGCCGATCAGACCCCGGACAGCAGCGCACCAGCCCGGCCTACCCGGATGACGGATGCCCCTGGCAGTGAAGCGCCGTGGGGCGAGAGCATCAATATACGCCGGCTGATTGGTATCAATCTTGGTTTGATCGTATTTGCCGCTGCCTATTTCATGCCTGATCTGGCACCGGCGGTCGATCCGCTGGGTCAATCCTTTGAGCTATCCAGGGAAGGCAAGCTGGCGCTGGGGCTGTTTGGGCTGGCCGCCATATGGTGGGTGCTGGAGGTTGTTCCGATCGGGGTTACCGGGATTGCCATCGCGGTGATCCAGGCACTGTTTCTGATTCGCGATCCACGGGTGGCATTTACCGATTATCTGGACCCCGCCGTGTGGTTCATCATCGGCTCAATTGTGATAGGTCAGGCATTTTCGAAAAGCGGTCTGACCCATCGGTTGGCTTATGGCATGTTGCGGGTGGCGGGTGAACGAACCAGCCGGATTTATCTGGGCGCTTTTCTGATGACCGCCGGGATGACGCTGATCATGGCGCATACCGCGGTGGCGGCGGCTATTTATCCATTGCTGCTGGCGATCCATCACCTTTACACTGATGAGGAGCATTCGCGCTTTGGGAAAGGCTTGTTTATAGGCATGGCATATACCGCCGGCGCAGGCAGTGTGATCACCCTGTTCGGAGCGGCGCGCGCGCCGGTGGCGGTGGGCTTTTTCAATGAGCTGGTGGGCCGTGAGATCACCTTTTCTGAACTGACTTACTACATGTTGCCGTTAGGCGCAGTCATGGTCATGGTGTTGTGGGTCTATGTGGTGCTGCGCTTCCGGCCGGAGCTGTCCAGCATACCCGGACTCAGTCAGCGCGCCGCTAAACTGTACAGTGCACTCGGGCCTATGAAGCGGATAGAAAAAATGACTTTGGCGATCACCTTGAGCGCGGTGCTGTTGATGAGTCTGCGCAGTCTGATCCCGGGTTTCGAGCGCATCGATAAGAGTGCCATCATTCTGGCGGCGACGGTGTGCTTTTTTGTGTTCCGCATTCTGCAGCGTTCTGATCTGGAAAAAATCCCGTGGAATATCATATTGCTGTTCGGTGGTGCGATGAGCATGGGCTTTTGTCTGTGGCGCACCGGCACGGCGGCCTGGTTGGCCATCAACTGGATGAACTATCTGAACGGCGCGCCGTGGCTGATGTTTGTGATGGGTGTGAGCGTGTTTATTCTGGTGATGACCAATCTGATCATGAACGTGGCGGCGATTACGATTTGTCTGCCGGTTGCACTGGTGATGGCGCCCTATCTGGGGGTAGCGCCGGAAGTGGTCTTGTATGCTGCGCTGGCGGCTGCCGGTATGCCTTTTCTGTTTCTTATCGGGGCAGCACCCAACGCCATTGCTTACGAAAGTGAGCAGTTCAGCACCTGGGAATTTTTCCGTGCCGGGGTGCCGGCCAGCCTGATTCTGCTGCTGGTGATTGCACTGTTTGCCGGGCTTATCTGGCCGCTGATGGGTATGCCAGTGTGGCTCGGTTAGAGGGGTACACGAGCCTTCGGTTGTGATCGAATATCTTGTCAGCTAGGATGATTTCCGCCTACACCAACTCGACTCCCTGACTATGAATTTGACTCCAAGCAGTGCTTGCGTGATATTTTTGTTACTGACCGGATGTCAGTCCGATCCGGAAACCCCTTTAATCAGTTCAGGCAAAATTGAGGATGACCGCGGCACTTTAATGGCACGCGAGGTTCCCCGCTTGCTGAGCGAGTATCAGGCGGCTGGCGCAGGCGTGGGGATTATCCATGATGGTGTGCTGGTGTGGACAGGCTGCTATGGCGAACAAAGCGCGGGCGTTGCCGCATCAGCGCAGACGGTATTCAATACCGCATCGGTAGCCAAAACCCTGACCGCGGAAACACTGTTGGCGCTGGCTGAAAAAAACCTGATAGCGTTGGACGATCCCATCCATACGCATGTCGATCACCCTGATTTGGGCAGCGATCCGCGCTTCAGGCAACTGACTCCCCGTTTGCTGCTGTCGCATCGTGCCGGCCTGTTGAACTGGCCGGATCAGTAAGCTGACGGCCGGGCTGCATTTATCGCTGAGCCGGGCATCGCTTTCAGCTACTCAGGCATGGGGATAGAGCTTGCGGCGCAGTATGCGGAAAATAAACTGGGTAAGGATTTCGAAGCTTTGGCATTCGAGTATGTGCTCAGTCCACTGGGTATTTCCGATATATCAATGGGCCGCCGCAAGCCCTGGCTGGAGCAGCGGCTGGCTACGCCAATGAGTACCGAGGGGGAATATTTTGATATGTCTGACAGCAGTAATCGGCTGGCGGAAGTAAGCGCTGATGGGCCGTGGAGCGGCGCTGATGATTTGTTGACAACGGTTGAAGCCTACGCCCGGTTTCTTATCGGGGTGATCAATAACAGCTGGGTAAGCGACTCAATGGCTGCCGAGCGCACGCATATTATCACCAGCCTGAAGGGTGATGAAATCTGGAATTGCGATCCAGCCGACGAACTGGCTTGTGCGCACAGCTATGGACACGGGATCGGCTGGATGGTGTATGAGTTTGAGCACAAAACCGTGGTCAAGCACGGCGGTAATGATGCAGGCGAAAATGCTCTGGTGATGTACAGTCCGGAAACGCGCGATGGCGCCGTTATCCTGGTCAATGGCGGAAACGGTATTTTTGTGGTGACTCAGATTCTGACTCTGCTCGGTGAAGAACCGGAAATAGCTGCATATTACCGCCAGTTGGTGGAAAAGTTTTATGCGGTAGAGCTACCTGATATCGCGACCGGCAACGCTGCTGAGCGATAGCCCACAGGTCCTGCGGCAATGCTTGAACGGCAGTATCAATGATGGCTGCTGTCTGGTCAGGTCAGCTGTTATTTCCTACTGTAATAACCATCAAAAACCGTACTCCAGGTGGTTCCACCATCAGTGGTTGACTGCCAGTGCTGACGTACCCGGTTATCCGGTTCGACTGACCAGGTAACACGATTGGTGGCATCGCCAAGCACCATCGCCGTATCAGCAGGATTACCTTCCAGGTAGATAGGCGTTCCCTGGTTGTCAATCCAGGTTTGATGCCAGCGCTGTTTTTGCGCATCATAAAAACTGATACTGCTGCCGGCATAGCCGCCCGCGCTGACATAGCGTTCATGGATGGAGCAACCATCATTGGATACTGTTATCGAGCTATCCGCGGACCAGTTCGGACGGGTCGGGGAGGTTACCTGCCATTCACCTATCCACAGATCAAAAGCCCGGTGTTTCGGGGTGGCGCATGGTTTTAACCGGTTCAGCGCGGTCTGAAACTCCGGGCTGGCCAGCAGGGTGGAAAACTCTGCAGCGTTTTTGACCGTCTGGTAGGGTCTGGCGCCACTGGCTTCCAGCGCAGCGATACTGTCGAGTGCGCCGTCGTTATCACCGGCAGCCGCCTGACAGCGGGCCAGTAGTAACAGTATGGCCGGTATGCTGGTGTCCCCGGACGGATACTTCAGCGCCTGTTGCAGGGGTTCAATAGCGGCCTGATAACGCCGCAGGTTATAGCGGCTCTGGCCCAGCCGGAACCAGTACAGGTCATTGTTTTGGTGTTGCTCAGACAGTTGCTGATAGGCGGTGGCCGCCGATTGCCATTCCCCGGCCTGAAAATGGGTGTCGGCCTGGTCAGCCGTGGTAATGGCCAGGGCAACAGCCGGTGACAGTAACAGGCCGAAAAGCAGGCCCCATAAAATTTGCGATGGTAGTGTTTGTTGCATGATCATCAATAATTTCACCGTGGGTCAATAGGGTTCTGCCCGTGATTGTCAATGGCTATGATTGAATGTCACCAGCATGCCTGGCAGCAACACCCGCTAGCAGTCTTCACAGGCAAAGCTGTTTGCCAAACCATCATAAAATGCTTCAGACTGCCGGTACCAGAGACAATTGCGATGCAACCGTGCTGATTACCGGCACTTTGCTCACCGCGCACTCAGGTTGATTGACAAAATGGCATATTCATCATTAACAGAGCTTGATTGGCGTTTGCTGGAGCTGTTGCGACAGGATGGCCGCATGAGCATTTCCGAGCTGGCCAGCCGGCTTGGCCGGTCACGCAGTAACATTTCCGAGCATCTCGAAAAGCTCCAGGATGCGGGTGTTTTAAGCGCAATAAGCGCTCAGGTTGACGAGCAAAAACTTGGCTTTGGTATCAGTGCGTTTATCCGCCTGCAAGCGGTGTCTTCGCGCCACCGGCAGATCGTCAACGTGGTAACCGGGCTGGCGGAAGTGGCTGAATGCCACGTGCTGGCCGGCGCGGAACTGCTGATTATCCGGGTGGTGGCCCGAGATATGCCGCATCTGCGTGAGCTGGTGGATGGTCTGACTAAGTTTGGTGCGACCCGGACGGATATTATTTTTGCGACGGTCAAGCAGCAATTGCAGCTTGATGACGCCTTGCGTCAATGTTCCGGCTAACCGCCGTGCCGCTGCTACAGGCAACAAGTGCAACGCGCATCCAGTAAAATAGCCGGTTTGGCGGTGAGAATGACTATGCGGGCAAGCGTTGATAGATGGCAAAAGTGGTCGATGATGGTATTCATCATTGCGGTAATACCGGCGTGTTCCGGCGTTTACTACAACACCCTGGAGACATTTGGCGTCGAGAAGCGCGATATTCTGGTGGACCGGGTTAAACAGGCGCGTGGTTCGCAGCAGGATGCGCAGGAACAATTTCAGTCTGCTCTGGACCAGTTTCGGGCGGTGGTCGAGGTGGACGGCGGTGAGTTGGAAAAGCAATATGACAAACTGTCGCAACGCTATGAGCGGACCAGTCGCCAGGCAGATGAAGTGCGTGAGCGCATTGCCGCGGTGGATAAGGTCGGTAAGGACCTGTTTGCCGAATGGCGCGGCGAACTTAAAGACTATGAAAACGCCGATCTGCGCCGCCGCAGTGAAGCACAACTGGAGGATACCCGCGAGCGTTTTGATGAGTTAATGCGGGTCATGCAACGCGCCGAATCCAGACTCGACCCGGTGCTGGAATTATTCGAGGACCAGGTGCTGTTTCTCAAACACAATCTGAATGCCCGCGCGATTGCCTCCCTGGATGTCGAGCGGGTGCGTATCGAGGAGCGTGTTGCCCGGTTGCTGGAAGAAATGCAACTGGCTATCCGCGAGGCCGATGCATTTATTGCTGATATGAGTTGAACAGGTACGCATATGAATGGTGGCAGCGCAGTTAATGCTGTGCTGATAAGGTGCTGCCGGAGACTTTGACCCTGGTTTAATATCCATGCTAGGTTGAAAATTCTTGTCAGTATATTTCAGGAGCAAATTATGGCCGGTGGCTGGGCCCGCGATGGGGCCGTACAGGATCAGATTGATGCCAGTGTTGAGGATGCTGTCAAGCATGCTCGCAGTCGGCTGGCGCGCGGTGAAAGCTTGAAACAATGCGAGCAATGCGGCGAGTCTATTCCTGAGGCTCGTCGTCAGGCACTGCCCGGGGTGCGTAAATGTATTGCCTGCCAGGAGGCTGAAGATGCCGACAATCAGGCCAGTAATAGTTTTAACCGGCGGGGCAGCAAGGATAGTCAGCTGAGATAGTGGCAGTCAGAATGCAATGGGTTTTTTTATTATCTACTAAGCACGCTCTGATATTTGCTTGACACGGATTATTGCTTCAACTGAACATCTGGTTTGTAACTTATTTGCTTGATTTGATTAGGGCTGCAGGCGTGGTTCAGTCTGGCGTGTAAATTGACCGCCAACTGAAGTGGGGCCATAATCAATGTTATGAGTCAAATTGACCATAATAATAATAACTTCAGATGCGCTAAATTTTTTCTCCTGGTCATATTTACGTTAGCGTGTGTTTCGACGTCTGTTACCTATGCGCAACCCGCTAAGGGACAACAAGCCGATAGGCAACAACAGGCTCGTAAGGCTGCCGCTGTACAGGATTGGTTAACGGTCATCACTCTTCTGGAAAGCTCGCCGGCCGGTGCGGAGCGTAACCGGCTGCTCGGCCTGGCTTATTATCAGGAGCGTGATCTGGAGCGCGCCCAGCCTTTATTGCGCCAGGCCGCGGAGTTAAATCCAGCCGATCAGGCCGTCAATCTGGCTTTGCTGGAAACCTTACTGGCCAAGTCAGATTATGCAGCTGCCGCGGCATGGCTGGAGCGTATTCCGGATAGTTCCAAGGATATCTACCGGTTGTATCGTGCCCGTATTGCCACCGCCACCGGAGAGCTGACTGAGGCACAGGCTATTTATCAGCGATTACTGCAATCGCAGGATCGTTCCATCGCCCAGGAAGCGGCTGCGGAATATATTCAAATCCTGCAGCAAAACGGCGATCAACAGCAGGCCTACAACGTAGCGCAACAGGCCCTGCGCGGAGATTCGGATTCATTTTTGAGTTATCGCTTTGCCCAGGTTGAGGCACCGTCAGGCGGCACGGACAGCACCTGGGCTTTCAGCGCTGGCTACCGGTTTGAATACGACGATAATGTGGCATTGCTGCCGGATCAGCTGTTGCCGGCGGGTAACCAGGATGAGGATGATTTTCGCCACGTACTGACCGCTGATGCAATTTATCAGCTGGCGCTGCCCAATCACTGGTTATTGTTTGGCGAAGCGCGTGGTTCGCAGTCACTGCATCATCAGGCCAGCGAGTTTGACTTTACCCGACTGAATGCCCTGCTGGGCACCGGCCAGGCATTTGATCACTGGGGCTGGCGGTTGCCGGCGGAAATCAGCCATGACCGGTTTGACGGCGATGGTTTCAGCACTACCTTCACGGTCACGCCGGGTGCCTACCTGCGGGTGGCGAAAAACTTCTATACCCACCTGTATGGACGCTATGCCAGCAGTGACTTCGAGCAGGTGAGTTTCCCCGAGGACGATCGCAGTGCCGAAATTCTGGGCGGTGGGTTGCTGCTCAGCGGTCATCTCAGTCAGCGCTGGAGTGTGCGCGGAATAGTTGAATATCTGGATTACGACGCCGATGGCAGTAACTGGGACCGCAGCGAGCAACAGGTCTATTTATATACCGAATACGGTTTAACCACGGATTGGTCAGTGGGGGCGGGCGCGCGTTATACCGAGATCGATTTTGACAATCTGAATATACCGTTTCTGGCTGTGCGCCAGGATGAAAGCTGGGAGTATTTTCTCAGCTCTACCTACCAGGTGGCGACCGGCTGGTATCTGCGTGCGCAGCTGTCCCTGGTCGATCATCAATCCAATATTGCGGCGTTTGATTACGACCGGCTGGTTACTTCGCTCGGCTTGAGCTGGCGGTTCTGAGATGCATAAACAAGTAGTAGCAATACGTTTGATGATCTGGTTGTTCGCGGTTGGCCTGGGTTGTCTGCTGGCGCTGCCGGTTAGCGCGCAGGATGACCAGGTGGTCGGCTCAGTCAGCCGCCTGCAGGGCCAGGCTCAGGTGGTCCGTGCCGGACAGGCGGCAATAGCGGTAGCGCAGGGTGATGATGTGCTGCGCAGCGATCGCTTGATCACCCTGGAGAATGCTCTGGTCGAGGTGCTGTTCAGCGACGGCAGCAGTTTTACCCTGGATGAAAACGCTCAGGTGACAATTGCGCAATATGCACCGGGCGCGGCCCCACAGGGTTTGCTGCAATTGACCCGGGGCCGTTTGCGCAGCCGGGTATCCAGTGCATTTTCCAGTCGTAAGGACAGTTATCAGGTGCAGACCCGCGAAGGCGTGATGGGTGTGCAGGGTACGGAGTTTGAAGTCATTGCCGCGCTTCGCGAAACCTCCGTGATTGTTTATTCGGGGGTGGTTTCGGCCACCAGCCTGGACCCGGCGTTTCCCGGCACGCAGATACTGCAGCCTGGTCAGATGCTCAGTATCAGGGCCGGAGAACCTATGCAGCCGCCGGTACAGGCTTCCGGCTTGACTCAGGCAGCGGCCGGTATGTTGATCAATGCAGCGATTGGTTCGGGCGGCGCACAGGCGATTATTTCGGGCGGTTTTCAGGCATTTGACCCCACCGCGCCGGCACTGACCAGGTCTGATCAGCCAGCCGGTCCGGGCGGCACGCAACCGCCGCCACCCAGACCGCCCGGAGGCTGATTCGTCTATCTGATTGTTAAGGGCAGGGACAGGATTGGCCACAGAGCGTGAGGGAACAGCTATTTATTCAGCCAAAGGCGGGCCAGAGGTAAACAACGACATGTTCCAAAGACACAAGGCTAAATCAGAGTTTTTAAGCACAGCAGGGGTAATGGCAGCGCTTTTGATCAGTGTATCAAGCAGCCACGCGCAGAGTATTGATGTCGATCCGGGAGCCGTTAACTTTAACGTGGGTGACGGCTTGTGCAGCCTGTATGAAGCTGCCCAGAGTGTTATCGACGGTGCGCCCGTTGACCCGGTTTGCAACAATCCCGCTGTCGGCTTCCTGACCAACATTAATCTGGCGCCCGCCAGTACTTATGTATTGGATACCGACCCTGATCTGGATGGCGTTTATCTGCCCCAGACAAGCTTTGCCCTGAATGGCAATGGCTCGGTGATCATGCGCAATGCCGCGGCGCCGGAACTGGTGTTTATACGGTTCCCGCCCAGTTCAGAGGGCATCATCAACAATACCCGGCTGGCTAATGCCGGCGCCGGTGGGGTGGCGCTGGATGTCATGACGCCCAATGTCATCGTCGATGGCGTGGGTTTTATCAACAATGGACAAAGCGTCTCCATCAGCAATTCCAGCGGTTTCCAACTACGCAACTCCACACTGCGCGGAACCGGCTCAGAAATCGGCATGTTGATTAATGGGGGTATGGGCACAATCGCCAATTCGACGTTTTCCGGGCTGGCGGTAGGTATCTCGATTACCAATGCCCAATTTACGCTGAATAATAATACGATTGTTAATAACGCCATCGGGATTGATGCGATCGGCGCCGGCGCTGGCAGTATCGCTAACACCATCGTGGCCAACAACTCAAGCAGGGATTGCAGTGGTGATGCCGGAGACCAGCTGCAATCCGCGGGCTTCAATATATCGTCGGATGCAGCCAATACCTGTTTTTTGGTACCGGCAAATAATGATTTGATTGATACCGATCCGCTGCTCGGCCCGTTGACCGATAATGGCGGATTTAACCAGACACACTTACCGCAAACCGGCAGCCCGGCCATCGACAATGGTAACAATGCCAGTTGTGAAGCCAACGACCAGCGCGGCATGATGCGGCCTCTGGATGGTAATGGTGATCTGGTGGATGATTGTGATATCGGTTCAGTCGAGATCAGACTGACTGATGCTGACCTGAGCGTCATCAGTCAGGTCAATACCAAGTCCGCCACCGCCGGCGACACGTTGATCTACCAGTTGATCATCGGCAACAGCGGGCCGGCCGGTATTGACGGGCAGAACGGCAGCGTCAACGCGCAATTTCCTCCCGAACTGATCAATACCAGCTGGACCTGTGCGGGCACCGGCGGCGCCTTCTGCGCACCCGGTGGCACCGGCAATAACATCAATGAGAATCCGCTGATTCCTGCGGGTGAATCGATAACATATACCGTTACCACTGAAATTGCAGCCGGTGTGACAGGCAACATTGCCGTTACCACGACAGCCATGACAATGGGGATCAATGATCCGGTAGCCGGCAATGATTCGGCCACCACCACGGTGGTGGTCGGGGCGCCCAATCTCGATTTTGCGATCAGCAAGACGGACGGTGTAGCCGCTGCGTTGCCCGGGGATATTCTGAGCTATGTTATTACGGTGCAGAACCTGGGTGACATGACCATCAACAACGTGATGGTCAACGATACCTTCCCGAACGGATTAATCAACATTAACTGGACCTGCGCAGCAGACCCGGGAGCGATGTGTGCGGCTACAGGCACTGGGGACATCAATGAGATGGTCAGCATGGCGCCCGGCAGCGAGTTGACGTTTACCGCCAATGCCGAAATTGACTCGATGTTTACCGGGGTGATAAGCAACACCGCAACGGTTTCTCTTAACCCGCCTGATGTTGATCCTGATCCTGCCAATAACACGGCCACTGATGTGACCAACGTGGTGATGAGTTCAGCCGATTTATTTGTTACCAAATCAGTCAACCGCCAATCCGCCAGTCCGGGCGACGTGATTGAGTACACGGTGACTGCCGGGCAGAACCTTATCACCCGGCAGGCGCATGAAAGTATCCGGGGTGGGTTTGGCGAGGTCGCTGCCACGGTAATCGACTTTATTCCGGCGCAATTAAATGATGTTACCTGGACCTGTGCAGCCGATACCAACTCGCAATGTCCGATGGTTGGGTTTGGAGATATCGAGGCACCGGTGAGTATTGCTGAAGATGAGCAGGTGGTGTTCAGTGTTTCCGGAGTAGTCAGGCAGGGCGCGAGCGGCGATCTCAGTAATCAGGCCAGCGTGGTATTGCCGCCGGATGTGGTGGATATCGATCCTGCCAACAACTCGCAAACGGTCAACACAGTGATTAATCGCGCTTTTGATGTGGCTATCGAAAAAACCGATGATCAGGACGCCAGTACTCCCGGAGCAGAGATTGTTTATCAACTCAGCGTCGATAACAACGGCATGTTCGGCATGTTCGCGGATGTGGTCGACGAGTTGCCGGAGGTATTGGAAAATGTTTCCTGGACCTGTTTGCCGGCTGAAGGAGCAAGCTGCGCCAACGAATCAGGCACTGGTGATATTCAGGAGACCATTGATATTCCGGCGGGTGGCAGCGTGGTGTTCGAGGTCGCGGCCACCATCAATGCGGAATTTGAGGGCGAACTGGAAAATACCGCCAGCGTAATCCCCCAGCAGGGGATTATGGATCAGTTCCCCGCTGACAATAGTTCGACCGATAGCACTGAAATCCGGGCTGCGGCTGATCTTGATGTGAGCAAAACCGGACCGATCACAGCGGTCAGCGGAATGCAGGTGATATTCGAAGTGGATGTCACCAACAATGGTCCGAACACCGCTCTGGATGTGGTTTTGCTGGACCAGTGGACAGCGGGTTTGTTGCTGCAGGATATCAATGATGACGGTTTTACCTGTGCCGGTACGGGCGCCACCGCCAATGGCACCTTTAGCGGCGTGCAATGCACGCTCGACGCATTGGCCGCGGGTGAATCCAGACTGTTGCAGTTCACGTTTATGGTGACGGCCCAGATTGGTGAAATAGTCGGTAATGCGGCGGATATCACCTCAGCCACCGCTGATCCCGACCCGGATAACAATCTGTCGCTGGCCGAGGTGGCGGTGGCTTCGGTGTTGAGATTGCAGCCGGATGTGGCGGCCTTGCCGGACGGAGATACCGGGCAGCCCTACAGTGTTGTCATTACCGCGCTGGGCGGTATCGAGCCCATCAGTCTGACGGTCATCGGATTGCCCAACGGGCTGACGGCCAGCAGTGACGGCCGGATATTGACGATTTCCGGTGTGCCGGATACCGCCGGGATCGCACAGCTTCAGGTCAGTGCCAGCGACGCGCTCAACCCACCCCAGTTTAGCCAGCGGACTTACACCCTGCAGGTTATGACCGTGCTGGAATTTGCACCGCGGATGCTACCGGTAGCCAATACCGATGAGCCCTATCTGGCTCGGATTACTCCAGCTAACGGGGTGGCTCCCTATGTGGTGGAAGTTGACGGTTTGCCGGCCGGATTATTCAATAACAATGGCAATCTGCAAGGCCAGCCACAGAGCGTGGGTGAATTCGAGCTGCAGGTGATGGCCACCGATATTCAGGGCAATACCGGACAGCAGGACTATACTCTGACGGTGGCCGCTGGCCTGCAACTGACTGAGCAGGATTTGCCGCCCGCCGTGCAGGGGGTCAGTTACGGTCAGCAGTTACGCTCTTCCGGCGGGCAGGGGCCCAACAGCTGGAGTGGCGGCAACGGCCTGCCGGCAGGTTTGAGCCTGTCGAATACCGGCTTTATCAGCGGCATTCCACAGGCTGCTGGAGAATTCAGTTTGAGTGCCGCGGTAAGCGATTCGGCCGGCGCTCGGGTCAGCGGACAATTTAACCTTGCTGTGGCGCCCGCTGGCCTGATTCAGCAGGAAATCAATTTCCCCAACGGCGTGGTGGGACTACCGTACACAACGCCCACCGCGATAGCGGGAGGCAGCCAGCCTTATGCCTGCATGGTGCTGGAGTCCAGTCTCCCGCCTGGTTTGATTCTGAACGGTTGTAATTCCGGTATTGAAGGTACTCCGGTGCGCGGTGGCAGCTATCGGTTTGTACTGGCTGTTGAGGATAACCAGACCCCGCCCCAGACACTGCTGGTGCCCGCCCGCATTCAGATTGCCGAGCGCACGCCGATAGCATTGGACCAGCCGCCCGATCCTGCTTTCCAGCCGCCGATCGAGGTGCCGGTTCCCGAGTTTGGAGCAGGTGCTCCGGCCGACAGTTTTGCCGATGAATCGCTGCAGGCCGTGGCCAGCGATGCATTTGGGAACCGCTATCTGAGCGGTTTTGGCTGGAATGGCGACAACTATGATATCCGGGTCCTTAAGTATGACGCCCAGGGCGCTTTGGTATGGGAGCAGCGCTTCGATTCGGGTGATCAGGATTACGCTTATGCGGTTACTGTCAGTCCGCTGGATCAGCGCCTGTATGTCGGTGGTTACAGCCTGCAGGGTGGTCAGTTTGTGGCGACCCTGCTGCGGTATGATCTGGCTGGCGTGCTGCAGCAGGCCAGTTTTGATAGTGCAGGCTCCGTGGTCAAAGCTTATTACGCACTGCAGGCCGACAGTGTGGGCGTATATGCCATCGGCGAGAGCTACAACGGCCGTGATTTTGATGGCCTGGTGGTGCGCTATGATCTGGCCGGCAACCGGCTGTTTGAAACGGTCAGAAACGCCGATGATTCGCAGACCGCGTATGCCGCTGCGCTGAATAACTGCGACAGCTCAGGGGTATGCGATCTGGTTATCGGTGGTTTTGCCGGCAATACCGACCGCACCGGGTGGCTGGCCTCGGTCAGCCGGACGGGTGGTCCGGTGCAAATGCTGGCTACGCTGGCCGATCCGGTATTTGCGCTGCAGCCATTTGCCAACGGTGACTGGCTGGTAGGTTCCAGCAGCAACGCTGATGACTGGGTGGTGCGGCGTTTGTCCGCGGCTGGCGCAGCCATCTGGGCAACCACCATCAGCCAGGGCGAACGGTTGCGGTCCGTCAGCATTGATGCGGGCGGGTTCGTGCTGGCGGCCGGCAGCAGCCAGGGTGCGGGTGGCAGCGATGGCTTGCTGATCGTATTGGATGGCGATGGTGTGCAACGTGATGCCATGATGTTTGACAATGGCCAGCGTGAAGTTTTCAGCGGTGGCCTGATTGGTCCGGAAGGTATCCTGACCCTGGTGGGTGAGCGCGGAGCAACTGGCGATACGCGTTTTCTGTATCTGAATGTGAATACCGGCAAGGCGTTTTAGCGCATAACAGTGACGGTCAAGTAACGTGCGGGAGGCCCACAATAACGACAACAGCCGCCGCCGGGATGTGCGTTTCCTGCATCGCCGCTGGCAGGTTCTGGTATTCGCGGTAGCCGCCTCGGCACTCAGCCTGGCCAGCTACTGGTACCAGCAAAGCCAGCATCCATTATTGCTGGAAAGTCTGGATCAGCGCACCCGGGATATCGTCTTCCGGCTGCGCCAGCCGCCGCGGCCACCCGCGGAAATAGTCATCGTGACGGTGGACGAGCCGTCCATCAAAGACTATGGCCGGTGGCCCTGGCCGCGTGCACTGCAGGGCGAGTTGATCGGCAGAATCAAGCAGTATGCCGGCAGCGTGGCACTGGATATCGTGTTCGCGCAACCCTACAGCAACGCCGCCGAAGGGCAACAGCAGGATAGTGCGCTGATAGCCGCTCTACAGGCGCCCGGAGCGCCAGTGGTGGGTGGCTATTTCTTCCGCAATCATAAAAGCCGTCTGACCGACGATGCCGCGCTTGATCAATTGTTCGATAACCGTGTCAAAATCAAGCTGATGGGACCTGGCAGTGATCTGGACGATGTTCAGTATTATGAATTCGCGGAAACCAATCAGGCCCATATCGCTGAGCACTTTGCCGGTCTGGGGGCATTTAACCGCGATACCGATGTCGATGGGCTGGTCCGGCGTGCACCGTTGATACTGCGCTATCGGGATGAAATCTTTCCCACTCTGGCGCTGCGGGCACTGGCGGTTTACGCTGGTGTCAATGAGGGGCTGGTAGCCGCACAGGAAGGTATTACCGAAGTCCGTCTGGACACTTTCGGCATTCCGGTGGATGAGCACGGCCGGCTGATCGCCAACTTCTACAGTCAGAACGAACTCAGTGCCGGTATTCCGATGTACTCGGCTGCCGATGTACTTAGCGGGGTGGTCGGCGAACAGCAACTGGCGGACCGGCTGGTATTTGTCGGGGTGACCGAAATTGGCGTTGCCGATCTGCTGCCTACCCCGGTCAATCCGATCTTCCCCGGTGTGGCCATGCATGCCACCATCGCCGCCAATATTCTGCAGGAGGAGTATTTATACAGTAACTGGGATACCGTGCTGATTGATATCGCACTGACCACATTGATTCCACTGATTGGGGTATTGGTGCTGGCGCGGCTCAGACAGCTATGGCAGATGCTGGTGGCCAGCCTGCTGTTCATGGCTTCGCTGGGCGGATTGTTTTACTGGCTGGTGGCTTATAAAGGTCAACTGGTCAGTCTGTTGTATCCATCCGCGGCCATGCTGACCGCGTTTGTGAGCTTTGGCAGTTACTATGTGCTGACATCGCAGCGTACCACTAGGTTTCTGACCGGGGCGTTTGGGTCCTACGTGTCGCCGGATGTTGTCGATCAGTTACTCAGCCAGCCGGATAGTCTGGGTTTATCCGGTGAAAAGCGCGAAGTCACCCTGCTGTTTTCCGATATTCGCGGTTTTACCGGCATCTCCGAAAAACTCGAGCCCGAGCGGCTGGTGGAAATGCTTAACCACTACTTTGATGCGATGACGCAGACCATACTGGACCGCCAGGGCACCCTGGATAAATATATCGGTGATGCCATCATGGCCATTTTTAACGCCCCGCTGACGCTGGAAAACCATCAGCTTGCCGCCGCGCGGTCAGCCCTGGATATGGACCAGCGATTGCAGGACATGCAGCCTGAACTGCGGACCAGGTTTGGCATCGAGTTGCACATAGGCATTGGTCTGCACAGCGGTGAAGTGGTGGTTGGTAATTTGGGTTCCAGTCAGCGTTTTGATTACACTGCCATAGGCGATGCCGTTAATCTGGCCTCGCGGGTGGAATCGATTACCAAACTATACGGTGTAACCATTATTGTCACCGATGCCATTAAACAGCAGTTAGACAGTGAATTTATCCTGCGGCCGCTGGATAAGATTCAGGTCAAAGGCAAAACCGTGCCGGTCGATATCTATGAGTTGATGCAGCCGAATGAGCACAATGCCCGGCTGGCCGCACAGTTTGGCAAAATGTTCAGCGTTTATCTGCGCGGCGAGTTCGAACTGGCCAGACAGTCACTGCTGGAATTGCAGGTAAATTACCCGGATGACCAGCCGGTCCGGCTTTATCTGCAGCGCTGCAGCGAATTTTTGCAGCAGCCGCCCGGCCAGGACTGGGATGGCGTTTATGCGGCACAGGGAAAATAGTGCCATGCAGCAGCTAAGCAATCATGCGGTAAAAACCGTCTGGCCGGCCGACTCGGTGGAGCGGCAGATTCCAGGTATCAGCGAAGCTGAGGACTATTTGCGCCGGCATCGGCCGGAGCTCCTGCAGACCACCAGGGAACTCAACCGGGAACTGGTCACACAGTTCGGTGCGGCGATTCCGGATCAGCCGGATATGGCCTGTCAGGTCAGCGCGGTATGTCTGGCACGGGTATCGCTGCGGCACGGTTCGGGTACTGAGTCTGGCTATGCCTATCACAATGAAACGCATTCGCTGGAAGTGCTGCAGCAGCTGTGTCGGATAGCACGTCAACAGCCTGCCGGACAATCGCAGCCGCTGGATGCTTTGGCCTGTTTCTGCCTGGCGGTGTTCGCCGCCGCGCATGATATGCGGCAAACGGAAACCGGTCATGGCGCCGATGCGGTGGGCTGCAATGAGCGCGCCAGCGCGGATGAAACCGACCGTATTCTGGTCGCGCTTGGCTTGGATCAGGACACTCATCAGGCCATTTTTCAACTGCTCCGCTGGATGATTCATGGCAGTACCTTTTTCAGCAAGCCAATGGACTTTGCCGGCTTTTCAGTGCCGCTCGGTGCACTGGCGCCGGTGCTCGCCGGGCAGGTGCTGGAACAGGGCCGGACAGTCGCTGAGTTAAGCGCCGCGCAGGCGGCCGAACTGATCCTGCTGGCTACTGATATTGATACCGCCAATGTGGCTACCCCGATCAATCAATATGCGCGGCAATCGGCGCGTATCTGCCGTGAATTGCATCAGCACAGAGATCTGAGTGGCGCGGACCCATCAGTCAACCGCTCGGTGCTGGCGTTTCTGACTGCCGGCCAGGAGCATTATTTTTTTAATCAGCAGAGTTTTTACAGTCAGTTGGCACGGCAGGCACTCAATCAGCATAAGCGGGTAACCGGCCAACTATTACAGCAGTTGATTGCCTGGATGCGGGCACATTACGCTGCTCAGCCGCCGTCCGGGGAGGTGCTGCTGCAGGCTTTTCTGGCACAGGCCGACCGACTCAGCGAGCAGCCGGCTCATCAGCGGCGAAGTGCACCATGACATTGAATTTACTCAAACCATACCAGTTGCTGGGTATGCTGTTGTGCAGCATGCCTGGCTGGACACAGCCGGATAGTTCAGTTGTCGGCAGTCCTGGCTCCCATCACCAGCAGGACATGACGCAGCACCTGGGGGCCGCTTCCTGCGCGTCCAGCGTCTGTCACGGTTCCGTGCAGCCTTTTCCGGACAGCCGCATCCAGCAGAATGAATTTATTACCTGGCAAACCGACCGGCACGGCAATATGCACGCCAAAGCGTATGCAAAATTACTCACGCCGGAGGCGGTTGCTATTGCCCGAAAATTAAAACTGGGCAAGCCGGAACAGGCCCGGGAATGCTTAATCTGTCACGCTGATTACGTCCCGGTGCAGCAGCGTGGCGAAGAATTCCAACTCACTGACGGGGTTAGCTGCGAGGCCTGCCACGGCGGTGCGCAGCATTATATTGATTCGCATACCAACCGCAATATGTCTTTAAGTGACAAGCAGCAAGAGGGACTGTATCCCACCTGGGAACCGCGCGCGCGCGCCAAACTGTGTCTGGGCTGTCATATGGGTAATGTACAGCGCCACATCGATCATCGCATCATGGGCGCCGGTCATCCGCGCCTGCAGTTTGAACTGGATACGTTCACCTATTTGCAGCCGCATCATGTGGTTGATGAGGACTATCGCGAGCGCAAAGGCGAGCAGGACAATGCCCGCGACTGGGCCGCCGGTCAGGCGCTGGCGGCGGATAACTTGCTCGAGCTACTGCAAGACCCTGAACATGGCTGGCGAGGAATATTTCTTGAACCGTTGTTGCTGGACTGCCATAGCTGCCATAAACGTCTGGATGGTTCACGCTGGCAGCGCCGTTCAGGTACTGGCCTGGGTCCCGGAGAAATGCGTTTGAATGACGCCAATCTGGTGATGGTGCGTTTAATTCTATCGGCCATTGATCCATCACTCGCGGACCAGTTAAAACAACAAACCCTCGCCTTGCATCAGGCCACGACCATCAGTCGTGAGCGGGTGCATGCCGCGGCTGAACAATTGCAGCAAACGCTGGCTGCAGCCACCACCGAATTGATCAATCATCAATTTGCCCCCGCTGATCTGGACAAAGTATTTACGCAGTTACAACAACAGGCCGAAAACGGAGAACTGAGTGATTATGCCGCCGCCGAGCAATCGGCTATGGCGGTAGTGAACCTGGTGACGGCGCTTGAACAAACCGGCATTATTGAAGCACAACTGATGGACTCGGAAATCGATGGGTTGTTTGCCACGGTTGCGGATGAATATGAGTACCGCGGCGAGCGGCTGGCCGGTGCGCTGCAAAAGCTGAGGGCGGCAATTGGTTTAAGTCGGTCAAAATAATCAGATCAGCCGTCAGCATAAAAGCAGGGCTAGAAGTTATACCGTGAGTTGCAGGCTTAGTGTGTAAATGTCTCAGCAGAAAACTGTCCATTAATCATTGCGCTTCGGTCAAATAGCTAATTAATTTTGACTATTGATTGATAGATTCAAGCATAATCATTACTAATCAATAGTTTTGATAAGAACTTTACTTTCGTTCACAAGGTCATCATCTTGGATAAGTCTTTTTAATTGCCTGGCAAAGTTAATAGACTCACGAACCTCTAATCTTTCTCTAAATTCCCTGTCCTCTCCACGGCCCCAATATTCGTCTACCTGCTTAATTACTTTTCTTGATGTTAAGAATGTAGTTGGTATGTCAATGGCTTTGAGTTGTTGTTTTGCGCTTTTTCTAGGCAAAGCATAGACGCTGATATCGCGTCCGTTTCTAAGTCTCATTGATATGTTTTTTGCCTTCAATTTCGCCTCGCAGTACTCATTGGCCTCGCTTCTGGACATGAACTTACTGGGAATTAAAATTGTCAATGAAAAGTCATCGTCCAAAACCCATTCTGGAAAGCCATCATGGAGATCAATAGCCTGGTTTTGATCTTGAGAAATAATGGCTGGTTGAATAAAGTTTGAATAATAACCGTTTGCTAAGCCTGATCCTGGTAAATCAGAATGGAAAATTAAATTACCAAGTTTTTTTAAATCATGCTTTATTCTGCTGCAGGCCTCTCCGGTAGCGGCTGTGTAATTATTGTCTCTGCGTTGCTCATAGGTTAGTGGATTTATTCCAGTGAAATAGGACGGTAGTTGTACTTCTATAGATTGAGGTACAAGCATAAATGTTTTTGATAATCCATACCTGGCCATCGTTGCGCCAAGTTCAAAAATAACGTTGTCGCGAGGAATATTTATTCGTTCATCTGATTCTGGGCTGCTTAATCTAACGTCATCATTTCCTAAAACAATTATAGCTGCGTCAAAATAGAGCAGTTTTTTGAGAAAGGTATCAAGTGGAGACAGGTTTGTTTGATCAAAGAAACCTTCTCTCCAAAGAGTTGTTTCATAATCCCTGCTTAAATTGCTCCGTATGCCTTCAGCATATTTGTAATTTTCAGAAGAAGATAAAATAAGAATGTCAGGTTTGTCTGCAGCGTTATTGCTCATGGTCATATCCCTTTATACAACTACTTTAACATAACCTTATTATTTTCCGGTAAGGTTGCGCTGAATTATAAAACAGCTAAAGTTTTGTTGCTAGTGGTTTTTAGTGGGTAACTGTATACTTCTCGTATAATACAATAACGCAGAGCAGTCTCTGTGTGTGAGGTTGCTCAGTGCTAACAATAGCAATGGGAGTGGTGCATGGAAGGTTTTTTAGTCCTGATTGGCCTGACACTGCTGGCAGTGCCGGTAGCTATAGTCTATTTATTGGTCAAAGTGGCCAGGCAACAGCGCTTTATTGAGCTACTGCACAACAAGGTTGGCGAGCTGATAGACCGTCAGCAGGCATCGCAAGCCAGCAATGAATCGCAACAAAGTCAACCGGTCGGTTTTCAACCGGATCAGACCCAGGAACCGCCAGTTGCAACCCCGGCTACCGCCAGCAAAAACCTATCGTCAGCACAGCCCGTAACGACACCGCCAACTAAAGAAACACCCGAGCCGGACAGCCCCATACCCGTCGTGCGGCAGAGTGCAGCCAATATCAAGCGCCAGACGGTTCCTGCTGAAACATCTGTATCCAGGCAACCAGATCTCGGCGATAAAATCGGTCAATATATTAAGAACTACTTCACCGAAGGCAATCTGATCGTCCGGGTGGGCGTGATCGTATTGTTCTTCGGCGTGGCGTTTTTGTTGAAATACGCGGCCGAACACAATGCCTTTCCTATTGAGCTGCGTCTGACTGGCGTTGCGGTGGGCGGGATCGTGTTGCTGATGGTCGGTTGGCGCTTGCGCTTCAAGCGCAGAGTTTACGCCTTGATTATGCAGGGCGCTGGCATCGGTGTGCTGTATTTGACCATGTATTCGGCGCTGCGGTTGTATCAGCTATTACCGGCGGCAACCGTTATCGCGATGATGCTGTTAATGGTGTCGCTGGCCGCTATTCTGGCGATATTACAAAACGCCCGTTCGTTGGCCGTGCTGGCGGCAGTCGGTGGTTTTCTGGCGCCGATCCTGACCTCTACCGGACAGGGCGATCATATCACTCTGTTCAGTTATTACCTGATACTGAATATTGGAATTCTGGTCATTGCCTGGTTTAAATCCTGGCGCATGCTGAACCTGATCGGTTTCGCATTTACGTTTGCGATTGGTGCGATCTGGGGTGTGTACCGTTATCGGCCCGAACAATTTGTCAGCACCGAAATATTCCTGGTGATGTTTTTCCTGTTTTATGTCGCCATTGCCTTGCTGTATGCACGCCGGCAACCGCCGAAATTACGCGGCCTGGTTGATGCATCACTGGTATTCGGTACGCCATTAATTGCCTTCAGCCTGCAGGCAGGTCTGGTGCATCGCTATGAATATGGTTTGGCCTGGTCAGCGTTCGCGGCGGGTGCGTTTTATCTGCTGTTGGCTTTGCAATGCTGGCGTTTTGGCGGTCAGAATTACCGTCTGTTAAGCGAGACCATGTTGGTGTTGGGCGTGATCTTCGCTTCATTGACGATTCCATTTGCACTGGACGGCAATGGTATTGCCGCCGCCTGGGCGCTGGAAGGTGCAGGCATACTCTGGGTCAGTGTCAGACAGCGGCATCAACTGGGCGTAGCATTCGGGATATTGCTGCAATTGGGTGGTGGTATGGCCTTGCTGGCTGAGCATACTCTCAAAGGGTATACCCAACCGGTGTTCAACAGTGTGTTTGCGGGCGCGGTATTGGTCGCGCTGGCCGGATTATTCAGCAGTTATTACCTGTTGCGTAAATACCGTGCAACCCGCTCGTGGGAATATCAGGCCAACCTGCCGTTATTGCTGTGGGGGTTGTGCTGGTGGTTTGGTAACGGGATTACTGAAATCATCGAATACCAGGCGCTGTTGCCGTGGTTGAACGCATTACACGCAACGCTGGCATTTGTTGCGCTATCGGTGGCCATATTGGGTCTGTTGGAAAAAAAGCTGGACTGGCATGCCTTGCGCTACGCAACAGCAGGATTGACGTTGGCGATGGGCTGGTTATTCTTCCAGGCGCTCGATATTCAAGCGCACCCCTTTGGCAAGGGCGGCGTACTGGCCTGGCCGTTCGCTTTTGTGGTGTTATACATTCTGCTATGGCAACGCGACAGGTCATCAGAAATCGGTGCTAATTTGTCTGGGTTGCTGCCCTGGCTGCATATCGCTGGCGCCACGCTGCTGGTCGCGGTATTGACCGCTGAGTTGCAATGGCTGGTTGGTGATAAATGGAATCTGGGGAGCGGATGGTATGCCGTCAGCCTGGCATTGATCGCGTTGCTGGCCTGCGCGGCCGTGTTGCGATTCAGCATCTGGCCAATAGCGCAACATCCGCGGGCTTATCAGTATGGGCTGATGGGTTTGTGGTTGATTTATTTGCTGGGTTGGATGTTGGCGGTCAATGCTTTTGTCACCGGCGAGGCGCTGCCGTTGCCTTATCTGCCGATCTTAAATCCAGTGGATATAGTGCAGGCCATGGTCCTGCTGACATTGTTTGCCTGGTGGCGGCAGCCCGCTTTGCAGGCATCGTTTGCTCAGTGGCAACCCCGGTTCTTATTGGTATTTGCCAGTCTGACCTTTATCTGGTTGAACGCCGTGTTGCTGCGCACGCTATATCACTGGGCCAATGTACCGCTGAATATTGACGGCATAATGGATTCAGCACTGGCGCAGGCCTGTCTGTCGATATTCTGGACGCTGCTCGGTTTGAGCGTGATGATCATGGCTTCCCGTCGGTATTGGCGCAATGTCTGGATCGCCGCTGCCATATTACTGGGTGTGGTGGTGCTTAAACTGTTCAGCGTGGATCTGTCGGACCGCAACACGCTGGAGTCGATCATTTCATTTATCGTGGTCGGTGCGTTGCTATTGGTGATTGGATATTATTCACCGATACCACCTGGCGAGGATCAGGCAGACGAGACGCGGCGGAACCCATCGGCATAGCCTGGTGAATAGCCGGGCTCGTTGTCCAGAGCCGGTGAATCATTGATTAAAGGCTGTTCAGAAACGCCTCATCCTGATCACGCCACCAGTCGCCGGCTTTCTGTCTGGCCTCCAGCGCGGTTGCCATGGCGTCAGTCGAACGGCCCAGGGACTGCAGGTTTTTGGCGCGCAGGATCAGATAGGGATAAGCTGGAGGCGACAGTAATTCAGCCTCATCGAGATATTGCCGGGCAGCTTGCGGATCATTGGGGAGATGGCTTCTGACCAAAGCAAGGAGCGCGGCAATTTCCAGTTCTACTTCGTTGGACGATTGTGCCTCGCTGCGCATGGCCTGCAACTGTTTGCGCCCCAGGGTAGCGTTACCCAGCATCAGATTAATGCGTGCGATCAGCGCATCCACCTGCAGTTGCAAGTGCTGGTTGATGTCTTCACCGGCAGCATCGACCGCTGCCTGAATTTGATCGGGAAGTTCCGCAGGGTCCGGGTTCTGAGCAAGTTCGATCTCGAACAGCTTTAGCCGGGTCTCAAGCATCGCTTCGGGTTTGGCCAGTTGCGTGGCCAGCTCAAGTGCTCTTCGGGCATACACGATAGCGTTGTCGTAATCGTCGGCGGCCATTGCGGTTTCCGCCAGACTGACATTGGCGGTTTGTTGTGAGCTTAGCGAACCTGACTCCAATGCGAGTGCCAACGCTGCATTAGCCAGGTCTCTGGCCTGACTGAAATCACCGGAGAAACGAACCAGATGTGACAGCCGGACTTTGCCAAGAGCAACACCGGCGATATCACCCAACTGCTGGCGCACATCATTGCTGATCGATAGATAATGTTCGGCCTGGGTGTATTGCCCCAGGCGCTGATAAACCTGTGCTGTACGGGACAACACGTTGGCGTAACCGGACCGGTCGCCGGCCTGATAAAACAGTTCGCTGGAGCTTTCCAACGCGCTCAATGCCTCATTCAGACGTCCTGTACCCATATAAACGCTGGCCAGGCTGTTTTTGCTGCTGGCAATCACGCGAGGATATTCCTGAGAGTCGATGCCGATGATGCTGGATTCCAGCACGGCAGCGGCGCGGGCATAGTTACCCTGATCGCGCAGTAGCAGGCCCAGATTAGAGGCAATGACGGCCCTGGGAATCGCGCTGTCGACATTATCCAGAGCAATCTGCAAACTGTCTGCGGCCTGTTGATAACGCCCCAGTTCGCGCAGGATAATGCCTTGCGCATTGTGGATTCGATAAAGCCAGAAAGGTGACGATTGTCGGCTTTCCAGGGTTTGCAGCAGGGCTAATCCGCGCTCACTTTGTCCCTGGCGGCGTAGCGTGATGGCCAGTTCGTAGCGCGCGAAGTCGAATTCCTGGTCTTCGGCCAGGCAGGCCTCGAACAGCGCCGCGGCGCGGTCCAGCTCACCGGCAAATTGGGCGGCCATGCCGCGTAACAGCGTTTCGGTGGCAAACGGGCTTTGCGACACAATGCCGCTGGCAATGCTGGTGTTTTCGCTGAGTTCGATGGTCGCCAGGATTTTGTCGATGCTGTCCTGCACCGGTTGATTGGTTCGGGTACCGGTTAACGGTCTATCCATCCGTTCTTTTTGTGCCTGCGCGATACTGTAGATAAATCTGGTATCCGGGTTGCTGTCGTCAATCGCCAGACTGACGTTGATGATGTTGCTATCAGCATCAATGGGCTCATCGCCTTTGGCTACACTTACCCGGTTACTGCCGGCGGCGGTGCCAATCACAAAATTCAGGTACTCCGCAAATGAACTCGAGAGCGATTCACCGTCACCGGCTTCGACAGCGCGTATCAGCCAGCGGCTCTGTCCGGAATCAGAGGCTTCATTGGTGACCGGGTTTTGACGGGTGAATAAAATTACGCTCAGCAGCAGGCCTGTCAGCAGCAATAAGCCGAATCGCCAGCGTGCCCGCAATGTACTCGAACGAGCAGCCGTTGGCTCTGCTGCTGCAGATGCATCGCGTTTTTCGACCGGCGCCACAAATTTGTAACCGCGGCCATAACGCGTTGCGATGTGCTGGGGAGATTTAGCGGAATCCCCCAGCGCCTGGCGGATATCCTTGATCACCTGCGGGATCGAACTTTCCGATAATGACTCATGCCCCCAGACCTCATTAAGAATGGACTCCTTGCTGACCACGGCGGGGGCTTTTTCAATCAGCAGTTTGAGCACCAGAAAAGCCGTGCCGCGCAGCGCTACAGTGCCGTTGTTGTTGCTCAGCGTTTCCCGAACAGGGTCGAGGGTGAACTCTCCAAACTGGTAAATCATCACTGGACCAACCGCACGCTCACGGCGAATGGCTGCTCTGATTATTCGGATAGCGGACAGTAACAGAGAAAAACCGCGAGTCAGGATAAAACAAAGCTTTGCTCTTATTTTAAAGTCCACGTTATGTTAGCGGATTGGTGTAGTTACAGCCAGGTGCACACGCTCTGGCAGCGGCCTGGTGATCAGTTGGTCGCTGCCATGAATGAATCACGCAGCAGGAATTTTGCATCCTGGGAGTGTTTCAGGCTCAGCGGCTAATTTTTGAGCCAGATGACCGCGGTGAATTCATAGCCGGGACTGCCTTTTTTGATCGCGCGTGGAGCGAGATACCCGGTATGTGGCTGGTAGCCAGGCCTGGCTTCCGAAATAGGCTCAATCTCACCGTTACTGGCGGTGTAGTCAAAGCTGCGGATAATCTCGTTATCCGATTGCCGGGAGATGGTAATTTCATACTCGCCGCTGCGGGTCCAGTCCGCCTTCATAAATGGTTTGGCGTTGGGCGAAGCCTGGCGATCATGCGGATGGTAAAGATGTGCCTCGATGCGTTGGTAATGTTTATTCGGAATACTGCCCTGGGTTAGTTTGGAGTGGGCAACCAGTTCGCCATTGCGTTTCATCTCGACCATAAACGGTTCCTGAAAGGCAGTTTCGGCAAAGTCTCGCTGGCCAGCCCAGAAGGACAAGACAGGCCAGTCGCTGCCCTGCCATTGGTCCATCTTAATATGCGCGTAACGTGACCATGGACCGTGAAAGCGCAGCGCGGCATCCGGGTTGAACGCATCGCCAGACCCGATCCGTTCCAGGCTGACCGGAAATTGGTTGCCGGGTTGTCCATTAACCGAAAACTCGATGAGGTAGTTGCCGGGTTCGGTCAGCGTTACATCGGCCGGATTTTCCAGCGAGGCCCGTGCGATAACGCCAGCGCGGTTACGATATGCCGGATGAAACCGGAAGCTCGCCGCTTCGGAGCCATCGGAATGCAGCACGGTGATCCGTGCATCTAATGGTTCATCCGGAGCAAAGGCCAGGTCGTAGTCATCAAATGCGATCAGCCCCGAGCGGTCATCAAAATAAGTGTCCAGCAGCCCCTCGAACAGGAAGGTCGGCGGGTTCTCCGCAAACACGGGTAATGCGCCGGAGGCAACCGTTAATAAGCACAGCAGCGCAGCGTTGCTCAGCATACCGCCTGACAAAGGTTTAACTATTCTCGCTATCATTTGCATTATTGAAATTCCTGGTGAAGTGGACTTGAAGCCTAGCTTGTGACGTGTTCGCAATCCCGATTGTGGAATGAAATGGCATGCAAAGTTGTTTCGGTAGAACACCAGTTTTACTGGTTTGATCAACCTTTTGATCCGCTCTCAGAATCATCAAACAACACGCCACGCTGCTGCCTGTCAGAGCGAAAATGTTAATGCCTTAATGATTTTCAGATGATTACTCTGCATGGCTCTACGCTGGCCTGTTTATTCAGGATTCGGGTTATTCAAAACCATCAATCAGCAGGTCATCAGCAGCCAGAAAAATGGCGCCGACCTGTTGGTCGTCGGTGAGTTGCAGGTTGCAGATCTGACCGCTGCAGGCTCCGGTAAAATTCTGGAAACTGGCGTCGTTGTCGGGTGTGGCGGTCAGGGTAATGTTGGTGTTGGCCGGATAACTGGCGCTGCAGACACCGGGACAATCGATTATCCCGGTGCTGTCCGTGATGCTGCCTGGACCAGTGACATTGACGTTGAGCGTCGGGTTGTTCATAACGGCGGCAAATCGCGCGGTAGCGCCACGGCTTACGGTGAGCTCCACGGTGCAGATGTTGCTGGTGGTTTTCGCACACACACCACCCCAGCCGGTAAACTCGCTACCGGCTTCCGGGGTTGCGGTCAGGGTGACTATGGTGCCCTGCGGATAGATTTGCTGACAGTCAATCGGGCAGTCGATGCCGCTCGGATTGCTGGTCACACCGCCCATTGCATCACCGGGTGCATCAATCAGCACATTCAGCAGGACCGGTTCCAACTCGAAACTGGCCGTCACGTCGCGCATCTGGTCCATGCTTACCTGACAGGCGCCGTTACCCGAACAGTCGCCGCCCCAGCCGTTAAACGTACTGGCGCTGGCCGGCGTTGCCATCAGACTGACCAGGGTACCGACCGGGTAGCTGGCAGTGCAGGCATTCGGACAGTTAATGCCGCCGGGACTGCTGTTGATACTGCCGCTGCCATTGCCGAGTACGCTGGTCTGCAGGGTGAAATCGTCAACCGGATATTGCAGTTCTATCGCGCCGGCATCGCAGATATCGCCACCCATGCCGGGTCCGCCGGCACGCGGGTTACCGACCTGGTCGGGCAGACTCAGGTCACAATTAAAACTGGCTTCGCTGAAGTCTACCGCCGGACCGTCGCGCAAAGGCAGATAGTGATCGCCATTGCGCATCGGGTCGACGATATTGCGGAAGTCATCGCTGAAGGTGTCGAGCTGGGCCGTGCAGTTATCCTGGTTATCCAGTACGTTGCCGTCAAACGACATAAATGTTTGTGACGGGAAATTGCTCTGGCAGTCGGTACCAACAATCATGTTTTGCACAAGCTGTCCATTGCCATGCAAGATACTGCTGCCGTAGATGACCAGCCCACTGCCGCCGCTGGCTTCCTGCACAAACAGTCCATCACCGGATGCTGCGCCCGGGCAGGCCTCGGCGTCATTCAATACCAAGGTACTGCGAACCAGCTGTACCAGCACATCTTCACCGATCGCTCCGGTGTCCGCGACGGCCACCAGATGAATACCACCGCCGATCCGGCCCTTATTGTCGGCAATGGTTGAGTCATTAAAGATGGCGAAAGCACCCGCTGAGCTGGTGGCCTCAATCCGCAGTGCACCGCCGGTACCGACGGAGTTGGCGCCGCGCAAGCTGGTGCTGCAATCGTTGGCGGCATTGTTCAGCAGCGCGGAACGATTGACGGTCAGTGAACCGTTGAACTGGGCAATCGCGCCACCGCCGGTTTGTGGGCTGGTGCTTTCAGTGCTGTTACCTTGCAACCGGCTGTGGTTAATTTCGACGGTACTGTCATCCAGTCGTAATGCTCCACCAAAAGCGAATATGTCCCGTGCCTCATTGCCAATGATAGCTACCGTGTCAATGGTCAGGTTGCTGCTGCTGGCAAGCAGCGCACCACCACCGGTCATGGGCGTGACCGAGCGGCCACCGGACAGGGTCAGATCACGAAGGCTATGCGTGCCGCCGTTAAATTCCAGCAATCGAAAACTTTCGTTGCTGAACGTATCGCGGCTGATGATCGAATTGAAACCCTGAATCTCCAGGTTATCGGTGATCACTGGCAGGGCATTGTTGCCGCTGTCATAGGGCATTCTGAACTGGTAGTTAAAACTGGCTGCCAGCTGCAGGATGTCATCACCAGTGCCGCCATTACAGTCGGCATTGATATCGCGATTCTGATTGGCATTTTCGATGGCTTCGATCAGGCTGCACTGGCCATCATCAAGCTCCGGGCTGACGATTGGATCAACCTGAATGACGGCACTCCAGGCAGCACAGCTCCAGAATATCAGCCCAGGAATCAGCAGGCTTCTCAGCGCGGTTGTGCGAAGTAAACCGATCGATGCATTCGTGGTGTGCATGAAACAACCCGAGTGTGACAGTTGTGCCAAACTACCATCGTCCGCGGCAGCAATCATAAAAACAGTCTGAATGATTATGAAACACCATGATAATTCAATAAAAACAGATAGTTATGTCGGTTTTTCTGAGTGGTTTTGTCACAGTAGAGTGACGGTCAAGATCGATTTCAGCATGCTCAGTCGTTGCTGACTGGCTGGATCGGCATGATCTGGCGGATAGCAGCGCTGGCGGATAGTGAGCGTGACTGCAAAGCTGTTGGCCATTCGATGGCTGTTATGAAACGGCGCTGGTTCAGGCCGGCCTGTCGATATTTTGGACGCTGCCAGGTTCAAGCATTGTCTTGAGCATTATGGTGATGGCTTCCAAAAGCGGCCGGCGTAGCATCCGGGTTGCGGTGGCGGCATTATTGGGCGTGGTGGTTAAACGGTTTAGTATGAATCTGGTAAACAGCAGACTCAGGAGTGATCCGATGTTAAGCGTTATATCCAGCCCTGGTCTGGTCAGGCCAGGTGTGATCCTAATGGCGGCACTATTGACCGCGGGTTCGGTGGGGGCCAATGAATGGCGGCCGCAGGATTTTGCCTACGGCATAACCATCACACCGGGCGATGACAGCGCGTTGCAGGCCGTCGAGTTGCCCGCGCATTATTATCAGCACAGTGCCCGCCGGGGCGGTGGTGATCTGCGCGTGTTTGACAGCGCCGGCCAGCCAGTGCCGCATTTGATTGAAAGTCCGGTCAGCAGTGAATTTCGGGTGGCGGATCATCAGCTGCCGTTGTTTCCGGTCTATGCTCCGGAGCGCAGCGAGCTGGACAGCCTGTCGCTGCAACTGGAGCGGCGCGCGGACGGTTCGCTGATCAATATCAGCTCGCAATCACCGGCAACAAGTCCGGACGTGCAAGTTATCGCCTATATTATCGATGCCAGTCAGGCCAATCAGCGCTATGCCCAGGCCAGGCTAAGTCGTTTGAGCTTTAACTGGTCGGAGCCGGAATATGGCGTGATCAACCAATTGCAACTGGATGCCAGTGACAATCTCAATGACTGGTTACCGCTCAGCTCCGGGCAAAGCCTGTCACGGTTGGAATATGCCGGGCAAACCCTGGGTAAAAAGGATATCAAACTGGCCGGCAGGACGGGCGCTGATTATCTGCGGTTAAGCTGGCCCGCTGGCCAGTCGCCAGTGATTCTGGATTCCGTGAATGGGCGCTACACCTGGACCCAGCTCAATCAAGCCATTGAGCTGCGGATGTTACCGGTGCCGATAACGCCTGTCTCCGAAGCCCTGACTGAGCTGGAAGCTGGTGCTTATATTTTTGCTACCGGTGGACAGTTCCCGTTGGAGCAGTTGAGTTTTACCGCACGCTCCGATGGCGGCAATCAGTTTTTCTCGGGCAGCCTGTACACCCGGCTGAGGGATAATTCGCGCTGGCTAAAGCACAGTGAGTTTGAACAGTTTGTGCTGAATGAGCGGGCCGGCAAGGTCACCAGTGAAGCGCATGAAATGCAACGCAATCGCGCGCGGCACTGGTTGATCCGCTGGACCTTCCCACCTGCGCTGGCCGAGCAGGGACTGGTTTCGGCCCGGCTCGGCTGGCGCCCCGAGCGCTTACTGCTGCTGGCTCAGGGTCAGCCACCCTTCACACTCGCTTATGGCAACCCGGAGGTGCCGGCGCTAAATGATCAGCAAACCCGTTGGTTTTACAGCCTGCCGGAGGCCATGCAGAAACCGGACGCCCCGGTCGCAGCCAGCCTGGGTGATCCCCTTGCTCTGGGTGGGCCAGTGCTCCAGCACCCAACCGGGCAAGCCCCGAACTGGCGAAAGATATTGTTGTGGTCGGTACTGGTGATCGGTGTGTTACTGATGTTGTGGATGGCCAGCCGTCTGTATCAACAAATGAATCAGGCTGACAGGCCGGAAGCATAAACCAATGCAAGCGCGGTCAGGCAAACGCCGCCGGTTGTCAGCGGTCGGCGTGCGTCTCAGTCAGGCATAATACTGGCCGGCATTATTTTTGCTAAGCAACAGGAATCGATCATGATGCATCCCCAACTCAAACTGCCGAGGCTGTTAATTGCTTCGCTTGGATTATTGCTGCTGACCAACAGCAGTACCGCACGGAATAATGAGGCCGAGCCTGTGGCCGCTGGCGGCTATGCTGAGCTGACAGCCCTGTTCAATGACTGGCGGGCGTTTGAGCGTCCAGCCATGCAGGCCGGGGTACCCGATTACAGCACGGCGGCGATGACGCTCAAGCATCAGCGGTTGAAGGATTATCAGCAGCGCCTGCAGGCCATTGAGATCAGTCAATGGCCGATCGAGCAGCAGGTTGATTATCATCTGGTGCGTGCGGAAATGAATGGTCTGGATTTTAATATTCGGGTGTTGAAGCCATGGCAGCGTGACCCGGCGTTCTATACCTCCATCTGGACCTATCAAAGCGACACGCCTGCGCATGAAGGCCCCACCCACGCAGCGATTATTGAACTATGGACATATGAATTTCCTTTGTCCTCCGCAGCAGAGGCAGGCTTAACCGCTGAGTTAAAAACTATCCCACCGTTGTTACAGCAGGCCCGCGTCAATCTGACCGGCAATGCACGTGAGCTGTGGATAGCAGGTATTAAAAACATTACCGATCAGGTTCGTGACCTGGATGAGTTGGATGAAAAAGCCTCTCAATCCGGTGAGGCATTTAAATCGGCATTAAGCAGTGCCAGACAAGCCAGCGTGGCATTTGTTGAATGGCTGGAACAACAATCCGCCAGCAAAACCGGTCCATCAGGTATTGGTAAAGACAATTACACCTGGCATTTACAGAATGTGCATCTGGTGCCACTAAACTGGGAACAGGAAGTCAGCTTGTTACAGCGCGAGCTGGATCGAGCACATGCCTTTTTACGTCTGGAAGAGCATCGCAACAGAAACCTTCCACCATTAAAAGCTATTGCTAGTGCCGAAGAATACCAGCAGCGGGCAGAGGCGTCGGTCACCCAATATATGGCGTTTTTAAAAGCACAGGATATTCTGCCTATTAAAGATTATATGGATCCGGCGATTCGGGCTCGTACCGGTGAATTTGTGCCACCAGAAACCCGTAATTTTTTCTGGACGGCGGTACATTTCGAACCGATCACTTTATGGACCCACTTCTATCACTGGTTTGATCTGGCCCGGATGCAGGCCGAGCCACACGCCAGTCCGATCCGCCGTGGTCCACTTTTGTACAACATCTGGGACAGCCGGGCCGAGGGGCTGGCTACCGGTGTTGAGGAAATGCTGATGCACGCCGGACTCTACGATGACAACCCCCGGGCTCGCGAGATCGTGTATATCATGCTGGCGCAGCGGGCGGCCAGAGGTTTGGGGTCGTTATACGTGCACGCCAATCAGTTCACCATGCAGCAGGCGCGTGACTTTCATGTGGAGTGGACCCCGCGGGGCTGGATGCGTGACGATCTGGACCTGCTGGGTTTCGAGCAATTGCTGTATCTGCGTCAGCCGGGTTACGGCAGCAGTTATGTGACCGGCAAGTATTTGCTGGAGAGGTTGCTGGCGGAGCGGGGCAGGCAGCAGCGCCAGGGTTTTAAACTGAAAGATTTTTTTGCCGAACTCAATCAGGCTGGTTTAATTCCGGTATCGCTGCTGCATTGGCAGTTGAGCGGTGATGATAAGGATATTCAGCGTTTACTGAAGTCCGAGTAGGCTGGTGGTCGCCCGCAAGCGTGCTCCTACAAAATCCGGCACATCAACCTTGGTGCCGGTAAATACCTCTACAGCAAGAACTGGCACTGGATACCCAGTCACTCAGCCTGGAAGAATCGCTATAAGAGCTTTTGATTGAACTGGAATGCATGGCGTTGCTGGCGATCCAGCGCTAATCGCTGCTCCATTGACATTAAAACTGTAGGAACCCGCTTGCGGGTGACCTGATGAATGTCGCCCGCAAGCGGGCTCCTACCAGGATTTAGCGATGTTGGCGCTCAACAGGATTGCTGGCGCGGTGTCCTGCAATCCTCAAGCTATGCGTTTAGTTATGCATACCGGCTTATACGGTGTCATCTCAGGTCCCAGACCCGGTTGATCCGGTCGGCCGTTTTATCCATTGATGAATAGGTTTACAGCATGCAAGCAATACAGTGTTTGAACAGAGCCGGCGTTTGTCTGGTAGTGGCGTTTTTAATCGGCTGTGGCGATGACAAAACGGCTGCTCCGGCAGAGCCGGCGCCGTCGTCCAGCAGGGTTGATGACCGTAAACCGGAAGCCAGACCGGCGTTGAGCCTGGAGCAGGCGGTGCACGGATTGTCTGAGGACCCCATCGAATTCGCCGCATTTACCCAGCAACTGCCACCGGTGGTCACCGAAACGGCAGCATGTCCATTCCTGGCCGATGATAAAGCGCTCAATGCTGCTCGGACCAATAAGACTCTGATCCGCAGGTCGGTTGCCAACGATCGATGTCGATGGTCGATCAATATGGGCTTTTCCGTCAAGGCTGAAATCACGCCTTTGCAGCCCGGTCAATCAGCCCGCAACCCTACCTACAACATGGATGTTGAACCGGTGGTCAAACCTCAGTCAGGCCCCGGTGAAAACGCCCGGGTGCTGTACGATACCGCGTGGGACGAGGAGCGCCCTTACGCATTTTTATTTGAGCAGGCAGGTCAATCAATTTTGATCATGATCACCGGCATGGACACCGACGAGCAACGCTTACGCACAGCGGCTGATGATATTGCACAACGTTTGTCGGATATGCCGGTGATCGAAGCGCAGCAAAGAACCGTGGAGCCGGTGTTTGATCTTTGTGAAACCTGGGATGTTGATCATCTGGTTGCGGTGCTTGGCGCTGTTGATATCGAGTCGGCCAGTAAGCGCCTGAGCGGAAACAACTATTGTGAATATTCAATTTATCTGAGCGGCGGATACTCCCCGGAATACCATTTACAGGTTGGCCTGCAGACCTATGCTGCAAAACCCGAAGCAGTGGAAAGTCGCCGTCAGAAGGGTGCTGAAGACCTGCCAGGGTTTACCCGGCCGGCCATTATTGAAACCATAACCGCTGAGCAGCCCAGGACCAGCATAGCCATGCTGCGTGACGGGCATATGCTGGAGGTGTGGGTCAGTAGCCACGCGCCTTACGGAAAGGCGGCCAATATCGCCCTGGCTAAAAATCTGTTCAAGCGGCTTGAGCAGTGAATCAATAGCGCGCTGATGAGTGGGCACTGCCTGCTTAAGCTGCCAGCGATTTAACCAGGATGGTCAGATAATGGCTGCCTGGGCGGACCCGCTAAGTGCGGAACTGACGTGCTGATGGGATTCGCGGTTTAAACGTTTGCCGGGCTGCCTATTGCGCCGCTCAATAATGGCGTCCAATGCCGGTTGTCCATGGCGGCTGGTTGAGCGCATACTGACCGTTGTCCGCAGCCATCAGTAAAACCATGTAATGAGCGAGGAAACCAGGCAACCACCGTCCAGGCATCTGCGGGTTAGTGATATTCGCGGCCTATCGAAGCTGGCTGTGCAGTCAGTCTCAGGGGTCACGCAAATCGTAGAGGGCGTGCATCTGGCGGTACTGAAAACCATTGGTGTGCCGACCGGCACACAAGCACAGAAAACCCGCGGCATTACGGGTCTGACTTACTCCAGTATCCGTGGTGTAACAGGGCTGGTGGGTAAGGGATTGGATACGCTGTTAACCAGGCTGGAGTCTTCGGCATCGGTGGAGGGTTTCGCAACGCCGCAGCGGGAAGCCGTTCTGGCGGCGTTGAATGGCATCATCGGTGATCGGCTCAGTGCGGATAACAGCCCGTTTGCTACCCGCATGACCCTGCGTTACCGAGGCGAAGTCTTGAGCGGGGATAAGCCGGCTTCAATAGATGCAGCCTCAGGTAAAGTACTGCTGATGATGCATGGGTTGTGCATGAACGAACTGCACTGGACTGTACAACAGCCGGGTCAGGTATTCGGCCATGCTCAGTTGCTGGCCTCGGAACTGGGTTATACGCCGGTTTATCTGCGTTACAACTCCGGTTTGCACATATCACAAAACGGCCGGGAACTGGCATTGCGGTTGGAACAACTGCTTAGCCAATGGCCGGTGGAGGTTACCGAGCTGACGATCATCGCGCATAGCATGGGCGGTCTGCTGGCGCGCAGCGCCGTGCATTATGCCGGACAACAGGCACTGCAATGGCCCGGGTATCTGAAAAACATGGTGTTTCTGGGTACGCCCCATCATGGCGCTCCACTGGAGCAGGCTGGCAGCTGGGTGGATCATTTTTTGCGCAGCACGCCTTACACGGCGCCATTTGCCCGGCTGGGTCAGCTGCGCAGCGCGGGTATCACGGATTTACGTCATGGCTATCTGTTGGACACGGACTGGGAAGGTCATGACCGCTTTCAGCGCCGAACGGATGATCACCAGCCGGTGCCGTTGCCTGAATCAGTCGCCTGTTTTAGCGTGGCTGCCACCAAGGCAGGCCAGGCTGACGCCACGCTAAACCGTTTGCCTGGTGATGGTCTGGTACCTGTGCGCAGCGCGCTGGGGCAGCATACCGCAGCTCATCGCAGACTGATGTTTAAGCCTGCTTCTCAGTGGATCGCCTATGGCACCCATCACATGGCGCTGCTCAGCCGGTCGGAGATTACTCAGCAGATTAAGTGCTGGCTTAAACCAAAGTCAGTCGGTCAATGAGCTTATCTGCCTGGAGATGATCTTCAGGCGACTTTGGTTTTTTCGTTATCAGCCTGGGCCAGCAGATATTCATCGTAGCTACCGGTAAAATCGACCACACCCTCGGGTGTCAGTTCGATGATGCGGGTGGCCAGTGAAGACACAAACTCGCGGTCGTGACTGATAAAGATCAGCGTGCCAGGGTAGTTCTCCAAAGCCAGATTAAGTGCTTCGATGGATTCCATGTCCAGATGGTTGGTGGGCTCGTCCATGACGATCACATTGGGTTGTTGGAGAATGATTTTGCCAAACAGCAAACGGCCTTGTTCGCCACCAGAGACCACCCGCACTGACTTTTCACTGTCTTCCTTGGAGAACAGCAAGCGGCCCAAAGTGCCACGCACCAGCTGATCATCGGCACCGACGGGCCGCCATTGACTCATCCATTCAAACAGATTCCAGTCTGCCGGAAAATCACCGGCATGGTCCTGGGAGACATAGCCGATCTGGGCATTTTCTGACCATTTGATCTCGCCGCTATCGGCTTCCAGCGACTTGATCATGCAGCGTGCCAGGGTGGTTTTACCAATCCCGTTGGGGCCGATGATCGCCACCCGGGAGCCAGCCTCGATGCTCAGATTCAAGTTTTCAAACAACGGTCCTTGATCAAAACCTTTGCTCAGGTCTTCGATTTCCACCGCTAATCGACGCAGCGGCTTGTCCTGTTCGAAGCGAATAAACGGACTGACTCTGCTGGAGGGCGTAATGTCCTCGAGCACAATTTTTTCGATCTGCCGGGCGCGTGATGTAGCCTGACGTGCTTTCGAGGCATTGGCCGAGAAACGGCTGACAAATGCCTGCAGGTCAGCGATTTTGGCTTTTTTCTTGGCGTTGTCGCTATACATCCGCTCGCGCGCCTGGGTGGCGGCGGTCATGTATTCATCGTAATTGCCTGGGAACAGCTGGACTTTGCCATAGTCCAGATCGGCCATGTGGGTGCAGACACTGTTCAAAAAGTGCCGGTCATGCGAAATGATCACCATGGTCGATTTGGCGTTGCACAGAAAGTTTTCCAGCCAGCGCACGGTGTTGATGTCGAGATTGTTGGTTGGTTCATCCAGCAGCAGAATGTCAGGATCGGAGAACAGCGCCTGGGCCAACAGGACCCGGAACTTCCAACCCGGCGCAATAGCGCTCATTAAACCTTCGTGCTGGTCTACCGAGATGCCGATGCCTTCCAGCAGCTCACCGGCACGTGATTCAGCTGAATAGCCATCCATTTCGGCAAATTCGGTTTCCAGGTTGGCCACCAGAATCCCATCTTCATCACTCATCTCCGGCAGTGAATACAGGCGCTCGCGCTCCTGAATCAGATGCCACAACCGCTCATGCCCCATCATCACTGTATCCAGCACGCGGTGCTGTTCATAAGCAAACTGGTCCTGGCGCAACTGACCTATCCGCGCGTAGGGTTCGGTTGACACATTGCCCGCTGTCGGCTCCAACTCACCCGCCAGTATCTTCATAAAGGTCGACTTGCCGCAACCGTTGGCCCCGATCAGGCCATAGCGGTTATGGTTTCCAAAAGTCACGGAAACATTTTCGAACAAGGGCTTGGAGCCGAACTGAATCGACAGATTTGCTGTTGAAATCAAGATGGTATACCGGGTTAAGAGGTTGTAACGGAGATCAGAATGGGCCGTTGGGCCCACTAAGCGATTGTCTATCTGGATTGCACAACCTGCTCAGCGGCGATGATCATAACAGAGTTTGCCGGGTCGCGCCGGGATTAAATGCTGGTAATCAGCGTTGTGTATTTCAGGAGTGCGGCCTTATTGGAAAAATACTCCGGGAAACCATTGCCATGAGGATGGTTTTGTTAACGGTGCTGGTAACTTTTTTTCAAAAAATCCTGCAGCTCGGCATGTTTCAGCGCCAATTCGGCGTACATTTTTTTAAGCCGGATGTTTTCCTTCTGAAGTTTTTCATACTGATCGGGTTCGGCGGAGGCCTTGGCGGCAAGTTTTGATTCCCACTGGTAATAGGTTGCCGGACTGATGCCGTGACTGCGGCATACTTCCTCAACCGGGCTCCCGTTGCTGACTTGGTCGAGTATTGCTGCGATCTGTGCATCAGTGAACTCTGATCTTCTCATGGCTGCTCCCGGCCTGTTGGTGCCAAGTATCGATGAACTGACTTTTGTGTAGCTGGCAGGCGCAGTGATGTATGCAGCGTGCCAGACGCACAGCCATCCATTTACACAACTGCAGATAAGGAAATGCCTGGTGTGATAAATCTCCCATAACCGGTGCTTATGGCTTAATAACCGATATTTCTGAAAGCAACCGTCCGCGCAGCGGTAAAAACCGCAGTTAAGCGCAGGCCCTGGCCGGACGGTATAATCCTGCACTGTCAGGTAGACGGTCTGCCTGTTGTCTCAGGCGTCACCAGGGTTTCAGCTTTATGAGCAGTACTTTTTCAAGTCTTTCCATCGCCCCGGCGCAGCTGACCAACCTGACTGCACTGGGGTATATACAGATGACTCCGATCCAGGCGCAGAGTCTGCCGCACGTATTGCGGGGTAATGATCTGATTGCCAAAGCCAAAACCGGCAGTGGGAAAACCGCGGCTTTTGGGATCGGGATGCTGGAAAAAATCGAGCCACAGAAGTTTGCTGTCCAGGCATTGGTGTTGTGTCCGACCCGGGAGTTGGCCGATCAGGTGGGCAAAGAGCTGCGCCGTCTGGCCCGCGGCATTCCGAATATTAAACTGGTCAGTTTGTGCGGCGGTAAACCCTTCGGACCACAGAAGGCTTCGCTTGAGCATGGCGCGCATATTGCCGTGGGTACGCCGGGCCGCATCCAGGATCATTTGAACAAGCAAACGCTGGACTTGAGTGAACTCAAGGTGCTGGTGCTGGACGAAGCCGACCGCATGCTGGATATGGGTTTTATTGACGCTATTAAAGCGATTATTTCCCGCACCCCCAAAACCCGTCAGACCTTGCTGTTTTCAGCCACTTACCCTGATCAGATCAGAGCAGTCAGCCGTTCTATTCAGCGCAATCCGGTGACCGTAACGCTGGCTGAAGAGCATCAGCCGGAAGCCATTGAGCAGCTGTTTTATGCGGTCAATAAACATACCCGTAACAGCACGCTGCTGGCTGTCTTCGAGCACTATCAACCTGAATCGGCATTGGTGTTCTGTCATACCAAAAAACAATGCGATGAAGTGGCGGCATTGCTGCGTGATCATTCGATCTTTGCGCTGGCGATTCACGGCGATCTGGAACAGCGCGAGCGCGATCAGGTGCTGGTGCAGTTTGCCAACAGCAGTTGTCCGGTACTGGTGGCTACCGACGTGGCTGCACGCGGGCTGGATATCAAATCGTTACAGCTGGTGATCAATTATGAATTGCCGCGTGATCCGGAGATCTACCTGCATCGCATCGGGCGCACCGGCCGGGCCGGGGCAACCGGTATGGCCTTGAGTCTGTTTGCGGAGTACGAGCAGGTGCGGGTCAATGCGATTGAAAAATATCTCTCCCGGCGGTGTATCTGCGATGTCCCGGCCTCGCTGGACCGGCACAGCGGCTACTGTTTGCCGGCAGCCATGGTCACGATCCAGCTTGATGCTGGCCGCCAGCATAAAATCCGCCCGGGGGATATTCTCGGGGCATTGACCGGAGATGCCGGGCTGGCCGGTTCACAGATCGGTAAGATCGATATTTTCGAGCGGCACAGTTATGTCGCACTGCAGCGACCGGCTTTGCGCCAGGCGCTTAACTACCTGGCGCATGGAACCGTCAAAGGAAAAACCGTCCGCGCGCGTAAATTGAAATAATGGGCTCAGGGACAAACCCCGCGCGGCATTTTTTCTGCTTATTCGGTTATCGTCAGGTCTCCATTGACAATCGCCTGACATAGCGCGCTGGAGGCAATGCGTCGGATTTCTACGGTGTCGTCGCTGACCTCGGGTGAGTCAAAGTCAAACACGATTTCCCCGTTTTCGCAGTCAGAAAAAGTTACCGTCATGGTGCCGACCGGATCGCCCCTGTTGACCATAAAGCCGGAATCGTTAAACACCCCGCCGCTGGGAGAGAATATCTGCAGCATCGCGGTCTCACCGCTGAAGTTGCCATTGGCGGAAAACCAGCGCTGCTGAGTGCTGCCGAAGCCGTCGTTATCACCCGCACCGGGTGGATTGATATCAAAGGTAAACCACGCTGCCGCCAATAATTTGGTGGTGCTGGTATCAACCACGTCAAACACTAAGCCCTGGCCGTTGGTGGCGGGATTGAACCAGGAACCTGCCATACCGAGGTTAATGCCGAATTCCGGGGGCGTGTTGACCACATCAATAGTGGTGAACACCAGATTTTCCGCGTTAATGACTCCGCCGGAAAAATCAATGACCGGCAGTACCGGGAAAAGATTGGGTACGTTGGCGACCGGCAGCGCCGCGATCGCATCAACCACGTTCATGCCATCGTCGAGCACCCGGCCAAACACGGTAAACCCGCCGTTTTGAGTATCCAGGTCCGCGGAGTTGTCATCCAGATTGATAAACCACTCGTTGGTTGCGCTGTTTGGGTCGTTGGGTATTTTGGCCATTGCGACGGTGCCGCGCAGGTTGGATAGGTTAAATTCGTTGGCCACCGGAGGGTTTCTGGGAACGTTGCCCAACTGACCATTGATAAAGTTAAAGCCACCGCCCTGAATCACAAAACCTTCCAGGCTGCGATGCATAAAACTACCGTTATAAGCACCGGACTCAACATAGTCCAGGAAGTTTGCCACGGTGGCGGGCGCGGCATCGTCCAGTAATTCGATTTCAAAATCGCCTAACGGGGTCTGTACCATTACGTTGGTAGCGGTTGCGTAGATTGGCAACCAGGCCAGCAGGCCGATAAGCAAACGGATCGCAGGGCTGGAAAAAATAGTGGCTGTGTTGATCATGATGGTCCTATGCTGTTGCTGACAAGCGTGCCTGAATGACGACATTGACCGGTAATCGGCGCTTGTGTTCAACGCGCCATGCTACAACATTTTCAGCGCCATCCCATAGTTTTCACATCTGTCAATGATCAGCCGGCTGATGCTGTGGTCCAAGCGCTGGCGTGAGCGAAATAACAGCTACCGTGCAGTGGTGATTGATCAGTTGCCGACCGTGGGATCGGGCAGCGCGGCTGAGAGCTGCTCGCTGACCATTAAAAAAGCCAGCAGGGTGGCATCAGCCTCGATTTTTTCATTCATAAGCAAGCCAATCACCTCGGCCCGCAGGGCTTGGATTTGCTGCTGATAACGGCTGATGGTTTCGGTGCTGGTGGCGGCATGCGCCTGCTCGCTGAGCGACAGTGCCCGCGCGAAGTAATCATCCAGGCGGTCTTTGCGGCGTTGTCGCCGCAGACGTCCAAGCGCCACCAGTCCGGACAGGCTGGCGATCAACAAGGTTACCCCCAGCGCCATGACCTCAGCGTAGCGCTCAAGTAAATTGGGCGATTCGCGCTGCAGATAACGAATGGTGCCCGGATGCGGCGGCAGGGTCCGGGCCTGAGTGGTTGGCGGTTCCCTCATCAGACTGCGCGCCAGCGGATAGATATTGCCGATCCGGGTGAAGTTCTGATCGATTTTTGCACTGATGTCGTAAGCGGTTTCCGCCGGCAATGCCTCGCCGCTGACCAGTAAAGTGGTCGCCGCGACACTGATCACGGCCTGCCGGCTGAGTGCCGGATACAGATCAGCGGGAATCAGAATCGGATGCAGGTTGGGGTGCCGGAAGGTAATCGCTTCGGCCAGCGAGCCGCGCTGCCATTGATTCAGTTCGGACAGGCCGATCAGCCGGTAATCACGCAGCCGTGAGACAGCATCATCCGACAGCAGTCCACCAAAAATAAAATAGCTCTGCTGCCCGGGACCAAAAGGGTTATTGTGCAGCGGCCCATCCCCGGACAAACCATATTCCGCGCGCAGGGATTTTGCCAGGCGGTCAGCGAGGCCGCCCTCGGGACCTACGTAAACCGGGCCGGTATTCAGCAGTTGCGGCAGCGCCGGTTGCGGGGCAGGCAGGCTGCTGAGCATATGCAGCAGGCTTGGATACAGCGGGGCAAGCCAGTGCAGCCCGACCAGGGTGGTTTCCGGTTCCTCCAGAATGGCCAGGTCAACACTGCCGTCCAGCAGTTTTTGCCGCAGTTCGACCGCGGTAGCGAAAGGCTGCGGGCTGATATCGTGCTCAAGCAGTATTTCACTGAGCACCTGGGCGATAGCGGGGGCCGGCTCTTCGGGTAGAAACCCCAGCAACAGTTGTTTGCCGACGGCCGGTGCACACAGCAGACCGGCTGCTGCGAACATCAGCGCAGCAGCGCAAATGTGTTTATTCAGCTGCACCCGGGCTGCTCGATCAGTCAGGGAGAAAACCGATCATCCAATAGCTGCAGCGCATTCTGATCGGCCCGCTGCCGATATTCCAGCGGGTTGGTATTCCACAGCGTCCGTCCGTTGGTAAAGCCGCTGTGTTCGAACAGCAGCAGTGAGCCGTCCTCGATTTTGAAGTTGGTGAATTCCGGGCAGGTCAGCATCCCCATGGATAAAGTGGCCGCGCACCAGCCGCCATAGCGAGGCAGATAACGCTTGCGGTCGGCCTCGAAGCTGGACAGGTTTTGTGTGCTGGCAAATAGATAGGTCAGGCCATTGTGCTGCGCGGCATGTTCGGGCTTGCCGAAATAGGGACCATCAGCGGCAAAATAGCTGACCACGTCATAGCCACCCAGGGCGATGCCATCCGGCGCGCAGATGGCATAATCGCCAGCCGGCAGACTACTGCTCAGAACCAGCCAGATCAGACCGGCTAGCAGCAGCGGATAGCCACCCGGCAATATTCGGCAAACAATACTAATACGGTTGAGATCGTTATCTGCTGGCATGTTTTATCAGTGCCCTATGCTGGTGAGAACTCAGGCTATATTACCAGCACCGGGCAGCTATAAGCCAAGTAACGCGCCCTGGACTGGTGCTTTAAGTCAGCCGTTGGGGTTATGTTTAAGCATCCGGCCAGCTTGATGGTGATTACCGTGTTGGGTTCTGCCGCATATTTTTCCTGTAACGCAGTGGGCCTTGATGGTTCTCGCTAACAGCAGGCAGTCGCAAAATCAGCCCAGGATTGACAGCCTTGAGCAGGCTGTGAGCGCCTATGAATATTCTCAGGCTGCCGATAAGCTAATAGATCGAATAGTTCAGCTCAGGTGTCGATATGACAGAGGCGCAAATGCCGCTCAGCCAGGTGCTTAATGCAGTGACACTCATTCAGTCGCTTATTTTCGCCATCATAATCGGCTGGCGGGTGGATCATCGATCACTGGCGTCTTTTTTGATCATTGCCTGTCTGCTGGTTATGGCGGCGATAAAAGCGGACGAGATTTTTCAGATGACCGGCGGGCTGATACGCTATCCACAACTGGGGTTCGTCTTTGCGCCATTTCAGGCGTTAATGACACCACTGCTTTATTTATACGTGTGCGCCAGAACCAGCGAGACGTTCCGGTTGCGCCGAGCGCATCTGATCCACGCGCTGCCGGCGCTTGTGTTCGCTGTTTACCTGTTGCTGTTTTACTACCGTCTGCCGGTTACCGCGAAGCTTGAGATGTTGATGTCCGGTGGTTTTGATACCCCGCTGCACCGCCTGTTGGTGCCGCTTGCTGGAGACATTGTCCAGTTTGCTTATGTGGCGGCGGCACTGCGGCGGCTGCGTCGCTATGGCATTGAGCTTAAGAGTTGGTTCTCGTCAACTGTGGGTCGTGATCTCAACGGTCTGAAAAGGCTGATGGAATTGTGGGGCAGCATTTTTGTTGTGCATGCTTTGTGGACTGTCTCAGCGGGTGTTTTCGGGGCCAGGCCTTTTGCCGCTGGTGTTCTTATCGGTCTGGATATTGTCCATTTCATTATTATCCATGCGCTTTTCATGTTGGCTATTCTCGGCAGTGCGTCCAGGCAGCCGATAGGGCAGGTGCTGGTTGCCGCTTCAGCAACTCAGGCGCCGCCGGTCGGCCCGCAAAAATATGCTGGTTCGTCACTGGATGAAAAACAACGCGGTGAATTGTATGCAAAGACCGAGGCGGCGCTGCGAGAACGGCAACTCTATCTGGAACCTGAACTGACCCTGCCGGACCTCGCCGCCGCGATGTGTGTGACACCGCGTGAGCTTTCCGAAGCCATCAATGGTGTCGGCGGGCGGAACTTTTATCAGTTGATCAATGCGGCACGGGTCGTACACACCAAGATGCTGCTCAAAACACAGCCACAAATGCGCATACTCGATATCGCGCTGCAGTCGGGCTTCAACTCAAAGACCGCTTTTCATGAGGCATTCAAGAAATTTACCGGCTCAACTCCGTCCGCCTTTCGGCGCGCCGGCTGCAACGAGAACCCTGATACCAGGACAAATCAGTCACTTTTATGAGTTCGGGTGCGCGTTTCCGGACGACTGCGGCCAGTGAATGCAGCAGACTCAGCCTGTCATTTGTGAGAGGAGAGATTAACCGTGTGTGTTAAAAAGATGATCGCGCTGTACGTCGCTGTAGCAGTCATGCCGGTAACGGTGTTCGGCCAAATCGTTGTCAAGATGGTGCCTGATGAATCGGTTTTAGCAACCGTCGTCAATCAGCAGAAGGGCTACTTCGATCTGATGCTGCAAACCATTGTCGTGGTCAACCAGGGTTCCGCCCCGGCTGAGGTGACAGGCCTTAAGCTTGGTGTTGACAGTGATGTTGGCGAGAACGTCTCGGTGTCAATACCGATGACTGCTGTTGTTGCTCAGACGCAAGAGTTTGCCGGTATGCAGCAGCAGGGCCTGGGTGTCTTTCTGGCTGCACAGTTACTCAATTCCGCCGGACTCGGCGGCGCCGTACACGAGGACGCGCGGCTTGGCAACAGTGCAACCTTGGCACCGGGTGAAGCGCTCATTGCGACCTCACGGTATCTGGTGTCCCGCTCAGAGCCGGTTTCCGCAAGCATCACTGTCGATTATCAAAATACGGATGGCGAAGCAGCGGTTGCGCAAACCATATTGCCGGTCAAGCTGCATGTGTCGCCATTTAACTATCGCGCACCGTTGCAAGGCGCCTGGTTGATGCGCGCCGCGCCGGCTGTTCACAGTCATCATCGTTTTATACCCAGCAATGAATTCGCGCTGGATTTCTTCAAGACCGGGCCCGATGGTGCCCTGGATAAAGCAGGTGATCGCTCGGCGACCGATGATTATGGCTGGGGTGAGCCGGTGCTCGCCGCTGAAGAGGGTGAAGTGGTGTTTGTTATTAATGGGCAGGTGCAAACCCCGGAAAACCTGTCACGACGTGATGGCGAAAGCGTCGCCGCCGCACGCCAACGCATCACTGCCTATCAGATGCGCCGTTTCGCGGATGATTTCAGAGCCGCGGCGGCCGGTAACATGATTACGCTACGCCATGAAAAAAATGGACGCATTGAATATTCGTCATATGCCCACCTGAAAGAAGACAGTCTGAAGGTGCGTGTCGGCGACAAAGTTCATAAAGGGCAGCCAATTGCTGCTGTCGGTAACACCGGGGACTCAACACTGACGCACTTGCATTTTCAGTTGAATGCCGGTGCTGATGCATTCTATTCGCGCAGTCTGCCAGTGGATTTCGAAAATGATCGATCACTTTATATTGGTCAGGATCCCGGTCGTTTCATGCTGTTCGAATAAGCTCACTCATGACGTTATAAAGAATCGCACGATTAATAATGGCTGAGTGCAAAAAAGCGTAGCTGCTGAGGCATGCTTTCAGGTAGCGTGTTGATTCAAATATTCTTGAATTATGCCTGGCTAGGCTTTTCTCTATTGATTGTTAGCCCGGAGCTTAGGGAGTCTCTGGTTTAATCCGCCATGGCCGCGGCATATAAAATTTACCAGAGGCACCTTAGTTTCAGTGTTATAAAACTCAAACCTGTGCAAAGCGCAAGGCGCAAAGTGGCTTTGCGGTATACTATGCAGGCGAATAAAAAAAATTGGGCGGGATGACAACAAGCATCAATCAGCTGGTTCGCCGTAGTAGAACCGATCACTCGGCTCAGGAGCGACTCTGGGCTTTGGTCATGCGCGAAATGCAACAACTGGCGCATGCCAGGCTTAAGCGCGAACGCGCCGGGCATGCGCTTGAAACCGATGCGCTGGTTAACGAGCTTTACCTGAAACTGGGTAATGTGACTTTGCAGGTTAACGATCGCGCACATCTTATGGCAGTGGCGGCTCGCCAGTTGCGATGTATTCTGGTTGATTATGCCCGCGCCAATAATTGTGCCAAGCGAGGTGGCGATGCGTTGCATATTACGTTGCATACTATTGGCAAAGCATCCTCGGTGGAAAATGCAGATGTACTTGACTTGCATGAGGCTTTGCAACAACTGGAAAGCCATGATGAACGCACTGCATCGATGGTCGAACTGCACTACTTTGGCGGTTTGAGCTTTAAAGATATCGCCGCTGCACTTGAGGTTTCGATTGCCACGGTGACACGCAAAATGCGCCTGGGTAAGGCCTGGTTGCATAGCCGCATGAGCTGATGGATGTTACCTGGAATCATCTAGAAAAGCTTTTTAACGAGCTGGTTGATGTCTCAAACCAGGAACAACAAAGACGCCTGCAGGAGATAGCAAAGCAAAACCCTTCGCTTGCCAATGAGTTACAAGTATTGCTCGCCAGTGCAGACGAAACCATCGATTTCACATCAAACCAGGAAGCGGAACAAATACTGGAGACCAGTAATCTAGGCCCCGACAGCAAGCTCGGTCGTTATCGGCTGATTCGGCAACTGGGCCAGGGTGGCATGGGCGTGGTTTATCTGGCGCACCGGGAAGAAGATTTTACCCAGCAGGTTGCCATCAAACTTGGCAGGCTGATGTTAAACCCCGAATCTTCGGTTCAGTTTAGGCGCGAACGACAAATCCTTGCTGATCTGAGACATCCCAATATTGCCCGGTTACTCGATGGCGGTACTACAGAAACGGGTGCGCCATTTCTGGTAATGGAGTACGTCCAGGGAGAGGCAATAGATGTCCATTGCCGTACCCGGGAATTGGGTCTTGTCGAGGTACTAAAACTCTTTAAAAAAGTGTGTTCCGGCGTTGCTTACGCTCATCAACACCTGGTCATTCATCGGGATATCAAGCCCGCCAACATCATGGTTGAGAAGGGTGGAGAACCGCGCCTGCTTGATTTTGGAATCGCCAAGATTGTGGCCCCGGACACCGCAGTCACATTGACGGTCGCGCAGGCAATAACGCCACAGTATGTATCTCCCGAACAGGTACAGGGTAAAAGCACAACCACCTTAACCGATGTGTACGCACTGGGTTTGTTGTTGTACGAGTTACTCACTGGCCGTCGCGCCCAGGATGTCAATTCAGTGGATCTCTCAGAACTGCAAAGAGTGGTTATCGAACGCGATCCCGAACCGCTCTCCAGGACATTGGCCTCCGCAGATAAATTAAGCGCAGCGGGCAGAGAGCTTCGACAGAAGTCCCGACAGTGGCAGCGTGACCTGCAAAATATTGTGCTGCGTGCACTGGCCAAAGCTCCGGCGCGGCGCTACCCGAGCGTATCAGCTCTGGCTGCAGATATTTCTCGTCTGATGGATGGCAACCCTGTAGAAGCAACCGGGGATTCACTGTTCTACCGGTTAGGCAAACTGACGCGAAAATATCGTTACCGATTCGCGGCTTTATTAGTTGCCGCGGCATCCATAGTGGCATTGGTCATCGGGTTATCCTGGGCCGCCATTGTTGCCAATCAGGCACGCGACGATGCCCAGCGGCGGTTGGTACAGAGCCAGGACTTGGTTGGTTTTATGTTGGGCGATTTATGGCAACAACTGGAGCCCAAAGTGCGGCTGGACATTCTGGATAGCGTGGGTGAAAAAGCCATGGCTTATTTCGCTTCGCTTGTCCCGGCGGATCAAAGCGATGAATCGCTGGCTAAAACCGCGTTGGCTCTGCGTCAGATTGGTGACGTGCGCATGTCCCAGGGGGAGTTTGCCCAGGCAGAGGCGGCATTTCAGCGCTCGATGGAATTGACTCAATCGTTGTATGAACGTGATCCCGATAATAACCAGCGGCTTTTTGGTCTGGGGCAGAGCCACTTTTGGGTGGGGTATGCCACATTGCGGCGTGGAGATAATACGGGGGCGCGAGAACCGTTTACCCATTACCTTCAACTATCCAAAGAATTGGTTGCTCGCGAACCTGACAATCTGGACTGGTTGCTCGAACTATCCTATGCCCACAATAATTTGGGGACCTTGAATCTGCAGACTGGCCAGGCCTCAGCAGCGCGTGAGCGTTTCGAGCAGTCGTTGAGACTCAAACGAGACCTGGTGGCCGCGGAACCTAACAACATAGTGTGGCAAATGGAACTCGCCGATACACTGGGTTGGCTTGCCGACTCGGAGCATCGCCTCGGGCATCTTGAGCCAGCCTTGAATTATCGCAATGAGCGCCTTAGCCGAATCAAACAACTGGCCATTAGTCAATCGGATAACAAGCAAATCAACCAGGCCTTGGGATACGCAGCGCACACCCTGGCATTGCAGTTATTGACACTCGGTCGGGTTACCGATGCCCGCAATTTGTTTGAGTCGACAATCAAGCTTGCGGATCAACGCGCAGCTTTCGATCCTGAAAATCAAAAATGGCTGGAAGATGGTGCTCGTTCCCGGCTTGATATGACTAACCTGCTAACTTTGCAAGGCGAGTTCGAGTCAGCTCGCCGATATCTGGGTGAGGCACAGGCAATGACTGAACGTCTATTGGCCAAGGGTGATCCCACTTTAGCCTGGCAGCGTGATCTGCATGGCAGGTCGGTTTATCAGCACGCCTTGCTGTTTTATCTAGAGTCGGAGTTGGCACAGGCCCATAGAAAAATTGAAATCGCTTTAATGCTGTTGAGGTCACTGGTTGAGGATCACGGTGACGATCTTATTCTCACGGAGTTGTATCAGCGTTCGCTGTTGTTGGCCGGTGATATTGAACAAGCGTTGTGCGATCCAGATGCTGCGGTCCGGCAATGGCAGCAAGTGACTAACTCAGTTCCAGGTGCTCACGTGGAACCCGCATTTAGAACGCCGTTAAATCTGGCGTTGCATACCGTAGCGTGGAGGCGATTGGGGCAGATGGAAGCGGCTGATGCTGGTGCAATGCAGCTGGGGTCCATGGGCTATGCAAGCCCCTGGTTCTTAATGTTCATAAATTTACAGTTTCAAAATAACGATTGCAATTTTCAAGAGAAAGTGCCGATCAATGATGACTGATCATGAACACCGAGTGTTTCCGCTAATTAGAGTATAGGCGTGTTCATTATGGATGCGCAACAAAACGGACCAAGGAGATAGCAATGACACGCAAGCCACTTTATAAACAGCAGGTATTAACCTGTTGCTTTACCAATTTTTTCCGTAAAAAATCAGATTCCAATGATGTGTGTGTAACTGCAGAATGTGCTTTTTGGGATAGTAATGATGCAGATGTTTTTACGTTGGGTAGCGATGGCGGGTATGTGCTACCGGAGGTCACTCAAAAAAAGGGAAGGCAACCTGGTGACTCTGAAAACGCTTTCACTCCACATGGTCAGCTGGTGCTCGTGTATTATATCTCTCCGCAGTGTGACTGGGCTTTCAGAAATGCCACCAATCAAGCCAAAGAGCTGACAAACTACCCCAATACACCGCTTATTTCGACGGAAAACAATTCCGACTTCATGGTGTTGGGATGGGGGGCTCCCCCTGCCAAGATAACGCCGCCGGTAAAGCCACCTCTATCGACGGACAAACTGCTGGTTATTTGGGATGCGAATAAAAATCACGGCCTGTTTAAATACAAACTTGCCCTGACAGACGAGACTGTATCGGGGAGCAAGTACGTATGGGATCCGAGTCTGGATCCGCAAATCAAAAACGATGGCAGCGGCGGTGCGAATATGCGCCCGTAAGGCTTGCTACAAGTACCAATGCTGACTGCATTGGTCCCAGGCAGGTAGATAATGAAGCCATCCAGAGTCATTGCTAGGATCGTGACCCTAATGTAATACGCTCAGCATTTGGGTGATATCGGCTCTGTGTGTTGATGATCAGATTATTACCGTTGTGGAGAACCTGCTAAAACCCGCGCTAGGGTGTATCCGCGTTCATTCTGAACAAATTTATCTTGACCAGGGCACGAGCTAATCAGAGATAAAGCTGATTCGCTGTCACGCAAGCTTGCTTCAAAAATACTTTGATTTGAAATTAGTGAGCATGATTAGGTCGTTTTCCCGCTTTTATAGATGCAAGCGTGTTCATTTCGAACTCGCAAGTGTGAGGCAAGCGCAGTGGCTAAGAAGCGGCAGCTCTGGATATCCGCCATGTTATTCACATCTGAAACTATGGGTTTCCAACCGTCGCCTTCATTGACAATAGGTAGGGGTAAGCAGTCTATGCATTATTTACTGCAAACTTAACTTGTTGTTATTAGCCATTTTGTAGCTTTTATAAACACGGGAATTTTTACAGCAATTAATTAGGAGAAATTATCATGGCGCAACAACCAGCCCTGGTTTCCATGGCGGAACAGTTTAGTGGATTGCCAATGGAAGCCTTAATCGGCGCACCATTAATGGCGGCAGCAAAAGCTAACAGCGATATGGGTGCGGCACAAGTAGACTTTTTGCTAAAGACCTGCTTCGCCTATGACAAGGAGGCCGATACCTATACGCCTACAATGATAAAGATGATACTGAAACGTGGGGTATTAGTGCCAGTTGATCCAACTGCGGATCCTCCGGTTGATCCGGAAATCAAGGTAGTCGAAACAGAATTTGATCTGCCAATATTGACGATCTTGCCTTTAAATTCATTAGCGGTTGATGAGGTAAATATCAGTTTCCATATGGAGGTTCAATCGAGCTTCAGTGAAACTGACAGTGACGAGCGTACAGAAGCGCTTGCAGCCGAGGCATCCTGGTCAGCCAAAGTTGGTTTGGGCCCATTTTCCGCGAAAGTGAAAGGAAGTGTCAGTTACAACAGCGAGAGTACTACATCGCACGAGACGTATTACGAGAAGAGCAATTCGGCTGAATATAACGTAACGGTGCATGCAGGGCAGTTGCCACTGCCTAAAGGTGTTAATACGATCATAGAAGCGTTTACTAAAGCGATCGAGCCTGTGACTATGCCAGTATTTGTTGGCGATTCCCCAGGATAACCAGGCATCAATCCGCCGCTTGCGATTCGCATTTTATATTAGTGATATACGAATCGCAGCGGCATTTAATCAGGAGAATAATATGAATATCAATATTACATGCCCTCACTGTCAATCACGGATTTATGTGGACCCCGCGGAATTGATCAGAGGCAGGCAATTCTGCTGTTCAGGATGTGCCGTATCAGTATCGCTGGCTGTAGAAAGTCAAGCGATTGTTAAGCAGAGTATGCAGAAATTAGAGAGCATGCAACAGCCAGGCTGAGTTGGCTAAGTATATTAATTGATATCTGGTTTTTGAGAAATAAATACATTGAAGCGGAGGAAATATCAGCATGCTAACACTTAATCAATTGGTCGAAACCGTAAACAACGCAGCGTTGGTTGCGGCCGATACGGTTCGCGCAAAAAATTTGGCGATCATCGAAGATTTCTTTGAACTGGCAGATGGCAAAGATCCTTCAATAGCAGCTGCCATTGCCGCGCTGGATGCGGCAGCAGAAGATATGGATGACGGTGTCGAGTTGGATAACATCAGGAAAAGCCGTCAACGTCTTGTTGCCATGGACGGTGGCGATACTACACAAATGCCACCAGGTATCTCGCCGCTAATGCGGCCTAAGATGGTTGCTGTCGCGTATCCTAAAGAAAGCATCGATGGTCCAGGGTCACACATTGTTTATGTGCCATTGATTGCATTAACACCAATGTCTACGGCTTCGTTATCTAACCTGACTTTCAAAACCGATTTGGAACTTAGCCAAAGTGATTCCGGTGAGTTACTAATCGCCTTCCCAGTCGCTGAGCATAAAAGTATCAAACAAACAAACAATAATGATGAGCAAAGCCGGGCTGCGCATGCAAGTTTGGAAATTAGCCTGGATGCCAGTGCTACGCCTCAGGGCCTAAAGAAACTGATTGAAGGCTATGAGCGGTCATTGCGGGCGCAGATACCTGGATAGTTCTTCTGCCAGGAGTGAGTATGGACACCTACCATGTTTTTACAAGCACTGGTGGATGGCCCTACCAACAAACCCTCACCCTGCGGACCAGGGATTTATTGACTAACATTCGGGCGGCAGTGAGATCCAATAAAAAAATAGTTGGGAAAAAATAATGACATCCACGGTTCTGCCTGTATCAGAAGATGTGGGTGTCTCAACGCTTTGCTGATCTAGCCAGTTAAATCAATGCAGGTTCGACGATCAGCTTACTGGCATAAAGGCTCTCTTGTTGAGGGCGATCAGCCTTAGCACTGCATGTGCCTGTTCTGAACCTGTCAGCCGCCCTTGCAGCCAATACAGGGCTTGCGGCGGTTGTCCGCAAGGCTGGCAGGCAGGCACGGAATTTCCCTATCCGACTCTTCACATTCTACTGTCAGTTGAGAAGCTAAACTGACTGTCGCCTAGCTCATAAAGGCGTTTATGTGATCAGTTGGTTACATACGGATTTTATCGTACGAGCAAGGCAACAGGGCGGTTAGCAGTGTCGCTGTAATTCACAATCCCAGTGATGGCTGTCGCATGTCTATAAAAAGGGCCGGAAGGTTTAACTGGTCGCATAATTTCAGTAACAAAGAGGTGTTTTATATGAAAGCGTTTATTCTATCTATTGGTATTTTTATATTGGCGTCGCCTGCCTTGGCGGCCCCGGATATACCTCCCGTTCCCGATACCCCGTCGGCGGTGGCTGATCTGGTCCACGTGCGTGCGTTCAGATTGGAAAACGGTTACCGCTACGACTGGCGGCAGGAGCAGCCTATGGTTGACCAGGGTGTGCTGGCGGTGTTCAAGGTCAATCCAGACCTGGTTTATCCACGCAATGCGGCTGAACCGGTGCTGTATGCCGGTGACCAGACCGTGCAGCGTTTGAATTCCGGTCATCAATCCGGGTATGTGATTGCGATCATTCCCGGAGAGGTTGATTTAAGCCGGGCGCCCGTTTGGTTCGGTCAGCCTGATCTACCCGAGCGCGTCAACGCGGAGGTGATACGGACACAGCGTGATTTAGCTGATAATGCGGATATCCGGTCATTTAAAGCTGACAAAATCGAAAGCGTCAGACAGCAGCCGGTAACGGCAACTGATCTATCTGAACTGCTGCGCAAACATATTGCCGAGCTGGTGCTGGAATATTCTCCGCAAGAGCGAGACCTGGTTGAAACCTGGCGTTTGCCAGCCGGCCAGCCTGGACGTGCAGCGCAATAATCCGCAATTAAATATTGAACTTGGCAAGGGAATACCATGAAAAATACATTGGAAGTACGAGCAAAAAAATATTATTGGACACTGTCTGTTTGTTTATTGATGCTGATGGTTATGCTGGCATCTTCAGCACAGGCTATGCCTACTCACACACAACTGGCAGGTAATTCACTGACGGATTACCCTTTTTTCGAATATGTCAAAGCATTTAACGCCAATGCCAGCGTTAGTGTTGCTATTGACCCCAGCCGCTTTCCCGGAATTGCCGGGCAAACCTGTGACATCTACGTGGTGACGGCCAAAGGCACCACCGGGTGGGCGACGAATAACACCCTCACCGACGTCACCACCGGCGGCGCCCAGACACAGACTTTCAGCGCGGCTAATATCCAGAGCAATACCTTTCTGGTGGCCGGGCCATCCGAGTTGAGCGCCAATGCCGGTCTCGGTCTGGGGGTAGGTTATGACGTGGTCCTGGACTGCGATCAGGACGGCCTGCTCGGTAATGCGGATTTTATTGACGGTCTGAAAAACGAAGCCGGCCTGTACGTCGTTCACGACACCACGGCCGCAGGTCCACTGGCGGTCACCGAAACGCTGTACAGTATTAATGCAACGGTGGGCGCAAGCTTCGGTATTCCAGCCAACAAACTGGCCGAAGATTTATATTACCCGACGACTATCGCGACCATGGGGCAGTTGCCATTGATCATTATCAGCCGCGGCAACGGTCACAATTATCAATGGTATGACCACATCGGTAATCATCTCGCCTCATATGGTTATATCGTGATGAGTCACGACAACAACACTGAACCGGGGGTGCAAACCGCGGCTACCACCACTCTGGGGCATACCGATGCCTTTATCGATCAGGTGGCTGCCGGAGTGATTGCCGGCGGCGCACTGGTTGGCCATCTGGATACCAGCCGGATTACCTGGATCGGGCATAGTCGTGGCGCAGAGGGCGTGGCAATTGCTTATGACCGGCTATTTGATGGTACCCACACACCGGTGAATTTCGTGCGGGCCAATATCAAACTGATCAGCAGCATGCTGCCGACCGATTTTGAAAAAACCAATGTGGCTGATCCGCACGATGCCAATTATCATCTGTGGACCGCGTCAGGTGATTCTGATGTCAATGGTTCAGCTGGCTGTGATCTCTGCCAGACCTTTCATCTGCATGATCGAGCCACTGGTAATCGTCAGTCCACCACTATCCAGGGCACCGGACATGGCTGGTTTCACGACAACAATTCAGCCGCTGCCGCATTTTTCGGCCCGTGCTCGATTGGTCCCACCAACAGCCTGACGCATCAGATTCAGCTGGGTCACTTTTTGCCGCTGGTCAAACGCTATATCGAGGACAATATTCCGTCCATTGATTTTTTAACCCGGCAGTATGAAAGTTTCCGCCCGATCGGTGTGCCGACCGGCAATGCCTGCATCGTAGTCAGCCATGAATACCGCGACGGGACCGCCAGCGGTAATTTCATTATTGACGATTATCAGACCCAAACCGGCACGGGAACCAGCAGCTCAGGTGCCGCGGTAACCTTCAATGTGCAAAATCTGACCGAGGGCCGGCTGGACGACAACAACAGCAGTTTCAGCTGGACGACTTCGGACCCGTTCAATGGTGCGACCCAGGGTGGTCCTGCCGACACCACCCGCGGGGTAGTGTTCGACTGGACCAATCAAGACCGCTTTTATGAGTGGGAAGTGGCTGTCGGGCAGCGCAACTTTGCCAGCCGACTGCTGTTTAACGACAACCTGTATCTATCCCTGCGCGGTGCCCAGGGCACCCAGCATCCCAATACCCTGGCGGTGCTGGGTGATCTGACTTTCACGCTGACCCTGCGCGATAATACCGGCACCAGCAGTTCCATCAATATCGGTGCGTTCGGTGGTGGCCTGGAACAACCCTATGCGCGCAGCGGCGGCTGGCACAATGAGATGGAAACCATCCGCATCCGGGTTACCGACTTTCTCAATAATGGCTCGGGTCTGAATCTGGGCAATATCGTTGCGGTGCGGCTAAATGTGGGTCCTTCCTGGGGTTCCGGTCGGGGTCGCATTGTGGTGGACGAGGTGATGTTGACCAATGACCGCACCGTTTATGATGCATCCAACAATGGCGACCCGCATATCAGGACCGTGGACGGCGTTCACTATGATTTCCATAGTGCGGGTGAGTTTGTGGTCTTGCGTGCTGATGATGACATGCAGATCCAGACGCGCCAGTCACCGGTGTCCACAGCGCCGCCCATTGGCAATGCACATACCGGACTGGCAAGCTGTGTCAGCATTAACACCGCGGTGGCCGCCCGGGTGGGCGCACATCGCGTCAGCTACCAGCCCAACCTGAACGGTGAACCCGATCCGGATGGACTGCAGTTGCGCATAGACGGTGTGCTGACCAGTCTGCCTGCCAACGGCATTGATCTCGGACTGAGCGGGCGGGTGGCGGAAGCCCCGGCCGGCGACGGCATCCAGATAGACTTCGCTGACGGAACTACCATGGTGGCACTGTCCAGGTGGTGGAGCTCGCAAAGCAGGTGGTATTTGAACGTCAGTGTCTTCAATACCCCGGCCGAGCAGGGCGTGATGGGAATTATCCCGGCTGGTAACTGGTTGCCGGCACTGCCCGATGGGACTTTACTGGGACCTCGTCCGGGTCCATTGTCGCAACGCTACAGTGATTTAAATAAAACTTTTGCCGATGCCTGGCGGGTAACCTCTGCAACCAGTCTGTTTGATTACGCCCCGGGTACTTCGACCAAAACCTATACCAACCGGGGCTGGCCACCCGAACAACCACCCTGCGAGATTCCGGAAAGCCCGCCGACGGAACCGCTGGACAGCGATGTTGCCAAGGAGTTTTGCCGGGTGATCTTGGACGAGCAAAACAATGCCGATTGTGTGTTTGATGTCATGCTGACCGGCGAACCGGGTTTTGCCAAGCTGTATGAGCAGACCCAGCGAATTGAGGCTGGTCTGACAAAAACCATCTTGAGTGGTAACCGTAATCCGTCACGGCCGGGCGAAAAGGTCACCTTCACGGCGAAGGTGTTCAGGGCCGCTCTGGATAAAACCATCAAACCCGGAGAGGTTGATCAGGATGCCCCCAAAGGTGCAATTCAGTTTGTTCTGGATGGTGACTGGATAGGTGATCCGATTGAGCTGGATGAAAACGGGCAGGCCAGCTGGATAACCTCGCGGCTTACAGCGGGCGGTCACAAAGTGAGCGCTATTTATATTCCCGCTGAAAGAGATGAGGTGTTTCTTACCAGTCAAAGCGCTGTTCAGATACATAATGTGACCCGCGAGGGCAGATAGCAGGACAGCTAACCTGGTTATTATCCGACCAGGTGGATAATTGATATGAACCGGGTATGGCGTTGTCGCCATACCCGGTTCGCTTATTATTGGAAGAGCTGATTTTTAGCCGCGCTGTGTCTGTGATCGGTTGGCGCTGCCGCCATACTGGCAGTAAAAAATGTCAGATAAGCAGAATATGCTGAGGATATTCCGCCGGTTTCTACCAGGCGGTCAGGGGCACTCACCCCTGTTCCAGACCACACCATCGATACTGTATAGCGTATTGACGCCCCAGGTTGAGCCTGGCATGGGGTCATTGCTGCCATTGGCGAAATAGTCCGGGCTGAAGAAAGCGCCGGTACTGTAGGCCCGGTTGCTGGTCTTGTGGTAATAATTGACGGTGGTTTGTTGTTCGCACGTGCCACCCCCATCACCGCCGCCTCCCGGATCGCCGCCATCACCACTGCAGGCGACGTTTGGACCTGAACACGAGGCGTCGTCGTCCTGCCAGCGGCACTGAGTTGTGGATAAGGCGATTTCGCTCAGGGTAAAAGGCAGGCTGGCATATTCCAGGTAGCAGTCGGCGTAATTGGTATAAGCCAGCCGTCCGGCATTGATATGTTCACTCAGCGTTGCGGTCTGTCCGCTATCAAGACTGAAAAATACCGATTCACTGGTGCTCAGACCACTGAGGTCAGTGGCCACCAAAGTGGCTTCATTGACGCCACCCGGCAGACCACAGCGTGCGGCGGTAAAAGATGTGCCGCTGATGGTTGCGGTTACGCTGCCATTGCTGAAGGTGGCAATAACGGTATCAAGGTCCTGGTTCTGATCAATAACCTCGCCGGTTACCGTCACGCACTGTCCGGCCACGGTGGCAGCGATATTGCTGAATGCCGGGGCTGCTGGCGGCGGCGGCGGACCAATGCGCACGGTTGCGGTCACCGGGCTGCTGGTTGAGCCGCTGTCGTCAGTTGCGCTCAGGGTTACGCTATACAGATTATCCGCCAGGCTTGTGCTGAGACCGCTGTAAGTGCTGCCTGCGACAGTCAGCATCACTGTAGCGACCGGCACGCCAGTATCAGCTTCACTGATCGCGGCGCTTGCTTCGGCGACACTGCCATCGGTATCGGTGACCGTTGCGGTAATCGCAATGCGGCCGGCATCTTCCGCCAGCAGCAGATTGCTGATCTCAGGCGGTGTATTGCGGTTGACGCGCTGATTATAGGCGGCAAAAAAACCACCTAAATACGCGGCGTAGTTGATGCTGGCCGCGGATATAAAACTACCTGATGCACCGGCGCCGCCCGACCATGCGTGATCTACACCGTTAAACCAGAGCCTGGAAACCCGGCCGTTCTGCCATAGGGTTTCCTGCGCGGTCCGTCCGGCCCCATCGGTAACGGTAACGGTGCCGGGCAGCTCGCTCACCCCATACAAGGCGGCCATGCCAACGGAGTTTTGGGTGTTGTAGCATTGATTGACGGTGGTATCCGCATCGCCCTGCGCGATGGAGGCAATCTGAGTAGCGAAATATTGCCGATAGGCGCTGCCTGCATAGCTGTCACAGCGGGCTGCAACATCAGCTGATTCGCATGGGCCCAATGCGCCGTTGGAACTGGTGCCGATACTTGGGCCGGCGCTGACAGCCACGCCAGCGAATACATCGGGCGCCAGACAGGCCGTGGTATTGGCAAAGCTGGCGCCTGAAGACAGCCCGGAGATGTAGACCTGATCAGGGTCAATGCCGCGGCCAGGGTCGCTGCTCAGAGTATTGGCCAGGTTGATCAGACGTTGATAGTCATCACTGGAGCGGGATTTTGTACCGGTCCAGTAAGACCAGCAACTGAAACCGGCCTTATTGACGGCATCGGGTACCGCAATAACCATTCCGTAGCTGTCGGCCGCGTCTTCCAGGTTGGCGGTATCATAATTGCTGATGGGCTGAACACAGCCATGCAGAACCAGCAGCAATGATCGTTGTTGCGCTGGTCCGATGGGTGAGAATGATGTCGGGGTGTAGATGTTGACGTTATTAAAACCGCCCAGGCTGATGCCTCGTTGCCAGCTGCCCGCGCCAGCCAAAGCCGGCAGCAGCAAAGCAATCATCATCACCAGTGCACGAAACTTCGCAGGGGTATTGCAAGAACCAGTCATATCGTATCCCTCGCCAATGAAGACTGAGCAGCCTAAACGCTGCCAGTGAGTGTCTGCGCAGGCCGTGCTCAAGGCTGGTGCTATATCGGGCCAGGCGCGCAGTTGTTGCGTTAATTCAATTGCTTAGCCGTTTCGATTAACCCTAGGATATTTGCCCGGACGCGTCTATTGTCCATATGGCCATAACCCGGGCAGGCTGGCAGGGCAGCTTTAGCAAGCAGCTGTGCTGCTATGCGGTTTAGCTCCGCTGGCGGCATCGGAAGCGGCTATGGACACCCACAATTTAATTTGCATCAGAAGATGTGGGTGTCTCAACTCTGTGCACCCACAATTTTATTTGCATCAGGGAAACGGCTATGGACACCCACTATAAGCATCAGGGAAACGGCTATGGACACCCACTATAAGCGGCTATGGACACCCACAATTTAATTTGCATCAGAAGATGTGGGTGTCTCAACTCTGCGCTTCGTCAACTCTGCGCTTTGTCGACAAAAGCTCGATTGTGTACGCAACACACCTGATTTCGATGCGCAGACACAGCAGAATTTAATCCTGGGGTTTTAAGGTGTAGGTTATGGTTTGTAACTCTCGCAGGGCAAGGGAGCCTTTCCGTTTATGGCATACTGATCTGTATATCAAACATGGAGGTTAGTCATGCCAAGTTTCACACTCAATGTTGAATTCAATAGTTCCGACCTGTCAACCATCCTGGCGGCTAAGGAACGGGTTGTGATACTTAAAACACCGGTTATCGCTGAACAAAGCGTGGTCTGGGTTGCTTTCAGTCCTTTCGAGGCAAACGAGGTTTCCTGGGAGGATGATTATGCAGTTTATGCGTCCCAAAGCGAGACGCTCAACGGTGCGGTAATCAAGAGAATGGCGGAGCAACAGGCTGAGCCGCAGATGTGGTACCCGTTCAAAGAGGGTGCTTTTGGTCCGCCGGTCAAAGCGGCAAATATTGGTCCTGGTGAGTATGGCATACGTAATCAGCAATTTGATGTGCCCGCGCTGACCTTCGGCATGGCACAGGCCGCGCAGGTCAATGGTGAAGTTGTTCATTACCAGCCTCTGAATGCGCAGACGGTACTACGTGGGCAGGAAGCGGTCTTTACACCGGAAGATAGTATTGCGGTAGCGCTGATGGCCAGGGTGGAATCCGGATTTGTGATATCGGAAGTATCGGGCACGCCGATTGTGCTGAAGTTTGGTGGTGGCGTGGTCAGTGCCACGATCAAATATGATGGGGAAACGGGCAGGTTTGTGGCCGCCTAAAAAGCGCTGGTTCTCATCTGGGATAGATATGACCGTAGGGTGCAATAAGCATAGCGCATTGCACCAAAATACGGAGGGTGATGATCTGTTGTGACAGTTGGTGGAATACGCTGCGCTTATTCCACCCTACTGGGAATCACGGGTGTTTGTATCGACTATAGATAGTCACAGTTCTATTTTGATCAGCGAGCGTGGGTTTCAAGAATTTTTCTCTAACCTGTCGTATCTGAGCAGCACCAAAGCCGCCAATAAGTGTCTGCACAGGCCATGCCCAAGGCTGGTGGTTTATTGAGCCAGGCGCGCAGTTGTTGCGTTAATTCAATTGGCTAGCCGTTTCAATTAATCCTCGGATACTTGCCCAGACGCGTCTATTGTTCATATGGTTATAGCCCGGGCTGGCTGGCAGGGCAGCTTTAGCAAGCAGCTGTTCCGCTCCGCGGCTTAGCTCCGCCGGTGGCGCCGGAAAAATTTTCAAGCACTCTAAACCATTCAGTTTCCGGGTGCATCTATTAGGGATGCCGCTTTTTCCATCAAGTGAACACCACGGAGTGAATATGATTCGTCTATTGATATCCTGCGTACTTAGTCTGGCCTGGGTTTGTTCGGCTCAAGCCGATAACGGCGCGATTGCCTATGCTTATCCGGTTAGTGGGATTACCGTTGATGGAGATCTGAGCGATTGGCCCGATGGTTTACAGCGCTATCCGATTCAACTCAATGCGCAGCAGGAGGTGACGCCGGGTGACGAGAATTTCAGCGCTGACTTCCGTGCCGGTTATGACGTGGACAGCCGGTCCGTCTATCTTGGCATCGAAGTTACCGATCAGTTGCACAGCACTGGTGACATCAGTGATGTCAGCTGGAGTGATCAGGATGGCGTCATTGTGTACTTTGATCGCAACCATGAGCCACAAGGTTCTGGTGCGGTACTGTATTCGGCCACCGGCGACCAGCGGCAGTTATTGACCAGCTCGGGGCATTGGGATGCGGATGTCGAACAAGCCGGTTGGGATAATGTCACGCTTGAAGTCAAACGCCACGAAAATACCACCACCTACGAATGGCGGATCAAAACCGCTCAGCCACTGAAACCGGGTAGCTCGCTGGGCATTGATTTTTTGATCAGCGACAGCGATGCAGTAGACCATGATGAAGCGGCTGCGCTGTATGTCTGGGGCCCCGGTTTTGCTAAAAGTCAGGCCGGCGGACGGATTGGCGATTTGCTGTTGATCGATCCGAAAAAAAACCTAGGCACGTTACAGGGCAGGCTTGACTGGCAGGCGGTAGCTCAACAGGCTGACAGCGAAACCAGTGACACTCAGCCAGGCCAGCCCCGGCCCCAGCGCGTGCGTATTGTGGCCAGCGATAATCCGGACTTGTGGCTGCACGCCGCGGTTGACGACAACGGTAAGTATGCGGTGACGCTGCCAGTGGGTGACTATGCCATCAGCATTCCGGACAAAACCTTCGGTGATCCCTGGAGCGATCTGCAGGTTGTCGCGCCCGGCAAGGCAGTGGTTGCATCGGTCAGCAACGGCGAGACGGTCAGTGCGCCGCTGTTGCATGTTGCGACCCTAGCGGCTCCGGATATTTTGCACAGCAAAGGCGTATTGTTTGATTACACGCCGGAGCAGGCTGAGTCCGTCGACAGCACCATTCTGGCACTGATGGACTATTATCAGGTGCCGGGTGTTTCAGTAGCGTTGGTCAAGGATTCGCAACTGGTTTATCACCGCGCCCTGGGCTTGAAAAACACTTACTCCGCAGAGCCGGTTACCGGCGAGACACTGTTCGAAGCCGCGTCCATCACCAAAATCGTATTCGCGTTTGCAGTCAACAGGATGGCCCAGCGTGGTGAAATCGATCTGGATAAGCCGCTTTACCTGTATCTGCCGTTTGAAGATATTGCCCATGATGAGCGCTACAAGAAAATCACTGCACGGCATGTGCTGTCGCATCAAAGCGGTTTTCCCAACTGGCGCTGGTTTAATGAGGATGGCAAACTCGACATCAAATTCTATCCGGGAATCAAATACGGTTATTCCGGCGAAGGTTTTGAATATCTTGGCCGGGTGATTGCCAAAATCGCCGATAAGCCACTAGAAACCGTGCTCATGGAAGAAGTGCAACGGCCAATGGGTTTGGTAGAAAATACCTATTTTTCAGACACCGAAGCGCTCTATCCGGTCGCCTCGCGCGGTCATATTGATGGCAAGGCCGGGCCGTATGGTTTTCCTGAACAAATCGGTGTTGCACACAGTATGTATACCGAAGCGGAGACTTTTTCCAATTTCATGATCAACCTGATCAAGCAGCAGGGACTGTCTGCTGAAGGCTATGCCAGGATGCTGGAACCGCAAATAGAAGTGCCGCTGGAGCCAGAGCAACGGCCGCAATGGCCCAGCCGAATGGGTCTTGGCTTTCATTTGATGAATTCCCCCTACGGGCTGGTTTTTGGCCACGGCGGTAATAACGGTGACTTTCAATGCATCTTTGAAATTTATCAGGACCACAAGATGGGCTTTATTGTCTTTACCAACAGCAATACCGGGGTCGCGCTGATTGATGATTTACGGGAATACCTGATTACCGGAAAAGAGCAACCCGAATCAGTTGCCGTTGGCGATTAGTTAATGTGTTTATTGTCGGTCAAATTTTGCTATCGCGGCAAGTGCCGCCGATGGCGCTCAGGCAATTCTGTTTGTCGTGGGTCCGGTTGTTTCACATCCCGGCGGATCGCTGCGGTTGGCGGAATTGGGATGATAGTGAGGCATTAAACTGGTTGCGGGCTGAAACCCGCGACAGTTCAACCGCGATGCACTAGTGACCGTCGAGCATCGGGTAGATTTCAAGGTCTGCTATGCGTACATGCGCGGGTTGCTCAATGGCGTATAAGAAGGCGCGACCGATGTCTTCCGGGCGCAGGGCGTGCGGCTTTTCACTGTCGAAAAAGGGCGTGTCCACCATGCCGGGATCAATGCTGGTGACGCGGACACTGTGCTCACTCAGTTCATTGGCAAGGTTCTTGGCGTATCCCCGGATAAACCATTTGGTGGCGCTGTAGACCGATCCCGTCAGGGCCCGATGCCCGGCTTGTGAGCCGGTCAGTACTAGATGTCCCCTGCTGGCTTTCAGGTAGGGTATGGCGTAATGGCAGGTCACGGTAACGCCAAAGTTGTTGACCATCACCAGTTGGCGGAAGTTTTCAATATCGCCCTGTTCGGTGCCTTTGGCTTTAGCGCCGATGCCGGCATTGGCGAAAACAACGTCAATGCCGCCGAAATGCCGGGCGCCCTCAGTAAACATGGCTTGTTGCGATTGCGGGTCGGTTACATCGCACTCAACCGCTAAGGCGTTGTCTGTACCGAGTTCCGCTGCCAGAGATTGCAGCTTGTCAATCGAGCGAGCGGCGAGTATCAGCTTGTGGCCTGCATTCGCAGCGGCGCGCGCGCAGGCCGCGCCTATGCCAGATGATGCACCGGTAATGAGGATAATTTTTGTCATGTGCTTTCCTTGGTAGAGCGACAGTGGGCATGGTTATTGACCTGCCAATAATAGCTGATACGTTGATCTATAGGCGGCTTATATCTGGTGCGGGGCTGGTATCTTTGCCGTTGCAATGCGCCTGTCCTATGTCCAGTGTTCGATATCAGAGCTTGCCTAATTACCTCAGTATGCCCGGTGTGTATTTGCCCTGTTTCAAATCAATATTGGTTCGGCTGCATCCAATGGCCTGCCAAGTTGCATCCCTATAAGTGAAGACGGTTTAGTTTCAGAGCGCAATCCACTGATCATCTGCCTGAACCACCCGACTCGCCCGCATCACTGAGGAATGCAATGAAAATCAATTACCCAGGCATCAACCAATCCGTGCTGTCAGCACATATCGCCATACTTTTCATAGTATTGCTGAGCTACCAGCCGCCACTGTTGGCGGTGGGCGTTCCGGATGTTGCTGCAATCTCCGCTGAGAGTGTTCGTGACCATGAGCGCATGCTGTGGGCAGCCTTCAATCGCTGTGATACGGTCAAACTGCATCAGTTGCTGGACCCTGAGTTAGAGTTCTATCATGATCAGGATGGCTTCATTGTTGGTGCCAGGGCACTGACCGAAACGGTGAAACGCAACCTCTGCAGTGATGGTCAACCACGACTTCGTCGTGAGGCGGTCGGCAGCAGCGATAGCGTGCATCCGATTCCCGCTTACGGGCTGCTGATCGTTGGCGAACACCGGTTCTACTCTGGACGGGAAGGCCCGTTGGCGACACCAAGCGATGCCAGATACGCACATCTGTGGCGTCTGCATGACGGTGGCCTGAAGCTGTCACGGGTATTCAGTTACGCCCATCAAACGGGCGCAGAGCTGGCCACAACAGCGCCATTATCGCTGGCTGTCGACAGCTTGTCGCTTTACGCAGGCAGTTATCACTCAGTGCAAACCGGAGCGATTGTGATCTCCGTCGTCGAGCACCACTTGCTGATCAAAGCTGAAGATTTCGAGATGCCGCTGGTCCCGCTTGGCGATGACATTTTCGACGCCGGGCACGCGCCCCTGCAGTTTCGCTTTGTCAGAACCGCGACGGGTAGCATAGAGGGGTTCACAATCTCCGAACTTGGCAAACTGGTCGATGAAGCGACCCGGGTCGCACAACCCTAGTTCAAGCGGTTTAGGCGCATGGACTGCTGTGCCCTGCGGCGGCAGCTGTCCGGCGCCACCAATGCATTAATACAATAGGAGACACACATGGATATTTTCGGATTTTGGATATTCTTGTCGGTTATCGGCGGCGGTACGTTATGGTCCACTGCCGCGAGGCGACGCCTCAAGCATGAAACGCTTCGCGCGCTGATCGAGAAAGGTCACGGCGACGATGAGAGCTTGATCAATAAAATACTGGACAGCGGTAGCAACAAGTTACCATCGCTGCAGCTATCACTCAGGATCGTCGGCGTCATGGCGTTATTCGCGGGCTCAGGGCTGGCGCTGATGGCACTCATCGTTACGGATGCACCGTCAACCAATGGACTGTTGGCAACCGCCAGTCTTTGCGCCAGTCTGGGTATCGGTTTTTTTGTAGCCGCGGCCCTGGCCACAAGGGCCAGCGGTGATGAGATATCAGGCTAGTCAGGCGTCAACCTTTGCGCCCGACACCCACTGATTTCCAGCATGCCAGCGAAGCCGCGATTGTCGGTCTTGCCATGTTGGACAACAGCCATGCGTTCAACGAGCTGGTGCGCAGAAGGCAATCGATTGTTCGCAACTTTATGTACAGACTGAGCGGCGATAAAACTTTGGCCGATGACTTGTCACAGCAGGTTTTTTTGCAGGCATGGCGCACCATCAAGTCCCTGCAGTCGGTCGCAGCCTACCCCGCATGGTTAAAGAAAGTTTCAGTGAATATCTGGTTGCAGCATTGTCGCAAATCGCAGTTACCGATCGACCAGCAGGGCGATGCTGAGGTTGAGGTCGATCTCGGCGGCGCCAATCCCGCGCAAGCCATTGATCTTGACGCAGCGCTGCAGCTATTGCCGGCATCAGTGCGATTGTGCCTTGTGCTGGCGTACCAGGATGGCATGAGCCATCGCGAAATTGCAGCGCTTTCAAAGTTACCGTTAGGTACGGTCAAATCTCACATAACGCGCGGCGGAAAGCGCCTGCGCGCTTTACTCGCGGACTATCGGAGTTAGCACATGTCAACACAATTGGACAATGAACTACGTGGTTTATTTATCAGCCCCCCAAATCCGCTTGAGGGCAAAGACTTCTTGACCAGAGTGTCTAAAACGATTGCAGCAAATGAGCGGGCGAAATACTGGCGCCGACGCATCGGCACGCTGGCTGGTTTAGGTTTAGTACCACTTGTCTTTAAGTTGAGTATTGATCTGGTGGCTTCAGTCAGTGCCCAGATCGCTGCCGCATCAGACTGGACAGTTGCAACTGCAGCCAGCCTCGCGCCTACCGGGCTGGCAACAACATTGCAGGCCTACGGCGCTATGCCATTATATGCGGTGGCTATCAGCGTCGCGGCAATTATTTTGTGCCGCGATGTGCTGAGCGATTAGTGCGAAAAGTAGCTGCCTATTTTTCTGCATGTATGTTTCCGCGGTCTGATGTGCAGGCAGCCATGAGTGGCACAGTCCATTCCAGGAAAATTACCTGCCTGGCTAAATAGCTGTATCCAGTATCGACCTCACCAGTGGCTCAATAACCAGACGCGTCTGGGGTATAAGGGAGAACCGGGGAAACAGGGATCATAAAATCCTATCAGCGATGGTATCAATAATTGATGACTTAGTAGTGTGCTAGTGCCGCCGTTATTCAAAGCCGGGTGTTTATAAGCGTTTTATTGGATTAAAATGGTGGCATGAAAAACACCAAATTAGTATCTGCAATTTTAGTTCTTACTTTGGCTTGTTCGGCATGCAGGCAAAATGATTCCATGCTTTCAAACGAGGATGTGAACCAGATCAACGGGGCGGTTAATCAATCATTTTCGAGGCTTGCAGCAGCGGCTCAGGCATTGGATGCTGATGCTTATTTCGAACATTTTGATAAACAGCGTTTCACGGCTCTGAATGCGGATGGCACCGTCGCGCACTCATTCGAAGTGTTTGAAAAAGCAACCCGCCAACAATTTGCAGCGTTGGAAAGTTACCGGTTGCTTGAGTTCAGCAAGGTGAAAATAAGCGTGATCAATCGTAGCGCGGTGATTCTTGTTAATGAGTATCAGGCTGATGTTGTGCTCAAGTCAGGTGAAATGGTTTCTGCCGGTGGTGGTGGCACCCAGGTATGGGCTTATACGGATGGCATGTGGAAGCTTGTCAGTGTTTCCAGTAGCGTCAAATAAAGGCATGCTAGCGCTATTGAGCTTCACTGGCTTATTCAGAGACGGCTAAATCCCCGGCAACAATGGCCTGACAAACTGCACTGGATGCAATGCGGCGAATCTCAATGGTAGCATCAGCGACGTCAGGGGAGTCAAAGTCAAACGATATATCTCCATTTTCACAGTCAAAAAACCTGGCGGTCATGGTACCGACCGGCTCACCCCGGTCAACCACAAAGCCGGCATTGTTGAACACGCCACCAGTGGGTGAAAAAATCTGCATGGTGGCGGTATTGCCGGCAAAGCCGCCATTGGCGGAGAACCAGCGCTGTTGCATGCTGCCGAAACCATCGTTGTCATCCATGCCTGGCGGATTGGTATCGAAGGTAAACCACGCGGCGGCCAGCAACCGGGTGGTTTCACTATCGACCACGTCAAATACAAAACCCTGGCCATTGGTATCCGGATTAAACCAGGAACCCGCCATGCCGAGGTTGATGCGAAAATCAGCAACCGGTGTTTCAGGAACGACCGCAATATCAGTAAACACCAGGTTTTCCGCCTGGATTTCGCCACCATTGAAATCAATCACCGGCAGTTCGGGAAATTGGCCGGAAATATTGGTTCGGGGCAGGGCGGCTATGGCATCCACCACCTGCATGCCATTGCCAATCACCCGGCCAAACACGGTAAAACCACCGTTCTGGGTATCCAGGTTGGCCGAGTTATCCGCCAGATTGATAAACCAGTCGCTGGTGGCGCTGTTGGGATTGCCCGGCAACTTGGCCATCGCCACGGTGCCACGCAGATTGGACAGGTCAAACTCATTGAGCACGGGAGGGTTCTGGGTAACCCTGGCGAATTCGCCGTCGATAAAGGTAAAACCGCCGCCTTGAATGACAAAGTTGTTCACACTGCGATTGATAAAGCTGCCCGCATAATCGTCATCGTTGACGTAGTTCAAAAAGTTGAACACGTTCCTTGGCGCCAGGGTATCAAACAGCTCTATCTCAAACTCGCCCAATGGTGTTTGTACCAGTACATTGGTGGCGCTGGCGACAGCCGGCAGCATGGCCATCAGAACGATTAATCGGCGGGTGATTGCTATCAGAGGGCGGATTCTAACGTTCATCATGCGTATCCTGGTGTCGTGGTAGTTGAGCAAAACGCTTGCCGCTAAAGGTATAAGCGGTTTGGCTGAAAATCCGGGTAATCAGAGGTGTTGGCACGGCCGGGTATAGAATGGTTACCCCTGTGACGCACAACACCGGCGCATTCTCTGGCAGGGCCGGAAAGCTGTCAAGTCAGCTTATCCAGGCGTTGTAACAGCAGCGTCGCTATGTGCGTCGAGTTTTGCTCAGAAAATCCCGTGTTCCCAGCAAGCTCCCCGACTTGCCAGAAAAGTATAAAACTTCAGCGAATCAGTCATTTAGGCTACACTACGCTGAAAATAAAAATGATCGGGATGGCTATGATTAGAGTGTTGTTTGCGGCTGGCCGCCGCGCGGGTGGGTTATGTTTGCTGGCTTTCTGCGGTCTCGCTGCTGAGTCTCTCTGGGCCGGCAATAACCTATGGACGGGTAATGGTCCGGATGGCGGTGATGTCAGGGATATCGCCCTGCATCCGGTCAATCCGGATATTGCTTATGCCGCTACCCCGCAGAACGGGGTGTTCAAGACGGTTGATGGTGGTCTGAACTGGTTCACGGTCAACGAGGGCATCGCATTTATAAATGGCAATCTTCCACTTATTGCTGCCGTGGCAGTCGATCCGCAATCACCGGATACCATCTATGCCGCCGGTATCAGTACGATTTTTAAGTCCACCGATGGCGGCACCAGCTGGAACAGTTTTTTGCTGGCTGGTTCTAATACCGGCGCTCTGATCATCGATCCGTTCGACCCACAAATTCTGTATATCGCGGGTTTTGTCGGTGTGCAGCGCAGCACCAATGGTGGCCAGAGCTGGATGCTGATGAACAATGGCCTGACTACCAATACGGTCTTCGACATCGCGATAGACGCCAATCTCAGCAACGTATTGTATGTGGCGACCAATGACGGGGTGTTCAAAAGTGTGGACAGCGCCAGCAACTGGTCACTGGCCAATACCGGTATTGCGGGCACTGCAACCGCTCTGGCGGTTGACCCCGACGCACCATCTCCCGGAACGCTGTATGCCATTACCAGCAACCGGGTGTATAAAAGCACCAACGGCGCAGCCGGCTGGAACAACAGCAGCACCGGGTTGATGGCAACTTCGTTGCGGGATATTGCAGTTGACCCGCTCAATCCGATGGTGCTGTATACCGTCAACAACGGCGATCCCTGGAAATCCGCCGATGGCGCAGCGAGTTGGAGTATCAGCGATTCCGGGCATATTGATTCGTTCACCGAAGCCATCGCCGTATCCGCGATTGAGCCTGGGACGGTCTTTACCGCCAATCTCAGTGGGATTTATGCCAGCAGTGACGGTGGCGGTAATTGGGGTGACCGCAGCAATGGTCTGCTCAACACGATAGTTAACGAGATCGCGTTTGATCCGGTCAATCCGCAGATTTTTTATGCTGCCTCGGCAAGCAGCGTCTACAAAACCCTGGACGGCGGACTCAGCTGGTTTCGCAGCAATGGCAACCTGCCTTCGGTCCAGACCAACTCGATAACCCGCGATATCAACGGGGTATTGTACCTGGGGGTTTCCTCCGGCGGCGCATTCCGCAGCATCGACGGCGGCGCCAGTTGGGCGGCCATCAATAACGGGTTGACCAATTCCAGAGTGAATGACATTGCCATTGTTCCGGGAACCACCAATCATCTGTTTGCCGGTACCGGCACCAGTGGCGGTTTGTTTGTCAGTGTGGATACCGGCGCGAACTGGGCGCGGGTAACCAACGGTCTGCCGACGAACTTTGTGCTGGAAATTGAAATCGACCCGTTAACACCGTCGAACCTGTTTGTTGTTCAGGCGGCGGTCGGAAATGTGCTGTTCAAAAGCACCGATAGCGGTGTGAGCTGGGCACCGTCACAGAATGGTATTACTGCATCGGCAGTACAGGATGTTGTGTTCAATCCGGTCACGCCGACCACGCTGTATGCAGCAACCAACAATGGTATGTTCAAAAGCATCGATACGGGCGCCAACTGGACGCCAATAAACAATGGTTTGCCCACGCCACTGTTTATGCGATCAGTAACAGTGAATCCGGCAGCGCCAGATACGGTTTATGCCAGCTCGTTACTGGGGACATTTATCAGCACCGATGCGGCTGCGAGTTGGCAGCGATTGGAGGACGAAGTGACTGCCATTGGTGATCGCGAGGCGGCTACGCTGACAGTCTCATCATTGGATACCAATACTTTGCATGCGGGAATGAGCAGGTTAGGTGTGCAAAGTTTCACCTTCGCCGGACCGGGCATTACCGTGCTGCCGCAAACGCTAAACTTGAGCGAGCCGGATACCAGCGGCACGTTTATCGTGCGGCTGGATACCGATCCCACTGCGCCGGTGATGATCAATCTGAGCACCACCAGCAGTGAGTGCGTGATCGACCAGACCATGCTGAGTCTGGATGCCACCACACGGTTTGAAACCATTACCGTCACCGCAGAGGACGATGTGGTGGTGGACGGCACTCAAAGTTGTGATATTCAGATTGATCCGGCCATCAGCAGTGATATGGATTACCAGGGCATGGACCCGGCGGATGTGTCGGTAAGTGTGGCAGATGACGATACCGCCGGTATTCTGGTCGCGCCGCTGACCTTGAGCGTCAGCGAACCGGCCGGCAGCGATACCTTCACCATCACCGCCCAGACGCCACCGCTGGATACCGTCAGCATTAATTTATCGACCAGTAATGGTGAGTGCAGCGTATCGCCGGATACGGTGATGCTGACCGGCGCCTCGCCCAGTGCCATGGCAACGGTTCAGGCGGTGGATGATTTACTGCTGGATGGTGATCTGGATTGCATTGTACTGACCGCGCCGTCCATATCACCGGATATGGCTTATGACGGTTTGGATGCGGCGGATGTAACGGTGACGGTGGTGGATACCGATGTGCCGGGCATCACGGTCGCGCGATTGAGTATTGACGTGCCGGAAAATGGCAGTAACGCCTTTATGATCTCGCTGGACACTATCCCGGCGGACGATGTTGATATTGATGTCAGTACCACTACCGGCGCCTGCAATCTGGCTGATTCAACCATTACGCTGACCCCGGGTCAGATCAGCCGGATGGTGACCGTGTTTGGTATCGATGACCTGATGTTCGCCGGTGATCGAGTGTGCGGGGTAACCACCGCCACCAGCCAGAGCAACGATCCGGATTATGCCGGCATTAACCCGGATGATGTAACCGTTAATGTGCTGGATGCGACGGTTGCGGGGATACAGGTATTTCCAACCAGTGGCCTGGTGACCGATGAGGATGGCGGCACGGATACTTTTGAGATGGTGCTCACGGCCATTCCTGCACAGAATGTAAGTATTGATTTAAGCAGTTCTGATCCGAGTGAGGGGATGGTCTCCACGAATACCGTCACCTTCACACCCACCAATGCTCTGATGCCGCAGACCATTACCGTCACCGGTATCGCCGATGGCGTGATTGACCCCGATATCGCTTACCAGATTATCACCGCACCCAGCAGCAGTGGGGATAGTAACTTTGATAACTTGCCCGCGGCGGATGTTTTGGTGCTTAATCTGGATGTGGATGATTTGGTGTTGGTGGATGGGTTTGAGTAGCTCCTGTCCTTGCCAGATCAGAAATTTGTGATTATGATTAATCGAAATATTAAGGGTTGGGGCTAAAAACTATATATTTATCATCACATACGCATTATCCCATTCTGTCAAGCGGGCTGCGAGCTCCGAGTGCGCCTCGCTCGATAACGTGCGTATAAATCATCGTTGTGCGCACATCGGAATGGCCAAGCAACTTCTGGATAGTGCGAATATCGGCACCGGACTCCAGCAAATGGGTGGCAAAACTGTGACGAAATGCATGGCAAGTCACCGGTTTCCGGATACCGGCCTGCGAACTCGCCGATTTGACGGCTCTTTGTACAGAGCTGTTATAAATATGGTAGCGCGCCAACTCACCGCTGTGCGGTTCACGGCTCGGCTTACTCGCTGGAAAAACGAATTGCCAGCCACTGTCAAAACGCGCCTCAGGATACTTGCGTGCAAGAGCATAAGGCAAAATAACACCACCAAGCTGCTGCCGTCGGTCATGCTGACAAATAGACAGCGACCGCTCAATCTGTCTGGCAACCGCGTCAGAACAGGAATCAGCCAGCACAGTGACACGGTCCTTAGCACCCTTGCCATCACGGATAATCAGCGATCGCCGTTCCAGATCGACATCCTTAACCCGCAACCGGGTGGCTTCGCCGATGCGCAAACCAGAACCATAGAGCAACCGGACAATCAGCTCATACGGTGCCGGCAGATAGGTGAGTATGGAGCGGACCTCAGTGATACTCAAAACGACGGGAATTCTTCTCGGCTGCTTGGCACGGACTATTTCGTCCAGCCAAGGAAGTTCAATTTTCAGCACCTGCCGATACAGAAACAACAAGCTGTTCAACGCCTGATTCTGCGTCGAGGGCGCGCAATGCCGTTCAATCGCCAGGTTACTCAAAAATGCGGTCACCTCGGCGGCCCCCATGGTCTGCGGATGGCGTTTGCCATGAAACAAAATATACCGCTTCGCCCAGTACAGATAGGCTTTTTCAGTACGCAAACTGTAATGCTTCAGGCGAATAATGCTGCGCATCTTGTCCAGCAACTTCACGGCCATGCTGAAATCTCTAATAAAATCAGAGATATAAAACCACAATCGTTGACCTTGTCATATAGGAAAACAGCCCGAAAGCGTGTAGGAAAGTATGTTGATAGTCATCAAATTTGCTGTATATCTGCGGATATATGTTTCACCAAACCTAGTCAAAACAATGACATAGGCTTAATCGAGTTTGTTGTATCCGTTATAAAAGAGCAACTTGCTCGTTTATTCAATAAAACAGCAAAACGCTGTATATTTATTAGTTATACACAAAGGAGAACCCATGCCTGACCCAAAGATTGATTCCTTTCCACCCGAAGTAGCAGAAAAACTTCAATACTATGTTTACCGGTTAATTGATCCTAGGAACGGAGAAACCTTTTATATCGGGAAAGGTAAGGGCAATCGTGTATTTGCTCATGCTCGCGGTGATATTGAGACTGATTCCCTGTCTGAAAAAATGACCCGAATCAGATCAATTCACATAGCGGGATTTGATGTTGCTCATGTTATTCACAGGCATGGATTATCTGAAAAATCAGCTTTCGAGGTTGAAGCCGCTTTAATAGATGCTTATCCGGGAATAACCAATATTATGGATGGTCATGGGAATAGTGATTTTGGTGCCATGCATTCTTCCGAAATCATAAAGAGATATTCCGCAGAAACTGCAAAGTTTGAATACAAAGCTTTGCTTATCAGCGTTAATCGAAGCGCTCTAGATAGCTCACTTTATGAAGCCACTCGCTATGCTTGGCGTTTGAGCAAAAAGAAAGCGAATGAAGCAGAGGTTGTTTTAGCAACTATACAAGGCTTAATTGTGGGTGCTTTCGTTGCGGATGAGTGGATAGAAGCAAATACAGCAAATTTTCCAGGAAGAGAGACGGTTGAAGGGCGTTACGGATTCAAAGGGCATGAAGCTCCCGTAGAGTTACAACAACAATATGTAGGTAAGCGCACACCAGATGAATTTCGCAAAAAGGGTGCGTCTAATCCTATAAGGTATACATGGTAGGTTATTGTGTATAACAAGCAGCTACACACGGATATTTTGCTACGCTGGCGCTCCGCAAAATCCCGGTGAGCTGAGCGTTATAAGACAAACGGAAATTACTGAAGGTGTTAGATTTATGCTTATGGAATTAAATATCGCGACTTTAATCGGCCAGCTCATCGGCTTCTTTCTTGTTGCAGTGGTTATCTATTTCTTCGCGCTGATTCCCATCTCGTTAAAGCGAATAGCGAGTGAATTAGCCGAGATAAAAGTCGAACTTAAAAAGCGTAATGAGCAAGGATTATAGGTGTTAGCGCGCAGGCGATGTCAGAGCAAGACATGCTCTCGAGACGTTGTTTCCGGTTGTGTCACGCTCAAGCATGGCGCTCCTAATGTCGTATAACAAACCGCTCAAGCCGCTCGCTTCGTTCACTCGGATGCGGATAAAGCCCGCGCCGCTTAGCTAAGACGTTAGGCCGAATAGCATGCCGCGACCCTTAACCCATACGAAGCCAGGCACTGCCCAAGTTCTAAAGAATTCATCTTTTGAGAGCTTAGTAGTGAGCTGGCTAATGCAGGGCGGATGGCAGGTATTTATTCCGATTCTAGATAATGCGCACCAAACTGATTTGCTAGTCTCGGATGGACCGCATTACTATCGGATTCAGGTTAAAACTGTAGATGCCAAGGATGAAACTCACGTTATAGAGAACAGGTGGGAAGATTCGAATTTGGACTGCGTCGTTTGCTTTGCGAGAAATTCTAATTGGGGCTACGTCATGCCGGCTTTCCCAGAAAAGCGTCGGAAAATTAATGCAGACGGACACTATAGGTTCCAACAATCAAAAACGCAGTTCCTTAAGGCATTTCACACGCTATGAAAATTCTGCCTAACAAAGTGCTGCAGCTGACGTTAGGCCTATGGTGGGTGATGCCAAACTTAAGAATAGGAGCCAACTTTGAAAATTCATGATCGCCTTTCGGCGCGCGCTAAGAACTTGCTAATGGACTTGGACGTTCAGTCTAAAAGAACCAGATATATCATCGTTTCGTTGCTTGTTTTGGGCGCGCTGTCTTTTTTAACAAATCTGAACGAAAAATTGCCTGGTGGGAATTTAGCTCGTGCGGATGTTCGCCTAATGAACATCGCGCTTGCGAAATTTTCCCAACATGAAGGCGGCGACCAATCTAAATATCCGATTTCGGAACAGTATTTGAAAAAGGATGTCGAAGAGCTCAACTACATTAGACGGCTACAGGTTTTATCACTAGAAGGCATCAACGTACCCATCATTGGAGTGAAGATTTCTGCCGCAAACGCCGGGCTTATCGCTGCAATGTTTGGGTTTGCGCTGTATGGATGGCTCGTTTTCAGCATTGAGAAAGAGCAAACGACGGTAGCTCACGTCTTGTTTCCGCTCATCGCGGAACCAAACCACGATGTCGCGAAAACACTTTGGGGTGACGGTGGCGATGATTTGCAAGAAGTGATTATTTCGTATCGGAAAGAGGCGTGTCGCATTAGAGAAGCCGTATCCTCAAATTTTCTTTTTATATATGCTGATGATCGACCTCCGCGCTTCGAGCGGGCTGCGATGGTCATGGTGTTGATGCCCTCATTGGTTTTGGTGGCGCACCTTTTCGCAGATATTTATTGGGACTTTTATAAGTCATTTCCTGAAAGTGGGCAGCACCTCTCCTATTCGGGCGAACTCGACAATCAGAGGCATCTTCTACGCGATTTGGTTGTAGGTCTGCCGATGATAAAATCGCTCACTGAAGACACAGATGGCTCGTTCAATTCCTCGGTTTGCGGAGGCGATTGCTCGACAGTTGATCCGACGCTATTTGCAGAGCGCCTTCTAGAGTTGAAGGCTTTTCCAGCGAGCAGGAACCAAGAGAGTAAGGAAATCATTACTGCGGCAACTGCGATTCTGATTTTGGGGCGCCACAAAAGCTACATCATTGGGATTAGAATTTTTCAGGCGGGGTTCGCTGCACTAGTTCTCATTCTTTCGGTGATGGTTCTAAGGAAAATGCGTGAAACCAGTCGTTTGCTCACGCTTAGCTATTCGAATATCGATGAATTCGATCATTCAGTGATTCTTGAGAAACTTGATGTTCCAAATCTTAGGAGGGGGCAGGCATCCGCCTAACAAGTCAATCAAGCCGACCCAAAAACCGCTGCGCGCTTTTCCGGCGGCTTATTTCCAGCGTTAGGTTTCAAAGAGAGTTCTTATGTCAGTTACCAGAAACCGAGCAGAGTCCGTACTTTTGGTGCAGCGCATCTTGCTCAGCGGAATCATCTCTGCTCATGGCTGGGCTCGTTGGCTATCGGAGGCTGTTGAGCCCTTCGGTGCATGGCTGAATGGTCAAGATTTCCCTTTTGGTTTAGCTATTGCGTATTTAATAACTGCAATCGAGATTCTAGGCGCCCCCTTACTTGCATTTGGTCGTTTCACGGTAGCTCTTTGCCTGTTGTATGCCACTATTTATATCGTCGGCATTTTCTTAGTGCACGCACCGGTGGGTTGGTTTGTTGTAGGTTTAGGCCGCAACGGTATGGAGTACAGTGTGCTACTGGTGGTCTGCCTTCTTGGCATCGCGTATCAACATTATCCGGAGCGTAAGTTTGAGTCTGAAGCTTAACAAATCATTCAAGGCGGACGTTGGCCCACGCTCGAACAACTTAGCTTGAGGAGAAAGCATGTTTGATCACGTTGTTTTTGGAGTTCGTGATTACGAAAAGAGCAAAGAGTTCTACCTCAAGACTTTGGAGCCAATTGGTATAGTTGTACTTTCGGAAAATGAACTTGGTATTGAACTTAGTTCTGATGGTAAATCATCTCTGTGTATTCGTCGTAAACCCGAAGCGAATCCAGCTCATCTCCATCTGGCTTTTGTGGCTGAAAATCGAGAACAAGTTCAAAACTTTCATCGCATTGCACTGGAAATTGGTGCTCAGGATAATGGCGGCCCTAGTTTGCGCCCAAACTATAGCGGTCAATATTATGCGGCATATGTTCTTGATCCGGATGGCCACAATATAGAGTTGGTTTGCCATAAGGGCGAGGGCTAACAAAACACAGCATCAGGACAGGCATAACCATAGAGAGCATTTCTTACATTTAGAAGTTCAGATTAGGTGTGAACTTTCGTGAATCTGTATAGACACCTACAGCTTTGACTTGGTATGCGTAACGCAAACTATCGGGAGTGCCTGAAGGTGTTGTAGGATGACAGTTTGCTATCTTAAAAAACGGGTGTCTATAGTGATAGCACCCAATAACTATTAAGAGCGCGGCCGGTATGGTTTTACAGACCGGACCCTGCACGGCAGGGGTGCGGTGTATCGTCATTGACCTCGGAAATGCGGGGGTCTTTCGGAGTGTGCCTATTCAACACGGGGTATTTATCATGCATAACAAAAACTACTTGCGGTTATCGGTATTTCTGATCGCAGTGCTGGCCGGGACAGTGCTGAGCGCGGCGGATTACGAGGGCACCATCGGAGAGTCCAGGACGCCGCTGATCGACTACGCCGACAGCGAACCCGCCCATTCCGCACGTGTTATGCATCCGTACCAAGCGCTTGTGCCGACATTGACACCCGACGTACCGATGCACGTAAGGCCGCATTCGCGGGACGTGATGACCGACATCGAGGATCGGCCGTTCTTTGATTACAATGCCTGGCAGACCTTTATCGGATTGATCTGGCCGGCGGAACGTGAAGGTGACGAGGGTTATGTACGGGGGCTTGCTGACGGCGGTGTCCCCGCAGCGGGTTTCCGGGAAATCTATGCCACCGGGAACTACCAGGCGGGCAACCGGGTCGCCGTATTCGAAACCCTGCGCACGGATGACGATCTTTTCACCAAGCCCGGTGATGGCGAGGATCTTTCGATGCCGCCGGAGCCGGTCGACTGGTTTGCGGACTTGTACAACCTGCCGCTGGCAATGGAAGGTGTCTCGAAGACCGGCCATATCGATGGCGATACCTTCGACGAGGCGTTTTCCGGCCCACTGATCGATCAAAACCGCCGCTATGTCCGGTATACGGTTGGGGTGAATCGGGTGTTTTACGACTACATTCGTGACAACGGTTATTTTTGGAAGGGCAATTTTCCGAAATCGCCTTCACCGGTGCCGATCCCGCCGGTGACCGCGACCGAGGCGGAGTCCAAATCAGAAGCCCCAGTCGTACTGATGCTGCAGCCGCAGACCCAGACCATCGCAACGCAGCGGGTTCACGGCAACTCGATCACCATCAAAACCGCGTGGCGTGTCATGCTCACCGATCCGACAGAACCGTGGGAGCGAAAGGACGATCTGTCGCGTTACTACACAACTGAGGCTCTGGTTAAGAACCCGTCGAATCCAAACGCCGAACCCGAAAGAGCCATTGTTGGTCTGGTCGGCCTGCATGTGGTTGTGCGGACGACGCAGTTCCCGCAGGGGCTGTGGTCGACCTTCGGACATGTCGACAACCTGCCGCCAATCGGAGAGAAAACGCTGCCGGATGGACGCCGCGCCTCTTTTAATAGCGACGGTAAGGTGTTCTATCCGGACGGCTTCAACTATCAACCCGGCAATGATTTTCCCGGGATCGCGGACCGCGAACCGGTCGAGGTGAGTCGGATATGGAAGATTCCGGATACGCCCGTGCCGTTGCCGCAGGACAATGGCGTTGGCTACTCGACACAGGCGATGAACGCACAGTTTCAGGATTTGTTGAAAGGCACGGTCTGGGAGAATTACCAGTTGGAGATCACCAACTGGCCTACCGATCCAGGCAGCTTTTATGCGCGGCCCTTTTATCAGATGCGCGGGATGTCTAAAGAAGTAACCGACGACATGCCACCGGCGCTGCAGGCGATCATCAAACGCAACAATCTGGCCGAGTCGGATGCGTTTCCGCGCTATGCCGGATTGCCGATTCCACAGGTCGGCGCGTTGAACCCTATCCTTGAAACCTATTTCCAGAATTCGAAGGTACCAGAGCAGACCAGTTGCATCGGCTGTCATTATGGTGCCTCGGACCTTGGGTTTGTCTGGGCGTGGAAAAATGGCATCTGGCCACAACCCTACAACCAGGGCCGCGTCAATCCGGAGGATACCAAGCGCGCGTCGATGCCGTATATCTCGCAATCGGACTACGATCAGTAATGAGTGTATGGATACCCACACAGCACACAGCACCAGGACAGGCATAACCCAGAGAGCGAGCAGCAACAAGCTACAACAAAAAGACAGGCATCAGCACCAAGACAGGCATAGCCCAGAGAACATATTTTACATTTAGCAGTTCAGATCAAGTCTGAACTTACTGGCTATTTAAATCATGCCTGTCCTGTATCGCTTGCGGGTTTCGGATTTTAACCAACGAAGACTGGTTTTGGCTGGCTTGGACCAGGTTACGCAAGTTCTGGCTGATTGCTGCCAGATTTTAGGGTTGGTTAGCGCAGGGGAAGACATGGATGTCTATGCTTTTCCTTGCCGATTAAGGTTCACCGTTAAATAACACTAAAAATTCCTCACCTATCACGATATTATTGATGTCTTCTAGGTTCGACAGCTACCTGCGTATACTCACATCGGAATCAGATGTGATCGTCTGGCTCGGTTGTCTTTCGCCGACAGGTTAGTGATACTCACCGCTTTGATTGGCTGTTAATTGTTTTTATATTGGCATCAATGTTCGATTCGTAAATCATTGTAATCCACACATCTGCCGGGACCAGGGAACTTTCCCATTGAACCAGGTGCTCGGGCAAACCAGACGCTATCATCTGACTCAGTGATTGGCCCTGATCCTGTTGAGGCTCCACCCACTGACGTGATTGTCGAATTACGCCCAAATAATCAACCAACTCATTATAAGATACTGCCGCACCATGACCTGGAACGAACGTATAATCCGATTCAGTTCGTTCAAGAATGGCTTCCAGCGCTACTTGCAAACCCATTACTGTTCCTCCGTTATGCACATCAATAAACGGAAAGGACTCTGGCCAGACCAAATCACCCAATGCAACAACTTTTGGGCCATCAAAGAAAACAACCAGATCGCCGTCTGTGTGGGCGTTTGGATAATGGGCGATCTCTATAGTAGGAGCAGCCACTTTAATCATAATCTGGTTGTCGACGATCGCATTGGGCAGACTCTCTTCAGTTCGAGCGTCAAACTCATGATGCGACCCAGGTTTTGTTAGTCCGAAACCTTCCTGTGATTTCGACAACCGCTGCAATACTTTACGATGAGCCATTACCTCAACGTCGCTGGAATAGGCAGCAATTCCACCACTATGATCTGGATGCCAATGTGTCACTATGACTTTTGATATCGGAACATCGAGCAGTGATTCGATCCGTGAACGTGTTGAACTTGCCAGTGGTGCCAGCTGCGTATCAACCACAATCGTTTGCCTGGAATCCGAATAAACAAGTACATTGGCCCCAATCTGATTGAGGATGTTCTTCCTATGTAAAACACTGACTCGCTCCTCCAGAGTCTGTACGACCACATAGCCGAATAAATAGTGATAAGCAGCGCCAGCAAGAACCAAAAGCACAGCTGCAAGGATTGTTGCAATCCGTTTCTTTCTCACTGTTTTGCTCCTGCCAGGAATTGATACATGACCAGAGTGACACCCTTAATGATGCTGCTCATGTCTGTTGGTTTTGGATACAGGCTTGCATCCTTGAACACTACGGCTTCTCTCAACATGGAAGCCATACATGCGATGGCCAAGCGGATAGCCACTTTTGGTTGTCTATGCCCAATTTCCATACGTTTTTGCATAAGCAAGCTCGTCAACTGGCTTACGATGTGATCGTTGTAAGCTTGTCGGGAATCTTCTTCATCGGAAGATTCAGCAGTACGTGTTTTCAGATAAATGGTCGACAAAACACCTCTATATTTCTGATAAATCTCGGCATTCGCTTTCACGACATGATGTAAAAGCTTCTGCAAACTGATACCTGACCAGTCCTGTTCCAGAGTTATTGCTATTCTTGCCTGTGTTTCCTGGCCCAATCTTTGTTGCAGATTGCTCAACAAGGCGTCCTTGTTTCGAAAACGCGAGTAAAAGCCACCCACTGATATTTTCGAGTGTGACGCAATTTCGGCAATTGTCACTTCATCATACGATTGCTCAGCAATCAGGTTTGTACTGGAAGACAAGATTCGTTCCAGTGTCTGCTGGCTCCTTGATTGCTGTGGTTTACGAAGGCCTGTAGTTGTCATCCTTTACTTAAAAACCGAATACGAATTCGCATTCATTATATAACATCAATGCGTTAAGTCAAGAATGTGTTGGCAAGAGAATGCTAATAAACAGGTATGCCAGGTCTTTGCTAATAGCTTTAATCAAGAAAAACAATGGCGCACACCTTTGGTCAATGAGTTTTGATCGTGATCTTATGGGCCTTTTTGCCGTCCAAGATGAGATTGCTCGCGAAGTGGTCGATGCATTGAAAGCCAGCTTGCTTGAAACCGAGCAACAGCGTATGGCTCCTATCAGCCAATGTTGCAGGCTTATGCAGAGATTGAGGGACTGACAGGGATTAGGGCAGGTATAACTCTAAGACTTCTAAAATAACATGCGTGTCCATGCTTATCTCAAGCTTAATCTCGGCAATTCCAGCAATTTTCATGTATCAGGGTTTGATGTTTTCATAATGTTTATGGACACCCACAATTTATAGCCATCTGCACAAAGCACCAGGGCAGGCATAGCTCAGAGAGCACGCCATAAATGTAGACGTTCAGACCAAGCCTAAACGTCTACAAATAAAAACCTGGGTTGCGGCAGTCAATGTCCGCTGGGTGCTTCAATAGCCGGTGGATTAAAGTGTTCTTTGTCCGGCTCTGAGTTTACAGGTTATTTGAACAGTTCCAGTTCAGCACTTTTTCTGCATCAAAAATACGCTGAAAGCTCGTCCTCGTATTTCTGATAAAGCCCGAAGTTGTGCTCAATGGCATTAGAACCTTCGCCCTGTTGGATCACGGCGGTGCGCAACTGGCTTTTAACCCATTGGTGTTCGGCCCAGTTGCCGCCACCGGTTTTGACGACCTCCATCTCGGCATTGCTGGCACTGAATGCACCGGTGGCGCCGGAATAAATACTGGTCAGGTCGCTGAATGAAGGGCTTTCTTTGTTCTCCATCTCTTCCGCCATTTTCCGCATCCTTTCAGAGTAGCGCTCACGTGCAGCTTCGGTTTTTTCCATGACGGCAACCAGTTGCTTAACCTGGTCGTTATCCAGTCTGCCGTCCGCGGGCGGATCAAACCGATCCGACTGGGCGGCTTCGATCAGCCTGCCCTGGCGCTCCATTTCAGAGAACATGCCGCTGGAGCCACTGTCGTTATCACCGCGATCACTGTTGTAGCCCGCATCACCAAAAGCACCACCAAAATTGCCCCGCATCGGATTGCCGATGACGGTGCTCACTACCACGGCACTGATAATGACATTGATAATAATGGCCACGATCAGCGAGCCAGCGAAATGCGGCAGGCGTTTTTCCTGGGGCACTTCCAGTGTCATCGGCATGATTTTCCACAGGAAGAACAGGCTGATCACAAAACCGGCCAGGCTGATCAGGCCCCCGATACCAGGTATCAGTGCGCCGATGATGCCGGCGACATAGCCGGGTATGAGCGCCAGTGCGACCGCCGCAAAGGCACGATCAAAATTTTTCTTGCCGCCAAGCTGACCGGCCAGAAAGCTGAAGGCGCCAGCCAGTACCGCAAATCCAACGGCTGCCATGAGCAAGCCTACAATCAGCGCCACCAGAAAGTTAGCACCCGGATAGGCGTACATGCTGACGCCACCGATCAGCCGTGAGAAGATGACCTGCAATACCACGCTACCGATAATCAGCGGTCCAACCAGCAGAAATGCCGTTTTCTTCCAACCCGGATTCTCGCCAAGATAGCTGCGCCAGGTGGCTTCATGGTCCAGTAATCCACCCTTGATCAGGGCGATGGTTTTATTGATATCGAATGACATTGACGAAACCTCCATTGATTGAGATGTTATTTATTATAGATATGGTGTTTACCTGAAACCTCGGGCCAAAAATGACCTCAAGTCAGGACAGGCACAACAGTTAAATTATATCCTACACGATACAAGTGTCGTTTCTGATACTTCTTGCTTTCCTGGCAGTCTATTCTGGAACCTGTTTCTATCCGACCTCCTACATGAGCGTAGCCCGCTCATCTCTGATGTCCCTTTCTACCACGCCTTACTATCATATTATCGGTCGTTGTGTGCGTCGGGCATTCTTGTGCGGGATCGATTCTGCATCCGGGCGCTGCTTTGAGCATCGGCGGGAATGGATAGTTGCACGATTGGCGCTACTTTCATTTGTGTTTGCTATTGAAGTTTGTGCTTATGCGGTGATGAGCAATCATTACCATCTGGTGGTTAAGCTGAACCCTGCTGTAGTCGATGACTGGTCGGATGCTGAGGTGGTTAAACGCTGGTGCTCGCTGTATTCAGGGCACCCGCTGGTACAACGGCATCAAGCTGGTGAATCACTCAGTCCCAGAGAATTGTCAGCAGTTTTTAATCTGGTGGCTATGTATCGAACACGATTGGCTGATTTGTCCTGGCTTATGCGTGGCCTAAACCACAATATTGCTTGCCGGGCGAATGCAGAGGAAAATTGCAATGGACACCCACAACTGTGTGAGCGTCATGGCTTAATGCATTGTTTTCTCAATGCATTGATATCATTGGGTTTTTCTAAAAAGAAAAATACATAGACCCCAAGCCTCTACAAACTGCTTATGATAGGTGCCTGTCCTGGCTTATGGAGTAGACCGTAGGTTTTATATATCAACGCCTGGAACGACTGGCGTTTGTAAAAACACGACAAATTGATTATGAGTGAACTTCAGATACAGCTACTGGGAGAACTGGCTTTATGGCGCGGCGATCGCAGGCTGTCGCTGCCGCCGTCGAAAAAAACCCGGGCACTGCTGGCCTACCTCGTATTGACCAATCGGCCGCATCGGCGGGAACGGTTGTGTGAGATGTTCTGGGAGCTTCCCGATGATCCCCGTGGTGCGTTGCGGTGGTCACTGAGCAAGCTGCGCGCAGTGGTTAATATCGATGACAGCGAAAACCTGGCGGCTGATCGGGAACGTGTAGTTTGGAATATGGGCGATGCCCAGGTTGATCGGCTGCAGCTCAATCACAGACTAGAGGCCGGTCTGGATGCCCCTAATGAGCTGAAACACTGGGCCCTGGCGCTGCGCGAACCGTTGCTCGACGGTCTGGACCTGCCGGATCAGTCACTGTACCAGCAGTGGTTGAGCGCGGAGCGGCTGGAGGCGGAACACCTTGCCGCACTGGTGGCTCGCCGTCTGTGCATGCACCCGGAGACGACACCGCGGGAAGTCGTTGAACACGCCTCGCGCTGGCTGAATCTCGAGCCGATTGAACCCGACGCCTGCATGGTTTTATTGAGCGCGCTGCGGGCTGTCGGGCACGATTCTGAGGCCCGCAAACAGGAACGTCAGCTTCGTCAACGATTGCACGAAGCCGGCGTGTCATGGCCGTCGCTGTCCGGCTCTGTTGCGGCACCTGAACCCGAGCTGGCCGCGCCGGCGGCACTACCCAGCACGAGCTTATCGCCGGAGCGGCAACTGCTTGCGCGTCAGAAGATCACGTTTTGTTCTGCCGCAGACGGCACCCGCATTGCCTATGCTCGCGTGGGTGAGGGGCCGGCACTGGTCAAGGCGGCCAACTGGCTGAATCATCTGGAGCTGGACTGGGATGCGCCGATCTGGAGCCCGCTGTTTCAGCAACTGGCGCGCGACTTCGAGCTGATCCGCTACGACGAGCGTGGCAACGGCTTGTCGGACTGGGAGGTCGAGACGATTTCTCCCGCGGTGTTTACCACCGATCTCGAAACCGTGGTTGACGCCGCCGGTCTTGAAAGGTTTGCCTTGATGGGTATCTCACAGGGTGCGTCCGTGTCCATCGATTATGCGGTTCACCACCCCGATCGAGTCACGCATCTGATCTTGTTTGGTGGCTATGCTGCCGGCTGGCGGGTTGATGCCGACGAAGCGCAAATCAAAGAGCGCGAAGCCATAATGACGCTGACCGCGACCGGATGGGGGCGTGATAATCCGGCCTATCGGCAGATCTTTTCATCCACCTTTATGCCCAGCGCAACGCCGGAAGAACTGCAGTGGTTCAACGATTTTCAGCGCCAGACCACCACGCCGGAAAACGCAGTTCGGTTTCTGTCTGCATTCGGCGATATCGACGTGCGTGACAAACTGGCCGAGGTCAGCGTACCGACGCTGGTGATTCACTCGCGCGGCGACAAGCGAATACCGCTGCACAGCGCCCGTGAAATTGCTTCAGCCATCCCTGGTGCCGAGTTCCTCAGCCTGGACAGCGACAGCCATCTGCTGCTGGGACGCGAGCCGGCCTCGCGTGTGTTCATTGATGCCGTGCGGGAATTTATTGGCCGTTAGCGTAGCCCGGATATTGCATGAGTTTCGGTAGTGAGGTTTGGTTTTTATTTTGAATCAATCGATCATAGCGGTTTTGGGAGATTTATCAAAAATACACTTTGTACCTGCCGGGCTACCGCCTCAGCTGACGGAATGCTCGGTCTGTCAGCCGGGGTGGAATGATCGGGTTGGAATGGTGACTATTTTTACAGTTGCACCATGCCCCAGTGATGTGTGACCACGCTCGGTTCGATATGGATGTCGAAGCCCAGGGTTTGCAGTTCATGACAAACCCAATAGTCCTCGGAGAGATACTGGCCGTCGACCACGCCGACGCGGAACACGTCATAGTGCTCCTGGGCTTTGGCCGATTCGCCGCGCAGGAGTTTGGATCGCCGGTACACTCGGCCTTCAGCGCGCGCTTTACTGACCAGTGCATCGACGGCCGGACGTGAAAGCAGCAGCGCCGCGGTGCCGACATGCTCGACCTGGATCAATGTGCCGGCCTCGCCCATGCTGCGGCCGACATTGAAGATCGGCGAACCGTCCGGATTCCGGCCTTTCAGCGCGACGGGCGCCCCGATCACGTCGACCTCGGAAGCCAACAGGCGCTGCAGGCCCTCCAAATCGATCACCACGTCAGCATCCAGAAACAGCAGATGATCGTATTCAGAGCGCGCGTGGAATTCCGACAGGATGCTGTTGCGCGCCCGCGTGATCAGACTTTCATTGCCAATGGTCATCAACGAATAGTTCAGCCCGGCTTGCTGATAGGCCAGTAGTTGCTGAACCATATTGCAATGCATCATGCCGCCGTAGGCCGGGGTGCCGATCAACAGGTTCATGCGCGCCTCCGGTATTTTTCGGCATGACCCATCAGGCTCCGACGCACCTCGGCACAGCGGGCAAGCTCCGCATCGCTGAGCTGCTGATGACTTTTCAATATGCGCAAATTGCTCTGATAGTTGGGCTGACCGGTGGTTGTTTCAGGCTTCCGCTGGTGATGCAGATGCAAGGCTGGCCGGACGTCCAGTTCGGTCGCGGGCACTTGCGCTCGCTTGAGCAAATAGCTCATCGCATCGTCCTCGCCACCCCAGCCCTGGAAGCGCTCATCCCAGCCACCGACGGTCAGAAAGGCTGATCTTGAAATCAGTACCGAGGCCCCGGCCAGTGGCATAAACTCACCCATGGCTCGACGATCTGAGACACTGGGATCGGGTCGCTCGGGCAGCCAGTCTAAATGACCGCTGCGCACGTGCGCGCTTTCGTCCGGATCCAGGTCGATCATTCGGGAAAATGGACTGATGACGTGATGGCCGGAACCGATTGCGGCCAGAGTGTCGGCCAGCGCGTGGCCCAGAATGATGTCGCCATCGTGAAACAGCAGCCACTCGGCGCGGCACCCGCGAACACCTGCATTCAGGCCCCAGCTCTTGTTGAACGGACCGGGGTTGTAGACGAACCGGTAGTCGATGTTCGGATGTGGCAGATCGGCCACGGTCAAGCGGGCCTGGGCGTCCTGTTCGACCAGCACCACGGAGAGTTCAGGCCAGTTGGCCAGCCAGCGCAAAACCGTAAAAAGATTGTCGCTGCGAGCACGATCAGTGCCTTGTCGGAAGGTAATAATGCAGGCCACTGCGTCGCGCTGATGTCCAGTTATTGCATTCATTGTTCAACATCCATGTCGACCTGATGCTCCCGCTGCATCTGCCCGACAGGCTGCTAGTCCGGATATTTCATGAGGGATTCGGATTTTGGGGGAAATCTGCCTAAGCAATTTGGCGTATCGTCCGCTAAACCATAGCTGGTTATGGTGTGCGGAGGATAGGTCGAAGTGCGACGGCAGATTTTTACCAAAACCGAATAGGACAAACTGTAATGTTGTGATGTGGTTGTTTTTCATGGCTAAGCTATTGATAAGTCATAATAATCTTAACTTCATAGTCCGCCTTCGTGAAATATCCGGGCTAATCCAAAGACTAATCCAGAGACTAGTCTAGCCGCCGCCAGCCCAGCCAGCCCAGCAGCAAGGCGAGCAACCCCAGCGGGGCGCCGTTCAATCCGGGAACCGCTTCGGGTAACAAGCTGATGCCCAGTGTTACCGTACCGCTGGCTTCGTTGCCGGCAATGTCGCGGACGGTGTAGCCGAAGTTCTCGGCAGCACCGAAAGCGGGCGGCGGCTCGAACACAAAATCGCCGTTTGGCTGCACTGTCAGGCTGCCGTTGGCCGGCTGGGTATTGGCAACAACACTCAGGCCTGTACCGATTGAGTCGGTGAGCAGGTTGCCGGTCAGTAATTGGCCAATTACGCCGTCGAAGCTCTGGTCGGGGGCTACCGGAAGTACGGCTAGGTTGACCGTCGCGGTCGACTCGCCACCCTGACCGTCGCTGGCAGTGTATTCGAACGCATCAGTTCCGCTGATGCCGGTGTCAGGCGTGTAGGTGAACGCACCCGAGCTGGCAACGCTCACAGTTCCGCTGCCCGGCTGCGTATTGGCGATCACGCTCAGCATATCGCCATTCGGGTCGCTGTCATTGCTGAGCAAGTTGTCCGAAACCGGCGTGTTGGCGAGGGTCTGGAAACTGTCGTCGTCGGCCGTGGGGGCCTGATTCTCGACCAGCAAGCTCACCAGGCCATCGACCTGAGAGCCGAAGCCATCTTCCAGCGTGTAGTTGAAGTCGGTCGGTCCAGCGAAGCTGACGTCGGGCAGGAAGCAGACGCTACCATCGACATCGATGCTAGCCGTACCGTTATCCGGCGAACTCACGCTAAGTAGTACCAGATCCGTGCCGATATCATTGGCCAGCACGTCGATACCGCAGGTTTCCTGCGCCCCGGGGACGGTCGCCTGATCCTGATTCGCGACCGGTGTCACAAGGATTTCGGCAACGGTGTTGATCAGGCAGCCCAGGTCATCGTCCTGGGTTCCATACTCGAAGCCTGCGAGTCCGCTGAAGCCAGGGTCGGGTGTGAAGCGGAACTGACCGGTCTGGTTGGTGACTCCCGGCGCAATCTGTTCGACCATGCCGTTGTCGACGAACTGGAAAGCAACCACATCGAGCTGATTCACTGGATCGCCCATGGCGTTGACCGGCAGACGGTCGTTGGTCTGCACATCGTCGGTCAGTATCTGATCGGACGGAACGGTAAAGCTGTCCGCCACGCCAGTTGCCAGCAGGTTGATGTTGACGACCGCATTCTGACCGGTGGAGTTCTGGTAGCTGAAGCTGTCGCTGGCTGCGCTGCAGGCCGAGCCAAGCGTTGGCGTGTAGACGGCAACGCCATCGGTCTGCAGATCGATGGTGCCGCGGTTCGGAAATTCTGAAACCTGTGCGTCGGTTGCGCCATTGTCATTGTCCAGCACATTGCCCAGCAACTGTGGAACCGATCGCACGATGGCCGAGAAGTCATCATTGGTGGCGGTCTGGGCGTGGATGCTGCCACTGGTCGCCAGTGCGATGCTGATGGCAACAGTGAGCCGGTCGGCGCGCAGCGTCAGGTGTGTGTTCGATGATGTTTTCATGTTACTTCTCCATAGCTTCCATGCCGAAGCTGGTTTTTGGTCATCCGCGGCGTGCAGTATTCATCAGCGCGGCTATTTCAATGCAGCCGAAGCGATCGATGACGTGATAGCGAATCCGCTCAAACCAGCTTGGTGAGCGGCGCACATGGACTCAGTTTTAAACGCCGCTCAGCACAATTAATAACCCGAGAAGTCTAGGGTGTGATCGTTTGAACCAGCGTTGGAGTAAGCGTTGTAATGGCGTGTGAGTCAGCAACCGTTTAAAAATGCTGCGCCGGAGGAGAACCAACATGACAACATGAGGACATGCATCACTTGCAGGTCATGCATTATTGGTACCCTGTGATAGCATGCATTTTAACGCTCCTGAACCGGACCGAGTAGCTGTCCACAAATCGTCAGAGAAGAGAATGAGAAACACAAGTTCTTACGTTTATACGCTTATTGGATTGATGGCTTTTGCAACACCTTCAATGGCCTGGGTACAGTTTCATGGGGATGCAGAGGCCAAAAGGATTTCTGGGGTACGCAATTCTGACCGCGTGGTTACGATAGGCCAGCCGGAAAGTGATGACGAATTTGCTTTGAATAAAGTCACTTGGGGGGAGCGCAGCGACGAACCCTGCTGGTTTCAGGTACGAAACACCGATATGACACGCCACCCAACTGCAAGTGATACCCGTTACGACGAGGTCAACCGATGCGAGCAATCCGGCCCTACAGAACGCTCTAAACGCAGTGTTGGCTACAGCGGCTTTCCCAATGATTACACTGTCGCAACTCAGCAACCTGTTTACATCACCGGGTTGCGCGTATGCATGAATAACGGACGAACAAGAATTAAAGGAATTCAAGTTGAGGGCAAGCAGCCTAACCCAAATTTCGATAGTGCGACGATCCTGGTAGATCTCGACGCGATTGAAGGCGTTGTCAATAGTCCGCGACGAGCCCAGTCGAATTGTAACGGCAATTGGGGTCGCTGGAGTCGATGCGGCCGCAATCAAGTCGTGGTAGGGCTGGATATCCATTTTGAGGGTGGTCTACGGCCCCGGTCAGCCACGGGAATTGCTGCTCAGTGTCGAAAGCTTGCACGTGAGGGAGCCTTGACTAGGCCGGAGCCCTAGGTTTAGCGGAAAAACACATAGATACCCAAGCCTCTCCTAAAATCAGGACAGGCATCACTGGTAGGTCATACTCGATTGGCTGATTTGTCCTGGTTTATGCGCAGCTTGAACCATGACATCGCATGCCGGGCCAATATTGAAGACAACTGCACCGGACACTTCTGGGAAGGCCGATTCGAGTCTCAGGCATTACTGGATAAGCAAGCTTTGATCAGTTGTATGGCCTATGTGGATCTGAACCCCATCAGAGCAGGCATGGCTGATGCTCCGGAACAATCCGACTTCACCTCGGTTAAACAACGAATCAAGCAGTCAAAGCATAAGCAACGGTCTCAAAAAGACTCGTCGTCTAAAGAGGTTCCAAGGCTATTGGGTTTTTCTGGAAGGCTGGATGATAACCACGGTTTGCCTTTCTCACTGGATGATTATCTGAATCTGGTGGATTGGAGTGGAAGAGCGATTCACCCAGGTAAAAAGGGTAAGATGCCCGGCGATACTCCGTCAATACTCATAAGACTGGGTATCGCGCCGGATGAGCTGGTGTATCGCCTGTCCAAAAAACGGCGTGGATTTTATCATGTGGTTGGGAAGGCAAGCACCATTCGTAATGCCTTGAATGAGCTAGGCGCTGGTTTTCTGAAAGGCACCAGTGCCGCCAACCGACTGTTTCCTCAACTCAAGTAGTAAGTCGCTGACCAGAATACACTAATCGGCAACTGCCGAGGTTTAACATGTCTGGAGTTTATAAAATTCCAACTAAAGCCAATAGAAAGGCGCTTTATAGCAGATAAATCATCCGGCTCAGGTTTAATCTCAGCAATTGCAGCAATTTTCATGTGCTAGGGTTTGATGTTTTCAGGTTATTTGAATCGTGCCTGTCCCAGTTCTATTTGATCTAATATAATGAAAGCCGTCTCCAATTTTCTCTAAAAAGGTCTGCGCACTTATTTTTATTGCTTATAAATAAGTTACACCCCCTCGGCTTTGCTAGTTCATTTAATTCATTTCTTATCAGTGTGCAATCGCTATCTGAAATGCCGTGAGCGGTGCCGAAGTAACTGACATCTGAATATTTAGTATAATTAAATTTTTGTGGAAATAAAAGTTCCATGTTCTGGCGGTGGTATGCAAAGCCTAAGAAAATAACTTTCTCGGCTTCAGAAACATATTTATTAATTTCCTGCACTTGCTTTGTTGTGGGTTTAGTTTCCTCTGTAAAAGTTTTTATTTCATCGGAGCATGCTAATAGTTGGTTTGCAGTTGGCTCTTGTCCAAAGGCAATTGGGTTTTCTTCGTTATAAAATGGAAGGGTGCCAACTTGTCCGTATGGATGATATATAATGATATTTTTTACGTATCTGGCAGCGATAATTTGTTCAATCCCATAGTATACGCGTAGGGCATGAAATAAGTAGTGCTCTATACAGCGGTCATAGTTAAAAATAACAAAGACAACTTGTGATAGTCGTTCCTGTATTTTATCAATCCTGCAGTTTTCAGTAAGCAGCTGCATAAATAAATTGAGCCAGTTTGATTCAAGTGCTGAAAACTTAATAGTGTTTTTATGTCGTGGATCAAAATAAAGCGAGCTGTTTTTTTCAGCTAATAAAATGGCTCTGGCTATAGCCAGCTTTCCACAAAGAACTAATGCGTCATTTGTATAATGTGCATCGATAAAGTTGTCAATTGAGATGGCTTGTGGCATTGCATCACGGATTTGCCAGGCGGTGTGTAGGTGAGGGTTGATGTCGCGTGCGGTCGAATCGATTCTCTTAATAGCGGATCTAAGAGCTTCGCAGATAAGATGATCGCCATAGTCTTGTCTGAAACCATGCTCAAAACGAATATCAAGCAGTGAGCCTATTTCAGATTTAAGCTTATTGCTTGTTGGTAAGTTGTATTCGCAGCTGGCACCAGCGCCAACAACGATTACCGTTTTTTTAGTCATGATAGCAATTTTTTATTTGGCTTAGTGATGAAGCTAGTTTCTAGCTTTCCAGATGCTATCACTAGTATTTCGATACAGTTTATTCATATCATGTATATTAAGTGGTTTGCTGCCTAACCGACCCATTACCGCCATCTGATGCCCAGTCTCATCCACAGCCCGATCCCTGTCAAGCCCTTTGGAAAGTGACATCAATGCTGACCGACTGGGATAATGCGCTACCATCTGAGGATTCGGCTCCGGACTAAACCCATAAAACTTCGGCTGCAATTCCGGCGAGGTTAATTGCACCACTTTCAAACCATATTCCCCATCCGCCACATAAGCAAACAGTGAGGCATTGGTCGTCCCGACGACCACATCCCGTGCGTCCTGAATCTGTCCATTGGCATTGTAAGTGGTTAGTAACTTTGGCTGATCAGCTTTGGTTACATCAATAATTGCCAGGCCCTGATTGCCTGCCGCTACATAAGCATATGTCCGTGCCACATAAACCCGATGTGCATTATCCAACGGCACAAGTGCACCCTCAACAATCCTCGGCTGCTCAGGTAAGGTTACATCCACCACCCGTAACCCCTCATCCGTGGTCGCAAATAAATACCGGAATTGAACCTCTATGCCGCGCACATCAACCAGTGGAATACTGGCCGCGATTTCCGGTTGCAGCGGGTTGTCCAGATTGGCGACTATGATTGCCTTGTCGGTGGCGATATAGACAATATGTCCCGCCATCTTCAAATAACTGGCACCGGTCAGTCTTCCATCCGGATTCCAGGTAATGGCACGTTTCAGGAAGTTATTCTCAAAATCACCATCAGCCAGGGTGTTTACATCGGTCAGTATCAGGCCTTCCACGCTGTCGGTGATTAGGGCGTAATTATAAATCGGATGGAAAGGCTGCTCCCGGTTGTCCTGGCGCATCAATTCACCTTTATTGCGGTCCGGGTGAATCGGCTGGTTGGTGGGTAATGCCACGCAGGTGGCGTTTTTGGATTTGATGCGGGTGTTATGGCCCCAGGGCGAAAATGGTGCGGTGATAAAACGCTGTGAGAAACCTTTGTTGGCGATATTGGCGACATCGTAGGCCTGGAAGCCTTTTTTGCCCTGCGCTACATACAGGTATTCGCCGCGCAACTGCAGACAGCCGACGGTGCCTGATTTATGCGAATAAGCTTCCTGCAATTCCTGACCTTTATCCTGATGTTTTTGATACCAATCGGGATAGGCGTAGCGATGCAGGTAGCTGCCAATTACCGCCTGCGGTTCGTCGAACTCAGTCACCCGGATGGCCTCTACCCGCCCGTCGCCGCCGGCATAAACATTCAACCCGACAAAATTCACAAAGTTGGTACCCAGGCCCAAAAGCTGCGCCATGATCGCGTTATTGTCATTTTCCGCGGAGATATGGCAGTCGTTGCATTGTTTGGTTTCTTCCTTCCTGGCGGTATGTGGAAAGTGCGGGGCGAAGGCCTGGGAGGAATAGCCGCTGGCAGCCACCGGTGGTTGTTGTACATAGATGCGTTCGCGGTTGGCATTCTGGGATGACAGCACCAGTGCCGAAGATGAGCGGATCGGCGCGATCATATTGTTTTTGATATCGCCATGCCGGCCCAGCATAAATATCTGATCGCGCGCCACCTGGGGGTTGTAGGTGGCGTAATTGCGGGTGGTGCGGCCCTCGTAGTGATGCATTTCGGTTTTCCAGTTGGCCTGAATCGGCAGGTGACAGCCGGCGCAGGAGGTGGTCCAGCTGGTGTGGCAGCTATAGCAGAGCATTTCGTCTTCGTTGTGCGCGCGGTCCTGTTTGAGCACATCCATGCCCCAGTAAAAGGCGGGCTGACCTTCCATTGAGCCGTCATCTTCCAGGTGCTTGATCAGTTTGGCGCGCGCCGCTTTTTCATTGTATTGCGCGTGTCCGGGATTGACTGAGTCTTTGACCAGCGAGATTTCCCATTCCAGCCCGGGCGTGACCACCGAGCGCTGAATCAGTTTGCCGGCCTGCCATTCAAAGCGTTTTTTGCCATCCGGATTACGCAGGATGGACAGGTCATTGCCTTTGGGCGGCGCGGCCGGACCGCTGGTGATCAGTGTCGGGTAGTTGTCAGCGGTGCCGTGGCAGTCGCGGCAGCGGATTTCCACCGCCCCCATCACCTCGCCCTGAATCAGGCCGTTGCCATGCACGTCCTGGGCAAAGTGGCAGTCGGCGCACTGCATACCGACCTCGGAGTGAATCGAGCGCAGATGCACGGCTTTTTTGAATTTGTCCGGATCATCGTCGGCAACGATATTGTTGTCTTTGTCCAGCAGCGAACCCTGCCTGTCCCGTTTAAATACGGCGCGGAAATTCCAGCCGTGGCCGTGGTAGTCAGCAAACTGGGTGTCGTTCAGGTCCGGGTTCATTTCCGAAACCTGCTGCAGAAACTCCGGGTCGCCCCATTTGCCGCGGATAGCGGCTTCCTCGGGATTGCGTTCCAGTACTTCCAGCGCTTCGGCGTGGCTGGGGTATTTTTGTTCCCGCGGCCACATGCTCGGGGCGTCTGATTCGTAATCCCACATGGTGTAGCCCAGATAGGTATTCATAAACATATTGGGCTGGTGCATATGACAGTTCATGCACTGACTGGTGGGAATAGCGCGCGTGAAGGTGTGTTTCAGCGGGTGTCCTGATTCGTTTTTGGGAATCATCGGGTCGCTGGTCTGGGTTTTGCCCAGATGACCGAATTGTGCGTAGGGGCCGGAATGGAGTGGCTCGCGGTCGTTGGCGTAGATCACATGGCAGGAGGTGCAGCCCGAATGCCGGTAATCACCGGGATTATCATTGGTGCCCATAAACCACATATTCGGATCGTTCAATCGCGTCTTATGAATATTCAATACCGGCACGGCGATGCGGTTGCCGGTGCCCATGGCGCGGTTGGATTGTTTCTGATCGGGTCGGCCGGGCTCTTCCAGGCGCTGAATATTGCCGATGGGATTGGGCAGACCGGTTTCCGGGAACAGGTTCACCAGGTTGCGACCGCCGCGTTCAAACACCCGGAACACATCCGCCGGTGGCACCGTCTGCCAGGTGGGCAATGGGTACAGGCTGCCCAGGTTACCGCGTTCCATCAGGCTGGCATCAATCGGCACCGGCGATTCGATCGCAATCGCATGACCGTCCCGGTCATAGGCTTCACCCAGGATATAGCGCTTGTAGGGCAGAATCCCATTGTTATAAGCCGCGCCACCCCAGAACATCGCGCTGGTCGCCATCAGGCTGCGTTTGGCGGCGTTGATAATCGGCTGATGACAGGCGCCACAGGCTTGTTCGGCCACCCGGTAGTCACCGGGGTTGATAAAGCGGATAAATTCCGGTGCTTCCTTATTCAGCAGCGCATAGGTGCGGGGCGGATTGGCGCTGGATGGATAGTGCCAGCTTTCCGGGTAACGTGGCAGCACATGGGCGGAGTCCATCATGGCCTGAAAATTATCGGGCCAATGATGGCTGGAATCTGTTCGTCCAGCAGGCAACTCACCCTGCCAGCTCACTTGCCCGTTGCCGCCATGACAATCGGTACAGGCCAGCACCACGGCGGGATTGCTGTGCATGGTTTTTTGATCGGACTGGCTATGGCAGCTGATACAACCGCTGTGTTTGGCGTTGGCCTGTTCCCAGGTCTGAAACTGGGGCGCCGGTGGTGATCGCGTGTAGCTGATATCGCGTGGTTTTTCGTCTTCTGATGCGGATACGATTTGACAGATCAGTAAAATCAGACAAATAAAACAAGCTGATTTTTTCAAGCCACGCTGTGTTCCCAATATGTCATTCCCGTGCAGAGCCTGCCCCGAGTGCAGACCGGGGCGAGAATCCACACACCTCTTTTCGTCATTCCCGTGCAGGCGGGAATCCACACACCCCTTTTCGTCATTCCCGCGTAGGGAGGAATCCACACACCCCTTTTCGTCATTCCCGCGTAGGGAGGAATCCACACACCCCTTTTCGTCATTCCCGCGCAGGCGGGAATCTATCCGATTAAATGCAAGATGGATTCCCGCCTGCGCGGGAATGACGGAGGGGTCTGGATGGGCTCCCGTTTGTGTATGAATGACGGTATTAGTTGAGCAAGGGGTATTCGTGCTTGGGATTCCCGTTTTCACGGGAATGACAGACAAGGGCGCGAAGATTCCCGTCTGCGCGGGAATGACGGATGGGTCCGGATGGGTTCCAGCCCCGGTCTGCACTCGGGGCAGGCTCTGCACGGGAATGACGCAGGGTTGCGGAGGAAGGTTATTTGAGCTGGATAAGGCTTTATTCTTCATCATTATCAATATGCAAAAATAAAATTACCCAAAATCGAATACTGCACTTCGTCCTCAAACAAGTCACGAAAACCAGCCCCGGGGAACAGCGCCGCCGCCGACAACCGCAACACAATATTCTGCGTGGCCAGCGGCCGCCAGATGGCTGACAGAGACGCATCCACACCGATGGAACGGTCTATGTTGCCTTGGTTGCGGGCGGCTTCGAGTACCGCGGTGTCATCAAACCACAGTGCGTTGACATTGGCGGATAAGCGGGTTTTGGGGGTCAGGTCCAGATCGCTGCCGATGCCGATCAGCCGAATCCCGGGGTTGGTAAAGTTACTCTGGCCCTGCTCTTTGGAAGAGCGCAGACTGGTCAGTAGCCCGTTGCGGCCCGATAACGCGACCGTGCCGCCGCCGATCAGCGGAATGTTCTGACGAATCCAGTAACTGCTATCGGCGCCGGCGAAAATCGGGTTTTCGAAAATTGCGTCAAAACCGTTGGAATCATTATCGAAAGGATCATCGTCGCCGGAGGCCCACAGCGCGGACAGCCGGTAGCGAATCCAGTCAAAATCCATCGATAATTCGGCCGCGGCGAAGCCGGCGAAAATATCCGATGGCTGATTGGTAAAGGCCGAAGGCGTTTCATTGCCCACCGCGAGATAGGTCGCGAAGGTGGTGTTCAGCCGGCCAAAATGGCCATCGCCGTTCAGACCGATATAGGTGACATCGTAATCGCGCGCACGCTCCTGACCCAGCGAGGCCGGGCGCACCAGAAAACCGTTTTTGTCGAATAAAAAGTCATTGTCACGATTGCGGTTGTGCACCACCGTGGCCTGGCTGATAAAGCCCAGCACCGGCCAGTCCTGGCGATATACATTGGCAATAAATACATCGTCGTTGCGCAGCCCGGCGGTGATATCGTTCAGGCCGCTGTTGGTGTCTTTTTCCAGCCGGCGGAACCAGGCCAGATTGTATTGCCACAGATTGTTGTCGCGATTACCGAACAGGCGAATACCCAGTTGCTGGTCCTGAAATAGAAAACCGCGAAAATCGGCATTGAAGGGCTGAATGCCCACCCGGATCGAGTCGAAATCATAACGATCGGAGACATTGCGCAGATGTTTGTCGGCGAACAATTCCTGCACCCCGATAAAACTGTCTTCACGCACTTCGCCGCCGCGCGGGTCGATCTGCAGAAAGCGCGCTTCGTCGGCTGATACGCGATTGTAGTTGACCGCCAGCGTGACCCGGAACTCATAGTCCGGCGGCTGGAATACGGTGTTGCCCTTGTAGTACACCGCACCGAAGATCAGATTCTGCGCCAGGATCAGTTGATCGTTGCCACCGAAAATATCATCGCTGCCCGGATTGGTGGTGGATTGTGGTCCAACCGGCGTGGGCACCGAGCGGGGTTCGATAATGCTGTCAGAGATGGCGCTGATATTTAGGAACCAGTCATCACCATGAATCGGCTTATCGGCTTTGAGGGTATTGACGTTGTAGGGATCCCACAGATTGTCCTTTAATCCGAGTGATTCCATAATCCGCCAGCGATCCGGCACCGGGACTGATGGGTCAGGCGCATCAAAACGCAGGCGCTCTATCGCGCCGGGGTTCTGCTGGCGCGGTGGATAGATTTCCGGCTCTTCGCCAGGGCGGCGGCGATCACTGTGTTCGGGTTCCGGCTCACAGAAGCGGTTTTCCGGGCAGTCCGTCCCGGCCTCCGGGGCATCGCTCTGCGCCCAGCTGTTGCCGCTGAGCATCAGCAGCAATGCCAGCCAGATTTGATGCTTATTTGCCCGCACAGACACTTTGCTCGTTGCTGTCGATAAACGGCGCCTGCGGGCACTGCACAAAACGCAGGCGTACACCCTGCGGGGTCAGCGTGTCAGCACGCATGGCCGGGGCGGCATTATTAATGGTGCCAAGTAGCTGCGCGGCGTTGTGCAGGCCCAGAAATGCGATCATATCGTCCTGATCCACACCATCGCCGGATACGCCGATGCCGCCGACCAGCACGGCATCGCGGTAAATCGGCACGCTGCCGGGGAAAATCTGCGTGCCGTTGGGCAGGCTGTCCAGAGTAGTACAGTTTTGCGGTGGATCAGGCATACCGCCGGCGGTAGCCACATGCAGCACATGCTCGACCACCCGGTTAAACACCAGATCCAGCTGCAGGCCGTCACTGAACGGACTCCATTGCGCAAACGGTTTACTGAACGGTCCGGGCATGGCGTCGATAATCCCGTCCGGAAAATACGGCCGGGACAGATTCCCGCCGGCGCGATCGGAGAACGCCACGGCGCCATCAGCCAGGGCGGTGTCGTTGCCGAGCAGGGCGCGCACCGCAGCCACGTAATCACCGATCACGATTTCCACGCCGCTGAGGCTGGCATCCGGATTGCGATAAGTGGCATTGGGCGCACTTTGCAGTTCGTCGGCAGCCGCGGCGTTGGAGAAAAAGGCCGCGGTGCGGGCCTTTTGCAGCCCCACATCAATGCCGAAAATCGGCGCGTCACGGGTGCGGGCAATCGCCAGTATCACGCCGTTGCTGTCCACCACGGAAATACTGACCCGGGCCTGCGAACTCAATGGCCTGCGAATCTGCCCGCGCGCCCGGTTGGCAACTCTTAAGGCTTCGGTGACCAGCGTTTGCACTTCGGTGGCGGTTAAAGCCGCGGCGCCATCGGTGCCGGCACGCGGCCGGAAGCGCTCGACGTTACCGGCATCAACCAGCACAAAAGCATCCTGACCCGGATAATCAAATAGATCCGGGCGGATACCCGAGGCGGGCTGGCCGAAGGCGGTGCCTGCCCGGATGCTGCCATCGGTGTAGGCGGTAACCGCCCGCAAGCTGCCGTCGATGCTCGCAAACGGGGGCGCAGTGGCCGGATTGCTGACCAGCTGATTGCTGCCGATATCTGCGAACCGCAGGGTTTTGCCGTCCACGGTAATCCGGTTGGCCTGGCGGTCCACCGGCGCGGCAAGCCCAAACGCACCGGCCATGGCGATGGCTTCATCCAGGTCCAAGTCAATGTCGGTGACTATCGGGTCGAGGCTATAAAAAGCATCCGCCACCACCCCGATGCCGCCTACCGGCGTGCCGTCAAGATACAGCGGCAGGCCACCGGGATCAGCGGACAGGCCCAGCGGTGAGCGTTGGGGGCCCGGGCCGGCGGCGCTGCCGCCGGTAAAACGATTGTTCAGGTCCGAGCAGGGCAGTTGACTGAACTGCACTCCGAACAACGGCCCGCCAGGGGCGTTGAATTCCATCGGATTAAAGTGTTCCTGAATAATCTGACTGGCGGTACGGGTAGTAAAAGCATTGCCTTCGGAGGATAAAAAAGCGCCGGTAATGGCTTTCGCAATCGCCGCCAGCTCGGCTGGGATAACGGCAATGCCTTCCAGACCGCCGACCACACCCCGCCCGGACGTGATGGTTACGGTATCCACCGAATCATTCATCTTGAACACCGCCAGCACATTGCCGACCCGGTCCACCACCGCGATGGTGGCCGGACTGCCGCGGGCACTGGCTTCGCTGGCGGCCTGGGCGATAACCTGCTCGATCCGGCCGGTACTTAAGCGGGTACTGGCGTTGGCGCACTGACCAGTGCATTCGACGCTGACCACCGGCGGTGGAGGTGGTGGCGGCGTGCCGGGCGGCGCCGGGCTGTTGTCGCCGGAATCACCGCTGCAGGCTGCCAATAAGCTTGCCCACAGGGCTATAGTAATTCTCGACCGGAATAGTTTCATGCACCGTCATCCCGGCCTGGACGGCGGCGGTTGGTTCGGGCTGGCTGGGTGGCCTGACTGGCGCGCTCGATATCCGGCTGATTCCAAAGATACAAAGTGCCGGATTTAGGTTCGGCCTGGCGGGATTGATACGGAAGCACCGGCTGATGATAGCGATGACAGGCGATACAGGTTGAGGCCACCCGGTTGCGGGTATGTTCCCCACCGTGACAATCCTGGCAGACGGCAATGCCCGGCAGCAGCACATCATCGCTGCTGGCGGACGTTGCGGCGTCATGACAGACGCTGCATTCGGTGGCCAGGTGGCTGCTGTGATCAAAGCTGGAACGCGGGAACCAGATACCGGCCACCCGCGGCGGCTGGATCGTCCAGGTGATCTGCGCCGCATTTTCCTGGCGGGTGACCTGATGGCATTCACCACAGGCGCGGCCCTCGAACAGGCTGTTGCCGGTCCGCAACGCCTGTTGTCTGGCCCATAGCAGGACCGCGCTGGGGTCGTTGCTGTTGAGCGGAAGGTTACTGACTTCCCGACTGGCTCCGCGCAGTGCCAGCTCAGCATAAAACTCGGTCAGTACGTTCACCACTTCAGCGGGTTTGCCATGTGGCACCACCCGTTCCGGATTGCTGGGATCGAAGTTCAGCTGATGGCACTGCACGCATTGGGTTTCAAAATCAATCGGCTGCATATACCGCCCACCGGCATCAGGCTGATGGCAGTCGGCGCAGCTCAGTACCTGAAAACCACTGGGGGTTTCCAGCCCCGCCGGATCCAGGTGCCGGTCATGCGGAAAGCTCAACTGAGATTGTTCGATCATATCCGGGTCGTCGATGGCCATTCGTAACTGCCGGATGCCGCCATCGATATCGCGCCTTGTCAGGGTGGTGCTGAACTGAGGATGATGGTCGGCAAAATCGGTCGCCGCGGGCAACGCGCTGGCATAACCGGTGCGCTGCTCCAGATCGCCATGACAATCACCACAGAAGCTTTGCTTGGCCGGAATGATGCGCGCGCCGTTGTGTTCGCGGTGGCAGTGGGCGCATTGCTGCGCGGCCACGTCCGGGTGATTAAAGGCCTCCAGCTCAGCCACGCTCAGAATGCCTTCCGGCGGAGGGTCGGCGTGGCTGCGGGTATCAGCATGGCACTCGGCGCAGACCGGATCGGCCACTCGCACGAAGGGTTTGCGATGACAATAGCTGCAATCGCCTTCCAGATGCTGATGGCCGGAGAACAGCTCCCCGGTCAACCAGATATGATCATCCGGCAAGGCCCGGTTGGCTTGCAGGGTCTGCTGTAAATCCGGTTGAAAAAAACCGGCCATCGGAATAATCAGGCCGGCGGATATAACCACCAGCAATGCCAGCCAGGCCAGGCCGCGGCGGCGCAGACCGAAAAAACCGGTGCCGATATGGGTGGCGACATAGCGTTTGATGGCCGGATGCGATTGCATGTCCGGCAGCGGATGATGCTGTACTTCAATCACGGCAGCGTATTCATCCGTGGGTTCGCGCAGGGTAAATTCACTGGCGCCGATACTGAAATGATCGCCTGGCTTGAGTTTGCCTGTCCGTACCCGTTTGCCATTCAGCAACACGCCGGCCGGAGACAGGCTTTCCAGCCGCCAGCGGTTGTGACCGGCGGGCTGTAGTTGCGCATGCTGCAAAGCAGCGCGCGGATCAGGCACATGCAGGATCTGGTCCGTGCCCCGGCCTACCGTCAGCTGCTCGCAGTCGCGGGCCTGTTGTTTGCGAATCTGGCCACCTTTGATGGAGCGGGTGATGGTGATGATCTGAATTCGCAGCATGGTATTACCAGTAGAAGAACACCGCTACGATGTGACTGAGCAGGGCCGCCAGCAAAGCTATTGAAAGCGGGACATGCAGCAGCAGCCACCATTCCATCTGCGCCTGTAATTGAATGTCGCGGCCCAGCTGCTGACTGAGCAAGCGGCGCTGGCTGACCGTACTGAGCAACTCCCGGTAGTAGCGTACCTGCTGGTCGGACCGGCTGGCGGCCATCTGCGTGGCAATGGTTTGTTCAATCCGGTAGACATTGGCCGCATGGTCGGCATCGCGGTCCGCGCGGGCGGTATCGGACCAATAGCGGTTGCTTAAGCGGTTCAACAGGTTTGATGAGCGGTTGGGGCGGGTGGCCTGGGCCACTGAATGGTGCAATTCCGCGCTGATAAGGTCGGCCTGCTGCAGGGCTTCGCTATCCAGCTGAATGATCTGCTCCAGCAACACCAAACGGGTCTGCTGGTTACGATTGCCGGTCATCAGGGCCGGATTGCGCTGATAGATCAACATGCCCCATAGCCCTGACAGGACCACGACAATCAACAGCAGGTAGGCGGCGCTGTGAATATTCCAGCCCAGCTGCGCCCCACTGTGCAGGGTGCTCAGGATCAGCAGGCTCAGGCCCAGCCAGACATGTGCCGACACCCAGCCTTTCAGCGTACCCATGGAACTGCTGTAATCACGCTTGCGGATACCCAGATACAGCAGCAGCAAAATGATCAGGCTGCACACGCCGCCGAGGGTGTAGCCCAGCCAGGTGCCGCCATTCGGCCGTGGATGCGGGTCGTGCCAGATAAAAGCGATACTGGCGATCAGAATCAGTAACAGGCTCAGACGCAGATAACGGTAGCGGGCGTGGTTAATAAATGACTCGTGTGCCATCGCTAGACCCGGGTGCTTTTCACGTTCTTATTGATGTACTGCGCCAGTGCATCCGGCGCGATGCGGATGGCTGCGCCGGTAGGACAGGCACGTACACAGGCCGGTCCGCCGGACAGGTCCTTGCACATATCGCACTTGACGGCCTGTTTGACGCCTTTGTTATTACCTTTGGCTTCCAGGCCGTGATCACCGGGGCCAGGTCCCGCGCCAAACAGCAACCAGTTCAGCAGCCCCGGTTTTTTGGGCGGCGGGGTGGCCATGTGAATGACGTCGTAAGGACAATTGCGCACGCAGTTGCCGCAGCCGATACAGCTGTCTTCAATAAACACTTCACCATTGGCGGCACGGTGAATAGCATCAGGCGGACAGTCCTGCATACAGTGCGGATGCTCGCAGTGCCGGCAGGAGGTGGGCACATGCACCATCGCAAAGGTGGGGCCGGCTTCACGGTCCAGGCGCGAAGTGCCCTGGTGGGTTTCGGCACAGGCGGTTTCGCAATTGTCGCAGCGCACGCACAGGGATTCATCGATCAGCAGCACATCGGTGGCTTCGCCGATGCCCTGCTGCATCAGGAACGAAATGACATCGCCGCCGGTGCTTTCCTGTTCGCGCTGGACGTTGTCCAGGGTGCGTTGCCGGTATTCGGTCTGCATCGCGTCACGCAGTTTGGCGTCATTGTCCAGCAGCAATTGAAACGCAGCCTGGTCAATGGCGATGGTTTCGGTCGGCACCGTGGCGGTGACGGTGGCGCTGCGGGTGGTATTGCCCAGCAGCGCCATCTCACCGACATAATTACCTGCCGCGACATAGCTGAGGATGATTTCACGCTGGTCGATCCGGCGCGAAATGGTTACCGAGCCGCGCCGGATCAACTCCAGCGTATCGCCGGCATCACCTTCGGCGAACAACACCTGATTGGCCTGGTAGTGCTTCAGGACCGCATTGGCCGCCACCTGTTGCAGAATCTCGGCGGGCGCTTCGGGAGCAAATTTGGATTGGATGGCGCGGCGGATGAAGGCTTCATCGATAACCCGCTTGACCGCGGCCACCGAACTGATCAGCTTGACCATTGAGCGCCGCGGTGTTTCCAGCAGCAGACAGTTTGCACCGGCATATACCGTGGCGCTGCGGCGGCGGCCGGAAAGCAGGCTCATTTCGCCAAAAAAATCGCCCTGCAGCAGTTTGGCTTTGGGTGCTTTGGGGCCACTGCCCAGCGGGATGGATACATTGCCCTGCAGAATGCTGTAGAACGAGTCGGTGTAATCATCACGCGTGAATATCACGCTGCCCGGTTCAGGGTGATGAATGCCGCTGTCCAGTAGAAACTCGCGTAACTGCAAGCGCGTAATACCCGCCAGCAACGGTACGCGCTGCTGGATCATCGTCAGCGTATCGTCCACCGAGGTAAATCCCGGCATGGCTGAAAATTTTTCTTTCAGCAAGTCCTCATCCGCCGGAGCAACCGGATTGCCCTGGATATATTCAATGACCTCGTAGCCCTGATTCATGCACTGCTTGATCAACGGATAGCCGGCCAGCGCGCCGATAATATACAGTCCCGGCACATTGGACTGGTATTGACTGCTGACGGCCGGTACCGAAGCCGGATCGTCATTGGGAAACTCAATACCGCAGGCCTGCACGAATCTACGCGGCGGAATGGCGCCGAGCCGGGCGATGATACGGTCACAGGCAATGCGCGCCTGACCCTCCGGAGTCTCCAGCACCAGCAGTCCAGGCTGTGGCTCGTCCGGGCTATCATCCGCCTGCACCACGGTGGCGTTGTAATAGCATTGAATGCTGCCGCTTTCGATGGCTTTAAGAATGCTTTCGCGATTGGCGTCTTTACAGCGTGCGAACTCGTCCTTGCGGTTAACGATACTGACGGTGTTGTGGCCGGCCAGCGCCAGCGCGTTTTCAATTGCTGCGTCGCCCGCGCCAATCACAATGATGGTTTCGGCTTCGTATTCGTCCGGATCATCCAGCTGATACTGCACCCAGGGCAGGTCTTCGCCGCTCACGCCCAGTTTGCGCAGATTGCCCTGCAGGCCGATGCTCAGGACAACGTGTTGGGCATGAATGGGTTCGCCGTGTTTCAGGCTGATGGTGAAGTCGCCCTGCGTGCCGCTGACGTTCATGACTTCGGCCTGATCACGGACATTGACCGCCAGTTGCCTGGTCTGTTGCTCCCAGCTGGCGAGTACCTCCTCGCGGGCGCCGGCGATAAATGGCAGCGCAGAGCGCAGCGGCAGCACATGCGGCTCGGCCATTACGTGCTTGCCTTTCTGATAACGGAAGATGGTATTGGACAGCTGCGGCGAAGCTTCCAATAAAATATGGGATAGCTTCTGCTCAGCTGCCCGGGCAGCGGCGCTTAATCCGGCTGGCCCGGCGCCGATAATCGCAACCTGGTAGATTTCGGCCATTATTTCAATTGTGAGTTGATGCTTGCGCTAATCAATATCCTACTAGTTACATGACACCATAGGCGAGCATGGCATCGGCGACTTTGGTAAAGCCGGCGATATTCGCACCCTGAACGTAGTCGATACCGTCCTTGCCCTCACCATATTGGCGACACTTGTCGTGAATATCCTGCATGATGCTACGCAGTCGCCCATCCAGTTCGGACCGTTCCCAGGTCTGACGCATGGAATTCTGTGACATTTCCAGCCCTGATACCGCCACCCCGCCGGCATTGGCCGCTTTGCTGGGGGCATAGATAATTTTCGCATCCAGAAATAAATCCACCCCCGCCTGAACGGTGGGCATATTGGCGCCTTCGGAAACCGCCTTGCAGCCATTTTTGAGTAAAGCCCTGGCATCGTCTTCGCACAGTTCATTCTGGGTAGCGCAGGGCATGGCGATATCACAGTCAACCTGCCAGGGTGTTTTGTCGGCATGATAGTCACAGCCGAATTCATCGGCATATTCCTTGATGCGGCCGCGCCGTTCGTTTTTCAGTTCTTTGAGAAAGGCCAGCTTGTCCTCATCAAAGCCGTGCTTGTCATGTATAAAGCCATCTGAATCCGAGGCCGTCAGTACTTTGGCGCCCAGGTCGATGAGCTTTTCGATGGCATGCTGGGCAACATTGCCGGAACCGGAAACAATCGCGGTCTGGCCATCAATCTGCCGGTCTTTGACCGCCATCGCGTCCTGCAGAAAATAGACCGCGCCATAACCGGTGGCTTCGGTGCGGATCAGACTGCCGCCGAAGGCCAGGCCCTTGCCGGTCAGTACCCCGGTAAACTTGTTGGCCAGCCGTTTGTACTGGCCGAACAGATAGGAGATTTCGCGTGCGCCGACCCCGATATCCCCGGCCGGCACGTCGGTGTCCGGACCGATATGCCGATACATTTCATTCATGAACGATTGGCAAAAGCGCATCACTTCACGATCAGATTTGTCCCTGGGGCTGAAATTGGAACCGCCCTTGCCGCCGCCCATCGGCAGGCCGGTCAGGCTGTTTTTAAGGGTTTGCTCGAAGGCCAGAAACTTGAACAGATCGACGGTTACTTCATGATGAAAACGCAGGCCGCCCTTGTAAGGGCCGATGGAGTTGCTGTGCTGAACACGAAAGCCGCGGTTGACATGAATATTGCGCTCATCATCCTCCCAGCATACCCGGAAGCTGATAATCCGGTCGGGTTCGGTCAGACGTTCCAGCACCATGGCTTCCTGATATTCGGGGTGCTGGTGGATAAACGGGAGAATATTCTTGGCGACCTCATAAACAGCCTGATGGAAATAGGGTTCATCCGGATTGCGCAGCTTGAGGCCATGCATAAAATCTGCCAGGCGCTGTTCGTTCGATTGACTCATCATTAATCCCCGAGATTCTAGATTGTCATTATTTTGGCTAATATAGCATGCCTGTTGACATTGGCCTGCCGATGCCAATTACGGGGCCAATCACGCGCCCAATCAGGCGGATGGAAACCTGGCTGCTGCTATTTGGCAATGGCTGGCACGCAGTCCCGGGTGAGCATCGCTAAGCAATTGACTGAATCTAACGGGCTGATCCATTGGCAGGGTCATTCCTGAGCGCTGCATTAAGTCAGGTTTTGACACTGACAGAACTGACTTGGTGTTATATTTAAATATTAGAGCGTGCCCAGGCGGCTTTAGATCGCCGGAGAAGACATATGAGTCAACAGGCTGATATCACTCAGTTATTGGTTTCCGCCCGCAATGGTGATCAGAACGCCCATCAGGAACTGGTCGCCAAGGTGTATGCTCAGTTGCACAGCCTGGCGCATCGACAAATTGTGCGCACCGGCAACAGTCCGACTTTATGCACCACCGCTGTTGTCAATGAGGCCTATCTCAAGCTGTTTGGAAAGCAGGATGCCAGCTGGGAAAATCGGCAGCATTTTTTTGCCTGCGCGGCGCTGGCCATGCGGCAATTGTTGATTGACTATGCCCGCCGGCGCAAAGCCGGTAAGCGCAGCGCGGAAGTGCCGATGCCGACGATTGAACCGCAGGTCGGTGAAAGCGTCAGCATCAATCTGGATGAACTGCTGGAACTGGATGCAGCGCTGACGCGCCTGCAGGCGGTTGATGACCGGTTGGGCAAACTGGTGGAGTTGCGTTTCTTTTCCGGCCTGACTGTCGAGCAGGTGTCCGAGATATTCAATTGCTCCAGCCGCACGGTGGTGCGCGACTGGCGCCGGGCCAGAGCATTTCTGAATGCCGCGGTCGCGGCCTGAACAGCAGCGGAGTGTAATCCTGATGAGCAAGGCTAACTTTCCTGATGCCCATACCTGGGACACCATCCAGACATTGTTTGATCAGGCTGTTGATTTAAGTCCAGCCGAGCAGACCACTTTTGTTGACGGCTTACAGGTCAGCAGTGAAGTGCGTGAGTGGCTGCAGAGGTTGCTGGCCGGTGACCGCCGGCAACAGGGAGTGATCGATCAGTCTATCGAGCAGATTGCCGGTGTACTGCTGGAGCAGACACCCGATACGGCGGCACCGTTTGACGCGGAAGCCTGGGTCGGGCGTGAGTTCGGCGCATATAAAACCATCTCGGAACTGGGGCGCGGGGGCATGTCGATAGTGATGCTGGCCGAGCGCGCGGATGGCCGGTTTGAGAAACAGGTGGCGTTAAAGCTGATCAAACCGGGTCCTTATACCACCATCAGCAGCGAGCGGTTGAATGAAGAAACCCGCATCCTGGCCAGACTGCAGCATCCCAATATCGCGCACCTGCTGGATGCCGGTATCAGTGCCGATGGCATGCCGTATACCGTGATGGAGCATTGCCCGGGAGATGCGCTGACCCGGCATTGTGATGTGCACCAGTTATCGCTGGCGGCGCGGCTACGGATGCTGCAGAACATCTGCTCGGCGGTGCATTATGCGCACCGCAATCTGGTTGTGCATCGTGACCTTAAACCGTCGAATATTCTGGTGCAGCCGGACGGTACGCCCAAGCTGGTGGATTTTGGCATCGCCGGGATTCTTGACAGGTCGGCCGATCAGGCCATGTGGGCCACTTTATTGACACCGGAATATGCTGCCCCCGAGCAGTTCGGTAATGATACCGTGAGCACTGCCAGTGATATTTATGCGCTTGGCACATTGCTATATGAGTTGCTGAGCGGCCAGCGGCCATTTTCGGTTGCGCGTAATGATCTGACCGCACTGCAGCAGTCCAAGCGCAATAATGACTATCTGTTACCGTCGGCCGCGGTGCGTCAACAGGCGGACGCAACCGCTGCTGGAATCCGGGGTTTCAATAGCAATGGGGCCTGGGTCAGGGCGCTGCAGGGTGATCTGGACGCCATTGTGCAACGGGCGTTAGCCGGTGATGCCAGTCAGCGTTATCCATCAGCCCAGGCCATGGCTGACGATATTGAGCATTATCTGACTCACTATCCGGTCAACGCCCGGACCGGTGGCTCTGGGGGTGGCCGTAGCTATCAATTTAAGCGCTGGTTGCAGCGCAACCGGCTGGCGGCGGCCGCCATCAGCGGGGTCGTCGGTAGTCTGGTGATCGGCCTGGGCTTTGCCCTGTGGCAAGCCGACGTAGCCCGTGCCAATGCTGATCGGGCTGAGTCGGTACAGGGTTTTCTGCTGGAAATTTTTGCCGCGGCTGATCCTTATGTGAATCAGCAAAACCCGATTCCGGTCAACGATCTGGTCAATCAGCAGGCTGCACGGATCAACCAGGCGTTTGCTGATCGGGCGGAGATTCGTCTGGAGTTGCAGCAGGTGCTGGCGGAAGTACAGGGCAATCTGGGCAATCATGAGCAATCGCTGTTGATTTATGAAGATGTCCTGGCGGTCATGTATGACAGCGATGCCAGCGCGACGGAACTGGCCCGGATTCACACCGCCATCGCCGCTCAGCTGGAAGCGCAGGGGCAACTGGAGCAGGCGCTGGAACAGGCAGAGCAGGCTGTTGCCTTGGCGCCGCTGACCAGTTCAGCGAATATTGTGGCCATCGATGCGTTGCGCACAAAAGCATCCATTCTCAGTGAACTGCGGCGTAATCCCGAAGCGGTTGAGCTGTTAAGTGCCGCACTGGAGCATCGCGAGCAGATTATGCAGCTGCCGGATGGCCGGGCAATGCTGGGCCATCTGCTGGCTGACTTAAGCGAAAAAGACGGCTTTACCGGCGCCACCGAAAGCGCTTTGCAGCGGCATGCCGAAGCCATGGCGTTGTTCCAGCAGGCTTATCCCGCCCTGCACCCGGAAGTTGCCAATGCCTATGCCCGGCTGGCGGGTATCAACCGTGCGGCCGGCCAGTTTGCCGAGGCAGCCACGGCCAGCTATCAGGCGGCGCGGCAAAGCCGGCAGATTTTTGGCCTGGAGCATACCCATAGCTTGCGCCATGACACCGCGCTGGCGGTGGATATGGCCTATCTGAAATGTCATGCCGAGGCGATCGGTTTGTATCAGGGCGTGGTTGATCGCTATCAGACGGTTTATGGCCCCGACAATATCATGACGGCCAATGCTCTGTTAAACCTGTCCTCGATGAAACGCCGGACCAAAGAACATCAGTCCGCACTGGCGGATATCGAGCAGACGTTGAGTATCTATGCCCGGCAAAATGAACCCGCTACCGATATGCAGGCCTTTGCATTTGGCATCAAGGCGCAGTTGCTGTTTAGTCTGGAGCGCTTGGATGAGGCTGAAACGTTCAGCCTGAAAGCATTGGAAACCATGCGCGGCGCAGTGGGAGAACAGCATCCACAGGCGCTGCGTATACAGGTCGGGCATGGCTCCATGCTGATCAAAAGCCGGCGCTACAGCGAGGCAGTCGAGTATTTGCTGCCCGCCTACACACAGTTACAGACAACCCTTGGGGATGACTCGGGGCATAGCAAAGATGCCGCCGCCAAACTGGCGGCGGCCTATCAGCAGCTTGGTCAGGGCGAAGCGGCGCAGCTATTGATCCAGCAGCACAGCCTGCCGGCGGAGCAGGTTGCCGCACAGCTGGCCGTGCCGGCGGCAGCTAACGGCAACCCGCAATCGCAATGTGAATTACCGGCCAGCATTGATCTGGCGGCGCTGTAGTCCGCCAGACAGTTTGTTATGAAATGCTGCGATCAGCAGCCGCGTATCTGTTCAGCCTAGTAAACGTTACCCGAGCCGAAATCCAGAATTGGTGTCAGCGTGCCGCTATAGGCGTTGCCGGTGGCGTCGTTCAGATGTGCGTCGCTGTTGAAAATGATTCCGGTGTTATCGTCATAAATCTTGTTAAAGATCACTTCGTTTTTGTAGACCCTGGCCGTTGAGCTCGTGCCCAGTCCCAGGATGACGCCGGTGTTAAAACCGATGCTGTGATTGCCCGAGAAATGATTGAAGCGGCTTTCGTTGACACCGCTGGACAGGCAGCGGCTACCGGCATCGGCATAGATAGCCAGGCCGACATCGCCGACCCGCAGCGAGTTGCCGGTGACAATATTGGATGAGGAATCATTCATGCGCAGCGCGGTATAACCGGTTTCCAGCACGGTGTTGTCATAGATCTGGTTGTCTACGCTGCCCTCCAGTGAAATACCGTAATCCATGCTCTGCCAGATCAGATTACTTTTGATGGTGTTGTCCGCGGTGCCGGAGCCGCATATTTCAACACCGATCCGGGTCATATAAAACTCGTTATCAGCCACCACGTTGTCCATCGCCACCTTACCGGCGATGTGGTTGAGAATGGCTACGCCACGTGAGGAAGTCTTGATAAAATCATTGCCTCTGATATCAGCATGGCTTCCGGCTGACACGATGACGCCCTCGCCGAGATTGTAGAAAACACTGTCGTAGACTTTCAGGCTGTTGACGTCAGAAGTGTTGACCCCGACCCAGAAATCTTTAATGACGCCGTTCTTGATGGTCACGTTGTTGTGGTCGTTGATCGCGATGCCACCCAGCGAGCTGGTGCCCGACAGGGTGTACCCATTGAGATCGACAGTCACATTATCGGCGAATACTTCCAGCGCATAGAAGCCTGTGGTGCAGTGCAGGTCGGTGGTCAGCGTGACATTCGAGAAGATCAGGTCACCACAGCTTAACGCGGAAGCAGATGCATTCAGCAAGCCACCGCACAGCGCTGTCAAAAGGTAGTATTTGAGTTTATTTTTCATTGGTTCGGGCTCTCTGTTAAGGAATACAAGGATTAAGTAGATGTAACTCAGCTTTCATAGCCATCAGCAAAAATGAAGTCTTCGTCGTCGCGAATAATCACGCGCACTTCACGTGGATTGCCGATACCGCCCGTGCCGGAAACGGCGTCGATACGGATGCTGAATTCTTCAGTGCCTTCCACCAGCGCATCATCCAGCAGGTTGATCGTCACCACGCCTGATGTCATGCCATCGGTCAGCGTCAGTATGTCGCTGTCGCCGGTATAGTCGGCACCATCGGTGGCGCTGTCGGCAAGCGTGCTCCAGCTGACGTCGATAGCTCCTTCGCTACCATCAATACGCTGCACGGTGACGCTGACCGAGCCGGCATTTTCAAACACTTCAACATCCGCCGAGGCCCACTGAAAAACACCCGCCTGAGGTGCGGGCAGTGCCCACAGCGCATCCAGGTCCGCCGGTTGCCAGGAAGCATCAAATGGAGAAGGCGAGAAGGACAGCTCGAAGAATGCCCCGGGACCGCCCGGGATCACTTCAATCACATCCTCGTCCTGAAAGGCGTTACCCAGGATAGACAGGTCGGTATCGACACTCAGCAGCAGTCGGCCGCCGCCTAGAATATGCAATGCATCAACGTTCTGTTGCAGCCCGAGGGTCCGGAACAGACTGAATCCGGCGCTATCATTCCAGGCAATCAGATCGCTGGGGCGATAGGCGACGCCGCTGATCTCGGCATCAATATCAATGGAAAACACGATGTCGCAGTTATCTATCGAGCGGCTGACGGCATCGACATTGACATTATCAGGAATGCCTTCCGCCTGAGCATCCAGGATTTTACTGCCGTTGGTGGCAAAAACATCACCAGGCCGCATCACCGTGCCGTTGATTTCCGCGCTGGCATCCAGGCTGAATAAACGCGGACCACAGGCGTCACTGTTGTGATAGGCATCCACATCGGCGTTGTCCAGGCCATTGAAAAAGCCGGTGGCATCGGCGGTGCCCAGTGACAGGTCGAACATGGTGATGCTGTCATCGTCGAGTATCTGGGTAGTAGCACCGCCGGTGCCTGGCAGGGTGCTGTCAATATCACTGGAGAACTGCAGTTCCTGCAGCTCGGTCGGGGTTTGTGCATGCGCATTCAGTGTCATGGCGAAAATCAGACCAATGGCTGTGAGCATCTGCATGCCGAATAACTGGAAGTGATTCAACATGGGTCGCCCAATCAAGGGCATGCGGCCAGGCCGCAGCGATTGGCGTCTACCGCAAAAGCACTGCCGTCCAGCTGACCCATGTCATTGTCTTCGATTAAATTCCGTCCATACACGGAGTTACCGCCAAAATCGACGCCAAACCCCATATTGCCGCTGACCACGTTATCCAGCAGTGAGCAGGTAAAACAGCGAATGCCATCGCCGCCATTGTCCAGTGATTGATTGCCGATAACCACGCTGCGGGGGTTGGTAAAGATACCGCGCCCGCTATTGCCTCTGGCAACGTTGCCACTCACATGGCCGGCGAGGAAAAACCCGTCGCCACCGTTGCGGCGGGCAATATTATTGGAAAAATGGCCGAAATCATTGGCGTTGGAGATGCCAAAACTGGCGTTTTCGGTTACGGTCAGATGGGTGATGCGGCAACCCCCGGAGCAGGCAACCGCGCCAAAGCCCATGCCCCGAATCCAGCCGTTGGTAATCACCACCTCTTGCGCAGTCCCGGCGGTTTGAATCCCGATACCAGTTCCGCTGGGGCTGCAGGATGTTACCGGATTTCCGGTACAACTGGCCGGGCCGATGATTGAGAAGCCGTTCAGATCAAGCGTCACCTGCGAAACCATGACGTCAATGGCGGTCCGATTTTCACCTGCGCCTAATACCGTCACATCAAGGTTGCTGGTCAGACGGTAGCTGCCGGGTTCGTCGATGGTAATCGGAAACCCGCCACTGTCGCCACTGAAGCAACCGAACACAACACAGGCCTGATTGATTTCGCGGACGCCATCAACAGCCAGCGCGGGCAGGGCCAACAGGGCAATAAGGAACAGCAGCTTTTGCATAATAGTCTCCAGGCTATGGTTTGGTGATAACAGTTGTTCAATTAAACGCAGATACGGGTCATCGCAGGACACGCCGATGCCAACAGCCGGTCAATCCGGTGCGCTGCCTGTGTGTTTACTGCTGGTGCTGAACAGGTGGCTATGCATGAGCCTGGGGTTGTCGCCTCCTGCCAGGCCGTGATTTGAGTAGGCCACAGCGGTGCCTCAGGCTTTATCAGTGGCCTGAAATGCGATCGCACCAGCAGTCAGGCCCGCGCATTCGGACCTGCCGGCAACGCCGGTTTAGGTCGCTGACCCGCCTGGAACGGCTGTTTTTGAAATATATTTGTAATAGGTGTTGACAAGCGCCCGGCGGTGTCTAAAATACGCGCCTTCGCTCTGGCAAAACGTCATTGTTCAGCCGGATCGAAACGACCCAGGTTCAGGTAAAATTTTTTGGTCAAGACTGTTGACTCTGAAACAAACCGGGATATAATGGTCGGCCCAGTTCGCGAAAGGCGAAGGGGTTTTTATTCTTTAACAGTTTATGCAGGTAATTTGTGTGGGCGTTCGGATGGGTGCCAAACCTATCGGAACGACCAACGTTATTTCTAGTAGTTATTCTAGTTTAGCGAGGATCGTTTTGGTTAAAGACTTTCGATTTTCTTAATGAGAATCAAACACTTTTAAACTGAAGAGTTTGATCCTGGCTCAGATTGAACGCTGGCGGCATGCTTAACACATGCAAGTCGAACGGTAACAGCAGAGCTTGCTCTGGCTGACGAGTGGCGGACGGGTGAGTAATACGTAGGAAC
>JAJFKY010000011.1 GCA_021772975.1 Gammaproteobacteria bacterium
CTCGCACCCGCTGCGCGGACGCACTGTCGTGCGCCCCGATGGGCTCTCCTGCCAATCGGTCGAACCCTGACGAGCTTTCTCACCTACCGCTTCCACAAATTAAAAAAGCCCGCCTGGCGGACCTTTTTAATTTGGCGGAGAGGGTGGGATTCGAACCCACGAAGGGCGTTAACCCTTGCTGGTTTTCAAGACCAGTGCATTCAACCGCTCTGCCACCTCTCCGAGAACTGCAATGCAGGCGCGCAAGTCTAGCGAATCCGGGCGCGAATGCCAACAGTTTAAGCTGTTTTCGTGCTGAATCCGGAAATCCCGGGGACACCGGTCTGCAAGCGGACGGTGCTTCGGCCGGTCATACGGCAATAGGGAGGTGTTGTGCCGCAGCGCAGCCGAGTAGCGGATAAACCCTTGTATAGTGATTGTGATGGCTGTTGGCGCTGTTCGATCCCAGCGCAGCACTGGCTTTATTATCAATATAGTCTATGCTCCACAGTGTTTGCTCTGCGAGCCGAAAACTTGCTAACCTGAAAAATGAGCCTAACCCCCATAACATCAATAGGTGCATAGGGAGCACATATGATCAAGGTAATGATCGTAGACGATCATGATTTAGTCCGAACAGGCCTGCGGCATATTCTGTCGCAGAGCGGCGATATAGAAATTGTTGCCGAGGCTGCCTCGGGTGAAGACGCATTACGCGAGGTGCGCACCTGTAACCCTGACGTTATTTTATTGGATATCAGCATGCCGGGTCTGTCCGGGTTCGAGGTATGCGACCGCTTAAACCGTCATCATAAGCACTCCAAAGTCATCATTTTGACTACCCATGCCAAAGAACCCTATCCGTCGCAGTTGTTGGAAGCCGGCGCCAGTGGTTATCTGACCAAGTCCTGCGCGGCCGAGGAATTACAGAATGCCATCCGCAGGGTCAGCACCGGGCAGCGCTACATCGGCAGCGATATTGCTCAGCAACTGGCGCTGGCCATGCTGCCTGGATCACAGGGCTCGCCGTTCGAGGATTTATCCGCACGCGAGATGGAGGTGGTATTGATGCTGATCCAGGGTATGGAAATGCCGGATATCGCGGCAGCCCTCAGCCTCAGTCCGAAAACGGTGGCCACCTATAAATACCGGGTGTATGAAAAACTGGAAGTGAGCAATGAAGTGGCGTTAACCCGTTTGGCGCTGGAGCACGGCCTGCTGGAAAATCGGACTTAGTCCGGCGGTTGTTTTGGCGGGGGACCGGCAATAGCGCTGACTGACGAAGCTCAGACAGACGCTCAGGCCCGCCGGTAGACAGGGGATGCGATTACTCGCTGGATAGCTGGTTCATTGTATGCCGCTCAGGCACATCCACAGCGCACCTTGCAGGTGCGCTGCCTGAATACCATCTGACCGTTACCGGTCATCAATACTCAGCCACACGCCGGGTTGATTAACCGTCCGTGCCGCTGCGTTCCGGTGGTTTATCACTGCTTTCACGCTGCGGCTTATTGGCTGGTTCCGCCAGGCTATACAGACCTTTGACGGCTTCGGGTTTGGCGCTTGGGCCGGTTGGTGTTGATGCGGTAGCCGGCTTGTCCGTGGCGGATTGCTTGCGGGGCTGTTTAGCGGCAGCCGAATCCGGCTTGGAACGGCTGGGTTTCGATGCTTCTGCCGCTGTGCTGGCGGTGGTTTTGGTATCGACCCGGGGCTTGCTGGTATCAGTTTCCTTAGCGACCGATTTAGAGCTGCTTTCGCGCCCTTGATCAGCAGCGTGCCGGGTAGCTTGTTCAGGCCGGGCGGGTTGTTCAGATGTTGGTCTGGCTGCATCAGCGGTCCGCACGGGAGCTGGTGTTGCGACCGATTTAGCGCCATTCGCCTGGCTGCCAGCATTGTTATTGTCGCCAGTCGGATGTGCGGCTTTGCTTGGCTCTGCTTTGGGTTGAGCACGCTGGCCGTCCTGCCGGTTAGACGGTTGTTGCTGATCAGCGTTTGCGGGAGGCCGATCCTGTGGTTGCCTGGCTTGTTTGGGTTGCGATTCCGCCGCCGCAGCTCGCTGCGCGCCTGATGCATTGTCATTGCTCGGCGGTTGCTTCCCGGGGGGCTGATTGGGGTGCGTATTGCCTTGCTGGTTACCCTGCTGATTGGCCTGATTGTTAGCCTGGTTGTTGGATTGGCTATTAGCTTGGATGGCATCCCCCGGCTGTTGCTGGCGTCCGCGACGTTTGCGGCCACCACGTTTGCCACGCCGCCGGGGCGGGTTGTTTTTCTGCTCATCACTGACGTTGTTATTGCCGCCTGCATCTTTGCCACTGGTGTTTTGTGTCGGCTGCTTGACGGCTGCTTTCTTAGCGGTTTTTTTGCCGGTTTTTTTACGCGATGTGGTGCGCTTGCCGGTTTTTTTCGCACGGCGGTCAGCCGGATTTTGCTGGCGATCGTTGCCGCGGGTCTGTTGCGGGCCTTTGCGCTGCTGCTGTCTGGCCTGCTTGGCGGATTTCTGGGCTTGTTTCTTTTTCCGCCGGGCGGTGCTGTCGGCAGCGTCTTCGCGGTTGGTGAAGAAAGCAATGATGGCCTGCCACCAACCCTGTTTGGTGGGGCGTGCCTGCGGCGCCGGATCACTGGGACGCAGATTGCTGACGGCAGGCTGTTCGGCGGCCGCGGTGGCTTTAATAACATCACTGGCCACTACTTCGCCTTCATCAAGGTTGATCTGGAGATAGCTGGGCTCATCGCTGATTTCAGCTTTACGCAAGCGCTTGATTTCAAAGCGTGGCGTGTGCATGTCAGGGTTGGCCAGCACCAGAATCGGGACGTTGTGCCGCTGTTCAATGATTTGAATGGCTTCGCGTTTTTCATTGTGCAGAAAGTTAGCCACCTTGGTGGGCGCCTGAGCCAAAATCTGTCCGGTGTAATCCTTGATCGCTTCTTCCTCGATCAGGCGCAGGATCGACAATGCCAGAGACTCAACACTGCGGATGCTGCCGTGGCCAATGCAGCGTGGACAGGTCTGATAGCTGGACTCCCCGATCGATGGGCGCATCCGCTGGCGTGACATTTCCAGCAAACCGAATTTGGAAATGCGTCCGGTCTGGATGCGTGCCCGGTCCTGGCTGAGAGCATCACGGATACGCTCTTCCACACGCCTTTGATTGCCGCGGTTGAGCATGTCGATAAAGTCAATAACAATCAGACCGCCGAGATCGCGGATACGCAACTGCCGGGCGATCTCATCAGCCGCCTCCAGATTGGTGTGGTAAGCGGTTTCTTCGATGTCCGAGCCTTTGGTGGCGCGCGCTGAGTTGATATCGATTGAGAGCAGGGCCTCGGTGTGGTCAATAACCAGCGAGCCACCGGAAGGCAGGGTAACCTCGCGGGCAAACGCGGTTTCAATCTGACTTTCGATCTGGTAGCGGGTAAACATCGGTGTTTCTGATTGATAAATTTTGAGCTTGCGCAGGTTATGCGGCATCACCAGTTGCATAAATTCCAGCGCATTTTGATACACACTGTCGTTATCGATCAGAATTTCATTGATATCGTCGCGCAGGTAGTCGCGCAGCGCGCGGATGATCAGATTGCTTTCCTGGTAGATCAGGAATGGCGCTTTACGCTCACCGGCAGCTTTTTCGATAGCGGACCACAACTGCTGCAGGTAATCCAGGTCCCATTGCAGCTCTTCAATTTCCCGGCCTACACCGGCGGTGCGAATGATCAGGCCCATGTTTTTGGGAATATTCAGCTGGTCCATGATGGTGCGGATCTGATCGCGTTCCTCACCACTGATCCGGCGCGATACGCCACCGCTTTTAGGGCTGTTGGGCATCAGCACCGAATAACGTCCGGCCAGACTGATATAGCTGCTGAGCGCCGCGCCCTTGGTGCCGCGCTCTTCCTTTTCTACCTGAACGATCAGTTCCTGACCTTCTTTAAGAACTTCTTTCAGATTGACGTTGTTGGGATTAACTCCATCCGGCAGGGACAGGGCAGCCGGGTTGATTTCCTTGAAGGGCAAAAAACCATGCCGTTCGCTGCCATAGTTAACAAAGCAGGCTTCCAGGCTATGTTCGACCCGGGTAATACGGGCCTTGTAGACATTGGCTTTCTTTTGTTCGTGGGCTGGGGTTTCCAGGTCGAGATCAATCAGTTTCTGGCCATCGGCGATGGCCACACGCAACTCCTCCGCTTGAGTCGCGTTAATCAACATACGTTTCATTGTTATATTCCTCGCCATCCCAGGCTGCATCTTTCGCGCCATTTGTTGTGAAAGGCTGCGAACTTCCAGTTATCTGCTGGTCAGATTGCGTAAACCCGGGATGTCATATTGGCAGTCAAGTTAAACTGACTCGACTGCAGCAGGTTCATTGAGCCAACAGCTTATCGGCTGTCAGACAGTTATTCATAAGTTACGATGTAACCCCTGTTGTGACCACATCAGTCATGATTCATTCACAACCGTGCTGAAGACCATCACAGATGTAAAGGAGTTGCAGCGCAAGAGTCGGAAGTTGGTGGTTATCACCGTGCATGCGATGATAGCAAGTTTCGGCGAAACTGGCAATCAGCATGACGTTTTCCAGCGGTGAGGTTTTTTTCAGATAAAGGCAATAAATTCAGTAAGTTATGGAAAAAACTACCCACCACACTCAAGTCCGTCAGGTTCGGGTTGAAGATGATCGCGCTGGCCAGCGGCTGGATAATTTCCTGCAGCATGCCCTGGGAGGATTGCCGCGTGGTCTGGTATACCGGTTGATCCGGACTGGCCAGGTGCGGGTAAATGGCAAGCGCGCCAAGGCGATGCAGCGTCTGCTGAGCGGTGACGAGGTCAGATTACCGCCGGTTCGGCAGGCGTCGGAACTGCCGGTCAGGATTTCGTCTGAACTGCTGGAGCAGTTGCGTGCGGCGGTGCTGTATCAGGATCAGTATCAACTGGTGCTGGATAAGCCGGCCGGTCTGGCGGTGCACGCCGGTAGTGGCCTGCGGTTCGGAGTGATCGATATCCTGCGCGAATTGTTACCACAATACCCTGACGTAGCACTGGCGCATCGCCTGGACCGGGCGACCAGTGGTTGCCTGCTGGTCGGTTTTAACCGCGAGGTATTGCTGCGCCAGCAACAGGCATTTCGGCAACATCAGCTTGAAAAACGCTATCTGGCACTGCTCTGTGGCCGGCCTGAAACGCCGGCTTTTGAAGTTAATCTGCCGTTGCTCAAATCCAGCCAGGGTAAACGCTCCCAGATGCTGGTCAGCGAGCAGGGCAAACCGGCGCGTACCTGTTTTAAGGTATTGGAGCACTACGAACATTACACCCTGGTAGAGGCAGAGCCGGTAACCGGGCGGACGCATCAGATCAGAGTGCATGCGGCGGCCATGGGTTTAGCAGTCGCGGGTGACCCGTTGTATCAGAAACCGGCTGACTGTAAGGCGCAGCAGCAGTCCGGGCTGAAGCGCATGTTTCTGCATGCGCATCATCTGCGATTGAACTGGCCAGAGGATATTTTGGTCAATGCACCATTACCTGATAGCCTACGCAACTTTATCGACAAACAGAGCTGATTTCCGCCTATGTTTCAACCCTTATCCTTGTTTGTCGGTTTGCGCTACATGCGCGCCAAGCGGCGTAATCATTTTATTTCCTTTATTTCTCTGACCTCGATGATCGGTATTGCCCTGGGTGTGGCTACCCTGATTACGGTTCTGTCGGTAATGAACGGTTTTGAGAAGGAATTGCAGGAGCGCATTCTGGGGTTTGTTTCGCATGCCACCATTGAAGACTGGAACAGTGAGTTTGAAAACTGGGAAGAAGTGGTGGCCTCCAGCCGTCAAAACCCGGAAATCGTAGGCGCAGCACCTTATATCGAGCAGGAAACCCTGCTGAAAGGTCGCGGTATCAATGGCGCACTGGTGCGTGGCATTGTGCCGGAACTGGAAACCAGCGTGTCTGAGCTGGCCGAACATATGGTCAGCGGCGAGCTGACTGATTTACAGGCTGATGCTTTCCGGGTGCTACTGGGCGAAGGTCTGGCTTTGCGTCTGGGGGTGAGTATCGGTGATTCGGTCACCATTTTTGCGCCGCAGGTTCGGACCACGCCGGCGGGTATTATCCCCCAGGTCAAGCGTTTTACCGTCGGTGGTATTTTTGCTGCCGGCGTGAATGAATATGATACCGCGCTGGCGGTGGTGCATATCAGTGATGCCCAGCGGCTGTTCCGGATGAATGAAACCGTTACCGGGGTGCGGCTTAAATTAAAGGATTTATTCCAGGCCCGGGCCATCGCCGGACAACTGGCCAACCAGCTGGCCGGTGTTTACAACGTGCGTGACTGGACCCAGCGGCACAGCAATTTATTTCGCGCCGTGCGGATGGAAAAGCTGGTCATGTTTGTTATTTTATCCATGATTATCGCGGTGGCGGCATTTAATATCATCTCCACCCTGATTATGGTGGTGACCGATAAGCAAGCGGATATCGCCATCCTGCGCACCATGGGCGCCAGCCCTAAAACCATCATGCGGATATTTATCGTGCAGGGCACGCTTATCGGGGTGGTCGGGACCTTGCTGGGGGTTGCCGGCGGCATTGCACTGGCGCTGAATGTGGAAACGATTGTAGGTGCCCTGGAGCAATTATTGAATACCGATTTTCTATCCGCCGATGTGTATTACATCAGTGATCTGCCCTCCGATCTGCAATGGCAGGATGTGGTGAAGTTCTCGGCCCTGTCGATGGTGCTGTCATTGTTGGCTACGCTGTATCCGGCAGCCAAGGCGGCCAAGGTGCAACCGGCCGAGGCACTGCGTTATGAATAATCAGACAATCGTTCTGCAAGCCATTAAGCTGGGCAAACAATTTGTGCAGGGCAATCGGATATTGGAAATTCTTGCCGATGTTGATTTGGCGATACACGCCGGTGAATCAGTGTCAATCGTCGGTGCCTCCGGTGCCGGTAAGAGCACCTTGCTGCACTTGCTCGGCGGTCTGGATAACCCCAGTTCCGGAAAAATCATGCTGGCAGAACAGGATTTGATCGCCTGTAACGAAACCCGCCGTGGCGAACTGCGTAATCAGCACCTGGGTTTTATTTATCAGTTTCATCATTTACTGTCGGAATTTACCGCCCTGGAAAATGTGGCGATGCCTTTATTAATTCGTGGTGATGATCCTGCTGAAGCCGAATCTGCAGCCGCGGAATTATTAACTGAAGTAGGCCTGGGCGAGCGCCTGACGCACAAACCCGGCGAGCTCTCAGGCGGCGAACGCCAGCGTGCAGCGGTTGCCCGCGCCATGGTTACTCAGCCTGGCTGTATCCTGGCCGATGAACCCACCGGCAACCTGGATGAAAACACCGCCGCACGCGTGTTTGATTTATTAATTGAATTGAATCGTAAACATCACACCGCATTGGTATTGGTTACCCATGATATGCGTCTGGCTGAGAAAGCTGACCGCTGCATGGAATTAACCGGCGGGCATTTACGGAACCTTTGATTTAAGTCAAAAAGCTGTTGTCCCGCTGAGTTAAACTAAACATTAAAGATTGACCAATGAGTAACACATGGCTTTTAAACTGGTAGATTGTGCAGACGGTTAATAATGCCGGCTAAAACCACTTAGCATCGTTAAGCGTATACTGATAGAGTTACCACAGAGATTTCAGTTTTGAATGGATTAGCCAAATTCAGACAGCGCGATATACCCCTAAGGCGTCAAATCCTTAGTATGTTGGTACTTGCGTGGTTGCTGCTGGCGCTGAATCCATGCTTGATGGCGATGGGAGCGGAAGATGATTGCACTCATTGTCCGCCTGTTAATAACTGCGCGGCACCAGCGACTGATTCGCATCCTGGAAGCCACTGTGTATTTGATGATCAGCTTGAAATCAAGCTGCAGGATGTTCAGAGTAATCATCAAGCAGATAAGCAAGCTAACCATCCGAAGAAACCACCCTTTACCTATCTGGTGGTGGACGATACACCTGCCATAGCGGTTGTTTCACGTCCTTTGCCTGACCGTCTGCTGGCGCTCAATCATTCCAGCGACCCTCCACTCCACGTACTGTACTGCGTCTATCTGATCTAGCGTTCATTCCCGCATCCATCGTTTGTTTAATTCGATTTTTGTGCGTGGAGTACGCTTATGTCTGTTGCTATGGGGCGTCGGTCCCGAAAATTACTCATCCATGGGTTACTGTTTTTTGTCAGCGCATTGCCGGTGTTGCCCGGCTATGCTCAAGCGCCTGATGCCCGGCAGGATAATAACGGGCAATTGAGGCTGGCGGCCGCCGTCGAAATCGCCCTCATGCAAAACCCAGGCCTGGCTGCCTTTGACGCTTTGTCAGATGCACTGGCAACCCGGCCGTCTCAGGCCGGTGCATTACCGGATCCGGTGTTGTCACTGAACGCGCTTAACCTGCCGACCAACAGCTTTGCGTTGGGTCAGGAGCAGATGACCCAGCTGCAGGTGGGGCTCAGCCAGCGGTTTCCTTTTCCCGGCAAGCGCAAGCTGATGCGCGTCACCGCCGAATATGAAGCCAGCGCGGGCGAGGCACGGGTCACGGAGCAGCGCGATGCGCTGCGAGGAGCCGTGCGCAGTGCCTGGTGGCAATTGTTTTATGTTGAACGCGCGCTGGACACGGTGAGCAAGAATCAGCGGCTGATGCGTGATTTTGTAGAACTGGCCGAAACCAAATACGCGGTCGGGGATGGCTTGCAGCAGGATGTGTTGCTGGCACAGTTGGAACTGTCGCGCCTGCTTGATCTTGAGCTGGCGCTCAGCGGCCAGCGGCGCGGTGCTCAGGCCAGGCTGAACGCCTTGCTCAATCGTCCGTCTGATCAGCCGGTGACACTGGCGGACACGCCACCCAATGAACGTTTGCCGAAATTGCCGTCGGAGCCGGACCTGCTTAACAGCGCGGTAGAGCTCCGCGCCTCACTGAAAGTGCAGCACGATCTGCTGGAGGCAGCCGAGCAACGTCTGGCACTGGCCAAACGTGACGTGTATCCCGACTTCCGGCTGGGCGCCGGCTATGGTTTCCGGCAAGGTGATGATCCGCTGCGCGGTGGTCCCCGCTCTGATCTGTTCAGTGTCATGTTCAGTATCAACATACCGTTGTATTTTGGCAGTAAACAAAGCAAAGCGATCGATCAGCGTGGCAGCGAGCTTATTCAGCAAAGTTATCTGCTAACCGACACCCTGCGCAGCATTGAATCTCAGGTCAGCCGCCATTTGGCCGATTATGAGGCTGCGCGGCAGCAAGTTTCGCTACTCAATACCGCCATCATTCCACAAGCCCGGCAGACGGTAGCTTCGATGCTGGCCGGTTACCAGGTAAACCAGGTCGATTTCCTTAACGTCATCAATGGGCAACTCACGCTTTATAACGCCGAGCTCAGTTACTGGGAGGCACTTAGAAACGCCAAGCAAGCCCTCGCCGGGGTAGCAGCGGCCACCGGACGGGAGACTTTGTATGAATAAACTGATGGTAGCGATTTTGCTGCTGGTGGCGCTGCTCACGGGCGCCGCGCTGAGTTATTGGCTGGTTGGCACTGCACCCGCACCGATCGCGGAGTCTGTCACCGGCAATGACCGCGAACCCTTATTTTACCGTAACCCGATGGATTCGGAAGTCACCTCGCCGGTGCCCGCCAAGGACAACATGGGCATGGATTATATTCCGGTGTATGCCGACGCACAGCAGGACGATACGCCAGCGGGGACCGTACGCATTGATCCGGTAACCACCCAATCAATGGGGGTGCGCACCGCGCTGGCGCAGCGGCGCAGTTTGTCACGCGACATCCAGACACTGGGCCGTGTTGATTATGATGAAAAACGAATTACCCGGCTGCATCCCAAGACCGAAGGCTGGATTGATGAACAGTTTATCGAGACCACCGGTGAGTCCATCCGCAAGGATGAGATACTGCTCAGTATTTATTCACCACGGCTGGTATCCACCCAACAGGAATATCTGCTGGCATTGAACAATTATGCAACGCTGAGCCAGAGCCCGTTCGAGCATGTGGGCCGCGACGCCGCCAGCCTGTTGGAAACCACCGAGCAACGCTTGCGTTTGATGGACGTACCCGAGCATCAGATCGCCGAGCTCAAAGCGTCACGCAATATCAAAAAGCAACTGCATATTCATTCCCCGGTTAGTGGGGTTGTGATTCATATCGGCGTGCGTGAAGGTCAGTATGTGACACCACAAAATGAGCTGTATTTCATTACTGATCTGACGCGCGTATGGGTGTATGTGGATATTTACGAGCAAGAACTGCCCTGGGTCCGGGTCGGTGATCAAGCCGAGATGCAGGTAGATGCTGCGCCAGGACGCACTTTTATCGGGCAGCTTAGCTATATTTATCCCTATACCGAGAGCAACACGCGCACCACCAAGGCGCGCCTGGAATTTGACAATGACGACTTGTTGCTCAAGCCGAATATGTTTGCTGATATCCGAATTCGTGCCAATCCAAGAGCCGATGCCGTGGCGGTACCGAGTGAGGCGGTGGTGCGTTCCGGGCTGCGTGAGAAGTTGTTTGTGGTCAGGGCACCCGGCCAGTTTGAACCACGTGAGGTTGAAATCGGCGTCAGCAGCGATGGCTGGACGGAGATACTCAAGGGCATTGCAGCGGGTGAGCGCGTGGTCACCTCCGCCCAGTTCCTGATCGATTCAGAATCGAAACTGACGGAGGCCGCCGCCAAGTTAATGCCTGCCGGTGATCAAGATAACGCTAGTGATAACGATAACGATCCGGGCATGCAACAGCATCAGGACATGCAAACGCATGACAGTGACAAATCCGGTGAAATGCAGCATGACAGCATGCCTGGGGATGAAGGCTCGCAGCTTATGCACCAGCATAACGGGAGCTCGCCATGATTCAGAGCATTATCTCCGCAGCGCTGAAAAATCGCGTGCTGGTGCTGATCTTCACCCTGATTGCTATTGCCGCCGGACTGTTGGCGTTGCGTACTATGCCGCTGGATGCGATCCCGGATTTATCGGATGTACAGGTGATTGTCTTCACCGAGTTCCCCGGTCAGGCGCCACAGGTGGTCGAGGATCAGGTGACCTATCCGCTGACCACTTCGATGCTGGCGGTGCCGTTTGCCAAAGTGGTGCGTGGTTATTCCTTCTTCGGTTTTTCGTTTGTCTATATTCTGTTTGAAGACGGCACCGACATGTACTGGGCGCGCTCGCGTGTGCTGGAGTACCTCAACTATGTCAGCAGTCAACTACCCAGCAGTGTGACTCCCACGCTCGGCCCCGACGCCACCGGTGTCGGCTGGGTATACGAATATGCATTGGTAGACCGCACCGGGCAACACGATCTGGCGCAATTGCGTTCCCTGCAGGACTGGTATCTGCGCTATCAGTTGCAAACCGTATCGGGCGTGGCCGAGGTGGCCTCGGTGGGTGGTTATGTCAAGCAATACCAGGTTGAAGTTGATCCAGCAGCGCTGGCTAACTACGGTATTTCACTGTCAAATGTGCGCACGGCTATCCAGCGCTCCAACAACGATGTTGGCGGACGGCTGGTGGAAATGGCGGAGACCGAGTACATGGTCCGCGGGCTTGGCTATATCACCAGTATTGATGATCTGCGCACAATTCCGGTCGGCACTGACGGGCAGGGTACGCCGATCCGCCTGGCGGATATTGCCGAGGTGCATCTTGGCCCTGAATTGCGTCGTGGCCTGGCTGAGTTGAACGGCGAAGGTGAGGTGGCCGGCGGGGTGGTCATTATGCGCTACGGCGGTGATGCCCTGGCGACAATTCAAGCCGTGCGGGACAAACTCGAGGAGCTTAAGAGCGGGTTGCCGGCAGGGGTGGAAATTGTCACCACCTATGACCGCGGAGCGCTTATAGAAAGCGCGGTCGATAACCTGCAAAGCAAGCTGATTGAGGAACTGATCGTGGTCAGCTTGATTTGCATGTTGTTCCTGCTGCACGTGCGCTCGGCGTTGGTGGCGGTGATCACCCTGCCAATCGGTGTGTTGCTGGCATTTCTGATCATGCGTGGCCAGGGCTTATCGGCCAATATCATGTCCCTGGGGGGTATCGCGATCGCGGTCGGCGCGATGGTCGATGGTGCGATCGTAATGATCGAAAACGCGCACAAGCATCTGGAACAGGCAACGCTTGATGCGGGCGGGCGGCTGTCATCGTCACAGCGTTGGCGTGCCATTGATAGCGCTGCCCGCGAAGTCGGACCCGCGTTGTTTTTCAGCTTGTTGATCATCACGGTGTCATTCCTGCCGGTGTTCACTCTGCAAGCGCAGGAAGGCCGTTTATTTAGCCCACTCGCTTTTACCAAAACCTATGCTATGGCTGCTTCCGCCATACTGGCGATAACATTGACCCCCGTGCTGATGGGCTATCTGATTCGTGGCAAGATATTGGCCGAAGCCAAGAATCCCATTAACCGTGTGCTGCACTACCTGCATACCCCGGTGCTCAAGCTGGCTATGGCCTGGCGCTGGTTGACGTTGCTGCTGGCGGCTGCTTTGTTGACGGTAACCATCTGGCCATTGGCACAATTGGGCTCCGAATTTATGCCGCCACTGGATGAAGGCGACATTCTCTATATGCCGACCACCTTTCCCGGTATCTCCATCACCAAAGCCAGAGAGCTGCTGCAACAGACCGACAAGATTCTGAAAACCTTTCCGGAAGTCCTGACCGTATTTGGCAAGGTCGGACGGGCGGAAACGGCAACCGATCCGGCGCCGCTGACGATGCTGGAAACCACTGTGCGGCTGCATCCGCGTGAGCTCTGGCCTGACCCGGATAAGACCACCCGTGAGCTGATGAGTGAAATGGATGCGGCCATTCGTTTCCCTGGCGTTGCCAATGCCTGGACCATGCCGATCAAAACTCGCATCGATATGCTGTCTACCGGTATCAAGACACCGGTGGGGATCAAGGTATCCGGACCCGACTTGAGCGAACTGCAGCGGATTGGCGAGGACATTGAGCGTGCCCTGAAAACACTGCCGGATACGCTCTCAGCTTATGCCGATCGTGCCGTTGGTGGTTATTATCTGGATTTCGACATTGATCGCGAACGGGCCGCACGCTATGGGCTGACAGTTGGTGACGTACAGGATGTGATCCAGACTGCCATCGGCGGGATGAATATCACTCAGACAGTTGAAGGGCTGGAGCGCTATCCGGTCAACCTGCGTTATCCGCGTGAGTTGCGCGATAATATCGATTCACTCAAGCGGGTATTGCTGCCGATTCCCAGCGGTGCTCAAATTCCACTATCACTGGTGGCCGAGGTGGCGATGCGCCGCGGACCGCCTTCGATAAAAAGCGAGAATGCCCGGCCCAACGCCTGGATCTATGTTGATATCGACGGTTCGGATGTAGGCGGCTACGTGCAGCGTGCCCGGCAAGCGGTACGTGAACAGATTGAATTACCAGTTGGTTATACCCTGGCATGGTCCGGGCAGTTCGAATACATGCAGCGCGCGGCCGAGCGGCTCAAACTGGTAATTCCAGCGACGCTAGCGATCATTTTTCTGCTGTTGTATTTAAATTTTCGTAACATTTCGGCGCCACTGGTGGTAATGCTGTCGATTCCATTTGCTCTGGTCGGCGGCGTCTGGATATTGTGGGTTTATGACTTCAATGTATCGGTTGCCGTAGCGGTCGGCTTTATCGCGTTGGCTGGCGTGGCGGCCGAGATCGGGGTGCTGGTATTGACCTTTATTGATCAAGTAGTGGCTGAAAGGCGCCGCGAACTGGGGCGCCATCTACGTGCTGATGAATTGCGTGCAGCAGTACTGCGCGGCACCGCTGAACGCGTGCGGCCGATCGCGATGACGGCAGCGTCTACAATCGCTGGGCTATTGCCGATTTTTTGGGGACATGGCACCGGCTCGGAAGTGATGCGGCGTATCGCCGCGCCCATGGTTGGCGGTATGCTGACCACTACCGTGTTATGTCTGCTGGTGTTGCCGGTTATTTACAGTTTCGTGCTGCAGTTCAAGGAACGCTCACAGTCGGCTATGACGACTCGATAAGTGCCGTGCGCCATTAATAACAGTCATGCCGGCATGGCTTGTGGTAACGATCTCAGGTGTAGATGGTAGCGCCGGCGGTTACCCTGGTCGTGCTGATATTCAGTTTTGACAGGTGTTTCTGGCGCGGGGGCGGCAGTCCGGCAAGTAGTATACTCAGCTGGATGATGTCAGCTCGGCAACAGCTGATTTAACAACTAAGGGTTCCCTAAATTTATGAGTAATGCTGTATGGCTATTAATTCGGTAAACAATCCCTTATCCATATTCTCGGCGATATTGCTGACTATGTGCCTGATGCCGATTGACAGTCTGGCGCTGGAGTTGTCAGAACTGGCGTCACCGGCCAGCGGACATAGCGCGCAACCCCATTTATCCCGAGGCGTGGACGGCAGTTTGTTATTGAGCTGGCTGGAGCATGCCGATGGGCAGGCTGTGTTGCGTTATTCCAGCCTGAACAAAGCTGGCTGGCAAGCCGCCAGCACCGTTGCCAGCGGCTCTGACTGGTTTGTCAATTGGGCCGATTTCCCCTCGGTCATGCCGGTCAGTGACAGTTTCTGGGCGGCGCATTGGCTGCACAAGCGTCCCGGCGGTACCTATGCTTATAACGTCACGCTGGCCATTTCCAACGATGCCGGGCATAGCTGGTCTGAACCATTCAGTCCGCATCATGATGGCACGCCCACCGAGCACGGCTTCGTCAGTCTGTTTCCGTGGCAAGACGGACTCGGTGCAGTGTGGCTGGATGGCCGCAATATGACGCCGGAAGGCCATGCCGTTGCAACCGATCGGCCTATCCATGAAACAGGCATGACCCTGCGTTCAGCGGTGATCACCGCCACTGGCGAACTGCGGAATCAGCAACTGGTCGATGGGCTGGTGTGTGACTGCTGTCAGACTGACGTAGCCGTGCTGCCGACCGGTCCAGTGGTGGTTTACCGTAATCGCAATGAGCAGGAAATTCGTGATATCTATGTGACCAGGGCGATCGACGGCCGTTGGCGGCAACCTGTTGCGGTCAATGATGATCATTGGGAAATAGCCGGTTGTCCGGTAAACGGGCCTGCTATTGCGGCGCAGGGTCAACAGGTGGCCGTGGCCTGGTATACCGGGGCAAATGAGCAGCCCCGTGTCCGGCTGGCTGTTTCTGATGACGGCGCGCGGACCTTCGGCCCGGCCATTGAGATTGATGCGCAACAGCCGGCCGGTCGAGTGGATGTCGAGTTGCTGGCGGATGGCAGTTCAGCGGTGATCTGGATGTGTACCCGGAATAAAGCGCCGGCGTTATGTTTGCGTCGGGTATCGGCTGACGGCGGGCTGGGTGCTGTCAAGCATCTGGAGGGAATCGGCAAACCGGGTGGCTTTCCGCAGATGATGCAGTTTGAGGACCAGTTGATACTGGCATGGGTGGAATCCGGCGGAGATAAATCTCAGGTAAAAACCGCGCGCTTACCAATAACGTCCTTTTAGTCATGCGCGGACAGCCTGATCAGCCAACCATCCGTGCCTGCTGACCAAACTGTTTATTGCAGGGTGCCGACTGTATCAGCATAGCCCGTGGAATGGGCTATTCTTTGCTACCCGCTAAACTACCCAAAATCGGACAATCCGGGTCCTGATCACCCGGACAGGCCTGTTCCAGTTTAACCAGGCTTTCACGCATTGCCTGCAACTCGCGCAGTTTTCGGTCAACTTTGTCCAGATGCTTTTTCAGTATGGCCTTAACTTCAGCGCTGCTGCGGCTGGTGCTTGCATGTAAACCCAGCAGACTGCGGCACTCGTCCACACTAAAGCCCAGGTTACGTGCGCGTGCTACGAATCCCAGCTGTTGTAACTGATGCTCAGCATAATAGCGATAACCATTGTCGTGACGTGGTGCTTTGACCAGGCCGATATCTTCATAATAACGAATGGTTTTGGCCGGCAGGCCAGTCTGTTTGGCGGCTTGTCCGATATTCATAGTGAAAGCTTCATTGGTGGTATGTCGGTATTGACTTTCCAGTAACTGGAAAGTTTAGTCTGTGACTTCTGCCATTATTTTCAGGACACAACATGACTGAATGTCACCAAAACGAGCACTCTCGGCACGGCCATACCAATACCCATGCCAGCGGCGGTCAGTGGGTTACCGCGGCACATTCCACCTTGCATTGTCTGAGCGGCTGCGTAATTGGGGAGGTGGCCGGGTTAATGATTGGTGTCTGGCTTGGTCTGGGTATCTGGCCAACGATCATTCTGGCGACCACGCTGGCGTATATTTCCGGTATCACTTTGGGTGTGGTACCAGTCATGCGGCGTGAGTCGTTAAACTTCTGGCCGGCCTTGCGGATTATCTGGCTGGGTGAGGTGGTTTCCATCGGGGTGATGGAAATCGCCATGAATGCCACCGATTACGCCGTCGGCGGAATGCAGGCGGGGTCGGTGTTATCGCCGCTGTTCTGGTTTGGTATTGCGGTGGCGGTACCCGCGGGCTTCCTGGCCGCCTGGCCGGTGAACTACTGGCTGTTGAGCAGAAATCTTAAAAAATGCCATTAACAGGTGGCTGTTTACAGCATGATTAATTGCCTGCATAACCAGCAGCAATAGTGATTTTAGCCGGCGAGTTTATTTGACAGGCATTTATAAAGCCCGCGACATTTTCCGCGAACAGGCTATTTTCTGACAATCGGGCGCGGACTTTGCCGCTATTGAGATAGTCGCGCCATGGGCACACTGAACGGATGTCGGTGGCTGCATTTTTATCATTGCCCGGTGGGGTTTACGCAACAACCAGGGACGCGCCTGCAACCGTTAAACTGACCATCGCGGCCTGCCTGGGACTGTGTTCACTGGCCTGGTTGCCGGTGCTGCCGGGCAAGGGGGTGTTGCTGGCGCTGACCGCAGCTGGTCTGGTTTGTCTGCTACAAGCCCGCTGGCATGTTCTGGCGGTCTTGCTGCTGGGTGGCTGTTGGGCCTGCTGGCAGGCTCAACAGCTGTATCACGTTATTCCTCCAGAGCATATTAATCAGCCGGTCAAACTGGTGGGGCAGGTGGTCGGGTTGCCCGTGCAGTTACAGGATTTGCAGCGCTTTGTGCTGGAGGTCGGGGCGCCTGAATGGTTGGCGGGTAAGCGAATCCGAATCAGCTGGTATCGAACTGAACAAACGGTACACAGCGGTCAAAAGTGGCGGTTTATTGGAAAAATAAAACCGCTTCATGCAGTGGTTAATCCCCACGGATTTGATGCTGCGCGCTGGCTGTTGGCGCAGCGTATCAGTGGCAGTTTAGCCGTGCAGCAGGCTGAGCTGTTGAGCGCTGCTCCGGCAGGCTATGCGCTGGATCATCGGCGCGCGCAACTGCTGGCCTGGATTCAACACACCCTGCCAGCCGACCAGGCGGCGATCGCCAGCGCTCTAAGTGTTGGTCAGCGCGGTTTAATCGGGCCGGCTCAGCGGGATATCCTGCTGCGCACCGGCACTGGGCATCTGTTGGCGATCTCCGGTTTGCATATCGGTATGGCGGCGCTGTTTGGCTGGTGGCTGGGTCAGTTGCTCACCGTTGCATGGTCTGCTCTACGCAGTGGCCTGGATGATGGCTTGGGTGATGGTCTGGGCTATGACTTGGCCAATTGCGATGGTTGCTGGCCCGGTGCGGAAGGCATCCGCCTGCTAATGATGTTGCTGGTTGCCATCGGCTACGCGGCTATCTCAGGTCTGATGGTCAGTACCGGGCGGGCATTGGTGATGCTGTTACTGGCCGCCGCGGCGATGCTGATGCGTCGCCGGATCAGTCCGGCCCGAGTGCTGTTGGCGGCGTTGCTGATGCTGTTACTGTATAACCCAATGGTGACATTGGGGGCCGGCTTCTGGCTGTCGTTTGGTGCGGTTTTCTGGCTGTGGTGGTCGCTGCATGGCCGCTTGAGTCAGGGGCGCTGGTGGCAGCGTCTGATGGTGATTCAGGTGGTCTTGCTGCTGGGTATGTCGCCGCTGCAACTGGTCTGGTTTCAGCAATTCAGTCTATTGGCGCTGCCGGCCAATCTGTTTGCCATTCCACTGGTCAGCGGATTGATTCTGCCCTTGCTGCTATTGGCGGTGCTGCTGCACAGCATGGCACTGCCCGGCGCCGACATGCTGCTTCGCGCCGGCGGTGAACTGCTGCATTATCTGCACATTGTGCTGGCCTGGCTGGCGGGGTTTGAGTTCAGTGCCGTGTCGCTGACACCGTCCGATCAACCGGCCAGTCTGTTACTGGCATTAGTGGGCGGCGCCTGGTTGCTGCTGCCGCGTGGCTGGCCGCTGCGCTGGATCGGCCTGCTGCTGATGCTGCCGTTGTGTTTCCCGGGCAAGATCAGACCTGCCCACGGACACTGGGAAATGCAGGTCTTTGATGTCGGCCAGGGGCTGGCGGTGGCGATCCGGACCCGCGGGCATGTGCTGGTTTACGACACCGGTCCGGGAGATGGGCTGGGCCGCGATCTGGTGCAGGCAGCGCTGGTGCCTGTGTTACGTCGCTGGAATTGGGCCAGAGTTGACCGCTTAATCATCAGTCATGGCGATCTCGATCATGCCGGTGGCTATGCCACGGCACTGGCGGAACTGCGGGTTGCTGCATCGTTCAGCAGCAAAACCAGGCTGGGACAGCCCTGTCATGCGGGTCACAGCTGGCACTGGGATGGGGTAGATTTCACTTTACTGCATCCCGGTGAATTCCTGCCTTATCTGGGCAATGACAGCTCCTGTGTGCTGCTGGTGTCATCCGCGCAGGGCCGGTTATTGCTGCCGGGTGATATCAGCAAGGCGGTCGAACAACGTTTACTGAACCGGTTTGGCGGGCCGCCCGCGGATGTGTTGGTGGTCGCGCATCATGGCAGCAAATCCTCATCCGGAGCGGCCTGGCTGGCGGCGGTTGCGCCACAACTGGCCGTGATCAGCGCCGGGCGCTGGAATCGTTTTGACATGCCGCACGCTCAGACGACAGCAGCTTTAGCCGGGCAGGGCGTAGCGGTCCTGAATACCGCTGAGTGCGGCGCATTACGGGTGCGGACACGCGTTGACCGTCCGCCTCTGGTAACCGCCAGCCGGTGGCGGCAGCGGCGCTGGTGGCAGGCACCCTGGCATTGCCAGATTAACCCGATGTTTATGCAATGAATGCGAGCATGTTAAATTACGCGTTTTTGAGAAGGAATACTGCGTGACAGAATTGATTCGCGCGGGCGGCTGGCTGATGCTGCCCATTATCTTATGTTCGATTATCGCGCTGGCTATCGTGCTGGAGCGATTCTGGTCATTGCGTCGTGAACGGGTGGTGCCCTGCAAGGATATCGAAAACGTGCATGCCTGGGCCGGGCAGGATGAACTGGACCAGAAGAATATCGAAACTTTGCGCAAGAGCTCACCCTGCGGCCGTATTCTGGCGGCTGCGCTGGACAACCGCCACCGCTCGCGTGAGATCATCAAGGAGGTGGTCCAGGATAACGGCCGGCATGTTATTCACAGTCTGGAAAAATACCTGAACACGCTGGGCACGATTGCCGGCGTGGCGCCATTACTGGGGCTGCTGGGTACCGTGATCGGTATGATCGATGTGTTTTCCGCGATCATCACCTACGGTGTTGGTGATCCGACCCGTCTGGCCGGCGGTATTTCCGAAGCGCTGATCACCACAGCCGCGGGTTTGACCGTCGCCATTCCGGCTTATTTCTTTCATCGTTTCTTTCAGGGCAGAGTGGCCGCGTATGTGGTTTTCATCGAGCAACAGGCAATGGCTCTGGTGGAAGTGATTGACCGGCAGCACTGATAGCGACGCTTATGCAATTACGAACCAGTCAAAAAGAGCAAACCGAGGTCAACCTGACCCCCTTGATTGATGTGGTATTTCTGTTACTGATCTTCTTTATGATCAGCACCACTTTCGAGCAGTCGGCCTCGCTGCAGGTCAGTCTGCCGCAAGCGGCCGAGGGCGAAACCGAGCAACAGTCAAATCCGGTGGTGCTGGCTATTGATGCACTGGGCAACATGGCACTGGATGAGCGCCGCCTGGACGGTAATGACCCTGCCACCGTGCGTGCCGCACTGTCAGCCAGCCTGCCAGCCATACAGGCCACCACGCTGGTGATTCATGCCGATGCCGAGGTGGCGCATAAGCACGTCGTCACGGTGATGGACAGCGCCGGTGAACTCGGCATTACCAATTTGTCGATCGCCACCATTGATCAGGATGACGCCCCCTGACATGCTCGCCAGTCAGTATGCCTGACGGCGACCGCTAATGCCCTGTATCGGCCAGCTAATATGACAGGCCCTTCCATTCCGGCGGAACATAACCAGCGCGGCGTCTGGCGGCGTTTGCTGCGCCAGATAGGCGGGCATTGGCCACTATTGATCATTGCGGTGATCGGTATGGCGCTGGATTCAGTGGCCCAGGCAGGTTTTATTTATCTGTTGCGGCCTTTGATTGATCAGGGCTTCAGTGCCGATAACCCGATGGGTCAATGGCTGCCACTGGCGATGTTCGGATTGATCGTGTTGCGGGTGACCGGCAACTTCAGCGGTATCTACAGCATGGAGTGGCTGGGGCGCAGGATTGTCGCCAGATTGCGCCAGCGGCTGTTTAATCAGTACCTGGTGCTGCCCAAGCGTTTTTTCGATCATCACAGCGCCGGTGATCTGGTTTCCAAACTGACCTATAACACCGATCAGGTCGCACACGCGGTGACCAACGGCATGATCACCGCGATCCGCGACAGCTTTACGGTGCTGGGATTGATCGTGGTGATGTTGCTGCAAAGTCCGATGCTGACCGCCACGCTGGCGGTATTGTTTCCGGTGGTGGCGATTGTAGTCAGCGTGATCAGCCGCCGGTTTCGCATGATCAGTAAAAAAATCCAGACCTCGATGGGTGGCCTGACGCATATCACCGAGGAAGCTGTGCGCGGGCATGCGATTGTCAAACTGTTTGCCGGACAGACTTACGAACAACAACGTTTCGCCGCCGTCAACGAGCACAACCGGCGCCTGCATCAGCGCCTGATCGCGACTCAGCTGGCCAGTTCCTCACTGGTGCAGATCTTTGCCGGGGTGGCGTTATTGCTGGTCCTGTATCTGGCCACTCAACAGCGTCTGGAGCTGAATATCACGGCCGGGATATTCATGTCTGTACTGGGCGCGATGGTGGCCATGATTGCGCCCTTGAAACGATTGACCAATGTGCATGCGCTGATTCAAAAAGCGATTGCCGCGGGTGAAAGCGTGTTTCAGGCGATTGATGAACAGGCCGAGCGCGATCAGGGCCAGCATGCCTCACACAGTAACGGGCAGGTACAGTTTGCAGCGGTTTCATTCTGTTACCCGGGCCGCACCGAACAGGCGCTAAAGGATGTCACGCTGGAATTGCCGGCCGGCTCGGTGACCGCGCTGGTAGGGCGTTCGGGCAGTGGTAAAACCACTCTGGCGGCATTGTTGACGCGCTTTTACGCACCCGCTGCCGGTCATATCAAGCTGGATCAAATCAATTTGCAGAACTGGCGGCTGAGCGCACTGCGCGAGCAGATCGCCTACGTCGGTCAGGATGTGGTGCTGTTTAACGACACCCTGCGCAACAATGTGGCCTACGGGGCCTTGCAGAACAAACCTGAAGCCGAGGTACGCGCGGCGATCCAGCGCGCGCACGTGGATGAATTTGCTAAACGGTTGCCGGATGGTCTGGATACCATGGTCGGTGATCGCGGGCATTTGCTGTCCGGCGGACAGCGCCAGCGTATCGCCCTGGCCCGAGCGCTGTTGAAGGATGCGCCGATTCTGATTCTGGATGAGGCCACTTCGTCACTGGATAATATCTCGCAGCAATATATTCAGGATGCCTTGCAGGAAGCGATGCAGGACCGCACCGTGCTGATTATCGCGCATCGGCTGAATACCATCGAGCATGCCGATAATATTGTGATGATGGTCGATGGCCGCATTGTGGGGCAGGGCAGGCATGCCGAATTACAGGCGAATAACCCTGCTTATGCGGCACTTTATCAAATGCAGCAATCAGCACCTCAATAATGACTGTATCCAATTGGCTAGTTGTATCGTTGCTTGCGATAACCTTACTCAACCTGATGTCCGCTTGGATAACAGCTAAAGCACCCGCCTTCAACTGGACGCAAAAGCCATTGCAAACAGCGTTGATTTGGCTGTTGCCGATTCTGGGAGCAAAGGTATTGTGTTGCTGTGGTTTTTGCTACAGGATCGTAGCGTCTTACGGTTACGCGAGTTATGCGCAAGGTAAACCTTCTCGTCTGGGTATCGGCGGTGGCGGTGGCGGTGATTAGCCAATGGTTGCAAAGCATCTGGTATGGCGATAATAAGCCACCGATATACCTGCGTGGCATTGCCTGGGTATACGATGTCTATCTTTCCCGTTTACCGAGCATCGAGCTGACTCGCGAGCCCAAGCCGGTGATTGTGGTGGGTAACGTTGTCGCGGGCGGTAGCGGTAAAACACCGCTCGTCATCTATCTGGCGGAGTTAGCCATGCGGCATGGTCTGCGAGTGGCGGTCATTGCACGGATCTACAAGGGTAGTGGAGATGGGCCGTTTCAGGTGACTGATAACACCCCGGTCAGTGAGGTGGGCGATGAGCCAAAACTATTGCAAAAGCGCCTGACCTGTCCTGTTGTTGTTTCTAGAAAAAGATCACAATCTATTGATTATATTATTAAAAATGATATTGAATGTGACATCATTATCAGCGACGACGGCTTACAGCATCAGGCCTTGCCCAGGGCGGTTGAGATTGGGATTGTTGATGGCCAGCGTGGTCTCGGCAACGGCTATCTGCTGCCAGCCGGACCATTGCGAGAACCGGTCGAGCGCCTAAAGCGTTGCCAGTGGATTATCAGCAAAGGTCAAACCGGGCAGCCCGATGTGTTGAGTATGACCATAACATCAGGTGCAGCCGTTAACCTGATCACCGCTGAGCAATGCCCTGTCAGTGTTTTTGTCGATCAGCCAGTTACCGCGGTTGCCGCGATTGCCAATCCGGACAGTTTTTTTGCTTATCTGCATGCGCAGGGGATAAATTTTGAACCGCGCTATTATCCCGATCATTATTTTTATCGCTCAGGTGAACTGGATACGCTGGCCCGGGACAGGCCATTATTAATGACTGAAAAAGACGCGGTAAAATGTGAGCATGTTCAATCAGATAAGCTCTGGTATGTGCCGATACAAGTTGAATTACCTGAAGCCTTTGACCAGGCCTTTATTAGCCGCTGTCAGGTATTGATTGATAATTAAAGGAACCTCTGATTTAATCCGCCATGGTCGCGTTACTGCCTGAAATGCTCCAAGACAAGGCGTGGTTGCGCAGTGCAATAGCCGGTCTATTGCCAGGTAACGCAACGCAGGATTGGAGCATTTCAGGCGCAACCCCTGGTGGGAGCGGCCTTGTTTGGCGCATTGCAGCCCATAGACAATGGCCAATCTGTCCACTCGACATAGCCAGCTATGCTGTCGCTGACAAAGGCACTGCACTGCACCAAACAAAACTCGCTCGCGACTATGTCAGATTAAATCAGAGGTTCCTAAGCCATGTCTGAATGCTGCATTATTATCCCGGCCCGTTTGGAATCTGCTCGTCTGCCCAATAAAGTGTTGTTGGATATTGCTGGTCAGACGATGTTGCAGCGGGTATGGCGGGTTGCATGTGGTGCAAAAGTCGGCTCCGTATGTATCGCCACAGATAATCAGATTATTGCTGATGCGGCAAACACGTTTGGGGCCAAGGTGTTAATCAGTGGCCAACAGGACTCTGGTACCAGCCGCATTGCCGAGGTGATCGGGCAGTTATCGTTCAATGACAATGATCTGGTAATCAACCTGCAAGGGGATGAGCCTTTGATGCCTCCGGAGATATTGAAAGCTCTGGCCGGTTTTGCCGATAACCAATCAGCCGATGCCTACAGTGTTTATTCCCGAATGCTTGAACCCGCCCGTATCGATGATCCGAATTGTGTCAAAGTGGTTTGTGATAGCAACAACAACGCATTGTATTTCAGTCGCAGCCGTATTCCGTCGCAGCGCGGTGATGAAACCGCGGAGTATCTTTTGCATCATGGTATTTATGCCTATCGTGTTGGCTTGTTGAAACAATGGTCAGCATTCAGTCGCGGCCCATTGGAGCGGGCAGAAGGTCTTGAGCAGTTGCGCTTGCTGGAGAATGGCAAAAGTATTGCTATGCTGGAGGCATCCGAAATGATTCCTGCTGGTGTGGATACAGCGGAAGATTTGCTGCGGGTGCGCGAGCAATTTGCGTGATCGTGGTTTTGCTGGAGCGATCCTTCATTCGCCGTGCTCATTCAGGATGACAGGGTTATGATGTGAGGCGGGTTGTCGGGTTACGAACCCGCGGCTCTAACCCGACCTACAATAAATCTCGACGTAGGTCGGTTTAGGCCTCAGCCGTAAACCGACAAAACAGATGACAAAAATAGATAGGCTTATGCACAAACTCAAATACATAAACTTACCAATATTCTGTTATTTCAAACCTTCAGGTGAGAAATCTTATTCCACTGGATTCCCTGATCAATCGCTAAGCTGGAAATCCCAATGAGCCAGCCCGAATACCGAATCCTGGTGGTCTGCATGGGCAATATCTGCCGCTCGCCGACGGCGAAGGGATTTCTTGATAAACATATTAATAATAATAAGTTACAGAATAAAGTGAAAGTTGATTCTGCCGGAACTCACAGCTATCATATCGGGCATCGCCCAGATAGCCGCTCGCAGGCCGCGGCCCGTCAGGCCGGGGTGGATATTGCCTCTGATCGTTCCCGTAAAATTCATCCGGACGATTTTCACGGTTATCACGAAATCCTGGTGATGGACCGGCAAAACCTGTCTGACGTGCAGGCAGTTGCTCCTGATAATGCCACCGCGGTTATCCAGTTGATTATGCACGATCTGCCTGATTACGGCTCAGCCGAAGTGCCGGATCCTTATTACGGCGGTGAAAGCGGTTTTATCCAGGTGGTCGATATGTTGGATCAGGTATCAGCCGCGATCTGCCAGCGTCTGCTTCAGCAGTTGCGGTGAGCCGCGGCGAAGCTCAATTTGACGGTTCCAAGGCAGCCAGACAGCTCAGCACTGAACCGGGCGTGTATTTGTTCAGAGACGCCAAAGGCAAACTACTCTATGTAGGCAAGGCGCGTAATCTGCGCAAACGGGTCAGCAGTTATTTTGACCGCCGCCACGAGGACCGACGGCTGGTCAGAATGGTTCGGCAGGTGCATAAAATAGATACGCATCTGACCCGGACCGAAGGTGAAGCGCTGCTGCTGGAAAATGAGTGGATAAAATCGCTTAAGCCACGTTTTAACATCAAGCTGCGAGATGACAAAAGTTATCCCTGGATACATCTGACCGGTGATCATGATTTTCCGCGTGCGCATTTTCATCGTGGCGCACGCAACCAGGGTGGTGAGTATTTTGGACCGTATCCCAACGCCGGTGCGACCCGCGATACGCTGAAAATTATTCATCGGGTATTCAAGCTGCGGATGTGCCAGGACTCCATCTTCGACAATCGCAGCCGGCCCTGCCTGCAGTATCAGATCAAGCGCTGCACCGCACCCTGCGTGGATTACATCAGCAGACAGAAATACGCCGAAGATGTGGCGCATGCGCAGCTGCTGCTGTCCGGCCGCAGCAGCAAAGTACGCGAATTACTGATGCGCAAGATGCGTCAGGCCAGCAAAGCGCTGGAGTTTGAACAGGCCGCGGTGCTGCGCGATCAACTGCAGACCCTGACCCAGGTGCATGCCCAGCAGTTTGTGACGGCTGATGGTGGGGATATGGACTATATCGCACTGGCACAGCAGCACGGCAGCACCGTGGTGCAGATTCTGACCATCCGGGATGGCCGTAACCTTGGCAATCAGACCTATCATCCTGATAACACCGCCGGCAATCAGCCGGGTGACATCATGGCAGCAGTGATCGGCCAGTACTATCATGTTCGCAAAGCTCCGCGGGCCATTATCCTTTCACATCTGCCCAGCGAGGCGGAACTGTGGCAGCAGGTATTAACTGAACGGGCCGGACGTAAAGTCAAACTGATCGACAAACCACGCGGCACCCGGCTGCAATGGCTGAAGCAGGTGATCCACAACGCACAGGAAAGCATTCATCTGAGTCTGGCGGAGCAGGCCGGCGTAACCGAACGGCTGGCCGCGCTGGGGAAAGTGCTGGGGCTGGATGAACCGCCCCGGCGGATTGAATGTTTTGATATCAGTCATACCAGCGGCGAGCTGACCGTGGCCTCCTGCGTGGTCTACGATCACACCGGCATCAATAACAGTCTGTACCGGCGTTTTAATATCCAGGATATCGCGCAGGGTGATGATTATGCCGCCATGCGCCAGGTGCTGCTACGCCGTTATAAGCGCCAGCAGGCCGAAGGCGCCCGCCTGCCGGACCTGATCGTGGTAGATGGCGGACTGGGCCAGGTTCGGCAGGCGCTGGAAGTGCTGTCGGAGCTGGAACTGCAGCATCTGCTGGTGCTGGGCGTGGCCAAAGGCCGCACCCGCCGCAGCGGCTTCGAGCGCTGGATTCTGCCGCCACCACAGCCTGAGATCAAACCCGAACCGACCTCCGTAGCCGCCCATCTGATTCAGCAGATCAGGGATGAAGCACATCGCTTCGCCATAACCGGGCATAGACAACGGCGCAGCAAAGCGCGCAAGACATCAGCACTGGAAGATATCCCGGGTATAGGGCCGAAACGACGGCGCGATCTATTGCAGCATTTTGGTGGGTTGCAGGGTTTACGGCAGGCTGGGGTGAGTGAGTTGATGCAGGTGCGGGGGATTAGTGAGGAGTTGGCGGAGAGGATTGTGTGTGCTATTAGATAGCAACAGAAGCATCAGATTTAAACTTGCAATTAATGAATAAACTAAACGCTATAAATACTCAAGTGATGAATTCTACGGCTACAACTGGCAATGATCAAAATGCGTGGATATCTCAGGCCATCACTCTACTGAATGCGGCAGAACCAATAATGCGCCCTCTGGTTGATTATTTTTCAATGTATACTCCCGTTATTAGTGAAAGACCTGAGGAATATAATAATCCTACCATTGATCTTAATACTCATTGTGTAGCTATAATGTTATATGGTTTTAGTATTGAGTGTTTGCTCAATGCCTATTATTTATCCAGCGGTGGTGAGTTGTATGTAGATGGCAGGCTGCAACCTATAAAAGGCAGCGGTACACACTCTCTCCGCGACCTGTGTTCAGTAATTGACCTAGCGGATGTTCTTTCAAAAGAACATCTCAATTTTTTAGAAAAAATCAGTTTATATCTTCACATTGGTCGGTACCCTCAACCCAACAAGTTCAATAGATGGGGTACAAGAGAGTGCAGAGGGGGTGTGCGTGTTTTAGGCGTATGGACCCCACTTAATGATGAAAAAAAGCTTTATGGGGTTATTACCGAGCTTTTTGAGAAATTAAAAACAGCACCTCCGCAATCTGTTTGTGTTTTAAGTTAGCTTCAAATGCAGTACTCTGCTGACCGCCTGTAGGTAAACGCTGCGCGGAGTTAACCATGGTGTGGCTTGTCAAGATGACACAATGAGGCAGTATTTGTCGGCTTACGAACCTGCGGTTCTAAGCCGACCTACAACAAAGTCTCGAAGTAGGTCGGCTTAGGCGGTAGCCGTAAGCCGACAATATTCTTCGATTAGCAATCCGTAGTGGAAGTAAAATAACACCTCATCTTTGAGGTATGCTCTACTCAATTCTCAAAGCCATCAGCAAAAACCTCCTCGTCCAAAATAGGCTCTGCAAATAAATAATAAACATCCTGCTCATCATTAAAAGTGGCCGCATAAATAATATGAGCAACTTCAATATCAGATTTTATATCAATATAATCACCCAGCTTATTCTGGGTGGGGTAGCCCGGGGATTGATCAAATGCCGGACTGGCTTGGTTATTGATAAGAAAGTTGCGACCGCCATCCATCGAGAAACTGTAAAACAGTTGCGAGGTCGCTGAGCTGGCATCGTTGCGGGTGTCATACCAGATCACGTAGCCCCTCTATGCCGGGCAATAATCCGGCAGGGTTAATAGCTGCTGCCAATCTCAATGGTTCACCCGGATCAATGGCTGTTACCTGGCTTAAGATGGGCGTTTCCAACGCATTTTTTTAGGTATTGCCTGGGCACTGAGTGTTAACTGAACAGCCATGACCGGGCTGTTCAGCAAATGGGCTGGGATAAAATCCCAGCTAAATCACTATAGATTAGCTGTAAAGTTTGAGCCTAAAGCGAGCCACAATTGCCGGGATTCCGCTACGCTGCATCCCAGCCTACTTGACTAGAGTTCCCCTTCAAACCCACCAACGCATTTTTTAGATATTGTCTGAGCACTGAATTTTAAACCGAACAGCCATGACCGGGCCAGTCAGTCGAGGATGGTGTGCACCGAGTATTGAGTGCTGATGGCCTGGCATCGGGCATGGGACTGTCTACCTGCCACTTGACGAATGGGTTTTACCGACGCTGGCGTGGGCCAGAGCGCAATAGCGTTTTCAGGCACCGCAAGCGGATACAGATGCCGCTCTGCTGCTATCCATTGCAGCGGTTATCGGGCAACAATATCCTCAAAGCCATCGACCATAAAATCTTCATCCACGGCATTAAAAAACAATCGGTTACCGGTACAGGTGCCCAGCCACAGATCATTAAATCCATCACCGTTAAAATCAGCGATGACCGCATCAAAAGTACCGGCCGGCAGCCAGTCACGCGCAGCGCCGTTAAACGGATCGCTTAGACCTGGATTTAGGCTGTCCGCATTATGCCGCAGCGCCGCGGGAAAACGGTCACAACCGGGTATATCAGTATCCACATCGGTGACATAAATATCGTCAAAACCATCTCTGTCCAGATCGCCGACGGCGATGTTGCCGCCGAAACCCGCGGTCGTCGTGTCAGTCAGCCCGATGGTTTGAAATACAACACGTCCGTTGACAGTGGCCGTATTGATCAGCATCACATCCTGCTCATCATCCACAATATACAGATCCGGCCGGCCATCCTGGTTGAAGTCGGTCAGTGCCGCCATGTAGGCCAGGCCGGCATAAATGATATCCATATTGGCAAAACTGCCTGTCCCGTTGTTATAGATCAACCTGACCTGCGGCGGGGTGCTGCCATCGGGTGGCATCGAGCCGGAGGCGCTGACTTTGACGATGTCCTGACTGCCGTCACGATTAAAATCAGCGATCAGGGCACTGGTGCCGAACACCGACTCATATTGATTTGGGTTCATCCGGGCGGTGGTCTGGTCGCTGAAAAAGCCAGCGCCATCATTGATCAACAACCGGTCTTCCAGGGTATTGTCGTAATCGGCGAAATATAAGTCGGGTCCGTTGCTTCCGGTTAAATCACCGGCGGCCACCGCACAGAATTTTGGTGGAGGGTTAAACGTCGGTACCCGCATGGCGGTGGGCTGATACGCCAGGCCGGCCCAGTTGCCGTCAGCCAGACCCAGGTTGATATAAATCCGGGGTGGATCAGAAAAAGTCGCAGCGGTGATCACATCCGGCCAGTTATCGTTATTGATATCGGCGATCACCACATCACGGTCATCGGTGGCATCCAGAAAGCCAGGCGCCAGCTCATCACTTCTGTCGGTCATCACCCCGGCCTGGTTCATAAACAACACATTGCGGCGTCCGCCCACACTGGAAAACGGCACTTTACGCACGATCACCAGATCCGGATCACCGTCCCTGTCCAGATCGCCGACGGCCAGGTCTTTTTCCTCAAAATCAATGCTGCCGACCTGATCCGCGGGATCGCTGATGATATGGGTTGCGGTGACTTCGCGGAACTCAGTCCAGTCGCCAGACTGGGCGCCGGTTACGCTGGCAAGGAGTGCTGTGAACAGGCAGCTGATCAATCGAATACGCATGGCAGTCCATTGTCTGAATAGTCCACCTGAGTATAGCAATATCGGTGACCAGGAAAATTGACATGCGTAAGTAGCCACATGGCTGGCAATTCCTACCGGTTCGAATAAACCAGCTGATAAGGCAGGTTAAGCGGTGCTGGCTGGCCTTCGGCTTATCCTGACCCCGTGCTAAGCGTTGTTCAATCCAGCGCAGCGAACGGTTTGGCAAAAGCTGCTCCATTGATGCCTTTCAAAACGATGAAAAAGAACAGAATGGTGATCGCCGAACCCGGCAACGGATAGACAATGACCAGGTAGTAGCTGTCCAAAACGGCGGCTAGGCGGTTGACCGGTTGGGCTTTGCCGGTACTTGCCCCTGTAACGGGCTCGGGCAGACGAGCAGGGCGGCGTACGGTTTGGATACAGGCAGCATAACCCTGACAACCTAATACCGTTTTGTGACAGCATCATGACTGGGTTAAGCTCGGCCGGCTACCAAACCGAGACACCATGCTGTTGAATGATTCAGTGCAGGCGGCAGGCAGGCTTGCTGCGTTATGCCTGCGCCGGAAGGCTGGTTTCAAGCAACTGCAGGTCTGCTGAATACCGCTTGAAAAGATAGGGCATACCGGCCGGGATAACCAGCGCATCGCCTGCACTCAGTTCAGTGACAGGCAAGTGCGGCAATTGCAGCTCCAGACTGCCGTCTAAAACAAACCAGAACGCCAGTTCCTGCTCGTGGGTAAGCCAGTTGGCAGCTGGTCGCAGAGAGTCCGTGGCACGCAGTATCCGCGCCTCAGCCAGGCCACTGGTGGCATCGGCGAGCCCGAATGAACTGCTAAGCAGGCCGGTGCTGTGATCAGCCTGCCAGACCGCGGCAGCGGCACGATACATATGATAGCGCTGGCCACTGAAGTCGTGACCGGGGGGATAGTGTATGCCCGGTAATTTCATGCTGTGATCCAGGCCGGTGATGTGTTCCGCCGGACTGCCGATTTCGATCACTTCCAGACCGTCGCAGGCCTCCAGTACCCGGTGCCGGATCAAAGGTGGCTGCAACACGCAATCACCGGCGGTCATGATAAACGGTTCGCCCTGGCCTTCGTACACCAGCCGCACCCAGCCCCGATAACAGTAAATCATCTGAAAACGAATAGCGTGATAGTGCACATTATCCGGCACCGGTCCACCCTCTGGAATACGGATATGCGAAGCAATAAATCTGCCGCCCTGTCGATCTGGAATCAGATCACGGTAATGCATGCCGGCACGACCGGTTTGCCAGACACCCGGATCATCAGTCATGGGTTGAATGGCCAGCGCAGGTTGAAGTTCAGGTATCACCAGCGGCAGGCGTGCAGGCTCGAATTCAATCCGGGTACCATTGGGCGCCATCAGCGACGTGTCGGTATCACTATCTTCCGTGCCGATTCGCAGAGTGCCGGGCGAGCCGGAAAAGTTGCTGTCCAGCCGCAGTTGTAAACCATGTCCACTCAGCTGCGCCAGCCGAGGATTGTCAGCTGGCATGATGCTGTCCAGGCGGAAGCCCAGTTGCTGGATAAAAAAATCAATATTGGCCTGCAGATCAGCTGCCGGTAATACGACTTCAGCCAGTGCTATGCTGGTGTCCGGATTGATGACTGACATTGAATATTTCCAATCGGCGGTGCAGGGTGCTTCGCCGTGCATTCTGACACGCGTCAGACGGTTGAGCAAAACCTGTAAACGCAACGATTTTACTGGTCGAAGGCTGGCTTAATTCAAGCTGATCCGCGAGCCGGTAAGCTCACTGTCATTTCGGCGGCAGTGAGAAATCTGTGTTCGTAGCAGGTGATTTTTCGGGTTCGTCAGTGCAACTTCAGGCATGCCGGAAAGGCCAATTCCCAGGCTATCAACAGTAGTGCGGTGCTGTTTAAGCTGTAAAGTTGCGTAAAAGCCACGCTGGACGATTAACTTTTTGGTCATTTTTACCGACACCCGGATGGTGTAAGATGCTAATCACAATAAGCTGTGACCACCAATGGAGGGGTTATGCAACAGCATTCATCATACCGGCGTCGGCGCCGGACTACCGTGCGGGGATTGTCACTGATCTGTCTGGTTCTGCTGCTACCCGCCTGCGCGGCGGTCAATCAGCTTGATACCCAGCCATTCAAGGACTATGAATCAGCGATTTCGACCTTGAAGGATCAGTCTGATCAGGCCTTGCAGACGGTCTATCAGACCGAATTGGACCAGTTCAAAAGCAGCATTTCCGCCGGTGACAAATGCAAGGCGCAACAATTGCTGCTCAATTTCCCGGCAGATGCGACTTATGGCTGGAGTTATCCGCAATTGCCGCCCAGCTGTGATTTGCCGCAACAGCCGCTGTTTGCCTCCATCGCTGATATGCAGCAGACCCTGGCCGCTATGAACAGCCAGTTACTGAATTATGCCAGCTTGCTTTCGGCGCTGTCCGGGGTGGACGATACCACTCAGTTTAACGCTCAGGCCGAGGCTGAGAAATTTGATCAGAACGCCCAGTCTTTATTGACCCAGCTCAACGGGTTGGGTGTTAAAACCAGTGGCATCAGTTCAGGCGGACTGGCTTTATTTTCCACGCTCGGCGCCAATCTGGCCAAGAATTATCTGGAGAACAAGCGCGATGATCTGCTGACGCAGGTATTGACCGAGGGTTTAAAACCACTGCAGAACTTCGCTGACCTGGCGGGGCAGGCCATGGCCATTACCGCGCAGAATGCCAAAGTTCAGTATCAGAGCGGCCCGGCGGATGGCATCGTGCGCGGGATCATAACCGGGCAGGGCGATGGCAGCCTGGATGATCTGCTCAGTCTGAACGATCAGTTGACTAAACAGCTCAGTCTGTATCAGAACATTGCCAAAGGTTACGCTGCATTGCCTGGCTCACAGCGTCAGCTGATTGCCGCGATACAACAGAATCGGCAGGTCAGTCTGGCCGAGTTGATTAATTATACGACCAATATCAAACAGCAATATCTCGCTTTGAAAGCTGCTTCCACCAGCAGTGGTGACGGCACCGGCGGCGAGTAAGCAGGAGCACATCATGGCTGTTCAAACCAATGAAAAACTGGATTTACTCAAATACCTGATTTTTATCCGCGGCAAACTGCAGCATTTGTCCATCGAATTGCTGACCATGGGAAAGGATCCCGCCAAAGTGGATGCGGTGGAGAAGAAACTGGCGGTGCAGATCAATAAACTGCGTGCCAAAGTGATGGATGAGTGGCAGGGCAATGCCTCTCAGATATTATCTGAGCTGCAGGATCTGAATGAAAAGGCCCAGGCCAAAATTCGGGAAATGCGCAATGCCGTGGATAAAACCCAGGCGTTATCAGATTTTCTTGGGATTCTGGACAAAGGTCTGGCATTGGTAGCCGACGTGCTGGTATAAATCCGCATCCGTCACTCATTCGATCAATCACCATCACCCCGGCGCCTTTGTATTGATTAATTCGCAATCATGATCTGGCTTGCTGTTTTGCTATTGGCGGCATTGATCGCCGCGTGGTTCTGGTGGTGGCCGGGTTTTCAGCGCCGCCGGGTGATGCGGCGTCCATTCCCGGCTGAGTGGAGCGCACTGCTTGAGCGGAACATGCCGATCTATGCGCGCTTATCCGAGCGCGAACGGCAACGATTGCAGCAACTGGTGCAGTACTTCCTGCATCACAAGCAGTTTGTCGGCTGTGCCGGGTTGCAGATCAATGACGAAATCCGGGTCAGCATCGCCGCCGAGGCCTGTTTGTTGATTTTGTATCAACCCAGCACTCTATACGCTAAGTTACGGTTTATTTATGTTTACCCGCATGCATATCAGGCCCCGCATCGCCAGGTGAGTGAAGCGGGCGTGGTCAGTGAGGGCGTGCAGGGCAGGCTGGGAGAGTCATGGGATAGCGGCAAAATCGTGTTGTCCTGGGATGATGTAGCCCACGGTACGCGTGATTTCAGTGACGGTGAAAACGTCGTGCTGCACGAATTCGCGCATCAACTGGATCAGGAGTCGGGCATCGCCAATGGTGCACCATTGCTGCAGGACCGGGCCAGTTACCGGCGCTGGGCGTCCGTCCTGTCAGATGAGTTTGAGCAATTACAGAAGGAAGCCCGGTTGCGCCGGCGCAGAGTGATGAAGCATTATGGCGCCACTAACCCGGCGGAATTTTTTGCTGTCGCCACCGAGCATTTTTTTGAGCAGCCGGATGATTTACAGCAGCGTCATCCGGAGTTATTCAGTGAGTTCGAGGATTATTACGGCGTTGATCCCAGACGCTGGCAATGACGGCCTGGGCTTGCCCGGCCTGAAATACTAGAGCAGTTCATAAACCCAGGGCGAACCAAGCACTTCGATTTTGACAACTTTGCGTGGTGCTTGTCGACTGACATAAAACACCTGCGAAGGCGCGCCGCCCTGATAGCGGATCATATCGGTTGCAAAAGTACCGGCTGGCACGGTGACCGTTTGCGTGCCCAGGTTGTCCACCTGAATTATTCTTAGTTCATCGTTGTAAGTGTTGTACCAGTAAAAGCCAAATGACGTATCGATTGTTGCAGGCACGGCCGATGCCAGCATGATGGCGGCGGTGCGTTCAAAGTAAGGCTGGTCGATGGTTTGCTCCAAATTCAGCGTTCCTTGAGGTTCAAACGGCTGACGTGGATATTCAGAGCTGCCTGAGATTTGCTGGCCATTAAAGTTTGCATTGATCTGACTGGACTGGCCGAACATAGGGCCGCTTGCTGTCATGGCTATCGGTTGCAGTGTCTGCTTATCGACGATCACCTCAATCGTCGCGTCTACATTGTATTCCGGTAACTGAGTTAATTCCTTTAAGGTCAAAACTTCACCATATTGCTGGTGGGCATTGAAACTGTATTGCCATGTGGATTCACCCACCGGTTTGCCGTTCAGCAACATCTGAAAGGTCTGCTTGCCCGGACTAATCCAATCAGCGTTCAAGCGCAGGGCCTGGACTGGCGCTGAATTGGAAATGGGCGGGATGGATAGCAGGTCCAGCGTGGTTGAACCATCCGCTGCGATGCCAACCCGGTACAGATTGTGATAAACCGATTCATCAATCGCCGATACCGGCTTGCCACTTAGACTATGGGTTAGCGTGGGCGTGGTGTTGCTGTGGCCGACCACCAGGAAAACGCTGTCGGCAGGCGCGGATTTGAGCTCTTCAGCAAATTGTTCCAGTTTACGCGGATCGTAAATCTGCACTGCCTGACTGCGTTTGCCTTTGATGGTTTCCGCGGTCAGCCGGGTGCGTTGATAATCGCTGCTGTAGATAGCGGTAAAATCTATTGCCGCAAGAATATCAGCGGCGGTTTCAGCCCGTTTGATACCTGCTTCGGTTAAGCCCGGATCGCTTTTATCAGCAGCGTTGTCCAGCTGTTTTTCGGCATGTCGGACCAGATAAACGGTGATCGCCTCAGCGCTGTTTATCAGGCTTTGAGCGAGCAGGCAGTAACAGCAGAAAGTCAGAATTTTCATAGCTTAATTATCCCTGTTTGACGTTGGGCGGCGATAAGCTCGCCAGATATTAAACTCAGCTTAGACGAGTTGATGACATTGGCAAACCCGTTATGAGAGGTTTACGGTTGGATAGTCACTTTATTAAGACAGGCAGTGACTGCTGATAGCGGCTGACAGTCGGACTGATCACTCTAAGTCATAGTAAAGGAGGCGATGATGAAAATGCAGGCATTACATAACCTGGAAGATATGATCAAAAAAGTTCCGGAACTGCCGGAACAGACCCGCAGTATGCTGCTGGGTGAAGTCAAAGAGGCTAAGAGCCCGCTGCAGACCGATAAAATGATTTACCGGCTGGTGGTTTCGGGTTTGGTGCTGGCGATTCTGGCGTGTCTGTTTTTTACTTTTTATATCACCCTGCAGAATACTGATCCCGCTACTGAAATAAAAATGCCGGAGATTTTTATGGCCATTGGTTCAGCCGCTGTCGGTGCGCTGGCAGGCTTGCTGGCGCCCAGTCCCAGCCGTGCGGATGGTTAGTTTTCCGGGCCGCCGGCAGCGGCCCGGAAAGGGTTTTACAGGGTGATGCGCAATCCCTGTTGACGGGTTTGCAGCAGGCTTAGTCGGCTTTGATCCTTAAGCTGCAGATGCCGTACGCTAAAAGGCGCTGTCAGGTTCGTGGCACTGAGTAAATCAGCAGCAAAATTCAGGTTTAGCTGACTTTGCCCGGCGTTGAGCCAGTTGGCGCTCTCGGCAACAGCAATCGGCTGCTGCTGACCTTGCCGGTTGGTGCCATACAGTACGCCGCTGACGGCATAACGCCCGGCGATGGCGGTATCAATACCCAACTGAATCTGAATGCTCTCAGAACCGGCTGCTGGCGTAGCTTTGCCGCCGGCAGAGCCGGTGTGGATGCCGACCTGGTTGTTCAGACGTGCGGTGGGCAGGGCTACCGCCAGCGCGGTTTTGGCATCCCGCATAACGGTCAGACCGTTGTTGTCGCGGGTCTTGACCAGAGCATGCAGCGACCACAGACCATTGCTGTTGCCGGCCGTGTCAGGTAAGCGTGCATTAGCATCAAAGCCGCCCTGGCGGTTGGCGGTAAAACTCACCGGTACCGAGATATCCGCATCGGGGGAACTCAGATAAGCCTGGATGTCAGCCGCGCTCAACTGATGCTCAATACCCTGCAGTGACAGGTTGGCGCGCAGCTGGCTGCCGGTCAGATAATTGCTGCGATTGACCTGCAGGTTCAGCACCGCCGGGCTGTCAGGTTCAAACACATGCACCACGAACTGATCACTGAACCCCGCTGCGGCGGCAATCTGGATACCTATCTCGCCGCTGCCGGTGCTGTCATCTAAACGAAATGCCACGCTGCCTGCGCTGAAGTTTGCGCCGGCTGCGTTCAGGCTCTGCTGATTGGCCAGGCTGGCGATGCCCTGGCCGGCGGGAAAACGGTTCCCCTGTACTGACAGCGTGATATCCGACTGGCTGAGCTCGACCGATTGACGGTCGGCCTGCAGTGGCGATATGCGTACGATAGCACCGGGTGCAGTGGTGGCAATGGTGATGCCGCTGGCCAGACTGGTGCTGCTGACATCCAGCCAGTACTGACGGCTTTGCTGTACATACGGTTGCTCGGCGGCATTAAGCATGGCTGATGAGCTGACCGGCCAGCTGAACTGTACCGCCGTGCGGTCATTATTGAGGCTGGGCAGATTGACCCGGGACGATGCCAGTTGTGTGGCCTGCAGATCGTTGCCGGTTGACGGCAGCCATGCCGCGCTTTGCGCCAGTGCTGTGTGAGCCATCGCGCTGAATAGAAAAATAATTAAAGTCTTAAGCATGATTTGTCTCCTTACAGATCATTGCGCAGAATGACATCCAGGCCGAAGCACTGGCGTCTGCTTTGATTATGACTGAGTGGCTCAGCGCCATTGGTCCGCTGGGTATCGTAAAACCAGAGCGTACCCGCGCCAGCCTGACTGGTGCATTCCAGAAAACCATCCGAGCAGCTGTTCAGCCAGGCCTGGGTAATCTCCAGTCCGACATTCAGGGTATAACCGCCGCAGTAACTGTCCGGATCCCAGATCGCGGTTTCCACGTCGCTGCCGACCACGTTGTAAAAGTTTTTTGGCAGGGCCGGCCGACCGGCTGTGCCGAATAACCAGGTAGAGTTGTAATAAGCCATCCAGGCAGGTTGCTGCATACGTACGGCATCGCTTTGATAACCGAGCAACCAACCCAGTGACTGCTCAAATATATTGCCCTGCATGACCGCTTCGGCCAATGGCGTACCTAGGCTGGAGGGCGCTAATGCATTAACCCAGCGGGTCACGCTGATAATTCCGGGGTAACGGCTGTCCCAGGTTGGGTTGGACATGATCCAGCGCATCACATTGCCACCGTTGGAGTGGGTGATGACCACCAGGTCGTCGATGCCGCGGCTGCTGATAAAGCTGCTGAGCTGTCCGGCCAGACAACCGGCTGCATCCGGATGCCACATATATTGTTCAAAATCGCAGTTGATGACCACGTAATTGCTTTGATTGCTGAGACCTTGACGGACCGAGTTAACAAAGCCACTTTGCCAGTAGTCGTTAAGTGCGTCAGTCTGCTCGCCGGTACCGTGCACAAAGGCAACCCCGGTGGCGGCCATGGCCGGTAGGCTGAGGGTCAGCATAATGAGCGTGAAAAATATCCTTTTTATCATCATTGTATTCCTCCAATGGGATGGTTACTTCCTAAAACCAACCTTAGGTTTATTATGTAACTATTTGAAAAATATAGATCAAATAATTAAGGACAAACGTTAAGGCGTGTTTAAGCTATCAGTTGCCGAAGGCAAAAAGCAAATGCCCGTTAACCAGGGCCGTGCTGTGCCTGCGGTTGCCCATGTGGCACTCACAGACATCCGCATGGGGTAGCAGGGGTAGCGTAAAGTAGGGGATAATAGTCATTGCGCTCTGACCTGGTTAAGCATGCCTTTAAATACCCCCATCATTTTGACGCTGTTTCGAATTGCACTGATCCCGGTGCTGGTGCTGGCGTTATATCTGCCGTTCGTCTGGGCCAACGAACTGGCAGTCGTCATTTTCATCGTCGCCAGTGCGACGGACTGGCTGGATGGCTGGTGGGCGAGAAGGACCGGTCAGACCAGCAGCTTTGGCGCTTTTCTGGACCCGGTTGCCGATAAGCTGATGGTCAGCGCCGCACTGGTTGTGGTGGTTCAGCAGCATCCTGACATACTGCTCGCGCTGGCTGCCGCAGTCATTATCTGTCGTGAGATCATGGTCTCGGCATTGCGCGAATGGATGGCCGAAATTGGCCGCCGTGGCCTGGTATCGGTGGGCATGCTGGGTAAAATAAAAACCGGGATGCAATTAACCGCCATCGGCTTTCTGCTGTATGGTGAGCCGATCTGGAAAATCCCGATATTCCATATCGGCCTGCTACTGCTGGTGATAGCAGCTACGCTGACCCTCTGGTCGATGTTTATTTATCTGCTGGCGGCATGGCCAGCCATGCGGGGCGAAAACCGATAGAGCAGGCCGGACGGCTACATCGGCAGCTGTTCTTACAGCTGTTCAGGCCATTGTGCATCTGTCGTTTATCCAGCCATTATTGTTAACAGATATTGCTCTACAGACATTGTGATAAGGATTGTTTAATCGTGACCAAAAAAACCAAAACCTCGCAGGCGGCGTGCGCCGACCGTCATTCGCTCTATCAGAATTCAGTGCAGGATACCGAGGCAGAGCTCGACTTTGTCGCGGATATTTTCAAGCAATTAAATGGCCGGCAATTGCGGCTGTTACGCGAGGACTTTTGCGGCACCGCGAATACCGCCTGTGACTGGGTTAAACGCAATAAACAGAACCTGGCTATCGGGATCGATCTTGATGAGGAGGTGCTGGAGTGGGGCAGACAGCATAACCATGCGCAGCTTAAGCCCGAGCAGCAACAGCGGGTCCAGATGATACATGGTGACGTGATGCAGCCCCCGGCCACCCAGGTGGATGCCGTACTGGCCATGAATTTCAGCTATTACCTGTTTCTGGAGCGCGCTACCCTGCGGCAATATTTCCGCCGGGTATGTCAGTCACTGCAGGCTGACGGGGTGATGTTCATGGATGCCTATGGCGGTTATGAAGCGCACCAGGAAATGGAAGAAGAGCGTGATTGCGAAGATGACGATATCGGCGAGTTTGTATATATCTGGGATCAGCACCGTTTTAATCCGATTAATCATCATATGAACTGCCAGATTCATTTTAAATTTCCGGATGGTTCACGGATCAATAAGGCATTCAACTATAACTGGCGCTTGTGGTCGTTGCCGGAACTGCAGGAAATCCTGGCGGAAGCTGGCTTTTCACGCGTACATGTCTACTGGGAAGGAACCGACGAAGCAACCAATGAGGGCAATGGCATCTATGCCGTGGAAACCGAAGGCGAAGCAGATGCGGGCTGGATTTGCTATCTGGTGGCGCAGAAATAACCAGCCGCCGGGGGATTAAAAATCGCTGCTGATGGCTCGCAGCCACTCAGCATAGCCACGGTATTCATTGGCACTGACCGGGATAAAGGTTTTAACATCAAGCTCATCGATAACCGCAAAATTATCCGCGTCGTCGTTCAATGCGATTAAGGCTGCGGTAATTTCCGCGCGGAGTTGCTCATCCAGTTCGGGTGAAGCGCTGATGGCCACCGCGGGCATTTCTACACTGGTATCGATAATATTGAACTGCGGATAGTCCTCCGCCAGGCGGGTAGGAATAATCGCTGCCTCGGTGATACCAGCCCAGATTTGTTGTACCGCTTCATCCCAGCTGGTGGCGTTGGAAATAATCTGGGCCTGACTGAGAGGATTATTGTACCAGCGCGCCAGTACCAGATAACCGGTGCTTGGTGCCGGCATGGTGGCTACCGGCAGACCGACCAGGTCATCGCGCGTGGCATAAACCTGATCCAGTACCGCCAGCGAATAACTGATTGAATTTTCCGCGCGCACCATGGGGATGAAATTCTTATAGTTCACCCGAAAATCAGTCAATGGGGCTTCTTCTATCGCCAGATCCACAGCGGTGTCATTTTTGATGGCCAGCCAGTGTTCCTGAAAATTACGTGGAATCACTAACTGCACATCACGATTCAGGCGCGTGCTCAGATAGTCGGCCAGGGGTTGATAGACCAGCTTGGCCTGGTCAGGTGGAAAAATGGGCTGGGCGACCATCTGCAACGGCTGAGCCGCAACAAAAGTGCTGAATGTGGCCACTGCGAAAAGGCCGATAGCGCATTTGAAGATAAAATTATTCGTCGCTGTGAGCATCTGTCATCCTATGCTTGGCTGTGCTGATGGCGGATACAGCAGTAACCGGGTACAAAGTTCCATTAGTTTCGTAGCTTAGCACTGTATCTATATGATTGTCATGCAAAACTGCCAGGCCCAATGCCAAATCTTTGCTTGGGCCATGCACCCTTGCCGCGGAGTGCGCTGAAATCAGCAACTGTCCCTGCACGGTACCTGACTGATCGCTCAGATGTGTTCCAGGCGCTGGCAGGGCGACGTCATTCGGATGCTCCCATTGTACCCGCCACAGGCTGCGCTTGAGTCTGCCCAGGTAGTGCGCGCGGGCAATGACTTCCTGACCGGGATAACAACCTTTTTTATAATCCAGCGCCTGCCAGTGCTCCATCGCCAGCATCTGGGGCAGGAACTGGCCACTGGTGGCAGTACTCAGCCAGCACCAGCCAGCGTTAATATCCTGCAACTGCCAGGCATTGATCTGCTCTGCCCGTGGTTTACCGTCTTGATGGTCTGAACCGCATAGCAACTGTGCCCATACTGGTCCGTCTGACTCCCCGGGCAAGGCATGGATAGAGATATCGTCGGCTGGCTTCAGATTAACCTGGCTGCGCAGGATGTACAGGCTCAAGCGCTGCTGAACGAGGTTGAGCAAACTGCTGTCGAGCACCAGCAGGAAGCTATCAGCTGTTTCGCGCAGCACCAGCAGACTGGCAAGCACCTGGCCTTTGGCATTACACCAGCAGGCCGGCTTGCGTTGACCGGCCCGCAGTGAACTGAGCTTGACCGTGAGCTGTGCATCCAGAAATTCGGCGGCGTCGGTCCCACTGGTACGCAGGCAACTGAGATAAGGAATTATTGACATATTTTCCAGTAATTATCAGCAAGCTCTCCAGCTACTATTGTGGCAACGGCGCTGGACATCAAACGCAGGTGACTTACAATACCTGAGAACCTTTACACAAGTCTGACATGGACAGCAACCGCAAACAAAACCAGGATAGGCCAGCGGCGCCATCATCCCGTGAAACCACGGCGGACCAGGCGGACGAAAGTTCTGACAGCCGCCCGGCTAATACCGTGCGTCCGAATGATGACGATGCCGGCCCAGCAGAATTCGGAGGCCGTAATGGTCTGGACCCCACCCGCTATGGCGACTGGGAAAAAAATGGCCGTTGTATCGATTTTTAGGATCAAGTTTTTAGCGTAAGGCATTATCATGACACAACCCACCGCTCGACCATTATCACCGCATCTACAGGTGTATAAACCGCAAATTACTTCGGTGCTATCCATCTTGCATCGCATGACCGGCATCTTACTGGCGGCTTTTGCAGTGGGCTGGGTGGCGTGGCTGATAGCCCTGAACCGAGGGGAGGATACCCTGGCGGCCATGCAGTCACTGCTCAGCAGCATCCCTGGAGTAGTGCTGGCCGTGCTGGCTACCTGGACATTATTTTATCATCTGCTGAATGGCGTCAGACACCTGGTCTGGGACAGTGGCCGTGGTCTGGAGTTGGGTACCGCCAGACTAAGCGGCTGGATGGTAGTGATATTTTCGCTGCTGTTGACGGCCCTGGCATGGGGTGTCTGGTTATGAGTTTACGCAGTCCTTTAGCGCGTGCCCGTAATCATGGCTCTGCCCGTGACGGTGTGCATCATTGGTGGCATCAGCGTTTATCAGCCGTGCTGCTGGTTCCGCTGGTTATCTGGCTGGTTGCAGCCTTGCGGGTGGCCGCAGGTGGTGACTTTATCGCGGCCCGGGAATGGCTGGCCCTGCCCTGGAACACGGTATTCGCGCTGCTGTTCACGCTAACGACTTTTTATCACGGTCAACTGGGTTTGCAGGTGGTTATTGAAGATTACATACATACCCGCTGGCTGGAAGTCAGTTTGCAGGTAGTGGTTAAATTATTGGCTCTGGTACTGGCATTAATGGGCAGCCTGGCCATTTTACGCATCGCGTTTGGCGTTGCCCCGCTGGCAGGATAAGGAACAAGCATGAGCAAAGCCTACGAACCGATTGTGCATGAATACGATATTGTGGTGGTCGGCGCCGGTGGTGCCGGTCTACGTGCCACGATGGGGCTGGCTGCCACCGGATTGACCACCGCCTGTGTGACCAAGGTATTTCCCACCCGCAGTCACACCGTGGCGGCACAGGGGGGAATGAGTGCCGCACTCGGCAATATGGGCGAGGATGACTGGCGCTGGCACATGTACGACACCATTAAAGGTTCGGACTGGCTCGGTGATCAGGACGCGATTGAATACATGTGCCGGGAGGCCGCGGCCTCGGTGATCGAACTGGAGCATTTCGGGGTGCCGTTTTCACGTACTGAAGAAGGCAAAATCTATCAGCGGCCATTTGGCGGGATGACCACTCACTTCGGTGAAGGTACCGCGCAACGCACCTGTGCTGCCGCGGACAGAACCGGCCATGCGATTTTGCATACTCTGTATCAGCAGTCACTGAAGCACAAAGCACAGTTCTTTATTGAGTATTTTGCCATCGATCTGTTAATGGACGACGAGGGTGTCTGCCGGGGCGTGCTGGCCTGGGATTTATCCGAAGGCCAGTTGCATTTATTCAAGGCGCATGGCGTGATCCTGGCCACCGGTGGCTATGGCCGCGCTTACTTTTCCTGCACCTCGGCACATACCTGCACCGGTGATGGCAACGGCATGCTGTTGCGCGCTGGTTTACCGTTGCAGGACATGGAGTTTGTGCAGTTCCATCCTACCGGCGTATATGGCGCGGGTTGTCTGATTACCGAAGGTGTACGCGGTGAAGGCGGATTTTTGACCAACTCCGAAGGCGAGCGCTTTATGGAACGTTACGCGCCCAACGCCAAGGATTTGGCGTCACGTGATGTGGTCAGCCGTTCAATGACCATCGAGATTAGAGAAGGGCGGGGCGTGGGCAGTGATGGTGACCATATTCATTTGAACCTGCAGCACCTGGGCGCCGATGTCATTCACAAACGCCTGCCGGGGATTGCTGAAACCGCCAGAATTTTTGCCGGCGTGGATGTCAGCAAGGAACCCATTCCAGTGTTGCCCACGGTGCATTACAACATGGGTGGCATTCCAACCAACTATCACGGCGAAGTGGTAACCCTGAAAGATGGTGATCCGGACAGTGTGGTGCCCGGTCTGTATGCAATCGGCGAAGCGGGTTGTGTTTCGGTGCATGGCGCCAACCGGCTGGGTTCCAATTCGCTGCTGGACCTGATCGTGTTTGGCCGCGCGGTGGCCAAACACTGTGGTGAAACCATAGAGCGTGGGCGCAAACATCCTGAAGTCAATCAGGACAAGCTGGATAAACTGCTGGGCGACTTTGATGCTTTGCGCAACGCGGACGGCGATCAATCGACCGCGTCAATCCGCGCCAATATGCAGAAAGTGATGCAGGACGACGCCGCGGTGTTCCGCACCAGTGAGACTCTGCAACAAGGCGTGGAGCGAATCCAGGAGGTCAACGCCAGCTTTGCCGACGTGAAAGTCAGCGATCGTTCTCTGGTCTGGAATACCGATCTGGTGGAAACACTGGAACTGCGTAATCTGCTTGGCAACGCCATGACCACCATGATCGCGGCTGAAAACCGCAAGGAAAGCCGGGGTGCGCATGCGCATGAAGATTTTTCCGAACGAGATGATGAGAACTGGATGAAACATACGCTGATCTGGCTGGAAGCTGATCAGACCAGCATTGATTACCGGCCGGTGCATATGTACACCATGAGTGACGATGTTGAAGTGGTGCCGCCCAAAAAGCGCGTTTATTAGTTCCTTAATGATTGACTGACACAGGATAGGCAATGGCCGAATTTACCTTACCCAAGAATTCGAAAATTCAGCAAGGCAAGCACTACCCGGCGGGCAGTGATGCCAAACGGGTCAAGACCATCCAGGTTTATCGCTGGGACCCGGACAGTGGCGAAAATCCGCGCGTGGATCGTTACGATATCGATCTGGATAAGTGTGGCCCGATGGTGCTGGATGCGATCATCTACATTAAAAACCACGTTGATGCGACGCTCAGTTTCCGGCGCTCCTGCCGGGAGGGCATTTGTGGTTCCTGCGCGATGAATATCGGCGGCACCAATACCCTGGCCTGCACCAAGGCGATTGCCGATTTCAAAGGTGATATCAAGATTTACCCCTTACCGCACATGCAGGTGATCAAGGATCTGATTCCTGATATGACCAACTTTTATGCCCAGCACGCTGCCATAAAACCCTGGATGCAGACCCAAAGCCCGCCACCGCCGGATAAGGAACGCCTGCAGTCGCCGGAAGACCGCGACAAACTGGATGGCCTGTACGAATGCATTATGTGTGCCTGCTGCTCAACCGCCTGTCCCAGTTACTGGTGGAACAGTGATCGCTATCTGGGACCGGCTACTTTATTGCAGGCTTATCGCTGGATTGCCGATTCCCGCGACGAAGCCAAGGGCGAGCGTCTGGACGAGTTGGAAGACCCGTTCCGGGTGTATCGTTGTCACACCATCATGAACTGCACCAGCGCCTGTCCGAAAGGTTTGAACCCGGCCAAGGCAATTGCGAAAATCAAGCAGGAGTTGGTCAACCGCCGGGGACTGTAGCCGGCTTGAACCAGGCTCCCGTCAATAAGAATGCGCTGCGTTGGCGCTGCCGACGGGGTATGCAGGAGATGGATATCCTGTTGCTGCGCTATCTGGATACCAATTACGATCAGGCGGACACCTCTGAACAGCAGGCCTTTGCTGAATTATTGCAGCAGCAGGATGACGTGCTGTGGGACTGGTTGTCCGGGCGCGGCTTACCGGATGACGCAAACCTTTCACAGCTTGTGTGTCGATTAACAAAGCATAGTTAAACGACTTCTGGCTATACTGGCTTTTATGACCCAGGCCAATATCCCAATCAAACATAACGAATGGCGCACGACGGCGCTGCCCGTGACCTTACGCTGGCATCAGCGCTACTGGTTATGGGCGGCATTGCCGATGTTATTGGTATTTGCTTTTGAGGCGCTGCAGATCAGTTTGCTGGAAACATCCCAGGCGCCGAATGTCAGCGCTATGGCGCAGATTTTGCTGATGCTGGTTTTTTTCCTGGCCTGGATCGTGGTACCGCGTGTGATCTGGCAGCAATTTCACCCGTTGCCTCCGACCAACGGCTGGTTGCCATTGCTGCTGAAACTGGGGTTGATCGGCATTGGCTTGTCGGCTCTGCATTTGCTGCTGCTCGCCGGATTATTGCGCCTGATGTATTCAGCTCCTGGCTGGGGAATCAGCCAACTGCTGCAATCATGGCTCGAAGTCTGGTTAGGTTACGCTGGCCTGTGGCTGTTGTTGTATTGCCTGACCTGCTTGTGTATCGGCATGTTGCAATGGCGGCAACAGTCTGTGAAGCCCATGGCCAGAATAGCGGTGCGGCATGCCGGTAACACCTATTATCTGCAACCCGAAGACATTATCTGGATTGAGGCAGACGGTAATTACGCACGGATTTATCATCAACATCAAGTTTATATGCTGCGTCAATCATTGAGTGCCCTGCAACGCAGTTTACCAGGCACTCGGTTTATGCGGACCCACCGGCAGGCGCTGGTAAACCTCAATCAAGTGCGTAGCCTGATGCCCGCAGCCGGTACCCAGACTTATCGGCTGGCATTGAACGGTGATTTGCACGCGCCGGTCAGTCGCCGGTACCTGGCCTTACTCAAGCAACGTCTGGGGCAGGGCGCGCCAACCACTCATTAGACTGGTTGACTGGTCACCGCTGATTGGCCGCTGGTCAAGCAACTCCTTTATTCACATACAACATCCTGCCGTTCATCACGGAGTCCTTGCGGCCGCTGGTCTGGCGGTCAATTCTGTAGACACATTTATTGGACGATAAGGAGTTTTGTTGATGAATCATTTACCCGCACTTTGGGTTTCAGTTTGGCTGATTGGATTGTTAGCGATGATCGGAGCGCTTAATGCTCAGACAGAGCCAGTTACCAGTTTGAAGTTTGTTACGCCCGAATTCATTGCCTATGAGGCCACCTACAACAGCACCTCATCGTTAACCGGTGAATTCACATTACAGGTCAGGCCGGTGCCGGACATCCAGGCCATCAACCTGATCGATATTATTCCCACTAAAACCGGCACTATCGTGGCGCAACGCAATGTGGATGCCACTACCTATCGCCTGCAAAACTCCGCTGGCCCTTATTTTGCCTGGGGACCGGAATATGTCACTCAGTTAATGACAGGCAATGCATATGACTGGGTACGGATTCCGCTGACGGGTGGTGAGCCAGTAAGACAGCAAGGCAAATTAACCCACGGTGCACCGGTTTCAGTCATGTTCTCGCCAGCCCTGGCGGCACTCATGCCAATGCCCATAGACAGCACTTTCAGCTTACCAGCTACCACACCTCGAAAATCCGGTCAGGTGGACAGTGAATTAGTGAGATATCGAGTGCTAAGGCGTGAAACACTGCAGACGCCGGCAGGCATGGACTGCGAGTGTTGGGTGCTGGAGCAGCAGGGCCCTGGAGGCAGTGTGACCTTATACTGGATTGACCGTCAGCCACCTTTCGTATTCCGTCGTCATCGCGATGCGGGTACCGAGCGTGAATTTGTCTCGGACTTGCAGTCGTATCGTGAGATTACGCGTTAACTGTCACGGCGCAGCTTGCGCGAGCAGATTCTTCGCCTACGGCTCAGCATGACAGGTTTTGGGTTTGTTCATAAACAGTTTGGTTTGTCATCCTGAATGAGCACAGCGAATGAAGGATCTCTGTCCATGACGTCAAGAGGTTAGTTACTGAGATTCTTCGCCTGCGGCTCAGAATGACAACCTCACCGCGCGGCTTTTCGTCTGTTGCGCAGAATGCTCTCAGTGCGCAGTGCGTCACCGGGGTTGTCTACATCAATCGGCGCGTCAGCAAATGGCATGGTGATGGGTTGAATATTCATACCCCAGCGTTTGGATAAACGTTGTCCCAATTGTGCCAGGGTGGCCAGTCTGAATTTATACAGGATGACAAAGCCCAGGCCAAAAGCCTTTAACAGGCGCGAAGGCTTTTTGCCAAACTGACCGCCGCCCTCAAATGCTCTGGCTGTCTTCAGCGCTGCGGGGTTCATTAATGCATACAGGTTGCAACTGGACCAGCCACCATCCTTGAGATTATGAAATGCGCGTTTACCATCTGGATAAGCTGTCAGAATAACTTCCGCCGGTGTCATGCCGGCCGCAACGTCAGGTTGCAGGCGCTCCAGTTCAGCACAGAAATGCTGAATCATTTCCGGGGTGTGCAGAGCATTGTCACCGGTGGTGATCAGCAATGGCCAGATATCGCCCATGGCGGTTACGGCACGGACCGATTCGAACAGGTTTTCCTGGCTCGGTAGATATTCGATTACCCCCTGGTCAAGCAACTCAGCCAGACGGGGAACGCTAGCCAGTATTTCACGCTGCTCGATGGCCACGATAATCCGGCGGCAACGGCCACTGTCTACCAGCGTGTCGACCACGCGCTGCAGCATCACGGTCCCATCGAGCTTGATCAGGCATTTATGGCTGACCTGCTGGGTTTTCGCGACAGCGTCCTCGGCACCCTGGCGGCTGGCCGCCAGGATCAATGCGTTCATGGTGGGTTGATGGCTCATGATGGTCCTGTGGTCAGTTTGTTTAAGCTTGACTGGATGAGCTCAATGCCAGCAGTTCACGCACTGGCTGTGGCTCTCGCAGCTGGAGCAGCGCGGTCCGCAACGCCGCACTTTGATCTATGCCGATGACAGGCTCGACACAGCTTTGATATTTTTCCCATAACTGTGCGGCTGTCAATGGTCTGGCCAGACTGCCAATCGGCATATTGACACTGGTTTTCAGGTGGCGACCGTCGTGGCAGTGAATATGCACTTCGGTGGCGAATTCAGACTCCAGCTGGTCCACCGGTTCGCTCTGAATACTGCTCAGCAACCGCCTGGTGGCCGGGTCTGCAATGGCCTCGGTGGAAAAATCAGCCAGGGTTACCTGACCACGCCGCAGCCCGACCGCAAGATTGTACTCCAGGCTGAAGCGCGCCTGCATGGCATCAACTGGCTGTGAGTACATCAGGTTGGCCAGATGCGCAGCCGGTGCGCGGACCAGGACATGTTCGACCTCGTCGGCGGCCAGGCTGTGCTGCTCGCGCAGTTCCAGCAGGCCGTCCAGCGCGCGATGCACGCTGCCGCAATTGGGATAGCGTTTTACTTTCAGGCCATGCTCCTGGAGATGCAACGGCTGGCCTATCGAAGTGCTATCAAACTGCATGGTCTGGCCGTGCTCAGCCTTGCCCTGCATCTGCTCCGCAAGCTGTTCCACATCCGGACCCACCATCAGCTGTCGCAGACCTTTACTGCCGTCCAGCGTATGTTCACCGGCGGTCAGGCCGGCTTCCGCAAAACACGCTGCCTGGACACCCGCAGCCGCGGCCAGGCCGGCGTGCAGTGGCTTGGCCATGCTGCCAAACTGGCTCATCATGCCACCGGCAAAACTGGTGGACAGGGAAATCGCATGGGCGGTCTGCCCGCTATCCAGCTGCAATAATCGGGCACAGGCGGCGGTGGCGCCGATCGCGCCCAGCGTAGCGGTGGCATGCCAGCCTCGACTGCGATGATAGGGATTAACCGCCTGGCCAACTTTGCCCAGAATCTGCAGGCCGATGATATAGGCATCCAGCACTTGTGCTGTCTGTCCATCGCGCTCCGCGGCCAGACTCAGCAGGGCAGGAATCAATACCGCTGAAGCATGTGCTTTGGCCGGATCGAAATTGTCATCAAAATCCAGCGCGTGCGCGGCAGTGCCGTTGACCAGCGCCGCCATGGGTGCGGATAAGGTGTGTACATGGCCAATCACCTGACACTCGCCGCCGCCCCAGCGCCGCGCCAGCTCCAGGCTGATGGTTACCGGCTGTTCTGTGGCGCCGGCAATGGTCACTGCCAGGGTATCAATCATCGCGTCGGCGGCGCGTTGCCAGGCAATAGCCGGCCAGTCCGGAGTTGCTGAGGTGATCCACTCGGCATAACGGGTCTGAGGATTACAGGTCATCGCGTGATTTTACCGTATCCGGAAGATGATTTTGATGTTTGAATTCAGGCATGCAGCAAAAGCCACCGATTAATCAATTCAAGCAGCCACTGGATATTATGCTGGTAGCCTCAGGCCGGACAGTGCTGCTGTCTGGCATATTGTTGAGTATGGCGGTAGTGGCAGTATGCCTGGCACAAATCAGGCCGATCATTCAATGCGCGCTGCTGATCGCGGTGTTGATATATACATGGTTCGAATACCGGCAATGGTGCCGGTCCGTGCAATGGCATGGCCTGCATCACGACGTTGCCGATCAATGGTGGCTGAGCACCCCGAGCGGTCAAAGAAAACCACTGCTGCTGAGTCGGCACATTTATGTCGCAGTGCCGTTGGTGATCATACCGGGTCACTGTGCAGGGCAAAAAGTAACCCTGTTGATCTGGCGTTATCAATATCCGCCGGATACTTTCCGCCGCTTGTGTTTGTATCTACGCTTGAGCAAACGCTGGGATCAGTAATACGCTGCGGAAAGTCTTTATGAACGGGTAGATGTCAGCCCGATAGCCTGCCAGAAATCGTCACAGGCAGTCAGCACCGCGCGCGGGTTTTCCAATTGCGGATAATGTCCGGTGTCGTTTAACTCGACCACATCCGGGCCAGGGATCAGCTGACGATAGGCATCCGCCAGATGAGCGCCGGAAATGGGATCCAGGCTGCCGACAATCAGCCGCAGCGGTATGGCTGCATCGGTCAAGGCCGTCAGCCAGCGCTGGTAAAAATGTTTGCGCTCGTGTAGGTAACGACTGAGCCTGGGCATCACCTGTTGACCTTTATGCTCGCTGATTAATGCCCACATCTGATCGATATGCCAGTCATCCGGTTGGTACTGGGGTGCAAAAATTCGTCGCATATTGCGCCCCAGGGCAGCTTTGCCTAACCAGGGCGTTAATAAAAAGCCCAGCGGTGAAGCCATCAGGTGCTGAATCAGCAGCGGCCGATGAATGCCATGAAACAAACCGCCGTTCAGGAAAATACAGGAATTGATTCGAAAGCCGAGTTGTCCGGCACGCTGCCGGGCAAGCAGCTCCTGAGCCACCGATACACCATAATCATGCACCAGTAGATGAGTGTTTTTCAGCTGACGCTGTACAGCTACGGATTCGTGCAAATCGGCCTGCAGGGCAATTGAATAATTCAGCCTGCGGGGCTTGGCGGACAAGCCAAAACCCGGCATGTCGATCGCGCTAAGTGCAAACCTCTGACTCAGGTCGGGCCACAATCGGTACCAGTCCCAGCTGGCGGTCGGAAAACCGTGAATCAACAGCAAAGCCGGTCGCCCGGGATCAGCTGAAGCCTGTGGGTGCCTGCAAAAGATCCGCAGGTTCTGATACTGACGGTAATGACCGGCCTGCCGCCATTCCGCTACGCTGATTCTATTGCTGTGTTCGGACATCAGATGATTTGACCGGCCGGTTGCTGTAAAAATATCCGCATCAGCATACCACCGGCATCTCATCCAGCAATCATGTGCTGATCGGGCAGGGCATCCGTGCGAACCTGGATGACTGACCCTTAAGCTGGCCTAAATCCGTTTTCAGGCTGAGATTGAGACTGGACGGGCGAAGTATCCGCGGGTGGCATTGGCGAACGCCACCAGTGACAACATCACCGGAACTTCTACCAGCACACCTACCACGGTTGCCAGCGCCGCCCCGGAGTTCAGGCCAAACAGGCTGATCGCCACCGCCACCGCCAGTTCAAAGAAATTCGAGGTTCCAATCAGCGCGGCCGGTGCGGCGGTACTGAATGGAACGCGCCATAGATAGGCCCAGCCATAGGCTATGAAAAAAATACCGTAACTTTGGATCAGCAGCGGGACCGCGATCAAGGCGATCACCAGTGGTTTGGCGATAATTGTCTGGGCCTGCAGGCCAAACAGCAAAACCACCGTGGCCAGCAGCCCCATGATAGAGAAAGGCTTGAGTTTTGCGGTGAATTTGGCAATACGCTGGTGACTGCCGGAACCGTCCAGCAGTTTACGGGTGATGTAGCCCGCCACGAGTGGAATAACAACGTACAGCACAACCGATAAAAGCAGGGTCTGCCAGGGCACTACAATATCGGTTACACCCAGCAGCAAGGCCGCCAGCGGAGCAAAGGCAAACACCATGATAAGGTCATTGATCGAGACCTGTACCAGGGTGTAATTGGCATCGCCGCGGACCAGCTGGCTCCAGACAAAAACCATCGCGGTGCAGGGCGCCACCCCCAGCAGAATCATGCCCGCGATATATTGCCTGGCAGTCTGAGGATCGACTATTCCACTGAATACGTATTCGAAAAATAAAATACCCAGCGCCGCCATGGTAAATGGTTTGACCAGCCAGTTGACCACCAGTGTGATACATAGGCCTTTGGGCTTTTTACCGACATCCCGCAGTGAAGAAAAATCCACGTTAACCATCATCGGGTAGACCATCACCCAGATAAAAACGGCGACCACCAGGTTGACACTGGCATACTCAAGCGCTGCGATTGCCTGGAACAGTTCAGGCCATATCAGGCCCAGGCCAACCCCGCCGGCAATACACAACGCAACCCACAATGATAAGTAGCGCTCGAATAATCCCATCGCTGATCCGCTGTCCGTGCTCATAACAACTGTTTCCTCATGCGCGCTTCCAGCAGCTCAAAGGCGTGCTCAAACGCCTGCCTGACAGTATCCTCCGAACCTTCTGCTTTAGCCGGGTCGGGAATACTCCAATGCAGCTGCTTAGCCGCACCAAGCAACACCGGGCAACTTTCGCTGGCGGCCTGGTCGCATACCGTGATCACCAGCTCAAAAGGCTGGCCGGCAAACTCGTCCCAGGACTTGCTGCGTGGCGCTACCGCCTCAATGCCATGGCGTTGTAATGCTGCAATGGATTCAGGATGCACATAACCGGCCGGCGAACTGCCTGCGCTGACTGCATGGTATTGTCCTTTGCCGAAATGATTGAGCATGGCTTCGGCCATGATTGAGCGGCAGGAATTACCGGTGCACAGTACCAGTACCTGTTTCATCAGTTGCAGCAGTCCGCGGTTTTTTCAGCCGGCACACAGCAGGCTTGATCTGTAGTTATGGCGTGGTCCGAGAACAGTTCCGTATCCGCCATGCTCTGATAGGCTTCCCAGGCGATGCCGGCGGGATCGGTCAGCCAGGACTTGTCGGCGCGGGCATAGCAGCAGACTGTTTCGCCCTCGTCAAACAGCGAGATATCGGCGGCTTTGAAGCGGGCTCGCAAGTGTTCCAGTTCGCTGTGTTCGTCTACCTGCAAGCCAAGATGATCAAGCCCGGCTTTGCCTGCGCGGGTAGAGATGGCGAAGTTGATGCGGGGATCATCCAGCAGCCACTTCGCGTAGTCGAGTTTGGTTTTTACCGGCTCGGCATTGAACAGTGCGGTGTAGAATCTGACGCTTTGCTCAAGGTCTTTGACATTAATGTGGATGTGCATTCGTTGCATAGGAGTTAGCTCTGTTTATGGTGTTGCCTCGGTCTTATCTGCACAGCAGTTGGCCAATTCGATAATCGAGCATCCGTTTTTTAGGTCTTCGCGGATACTGGCAAACTCCACGCTGCAGCAATCCTTGACCATAAAAGCAATCAAGTCGTGCGTCAGGTCGAAGTTGGCCGAGTAAATAACCGAGCGGCCCAATTTGCGTGACGATATGATGCCGGCCTGGGCAAGATGATTGAGATGAAAAGACATGGTGTTGTGCGGCGTTCCCAGTGTTTCACTGAGTACGCCGGCAGCCAGCCCGTCCGGGCCAGCCTGGACCAACAACCGGAAGGCCCTCAGGCGTGTTTCCTGAGAGAGCGCAGCAAACATGTTCATGGCTGTATGAATGTCCATGTGTCCAGACTAGTAGACATATTTAGATATGTCAACAGCTATCGACCTATCTGGGTGGTGATTATGCGGCCAGGCAGTGACCAGGTACGCTCACCACTGTTGTCATACTGCTTAACAGGGCGATACGGAGAGGCTGGTTCCAGGCCTTGCCAGGCTGCATTCAGTTGATGCGGCTGACCTGATAGTTTTGTGCCCGCAATAAATCCAGCAGATTATCCGGGCCAATCAGGTGCCCCTGACCGACCGCAATCAGCACATCTTTATCGTTGTTAAGGTATTTGACCACCTCAGGTATCCAGGCCCGGTTCCGGTAAGCCAGAAAAGCCTCGTAAATGATCGGGTAGTATTCCGCGAACAGTGCGCGTTTGCGGCTGACCTCATCCAGTTCACCACTGCGCCAGAGCTCATACAGTTCGGTCAATTCATCCAGTGGGTCTTCAGCCTCTTCGATGGAGCTGCGCAGGTAATCGAGCACCACTTCAGGTTGCTGCGCGGGTTCAATATTCTGCATCGCCGAGGCTATCGCCTCCAACCGTAAAGCGGGGGTTTCCAGGCCAGCCAACTGGCGGCGATTCAAGCGGGCATGCGCCAGCAGCCAGTCCTCAACGCCCCGTAATTCATTCAGGCCACTGTCGCGCCGGGGCAGCACGGAAAACATAAACAGGGTGCTGGGAGCGGACAGTTTTTCGAGATCATCGGGCTGCAGTCCACGCTGCGCTCCAGCGTCTATGATCTGCTGTTTCTCAGCTTCATCTAAATGCGAGAAAAGTGGTGTAAGCTCATGAATACCTTTGTTATTGCCAAAGCTTTGTTTGATAGTATTCTTTTTCTCGGTGCCTCGTTTACGCTGCTGGCTGTAATCGAGCTCCAGCACCAGCGTGTCAATTCTACGCAGCGCCAGGTTCAGTCCAGGTGAAACCCACTCCGGTTTGAGTAAAGGTGATTGCAGTCGGCTGGGAGCGGTTTTGCGTACGAAGGCAATCTCAGGTGATCTGCCCGGCGGCAGCACATGCACGGTACCGAATATCCACACCGCGCCATTCGAATCAGGGTGCTCTACTCGCCACAAAGGCGGATAACTGCGTTCACTGACAGGCAATCCACTGCAGCCGCTGACCAGCATCACCAGCAGTATTCCGGTCATCAGTCTGTTGCTGGATAATAAGTATGTACGTAATAGCCTCATTATTTCGGAACTCCGGCGCCGATAGCGGTATAGCTTAACTGATCTCGTCTTACGGTTTTGAGGTGAAAAACATGCATGAGTTTCATTCCATCAGCCGTCCTTGATCACAGCCCAGTATCAGACCAGCGGGACTGGTCGCGCGATGGTTCGTCAGAGGTACCGGCTGGTGCTGTTTGTTAGCTTGGCCAATCCTCATCCGCTGCTTGCTTTCAGCACCGCTGTATGTAAACAGTCACGCGGGCACGGGAGCTGTATGTTCCTGATCGGTTTCATTACTGTGATCACGGGCAATCAGAATATAGATGGCGGGCACCACAAACAGCGTAAACAGCGTGCCGATAAACATTCCGCCGACCAGTACCAGGCCAATTGAGTTACGCGCTTCGGCGCCGGCGCCGGTCACCAGCACCAGCGGAAAGTGTCCCGCAATGGTGGCCACGGTGGTCATCAGGATCGGACGCAGACGGGTACTGGCCGATTCCTGGATGGCTTCCAGTTTGTTGTGACCCCCGCGCTGCAATTGATTGGCGAATTCAACGATTAAAATACCATTTTTGGCGATCAGCCCGACCAGTGTGACCAGGCCGACCTGGGAGTAAATGTTCAGCGTGGTGGTCCAGCCATCGGTCCAGAAACCCAATTGTGGACTGGGCATTTTCAGAAAGGTGAAGACCAGTGCGCCGAACATCGCCAGCGGCACCGAGCCGGCCAGGATAATCAGCGGATCACGAAAGCTGTTGAACTGAGCGGCCAGCACCAGGAAAATCAGGGTGACGGCCAGCAGGAACGCGGGCAGGAAGGTATTACCCTCCGAACGCAACTGACGTGATTCGCCGGTGTAGTCGATCAGGTAGCCGGCTGGCAGAATTTTTGCGGCTTCATCTTCCAGAAAGGTGAGCGCCTGATCCAGTGGCCTGATCGCGACACCGCTGATTTTGACTGAATTCAACTGCTGAAAACGATTGATGGAACGGGGCACGGTTTTATATTCGATATCCACCAGAGCGCCCAGTTGTACCAGCTCGCCGTCCGGGCCGGTTACAAAAATATCCTGTAACTGCTCGGCGGTCAGCCGCTGGTTGCGTTGAATCTGCGGAATCACCTTGTAACTGCGGCCATCAATACTGAACCGGTTGACAAAATTACCGCCTACCATGGCGCCCAGATCGGCGCCAATGTCCTGCAGGCTGAGCGCCAGATCGCCGGCCCGGCTGCGGTTAATATTCAATTGCGCCTGAGGCTGATCAATTTTGAGATCAATGACGGGAGGAAAAGCGAACATGCCGCTCATGGTCGCGGCTTGTTGCAACTGCTCGGCAAAGCCGACCAGTATTTCCGGCTCGGCGGTTGAAGCCAGTACAAACTCAACCGGAAACTGTCCGCCGCCGGGCAGCGCGGGCGGGGTAACTGGAAACAGGTTGATACCGGTCAGTTCCGCCAGCCGCTGTTGTACCTCCGGTTGTATATCGAACACCGTGCGGGAGCGCTGATCCCAGGGTTTTAGCACCATACCGCTGAAGCCGAATGCAGGGCTGATCAGTTGAAAGGTGAAATCGCTTTCCGGATAGCTTAGAAAAATCTCATCAGCGGCATCGGTATACAGGGTGGTGTATTCCAGGGTGGCGTTGGCGGGTGCTTCCACAATGCCGAAAATAACGCCCTGATCTTCGGCCGGCGCGAGTTCTTTGGACGATAGCATAAACATCGGCACGCTCAGCAGGCTGATCACAACCCACACGATATAGACCGCCGGGCGGGCCTGCAGACTGCTGTTGAGCAGGCGCGAATAGCGGTTATTCAGACGTTCAAAATGGCGCGCTGTAAAGGCCGCAAAGCCTCGCTCCTGCATCCCGGATTTGAGCATCCGCGAACTCATCATTGGTGACAGAGTCAGTGCCACCACGCCGGAAATAGCCACCGCACCGGCCAGCGTAAAGGCGAACTCCCGGAACAGGCTGCCGGTCAGACCGCCCTGAAAACCGATCGGCAGATACACCGCGGCCAGGGTGATGGTCATGGCGATAATCGGGTTGACCAGCTCGCGTGCGCCCAGCAGCGCCGCCTGCAGCGGTGATTTACCCTCACTGATATGCCGCTCGACATTTTCCACCACCACGATCGCGTCATCGACCACCAGACCGACCGATAAGACAATCGCCAGCAGGGTCAGCAGGTTAATGGTGAAGCCGAACACCTGCATCAGAAAAACCGCGCCGATCAGCGATAGAGGTATGGCAATGACCGGAATCAGCGCGGAACGCAATGATCCCAGGAACAAAAAGATCACGATAATCACGATGATCAGTGTTTCTATCAGGGTTTTGACGACATCGGTAATCGCGGCATCAATGTATTCGGTGGCGTCGTAGGCTACCGCAGCCTGCATGCCACTGGGCAGGTCCGCCTGAATGGACTGCATTTCTTCGCGGACCCGTTTGATGACATCCAGCGTGTTGGCGTTGGGCAGCACAAACATGCCCATAAACACGGCGGTAACACCACTGAAGCGGACTTCCGTTTCGTAATCCTCAGCTCCCAGCACCACCTCGGCAATATCCTCCAGGCGCACAATGCCGTTGGTTTCCTGGCGTATGATCAGGCGCTTAAAGTCGTTGACGTTGCGCAGGTCGGTATTGGTGGTCAGGTTCAGTTCAATCAATGCGCCTTTGGTGGAGCCTGGCGCGGCCAGAAAATTATTTGCCGCCAGCGCCTGACGGACCTGCACCGGCGTTACATTCATCGCCGCCATCTGCTCAGGGTTCAGCCAGATACGCATGGCGAAGGTCCGGCCGCCCAGGATTTCAGCCTGTTGGACGCCTTCGATGGAAGCCAGGCGCGGCTCCACCACCCGGACCAGAAACTCGGTGATTTCATTCTGCTGCAGAATGTCCGAACTGAAGCTTAAATAGGCGGAGGCGAACTCACTGTCAGCCGAAACCACGTCGATAGTGGGCACTTCAGCCTCGGGCGGCAGGTCATTGCGGACTTGATCAACCTTGGCGCTGATTTCCGACAGCGCCTTGATCGGGTCGTAATTAAGTTTCAGGCGGGCAGTGATGGTGGATACGCTCTGGCTGCTCTGTGATTCGATGTACTCAATGCCATCGGCTTCCGCGATCACGCGCTCCAGTGGCGTGGTGATAAAGCCGCGCACCAGTTCCGCGCTGGCGCCCACATACACGGTACTGATGGTCACCGATGAGTTTTCACTGCGCGGATATTGCCGCACATTCAGAGAGCCGATGGCCTGCAGTCCCGCCACAATGATCAGCAGGCTGACCACTACCGCCAGCACCGGGCGCTGGATAAATAAATCGGTGAATTTCATACCGCCGCCGGTTATCGGTTATCAGGTTGTGGTTGGAGTTGAAAATCCGGCTGCAGCGTATTATCAATACTCACAGCTTGACCGTTGCGTAATTTGAACACCCCGGTGGTCACCACCTGTTGGCCGGCTTCCAGGCCGGTTTCCACGGCCACGAAATCACCTTGCTGGCGGCCCAGCCGGACAAATTGCTGCCGCACCGTCTGGCCGCCACCAGCTGATTCGATGATATATACCGAATCACCATAAGCTGCGTTCAGAACGGCGCTGGCCGGAATCGCCAGCACCTGCTCGGGTTGTGGTAAAACCACCGCAACACTGGCTGACATGCCGGGCAGCACTTTGCCAGCGGAATTGGGCAGGGTGGCCTGGACCGCAAGATTGCGGGTGCTGGCATCCACTTCAGGATTGATGGTGGTGATGAATCCAGACAGCGCTTGAGGCTCAAGCGCGTCCAGCAGCGAATCGGTGTAAGCGCTTACCGTAAGTCCGGTCTGCAACTGATTGTAGTGACGCTGAGGCAAGACAAAGTTGAGCAGGATCGGGTCCAGCGTCTGCAGTGAAACAATCGGATCGCCTTCTCTTAAAACCTGACCCAGATTGACCTGCCGAATGCCCAGTCGGCCGGCAAATGGCGCGCGGATGGTCTTTCTCTCGATGTTGGCACGAATACTGTCAGCTCTGGCCCGGGCCTGCTGCAAGGCCGCATCAGCACTATCGAAGGCAGCCTGCGAGCCTGCCTGGGTGGTCAGCAACTGCCGGCTGCGCTGCAAATCCAGCTCGCCCAGTGCAATCGCTGACTCAGCTTCGCGTAATTGGGCGCGTTCGGTGGCAATATCCTGCTGCACCAGCAGTTCGCCCACCGCAACTTCAGTGCCGGACTGAAACTCAATCGCAGTCACGGCACCAGGCTGTTCGGCGGATACCGTAACCCCTTCAACGGCCTCAAATGCACCGACGGTATGCAGTTCTGAGTCCCAGGTCTGTAAGCTGACTTCGGCCGCGTTGACCGTTAGAGGTGGTTCGGTGAAGTTTTCACCAGAGGCGATCAAAGCGCCAATCTGGGCGCCTTTGATGCCGCCCAGCACAGCGATAACGATAATTAAGCCAATGACGGCGAGTAGTATGCGTTTTTTCATAATTCAGTGTGTCTGTTGACCCGGCAGCAGCCAGTTGCATGCTGAGTTCTGATGCGCGCGAGGCAGCGCTGAGGTTCCGTAATTATAAACGAATCCATGCTTGCATAGACGAACCAGCCTGCGTTAATTCGACGCAGCTTGCTCATTGGTTGTAATCGCTTCTAGTGTGCTGCAAACAAGCGGCAGAGCAGGGCGTGTTACCTGGCTGATGGTAGACATTAACAAAACTTATTCTCGATGCCTGGCATATGGGCTTGTGTCAGGGCTATAAGGTGCTGGAAGGCGTGCGGTTAAGGCTTGGGGATTAAGGATTCAATCTGCCATATTGGTGGCGGGGATTGCATATACGCCCAGCCAGTCCGGCTTATGCCAGCTGGCGAAGATACAACAATTTTGGGTGGGTTAAGAAAGTCTTTTCAATTAGAAAAATGATTAAATAAATATTTTAACTAATTGATAATAAAACATTATACTAACAGTAAATTCAAAGCTTATGCTGGAATGGTCACCAACTGCAATCGCTTTTCCGAGCTGCATAAAATTTTTGCCAGACCCATGACTAAAGCCCTATGACGAACAGTTGGGAGTGTGAGAGTATTACAACACCATAACACCAGCCAATTGTCAGAGAAGGAAACAGCATGGCTTATCATCAAAAAAATCAGGCTAACAGCCTGAGCGCGGGGTTATATCCCGTTGCGGATAAAACCCTAAGAGCAGCAGCGGTGTTCTGGTTTCTGACGGCTGTTATAGGCCAATGGATTTTCGTCTATTACCTGGTCGTTCACTATGGCGGCACAGCGGTGCAGGGTGACTGGGCAGCGTGGAGCCAGGGCGGGCCACAAGGAATGATCCCAGGTGATACGCTGGGCAATGTCTCGATGGCAATGCACATTTTGCTGGCAATAATCGTGATGTTCGGCGGGCCGCTGCAGCTTATTCCGAAGATTCGCAGCCGCTTTCCGACCTTCCATCGCTGGAATGGGCGCACCTTTATCCTGGGCGCTGTCGCAGGCAGCGTATTTGGCCTCTATATGATCTGGACCCGTGGCAGTGTGGGCGCACCTATTCAGCATATCGGTACCAGCCTGGACGGCATCTTGATAATGGTTTTTGCCGTCATCGCTGTACGCTTTGCGGTGGCCCGCAACATCGTCAGGCATCGCCGTTGGGCGTTGCGGCTGTTTATGGCGGTGAGTGCCGTGTGGTTTTTCAGAATAGGGCTGATGGCGTGGATAATACTCAATGGCGGACCCGTCGGTTTTGACCCTGAGACATTTACCGGGCCATTTCTTATATTTCTGTCTTTTGGACAATACCTTGTGCCGCTGGCCATACTTGAACTGTATTTACGCACCCAGGATAGCGCTGGTGCAGCGGGCCGGTTTACGATGGCGGGTTTTCTATTGCTGGCAACTCTGGTAATGGGTGTTGGGATTTTCGGCGCCACCATGGGTATGTGGCTGCCACGCATGTAGTCCAGTGATAGTTCTACAAGCTACTCAAGTATCCATTAATTCATCAATGACCGGGCAATCGTTCAAGCTGCCGTCCTGGCACTTGGCCGTTAATCGGATCAGCGCATTTTCCATCTGCCGCAGATCAAGCAACTTTTTCTGAACATCCAGTAAATGTTCAACCAATAACTCGTGCACATCCGAGCAGTCCGGCTGCGTCTGCTGGGCGATTCCAGACAGGCGTTTCACTTCATTCTGGGTAAAGCCCAATGCCCGGCAACGCAGGATAAACTGCAGCCATTTGAGGTGCTTACCATGATAGTCCCGGTAACCGTTCGGCAACCGCTCTGGCTTTGGTAACAGTCCGATCTTTTCGTAGTAGCGGATAGTTTCTATCGGGCAGGCTGCGGTTTCGGCGAGCAGTCCAATTTTCATTTTAGGTTCCTTTACTTGACTCTGTAGTAACTACAGGCTTTAGTATGCATAGCAACGTAGCCAAATAGCAAGCCTGAGAGACACTAGCCAATGCCGGACTTTATTCAGTTTTCAAAAATCACCTGTCCGCAGTGCGGGCATATCGAACGCGAGCGGATGCCAATCAATGCCTGTCAATACCTTTATGAGTGCAAGGGCTGTGGTCAGTTATTAAGTCCGCAAGCAGGGGATTGTTGTGTGTACTGCTCTTACGGGAGTGTTAAATGTCCACCAATCCAGCTTGGCAGTGTTTGTGCGTAGGCATGCGTGAAGATAAAAAAATAGCAGTCACCAGCGGCAGTGCCGTCGGCTTAAGTGCCTTGTCGTCATTGATTGGTTTGTGCTGCATCGGGCCTTGGGCGGTTGCTGTGCTGGGTGTTTCAGGCGCTATCACCATGGCTCGATGGCAGCCGTTGCGCCCATACTTTCTTGGTGTGGCGGTGATCATGCTGTTATGGGCTTTTTGGCGGGTATATGGCCCGGCACGCAAAAAACTCTGCCAGGCAGGGGTGTGTCCATCCAGGCCATCTACGTGGCTGCAGCTTAGTCTGTGGTGTGCAGCGATATTGGTGCTGATGGCTTTTTTCTCAGATCAATTGCAATGGTTGTTGGTGGATCCAACGCCGGAGGGCGTTCGTTAATGAAAATACCTGTGCTACTGGTTTGCTGCTGTCTACTTACCGCTTGTTCATCCGATGACTCGTCTGAAAACAACCCGGTCATTAATCAACCTGCTTATCAGTTGGTCGATGAGTCACTGGATCAAATCAGGAATGATTTTAATGCCATGCAGGATAAAATCAGGCTGGTATTTATCAGCGGGCCTTCATGTGGGATTTGCTTACGTGGTATGGATGATTTGAATAAATCCATTGTCTCCACGTTACAAAATGATGCGCGTGCGCACACCATGGTCCTATATGTGCCTGCACTGGGCGCAAAAGAAAGACATGTAGCAGCGGCTGTACCATTAATGCAGGGGCCCAGAGTGAGCCACTATTGGGACGAGCAGGGCGGCAGTGGTCTTGCGTTTCAGGAAACCCTGGACATTCCCATGTATGCCTGGGATATCTGGATGATATATGAGCCTGGCGCAGTCTGGGAAGATGGATCACCGCCTCCTCAACCGGCTTTCTGGCAACATCAATTGCCTGGTTTGCCAACCGGTCAGCGGCTTGACGCACAGCATTTTGCCGAGATGGTTCATGTAAGCCTCAAGCAAGTGCCCCAATCGACAGAATCAACAGCAGCATCAACGGGGCAGCCAGAGATGACGGAAATTATAGCGGTTGCACAGCCGAGCAGCGTCATCATCAAACAGCATCATCGCAGCCGCGGTGGTTATCAAAAGCTCAAGACCATTAAGGCAATTAATTACTTCGGCGAAACAAAAATTGATGATCAGAGCTATGCGGTAACTGTTGAAACCGCGCGGCCCAATGATTACATACGCGTTGCTAATGATGGCACAAACCAGTCTTCGCTGGCATGGGACGGACAAAGCGCGGTAAGCGACGGTTCCACAGGCGCACTACCCAGTGACATAAGGGTTGAGTTATTGGCATCCTACGATTTTGATGGCTGGATGACCGACTGGAAATCAAAAGGCTATCAGACCAGACGTATGGGCATGGTGAAATACCAGGACCGGTTACCCTGGTTGATCAAAACCGAACTGAATAATGGACGTATGTGGCATGTCTATGTCGATAGTCATACCGGCGATGCTTTCAGGCAGGCACTGATCGGCCCGGATGGTATGGAGTTGATCGCACTGGAGTTTGGAGATTATCGTGATGTTGACGGTTTTCGCCTGCCACACCAGGTCAAATACTTTCGTGGTGAAAACCTGATTGCCGTTGATCAGTATGCACGGATTGATGTGATCGTCGAAACCGGAGGGCAGGGCACATGAGGCAATCTGAACCGCTGGAGTTTGTTGATATCGGTACGTTGCACAGGCCAGGTCCAATCGGGCGACTGGTTCGTTTATTATTGGGCATTGCCTGCCTGTTTGCGCTATATCAGCTAATTATTTATCGCACGACTATTGTCTCAACGCCGATCAGCGTGCTGCCCAATATCGCACTCATGCTGCTGCCAGCGATAGGCATCATCAATTATGTCGTCAATATAGGTTTTGGCAAAAGCTGGGGCCGCTGGCCAGGCTATTTATCAGTTGCCGCATTTGCGCTGCTGGCCCTGTTGGCATGGTGGTTGCACGGCACGCCTGATCATCAATTACTGGGCTGGCCTTTGTGGCTGTGGATGGCTTATTTCTATGCGCACCTGGGTGCTTCGTTTGTATTATCGGCCGTGATTGCGACGCCGGGGTGTGAAATGCGTTCGATTCCCGAGTTGGTGGGGCGGTTATCAGAACGGCCAGCGCTCGAGCATCATTGTCCAGTCGGATTTATCAGTCGCATTGATCAATGGGAGCGTGACCGCCAGCGTAATCAGTAATTATCCGAGAGTTCATTCCACACTGGCCGACAAAATAAAGCTCACCGTCATACAGTCCGTATTGACGCCAGAGCGAGTGAATACTTCCAAAGTCACCGCTCAATAATTTAAGTCACTCGATCACAACAACTGGTGCAGCGCTGCCTTTTCCCAACGACGAAAAGTCGGCACTGAAGCACCACAACGCTGTGCAGCTTCTGAGTTCCTCCCACTTGGATGCCATCGCACGGAACAGAAACGATGCCACGCATGGTAGAGGTTACCGGCTGATTTGCCGTTAAATCAAATACTTCGTGCCATAGCGCCTGATAATTTATTGCGCATAATGTATATTATGTTAAATAAAGTAATAAGCTTCAAGCTATGCAGGCTGCTTTAACCTCAGGTGCTGTGGTTAGAGCTTGAGCTGCTTCTGATATTTCTCTGGCGCTCCGGCCGCCAATTTTGGTACTTCACATATGCGCCTTCTGCATCCAGGTATTCCGGGTACTGATCGAGGCGTTCAGCCAACCATTGAAACCATTCGTAGAGTGACGCGCGCCCAGCTTTATCACGCATCCCGGTTACGTAGGAACTCAGCACCGACCAGCAGGCCTGGATGGTGCCGCCCATCAATTGCTGAACCAGGCGAAACGGCACTGACCGACGGTAGACCATCAAGCCGATGGATTCCAGGGTTGTGGAGATCAGCATTACCGCTTTAAGCAGTTCTGAGGAAACCTCAGCATCACAGCAGTCACGGGTATCGCCTTCGTACTCCATAACCAGTTGAATGGCATGAGTAAATTCCGGAGACTGGAACGCGCGCATAATTTCCATTGCGGCCGATTCCTGACGTTGGGTACGGTAATTTCTTATCTCTATGACACCAAGCACCATACCGCCGATAACCAGCATGGCACCAAATATCTCAGCAAGATTAGCCAGTGACTCAAGATCCATAACAAACCGCTTTAACCGTTCTTAGTAACTATTACATAATAACCCACTGAATAATCCCCCATTAGCAACAGCCGGCAGAGTGAGCCGCCCTTCCCGGTCGGGCTCTGCTCGGAAAAGTAAGCAGTTGCAACCAGTTATAACCATCTATCAAGTTAACTCGTTTAATTGGAGATATTAAATTAATAAATATCAATGACTTAAGTATTATAAGTAATGTGAATTATAATTAATGCATCAAACACTACGACATAGGTATAAATACCTTCAATAACCAGGCAGTAACCCTTATACTCAATGGTATGCAAACCAAGCGTTGGATCATCACTGGGCTCTCCTTATGCCTGCTATCGCTGCAATTGAGTGGTTTGCACCTGCACGTAAGTATGGATGACTCTGCGGACGATTCACACCGTCCGCACCTGCATCAATCGAATCCGGATAATGAAACTGAACACGATAAGGATATTGATGTTGAGTTGACGGGCGCCGGGATTATCTGGAAAAAATACTCTTTCATACTGGCGCTGCTTACTTTTGCATTACTGGTGATACGCCCGGTTACGGTAAATAACTGGATTTCACACTCGCAATGCTTATCCAGTCTTAGTCGCGAGCACTGGCGCCCGCCGTTGCGAGCCCCTCCCCTGTTTTCAATCAGTCTATAAGACCAAGTTTAATCAGGTACTGAGCTACCTGAGCTGCGGCTGACCGGCCGCTAATGGCTAATGCCTAAGAATCATGCCATGGATGAGCGTGTTTAGGAGACTTGATATGTATACACATGTTGCGCGTACCATTGCGGTGTGCCTCGCTTTATTATTCTCTGTGGCGTCCGCACAGGCACAAACCAGTGCTATGCCTAATTTAAGTAATGCCGGATTACATTTAGAGCATCAACCACCGGATACAGGTGTTGTTTTAAGTTTAAATGAAGCCTTGCTGAAAACGCTGGAAAGCAACCCTGAGCTATTGGCTTTCAATTATCAGATCAGCGCCCAGCAAGGCCGTGCATTGCAGGCCAGCCTGGCACCTAACCCTGAGTTGAATGTGGAGTTTGAAAACTTCCTTGGCAGCGGCCAGCTCGGTGGCATCAAAAACCTGGAAACCACTATCAGCATTGGCTGGGTACTGGAACGTGGTGTGCGTAAGCGCAGAATCGGTGTGGCATCCGCAGGGGCTTCGTTGCTAACGGCGGAAGGCGAAATATTGCGTTTGAATGCCGTCGCGGAAACCGCCCGGCGGTTTCTGGATTGCCTGACCAATCAGGCGCATATGCTCAGCAGCGCTCAAGCAGTTGAGCTGGCACAACAAACTATTGAGGCTGTCGCTAAGCGGATTCAAGCCGCTAGAGCACCTGATGCTGAGCTGGCCCGGGCCCGGGCTGAACTAGCCAGGATCCTGCTTGAGCTGGAAGATGCTGAGCATGAGCTGATTTCCTCTTATCATCGTCTGGCTGCCCAATGGGGTGTTTCAGAGCCGCAATTTGACCGCGCTCAAGGCCGGTTGCTCAGCCTGCCGTCTACCGATTCTTATGCAGTGCTGAAGACTAGAATCCAGCGCAATCCGGATATTGCCAGATTTTTATCCAGACAGCGCCTGGCGGAAGCTGAACTGCGTTTGGCCCAGGCACGGCGCAAGCCGAATTGGAAGGTCAATGTAGGAGTGCGCCGATTTGAAGCCTTTAATGATCAGGCACTGATAGCGGGTGTGAGTATTCCATTGGCCACTACTAACCGCAACCAGGGCCGGATAATGGAGGTGCAGGCAAACATTGAGCGGAACCATGCCGACGCCCAGGCCGCCCAGGTTCAGGTCGAAATGTCGTTGTTCGTACTGCACCAGGCACTGCAACACAGCCGGCACCGCGCCATCAGGTTACGTGATGATGTTATCCCACATCTGGAACAGGCATTAAGTGATACCCGTCAGGCGTATCAACTGGGCCGTTACAGTTATTTTGAATGGAGAGTGGTACAAGCTGATCTGCTGCAAGCCCGGCGGGAACTGGTTGAGGCCAGCAGCAATGCACATGCGAGCTTGATTGAAATTGAACGGCTAACCGGAATGCCGGTTGCCCAGACGCTTATAACCCAGGCTGTCCAGCCCGAAGAGGAATCATGAAACTGCTAACCAAACATTTGCCAATGACCGTATTCAGCTTTTTGGCGGCAGTATGCCTGAGTGCCTGCACAGGTTCCAGCCAGGAACCCGGTATGCCACAGCAGCATACGCATGACGGGCCTGCTGAGCAGCAGGAACCGGCCAAAGGGCCCAATGGTGGCCGGTTGTTGAGTGACGGTGACTTTGCCCTGGAACTGGCCATTTTCGAAGCCGGGGTGCCACCTGAGTTTCGGGCTTGGGCAACCGAGCACGGACAACTGATAGCGCCTGAACGGGTTGACCTGGAAGTCCGGCTGACCCGCCTGGGCAACCGTATCGACCGGATAGGTTTTGCGCCGGAGATGGATTATTTACGCGGTGATACCGTGGTATATGAACCGCATTCTTTTGTGGTCGGTATCGAGGCGGCTTTTAACGGTCAGAGGTATTTTTGGGGATACGATAATTTCGAAGGGCGCACTACCATCAGTAGTCATGCTGCCGAAGCATTTGGCATTCAAACCGGTATTGCCGGACCTGCGTTAATGGACGAAACCGTTGCAGTGTATGGCCGTATTGAAGTCAATCATGAAGCCATGCGGGAAGTCAGCGCACGGTTTCCAGGCAGTGTTCAGGCAGTGCGCTTTTCAATCGGTGATACGGTCCGGCAAGGGCAGACTTTGGCCACCATTGAGAGCAATGAAAGTCTTAACAGCTATACCATCAAAGCTCCCATCAGCGGCGTCATCACTGAGCGTAACGCCAATCCTGGTGAACAAACCGCAGGCAGGAATTTATTCACCATCATTGATCGATCAACGGTCTGGGCCAGTTTGTCACTGTTCCCGCGTGACCGGTCAAAAATTGCTGTAGGCACACCGGTCAGTATTGCACCTGCTATCGGTGGCCAGGCTGCCACTGGTGTTATCTCCCGGATAGATATTCTTGCTGATAGCGATCAGACCGTTAAGGCGATAGTGGTATTGAACAATGATCAGGGCCGGTTTTTACCCGGCACGTACGTGACCGCGCAAGTCAAAGTGGCTGAATACCAGGCGCCGCTGGCGGTACAGCGCAGTGGCTTGCAGTCTTTTCGCGACTTCACCGTGGTTTACGCAAAAATCGGCGAACAGTATGAAGTCCGCATGCTTGAGCTGGGCAGGCAAAATCAGCAATGGGCGGAAGTGCTTGCAGGGCTGGAATCAGGGACTGAATATGTGACCGAGAACAGTTACATCATTAAGGCCGATATCGAAAAAAGCGGTGCTTCTCATGATCACTGAGGCGTTGTCATGTTAGCAGCTATCCTAAAGTTTTCTATCGCCAGATCAGGCGTGGTACTGGCACTGGTGGCTTTGTTGATTGGTCTGGGAATCTGGAATTTTAACTATCTGCCGATCGATGCGGTGCCCGATATTACCAATGTGCAAGTGGTGGTGAATACCGAAGCACCGGGCTATACCCCGCTGGAAACAGAACAGCGTGTCACATTCGTATTGGAAAACGCGATGGCCGGGTTGCCGAAGCTGAGTTATACCCGCTCAATTTCCCGTTATGGCTTGTCACAGATTACCGTAATTTTCGCTGAAGGCACGGATATCTATTTCGCGCGTCAACAGGTTGCCGAGCGGATGAACGCAGCCAAAGTTGAGCTGCCTTCGGGTTTGCAACCGACATTGGGTCCGATCGCTACCGGGCTGGGCGAGATATTCATGTTCACGGTCAGTGCTGAACCCGGTGCGGTTAATCAGGATGGCAGTGAAATAACCCCAACCGACCTGCGCACAGTGCACGACTGGATTATCCGACCACAGTTGCTGCGGGTACAGGGAGTAGCTGAGGTTAATCCTATCGGCGGCTTTAAAAAAGAAATACTGGTGGGCACCGATCCGGCCAAACTGTTGGCTTATGGTTTAACCAATAGCGATGTGGTTAACGCGCTGCAAGCCAATAATAATAATCGTGGCACCGGTTTTATTGAACACAATGGCGCGCAGTGGCTGATGCGGGTGCCAGGCCAGGTTGAGCAAATGGATGAGCTTGGTCAGATTATCATCAGTCAGCACCATGGCGTGCCGATCAGAATTAATGATGTGGCTTCGGTTGGCATCGGACGGGAATTACGTACCGGGGCGGCTACCCAGAATGGACAGGAAGTGGTGATGAGCACGGTGTTCATGCTGATCGGTGAAAACAGCCGGACGGTAGCTGATGCGATTGGTAAAAAGCTGCTGGAAATTCAAACCAGTCTGCCGCCGGGTATTGTTGCAACTGCAGTTTACGACCGTTCCGGGCTGGTTGATAAGACGCTGGAAACGGTCGCTAAGAACCTGATCGAAGGCGCCTTGCTGGTTATCGTTATTTTATTTTTGCTGCTGGGCAATATCCGCGCGGCATTGCTGGCCGCGGCAGTGATTCCGATCAGCATGCTGATGACCGTTACCGGTATGTTGCAGGCGGGCGTGAGCGCAAATCTGATGAGCCTGGGTGCGCTTGACTTCGGGCTGATCGTAGACGGCGCGGTAATTATCGTAGAAAACTGTTTGAGGCGCTTGAGCAGTCAGGACGAACAAGTAATGGGCTCACTGCAACAGCGTCTGGCGGTGGTGTTTAACGCTACCCGTGAAGTGATCCGCCCTGCTCTGTTTGGTGTGTTTATTATTACGGTAGTGTACATTCCGATTTTTGCCTTAAGTGGAATTGAGGGCAAAATGTTTCGTCCGATGGCGGTCACGGTGGTAATTGCATTGGTAGCCGCAATGATATTATCGATAACCTTTGTGCCTGCCAGCATTGCGTTGCTATTTCGCAAACCGTTTCGGGAAAAACCAAATGTTATTATTGGCTCGGCGCGCAAAATATATGCTCCATTATTGGCTGCCGCAATAAGATTTCGCTGGCTGGTGACCGGTATAGCCGTGCTACTGGTATTGGGGTGCGGTTACCTGGCCACGCGCCTGGGTGCAGAATTCATCCCCAATCTGGATGAAGGTGATATTGCCATGCATGCCCTGCGCATCCCCGGCACATCACTGCAGCAGGCCGTGAGCATGCAGGAGTATCTGGAGTTTGAAATCAAGCAGATGCCTGAGGTAGAGCACGTATTCGCCAAGATCGGTACCCCCAATGTGGCTACTGATGTAATGCCGCCCAGTGTCGCGGATAATTTCATTATCCTTAAACCGCGCAGTCAGTGGCCAGATCCCGGCAAATCTAAAGACCAGGTGGTTGACGATCTGGAAACGATTGTCAGCTCAATTCCCGGTAACCGTTATGAGTTTCTGCAGCCCATCCAAATGCGATTTAATGAGCTGATCGCGGGTGTGCGGGCGGAGCTTGCGGTGAAGGTATTCGGTGATGATTTCGAGCAGTTGATCAGGGTCAGCGAAACGATCAGCCAGACCATTGCCAACGTGCCCGGTGCGGCCGATGTCAGTGCCGAGCAAACCACCGGTTTGCCGGTGTTGACCATCCAGCCGGATAGAATGGCGTTGGGCCGCTATGGCATTTCAATAGCGGAACTTCAAGATGCCATGGCTGTGGCTTTGGGCGGCATCGTTACCGGGAAGCTGTATGAAGGTGATCGCCGTGCGGATATCGTGGTACGCCTGCCTGAAGTCATACGCACCAACCCGGACCGGTTGAGCGAACTACCCATTGCTTTGCCCGATGGCGGTTATGTACCCCTGGGGGAAGTGGCTGAGCTGGTACTGGTGACCGGCTACAATCAGATTCACCGGGAAAATGGCAAACGCCGGGTAGTGGTTACCGCCAATGTGCGTGACCGTGATCTGGGGACATTTGTGCAACAGGTACAGCAGGCGATTGAACAGAATGTGGAAGTGCCGCCCGGTTACTGGATTGAATACGGCGGCACTTTTGAGCAATTGAGATCAGCGGTTCAGCGGCTGTCGATAGTCATCCCGATGACCTTGCTGCTGATTTTTGGTTTGCTGATCATGGCACTCAATTCCTGGCGGGATGCCGCCTTGATCTTTACCGGTGTACCGTTGGCATTAACCGGCGGCATCGTTGCGCTGCTGCTGCGCGGCATTCCCTTTTCCATGTCCGCAGCGGTAGGTTTTATTGCGTTGTCCGGCGTGGCTGTATTAAATGGCCTGGTGATGGTGACATTTATCCGTGAGCTGCGGCGTCAGGGGCAGGCGTTGGATGATGCGCTGATCACAGGTGCTTTAACGCGGTTGCGCCCGGTGTTGATGACAGCGCTGGTGGCTTCGCTGGGCTTTTTGCCGATGGCATTAAACACGGGTATCGGTTCGGAGGTGCAGCGACCGCTGGCAACCGTTGTTATTGGCGGAATCATATCTTCGACGTTGTTAACACTACTGGTTTTGCCGGCACTTTATCGGATTGTGTATGGGCGTAATATTAAGGAACCTCTGATTTGATCTGGCATGGACGCGCCATATAATTTACCTGAGGATCCTTAAACCAATCAGCGATTCGTAACTGTCGGTAAAGCAGGGTTGATGGAAATGGGTAATACAAGCAACTTCTGTAATGCTGTTTATGGGTCAACCGCGGACACCATCAAAATCCGGCTGCTGATTATTCAGCCGTTTTCGACCCAGGTAACCACTCAGGCAGCTCAGTTATCATCATCAATGCCACTTTCATCTTCAATAACAATACCGGCGAGGCAGGCGGAAAGGATTTTCTTCTCGCACCTCGAACACAGCGATAACTCTCCTGTTGGCTGTTTAAAGTAGCTGGATGATATTTGTTAAAAGAGTCGTAAGAGTTGATAGTTAAACCTATTCTGAACGAGTGTTAACCATTATCATCCCAATCACCATTTAAGGATTGAATTCTGCCGGTTATAAGGTTGTCTAAGCTGCCTGAAAGGTAAACGCTCAGCCCTTGCTGTCAGGATATTTTTCAATGTGTGGCGATTAGACCCCTGTTCTGACAGCAGTAGCTAATGCCGCTGGCGCCGGCACAAAATATCAGGTGGTTTATAGATATAATAATGCCGGAATGAGGCTACAGCTTTAACGCTATATTGACATGTTGATATAGCGATAACATTAACATAGGTTATAAGGCTAAAGTCGTACTCATCAACGCATCGCAGAATCGGCCTGAGCAGTGTATGCTAGACATAAGTTTTAACAATTCAAAACTAATAATGATCGACAGGCAAAAGGCTCTGTCGGCGACCACCACAATGATGTAAGACATTATGTCTGCAGGCTAGATAGCGGTGGGGTTACAGGGTAGAGGATATGGATCATGGCTCTAATCAAGAATGAGAAGAGGCAGGGGCAAGCTGACATTTCACAAGGACGGGCAACTGGCGAAGCGTATTTCTTCGGCGACTATCGATTGTGCCCGGATACCCGTGAATTGAGCCGCAACGGTCAACCCATTGATGTCCAGGATAAGGTTTTCAGTCTGCTGGCTTATCTGGTGGAAAATCATGACCGGGCGGTGCCCAGGGAAGAGCTTGTGGAGTCGATCTGGGCGGGTAAACCACTCTCTGAGACCGTTTTATCGCGCTGTGTCATGAAGGCCAGACGCGCAATAGGCGATGATTGCGACTCCCCTCAGTTTATCCGCACGATTCGGGCATTCGGTTATCGTTTTGTCGGTGAAGTGATGATCAAGGCATTGGAGGAGTGCGCATCAGGTAAGCTCGCTTTTAGCCAATCAGATGGTATGGCTTCCGGACCGCTGGAATCGGCACTGTTAGCAAAGACTTCGGGCTCCACACGGGTAAGGAAGTGGCCGATAGTGCTGATGATTGCAGTATTGTTGACACTGGGTATTGGCACCGGGTTGATGGTCCAACCACCCTCTGAGAGTCAGACCAAGACTGCTTCGGAGCAGAAAAAACCCAAACCGGTGGATCTTGCGCTGATGCCGGTTGAATCAGGTTCAGGGACCACCCAGGATTTAAGTGAACCGGTCACCATGCTGCTTGATCGTGGCCTTTCCAAAGTTCCCTGGTTGAATGTAATGTCGCTGTCATCTTCAAGTGAAGTGAATTTAGCTGATTATCCCAGCCACTGTATCTTGAGTACCAGTCTGAATCAGACGGCCGGTAATTACGAGATAAGTTATACCCTGGAAATACCAGGCCGACCCACAATGAAAGGTGAGATTTCCGGCGACAATCCATTTCTGCTTGCTGACGAGATTATCGTTATGATGGGCAAAATGACCCGTAAGATGTCGTTATCGGGAGAACTGGATCACCTTTAATGCGGTTACCGCAGAACGTTGCTATTGAACCCGGGCGGATTTTTACAGATGATAAAACTGACCGACCCCTTTGAGCATGACATTAAAGGCAAGGCTGATACGTTCGCTGCCCTTATTGGGCATGTCATAACCATGCCGGATATTGGAGGGGAATAAAAAGCATATTCCGGACTGGGCAGCAAAGGCGACACGGTTGGCGTTATAAATGGTTTGTTCGCGCACCGCGACGGCCAGATAGGGAGAAGTGTTGAGTTCGGTTTTTTCGAATAACAACGGCGCATTATCACGCTGCGCCTGCAGATAATACACGCCGCTGATGATACTGTTACCATGCGTATGCAGCGGTTGATAGCTGCCTTCAGCGGCCCGGTTTACCCAGGCATGGATAATGGCAAAGCTGTCATATTGATAGCCGATGACATGATCAAGATAGTCGCTAACACACTCCTTAATAAAGTCTGATACCTGCTGGAAACGCGGTTCTTCCAGAATGTTAATCCCGGCATCGGTGGATGCGGTCATGGCTGCGCCCGGTTGCTGATCGAAATCAAGGTCTTCGACATCGATCGATTGATGGGAACGGTTGACATAGCGCACCAGAGCGCCGGCCGGAAATAACGGGCGCACTTCACCCTTGCTTGGTTGCTGCATGCTTTTTCCTCGTTGCCAGCGCTATCTTACCAGCCCTGCTCTATGTTATTAAGGCACGATCCATTCACTTATGGCCCGGTAGCCATAGTTATCACTGTCGGCATTTTCCTGGACATCCGTAAGCTCAATAATATAACCGCCCTTGGAAGCAAAACGTTGCCCGGGACCCAGCGCCAGAGATGGATAAGTGCCGGGGTTTAAACGCGCCTCGGCTTCATGTTCAATAAACTCAATCAGATAATCACGATAGAAATCACCGATGATTCCGTCCAGTGCATATTGCATCTGGGTCATGGCATAGAAAGCCTGCAGTTGCATCAGCGGGTATTCCAGGCGAACACGGCGGCTGCCGAACCAGGCTCTTACCCGATACTTTCTCGGATGATAGGCACTGGGCTTCTCATAGCGATAGGTTAAACGCACCCTATCCAGCAGCTCCAGAGATAATTGCTGCTGTGCGATAGACAACGCGGTTGACGGCAATACGATCTGCCCGGCATCGGGGGCATGCGCATTAAGGGCCTGGATCGCGGTCTCGATATGCTCGCCCGGCCAGATAACCAGAACCTCCGTAGCTGGCGCCTCAGCAATAGCCTGGGCAAGCCCCGCTGCTGGCACCGTAACCGTGTCAACCCGCAGAGTGGGCAGATATTGCCGTAGTGTTTCACTGAAGGCGTCACCCGGAACGGTCCCGGCCGCCTGATCCACGCGTATTTGTCGGACTTCTTCGGGTAGTATGTCCTGACGTCCGAGATACTTGGCCAGCACCTCCCCTTCCAGCTCCAGTCCGCGGGAAAAATAGATGGCATAGCCACGGTTGGCGTTGTCGGTGTCAGGCAGATCGGTGATCGGAAATACGCACGGTAGCTTTTCATCCTTGCAGAAGCTGTCGACCGGTTGCCAGGGACCGTCAACCAGCCCGCTGACTACGGCGAAAACCGGCTGCTGATTATTGTAGTCCTGCAACTGTTGCCGCCAGGTTTCGCGTGGACCTTTCAGGGTCCAGACATGCAATTGCCAGTTGCGGTAAGAGTCTTCAAACTCGGAACGATAATACGGTGAAAAACCGGGATGTGCCTGCTGACCAAGAATATCGTCGTTATACCATTGCGCGAATGTCTGCAACGTGTTAATCAGTGCGTCGCGCTGATTTTGGTCAACACCGGCACTGACAATCGTGGCGAGATGCAGGGTGTCAGCTGTGACCCCCGGGCTTGCTGCAACTGATAAAGTTTTTAGATAAGCGATCAGATCAGCCATCGACTGCTGATCGAACTGGTAGCGTGGCATACTCTCACTGAGTGACTGGCCGGCTGGATCAATACCATGCTGGATAGCCGCCGCCAGACTGTCGTCGCTATAAGCAGGACGCATGCGTGGCATCCTTACGCGGGCATCAAAACTGCTGGAATGAGTGTCCTTAAACAGCTTCATAAACTCCCGGTTACGCCGTTGGCGGTCAGGCCGACGCTCGTTGTACAGCACCGGCTGAGTGATGATGGGGACATACTCGCCACCCTCACTGCCACCGAAACCGCTGGGTCGATGGCAGGCAGCGCAGGCAAAGGTTTCGCTGGTTGATTGCACATCACCACGCAAGGTAACCGGTACGCTGTCTCCGGTAGCGGTTATGCCATACAGATAGAAATGTTCTCCCGCATTAGGGTCACCCTGCGGTAATTCAGAATCTGAGTCAGCAGCCAGGGCCAATCCGGCCAGGCAGGTCATCAGCGCCAGTAAAGTCAGTAATCTGTGCATCGGTTTATTCCAGCAGCTCACGGTATTCTTGCACCAGCCCTGAAGCACCGCCCAGGCCGGTTAAACGGACCCATTCGGTAGCGCCAGCCGCACGCAGGTAAGTATGTGGCTTGTGGTTCATTTTATTGCCGCCATCCAGGGTGGCGTCAAAGGCCTGCAATGTTTGCGTGATGTCCTGTCTATGCCCGGTCAGAAAATACCAGTCGCCAGTGGCATCAAACTGTTCAGCATAGGCCTCAAGCCGCTGTGGCGTATCATGATCAGGGTCAATGGAGATCGATATAATTCGGGTATTTTTATCCACCGTGCGCAATTCGTCCTGTGCCTGTGCGGCAATGGATGTGAGCATGGGGCAGATACTCTGACAGGAAGTGAAAATAAACTGCATCACCACCGGCCGATGTTCGGCCAGCAAACTCTGTAACTCTACCGGTTGATCATAGCGATCACGCAAGGTCACGTCAGGCGCTACATAATTTTGTTCAACCCGGGTGTAATCCGAGCCCTTCCATTTATGATGCTGGCTATGCATGCCGTCAGCGGCATTGGCAGTCAATGCCGCCAGGCTTAAACAGGCGATCAAAACGACGGTCCCTGCACGGCAACCAGCACGCCAAGTGGTCATCGTATTAGTCAATACATGCATAACAAGCTCTCCTTTTGTTAGTTCATTGGCTGTGCAGTGTCAGTTAACCGGGTCAGCCTATTATTCCAGTTGACTGAGACCGCAGCAGGCTAAATTTAAAAAGGACTGGGCCATCAATGGACGGCCCAATCCAACCACGTCGCTGAAGCGGTAATTAGTGGATCGATAAAATCGCCTGGTTGTGATGCATCGGATCGAACTGATAGATACGCAACCGCATGCCGGGATCAAATCTGAATTCGATCTCTACATTATGCTCACCCAGACCACCAAAGGACCTGGACAGCGCGGGAGGCGTCTGCGACAGTTGTAACCACTCCGGTGCAAACTCACCTGCCTTCAATGGGGCCTGGAACGGTAGTGCCGTGGCGATGGGTGCTACCGAGCGCTCCACTATTGGCCCTGCCGAACTCTCCACTGCGTCGCCAGATGTGCCGCGTGCGCCTTGACTACCAGAAGCAGAAGCAATCATTCCGGGGATCAGACGGTCATCGCCGAGACCGAATTCACTTAAGTCCAGGCGACGGTTGCCCAGGTCTTTTTCGCTGCGCAATTCAGATAGTTTGACTGAGTCGCGGGCACGCAGGCTGAAACGATCAGCCGCAGGGACCTGCGCCGGCATAATCAGATTGGGCCACCAGTGAGCGCGCCCGAAGGTGAACCAGGGCCCCTGGCCACCCAGTGCGATCGTGTGCTGGAAGGTGTTTTCCCAACCGCGGCGCCCACCAAAGTCTACATTCATATAAAAATGCGGGAAGTAATCACCATTGAGCAATTTAACTTTGTAAACTTCGCCACGGGTCTGAAAGTCGATCCAGCGATGCGCTGATTTATCCTGGACGCGATCAATACCGCCGTAAAGCGTGTTATTGAGATACACCAGGGTTGAATCAACATCACCTTCGGCTTTTTCCACGCCGCGTGGCAGGGTCTGCCGATTTTGCCAGTCGAAGTAAGCCGCTTCTGCTTCGCGGGCCAGCAGTCTGAGAATCCAGTTGGGCACATTATGGCCCTGGGTCAGTCTGAGTGCCTGGAAGGCGTACCACATGCGCTTGGCGGGAGCCAGATCACCGATCATGCTGATAGCCTGCAGTTTGGCAATTTGACTGGCACTGGGGTCATCACCGAATACGTCACGTTCCCACTGGACGATATTTTGTCCGCCGACCACCTTGTTGGCTTTTTCAATGGCCTGAATACGCGGTGGATGGTTGCGCCAGCCCCAGTTATAGTTCAGGTTCCAGTAGCGGTGCGGAGGCATCGCAATGTCAAACACGTAACGATTGCCAGGCAGCATCGGGAAGAAGGTCGAATCCATCATAACGTTTGGACGGATAGCGCCACCTATATCGTTGGGATCATCAAAGAACATATTCATGGGCGCAAAGTCTTCTTCACCCCAGAACAGACAATCGACAACATAGCGAATGGTCCATTCTTCATCGTCCGGTATGGTGGTCGGATCGATAAACATGGTATCGCTCAGAATCCGCAGGTTCTGCCAGGACTGATGCACGGTGACCGTATTGGTAGCGGGATCGATCGATTTAACCTGATTAGGGCCTTTATAGTTGAGCAAGGCCAGACCACTATAGCTTCGATCAACCGGATTGCCTTCCAGGATATCGATGGCGAACCGGATCTGACTGTAATCAATTCTGTTACCCAGCCGTGGAAGATTGCCGGCGTCGGCTCCGGTTTTATCGATACGCCCGCGGCGCGGATCAGCAGGCACGCCTTCACCATTGCGGAAAAAGCTTCTGTTACTGGCACGGCGATCATTGCGGTCTACCGCGGCCACCAGCTGATTGATAATCAACCCCAGATCCCAGCTTGGCGAGCGTGGATCAATGGGTGTGATCTCGGGGTCGGGATGTAGGTTATAAGGGTTGTCAGGCGTTGAAGGCAATGTGTGGGGGATGACATCACCACCTGAATCAACCATCGGTACATACAGGGTTTCCAGCAGGTTGCCGGGAGGGCTGACATTAAAGGGTTCAGTAGCGTCGGGAAACACACTGGTAGCGGTCTGATAGATCGATGTGGTGCCGCCATTGATGACTTCCAGGGTCCAGTCCGGCCCTGGTTCGTCGGGCGTGCCGTCGATTGGCTGCGGCCCGGGATGTTGTCCATAGGCTGCGGCGCCCATGGCCAACAGCGCCGCCGTCAAGGTGGCGTGGATTGTTTTTTGTAAAACTCGGTTATCCATTATTAGCTCCGTATTAATTAGCGTCCTTGTTGGTGCCGAAAATGCAAGCTGTAGTTTGTCCCGTCTGGGATTTACACAGCGCGGGCACTCCAGGGATATTTCTGTTGATCCAAACGGGCCGGGCCGGCGCGTCGCAACGTCGCGGGTTTGGGGCCAGGGATGCTGTCAAGCAGTCTATGGGCGGTTACCTCGGGGGTGTTATCGATGGGGAAAGTACCCCAGAAGCCACCTGGTGTGCCGTAAAAGACTTCCAGGGCGCTGCTGTAACCACGAACTCTATTCATCTTTGAGTTGATGTGTTTGTCCGCACCGTTCATAGCCCGGATAAAAGTCCACCCGTCAGGAGCTTCCAACTCCTTAGCGAAGGCAGCCAGACGCTCAGGGGTGTCATACTCGGGATCTCTGGTAATCGAGTTGACGAAAATGCTGCTGCCGACGTTGCTGCCCAGCTGTTTTACCAGTTGCGCAATTTTGGCCATGGTGTGGTGGCGTTTTTCATTCCGCAAGGTAAAGAAGTTCACTAGAACAATCTTTTTTTGCAGGTGCTCGGAATCCAGCAGTAGCGGGTCATCCAGTCGTTTGTTGCTGACCAGGTCAATAAATGTGCCGTCTTTATCCACTGACAGATCGCGGATATTGGCATTTAAGCCCGATTGAATCGGTTTGCGGACCAACTTGTCCAATAAATCTTTTCTGTTACTCATTGCATTGTCTCCTAAATATCCATTTAACCGAGGTGAGGGGAAAACAGCGGTTAATCACCCTGCCCCGGCGGCACGATGTCCCAACGGATCATCATCGCGTGGTCTTCATGCACAACGTTATGACAATGCATTACGTAGCGGCCCATAAAATCACGCCAGCGGCCAAAGAATTTAATTTCGTCACCGGCGCCGAGCTGCACGACATCTTTTCTGCCATCTTTAAATGATTTCGGATCGACCGGTTTTCCGTTGATTTCAAATATCTGGAATTCCTCAAAATGCGTATGAATTGGATGCATCCATGACTGGCCTTCGTTACGCAGAGTCCAGATTTCCGCACTGCCCTGTTCAATCAAGGCGTCTGGACGGTTAGGATCCATCAGTCTGCCATTGACGGTAAACAGACCATTGTCGTAATCAAAGGTGAATAAGCGTTCGCGCCGGACTTCGCTGAAATCAATGTCCGGTTGATTGCGGAAGAAAGCAGGCACCCGGCTTGGATCGGCCACTTCACCCGGTTGAACCCGGAACTGCATCATTCTGTTGTCGTCACTGCGCTCGAGATTAGCACCAGTAATGCCCTCGCCTTTGCGGCGCATTTCACGGTTATTGACCATATAGATCCGATCACCAGCATCGAATTCAGCAAAATCAAGGATCACATCAACCCGGTTGGCTACCCACAGTTCGATGTTGTCCAGCTGCAGCGGTCTGGTCAGGAAGTTACCATCGTTGGTAATAACGGTAGGTGTAACATTGCCGAGGAAGTTGCCCTCGGAGTCTTCCCGTTCAAAGGTCAAGTTATACAAACGGCTGGGGCCGCCGCTTAGAATACGGAAGCGATACTTACGCCGTTTGACATCATGATAGGGACGAATCACGCGATTAACGGTGTACTGATCGCCAATCATGCCGAAAGTGGTGTGCTGGAAGCCGGGGAAGATTTCACCTTCATCGTCTTCTTGCAGTTGCGGATCGGCAAAATCCCAGACTACCTGGCCATTCTCGTCGAATTGCACATCGTGCAAAATCAGCGGTACATCGAACTCGCCACTGGGCAGACGTGATGCATTGGGGTTGGGATCGTTTTCGTTATTTGAGTCAAAGTCGTCAAATAACATGTACATTCCGGAAATTCCGGCGTACACATTGGTGGCGGTGAAATCCAGACGGTGATCGTGGTACCACAATGTGCTCATGGTTTCACGTTCATCACCGCCGGCTAAAATATTGGCATAATGATGGTCCCAGAATTCACCCGGATTGAAATAATCAGAGGGAATGCCATCACTTTCTGAAGCGGTATGCGCATTGTGCAGATGGATAGTATGTGACTGCAGGGTGAACGCCACGTTGCCTTCACCGATCGGGGGGTTATCATTAACACGGCGAACAAAAATAGGCTCATCATAAAAAGCCTTATAGGTTGCGCCTGGAACAATAAAGTCGGGCGCGCCATTGGCTCCGTTGGTCTGCCAGCCAACACTCCAGGAACCTTGATTATAAGGAGGGTCTGGATGATATACCCAGCGATCTTCTACAATATGCTCTTCAAAAAACCGCTGAGGCGGAAATTCGTTGAAGCGCTGATGCCGCATGGGATCGGGTGGCGGATCAAGCTCTGCTTCATTCACCCCCCAGACATCGCTGGCATCCGGCATGATAAACAGCGGTTGGATAAACGGCTCAGCGTAAGGGCTGGGACGAGCGATAATGGAAGGCACCTGAGTGTCAGGGAATACCAGTCCGGTCGGGTTGAAAGGGCGGCCAAAATCATGGGCCGGATTGGCTGCGAAAATCCCGGGGGCGGTCAGCATTGAACCAGTGGCTCCTGCCGCCACAGCGCTGATTTTTAGAACTTTGCGTCTTGTAGGCATAATAACCTCCGTCGTTAAGCGCTTTCATGCGCTTGTGTTTGCCTGCGGTAAATACTCAATAGCCTTCAGCCCAGTTGCTTGCCTGCACTGACCTTTATCAAGATGCCAATGACGATACACCCGCGTATAAAGGGCACACCATGGCTGGATGCTGACGGTTTGCCGACCAACCCTGATGTCTGCCTGACTTACCTTGACCTGACGCTGACCATTTCCTGATGTCGGCAGATTTCAGGCGCGGTTCAAGCACATCAATCCGGATAGCTGAGAACTGATCCAAGGCTGCTGCTAAGGCTTTCGTGGGTAGTCTGCCGCGGAAAAATGGGAGCGCATCCAAGGCATAAGGGTTACGCTTGGTTTGAATGTGCCTTGAAAAAGGCTTTTATCGGCTAGGTGGCAGAAACAAACTGAGTATACGGCACTCTGGGTGGGTCAGGCCGTTGATTGGCTTGACCCACAGATACAGTATATTGTTCAAACAACTGATTATTTAACGTTGCCTTAATTCTTCTTCGCGCACTTGTCGGAACTGCTGCTCACCAATATCAATCCGGCCCAACGTTTGTTGCTTGCCAGTTCTGGCGAACCGATAGGAAAGGGTTTTTCCAGATACTGTCTGCAGCTGTTCACGATCATACACCCAAAAATAAACACCCTCTTCCCAGCCACCATATTCCTGGATTTTTTTGTCATCCAGATACAATTCAAAAACGGGGCCGAGTGCAGGTGGTTCGGTTATCCTAAGCCGCACCATGTAGGCTTGCGACCAGGATCTGTCCAAACCGTTACGGTCTGGACGAACCACAGGCTTTTTCAATGTGACATTAAGCACTTCAGTACCACTAAAGGTAATAGCCTTCTCGGCCCCTGTCTGGGTCGTAGCGCTTTGGGCGAACACTGTCTGGCCAGATAGGCAGGACATCGCCAGTATCATGAGCAAAGTCCAGATTCGATTTGAGTGATGAGTGGTTTGATTGTTTCGCATGGCTTGTACCTCCTGAGACATCATTCGCTCGCCTGAATTTCATCGATTACAAGCAAGCCATTTGCATGCTGATCCAGTTCAAAGCGCAACTGCCATTCGCCCGACAGATCACCGCCCTCTTCCGGTAGCAGATGCACCCATGGGATTCGCACTGAACTCATGATGGTTTTGGTGGCTTTATAACCTAGATAGGTGTCCGTCCAGGTACCTGGTACATCTACTGCGGAAACCAGACTGACATAATCACTTACGCGAACCGCTGGACCTCTGCTACCGCCAACCTGTAGCCGCACGGTGAAATTCTTGTTTACGCCGGACGGATTAATCGTACCGCTTTCATCGAATACCTGTGCAGTTCTAAATGCCAGTACTGGAAAATCGGTAGCCAAGTTCGCATTGCCGGGCGGTATGGTCATTTCCAGCACACCATCGGTGCCGCCGGACCAGCCCAATAATAAACCATCGGTTTGTTGCCATAACCAATGCGGTGGTCCGGGCGCATCAAAGCTAACATCGTCGTGTGTTGATATCGCACCGGATACGCCGTTGACCACGCCTGTTAATGAACCGGTATCAGTATCGTCATCTTCTTCGTAGTGGTTGATAAAACTGCGCATTGGATCCTGATATTGCCGCACGATCGTCATTCCGGCAGGCAGTGACCCAAAGGTGACTTCACGCTTCAAAAATGCCCGGTATGGCAACCATCCTCTCAGGCTGGCAAACGCATAGGCAGTCAGATTCAACTTGTTGGCGTTGCGCACATCAGGATCAGCAGCCGTTGGCGGATGATCAGGTGAACCCGAGGCCCAGACGGTATTAAACTGTTTGTGATTAGCACCATGCACAAACCGCAATACCTTCAGTTTACTGGCACTCGAGTTCACCGGAAAAGCGCGATCATAGGTACGATGGCCGTCAAAAGTGGCTACGTCGCCGTCATGACTGCCATGGATGACAAAATAGTCCGCTGCTGTCATGGTCATATTGGACAATGACAAACCAGCCAATAGCGCGCTACCGTCACCCGCAATCTGACCATCTACCGGCGCGATCGCATACACCGAGCCGATCCCGAAGCCGTAATCAAAATAGCTGTTGGTGGGATCATGCAGCCAACTGTTGAACTTCTTCGTGACCACTGCTGCTTCCCCACCGCGACTATGCCCGGATACCATGACATTGCCATGGTTGATTTTGGTGAACAGTTCATGCGCCGGATCACGATCCCAGTTGCGCATTTCCTGTAAATGACGCAGCATCACGATAGCGCGGGCATCCATTTCACCCAAGACTCTTCCATTCAGGAAGCTCTCGTCAATCGAAGCAGCAATCATGCAGTGACTGGCCAGATGTTCCAATAAGTAATCGTAGCCATCTTCGTTGTTCAACAAAGGACTGGCATTGCCGTGCACGATCATGAACAATGGGAACCGTCCTGGCCCGACGGGATAAAATACCCGACCACGAATCGGCACTGCATCCATCGTAACACTGACACTGGATGCTGGTGAGTTAAAGAAATCTGATACATCAAACGGAATCGTCTCGTCATAACCGTAGCTTAGATTTTCGACCTGGCAGCTGCCCGGTCTGCCCGGATCATCCAATCCGGTGCCTACCACCACCACATACCCATTACTGGAGCGGCAATCGCCCAGTTGCTGGACGATCATTAGTGACTCTCCCTCCACCACGGGCCGGATCAACTGTATGGTTGAGCTACCACCATCACCAATTTCAACCATGCCGGCATAGATCGTCACGCGTGCGCCTGCCACCACGTTGCTTAACTGGATTTGAGTGTCCCCCGGCAATGGTGAGATCGCGACGGGCGCTGGCAATGCTGAACAGGGCTGAACATCCACTATCGTGGTTGGACTGTCGACATCGCATAGATGCTGGGATACTTCCAGAATTTGCCCACTGGTGACCGGATTTGACGCCCGGAATCGTACTCGTCCGGCTGGTGCCCCGCCACCCGTTATAAAATCGCCTGTGGCTTGATCACTGATGGTCACTCTGGAACCATTAGTGAGTTTTCCAACAACAATAATATTGCCGTCTTCATAAATTTCCGGGACCTCTGGCGCAGGTAATGCGCTGGGTTCAGTTTGTACAATACGAGCTGGAATGGATGGTTGCGAATCCACCTCACACATAGAGCTGACTGCGGTAATTCCGTGCCCCAGTTCAAACGCTGGCCCGATTCCCACGGTTTGCCGCTCTGCTACGCCTTCGCGTCTACCGATGGGGTCTGTTATGGAATCACTGAGTACTCTCACACGGCCACCCTGTGGCAGCTTATCAACCAGCGTCGCAATACCGCAACGATACAATTCCAAGGCATTTAACTCGGGGCGCGGTAATCCATCAGGATAGTGTACGGTATGGTCTACGACTGTCAGTTCGTTGGACGCATCACTTTCGGCACCATCAAGTTCCTGAGTAGCGGTAACTCTCCAGCCAGCCTGCAACGGTTCGGATAACTGCACCATTTCGCCAATGGGATCAAAACCAACCCGTTCACCAATGACAACAGCACCGCCACGTTTTATTCGCAAGCGCGCGCCTGGAATAAAGCCGCTGACCTTCAGGGCTGTGCCGCAAGTAAGGGCGGGTGCGTGCAGATAAGGGGGAGATAATACCCCGGGGTCATTTTGCACATCTCTGACAGACTCGATATCACCGCCGCCCTGCAGAACGGGGCCGTGGGCTGCATCGTCCTCTGGTTCATCACCGCAACCAGACAATGACAATAACAATAACAACATTGTTAATACTATGACACAAATCCAGCGTATATTTGAACTGATAGCTCCCAATAAAACTCGCATTTGACCCACCTCACTGCCGCTGAGGCAATATGATAAATATCACACCGCCGCTATTTTCATTCCATTACCTTGTAGCCAATGCTAAATGGTAATCAGCAATATTAGTATCAGTAGTAATACGTATACATTTGCATAAATAACTATTTTGAATAAAGGAACTTCTGATTTAATCGCCATGAACCGCGCAATTAAATTATACCGGGATCGAAATCGCCCAAGACAAGGCGTCGTTGTGAAGTGCAATAGCTGGCCTATTGCCAAGCAGCGCAACACAGGATTGGACGGTTTCTAGCGTAACCCCATAGGGTGCCGCCTAGTCTGGCACATTGCAGCACTTTGTCCACTCGACATAGCCAGCTATGCTGTAGTTGACAAAGACACCGCACTAAACCAAACAAGACTCGTTCGCGACCATGTCAGATTAAATCAGAGGTTCCTTAAAATACAGCGGGGTTGACCAGGTCCATATGGTTATTGCAACAAAATTGCAGTGATAGCCGGATCATTTATCACCATCTCATCCCAATAACCGCTTGGATCAACTATGCTGCCAGTGCCCAATATCATGTTCTTTCAAGCTCTACTCAAGCGCAGTAAAATTATTTGATTTACAGCCTTCAGCCCTCAGTGGACCTTAAACTTCATTATTATACGGATAGATAGTGGTGGTTCTCTCATCAGGTTCGTCAGGGCTGATGATTCTTTTATCGTCAAAAGCCGGATTGTTAATTGCTTTGGATACTTCCCTGGCAGCCATTTCATCAGCCGCTGGTGCAGTGATTAATTCTTGAGAGATGGCTTTGCGTGCTCTCAGCCAAGTGTCCCAGTGCTTAGGCTCAATAATCACCGGTGCCCGATGGTGACCGATATCTTTTAATAGTTGGTTAGGTCCAGCAGTAATAATCGTAAATGATTCAATAATTTCGCCATCGCTGGTCATTGAGCGATCCCATAATCCAGCGAAAGTGAAAAATGGTTCATTGAGTGGAAATATCTGATACGGCGTTTTGGGCTTGGTATGTTGGTCCCACTCGTAAAACCATGAAACCGGTATTAAACATCGCTGAGCATACTTCCAGGCATCGCGAAAAGCGGGTTTTTTTTTGATGGTTTCAGAAAAATCCTGTCCGGGCTCGCTGCGACAATTAGCGGTACTGTATTTGGGTAGCTCTCCCCTGGACCAATGTGGCACCAGCGGCCAAGCCAGACTGTCCAGACGCCTTTTACCATCAATGTACCTTACTACAGGAGCCTTTTCCCAGATCGTTTTACCAGATCGTATCGAACTCGGTGGCAGGTTGTAACGCTCTATTCCGCCTGGAAGGGGCTCTCCGACAATGCCGAGATATTTATGCAATTGCTTGTACAAGGCAATGATGGCGAGTCTTCCACACATATTAATTAAGTATCCTCAATTATTGCAGTAAGTATTTGAATGTTAAACGCTTTCAGGTCCAATCTGCAAGCCTGAGGCCAGCTTGGATAGCAATACGGCACAAAAGCAGGATCTGTTTTTGCTGCAGCTCAGGTGCATCCTAATGCAGAGCCATACTGACGCATACCTGGCATGCTTAATGCTTATGGAAAGAACAAATAGAGAACAAAATGGAGTCTATTGGTTTTTATGCAATGCAGGCGTTGCCAGGTAATCTCTGGCTTAATCTTAGGAACCTCTGATTTAATCTGCTATGGCCGCGCCATACAAATTTTATCAGAGGTTCCCTTATTCAATTCCACAAAATTTATACAATTCACTTGAGTTATTTCCGTTATAATCTCATTATGGGCCTAAGGTATAGGTTACGGCATAGCCAGAGCTGATAATAACAAGACGTGCGCAGCGTCTTTTTATGCCAGTAATCTCAAGGTTAGAGATAATGTCGATGGGAGCAGAGATGGAAAGATTGCGACGGCTGAGCACCACGTGCAGTTTCTTACTGATATTTGCCGGATCAATAATTACTTTCAATAGCAGTGCACAATCCGCACCGGAGTACCGGCAGGTCTTATTTGATGTTGTCAGCCTGCTGCAACAAGCCTCCAGCACAACGATTCCACTATATGACCAGGCATTGATTGAGCTGATTAAGCTCGAAGTCGAGCAGTTGTCAGACGAACAAATTCTGGCGTTGTTTGCTAACTCGATTCCATTGGACGAATTGGAGCAACTGGTGGCGCGAGGCCAACTGGACGTGAGCGCCTTTACCAGTATTGCGTTGCGAACCATTGATATTCCGGAAATCGATGTTGAGCCATCATCCTGTGCCAGCACCACCGCGGCAACCTATTTCGCTTTATTGGCTACCCAGAAAGTGCTGAAAGGCATTTTTTCAGCACTCAAGTTTGAATGTCAGCAGACCCTGCTGGGCGAAAACGGGGCATTGGCCTGTCTGGCACCGGCATTACTGGTCATTGACGCGGAAACGGCCACTGACCTCGCTCAGTTTTGCCGCGATGAGCAACGAGCTGCCAAAGGCGAAGCGATTTTAGAACTGGATCGGAATATCGGTGAGCACCTTAATGAGTTTGTCGATGACACCACAACATCCAGCCGCGCCACACAGGATTCACTGGACGATGTTCAGGCTGACGTCGCCACTGCCATGACTGATATCGACAGTATCCAGAGTGAGCTGGATGATGGTTTTAGCACTATTCAAAGCGACATCAGCAATACGCTGGCTGATTTGTCCGCATTAACCATCGACTTAACTGACTTAATCGCCCTGGCCAGCGATATTCAGTTTCGGGTGCAGGTCAATCAAGTCGATATAGAAGATGTGCAGACACGCACTGCGGACTTACAGGAAAGCACGGACGAAATCCGCACGGATACGCAGAGCATTATTGATGACGTGAGTGCGCTGCAAACCTCGGCGGATTTGGTCTTGGCTAATCTGGACAATGGTTTCGACCAGATTAACCAGGATGCGATTGCAGCAGCACTGTCCAATCCGGATGTTGCTGTCGCCGAATATGCTCTACCCGAAGCGGCTGGAGGGCAGCTTGAAACCGCACGTGAAATTGTTATCCAGGCCATTCTCGCATTGGATAGCCTTGGTCTGGGAGATACCAGTGCTGCACTTGTTCTTTTGGCGCAGGCGGATCAGGCATACAATTCGCAGGATTACGTCACTGCATACAGCCTGTTTGCATTGGCCTATCAATCATTATCCAGCGCTGATATCAGCCTGCGCAACTAGGAGGGCTTACTGATGAGACAGACTAGGTACTGGCTGGCAATAGCGTTTCTGGGCTTATTGCTATCACCTGCAGCACTGGCACAAAAACCAATCACCGGCGGTCAAGCACCGGCACAGGCAGCAACCACCAACAGCAGCCAGGATTACCTGCAATTACTGTTGGATATTATCGACGTGGCAGAGCAAGCCACGGTCTCTATGGGGGATATATCACAACAGCAAAGCCTGCAGAATCTGTATTTTGATATTCAGCAGATGGACCAGAACGCACTGCAGTTGCTGGCCGATCACGCACCGCCCTTAACGATACTGCGAACACGTTTAACGGCCGCCGAATCGTTGCTGGCAACTGTCCAAACCAGCAATACCCGCCAAATCGAATTTCCGGAACCTGAGACGACAATTTCACAATGTGACAACGTCACCTCCACTTCAGCACTGGTAACCCTGGGTACTGTTTTTGTTGCTGAAGAGATCATAACCGCCCTCACCTGGCCGTGTCTGCAGACTGTCCTGGGCGAAAATGATGCTTCGGCCTGCACCGCATTTGAAGTCGTTACCGAAGCTTTGAAGGCCACCTATCAGGTCACCGAGGCGTGCCTGCAGGAACAGCGTGATGCTTACCTGGATACCATCCTTGATACCGAGGAAAACATTGCCGATCATCTGAACGATTTTGTTGACGCGACAACCTCCAGCCGGGCCTCGCAGGATTCCATGGATGATCTGCAGAGTGATATCACAACCACCCTCACCTCACTGGATGATTTGGAAACCAGCCTGAATAGTGATTTATCCACTGTGGAGGAAGAACTTGATGAGGTATTGGATGAGCTCAGTGAGTTGCTCGCAGATGCCATATCCCTGGCGTCGGTTGCCGCTGACATCCAGTTTCGCGTTCAGGAAAACCAGGTTGATGTCGAGGATGCGCAGACCCGTGCAGCGGATGCGCAGGAAACGGCTGAAGAAATCAGGACTGACACCCAAAGCATTATCAGTTCTGTCAGCACCCTGCAGACCAGCTTGAGCGAACTGGAAAGCAGTGTCAGCAGCACTTTGGAGCAGGCCGGCAAAGCGGCCCTGGTGGCAGCACTGGCCAACCCGGAGAGCCAGATTATCCGCTTTCAGTTGCCGGAGTCCTCCGGTGGCGAATTGGAAAAGGTTCGTGAATTGGTGATTGCAGCGATCCTTGCCTTTGACAGTCTCGGCGCCAAAACCACTGATGCAACAAACTTGCTGGCACAAGGTGATCAGGCTTATAACCAGCAGTCTTACTTAACAGCATATAACTTTTTCGCACAGGCTTACCGGGCATTAACCAACGTTATGGGCAGCACCAAACCAGGGGTCAAATGATGAAATATTCAAGGATTGTTTTTTTATTATTAATGGCCTGCAGCGTAACCAACCTGTATGCCGATTTGGTCAACATTGAGGATGATGTTTTTATTGCCAGTTATTCCGATGCCGACAACGTGGTGATCGCTTTGGATGTTAACCCGATCACCAGCGAGTATGTGGTGTGTTTTGCCCGGTTTGCGGTGGTTTCCGACGATATTCGCTGCAAGCGCTTTGATGCGGATGACAATGAACTGGCGAACATATTCCTGGATAGTTCAACCACCGACACACTGTTCGATTTCGATAGCATAGATGTTGCCTTAAATGATTCTGGCGAGGTTTATATCATGTGGACCGGTGCGGACCAGTTGAATATTAGCGAGGCGGATTTCCGGGCTTTTGTACAAGGCTTTGACAGCAGTGGGGATGCTCTGTTTGACCCTGTTGAAACCAGCAATACCGATTGGCTGCAGGCCTCATTCGCCCTGTCGCCGTCAAACTTCTGGATTGTCGGCGCGCTCCAGTCTGATGGTGAAATGAAGATTGCTGCAGAATATTTCTCAACTGATGGCGTAACTGGAAGTGAGATTACTATCCAGGACGGTTTGTTTGATGCCGGCAGCAGTTGTGACGAACTGGTGGATGTAGCCAGTAACCGCTCCGGTGACCTGGTGATTTCCTGGGTGGAGCCCAATGCCACCACCGGGACTTGTTCAGGCAGTATTTTTGCCCAGACTTATCGTGAAACCGGTGATGCTATCAGCGACTCGATTCAACTGAGTGATTCGCTGGAAGATGATAATGGCGATGATGCATCAAACTACCTGGACCCGGTTTCCACCGCTTATGAAAACGGCGAATACGTTATCGCCTGGACTGATGACAGCGATGTTTACGTGGCCAAGCTGAGCCTGGATGGCAGTATTGCCAGCTCTCAGGAAGACATCCTGTCAGGCGCTTCACCCAAGATCGGCGGGAACTCGGCCAATCAGGATTATGTGGTGCTCAGCGAAATCGATTCAGGCAGTTCCTGTACGCTGTCCGCCCGGCTCGCTTTTGACGCAGATACCGACCCGGACGTGACATTTTCAGCGGGCGATTGCGGGTTTAATCATGCGATTGAATTCCAGGCTGACGGTAAAATGATCCTGGCCGGTACCACCACCGACACCAGTGCGGGAGATGTGGTGATTAATCGCATTGATCTGCCGGCGGAAATCGAAGTCAGCAGCGTTTCGGTACTGGAAGGCGATCCGCAGCGTGGCATCAGCAATGTGGCTGTTATAGACGTGTCGTTAACCCGCGCACATCCGGCCGGCGATGATATCGAGGTTTCTTATTTTACCCGCGATAGTACCGCGCTGGTAGGGATCGACTACACCCTGGCACAGGGGTCACTGACTTTTCCCGGTGATTCCGGTTCGCTGAGTCAGACCATTCTGGTATCGATAATCCCGGATAGCGAATTTGAAGACGATGAAATTTTTGAGATTAATCTGGAAAGCCCGATTAATGCCGTCTTGAAAAACTCTGGAGATGAGGCCGATATTACCATCCTGGATGATGACAGCACTCCCGATATTACCGCTGACTGCACCGATGGGAATGCCAATAATTGCCGGGAAGTTGATGAACCGGGCGTGGCTGGCACCAGCACCGATGTAATTATCACCTTGACCATGGCCGCAGCCGTTGACAGTGATATTACCGTCAATTTCAGTACCTCGGACGGGACGGCGACAGCCGGGGAAGACTATCTGGCAAATTCCGGTTCGCTGCAGTTTTCAGCCGGCAGCACCGAAGCCGGCATTTCGGTCACCATACTGGGTGATGACGTTAATGAAGATACTGAAACCTTCGATATCGTCCTATCGGCAAGTGACACAATCAGTCTGCCCGAGACCACCCTGACCATCAGCATTATCAACGAAAACCTGTGTTCATTGAGTCTGGAGCCGGTACCCAATGAAGTGGTGGTGCTGGCCGCTGGCGGTACCGAAACCTTCGAAGTGGTGTCTTCACTGTCCACCTGTGATTGGGACATTGCCAGCGACGTGGACTGGATCACGTTATCCAGCCCGGCTACAGGTTCCGGCACTGGTGATGCTACCGTGATATTTGATGTTGAGGCTTTCGATCCGGCCAGCAGTGAACCACAAAGCCGTAACGGTAATATCACTGTCACGCTGGATGATCCATTGGTGACTCAGGATCCGCTGGTATTTGAAGTGGGTCAGGATGGCGATTGCGATTTTACGCTGGATACCAGCTCAGCCAGCTTTGCTGTTGATGGCGGCAGCGGGTCATTTACCGTGACGCCTTCGGATGAAACCTGTGAGTGGTCGGGCACCAGTGATGTTGACTGGGTTACGGTCGATTCACCAGTCGATCCATTCGCCGGCACAGGTACGCTGGAATACACGGTCAGTGATAATGCCGGTGATACCAATGTTGAAAACGATGCCCGCAGTTTTACTCTGATCAGTGAAGAGTTCGACTTTACCATCAGCCAGGATGGTTGCAGCTACGATCTGGATCAAACCAGCATTGATGTAGATGCTGCTGACAGCACTGCCAGCGTGAATGTACTGGCACCGACCTCGGCCAGCGGCGAATGCGCCTGGACGGCGGTGAGTAACTCCAGTTGGATTCTGATCAGCGATGGTTCCTCCGGTTCTGGCGGTGGCACAGTATCATTGGCTATTTTGGATAATGCATCGGTTGAGGCAAGGGTCGGGAGTGTGACGATTGGTGATGAAACTTTGAGTGTCAATCAATCCGGACAAGACTGCGACTACAGCGTTGATCCTGCATCATTCAGCATTTGCCCTGACGGCGACACCTTCGAAATTGATGTCACTGCCACCGACGGTTGCAGCTGGAGCCTGGCGGAGCAGGATGACTGGCTGGAAACATTGACCAACGCCACCGGGATTGGCAGCGAAACTGCCAGCGGGGTTGTCTTGAGCAACCTCAGTGAGGCCGATCGCAGCAGCAGCATTGAATTGCAGGCATCAACGCGTGGTACTTCAGTGGCAACTATCGACTTCAGCCAGGATGGCTTCCTGATCTATGAACCCTTCGAAAGCGGACTGCCCTCAGATTGGCTGTTCGACCCTGATGGGGATTGGGCTGTGACCGGTGGTAGCCTGGTTGGCGATCTGTTTGCTAACGGCACCGGCACTGCCCTGGATATGTCGACCGCGTGTGATGATTGTAAAATTGAATCGACGGTCACGGTAACTACAGCCAGTAATGGCAGCATGGATGTGCTGACCCTGATCGGCTGGTACATCAGTGAAACTAATTATGTGGGCCTGGCGATGGATGAGTTCACCAACAATTGGCGACTGCTGCAGGTATTTGGTGGCTCGACCACTGCTGTTGAAACCAATATCGGCCCGATCGTGCCCAATACCTCCTACGATGTGGGCCTGGGTTATAACGGCACCAGTTTCTTCGCGGAAGTGGATGGTGCCGAAATTCTGCAATTGGAAGCCCGGTTTACCAACCCGGTGGGTTATGCCGGCTTTATGCTGAATGACAACAGCGGAGTATTTACCGAGCTGCGCGTTATTGGCAGCAGCGCCGAAACCGAGATTTTGTTTATCGATCAGTTTGAGGCCGCTTCCACCAGCCGTTTGGGTGATGGTGCGGGGCTGTCAGTTTGCACACAATAACCCGATGTAAAACTGATTGCTTTCCAGGCCTGACCCGGTTGCTGCGATGGGAATCGGTTACCGGCAGCCGCTAAAAGACGGGCCTGCATCCGTGCAGGCCCAAGTTTACGCGTACCGGTTATTATTTCTGCTCACTGTAGAACAAACAGAGAATGTATAATAGAGCATTCAGAGAACAATTAGTATACGACTATCGTATAGTCCGAAAGCTATCAACTGTTCAAATCAACGCTGAAAATCCGCTATCACGTAACGCCGTATTTCCTTGAGCTGATTGTTGGCGTCGAACTTGGTTACCAATACCGTCCGTCCGCTGTAGCTTACCGGCTGACCGTCCTTGCCGGTTTCCGTCGAGGAATGCGCATAATCAATGACCGCGATATTGCCGTCAATCTTCATATCCCTGATCTGGCGATCAAGGGACAACACGGTTGCGGCTTTGGCAGGCAGATTTTCCCGATAGAAGTTCTTACCACTGAACTGAACGCCATAGGAAACATGATGATCTTCTATATCATCCGCCATAAACGCCACCAGTTTTTCAATATCCTCCGGGTCACCCGTCAGCACTGCCTGCTGGCTGGCCGCGAAATAGTCCAGCACATGCTGTCTGGAAATATCGGCGTAAGCCGATAGGCTTAACCAGGCGAATAAAAACATAAAGAGTTTTGTCATAAATTGATCACCTAAATATCAGGTCAACAGTGATAAGGCTGCGACTTCATCGCAAGTCGAAAGGTTCCGGTTCGGTCTCTGACCATGATATCGGGGGGGAATTCTCCCAGTTGATTTGAGCGCTGATACTGATCGAAAGATGCGTCATTATTCTACCTTCGGGCAGGCAAGTGCATGGTTTATGACTTCCTGCACGTTTGTTATTAGACCAATAAGGCTAGAATCTCGCTTACCGCATACACCATAGTGAGACCTACCATGTCTATCATCCGAATTGCCAGTGTGCTGCTGGTACTGGCCTTATCCACCTCCGCCCTGGCCGACTGGCGGGCCGACGCTGAAGCGCTGAAGCAACAGATAATCAACCTGAAAGACGCACCCGGTGAATTGACCGCCGATGAGCGTTTGCAGCAGGCCATTGATCTGAGTTATGAACAAAACCTGATCACTTCTCCGGAGTTTGCCACTTTTCTAGGTGATCCCCGCTACCAGGACCGCTGGAGTGACAATTCGCTGGCGGCTGAGCAGCAAGACGAGGCAGACACCCGCATTTTTCTGGATGTTATGCGCTCGATCCCGCGGGCTGAACTCAGTGCAGCCAATCGGCTGAACTACGATTTGATCGTTGCCCGCCTGGAAGAACAGATCGACGGTTTCCAGTTTGGTGATCAGTACCTGGCCATTTCCCAGTTGAGTGGTCCGCAACAGGATATCGCACAACTGCTGGCGATCTCACGGCCGGTCAAGCCAGCCGATTATGAAAATATGATTGCCCGCTTGAACGGTATTCCGCTATTAATCGATAACAATATCGAGCGTCTGCAAAAAGGTCTGGAAGCCGGAGTGACACCGCCGCAAGTGACCCTGCGCGATGTGCCCGATCAGATTCGTGCCCAGATTGTTGATGATCCGGCCCAGAGTTCATTATTACAGGCCTTCGCCAACATTCCCGAGAGCATGCCCGCGGAGCAGCGCGAGAAACTGCAACAGCAGGCCTATGCCACCTACAACGACAAGGTTAAACCGGCATTTACTAAACTGCTCAATTTCTTTGAGAATGATTATCTGCCCAACACCCGTGAATCCATCGGCATGAGCGCGCTGCCCGATGGCCGTGCATGGTATGCCCATCGGGCCAGCACTTTTACCACCACCGACATGAGTCCACAGCAGATTCACGATATCGGTCTGAGCGAGGTCAAGCGCATACGAGGTGAAATGGAAAAAGTCATAGCCGACAGCGGCTTTGAAGGCAGCTTCGCCGATTTCCTGGAATTCCTGCGCACGGACCCGCAATTTTACCATGCCAGTGCTGATGACCTGCTGATGGAATATCGCGATATTGCCAAACGCGCCGATGCTGAACTGGTCAAGGTATTTGGCAAACTGCCACGTCTACCCTATGGCGTTGTGCCGGTGCCGGAATATGCCGAAAAATCGCAGACCACCGCTTATTATCAACCTGGCTCACTGGAAGCTGGTCGTCCGGGTAATTTCTTTGCCAACACCTATGCGCTGGAAACCCGCCCGCGCTGGGAAATGGAAGCCCTGACGCTGCACGAGGCCGTACCGGGGCATCACTTTCAGATCGCGCTGGCTCAGGAACTCGACGAGTTGCCCTGGTTCCGCCGGCTGGGTGGATACACCGCCTATATCGAAGGCTGGGGTTTGTATTCAGAAAGCCTGGGTGAGGAGATGGGTTTCTATCAGGATCCTTATTCCAAGTTCGGCCAGCTAACCTACGAAATGTGGCGCGCCATACGTCTGGTAGTCGATACCGGCATGCATTATCTGGGCTGGTCGCGTCAGCAGGCCATTGACTATTTCAAGGAAAACGCAGGCAAACAGGAACACGATATCATTGTTGAAGTCGACCGCTACATTGTCTGGCCCGGACAGGCGCTGGCTTACAAAATCGGTGAGCTGAAGATCAAGCAACTGCGTGCCTATGCTACTGAGCAACTCGGTGAAGCCTTCGACTTGAGAGACTTCCATGATCATCTGTTGGGTGCCGGTGCCCTGCCCCTGGATGTGCTGGAGCAGCGCATGCATGAATGGGTGGCTGGACAGCAAAGCAGCTGATTGAGTGCTGTTTGAAAGCATTGCTGGAAACCAGGCGGCACGGCTGTCTGGTTTTTTTGATATAGCCGAGCCGGCGCAACGCAATGATGATTGTCGTCTGATGTCTACAGCCGGTTCGTGCGTTGACGGAAGTAGCCGCCACCAGGCCGGAAATGTCAGGCCTGCAGGAACAACGAAACATTTAGTATAGTGGCAGGCGGAATTATCCTGTCTTAGCGACGGTAGCTTGTTTAAAGTTGATGTATATCCGGTCCGCCATTATTGTCATATGCCTGCTTGCCCTGGGCCTTCTCCATTCGGTAAGTTCAATGTTATTCACCACTGATCAGCAGCTGCCCATGCTGATTATTGACGGTCAAAGTTACCCTTTGACTGTTGAGAATATTTCAGATCAGTACGCTGATCTCAATATTGATAGCAATCTTTCCGGTCATTATCAGGGTTCACTAACCGCTAGCCCGGATTCCTGGTTGCGCTTATCCACATACGACAACACGCTGTATGGCCTGGGAAGCATTCAGCAAAAGCTTTTCTATATCGAGCAGGATTTAATCCAGGGTGAGCTGCCGTTGCCTATTTATGCGAATAAATATACCGATGAGGGCGCCAGCAAGAAGCTTGCTCAGGCAGCCGGCCCCGAGGTTAACCTGAATGGCGATACTGCCGGAATCGATGAGTTGCCGGTAACGGCACTGCCGGCATTCAACCCCAAAGCACTACTGGACAGGCTACAGCCAGCTGCTGAAGAAGGGCCTGCACCAGCCAGAATTTTGAATATCGAATTCATTTTTGATCCGGGTACCATCGCACTACGGGGTTATGCCGAAGTCGAGAAAGTACTCGCCGCGACTAATCTGTTAGCAGGCTATTACCAGGCCCAGGCAGATTTAATCATGAACCTGTCGGCACTGCATTTTCCAACGGCTGACGATAATCCTATTATTGGCGGCGGCCAGGCTTTCGAGATTATTACTGATATGGCCAATGACCGCGTCAGCGGCGATTTGGATATTGCCGGCGACAGTGTTGCGTTGTTTATTACCGCCCGGCCGATCATGTCGCAGGCCGGTGCACACAACGGTTTCGCAATGCTGGATTCTGCCTGCACAACCGCCGCTAATACGGTTATTTCCGATCGGGTAGTGTCCGCCGGTGCGCCGGGTGGTCCGGCGATACCCAATGCGCCCCTGGATTTTCTATACCTGGTAGAAATTTTGGCCCACGAAATCGGGCATATTCTGGGCGGCAGACATACCGCCTGTAATGGCGAAGGCGGTATCATGCAAACGTTCTTCGCCTTCAGTCCGCGCAGTCAGTTCTCATCCTGTTCACTAAATGAGTTTGAAGCCTACCTGGATACCGCAGGCAGTTGTGTTTTGGATTACCAAACGCTTACCCCCGGCTTTGATGGCACCTGGTTTGATCCGCAACACGATGGCGAAGGGTTTCAAATCCAGATACTCGCCCCGGAGCGTGCACTGGTGGCCTGGTACAGTTATACCGCAAACGGTGAGCAACGCTGGTTCAGTGGTGTTGGTGTTATTCAGGGCAACAGGATTGTGATTGACCAGTTGAGTATCGCCAGTGGTGCGGAGTTTGGTGAGAATTTTGATCCGGCCAGTGTACAGCGAGAAACCTGGGGCAGCGCTATCATCACATTCGATAGCTGTGACAGTGGTCTGATCACGTACCTTGAGCTGGCCACAGGCGTGGCCGGGGCGCAGATACTGTCGCGACTGACCAGCTTGAATGGTCTGCCCTGTGATGCGGGGACCGGGCAGGCAACAGGCAATGATTTCAATGCCAGTGGGACCTGGTTTGACCCCAGTCATGACGGCGAGGGGTTAATTGTTGAACAGCTTGATAGCGAGACTTTGATCTTCAGCTGGTTCAGCTACGACAATCAAGGCCGTCAGGCCTGGTTCGCTGATGTGGCGCTACGGCAGCAGGATGGCAGTTACCTGGCTGATTCGGTCAGCCTTCCGCGTGGCGGTATTTTCGGCTCGCAGTTTGATCCCGCCACAGTGGTGCGGGAGCATTGGGGCAGTCTGCGGCTGAGTTTTAACAGCTGTGATGATGCCCTGCTGGAGTACGCATCATCCCTGCCCGCCTATGGCTCCGGCCATCAGAACCTGATACGTCTTTCGATGCCACTAGGAATTGTCTGTACTGCGACTGAGCAGACCCGGCAGTAATTCAGGCTATCAAAGCCAGCATCTTGCCTGTCCTGAATTGTATCCCCGGATGGCTACCGGCCTGATTTCAGGAGCTGATTGGATCAGCTCCTGAAATTTACCTGTTGACGTTATTCAATAGCAATAATCACATCAACATTTTTACAGCGTTTGAGATCACGGCCGTTACCTGCCGTGGCGGCGTTGCAACCTACTCCATCGATCGCGACGCACGGGTCGCCCGTGCAGGTTACAGTCGTTCCATCCGGACAGTCAGCCGTACAGCTTGCCCGCGTGGCCGGGCCGCCACCGATAATGGCATCCAGCAGTGCCTCATCAAGAATAACTTCAGCCGACAACCGCTGATACAGTTGCTGCAGGCTTTCCAGCTGATCCAGCTTGGCTTCATTGGCCTGTTGAATGGCCTGGATGTCATGCTGTTCAGTCGGTTTGTCCTGGGCTGAAGCAGAACAACATACGCCAATACTTATCAATATCAAAACGAATAATTTTTTCATTTTTTAACTCCATGTCAGATTTTGATTTCCTATCACCACTGAACATCCTGTTCAGTGAAATTAAATACTAGAGCTAACAGGGTTAAAAAGGTGTTTTAATTGAACCTACTACTTAAGTAGTAGGGTTTGGCCCCGGCTGCCCCGATCAGATCAAACCAGCCCCGGTCAGTGTTTTGGCGGCGCCAGCAGCAGTCCTACGGTTAAAAAATAACCAGCGTTATTGATGATTCATCAATAGCCGTAAACTTCACAAAATAGCGGCCAGTCTGAGCACCCACATCAGCTGGTATGCGGCGCCCGGATGCCAGCCTGCCAGTTTTACCCGCACCGATGTTTTAGCCGGACTGAATAGGCCGACCGGCGGTATGTTTGCGCCATTCGGCTCTGATGGTGACATTTACGAACCCGATGACAGCGTTTCGGCAAGCGTCGAATATGCTTTGAGCAATGGTGCCGGCGGGGGCGTTCCGGTAGCCTTTGACAGTCTGTATTTTCGTCCCGGCGACAGAATTTTCGCCGATAGGATGGAGCTTGAATAAAATTCCGGTCAGGATTGCCTGCAAGCCTTATCATTCCGGTATAATGCCGTTTTAACAAACTGTAAGGTGCTATGGCTCGCGAAGACCAAATTGAAATGGAAGGCAAGGTGCTGGACACCCTGCCCAATACGATGTTCCGGGTAGAACTGGACAATGGACATGTTGTTACCGCGCATATCTCCGGCCGGATGCGCAAAAACTATATCCGAATACTTACCGGCGACCGGGTCAAGGTGGAAATGACACCTTATGACCTCAGCAAAGGCCGCATTACCTACCGAATGAAGTAGCTCTCAGCTCCGGCTGAGCAAATGACGGGGCGACTTCTTTATCTGAGTCTTGTCCAAGGACACAGGGCCATTAAAGCTGATTGAACCGCTTAGCCGTTCAATAAAGCAGTTCCCTGCGTCTAATTCAATTCACTCGGCGGGACAACGTGCAGCTTTGCGCATCACAGTTAAATGTGCAGCCACCACCCCCGCCCCACCGGAATTGATGCCAAAACCCAGCCGGCGAACACGATCACTTGTACGTTGCGCGTTGCCAGAGTCACTGCCTTCACGAAAAACTGCGGACATGCCGGGAATGTCTGCGGCAGAATCCGGAATATCATTGCCCTCTGAACCCTGAAAAAAGCCAGGTATGGCATCCAGGTCGCCACGAGGATCAAAGGCGCAGGCATCAAATTCGGCAATTGCAGGGCATCCTGAACGGAAAAATCTCCGCTCAGTTAGCGTGAATTTATTGAATAGTGCTACTGCCTTCCAGTGGTTTGGGTATTCAACGCTTATCCCAAACCAATGTCGATAACTATTATTCGGCAACCGTTTCCTGAGTACGTTGAGAGTCTGGCTGAGCAGGTGCCTCGGTCAGACAGCTTACTTTAAGGCCCTCATCGTCCACATCGACGATAACGCTGCCACCCTCACTGAGTTTGCCAAATAACAGCTCATCAGCCAGGGCATGCTTGATATGTTGTTGAATAATGCGTTTCATCGGACGTGCGCCCATGTCACGGTCAAAGCCCTGTTCAGCAAGCCAGCCGCGTGCAGCGGTAGTGACTTCCAGCTGTACATGCTTATCTGCCAGCGTGTTTTCCAGTTCCAGCAGAAACTTATCGACCACCTTGGTAACCACCTCAGGCGGCAATGCGGCGAACTGAATAATGGCATCCAGACGGTTCCGGAATTCCGGTGAAAAGGTGCGCCGGATGACTTCCATGCTATCGGATGAATCTTTGCTGCCGGTAAAACCGATGGCGCGCTTGCTCAACTGCGCGGCGCCGGCATTGGTGGTCATGACCAGAATGACGTTGCGAAAATCGGTGCTGCGGCCATTGCTGTCGGTCAGCTTGCCATGGTCCATCACCTGCAGTAGCAGATTAAACACATCCGGATGCGCTTTTTCTATTTCGTCCAGCAACAGTACCGCGTGCGGCGTTTTATTAACGGCTTCGGTCAACAGGCCGCCCTGGTCGAAACCGACATAACCCGGCGGTGCGCCGATCAGGCGCGAAACCGTGTGTGCTTCCATGTATTCGGACATATCAAAGCGGACCAGTTCTATCCCCAGCGTCATCGCCAGTTGCCGGGTCACTTCTGTCTTGCCCACCCCGGTGGGGCCGGCAAACAGGAACGAGCCAATCGGTTTTTCAGGGTCGTTGAGGCCGGAACGCGCCAGCTTGATGGCAGCGCCCAGATGGCCGATGGCGTTATCCTGGCCAAATACCACCAGTTTCAGATCACGCTCCAGATTGGCCAGAGCCTGCTTGTCAGAGCGGCTTACCCGCCGCTCGGGGATACGCGCCATACTGGCGACGACCTGTTCAATCTGTTCTGCATCGACCAGTTCAGCGCGCTGTTCCTCCGGTTTAAGCCGTTCACGGGCGCCCGCCTCATCAATGACATCAATGGCCTTGTCCGGCAAATGCCGGTCGTGCAGGTAGCGGACTGATAGGTCCACCGCGGTTTTCAGCGCTGCTTCGCTATAGTCCACACCATGATGCTCGCTGAAACGGTTTTTCAGGCCGCGCAGGATGTCCACGGTTTCATCCACCGATGGCTCAACGATATCAATCTTCTGAAAACGGCGCGACAGCGCGCGGTCTTTTTCAAATATTCCCCGGTATTCCTGAAAGGTGGTTGAACCAATGCAGCGCAGCTGCCCATTGGCCAGTACCGGCTTGATCAGATTGGAGGCATCCATTACCGTGCCGGAGGTCGCCCCGGCGCCGATGATGGTATGGATTTCATCGATAAATAAAATCGCGTTATCGAGTTTTTTCAGCTCCGCCAGCAGTGCTTTCAGACGCTGCTCAAAGTCACCCCGGTATTTGGTGCCGGCCAGCAATGCGCCCATATCCAGGGCGTAAATGGTTGCCCCGGCTATCGCGTCGGGCACCTGGTTTGCAACGATGCGCAGCGCCAGGCCCTCCGCAATAGCGGTTTTGCCTACCCCGGCTTCACCAACCAGCAGCGGGTTGTTCTTGCGGCGGCGACATAGAATCTGCAAAGTACGTTCGATTTCCGGCTGGCGGCCGATCAATGGGTCAATCTTGTCCTGTGCCGCCAGTTCATTCAGGTTACTGGCGAACTGTTCCAGCGGGCTTTTCTCGTCTTTGCCGTGGCCACTTTCCGTAGCAGTCCGATCACTGGTCAGGCGCAGAGGATCATCACTTGCGCCCTCACCGCCGGGACGAATGCCGTGTGACATGTAGTTAACCACATCCAAACGGCTGACACCCTGATTATTGAGCAGCCAGGCAGCATGTGACTGCTGCTCGGAAAACATTGCTACCAGGATATTGGCGCCCTGCACCACCTTCTTACCGCTCGACTGCACATGATAAACCGCCCGCTGCAGCACCCGCTGGAAGCCCACGGTAGCCTGGGTGTCACGCTCATCATCGGCAGGCAGTTCGGGCACGGTTTCAGCCAGCACATCGCGCAGATCACGCTCCAGAAGCTCCAGATCAGCACTGCACGCCAGCAAAACCTCATTGGCCGAGGATTCATTCAACAGGCCAAGCAACAGGTGCTCAACCGTCAGAAACTCATGGTGCATCTCGCGTGCAAAACGATAGGCGGCGCTGATGCTCTGTTCCAGTTCTTTACTAAACATAGCCCTTCTCTAATTGGCTTAACAGGGGTAGCAGGTTGACGCTAAGCGGATTCCACACTGCATTGCAGCGGATGCTGGTTTTCACGCGCATAGTCATTCACCATAATAGCCTTGGTTTCGGCAATCTGGTAACTGAACAGCCCGCACACGCCTTTGCCACGAGTGTGCACATGCAACATGATCTGGGTGGCGCTGTCATGATCGAGATTAAAGAACTTCATCAGCACTTCAACCACAAAGTCCATCGGGGTATAGTCATCATTTAACAGCACCACTTTGAACAGTCGGGGTTCTTCCAGCTCCGGATCGGCCAGTGCCAGACCGAGATGACCTGCATCATCGTGGTCATGACGTTCCGGCCCATCTTCTTCGCCCGCGCGAATACGCCACGGATCGATCATATTGAATACACCATTGTCGAATCGTTTTTTCATTTCAGATGATATGCTGCTAACTCACACAAGTATCAATGTCATGGCAGTTATTTTACCTCAGATTATGACCTGTTAATGAGTATGACCGTTCCTTCCGATCAAGATCAGCCGGATGGCGCCCGTGATCGCTATACCCCCAGGATTACGGTGGCGGCGGTGGTTGCCTGTCAACAGCGTTTTCTGATGGTTGAAGAATGGGTTAATGAGTTGGCGGTGTTTAACCAGCCGGCCGGCCATCTGGAGCCAGGTGAAAGCCTGCTCGAAGCCCTGCGGCGTGAAACCCTGGAAGAAAGTGGCTGTGTGATTGAACCCTTACACCTCATCAGCATCTACCACACCGATGCGCTGCAGCCGGACAAGGCCAAGCTGCGATTTAACTTTGCCGCCCGATTACTTGAACAGCGCCACGGCGCCCAGCTGGATAGCGGGATCATTGCGGCGCACTGGCTCACGCTGGAACAGTTGCAGCGGCAGCGAGCGCGACTGCGCGGTCCGGTTGTGCTGTCGTGTATCGAGGATTATCAAACTGGCGTGCGGTTGCCATTGTCAGCCATGCAAACCGTCCGCACATAAACGACATGTCTAAGGCAACCGATTTTTTCTGTGAGCAATCCCCTGACAAGGTGATGATCGCGATGTCCGGAGGAGTCGATTCATCATTCAGCGCCAGGCTCGTGCAACAGACCGGTGTTGCTTGTGCCGGCATGTTTATGAAGAACTGGGAGGAAAGTGACGATGAGTTCTGCCCGGCCGAAGCAGATGCGGATGATGCCCGTAAAGTTGCCGCACATCTGGGACTGCCATTGCACACGCGCAATTTTGCCGCCGAGTACTGGGATGAAGTGTTTCAGGGCTTTTTAGACGAGTATCGGCGTGGCCGGACGCCCAATCCGGACATATTGTGTAACCGGGAAATCAAGTTTAAGGTTTTTGCCGAGCATGCCGAGGATCTGGGAGCCAGCCATATTGCCACCGGTCACTATGCGCGGAAAAAAGTGCTGGACGGCGTCCATTGGCTGTGCCGCGGCGCTGACAGTAATAAAGATCAAAGTTACTTCTTATATGCGATCAGTCAGCAACAGCTTCAGCGTGCCCTGTTTCCGATTGGCGGACTGGCCAAACCCGCCGTCCGTGAACTCGCCCAGGCGGCGGGCATTCCCGTGCATGCCAAGCGCGATTCCACCGGTATCTGCTTTATCGGTGAGCGCAAATTGAGAGATTTTCTGGCCAGATGGCTGCCGCCACGCCGTGGCGATATCTGTCTGCCCAATGGTCAACGCATCGGAGTACATCAGGGCGCGCACTATTACACACTGGGTCAGCGGCAGGGACTGGGGATCGGTGGGGTACGTGGTGCAGCCGAAGCGCCCTGGTATGTGATTGGTAAAGATATGGAAAAAAATATTCTTTTTGTTTCTCAAAATCAAACAGATAACGCTATTATGTCGAATCAACTTGAAGCTGAGAGCCTGACCTGGATCAGCGGCGAACCGCCCTCTGGCGAACTGCGGCTGAGCGCAAAAATCCGCTATCGGCAAGCAGATCAGGAATGTGAACTGAGTATCACTGGTGACCGTGCCCAGGTCAGCTTCAGCCAACCGCAGTGGGCTGCTACGCCAGGTCAGTCGGTGGTTTTTTATGCCCGGGATATCTGTCTGGGCGGCGGCATTATTGACCGCACCAACGCGCCTGCCGTGACATGAGCAAGCGATCCATACATTCACAGACGCTGGCGCTGGCCGGGGTGCTCCAGGCCACCGCGCAAGTGCACGATATTGCCAATAAGGGCTTGACCGACCAGGACGCCACGCTGGCCAGCTTGCGCAGTGTGTTGCAGCTGGATGCTGACTCGATTCAGACCGCCGTCGGCAGGCCCTCTGAACTGCGTTACGGACTGCGCAATCTGCAAAGGCTTTTTTCCGGGGACCAGGACAAAGTTCCGGCGCTGCAATATGCCATGCTGATCATGCAATTGGCGCGCAACCTGCAAGGCGATACGCAACGCCAGCAGGCCCTGGCCAGGGAGCTGCAACTGATCGGCAGGAATATTATCTCGCCGGCCGAACCGGAGACTGATCGCGATGAGCAGACCACAATGGCCGAAGCAGGTGCCGGGGTTTTGCAGCCGGAAATTATCAGCCAGCTTGCCAATGCCTGGAGTGAGCAGGTGCGCAGCCTGAAACCATCGATCAGCGTGCACGGCAAACCGCTGTATCTGCAAAATGATAATAACGTGCATTTGATCCGTGCGTTGCTGCTGGCCGCGCTGCGTGCAGCCTGGCTATGGCAGCAGCTGGGTGGCCGCCGCTGGCATTTGATCCTGCGGCGCAAACGGATTCTGCAGGCCACCAGTGAGTTGCTGCTGGCTTGAAATGATGGCTTGACTTCAAAGTGTCAAACCCAGCCCCGGCCAGGGTCCGGCATGTTAAAATGCAGCTTAGGTTTTAATTACCGCAGTGGCCCAGCCAGCCACTCAATACTTGCACTGGAGCCATGAATGTCAGCAAAGATCGATTGTCACGCCACCGTAACCGCCAACAAGCGCGAATATCAGATATGCAGTCTGAACAAACTCAGCCAGCAATATGACCTTAAGCGTCTGCCTTTTTCACTCAAGATATTGCTGGAGAATCTGCTGCGTCATCAGGCTTCCGGCTACGTTACCACCAGCGACATCGAAGCGCTCTGCCAATGGGACCCCAAGGCTGAACCGAAAACTGAGATCGCGTTCACCCCTGCCCGCGTGGTGTTGCAGGATTTTACCGGTGTACCGGCAGTGGTGGATCTGGCCGCGATGCGTGATGCCATGAGCAACCTGGGCGGCGATCCGGATTTGATCAATCCACTGTCACCGGCCGAACTGGTCATTGATCACTCGGTGCAGGTCGATGAATACGGCACCGCCGGCTCACTGGACGCCAACAATGTGATCGAATTCAAGCGCAACCGGGAGCGTTATCAGTTTCTGCGCTGGGGCCAGACGGCGTTTGATAATTTCAAGGTGGTTCCGCCCAATACCGGCATTGTGCATCAGGTCAATCTGGAATTTCTGGGCCGGGTGGTATTCGGGGTTCAGAAGGACGGCGCCTGGCACGCCTGGCCGGATACACTGGTGGGTACTGATTCGCATACCACTATGATCAACGGGATTGGCGTGCTGGGCTGGGGGGTTGGCGGTATTGAAGCCGAAGCAGCCATGCTGGGCCAGCCGGTTACCATGCTGATTCCGCAGGTGGTGGGTTTCAAACTGTCCGGCAAGTTACCGGAAGGCTCGACCGCTACCGACCTGGTGCTGACGGTAACCCAGATGCTGCGTGAGCACGGCGTAGTGGGCAAGTTTGTGGAATTTTACGGTGATGGTCTGACCAACCTGCCGCTGGCCGATCGCGCTACCATTGCCAATATGGCGCCTGAATACGGCGCCACCTGCGGTATTTTCCCGGTCGACGCGGAAAGTCTGCGGTATATGAAATTATCCGGCCGCTCGCAGGAGCAGATAGAACTGGTGGAAGCCTATATGCGCCATCAGGGCATGTTCCGTGAAGACGGTGACACCGAAGCCGAGTATACCGCTGCACTGGAATTGGATATGGGCACCGTGGTGCCCAGCCTGGCCGGCCCCAAGCGTCCGCAGGATCGTGTCCTGCTATCAGAAGCACAACAGAGTTTCCGCCGGGACTGCGCCAAGCTGACCCAAAGCCGGGATGAAAAATCCAACTGTGAGTCGCGCTTTGCCGATGAAGGTGGTGGCACCGCGGTCGGCAATGATGAGGCCAAACCCGGCGCCAATGGCGGCTGTGTTCAGGTCAGCTTTGAGGGTGAAACGTTTGATTTGAAAGATGGCGCGGTAGTGGTCGCGGCAATTACCAGTTGTACCAATACCTCCAACCCCGCGGTGATGATCGGTTCGGCCCTGCTGGCCAGAAATGCCGCTGCCAAAGGCCTTAAGGTCAAACCCTGGGTGAAAACCAGTCTGGCGCCGGGCTCCAGGGTGGTGACCGACTATTTGAAGAAAGCCGAACTGCTGGATGATCTGGAAGCGCTCGGTTTTTATACGGTTGGCTATGGTTGCACGACCTGTATCGGCAACTCAGGACCATTGCCGGATGAAATCGGCAGTGCGGTGCGTGATAATGATCTGGTGGTGTGTTCGGTGTTGTCGGGTAATCGCAACTTTGAAGGCCGGATTCATGCTGACATCAAGATGAACTATCTGGCCTCCCCGCCGCTGGTAGTTGCCTATGCGCTGGCTGGCAGTCTGGATGTTGATCTGAACAATGATCCGCTCGGTGAGGATGCCGATGGTAATGCGGTTTATCTCAAGGACATCTGGCCGGAAGCCAGTGAGATTCAAGATTTTATCGCCAGCAGCATTAATGCTGATATGTTCCAGAGCAGTTACGGCAGCGTATTTGAAGGCGACGAGCGCTGGAAATCCATCCAGATTCCGGAAGGCCAGAATTTCGATTGGCAGGATGACTCCACCTATATTCAGAATCCGCCCTATTTCGAAGGCATGAACCTGGATGTGCCGGAGATTAACGACATCAAAGACGCCCGTTGTCTTGTCAAGGTGGGCGACAGCATCACCACCGACCATATTTCACCAGCCGGCTCCATCCAGCCGGATTCGCCGGCCGGCGAATATCTGCAAAGCAAAGGCGTGCCTCCCGGGCAGTTCAACTCCTATGGCTCCCGCCGTGGTAATCATGAAGTCATGATGCGCGGCACTTTCGCCAATGTGCGCCTGCGCAATCAACTGGCACCGGGCACTGAAGGCGGTTATACCACCCATATACCCAGTGGTGAGCAGATGAGCATTTTTGATGCCGCGATGCGGTATCAGCAGGATAACGTGCCCCTGGTGGTATTGGCGGGCAAGGAATACGGTACCGGCTCGTCACGTGACTGGGCAGCCAAAGGCACGCTGTTGCTGGGCGTCAAGGCGGTGATCACTACCAGCTTTGAGCGTATTCACCGTTCCAACCTGGTAGGTATGGGCGTATTGCCGCTGAACTTCATGGATGGTGACAGCATTGAATCGCTGGGTTTGACCGGTAAGGAAACCTTCAGCATTGAAGGCCTTGGAGACGGCAGTGCTAAAACCGTTGAAGTAACGGCTGTCAGTGATGCCGGCGACAGCAAGACCTTCACCTGCAAGGTGCGCCTGGATACCCCGCAGGAAGTCGAATATTACCGGCATGGTGGTATTCTGCACTACGTCCTGCGGCAACTGGCCAGCAACCCGCCGGCGGAAAATCAGGCCGCCGCCTGAAGCGTCGATTGCCTATCGCCCGGTTGCTTAAAGTATGCCCCTCTGCCGGCAAGTCCTGCCGAGGGGCTGACTACGGATGTTTGCTACCGTGAGTTATATCTACTCCGCTGCACCCTATACCAGTAAAACCCGGTTCTCCAGCTGGTTGTTATTGCTGCTGGGGGGGCTGTTGGGGAGTCTGTTGGTCTGGGCGCCGCCCGCTCACGGTCAGGTCGAAAACCTGTTTGATTCAGGCAGCCAGGAATCACCGGACCTACCCAATCCAACCGAATTGGAGAATGATTGGCAACTCTATCTGACCGATACCGAGAGTGAACAAAGGCCCGCGGCCGCGCAGCAACTGGTCGCGCATCTAACCGCCCTCGCCGGCGCCATTCCAGAGGATGCCAGACCGCCTAAGCTCGACAGTGACCTTAATTCGCTGCAGACAGCCCTGGATAAATGGCTGACGCTGCAACAGCAGGTGCAATCGCCGGTGGAAGCACCGGTTGCTCAGGATCTGGATACCACTCTGGCGGCTTATCTGCAGTTGGGCGAAAAACGTGATCTCACCGCTCAACAGATCAAAATTGTGGAGCAGTCGCTGGAAAGTCTGGAACGTGACCAGCGGGATTTGAGTCTCACGCTGGACAATCTGCGTCGTGATTATCGTGCCCTGGAAGTCACCAGCCCGGCTCGTTTCAAACTAGGGTTGCAGCGTATGATCGGCCGACTGCTGATCATGAACGCGGAACTGAACAGCGAGCAGAAGCGGTTTGAACTGACGCGTCTGCTGAAGCAGTTAAGTACCCGCGACGCTGCCTTGACTGAACTGGCGCGTCAATTGGAACCTCAAGCTGACCTGGGTGTGGAATTGCCCGAATGTGATCCGGATATCACCATCGAACAGCCGTTGAGCCTGCTCGATGAAGTGACCCAGATTGAAAATACCGGTTGTCAGGTTATGTATGATCTGCTGAATAGCTGGCAACTGATGGCTGAAGCGGAGTTGGTACCGATGCCAGCGATCGACAATATAGAACTGCGGCGGATTCAACTGACCGACAGTATGAACCGCTTGCCCGATTTGCGTGAACGCTTACAGACCCAGCTGCTCGCGGAGGCATCGAATACCAACGCTGAGCAAGGCGCGAGCCTGGAGGATTTGAGCAGCGGCCTGGAGCAACTGGCGGTGGCTGAGCAGCAGCTCAATCAAAGCAATTTGATGCTGCAGTTGATCGATTTGCAGCAGATCCGGGGGTCATCAACACTGGTGCGTTTTTGGTATGGGGTAAAGACTTTCATGAGCGATGCCTGGCGTAACGTTAATGCCGCACTGCGCATCCGGTTGTTCTCCATCGGTGACAGCATTGTTACCACACTGAGTATTCTGAGGGTGATCTTTATTGTCTGGCTGGGCTGGTGGCTGTCCAGATTATTCCGCAGTACTATCGGGCGATTTTCTCGCCACCGCTTCGCCGGTGGCGAGAGTGCGGCCTGGTACACCTTAAGCAGGATCGGCCATTACATCATCATTATTGCGGCCATTTTTATCGGCCTGTCCTCGATTGGGCTGGACCTCAGTAATCTGGCGATCATTGCCGGTGCGCTGTCGGTTGGCGTGGGTTTTGGCCTGCAATCGATTGTCAGTAATTTTGTATCAGGTTTGATCCTGCTGTTCGAGCGCAGCATTAAAATCGGTGACTACATTGATCTGGAGGGCGGTATTACCGGGCAGGTACGCGCTATCAACACCCGTTTTACCCGCATCAACACCAATGACAATATTGATATCCTGGTACCCAACAGTGAACTGGTCAGTAATCGCCTGATCAACTGGACCATGCACGAAGCCATGCGACGCCTGCATGTGCCATTTGGCGTCGCCTATGGCTCGGATAAGGAACTGGTCAAAAAGGCGGCGCTGGAAGCTGCCGAAAAGGTGCCTTATACCGTCATGGACTACCCCAACCGCAATCCGGATGTATGGCTGGTCGAGTTTGGCGACTCCAGCATTAATTTTGAATTGCTGATCTGGCTGCGCGATGGTGTCAAACGACCGGCCCGCGTTCAGGCCGCTTATCTCTGGGAGCTGGAAACAGCGCTGGCAAAATATGGCATTGAGATTCCCTTCCCGCAACGGGACCTGCATTTACGCAGCGGTTTTCCGGAGCGTGACAGCAAAGGCCCGCCCAGCAAGATTGAATAAACCCGGCAAGCAGACGATCAGATACCCCGCATAAATTGACGCAAAAAAATCAGGTATTTCGGGTCCTCATACTCAAATGCTTCTTCGCCATCAAGCATATAGGCCCGCGCCAGCTCATCCTTGGCGCGGGCCTCATTGTTCAGTTCATATTGCACCTGCCCCAGGCGCAGGTGAACAAAGCCCGTGCCTATTGCGCCCGGGCAATACATCGCACGGCTTAAATAAATTCGCGCCTCGCTAAACTCATCGAGCAGAAAATAACAATCCCCTAATGCCACCAGCACCCAGGTAGCCGCTTCCCAGTCTTCAATTGGTTCAGGGATCAGTGCCAGAGCCTGCTGATAGACTTTGATAGCGGCCCGATAATCTTCGTGCTCTTCGCATAAGTCGTTGCCTTGATCGGTCAGTGCTACGATGCGCGCATGCAGCGCGTCATCCATTTGTTCACTCATACAATATCAACTTTCCCGCCAATGAATTTTCGTGTCTCACAGGGTATTGCCCTGGCTGCTAATTAGCCAGGGCAATAACGCATAGCCAGATTATGGAGGCCATTTTCCTTTCCAGCCATTGGGTTTATTATAGGTCTGCCCCAGTTTGGCGCCATTGGAAGAGTTTAGCGGCCCCCATTCGAGTTCATAATTACTTGCGTCCAGCATAAATTTGCGCACTGTTTTGGATTTCGCCCCGGTTTTGTAGCCGATCTTATTCCAGTAGTCGACTGCATCAACAATATGCCCCATATGTATCTGCCGGTTGATGGGTTTCCAGACGCGAGCACCGCCTTGCGTGACCGAGACTTTGACATACTCTACGCCACCGATCTTTTTGATCCAGCCTTTGGATTTCATCCTTGCTTTAACAATTCGCCCGGTTTTTGTGCCCTTACCAGGGGTTCTGCCCATCGTCAGCAAACGACGTGATTTCGGTTTTTTGCAGTATTTGGGGTTATGCGCCAACACCTGTTTTTCATCAACAAAGTAATTGTGCGCTTCGGCGACTTCAAAATTGTAGACCAGTTGTGGTGCGGAACGCTGTTCAATGCCGGTGATGGCGATCTGGTCACCGTCTTTAGATAACAACTGGTCAGTGGTCGTTAATTCACCGGCCTGAACCCAGCCGCGCTCGGGCACCCAGAAAGGATGTTCCGCGGTGGTCTCAATCTGGCTGTCATCCAACCTCAGCACAAGGATGTCATCCGCCAGCCGTTGATAGTTGCTCAACACGGTAAACACATCACTGTGTTCCGGGTCGCTCATGGCCCACACCTGATCACCCGGTTTAATCTCGCTGATCGGCGTCAAACCCTGGTCAGTCAATACCTGGGTATCGGCGGTGAAACTGAAACACACCAGGTTGCCGACGCCTTCAATATCTTCCAGTTCGGAAGGCGACAAACTGCGCCGGTTAGCTGCTGCGGATCGACTTGACTGTAAGGCACGATTATCGCCACTGCTGGCAAGTTCACCGCTGATGCTGCCGCGGCGGCTTAATTTGCCGACAGCGCCTGCTTCATCCAGCAACCCGGATGCGCCGCGGCGTGCTAATCGGCTGCCCTGCCCTGCGATTCGTGACAGGCCAGCGCCACCTGCGGAGAACAACCCGCCAGTGACTCCGCCAACCAGCGCCGATACCAGTATTTCCTTGGGACTGCCACCACCCAATGCAGCAAATGCCGCACCCTCGCCAACCCCTACCAGGATTTCACCGACGATGCCTACCGCCACACCGGCCTGAGCAGCAGCGCCACCAATGGCTCCACCTGCTGCACCGATAGCCGCACCGGCAAAGATACCCGCCAAAGTCTTACCGGATCGCCAGTCCCAATGGGCCGGGTTCATGTCATGATTAACCGCTGCGCCGCCTGCATAGGCCCCTACTATCGCACCGATTATCGCCATGATGCCGATCACTACCGCGGTGGCAATTTCACCACTGGGATCAATCATGCTTAACGGATCATTGCCGACATAGGAATACGGTGTGGAAAACTGTTGCTCCGGATCAGGCTGTACAAAGCGGCCCAGTTCAGAATGTAAGTAACGCGCGCCGAAGTAATACAATTCGCTGCCGTAATCGTATTCCTTGTCACCGAATTTTGGCCGGAAGTTATCCGGTCCGCTGCTGCGCTGCTCATCAATACCGCCATAGGGCAGATAGGCAACCACCGAACTGAGCTGACCGGCATCATTGGTGACCAGCACATTGCTGTCGACCACATCGCCCTGAAAATACAACAGTCCAGGTTCAGGATAACCAGTGCCGGGTTGCAGTTGCGCCTGTGCCACAGGCATATGGGAAATCACCAGCAACACTGACAATCCCCACGCCAGCAGCGTGCTGCCGGTCGATAAATCGGTATAGCCGGTATCAGCGAGACCACAGCGCCGCAAGCGGCGGTTGCTAAGCCACAGATACCAGGCCGTGCCCACGCCCAATAGCAGCAGCAGGGCGGTTAATGTCAGCAATGGATATATCAACAGGCTTAGCAGCACGGCTTTAACGGCATGCCATTGTCGACTCCACCAGCCGCGTGCATTGTCTTGCTCAAACAACAGCATGCCCAGTTGCAGACTACCTGTTTTCAATTGCACCTGACGGGCATGCTGGGTGTGGTCGGTGGTTTGTGCCGCCACGCGCCCGCCGGGACCATCAATATACTTGGTGTGCAATTCCCGGTTAGCGGTGATCAATACGTCATAGTCAGCGGATACATACAGTGATTGATTGCCGTTTTCATCAGTACGCTGCAAGCGTTGCCCGTTAAAGTCATAACTCATGCGGTTGACGGCGGTACCATTTTTTTGTACTTCGACCAGCCGCGCTTCCTGGTCATATATATACGACCAGTCGATTCCCGGCCATTGCATCTGGGTGATATTGCCGTTGTTATCGTGCTGCGCGGAAAACTGGTTGCTCCCGCTGAGTATTTTGTTGGTGTTGGGCTGGTACTGATAAGTGACACCATCCTTGCTGGTGATATTGCCAGCCAGATCATAGTCGTAATCGAGTATGCCGTTCGGCCCGTTGGCCTTGATCAACCAACCCATGTTGTTGTAGTTGTACTGATATTGCCCCGGGCTGGCGCCGTTGCCGCTAACGTTCCTGCCGGTTACCTGCCCCACCCTGTTCCAGTCATAGTCCACTGCGTACAAGGTTTGTGGCTGACCTCCTGGTTGATTTGAAACGGCGGTCATAGACTTCATGCGGCTCATTGATTGCGCATAAGGGTAGTATTCCTGCTGGGTACTGACGCCATTGCCATATTCGACCTTAACCAGTTGATTAAGCGCGTTATAGGCACTGTAAGTTGCCACCGTGCTGGCTGGGCTGGTGGCGTCAGGGGCTAGTGACTGACTGGTCACATTACCCTGGGCATCATATTGCGTGGTTAACACCGCGCCATCCGGATAAGTCAGGCTGATAATGTCCCCCGAAGGATCATATTGCATGTGCTGGACAAAACTACGGCCTGCCAGGGTCACCCGTTCGGTGGCCACCAGTCCATACCGGTTGTAACTGAACTCATGCGTGCTGTCAGGACCAATTACCCTGGTCAGGTTGCCTTTGGCATTGGTGTATTGCGGCTCATCGTAAAAATACTGATAGTTTTTGCTTCCCCCCGATGGTGCAGTCACTGTACGCGTTGTCACACGGTTAATGGCATCGTAGGTATAGCGGGTAATGTTACCGTCGGCATCGGTCACGGTGCCCAGCCTTCCCTGGTGGTTATAGACCATCTGATGGGCGCCCGAGTCTGCGCTGTTGCTGGATAAAATCCGGCTCACTGAGTCGTAACCAATACGGGTGACATCCTGATTGGCGCCGATGACGCTGGTGGTCTGCAACAAGGGATCATAGCTATATTGGATTTCGCCCTGGTTATTGCCTATCGCTTTGGCCAGCACTTCCCGTACCGTACTCTCGTTGATGGATTGGCGTTCATCCGGGGTGCCGGCAGCCAGGATCGCGCGTACCTTCAACATGCCCTGCAGATAGTCGAATGTCTGTATGCTGCCATCCGGCTGTTCGATACGCAGTTGCCTGTCCTGCGCATCATAGAAGGTATTAACCCAGCTAGGCTGGGCATTGAGGAAATACGGCAAGGAGCTTTGTGATGGCAATTCGACGTTGTTATACCGCTGTTCGGTAGCCACCGCCTGACCACCTGCGGGGGCGGATTTGGTGGTTTTTATTGGTCGCCCCATGCCATCGACATACACCCGTATCCAGGACCAGTTTGCGGGGTCGCTGTCCTGCCAGGTGAGGCGCTCACGGGTTTCCACATAATGGCCAAAACCGTCACTGGCATAAATATTTAGCAGCAGTCTGACACTGGCTGCGCCACTGGCGGCATTGGGATCGGGCCCCCATTGCTCCACCAGCCTGCCGAAATCATCGAACTTGCTGGCCCGGATATTACCATTGGGGTCAGTATGCTGTTCCAGCACCCCGAACCGCGGGTCAAACACATTGCTGACGGTCAGTTGCACATTGCTGGCCAGTGCCGGCGCCTGGGTCTGACTGATAAAACTATGATAGTGACTGTCGTAGCTCAGCCGTGTGATCTGATTTGCCCAGTCAATCGACTGCACTGCCAGACCATAATCGTTATAAATCTTGGCCTGCTCCAGCCAGATATTATTGGCGTCGTCCCAGGCTGACATGAGCGTGGTATTGAGTTTTGCGTCATAGCCGGTTTTATCCCAGCGCAGATCGGTGGCAGCTTGCCAGCCTGGCTGGTTGGCCGCCAGGAAGTTGCGGCAGGCCACCGCCGTACTGGTGGTTTTATGCTCGACGGGATAGCCCAGTGCCCAGGCAGTGGTGTCATTGTGGTATTTCCAGCAATCAAACACATCATCATCCGGTTTGGCCAGATTCCCCAGATTTGAAATCAGGCGTGGATTGCCGTACCCATCGTATTCATAATCTATTTCATAGACATAATCGGCCTGGTTATTGGTATAGGTAGATGAGACTTCCTTGCCACGCAGCACCTGGTAGACATTGGGATAAGGGTTGTTCACGAATGGCGTGAATTGTGCCGAATTGAGTCTGATGCCATTGGCGTTGAACAATTCGACGCTGGACATGAACCTGACCACCGGAAAATTCTGCGCATATCGGGTAATGCTGTAGCGGCCATCGGCCACCCGGGTGCGCTTGATACTGGCAAAACCCAGCCAACTGCGGCGCAGCAAATCGGTGCGCGCGCCGGTGTAGTGATAAGCATAGCGGTATTGCGCGCCCTGGCCGTCTGTGGTGGTGTAGTGGCTGACCAGGTATTTGGGCGATTGCACGTCCAGAATCGGATAACTAATCGCACCTCCGGTGCTGTACACCGAAGCATTGGTCATCGGTGCATAATCGATGATGGTATCGCCGCCCAGACCATTGGTGATTTTAGTGATCAGATCCGGATAAGGCTGCTGGTGCACCATGATCAGGCTGCGACCCTGACTGCTATCGTGGCAGCTCAGATCGCCCAGTGCATCGCCGTTGAAATCGGTGGTGCTGACAATTGACTGCGCACCCCCACACCAATTGCTGATGATCAGGCCGTTGGCGTTGCTAACGGGTGATTGCACACCGATACCGGTAGATACCAGCACCGATTGGGCACCGGAGGTTTCATGACAGAACATATCCGCCAGACCATCGGAATTAAAATCCCCCCAATCCACCCGTCGATCACTGGAGTTGCACCAGTTAGTGCGCACCGTACCGGTGGCATCGTTGTTCGGACTGGCCAGTCCGGTTCCGGTCGACAGCAATACCTGCTGCAGGCCATTGCTGCCGTGGCAGCTCAAGTCATACAGTTGATCGCCATTAAAATCAGCGCTATCCAGTGTTGCCCCACTGGTGCCGCACCAGTTGGTGATCAGCACCCCATCGGCGCTATTATTCGGACTGGACAAACGCTTGCCATCAGATACCAGCACCGACTGCCTGCCACCCTCGCGGCAAAACAAATCAGTCAGGCCATCACCATTAAAATCAGACCAGAACGGCTGGGCACCACTGGTTTTACAGAAGCCGGTGGCCACCGTGCCGACCGGTGAATTGTTGGGCGTGCGCACATCCTGACCATCCGATATCAGTACACGCTGCTCGCCATTCTCACAATTGCAGGCCACATCAGCTCGGCCATCACCATCAAAGTTTACCCACGAAGCTGAACACTGCTGGTTGATCGGACACCACGCCGGAGGAATGCTCAAAGCGCCATCCGCGCGGCGGTTGGCGCTGACTACATTGCTGCCGTTGGAAACCAGCGCCTTTAAGGAGCTGGCGCTCTCGGCACACAGCAAATCGACTTTCTGATCGCCGTTAAAATCCGACCAGCTCAGACTGGCGTCATTGCCGATACACCACTGATTGGGCAGGTTCAACTGGCCGTTGGCATTGTTATTGGCAGAACGCACAGTATGACCATCTGATAGCAATGACTGTGCACTGCTGCCACTGGTGCACAATAAGTCGATCAGCCCATCACCATTAAAATCACCACTGCTGGTGCGTGCCTGACTGCCGCTGCACCAGCGATCAATCACCTGACCGTCACCACGTGAGTTAGGTGAGTTCACGGCATTGACCGTGGTCTGCCATGCAAAACGGGTTGCGGCAAGACAGTCACCACTGACTGGTGAGCAGGTCTGGACTGAAGTCAGCAGACTGCGTCCGGAATTGTCACTGACCGAGTAATTGAAGCGATATTCCAGCACTGCTTTAGCGGACACTTCCGTGCGGATTCTGCTTATGCGTTGCTCACCGATAAAGCGGCTGCCACCCATGTATTTGGGAATATTTTCCGGCTTGTTCAGGTAATCAATCAAGACCGAACGCTGCGGCTGCAATTGGGTGATCAGATTGCCGGTATAACGTATTTGTATCGGCAGATTTTGCAAAATATTGGGATGGCTTTGATACACCACCTCAACATAATTACTGTTTAAGTCAATGGTGCGGTACATTTGCCAGGCGATCATTTCAGGGCGCCCCGGTACCTGCAGGCGGGCATTGGCTACACTGCCGTATTCCAGTTGCCAGCCATCTTTGTTGTAGGCTGTAAATGAGCATGGACCGCTGCCACAGACGCCTTTGGCCACTACCCGGGTCCAGGTCTCGTTTTCGGTATGATAAACCGTGTTATCGCCACCATAACGGCCGTTGCTGATCAGGATTAAACGCTGACCATCCAGGCAGAAACGATCGCTATCGGTGTAATCGACCGCACTGATAAATCCATCCAGTGTCTGGGTTGCCTCGCAGCGGGATATGGCCGAAATACCACTTAATGAAAAACCCAGCCCCAATAAACCATCGGCCCCCTGGCTGCTGTACACGATGCCCAGTTCGGGGCTCATGTCAGCGGTGCCCGGTGGCAGGTTGAAATTAACGCTATACACGGCCTCACCCAAAGCGGAAACTTCAAATGCCGCCGCCATGGTGCCGCTGGTCTGACTAGGCTGAGGCTGGCCATAAGCCATGCCCGATAGCAGAACTATCAGCACCGCAACGGCAACACGCTGGCTAAATGACAGGTTGTTGAATGATGAATTATTGGATGATTGGCTCTGTAGCCAATACATAAAGTTCGTGGACATGGCGCTACCCCGAGATCAATGACCGGTTACCACCGGTAAACTGTTTAACCACAGGCAACTGACGGGAAGACCAAACGGCCTTCCCGCGTTGCTTTTATTATTGGATCGGCTGGCCGTTTACGATCAGATTGCCAGGATTACCATCGCTACCGCTGCGGCCATTATCCGCCCCCTGTGTGCCCGCACTGCCTTTATCGCCCTGGGTCCCGCCGCTGGAGCCACCAGCACCGCCGGTACCACCTTCACCGCGTTGGCCTGGACTGCCTTTTTGACCGCCACGGCCAAAACCGTTGGTGGCGATCAACTTGCTCATTGAACCATCGGGCGTGTAGTCAACATTGACCCGGCCACCATTGCCTGCGTTACCGCCATCTGCACTGGCACCGCCATTGCCGCCGGTACCTCCGGTGCCACCTTTGGCACCGCTGGGAAAATAGGCGCCGCAGGTAGTGCCATTACCGCCTTTACCCCCGGTCCCGCCTTTGCCGCCGGTACCGCCGGTACCGCCATTACCACCGTTGCCGCCACGGTTTAACAATGTCACGTTGCCTTTTAATAATTTGATGGTGACATCCACTGTCGGACCTGTGCCGCCATTATCGCCATTGTCACCATTGTTACCGTTATCACCGTCGCCACCCGGACCACCCGGAGAAGCATTATTGGAAACCAGACCACCACAGCAATCACAGGCGGCATTGTCGCCTTTATCGCCGGTGCCGCCATTATCGCCACTCTTGCCATCACGGTCGCCGACACCGTCGGCGCCCTGAATGGTGATGTCATGGGTAGCCGGAGAAGTACCACCGGGAATTTTCTCCATGCTCTCACAATGGAAATTGGCATCTACGGAAATGTTGATATAGCCACCATCCTTGATGGTTACAGTACCAAATACTGTTACCGCGGAGTTGCGGTTGATGATCAATGGGTTCTGCGCAGTTACGGTAATATCCGGCGCCACATAGACCATAAAAGGCATCACCGGGAAACGTTGTTCCACCGCGCTGACGATATCCGGATCGGATAACAGCTTGTAACCGAATACATGATTGGTGATCGCCTGGCGCACCATCATATTGGTGAGTTTGGGAATTTTCTCGACGGTCAGCGGACTGCTGTCGGCATCTGCGCTGCGCTGTTCGCTTTTACCGATCATAGCCCGGATTTTCGCTAACCCTCTGACCGGCAGCATAATGGGCTGGCCGGTGTTTTCAAGCTCAGGGTCAAGGCCAAGGCTTGAGACTTTATCCCGATAACTTTTTGTCTGCTCTTCTGTTAAATTGCCAATCACGTTTGACATGTAGATTCTCCATTGTTTGGTATGTTTTTGTGCTTTACCTTGTAGCCCGGTCTAGTTCTCTGTACTTTTACTGCTGCTACATGCAGGTAATCTAACTGGGCCTGCATCCGCCAGCCTTCCGGCAACCTTCCGGTGCTTATATGCATAATTAATGCATTAAAAATCAATAGGATATGAAATATATCAATGTAACTTATCAAGTAATGAGATTGATTAAGAGAAGCTGGTTAGCCCTTTACCGCAATGGGTTTGATTAATATTTATATTCTGCAAGCGGTAATAAGATCAGCCATGCAGCCAACAACCACTGTTATCACCGTTCCATGGCCAGCGGCGCTCCGCGTGTGGCTAAGCGCGGCAGCTATGAATTTCGGGGAGCCGGCTGGTCAGATAGCAGTCATGCATCGGCTGCTGGTCGATAAGTTGGGTTGGGTTTCCGGGCACCGCTTCCTGCATACATTCAATTACTGCATGTTGTTACCAGCGACAGAGGTCCAGCAACTGGTGCCCTGATTTCGGGTGGCCCTCGCCGTCACTGTGTTTAGCGCGATTTTCTTTTTATCCGTAGTCTTTGCTTCGAGTTGGCGCTAGCAGCCACTGCGTATTCCCCGGGCGCGTTGCAGATAATAGCGGTTGCTGTCGGCCTGTTGTGCCAGGCGGGCAATGATTTCATCAAGCTGGGTCAGTCCGTCATCGCGGGTTGCTGAGTCCAGGCAGCTGACTTCCGCCAGGCTGGTTGTCACATCCAGTGTCCGCTGATGTTGCTCGCCTAATAACCGCTGGCGGATTGCCAATGCCTGCTGTAAATGCTCTGTTGCTCTCAGCAACTGCTTATCGAGCAGTTCCGCGTTACCGAGGGCAAAATATGCCGCGGCGGTATTGCGGTGCACCGGCCCGGAATGCGCCAGGGCATTGTTTAAGGCTTGACGCGCATGTTCCAATGCGGCCTGAGGTTGCCCGTTATCGGCATAGGCCAGCGCCAGATCACTGAGAATCATGCTGACCTCCTTATGCTCCGTTCCGACCACCGCATAGTGCATCTGTAAAGATTGATTCAGCCATTCAATAGCACGCTTAAGATTGCCGCTTTTACGCTCAACCGATGCCAGATTGCCCAACTGTGTGGCTGCCGCCAGGCTTTTTTTACTGGGAAAATACTCAATGGATAGCTGGTAATGATGCCGCGCGGATGCAAAATCACCAACGAATTCGTCCGCGATACCCAGATCGTTATAAATTTGCGCCAGCGTTACAGCCACCCAGGACTGATCTAGCTGCTGTAACCGGACAATGGCGTCCGCCCATAGTACGCGAGCCAGCTGCTGCTGACCGGAGAGCATATACAAACGACCTAATTCATAAATATTAGCCGCCATATCACGGCTGTAATTATTTTGCCGCTGATACCATTCATGAGCCAGTTTCAGATAGTTCCTGGCGTTATCGTATTGGCCGGTACGAGAGGCCAGGACACCGCTGAAATGCTGGGTTTTGGCGTACAGTGGATAGCTTATATCCTGCGCGGAGGGCCATTGATGCTGCAATATCTGCTCAATCTCACGGGCTTTCTCAATCTCATCGATGCGAATATAAACCTGCCCCAGGGTGAGCAATAAATCACCCCGCACACTGCCTGGCAATTGATTATCACTGGATAACAACTGTCGGCCCGCGCTGTCGAGCATGTCTTTTACGGTGCTTGCACTGCCATCGGCATAAGGGTCCGGCGCGGTCAATAACTCTACCAGGGTGCGTGCAAACTGCTCGCTGTATTGTTGTTGAGTGCGTGCAATGCCAGCCTGCCATACCGCTACAGCGGCGCCACTGATTATGCTGCCGAATAACAGCAGCCCGGCACCCACTGCCAGCCGATGCCGGCGGATAAATTTACCGCTCAGATACGACCATCTGGCGCTGTAAGCCTGCACCGGTTGATGCTTGCGATAGCGCTCACAATCATCCAGCAACTGGCTGACATGGCTATAACGGTCTGGTGCGTGGGTCGCTCTGCCCTGGGCAATGATGGCACGCAGTTCAGCTGGTAACTGCAGGTATGCCGGGTTGGGCTTCAACTCCCCACACAGCAGCACCTGCAGCAGACTGCACAGCGAATAGATATCTGATCTCACGCTGAGCGGTTGATGTTCCAGCTGTTCCGGGCTGGCGAAGTGGCGTGATAACGCACGGGGTTGCCCATCCGGAGGTTGCTGCAGATGTTGGGCAATACCGAAATCCAGCAGCTTGGGTGTGCCGTCAGCGGTGATCAGGATGTTATTGGGTTTGATGTCGCCATGTACCAGAAGCCTGCCATGCGCATACCCGATAGCCTGGCACAGCTGACCGAACAAGCGCAGAATTTGTGTATGATCAAGTCGCTGAGTCCGACAGTAATCGTCGATAGCCAGCCCATCAATCCATTCCATCAATAAGAACTCATCACCCTCCAGGCTGGTGCCGCCATCCAGTAAATGCGCAATATAAGGATGTTGCATAGCGGCAAGCGTTTGCCGCTCGCGAATAAAATGTGTACGGCTGGCGGCTGTCATACGACCGCTGCGGATCAATTTAACAGCGCATTGGTGCTCGAAGTCCCGGGTCCGCCTGGCCAGATAGACCACCCCCATGCCACCTTGTCCAATTAACTGCTCAAGCCGATAGCCGCCGATAACCTGGCCAATGCGACTATGATCATCCACTGCATTAACCAACGGTTGCTCAAATGGTCCCAGATCGGGCCGCTGTTGCAATATTTTCAGGACCTGCTGCTGGACTGCATGTGAATACTGATGTTGCGCCTGGATCCATTGTGAGCGGCTGATTTCGGGTTGTGCCAGCGAATCGAGTAATAAGGTCAGGCTATCGGTATCTGTTTGTAGATGAATTCCGGACATCTCTGGAGGCTATTAATATTGCTGTGATACCCGTTGGGTCAACCACAATTTAGCGGCCATCCAGTAGCGTTTCACAGTGCGCTCTGAACAGCTCATAAGCTGAGCAATATCCGCCAATCGCAGCTCCGAAAAATAGTGCAGTTGAAATACTTCATATAAAACCGGTTTGGATTGCTGCAGACGATCAAGCATCTGATCAAACAGCAGCCAGTCGGGGTCCCCGTGCTGCCTGCCGATGTGGGTATCCAGACCGGTCAGCTGCGCAGCATGTTTGCCGCTACGCCGACGCCGGCCCCGATCAATTAATAACTGGCGCATGTAGCGAGCCAGAATATTCAGTAAATGTCGCCTGCTGGAAGCAGTAACGGGCTGTTGGAGGAGCTTGATAAAAGCCTCGTTGACCAGCTCGGTGGCCTGCAGGCTCGGGGGCGAAAATTCCTGGCAGAGTAAATGCCGGGCGATCAGGCGAAGATCTGTATATACAGACAAAAAAATGGCTTCATCATCCATGGTCTGAGCAGCAAACCATTCAGGCCGATAATGTCCTGGCCACTCATCGACAGAGCCATCCTGGCTTTGTCCGGGTGCGCCACCCATTGCACCCGCCTCACTCAAACAAACCTCCTGTCAAACTCATGCTCCTGTCCCTGAATTGAATCTACAGCATACCCATTGAACCACCAACACACTTATCCTGCTGGTTGGTCAGAGCCGATGTTTTTGGCACTTTACCGTCGCGATTGCGCCAATAAGCATCAACTGCAGCCATTGCTATGCAGCCAGTCAGGATGATACCAGTGCCCCGGGTCATTGTCCGGCTTTTACCACATGGGGCGGAGACAGGGATATGAATAAATTGATAATACTCACCATCGTATCAGGTCTGCTATACCTAAGCATGGCAACAGTGCAGGCATGCAGCATGACCGCCTCAGGCAGATGTGGAGGCAGTGCCTGCCCCAGCGATCAAAGCTGTAAGAAAACCGGCGATTTTGAATGCAGCTGTGTCAGTAAATCGGCAAGCATGCTGTCCGAAGCCCTGGATAAGCAGCCGGTAGTACCCGAAGCCAGTCAATCCGCTGAAGAGTTGTTCCTGAACAATCCGGGCCGGCCAGGTTTTAAGCGGTTACTGATTGATGCCAAGGGGTTTGGTAACGTCACTTGTGGAAAATGTTCGACTGGAGCTGGCTGCACGGCTTTCTGGGTCGCTTTTGGGACCAATGTAAACTGCCAGGCCACGGCCGCCAATGGGCATCGGTTCAATTTCTGGACCATCAACGGTAATTTTGGCGGTCAACGGCCAAGCCGGCGTTTTAATGGCAAACCAGGCAGTCTGCTGGTCGGTAACTTCAGCCCCAACAATGAACTCAGCAGTACCAGCGCTGAAGCGCAAAAGAACTGGTCGCTGGACCGCCCCGACGATATCTCAACGGTGGCTGGCGGCAAGCCTTTCGAAGCCGTGGTTGAGAATCATGCTGGTTCTGTATCGCCGGTTAACGTTTTAATCAATGGTGGCGTGGCTGAACAGGTTGCGGCTGGTAACAGCAGTCGAACGCTATTTGTTCCCCTCGGCGACAATGACATTGCCCGCCTGGATGTTAAATTGATCACGGATGGTGTAGCGGCATCTGGCGCTACTCATCATTTTCCCAGGCAAAACGCTCCGCATGACGATCCCGGGGCCGCTAGGCAGCAGGCAACTCTCCTCTCGGAGCGCAGTACCCTCGCGGATATTCTGAATAGCGGGCGGGATGATGAATTCACCAAATGCAATACCACTTATCATGTACAGGGTACTGACCCTCATACTGATTGTGAAAGTTGCCTTGAACTGGTGCCCGAACCGGGTTGCCCGAATAAGTGCCCTATCTGGCGTATTTTCGATACCAATTGCCGGCACTATCCGGATGGCTCGGTTTATTGTGAGACTGTCGGACAATGCCGTTTTGAGTTACAGGCTGAGTAAGCATTCACTCATCCGCGGTTTTGAGATGGCCGGTTAGCTATGAACATTACCCTGCCAGGCGATAATCGCCTGGCGGGGGCCTGGCTTGTTACAGGCTTATTGCGGATAGAACTTAAACCGCTGACCGCCGACCGACGCCTCATACATCAATCCGCCGAGCGTCATACTGAAAACCGCCACGCCCTGCTCATAATCAGCGTCCGCCGACGCTCCGGCAGTAGCGGCGACTGCTGATACCTGGGCATTGAAGGCGTATTCATCGCGTTTAAAATTTTCCAGAGCATAACGGTCTTCAAAAAAGATCACTTCACTGAAAGCCTGCCCGCCGAGCTGCAGACCGATGGTAATCTGGGTCATGCTGGCATTGCCGATAAACCGGCCTTGCTCATACACTTTGCCGTCGCCGTGCGCCCCGCCGACACCAACCGCGCCTTTGCCAACCCGTGGAAAAATGGCATAGCCATGGGCATGGTCAAAAAATGCCTGCAAACCGCGATCACGCTCGATAAAACGGGCTATCGACTGCTCTACCGCGAGTTGTTCGCTGGGCGGGTTTTGTGGTTTGTTCGGATCGTAACCGGCACAGCCGGTCAGCCATAACAGGTTTAACACCAGGATCATAAAAGATGTTTGCATATTCATCGAAAACATACTCCAGACAGGCACAATAAAGCCTGAGTCTAAGTTAGCAAAGGGTTGTAGCCATTCATTCAGATGGCTTGAGTGCAAGCAACAGCCAGTCTGGCACCAGGTGACGGTGTATTGGTCAGAAGATTTGGTACTGGCAAAAATATTAAGCCATACGTTAATGGATGAGATGTTATAAAAATGCAAATGGACGCCGGCAGGCGCAGCATGACGATTTATCAGCGTTACCGAGCTGTTATGTGCCCGGCGCTACAACTGCCGCAGACCCTGTTGCCGTAGGTGGACCACAGCTGGCTGTTACCATAAATGTAGTCCGCCAGGCAATTCGGTTGCCTGGCGAACCAGTCAATACCTGCCTGATCTGGCGATGCTTTTATCCGGCCGCTTCGGCAAACTGTTCCTGCTCGGTCGAGCCCGCCAGGGCAGTAATTGAAGATTGGCCACCACTGATGACGTTGGTCAGGGTATCAAAATACCCGGTGCCGACTTCACGTTGATGTTTGGTGGCGGTATAGCCGTTGGACTCGGCGGCAAACTCAGCCTCCTGCAGCTCCACATAAGCGCTCATCTGGCGGTCACGGTAACCGCTGGCCAGTTGATGCATGCTGTAGTTCAAGGCGTGAAAACCCGCCAGGGTAATAAATTGAAATTTATAACCCATCGCTCCCAGTTCGCGTTGGAACGTGGCGATGGTGGCATCATCCAGGTTCTGCTTCCAGTTAAATGAGGGCGAGCAGTTATAGGCCAGCATTTTATTCGGGTATTCAGACTTAATCGCTTCCGCAAAGCGCTTGGCCTGCTGCAAGTCAGGCTTGGAGGTTTCGCACCAGATTAGATCCGCATGTGGCGCATACGCCAGCCCGCGTGCAATGGCCTGCTCAATCCCCTGCCTGGTAACGTAGAAACCCTCAACGGTACGCTCACCGGTAATAAAGGCATGGTCGTCATTATCAATATCAGAGGTCAGCAGGCCGGCGCCCATGGCATCGGTGCGCGCGACCAGGACGGTGGGAACATTCAGAATGTCAGCCGCCAGACGGGCCGCGACCAGTTTCTGCACCGCCTCACGGGTCGGCACCAGAACCTTGCCGCCCATATGGCCACATTTTTTTGCCGAAGCCAGCTGGTCTTCAAAATGCACGCCGGCGGCACCGGCTTCGATCATGGCTTTCATCAGTTCATGGGCATTCAGCACGCCGCCGAAGCCGGCTTCGGCGTCAGCAACAATCGGCGCCATCCAATCCACGCTGTCATCGCCTTCGGCATGATGCAGCTGATCCGCGCGCAGTAATGAATTGTTGATTTTACGCACCACCGAGGGAACGGAATCGGCCGGGTACAACGATTGGTCAGGATACATCTGACCGGCATTATTGGCATCGGCCGCGACCTGCCAGCCGGACAGGTAAATGGCTTTAAGCCCGGCCTTGACCTGCTGCATGGCCTGATTGCCGGTCAATGCGCCCAGCGCGTTGACGTAGGGCTGCTGTTGCATCAGGTTCCAGAGTTTTTCCGAGCCCTGCCGCGCCAGGCTATGTTCCACACTGATATTGCCGCGCAGCCTGACGACTTCTTCGGCACTGTACGGACGGGTCACATCCTGCCAGCGTGAATCGTTATTCCAGATCAATGACAGCTGTTGCGCGGTCGGTTGTAATCCAGTGGTTTTACTATTCATCCAGGTTCTCCGTCGGGCCCAGTCAGTTATGAGTGTTTAATCAGTACTTGATAGGCGGGCAAGGTTAAGAAGTTTTCCAGTGAGTCGGCGAATACCAGCCAACGCAGAATTTCCGTGGCCTGATGCAGGCTGGCCTGCTGACGGTCCGGTGTCTGTGCCTGCAATGCTTTCAGTTCGCTGGTGAACTGCTGCTGCAGAAAAGCATCGTTGATCAGTTGCTGATCGCTGGTGCTGGTCTGATGGCGGCGCCACTGCCACAACTGCGCGCGGGCGATTTCCGCGGTGGCGGCGTCTTCCATCAGATGATTGATCGGCACGCAGCCCTGCCCGTTGATCCAGGCATGCAGATATTGAATGGCCACCCTGATGTTGCCACGCACACCTTCGGTAGTGACTGCTCCGGTGGGTGGCTCGAGCAGTTGCGCGGCGCTGATGTCGGCCTTGTTGTGGACACGAATCTGATTGGGGCCATACAGCACCGCATCAAACTCTGCCCGCGCCAGCGGTTCCAGCGCCGGATGCGCCACCCAGGTGCCATCATGCCCATTGCGGGCCTCGCGCTGTTTGTCCGCTTTGACCTTGGCCAGGGCTGCTGAATTAGCCTGCGGGTCATTCTTAATGGGTATCTGGGCAGCCATACCGCCCATCGCGAATGCCCCGCGCTGATGGCAGGTTTTGATCAGCAGTTTTGAATAAGCCGCCAGAAACGGGGCGGTCATGCCAACCTGCTCGCGGTCCGGCAGTACTTTGTCAGGGTGCGCACGGAAGGTTTTGATATAACTGAAAATATAATCCCAGCGGCCACAGTTCAGACCGAGGATGTAATCACGCAGGTAGTACAGGATTTCGTCCATTTGAAACACTGCCGGCAGCGTTTCAATCAGTACCGTCACGCGAACGGTGCCCGGCGGGATATTCAATGCCAGCTCGGCGTATCGGATGACATCAGCCCACCATTCGGCTTCGCGGTAATGTTCCAGCTTGGGCAGGTAGAAATACGGTCGGCTGCCAGCCTCCCGCAACGCCTGCTGGTTGTGATACAGATATAAGCCGAAATCAAACAGGCAGGCGGGAATGGGCTGCCCTTCCAGCAGCACGTGTGCTTCGGGTAAATGCAGACCGCGCGGACGCACCATCAGTACCGCGGTATGTTCTTTTAACTGGTAATGTTTGCCCTGCGGTGTGGAGAAATCAATCTGCCGCCGGATCGCATCAAACAGATTGTGCTGGCCATCCAGCAGATTGTGCCAGGCTGGCGCAGTCGAGTCTTCAAAGTCGGCCATATACACCTGCGCACCTGAATTGAGCGCATTGATGACCATCTTGCGATTCACCGGGCCGGTGATTTCGGTCCGCCGATCCAGCACTTCCCGCGGTATCTCCGCGATCTGGAAATCACTGTTGCGGATGGTATAAGTGGCCGAATCAAAATCCGGTGACTGGCCGGCATCGTATTCAGCCTGGCGCTGTTCACGCGCCGCCAGCAAGGCCTGCAGACGGGGCGTGTACTGCTCCGCCAGGCGGCCAATAAAGCGCAGCGCGGCATGACTGACAAGGTAAGCATATTCCGGCGCTACAGCCTTGTTCAGGTCAAGCTGACTGGGTATTTCCTGGCTTTGTGCTGACATGCCGATAGACTCCGTTGCGACTTGACCATACGGTACGGTTTGGTGGTATATTTGAAAACCTAAATCTTTGAATATTTAGTATTAATAATTTTAATAATGTAAGTAATTGTTTTGATTGATAAAAAAGACAAGTTTTATTACAAAGGTAACCAACTGAAGCAATTACGGGCATTTTGCGCCACCGCGCAGCATGGCTCCATGTCACATGCCGCGCAGACATTATTCCTCAGTCAATCAGCTATCAGTCTGCAGATCAAAGCACTGGAAGATGAGCTGGAAACCGATCTGTTTGAACGTCACGGACCGCGTATTCAACTAACTCGCGAGGGACAGGTGTTACTGGATATGGCGCAACCGCTGGTGGACAATCTGGCCAGTCTGAGCGAGCGCTTTCATCAGCAGACCAAAGGCCAGCTGGAAGCCGGTGAGGTCACCATCGCGGCTGGGGAATCCACCATTATCTATATCCTGCCGTTGCTGGTAGAGCGCTTTAAGAACAAATATCCGGGCATACACGTGCATCTGCGCAACGTGACCGGCCGCGACGGTCTGCAGATGTTGCGTGATGACAAGGTCGACTTCGCGGTCGGCTCGATGCTGGATGTGCCGCCGGATATTGATTATCAGCCACTGTATTATTTCTCACCGATGCTGATTACCGCGCAGGATCATGCGCTGGCCAACAAGGAATATATCGAACTGGATGACCTGTCACCGTATGGGTTGATCCTGCCGCCGCGCCGTCTGACCACCTGGCGGCTGGTGGAACGGGTGTTCCAACTGCATAAGGTCCCTTATCAGGTGGCGCTGGAAGTCGGTGGCTGGGAGGTGATCAAACGTTATGTTGAACTGGGCTTTGGGATATCCATCGTAACCAGCATCTGTCTGCGCGACGATGATCCACTGTTTGCCAGAGACATGAGCAGTTACTTTCCCAAACGCAGTTACGGTCTGGTCAAACGGCGCGGTAAATTTCTCTCCGCGCAGGCGCAGGCCTTTGAGGACATTCTGGACGATGTGCGCATGCCCAGTTCGCCCTGGTTGAGCGGGCATTCAGAGCGCTGATGAGTCAGTCAATCAGTTACTGATCAAATTCAGGCGCTGATCTGAGCTGGTTCGGTGCCTGGGGTGATTGATATTTATAAAGACTCGGTTTGCTGATACGCAGGTATGGTGACTTCCCAACCCAATTCAGACTGTATGTGCTGCTGCAGCGCCAAAGCCGCTTGCGGCTCACCATGGGTTAGGTAGGTCATACGCGGTGGCTTATGAAAATGCCGCAGCCAGGTCAGAATTTCCTGATAATCAGCATGCGCGGAAAGGTTGTGTATGCTCTCTATCTGCGCCACCACGGGATAGATTTCACCCAGCAACTTGATGGTCTGTTCGCCATTAACCAAGCGGGCGCCACGCGTGCCGCCAGCCTGGTAGCCGGCAAATAAAATGGTATTCCGCGCGTCGCCCAGATAACTGGCCAGGTGATGCAGCACCCGGCCACCGGTGGCCATACCACTGGCGGAAATAATGATTTTAGGCGTCGGATCTTTATCCAGTGCCTTGGACTGCTCTGGTGTCTGCACGTATTGCGCCGTGGCGCATATGTCCGCGCATTGTGTCGCCGATAAGCGATGTTCCTGGTGGTGCGATTGCCATAGCCGGGTTGCGCTAACCGCCATCGGGCTGTCCAGATAAATGGGCACTGCCGGTATGGTTTTGCTGGATAATAATTGATGCAAAAAATATAACAGACTTTGCGCTCTGCCAACCGCGAATGAGGGAATAATCACCGTGCCACCACGGGCAATCGTGCGATTGATAGTCTCCGCCAGCATCGCGCTGGCATCATCCGGGGCATGCAAGCGGTCACCGTAGGTTGATTCCAGGACCAGATAATCGGTTTGCTGGATTTGTACCGGCGACACCATAATGGGATCGTTTGGACGTCCCAGGTCTCCCGAGAAAACGATACTGGAGTGACCATCACTGACGGTGATGCAGGCAGCTCCCAGAATGTGTCCAACACGCTGAAGATTGAACTGGGTGTATTCATCCAGAGCGTATTGTTTACCAAAGCTGACCGGATGAAATTGTTTTAACGCCAGACGTGCTTCCTGTTCGGTGTATAAAGGCAGGGCTGGTTTATGCTTACTATAGCCATAGCGGTTGGCGCGTTCGGCATCCTCCTCATGAATACGGCCCGAATCCGGTAATAAAATCTCACACAGGTCCAGAGTGGCGGATGAACAATAAATGGGCCCGGAAAATCCGCGTTTAACCAGCAACGGCAGATACCCGCTGTGATCAATGTGCGCATGCGTCAGAACCACCGCATCCAGTGTGTCCTCGGCAATCGGCAGGCGCTGCCAGTTTCGTTGCCGCAGCGCCTTGTGTCCCTGAAACAGTCCGCAATCGATCAGTACGCGGCAGTGATCGTGTTCCAAAAGATACTTGGAACCGGTTACTGTTCCGGTAGCGCCCAGAAAGGTCAGTTGCATCGATTCCTCCGTGGCTAGGCATTATGCCTGTTTAATGGTACTGGCTAAGCAATCAGCCTGACTTGATCACGATCAAAGCTGTTCAACGTGTGAACATGACCTGTTCGGACGTCACCTCCAGATAAAACCACCAACCGGTTTCACCGGCCAGAATATCCCGGTCATCACCAGGTGCACAACTGCCCTGTCCGCCCGCCAGGATGCTGCTTAATGGTTGCCCGCCGATCAGCGGCAGATCCGCCGGCAGCGGTGTATTGTCTGCATCCGTCTCGCGTAGGAAGCCTCGATTCAGACCGGGCACCAATTGGCTGCCATCCAGGCTCCAGCCAAAGCCAAGCTGGGCATTTAACAGGGTCAATAATACCTCGCCGAGCATCGTTACGCTGTCCCGCGGGGCGGAAAACCAGCAGGTATCCTGAATCACCGGTACCGCCGGACTGTAGCCGGAAGTGGTTCCGGCAATCGCCTGCAGGCATAAGCCGCTGGCAATATTGGTGGTGGCCGTGGATACATCAAACGGTGGTTGTATCGCGCAGTCGACTGGCGGAAATGGTACCCCGCAGGCGCCATTGACGGTGGTAGCCATTTGCCCTGCCCCGCTGAAGTCAAACCGGTCCAGTCCCAGCAGGATAGACAGATCGAGCAGATTGTCTCCATCCATATCAGCCGTGATCAGATCGGCCAGTTGCCCATTAAATGAGACACCCGCCACCGGAATCGGCGTATCGGTAAAATCCAGACAACCGAACACCGGCACATCGGCGAAGACATGCGGGTCGCGCAGCGCCAGTTGGGAATGGCGATACACCACCGCCAGGCTGGTCTCCATGGAATCGGCAAAGATAAACTCGACCACCTGAGCCGAAACGTTGCCACAACAGATGGTCACCAGCAGCATCGCGGCGGCTAAACCATCGTAGCTACACAGTTTGGGGGGGTGCATTGTTAAAACAGGCCTGAACATGGAGGCTTAAAGATAACATGCGTTTCCGCCATTGAGTGATCATGTCAGCCTGGCTGTTGTGAAAACCCTCTCTCAGAACGAGAGAGGGCCGGAGGAGGATTGTAACTACTGTGTTAGCCGGTAACCGTAGACTTACCAGCCGGTGACAAGCGCTGACCGATCCGGTGCCAGTCCACCTTTCTGGTTAGCAGCATGATTACCGCCAAAGCGGCAAACAGCAGCACACAACCCATTAGCAAAGCAAAATCCTCGGAACGCAAAATCGCATACAGCATCCAATACAGCAGGCTTACCGACAGCGCATACGCCCAGCCCCTGACGGCGCTGCGCATGACCGTGCTCAGATAACAACCCAGCAGAGCACAACAGCACAGATTGGCTATCAGATACGCCCAGATAAATGCAACATGCTCGGAGAGTGAGAGCAACAGCAGATAGAACATCGCCAGCGCGCAACCGACCAGGCCATAGTGCACAATATGCAGCCGTAACCCGGCCATCAGTTCAATCAGGAAGAACGCGGCAAACGTCAGCACAATAAATAAAATGCCGTATTTCACCGCGCGTTCGGACTGGGTATAGACATCCACCGGCTGGATAAAATCAACCCCGAATGCGGAACTGAGCAAGCCATGGCAATCACCGTCAACACAGCTCAGAAGTTTATCCAGTGCATTACTGGCAAAGGCTGAAACATCCCAGCGCGCGCTAAAGCCTGCGGCGCTGATATCCCTGGTGCCGGGCAGAAAGTGCCCGAAGAAGCGTGGATGCGGCCAGCTGGATTGCATCTCGGTAATGGTTTGATCGCCCAGTGCCGCAACCTGCAGTGCCTGACTGCCACGCAGTTGCAGCGTGATATTGAAGTCGGCGCTAAAGTTTTCCGGATCGTTGATATCCGGCAGCTTCACATGCAGGCCGGAATCCAGGCCGCTTATCTGAGTGCCGGGTGCAAAACTCACCGGCTCATGTTGCCAGTCAATATCCGGCGAACTGCCCAAACCGCGCAGATCGGTGACGCTCAAAACCAGGTAAGGCCTGCCAGCGGTGATCACTTCACTCATTTCCTGGCGGTGCCGGTTTAAGGCAAAACCGGAAAACTGGCCCTGCAGTACTATATCGGCGGTATACACCGGCACGCTGTAAATACCCCGGCTGCGATCTTCCGTGCGGGTCTGAATATCAATAACCAGGCTGGCCGGTATGACATACTGGTTATACCAGCCGTCAATCATGCGGGTTGTATAAACCTTATCCTGCTCATTCCAGACCTGCTCCGAGCGCCTGACCTGATAAGGCAATACCAATACCGGTCCAATCAATGTCTGCCTGCCTGACCAGCTATCGGCAATCTCGTTTTCCACCTGATAACGATACTGGCTGCGTTCGGTGATCAGACTGTGGATCAATGTCAGCGGCAACATCAGCAGAACCGCCAAACCGCCTATCAACAGGACTTTAAAGCCAATATTGTTATGCATGGATACTGCCCGGTCATTGATTACCGGGCAGTATTAAGGCTGTATGCGCAGATACTATGTGGTTTAGATGTTGCTTCTATGAGTATAAAAAAGCACACCCTGTCCCATTGCTTTATTTTTCAGGTGGCACCACGCTGACGGCCTGATTGAATGCTTTGATCTCAGTATCCAGTTTGCTGGTTACAGCAGCCACAGATGCAACAATTTCTGTCTGACGTTCAGCTTCACCTGCATAAAGATGGAATGGCGCTCTATATTGCTCATGCGCTTGCTTCAAATCCGCAAGCCGTTTTTTATCTATCGGCTTAGCCTGTTTAGCTTGAAGAAACTGGCGCAGGATATCCAGGTAAGCAATGGTCAGCATCTCAGGCGATTTGCCGGCAATATCCGTACCGGAATGCCGTAGAATTGTCGTGCCCTTTGCTTGGTGATAAGCCGTCAACTGCTTAAAGTTGACTTGATTTTTATCAATCCGGCTAACCAATTCTGCTCGCTGCTTACGTAACTGTGCAAGCTTAACATTGCGTTGCTCATTGCCGGGTTTAGTGCTATCGGTAGGTACTACTGATGGTTTCGGGAGGTTAGCTATGCTTCCTGCCAGAGGGTTATAGGCCTTTATAAATTTTTCAAACTTAACATCTGGGCGTGGAAACTCAGTAATTTTGGGTAATGGTATATTTAAGGTAGTGCTGGCTCCACTCAGTGGAATACTAATTGCACTGGGGGCATTCGCCAATGTAATTGCATTTAAACATTGCCTAAGTTCCAGGTCTTGCATTTTTCCACACTCTTTTATTGCATTTGCTGTATAAGGAACAGCTTTGATCTTTAAGGCTTCATTCTTGATCTTCTCAATTTTCTGAATATGCCTATATTTTATGTCTCGTTTTAAGAAATCCTTCATCCAGTAGCCGCATTTTTTTGATAGCCATGTCTGACGGCTGTTATTCAAATAAGCACGATAGTTTTCATATGCTTTTTCATACTGCTTTCTAGCAACCTTGCTGAGGGGCTTTTCTCTATGATTTTCTTCTGTGCGTATTAGAATGTCAGTAAGTATATTTAGCGGAGTAATGAACCCGGCATCATTAATACTCTCAACTTGTTCAAGCGTTCCTAGAAGACCATTAGAATAGAATACTAATTTATTAACGTCCCTATTGGCATCGATATCTTCCTCCGAATTTTCTTTTGCATATTTGGGAAAAACGACTCCATATGCATTTTTTAAAATATCCCATTCAGCTCCGGATTGGTCTTCTTTATTAGATGAATTCTTAAGGTCGATAAGAAATTGCTGTTCATATGTAATTTCATTCTGTCCAAGTTCGACTAAACAAGTGGCAAAAAACTCCTCTATTGCTCCTTTGTCCAAGAAGTTTTTCTGTAGTTTAACCAACTCTTTAGCAATCTCAGGGTTTGGCTTTGCGGTAATACCACCCACACCTTGAACTGTGGTAAAACCTGCAACACTTTTCGTCAGGCTCTCTGATACCTCTTGAATGTTTTCCACAGCTTTACGAAGTTTTGATTTTTCCTGCTTGATTTCAGCTTTGGTATCACTGACTTCCTGCATGGCTTCGTCAGCTTCAAGCTGTTCCTGATTCGCATCCGGTTCGCTATTTTCTTCAGCATCTTCGGCTTCAGCCATTTCATCATCGGCATTTTCCTCTTGCTGCACCAGTTGTTTTTCCAGATCTTCTATACGTTTTTCCGTGGCCTCCACTTCCTTAAGCGCTGCTTCAAGATCCGCTTTGTCTGCCTCAACCCGTTGATACGACACCGTGGATGCCTGGCCACCAACTGCAGCGCCTGACCGGCCAAATGCACCAGCAGCATTTTCACCCAGCATCAACGTGACCATGGCGTCATTGTTTTCACTCATGATCATGGTATAGGTTGTGCCCGAAATGGCCCCGTTAGCGTATGCCTCGCAGGCCCGATACATCTGGTCCCGCAGTAATTGGATGGTTGTGGTGCGTTCCCCTAATTGCACTACCGCTTCAGCATAGCTAATGCCTATATTGCCGGAACCTTTGCCAGCAATATCAACTGCAGCCGTTAACGCGGTTGAAATAGCCTGTGCCACATCCGGGCTTGGCTCCGCACAGATAACTTGCTTGGGCGTTACCTGTCCGGGACGCGAATTGCGGTCAATTGTTGTATTGGTAATCAGCCGGGACTCAGCCTTGGTGACAACACTATTGCCTTGCTCATCCAGATCGACTTTAGTGATGCGTGGCCCACAGCCAACCAGCAGCAATATGAATGAAATTACAGCACAACCAGGTAAAATTTTTCTGGAAAGCATAACGATCCCCAATAGCTATCAGTAACAAGTGAACACAAAATATTCACTTCCCTCTAATAGAGTATTCCCTTTAACCTAGAACCTCTCAGCACTTAATCGGAACGCTACAGCGAAATTGATGCCAAGCTCTTGTATCCAGAGACAATTGCTGTATCCTTCAGGTCATGTTGCTATCAAATGCCAATTTAATCTCCGCTCTGCTGCGACGCCGCAGCCGCCGACCGATGTCCGCGCGGGCGAGTATGGCGTTGTGTTTGTAACCTTGTGAGTTAATACAGAACACCAGAAAGCCCAGCATTGCTGGGCTTTTTTTTGCTTTTAAATCAGTAAATTATGTAAGGATCGTGAAATGTCAAATATACCTAAACCAAAGCATTTCCTGACCACCCAGGACTGGAGTCAGAATGAGCTGAGCCAACTGTTAGAGCAGGCCAGCCGGTACAAAGCCAATCCGATCAGTGATGCCCTGCGCAATAAAACCGTGGCGCTGGTGTTCTTCAATCCATCCCTGCGTACCCGGACCTCGTTTGAAGTGGGTGTTTTCCAGATGGGCGGTCATGCGGTGGTGTTAAGCCCCGGTAAAGATGCCTGGCCGATTGAAATTGAGCCTGGCATGGTCATGGATGGTGATGCCGAGGAGCACATTATCGAGGCCGCCAAAGTGTTATCGCGCTATTGCGATGTGATCGCGGTGCGGGCCTTTCCAAAGTTTCAAAACTGGCTGGTGGATCGCCAGGATAAGGTGCTCAGCGCATTCGCGGAGTATGCCAGTGTGCCGGTGGTCAATATGGAAACCATTGTGCACCCCTGCCAGGAACTGGCATTGATGCAGACCATCCAGGAGCATCTGGGTAAGCCGCAAAAGCGTAAATTTCTGCTGACCTGGACCTATCATCCCCAGCCGCTGAATACAGCCGTTGCCAATTCAGCGTTATTGATCGCCAGCAAATTCGGTATGGATATCACCCTGCTGTGCCCCACCGAGGATTACCTGCTGGATGAGCGCTATATGCAGGCCGCGCGGGATAATATTGACGAATATGGCGGCTCCTTTAAGACCACTTATGATATCGAGGAAGCCTATACCGGGGCTGAGTTTGTGTATACCAAGAGCTGGGGGGCGCTGGCCTCGTTTGGTAACTGGGCAGCTGAAAAACCGGTGCGCGACCGCTACAAGCATTTTATTGTGAACGAGGAGAAAATGGCTTTGACCGACAATGCCTTTTTCAGTCACTGTCTGCCCGCACGCCGTAATATCAAGATGACCGATGCGGTGATGGATGCCGATTACTGTCTGGCCATTCAGGAGGCTGAAAATCGCCTGCACGTTCAGAAAGCCTTGCTTGATCACCTGATCAACGGAGCCGCATAAAGTGAATAAAGCTTTAGAAAAGACTTCTAACAAACTGATAATACTGGCATTCTCAGGCGGTCTGGACACCAGCTTTTGCGTACCTTACCTGCAGAAGCAGGGCTTTGACGTGGTCACCATGTTTGCCGACAGCGGCGGTTTAAGCGCCAGCGACAATGCCAAAATAGAAGCGCGCTCACAAGAGCTGGGAGCGGTTGCGCACCACACAGTCAGTATTGGCGATGCGCTGTTCGACGATATGATTGTGCCGCTGGTACGCGCTGGGTACTGGTATCAGCAGCGTTATCCATTGCTGTGCTCGGATCGGTACCTGATTGCTTCCAGTCTGGTTGAACTGGCCGGACAGTATCAGACTACACAGGTAGCCCATGGCTGCACCGGTATGGGCAACGACCAGGTCAGGCTGGATTTGAGCATACTGTCACAGGGGCCTTTTACCGTGCATGCGCCCATCCGTGAAATTCAGGCTCAGCACGCGCAGGTGCGCGAATATGAAAAAGACTATCTTCAGCAACGTGGCTTTGCCGTTGGTCAGCGCGAGTCGCGTTACACCATCAACGAGAACCTGCTGGGCCTGACCCTGTCCGGTGCGGAGGTTGACGACTGGCAACCACCCGGCCCTGACAGCTATGTCTGGACCAAGCCGCCCGGCCAGCAGCGTACTGACAGCCGGCATATTCAGATTCGCTTTAGCGCGGGCCAGCCGGTGCAGCTGGATGAGCAGACACTGAATGGGGTGGCGTTGATGCAGACACTGAACCAGCAACTGGGCGAGTACGGCATTGGCCGGGGTATTTATACCGGTGATACCACGATCGGGCTGAAAGGCCGGATTGTGTTCGAGGCCCCGGCCCTGACGGCCCTGGCGGTGGCCCACAGGGCGCTGGAAGAAACCGTACTGACCCAGGCGCAGAATGATTTCAAACCGGGCATTGCCAAACGCTGGGCCGAACTGGTCTATCACGGCGCCTGGCATGAGCCGCTGCGGCGGGATTGCCAGACCCTGCTGGAATCCACTCAGCGGCATGTGACCGGCACGGTTACCCTGCAGCTCAGCACCGGTCAGGTCCAGGCGGTTGCGGTAGACACAGCCTATCGACTGCAAAACCCCAAGGCACAATATGCGCAGCAGGCGGCCTGGGGACAGCAGGCCGCGGAAGGATTTATTCAACTGCACGGCCAGAGCCTGCTGACCTGGGCGCAGGTACATGCCGGGAACGAGCAACATGGCTAGTCTGCTGCCGGTGGTGCTGGATCATTTACGTTCGCTGGTGGCGATCAATACGCAAAACCAATCCGGTGATGCGGATGCCAGCCAGCTGTTTAAATACGTCAGCCAGCATTTACCCGGCTTTGAACTGCATCAGCAGGGCCGGGCCGAAGATGGTGACCTGACCCTGCACGCGGTACGCGGTCGGCCACGGATACTGGTCAATGTGCACACCGATACGGTGCCGGCCGGTCATCGCTGGTCGTGTGACCCGCTGGCGCTGCAGGCGGATCAGGACCGTGTGATCGGCCTAGGTGCCTGTGATATCAAGGGCGCACTGGCCTGCTGGCTGGCGGCATTGCAACAGCATCCGCACGCCGATGCGGCGCTATTATTGTGCAGTGATGAAGAAGCCGGCGGCAGCCGCGGCGTACGGCGGTTTCTGACCGACAGCCGTGCCTATCAACTGGCGATGATCGCCGAACCCACCGCATGCCAGGCAGTTACCGCGCATCGTGGCTATGCCTCGGCAAAAGCGGAATTCAGCAGCCGGTCGGGACATTCCTCGGATCCACGCGCACTGGAAGACAACGCCATTCACCAGGCCAGCCGGTTTCTGGTGCAAGCCCAGCAACTGGCCGCCCAGCATGCCGAGCAGGCCCATCTGGTTTATACCGGGCTGCGCGGTATCTGCCTGAATGCCGGACGGATCGAAGGTGGGCTGAAGAACAATATTATTGCCGAGCATGCCTGGTTGTCATTCGGTTGCCGCCCGCTGCCCGGACAATCGGCTGACAAATTGCTGGAGCAGATTCAGCAGCTGCCGGCGGCACGGACCAGCAGTCACTGGCAAACCATGGCCGCCGAGCCCGCCCTGCCCGCCGGTCCGGACGCGCCGGATGCTGCGGAGCAGCTGGCAAGGCTGGGTCTGAGTGTCGGACAACCGGTTTCCTTCTGGACCGAAGCCGCGTTATTTTCCGCGGCGGGTATTCCGGCCATGGTCTGCGGACCCGGTGATATCGCTCAGGCGCATACCGCCGACGAATGGATTGCGCTGGAGCAACTGCAGAGCATGACGGCCATCTATCAACGGTTGCTGGCTGAGTCACCATGAGCAGCAGCGAACAACAGACCCGCACCACCATTATCCGGCTGCTGAGCCAGCTCGGCAGCCAGCGTGAAATCCATCAGTATCTGGAGCGCTTCAGTGATCTGGAACGCAGTAAGTTTGCGGTGATCAAGGTCGGTGGCGCGATCATGCAGCAACAACTGGATGCGCTGGCTTCCGCGCTGGCCTTTTTATACCGGGTCGGATTGGTGCCGATCGTGATTCATGGCGGCGGCCCGCAACTGGACAGCGCACTGCAAGCGGCCGGAATCGATACTGTCAGGCACCAGGGGCTGCGGGTAACCACGCCGGAAGTTCTGCGGATTGCCCGGCGGGTATTCAGGCAGATCAACCGGCAGTTGGTGGCCCGCCTGAAACAACTGGGTGTGGCCGCCGATGGCATGAGTAACGGCATCTTCATCGCGCAGCGCAGTGATGCACCGGAACTGGGGTTGGTCGGGCATGTGCAGGCCATCGATGACCACGGCATTCTGACGGCCCTGGAAAACAACTGCATACCGGTGCTCAGTACGCTGGGTGAGACCGATGACGGCCAAATTCTCAATATCAACGCCGACGAGGCGGCGCAGCACCTGGTCAAGCATTTTATGCCTTATAAGGTGGTTTTTCTGACCGGTCCCGGCGGTATTCTGGATGACCATGGGGAGATTATTCCTTCCATCAATCTGACCACCGATTACGATATGTTGATGCAGCAGCCCTGGCTGCATTCGGGGATGCAACTGAAACTGCGGCAGATTCATGCTCTGCTGAAAGACCTGCCGCCTTCGGTATCGGTTTCCATCACCGCGCCGGAAGAGCTACCCAAAGAGCTGTTCACGCACAAAGGCTCCGGCACCATGGTGCGTATGGGTGAGCGGATTGAAACGCACCACAGCTGGCAGAGCGTGGATCAACGCCGTTTGCGGGAACTGCTGGAAACCAGTTTTGGTGGCACCCTGGCGGATGACTATTTTAACGCTACCCGCCTGCAGGCCGCCTATATTACCGAAAGTTATCGGGCGGCCGCGGTGATTACCCGCGAACAGGACCAGGCCAAACTGGATAAGTTCGCGGTCACTGACGCGGCCCGCGGCGAGGGCCTGGGGCGTGCGGTCTGGAACGTGATGCGCGAACAGCATCCGGTGCTGTTCTGGCGTGCCCGGCGGCTCAATCCGATCAATGATTTTTATGTACGTCAGGCAGATGGTCTGATCAAAGGGCCAGCCTGGCATCTGTTCTGGTGCGGTCATATGGAACAAGCGGTACTGACGCGCTTATACACATATGTGCAGCACAGCCCGGCGACTATCACGCGGCTGCCGCCGGAGCCTGCTGATGACTGACAAAACACTGGCCATCGTCGGCGCACGCGGTTATGTCGGTCAGGAACTGTTGCGGATTCTGAGGCGGCACAGCGGCTTTGAACTGGCCTGGGCATCATCACGCGAAAAACAGGGCCAGCCGTTAAGCGCCGATGTGCCGGGGCTGGCGGGTGACTATGTGGTGGTTGCACCAAAGCAGCTGACTGAGCGGTCAGCGGATGTATATGTGCTGGCCCTGCCCAATGGGCTGGCAGCGGAATGGGTGGCGGCCATTGCTACGCTGGACCCGGCTGCGGTGGTGCTGGATTTAAGCGCGGACTATCGCTTTGATGCCGACTGGACTTATGGTTTGACGGAACTCCGGCGGTCGCGGCTGAACGGCGCGCTGCGCATTAGTAACCCCGGATGTTATGCGACCGCGATGCAATTGGCTTTGGCGCCGTTCCAGCCGCTTGGCATCAGCAACATACATTGCTTTGGCGTATCCGGTTACAGCGGCGCGGGCACCCGTCCATCGGCACACAATAACCCGCGGCTGCTGCATGATAATCTGCGCGCCTATGGCCTGGTTAACCACATGCACGAGCGTGAAGTCAGCCATCAGCTGCAGCAGCCGGTTTATTTCATGCCCTCGGTGGCCGGCTTTTTTCGGGGTATCCAGATGACGGTCTCATGTCAGCTTGATCAGCCGCTGACACTGGCTGAGGTCAACCATCAGCTGGAGCGGTTTTATTATGCCGAGGCGCGCATCAGTACCAGCGCCTCGGTACCCGATATCAGCATGGTGCGCAATACCGCCGACTGTTGTATAGGTGGCGCGGTGCTGAGCAATGACGGGCAGCGTCTGGTACTGGTCAGCGTACTGGATAACTTGCTTAAAGGCGCAGCCAGCCAGGCCATTCAGAATCTGAATCTGGCGTGCGGATTTGATGAACAGGACGGATTGAATAATGACTGACAAAGAGCAGCCGGCGCTGTGGAAAAAACACAGCAGCCAGATTGACCCGGCCATTATGGCTTTTATGATCGGCGAGGATATCCGGCTGGATGCTGAACTGCTGCCGTATGACATTCAGGCCAGCCGTGCGCATGTTCAGGCTTTACAGCGGATTGATATTCTGGATGAGTCCGAATGCAGCGCATTGTGCGCCGCACTGGATGAGTGTCTGGAACAGTTCCGGGCCGGCAGTTTCAGCCTGGACGGACGTTTTGAGGATGGTCATTCCGCGATTGAATTTTTTCTGACCGAAAAACTGGGTGATACCGGTAAAAAGGTACACACCGGGCGCAGCCGCAATGACCAGGTGCTGGTGGCCACCCGGTTATGGCTGAAAGACCAGCTGCAGCATCTACACAGCCTGTGTGCAGCTATGGCGGGCATCCTGCTGGAGCGTGCCGAGCAGGACAATCTGCCGATGCCCGGCTATACCCATCTGCAACGCGCGGTGGTGTCCAGCAGCGGCCATTGGTGTGCCGGTTTTGCTGAAGCCATGCTGGATAATCTGAGCCTGGTCGCGGCGGCCTATGATTTGATCAACAGCAACCCTTTGGGCACCGCGGCGGGGTATGGCATTAATCTGCCACTGGATCGCGAATACACTACCAGCAGGCTGGGTTTCGCGCGCCTGCAGCTTAATCCGATGTACGCCCAGAACAGTCGTGGCAAGCTGGAGTTGCACGCATTGCATTGTCTGCATCAGGTCTTGCTGGATATCCGCCGTCTGGCCTGGGATTTCAGCCTGTTCTGCAGCAGCGAATACAATTTCATCCAGTTGCCGGAGCGCTACACCACCGGTTCTTCCATCATGCCCAACAAACGCAATCCGGACTTTATTGAACTGTTGCGCGGCACTCCGGCAGTCTGTCAGGGGGCGATTACGGAAATCAACGGCCTGCTGGCGCTGCCCTCCGGTTATCAGCGTGATCTGCAATTGAGCAAAGCCCCTTTGCTGCGGGCTTTCCGGCACGGTCTGGCGGCGCTCCGCCTGCTGCCTGATCTGTTACGTGGATTTGTCTGGCAGGCGCCGGCGATGCTCGCTGCGATCGAACCGTCCATGCTGGCCACTGACCGGGCGATAGAGCTGGTGAATCAAGGGGTGCCCTTCCGGCAGGCCTACCAACAGGTAGCCGAACAGCTGCAGCGGCTATCTGAGCAGGATATTGAACAGGCTGCTATACACAGCATTGCGGAGCGGGTTTCACCTGGCGCCAGTGGTCATCTGAGGCTGGATTTATTGCACGCCCGGCTGGGGCAGTTGACTGAAACCGCCAGCCTTGACGAAAGCAATAGCGGCTGAAAACACCGCCTGGCATAACAAAAAAGGCAAGACCGAAGTCTTGCCTTTGATGGTCCCTGCTGACAGGGACTGTTCAGGTTGGCCCGCATTGCGGACCTTATCGTTCAGCTTAAAGCGGAACGATGTTCTCGGCCTGAGGACCTTTCTCGCCCTGCACGACAGTGAACTCAACCTTCTGGCCTTCGGTCAGGACTTTGAAGCCTGAGCCGGTGATGGCTTTGAAGTGAGCAAATACGTCAGGACCAGATTCTTGTGCGATAAAGCCGAAGCCTTTGGCTTCATTGAACCATTTAACGGTTCCAGTAGTAGTAGACATTGTGTATATAACCTATAAAAAAATAAAAAAATTAGTCTCGCAACGAGACCGTAAAGCTGAAAGTGCTGTTATTACTTATTGAAAACCAATTGAGGTATTACAGGAAGGGACTTCGAACAGGTGTACATTAAATATGCAACGAACTTACAACCGCTCATAGTCTATAGACTTTCTCAGGATAGTCAATAGCAGCCATGTCAGCTGGCTTATTGATGTTGCCACCGGGCGGACGCCGGAGCTTCAGTCTTAATGGTCCTTGCTTAATCAGCAAAATACAACCGGTTGTCGCGCCGTATCAGGCGTGGTCCTGAAAAACCGCGCATGGCATCGGCAAAGCCAACGTCGGCCAGCAGCTGATCCGCCGCGGCCTGCTGCGCCGGCAGCAGGCGTTGATAGTATTTCAGGGCGCGCTGAAACATCCATAGTGAGTACGGCAGAATCACCCGCTCCCCGCTAACGCCCTCTAGCTTAAAAGCATGGCTGCCGATTGAGCGTGGGATTTCAACAGCCGCCGGGTTCTGGCTGCGCCACTGCGTCAGGCGCTGTTCGGTATCCAGCAGCACCGGCAGTTGCTCACTGGCCATCCGGCGCAATACCGGCAGCAGAGTCGCGGGAATCTCATCGTCCGGCAGAAAAGCCCCGGTGACCGGTTCGGTGCTATGCATACGCTCAACCCAGGCCGCCACGGCCGGAGCTTCAGTGCGCAATATTTTACCGGGATAAGGATCCCGGTACAGATGGGCATAAAAAGGTCCGATAAAGCCGAAGTCAGCAATGCTGGGACGTTTGCCGAGCAGATAATCATATTGGCTGAAATGGGCCTGCAGATCGGCCAGCAACTGCCGGTAAGAGCTTTCGATAGCTGCCCGGTTATGTTCTGACACCCCCAGTTTCGCGACCGCGCCATGAAAGCGGCCACCGACCCTTTTACCCAGCCAGCGCTGGATAAAGCCCGGCCAGCCGGGCAACAGCATTTTGCCGAATTCACCGATGACAAAGCGGTAGTTGGTGGCCGGATAATTCCAGCGGTAATGCATGGCGTACAGCAGCAGCCATTCATCACCATAGACCTCCAGCAACAGGGCTATCAATTTCTGCAGCGGCGTGGCGGGATAGACCGACGGCTCCGGAAAGCGTTGCTCCAGGGCATCGATAATGACCGTGGTGTCCTGATAGACCTGGTCGTCCGGGGTCTGTACCACCGGGATATATTTAACCCCTGTGCGGGGAATGATAAATTTTTTATACACCCGCAGCGAGGCATTGATTTCCTCAAACGGGATGCCCTTTTTGCGCAGATAAGCCCGCACCTTACCTGAATACAGCGAAAATTCCGCACCATAGAGTCGGTAGTCAGCGGTCATACCAGCCTAGCCTTATGCTGAGGATAGGTAATGATCATGCACATTGATGTTAGCAACGGATAACAACAGAGACAAGCTGCGTCCATTGTGCTGCCGCAGGTAGCTGAAAAAGGAAGTTTGCCCTGCCCAGCCTGAATGCGACCGCCCGAGAAGTCGCAGGAGCGCTTTAAACGCCCCGCCCAGGCGCAAGCAATGGTATAGAAATTCCTTGATACCCGAACAAGTATAATTGCAAACTGTTTGCTGTTATATCGGGCAAATTTCTTACAAAAAAGTTAGAGCTTTTCAGACGGTAAACCAACAATAATTTTGCTATATTGCCCGCCAACGTGTATTGACAGGCTGCCTAACGGGCTATGCTATAGTTCCGCATGTTAAAGGGCATGTCCTGAATGGGCACACGAAAAAGCAAGGAGCTACCCCAAGGGTGACAAGGAGATTTCAATGTTTCAAAAAATTGCAGCAGTCCTATTGATCGGGGCTTTTTTTTCTATGCCGGCTATCGCCGCACAAGATAGAGCGGCTCTATGTGATAGCTGCTCATCCCTGCAAAAGCGCAATTTGGCGGCTACCACAGCGGGCAATGCCGCCAGTGCCGGTGTTCACGTTTATATTGCGGATTTTGACCGTTCGGCGCTGTCAAAATATTTTGTCCTGTCGGGCAATCCGTTGAATCCGGACTTGCAAGATGCTTACGACAATTTATCCGCTGAAACCGGCATTCTAAGCGAAGATAAAGTGACCACCACCCGGGGCACTGTAACGGTTGCTGAATTACAACTAACCGATGCTGAACGGACTGGCTTTGCTGATCTGGCGGGTTATGTTGCCTGGCTGGAAGCCAACGGGGTTTCAACCCGGGCTGGTACGCGCCATCAAACCCGGGGTGGCGGTACAACGATCAATAACGCCTTTAATATTCCGGCCGGCCGGGGTTTTGATTCGGCGTTTGATGTGGTGGGGTTTGCTTCACTGACCCGTGAAATAGGGCAGTTGGCTTTCGAGTCAAACCTCAACCTTGGCCGGGGCTTTCGGGCGTTGAACTTTGTCAGTGATGCCATCCCCGCCTTTGAAAATCTGATTGACCTTAATGCGAGCTTTGAGTTTTTCTTTTCAGATGGGTCATCCGCTTTATGGACTTTTGATGATCGTAACAAGCTTGATGTTGTCCCCGGCACATATCGCGATTCGGAGAATAACGATATTCCCGAAGACGCAGGTGATGTTGTTGGCATGAGGTCATTTTTCCGGGAAGGCAGCCAGAGTGGCAACTTTGTAAACACCCGCAATCTTGTTCTCTCTTTGGGCTTTGGTGTTACTGGCGGCGGTGATAGCGGGTGTTCGTTTACCTGTGACGAGCAAAGCTGTACGGTTACTTGCCGGCAGAACTAAAACACTATTCAGTCAAGGCTACATCGGCTTACACCTTGCCGGTGTAACTCTAGGCGGGGTAATCCCATATTTCCCGCCGGCTTTACAGCCCGGCCACAGTGCCGGGTTTTTTTATATCAATTTAAATTGCGTGCCTGGCGGCGGTTGTCGTGGTTGTTCAGCAGGGTGGGGTTCATGCGGTACGCCGCTTTCTTCCCACCTCCTGTGATTGGTGTAGCAAAATCGTTTCCAGTTTTCCGGGTCGCCCAGGGCGTTGCCGTGGTAAACGACCAGCTCGCCCACAGCAGAATCATAAAACAGTGCATTGGCCAATATTTGCAAGGCAGCCGGTTAAGCTTAGATACGAAAGCAGGTCTTGAGGGTCTTCGCTCTGCTCCATGACGATTTCAATCATCGCCAGCAGCATCACACCGCTACCGGGTTTTCAGCGGGTCAGCCTAAGCGATGCTCTGGCGCAGCGCAACGGCATGTCTGCGCAATGCCCACCAGTGCTGCTCGGCCTGAAATTCAATCACGTCTCCGCTGGTCTGTAGTGCCGCCAACTCAGGCGCGGCCTTACCGGGCAAACCCAGCACCGCATCCAACTGCTGACACCTGACCGGTCCCAGTACACTCAGCCGGGCCAGCAACAGGCTTTGCTCCGCTGACCTGGTCGGACTGTCAGCCGCCAGATCGCCAGCCAAGTCGACGGCCAGGCTGGCCAACCATGCCTGACTGGTCTGCAGGCTGTCATCCAGGCTCAAGATCAACGGTGCCCAATCGTCCGCCACCCAGTACACCGGCTGACCGTCACGGGTTACGATACCGGCCCGCCAGTCACGCAGCAGAGCCTGAAACCAGGCCGGCCAGAAGCTGGCCTGTGGGTTGCTGATTCCGGCAGGACCACCCAGGCGGGCTTCGGCAATGGTCAGATAACCTGCTCTGCATAACAGTTGATGCAGCGAATCGGGGTTGCTGACCCGTGGCCAGCAGCGTTTGCGCAGTTGCTGTATATCTGCTTCGGGTAACACCCGCAGCTGGCTGGCGGCGGCAATATCGGGCGTGCGGTAACTGGTAGCCACGGTGCGGGTGCGGCGTTCCTCGGCTTCACCATCATCCAGAAAGCTCCAGGGCTTACCGTGGATCAGCTCTTCCGCCAATGGCGACGGCCCGTTCAGATCCACACAGGTGACCTCAATCTCGCCCTGCTCAATGCCGATCAGCACGGCTTCCAGAGCTTCTATATCCATTGCCTCAAACAGACAGTCGTCGATCACCTGGTTGACCAGCGGATGGTCGGGAACCTGCCGCTCACCGCGGATATTTTCCAGACAGGCAAGCTGATCTGGAAACAGCAATGCCAGCAAATCCTCAGCCTGATTACGCTGCTGCTGAGGCATGACTTTCTTACCGTTGCGCATGCGCAAAACGGCCAGCGCGGTATTGCTGGCCCAGCGCCAGCGGCTGACGAACAGCGGCGAATCCAGCAGCGCCTGAATCAGTAACTGGCGCACGCTGTGACTTTTCAGATAAGCGGCAATATCCTCCAACGGGAAGCTGTGGGTTGGTCCCAGTGACAGTAATAAGCCGTTATCGGTAGCGCTGGCCTGCAATTCGAAATTGAACTGGCGGCAAAACCGCTTGCGTAGCGCCAGTCCCCAGGCACGATTGAGTCGGATACCGAACATGCTGTGTATGACCACATGAAAATTACCGGTGGTATCGAAAAAGCGCTCAATAATAATGCGCTGCTGATGCGGCAGACCGTCCAGCGCCGCATGGCAGGCAGCCAGATAAGCGCACAGCTGTTCAGCCGCCTGTGGATTCAGCGCCCGATGTGAGCCGGCTGTCAACCAGTCCTGACTGATAAGCTGATCCGGGCTACGTCCGGCAGCCTGCCGCATAAGCGCTGCCATACCATCCGACAACTCGCTGCTGCGCCCTGCCCCTTCACCGAACCAGAAGGGAATCGCCGGCGGATGGCCGTCGGCGCTTTGGACAAACAGGCCGTCAGCACAGGCCTTGACGATCTGCAGGCTGCGGTTGCCCAGCTGTACCACATTGCCGGGCAGGCTTTCAAAAGCAAACTCCTCGTCGACCGTGCCGATATGCTCAAGCTGAGCAGTTGCATGGGTACCCCTGACAGATGCTTCACCGGCGGTGTGCCCAGCCGGAAGCAACCACACATCCTGATCAAACTGATCAGGAATAGCGCCGGCATTCATAGCGCACAGACTGGCGACCTGACCGTCAGCCTGCAGGCGGCCACGGCTGCGGTTCCATAACAACCGCATGGATTCCTGTCGACCGGCATAGCCATCGGCCAGCATCGTCAATACCGCAGCCAGGCTGTCGTCCGACAAGCGGCGGTAAGGCCAGGCCCGTCGAACCCACTCCGCCAGGCTGGTTTCGGTCTGCTCGCCGCAGGCACACTCGGCCAGAATGTGCTGCGCCAGAACATCCAGTGGCTGTTGCTGCAGGCGGATGCAATCAAGTTGTCCGGCCTGCAGGCCCTGCAGCAATACCCAGCACTCCAGCAGATCATCACGGGTCAGCGGGAACAGGCGTGCCAGCGGCGCCCCGCCATGCTGATGCCCGGCCCGGCCGGCACGTTGCAGCATCGCGGAAAAACCTTTGGGTGAACCCAGCTGGCAAACCAGGTCGATTGAGCCGATATCAATCCCCAGTTCCAGCGAGCTGGTCGCGATTACCAGCCGTAACTGCCCGTCCTTAAGGCGCTGTTCGGCAGCCAGACGCAATTCCCGGCTGAGGCTGCCATGATGGGCAGCCAGCACTGGCTGCGTGGCATCTTCGCTGCTCATCAACTCGCTCATCCGGCCGGCCAGGCGCTCCGCCATGCGGCGGGTGTTAACAAATACCAGTGTGGTGCGGTGCGCCTCCACGAGGGTTTTGATGCGCTGACTGATCTGTTCCATCTGGGTGTGGCTCAGCAACGCCCCCAGCGGGGTTGGCGGCAGTTCAATATCCAGATCCAGATCGGTGCGCAGACCGGCATCCACCAGTGCGCACGGCTGTCCGCCGCACAGCCATTGCGCCAGCAGCGGCAGCGGCCGCTGGGTGGCTGATACCCCGATCCGCTGCATGGGGCGCGCCAGCAGGCGCTGCAGACGTTCCAGCGACAGTAGCAGGTGCGCACCGCGTTTGTTGCCCGCCAGCGCATGCAGCTCGTCCACCACAACCTGCCGGATACCCGCCAGCGCTTTACGGCCCTGTTTGCTGCACAGCAGAATAAACAGGGATTCGGGCGTGGTGACCAGGATGTGTGGCGGTTTACGTACCTGCCGCTGACGTTCAGCCGGGCGGGTGTCGCCGGTACGCACCGCGGCGCGCAGCGGTTGTTTCAACCGAGCGGCTTGGGCAATACCCTGCAGCGCGGGTTCCAGATTGCGCTCCACATCATGTGACAACGACTTTAACGGCGAGATATATAGAATGCGGGTGGTATCACTGAGTTGGCCGGCGGGATTGAGTAATTGATCAAACAGCGGTACAAATGCGGCCAGGGTTTTGCCGGACCCGGTCGGCGCCGTGATCAGGGTATGTTGACCAGCCGCAATATGCTGCCAGGCCTGCAACTGCATGCTGCTGGGTGAACCGATGCTGGCCGAGAACCAACGCTGGATAGCGGGTTGCAGGTGGTCGGTGGCAGCTGTCTGGTCAGGCATGCGTTAAGTGTAACCGTACATTGCAATCTGAGGAAAAGTTTTGGCAAGAATATTGGTTTTTCAACATGTTGCAGCCGAACCCTTAGGTACTTTCGATCCTTTGATCCGCGCTCATGGGCATCGTATCCGGTATCTGAACTTTTCCCGCGACCCGCACCGCCAGCCACGCTGCGAGCGCTATGATGCGCTGGTGGTGCTGGGTGGTCCGATGATGCCCGACCAGCAGCAGCAATACCCGCATCTGGCGGTCGAGTGCCGGGCCATAGAGCATTTTCTCAAAGCCGGCAAACCGGTATTGGGTATCTGCCTGGGCAGCCAGTTGCTGGCCCACACCCTGGGGGCGGCACTGTTTCGCGCACCGCGCTGGGAAATCGGCTGGTATCCGTTGCGGATTACCACTGGTGGCCGGCAGGACCGTCTGCTGCTGCACTACCCTGATCAACAGCCGGTGTATCAATGGCATGGTTATAGCTTTGCACTGCCGGCCGGCGCGGAATTGCTGGCGCAATCAGACATCTGCAGCAACCAGGCCTTTCGTTATGGCGAGCTGGGCTGGGGTTTCCAGTTTCACCTGGAGCTGGATCAACGCCTGATCAAACGCTGGCTGAAGCTGCCCGCCTATCTGCGCGAACTGGCCGCGTCGGATGTTGAGCACTCCGCGGAGGAAATTCTGACACACACCGAGCAACATATTGATGCATCGCTGGCAACCAGTCGCCGGGTATTCAAGGCCTTTCTGGAGCAGTTGCCGAGCAGCGGCAATGTGATTCTGCCTTCGCGCTGAACAGGCCATTATACAGCGCAGAATTTAGCTTTGCTTATGCTATGCTGCGGGCATGGTACTGATTCGGGAAACATCGTGGAAAGCCGCTCAAACGCACGGCGGGCGTGATGAGCTGCAGCATCTGCAGGAAGGCATTTACCATCAGATGATGCTGATGCTGCCGGATAATATCGCCCTGCACCAGTTTTTCTGCTCGCGCATCAACCACCATCCGGCTCTGCATCTACAGGTGCTGGAACTGCATCCATATACCTCTTTTCTGCGTTTGACCTACGAGTTGCACAGTGCGCAACAGCAGACCTCCGAGCCCGAAGCGCATATCCGCATGTATCACGATCTGCGCATTGCCGAAGTGACCTCGTTTGACATCCGTCGGGGAATCAACCGAATCGCCGGTCCGGATCTTGATCCGGCCGCGCTGCTGCGGATCCACTGGCGCCAGAACCGAGCTCTGAGCAAGTGGCTGGACTATCTGCTGCAGCAGGGACACAGCCTGCGCAGCATGCAGATCAGCAGCCAGGCTTTCCTGCCCAAGCCCGCCCCGCAGCCGGCCACCGCCGATCTGGAGCCGAGCATCGGCTGAATCCAAAAGATACTGGCAACGAAAGGATTGACAGACGTATAATGAACACTTAGTATTTCGCGTTCGCTCAATCGGGGCTATAGCTCAGCTGGGAGAGCGCTACAATGGCATTGTAGAGGTCGACGGTTCGATCCCGTCTAGCTCCACCAAACAGTGTCCCCTTCGTCTAGTGGCCTAGGACACCGCCCTTTCACGGCGGTAACAGGGGTTCGAACCCCCTAGGGGACGCCATATACAAAATAGCCCGCTCAATGCGGGCTTTTTTGTATATGTGTCACCCTACGGGGGCTAAGAACCCGAAGGGTTCGCGCCGTTTTGCAGGACAGCAAAACGGGACGCACATTAGTGCGCCCGTAGGGTGCGAGCCACGGAAGGCGAGCATCAGCCCCCTGTCTGGGTCCCATCAACCTACCTATCAAAACTTATTGTTCTCGTAGCGGGCGTACCATCACTCTCCAATAGTCTGGTTAAAACTATTCCGGGTTCGACCGATTGGCAGGACAGCAAAACGGGACGCACATCAGTGCGCCCGCAGGGTGAGCAGCAGGATGCTGCGAATCAGCCCCCTGTCTGGGTCCCATCAACCTGCCCATCAAAACTTATTGTTCTCGTAGCGGGCGTACCACAATTCCCCGTATCGAAAGCAGCAGATATAAGGAAATTCCACCTGATGCCCATGCCGAACCCGATACATATTGAAATCACATATAATCGACAAGCTGAAAACAGTATTGTATCTGTTTGCGCCGTACGATCTCGAAGCCAAGTTTGACAGGCTTCCGAAAGCATCTATAGACTGGCACCTTATGGAAACAAGGGTCCCTGCAGCGTCAAGGCGGGTAAGTTCTTGCGAATAATCTCATTTACTCAAATATCTCTTTGGCGAGCAGGTCAAAGAGCCTGACTTGGGCGTTTACAATGAAAAAATTAATAGTGCTGTTTCTCACCGCAATCAGCACTGAAATTTACGCAGTAAATCTAGGCCATCCTGTTATTCAACTAAATACACAAGTAATCTCTCCAGGGATTACCGTGCTCGAAGCAACCGTAGGTCCATTGACCGATGTCGCTGGCGTACAGTTTGATATCCTACTTCCTGCCTCAATTGCGGACGCTATAGATATTTCGTCCTGCCAGACAAGCACAGAAAATCTGGCTACTGATGATATTTTATTATCGTGTAATGCGTTAACATTTGGCGATACTATTAGGGTGCGCTACATCATTGCAAGCCTTACACAGCAATCATTATCTGGCGAATTAACACTATCAAACATAAAAATTGATGACCAGAAGATACCAATCGGCTCTTACACAGCTTTGCTTGACCCATGCACATCAACATATGCCGATACTGAAGCAGATGAAGGGCATTTCGCGATTAGCGACATGAAACACCTTCAAATCACTAAATCGGCATCAAGCGAAGCCTTAGAGTCTCAAATCCTGAATCTACCGCTCTCCGAGGCAAGCCCACTCTGGTCAAATGAGTTGACACAGATTGAGAGCCTTGGTGCTAAGAAAGGATACAAGATTGAGTCATTTGCACCAGAATGGAATACTATCCCACGCTATATAAACATGAAGCTTCCGGATGAAAATAAGGAAAGAACTCTAGCGGTAACTGACGTAATTCGTGCTCAAGATGGAGAAAGTCGAGGCGCATGTGAGATTGATGCAGTTTCTAGCGAGCTGCAGTCTCTCGCATCAAATGAGACTATTCATGTTCAAGCCAGCGGAGAAAGCATTTATTTAGGCCTCACTTTTACAAAGTCAGGAATGCAGGGGTATGTATCTTCACCAGGGGCAGCATTTTCAATCAATACGCTCGACAGTGAGTACTGGCTACTTAAAGCAGATGCGCCCGTGCAGCCTGGAAATGATGTATACGATGAGAGCGCTCAGAACAATTTTCTATCTACCAGCGGACCGGCTTTTGTTTGTCCCGAAATTCCACGTTTTGAAACTATTGATATTGCAATATTTTATTCTGCAGCGGCGGCTAATTTCGTTACACAAATGGGAGGCAATATTGAAGATGACATACAAACTTTTGTAGCGGAGACTAACACAGCCTTGGCAAATAGCGTTCAAATACCTACTAGACTTAACCCAATACTTATTCAACAAACGGATTATGTTGAAAATGGCGATAACTTTAGTTTGATTTCAGCGTTCTTCCGAATTTTCTTAAATGACCAAGGAATACTCCCTCAAATTCATGCTGACATTGCTAGTTTTGTAGGCGTCTCCTCAACACAAAACTTCTGCACAGGACTTGCACCCCCTATCTTTGATTTTAACAGAGCCATATCACTACAAAACGAAATTGTTTCATCAGTGACGGCTCAATGTATCTATGAACCAACAATGGTATTCGCTCATGAGGTTGGGCATTCCCTTGGCGGCCAGCATAACCCCAACGCAATAGGGCAGGCACCACCCCCGCCACCTCCCCCGTACGATGATTCGACAGCACCATTTCCCTATTCTTTTGCACACTGGTTTATCGACACTCAAATCAATGAAGGATTCTCGACAATTTTATCAGGAAGAGCTGAATGCTCAGCAGCAACAGGCTCTTTTTGCACCGTAGTTCCGTATTATTCAACACCTGGCGCTACATTCAATAGTCAGCCCTTAGGGATCCCAGATGCACGAGATAATTCTCGGTCACTTGACTGCTACGCGCCCCACATAGCACTAAGGCGAACTCCGCCTGAAGATATTTACATAGACGGCTTTGAAGGACTTGTGCTTTAAATTATGCAACCAACTAAATTTTTACTATCGCTTATTATTTGTCTGCTGACAGTCGCATGCGTCAATGCTGAAGCCGGGACAATAACTTTTATCAATTCTTTAACCGACCTCGAAAGCAGGGGCTCCGGCACAAGTGATATCCGGGTCAGTGCAACAGCAACTCCCGGAGCATTACAGTTTGGCGATTTAGCAGCAATTACTCTAAACGCTACAAACCTTGGGCCTGACGATCAACTTGGAGCTATTGTTTTTACTCCAGAATTTATTAGAGGTCTCACCTTTCCCCTCGCCGCCACTTGTAATATCGAGCTTTTAGTGCAGCGTAATGAGAATAGAGGTTTCACAGATTTTCTACTGTTATGGATTATTGATGATTTTATTGCAAACCAGTCGCTTGAATGCGTCATCACTTTTCAAGTCAGCTCTATCGAATTAGGGACCGAAGATATTACCTTTATGCATACTGAAATAGCAACCGACCCCAACCCAACGAACAATGAAGCTACGGTTACTTTTCAATACCTTGGCCTTAACGGCGTACCGGTGCCTACGCTTTCAGCTATCGGAGCTTTAATTTTTATCGCTATAATCACTCTAATAGCTGTTTTCATCCGTCCACGTATATTTTCCCACAGGTCCATATAAGTGATCTTTCCCCTGTAAGATATGCACTCCATGAGAGACAGATACATCTGTCAAAGCAACAACCAATGCATATTCAAACACTTATCAGGTAATGACCCATTGAGTGATCAATCAGCCAGATAGGCTGGGCAGCTATCCAGTTCACCAATAAACTGGCCGGTATCAACCGCTTCGGAAGTCACCGCGATGCGATCCGCCACGGTGGGACAAAAACCAGCGGCGCGCGCCAGTGTCCGCATCAGCTCATAATGGAAAGTGCTGTGCTGACAATCCTGGACCGGTCCGCCGGGTGGAATAACAATGGTCGCGCAAAAAGGCTGCCCGCTATCCGGATCAAGCCGGTTGGCGATATCTTCGCCGTAGGCAGATACCGTGTTGCTCAGCAGTACGCCGACGATCAGGTTGGCAGCAGCCAGCCTGCACGGCGGAGCATAAGCTGAAGGATGATTAAGCAGTGGTTTTTGATCGATATAATGACTCCCTGCAATAATAGTTTTGCCCCCAGTGCCTGCATCAGATAGTAGCTTATTGGCGAATCAGTTGAACAAGCACATACCATTGGCCTGCAACGTTCGCCTGTTACGACAAACCTGGTGCGGGCCGCTGGTAAAGCAGTGATCACGATGAGCTGTGGCTTAACACCGCTTTGATGCGTCCTGCTTATACTTTGCACATCAAGCTGCCCATGATCTGAAGTCTGACCTATGCCCAAACTGCTTGCCACACTATTACTTTTGCTGCTGTTGACCGGCTGCTCATCGCGCTTTGCCTACAACAACCTGGATTGGCTGGTGTACTGGTATGTGGATGACTACGTGGAGCTGGAAAGAGCACAGAAAGCCGCGTTTGATGAAAACCTCGAGCAGTGGCTGGCCTGGCACCGGGAAGAAGAACTGATTCAATACCGGCGGCATCTGAGCGAGCTGCGGCAGCAATTGAGCGCCGGCAGTTTGTCGCAGCAGCAGTGGCTGGGGCATTTCGAGCGTGGCCGTCAGCATTGGGAGCGGTTACTGACTCGCGTCAGCCCGCAACTCGTTTCGTTTGCCGTATTGTTATCGGATGAGCAGGTTGATTCGCTGTTTGCCGAAGTGGTCGAAAACAATACCGAGGCCATGGAAGAGTATCTGGACACCCCCGCGGATGAGCGCTTGCCAGAACGGATCGAAGATATGCAGGAACAGATGGAACGCTGGCTGGGTGATCTGAGCAGTTTGCAGCAGGATATAATCAGCGATTATGCCGCGCGCCTGAAGCCCACCTTTGCCAGCCGCCAGGATTACCGCCAGCGCGTGCAATCAGCAGCCCGGCAACTACTGTCCCAGCGACGATCCGAGGCGGACTTTCAGCCCCGTTTGCAGCAGTTGCTGGTTCATCCGGACCAGTATCAGGATGAGCAGCTCAAGCAGGATTCGTTGCACAATCAGCGGTTATTTGCCCATCTCAGCGCGGTGCTTAACCAGACCCTGTCGGCTAAGCAAAAACAGCATATCGACAAAAAACTGGGCAAACTGATTGGCGATATTGATGACCTGTTGCCGGACCGCCTGAGGGTACAGATGACCTCAAACGGTTGATTCATACCCTGATGGTCAGGCGGGTTTACGGAACAGCAGTGTCATGCGGTCACTTTCCCCGATCTGCCGGTATTTAAGCTCACCGACTTCGCCTTCCCGCAGCGATGGCGGTAATGACCACACCCCTTCCGGATAATCCTTGGTGTCGTCGGGGTTGGCATTAAGTTCGCTTTTGCTGACCAGTTCAAAACCGGCGGCTATCGCCATTTCCACCACTTTAGCCTCAGTAATATAGCCGCTTTGAATCATTTGCTCGATACTGGTGCCCTGTTTGGCGCGGTGCTCGACCAACCCCAGCAAACCACCTGGTTTAAGTGCCTTGTACATACTGACAAATACTTCGGGCGCATAGTCGCCATTCATCCAGTTATGCACGTTGCGAAACGTCAATACCCGGTCAACACTGCCCGGCGGAGCGATTTCAGGACGCTCGGGAATGGATAGCCCGGTTACCTGTACCTGGCCAAAGCGCTCTGGATCATTAGCCAGCCAATGGTTGTAATCCCGCTGTACGCGTTGGCGCCAACCGGGGGTGCGATTGGCTTCCAGTGAAAAGCCTGCCGCGATGTATTGTCCGCAATCACGCAGATACGGCGCGAGTATTTCCGTCCACCAACCGCCGCTGGGCCAGATTTCAACCACCGTGTGCCGCGGCTGCACATCAAAAAAGCTCAGCACTTGTTCAGGGTGGCGGTAAATATCGCGTGCCATGCTGTTTTCACGGCGGCGCTGGTCATTGACCGCAGCATGTAACCGGATCGGCCCATTTTCACAGTCATTCAGTAATTCTGATGCGTTTTCATCAACTTGAGTTACCTCTTGTTGTGCCCTGGCAGCAGGTTCAGGCGCGCTATCCTGTTCACAACCCAGCAACCCTGTCAGGGTGGCAACCAATACCAAACCCGCCCTGTATGTCATTTTTCTATCCCTGCAAACGAACCCATAAACTGGCGGTAATATTTCAGCTCAGTAATTGAGTCACGTACATCCGACAGGGCTTCGTGCTTGCTGTCCTTAGCAAAATCCTCGACCACTTCCGGACACCAGCGAACCGCCAGTTCCTTGACGGTGCTGACATCCAGATTGCGGTAGTGGAAAAAACTTTCCAGACGGGGCATCAGGCGCGCCAGAAAACGCCGGTCCTGACAGATGCTGTTGCCGCACATTGGTGATACCCGGGCCGGTACCAGCGGCGCCAGAAACGCCAGCATCTGCTGCTCGGCACCGGCATAGTCAAACTCACTGTCCAATACCCGCGACCACAAACCGGACTGGCTGTGGGTACGGGTATTCCAGTCATCCATGGCCTGCAGGCGCTGTTCGGCGTGCTGAATGGCGATCACCGGCGCTACCGCGACCTCCTGCAACTGCGCATCCGTTACAATGATGGCGATTTCCAGGATTTCATCGGTGGTTGTATCCAGGCCGGTCATTTCCAGGTCAATCCAGATAAGATTTTGCTCGGCTGAACTCATGACAATCCAAAAATAATGATGACAACGCGTAAGCATAGCATTGACTGATCAAGCTTTAATGACCCAACTGATCTGTGTGGCGTCATGGGGTAACCATGGGCTGGTAGCAGCACCGGATCAGACGATTCTGCCGGTTCAGTATCAACGCCGTGTGGGGCGTCCACTGTGCGGCGACCGGGTGGATATTGACCTGCAGCCTGACAGTCAGTGGCTGGCTACCCATATCCATCCACGCAGTAACTGTTTTGCCCGCGCTGACCGGCGCGGACGGCGGCAGCAGATTGCCGCCAATCTTGATCAGATCGTTGTGGTGCTGGCGCCGGAACCCGCGCCCAGCCGTGATCTGATTGATCGTTATCTGGCAGCCGGGGAGATTCTGGGAATTGCCTGTCTGCTGGTATTGAACAAGGTTGATCTGGACGAGTCCGCGCTGGAAGCTCTGCGCGAGCGCTTAAATCCTTATCGGCAACTGGGTTACCGGGTGTTGGAGTGCAGTGCCGAAACCGGCCACGGACTGGACCAGCTGGCGCCGGAACTGAGCGGCCGGCAAAGCCTGCTGGCAGGTCAGTCGGGCGTCGGTAAATCCTCGCTGCTGAATCGCTTAATTCCGGATTTATCGGTGCAGACCAATAGCCTGTCGTCGGCCACCGGCAAAGGCAAGCACACCACCACCATCGCTAAACTGTATTTTCTGGAGCACTCGGCCGGCTGCATCATCGATTCTCCCGGAGTGTGGGAATACGGGCTGTGGCAGATGGACAGTGCCGAACTGGCGCATGGTTTTATTGAATTCCGTGAGTTGCTGGGAACCTGCCGCTTTCAGGATTGCCAGCATCGTGCCGAGCCTGGTTGTGCCCTGCTTGCCCGGGCTGAAAGCGATGCTGTATTTGCCCACCGTCTGGCTTGCTATCAGCGCCTGTTACGTGAGCAGCAACGTTTTGACCAGCCGACGAATTATTGAAGCTGTTGAAATACGAATTAACTAGTAGTATGTTGGTATCGAACACACATTCGATTTAATTCTTATTAACGGGATAACATTTATGCATAAAAATATAGTGCTCTTCACTTTATCTCTGCTGATCTGTCAACTGGTTTTTTCACAGGACAGCCAGCCATCTTTCCGTATTGGTAACGGCCTGCAGGGCGCCAGCGGTATCGCGCAAGGCAATATCAATGCCGTACAGGCCTTTCAAAAAACCCAGGAACGTGCCGACGTGCATTACAAAGCGGAACGCTATAAACAGGCCTTCAAGCTCTATCATCAACTGGCCGAATACAATGACAAATTCTCCCAGTACCGGGTTGCCTATATGTATGCCAACGGCCGGGGCGTGGAAAAAGACATGACCGAGGCCTTTGCCTGGTCGTACGTTGCTTCCGAGACCCGTCAGAAAGGCTTTGTTAACTATCATGTCAAAGTGCGCGACAGTTTGACACCCGAGCAGATAGACAGCGGTAAGGAGCTGGCCCAGGAATACCGCGAGGACTACGGCACGTTCGCGGTGGCCAGCAAGGCCCGCCGGCTGGTGCGCAAGCAGAAAGGCTCTTGCGTCGGCTCGCGCGTGGGCAGTTCATGCGACCGGGTGACCAGCGTCGGGATCAATTGCGGCGCCGCGGTTGAAGGCACGCCGGACAAAGAATGCCTAACGCTTGGCTCGGTGGGACTGCCAGGAATTGCCGGCATGCAGCCTTCCGATATACGTACCGTCGAGAACCATCTGAAAGATATGATGGACGAATACAATCCCGGTCGCGTTGAACTGGGTGACCTGGAGCTCATCGAGGACTGATGATCGCCTGAACTCAACCATTATCCAGCCATTATTTTGACCCCGGCGAAACACTGTAAGTCGTTCGCCGGGGTCAAATTTTATCTGCTATTTTCATCCCTGCCCTGCTAGTCGCCTGATATAATTCGCCCGGCCTGAAGTACAGTTTTTCAATGGTGATGGAGTGACTATGCGAATACTCGGGGTTTGCGGCAGCCTGCGCAAGGATGCCTTCAATTTACAGCTACTGCGCAATGCAGCCGGACTGTTGGATGACAACGCGGCTTTTGAACTGGCGGACTGGTCGAATATACCGCTCTACAATCAGGACGATGACAATGACAACCTGCCCGTATCCGTACAGGCTTTTAAGCGGGCAATCGAAGCAGCTGATGGAGTGCTGATCGCAACTCCGGAATACAACTACAGCGTACCGGGTGGCTTGAAAAACGCCATCGACTGGGCTTCACGGCCTGCTTACCAATCCGTGTTCGCCGGCAAGCCGGTGGCTATTCTCAGCGCCTCAATGTCACCCACCGGCGGCTGCCGCGCGCAGGCGCATCTGCGCAATATCATGGCCGGCATGCTGACGCCGGTTTTCCCGGCCCCGGATTTTTGCCTGGCCAGCGCGCAGCAGGCATTTGATGAGCACGGTCAACTCAAGCATGACCAGAGCAGGAGAAAACTGCAGCGCTTTGTGAACGACTTCTGTGACTGGATCAAAGCACACTGAGCGGCATTGATGAGTTGGCATCCAGTAGGCAAGTCTGAACACCACCTGCCGGCCTGCCAGCCGGTCCGGCAGGTCGTTACGCCTAAGCCGCATCAACTGGGTGGTTTGAGCGTCAAGCGTGCCCTGCCCACCCGCTACTGCCGCTCAATCGGCCCATTTGTATTTCTCGACCAGATGGGTCCCAGTCATTTCACCGCCGGCAATGGTGTTCATATCGGCCAGCATCCGCATATCGGTCTGGGCACCGTGACTTACCTGTTTGCCGGTGAATTGCTGCACTCAGACAGTCTCGGCACCGTTCAGCCCATCCAACCCGGCGCGCTGAACTGGATGATTGCCGGACAGGGCATTGTGCATGCCGAAACCTCCAGTGCTGCAGTGCGTTTAAGCGGGCAACAGATTTACGGCATGCAAAGCTGGCTGGCCCTGCCGCTGGAACACGAAAGCATGTCACCCGCGTTTCAGCATATTCCGGCCGCTGATCTGCCCGAGATTGAACTGCCGGGTGGCCGGTTGCGGTTGCTGGCCGGTCAATGGCGGCAGCAGCGATCCCCCGCCCGGATGCTAAGCACCACCATCTATGCTGAACTGCAGCTGTCCGCTAACGCGGAACTGCGCCTGCCGCAGGATTACCAGGAATTAGGCATTTACCTGCTGTCCGGCAGGGTGCGGATTGACGCTGATGATTTTTCGGCCGGGCAATTGCTGGTCCTTGATGCTACCCGGGCGTGCACCATTCTGGCTCGCGAAGATTGCCATTTCATGCTGCTCGGCGGTGATGCGCTGGATGCCAGACGGCATATGTGGTGGAATTTTGTCGCCAGTGATCCGGCTCGGATTGAACAGGCCAAACTGGACTGGCAGGCCGGCCGCTTTGCGCTGGCTGACCCTGATATTGAATGCATTCCGCTGCCCGACTGATTGCCCTTATCCGCTGATCTGAGTAAACAGTTCATAAGTGAACGACCTTGACCTGCCGGGGTCATCTACTTATTATCACAGGCTAACCATACTTATGCGTATGGTTAGTTGATGCTGCCATATATGAGCAGTGATTTTGGCGTATCATGAAGTGATATTGTCCAACCCAACTAATACCTGGAGTCTCACCATGAACTGGTTACTTGCGCTGTTTCTGTTTGCCGGCACATTATTCCTGGTATATCACCGGTCTTCGCTGCTTGTCGTTGCCCTGTTTACCGCGTTGTTCACCGCCGGAGCCATCTGGCTTAAGGCGTCGATGCTGCTGATTCTGATCGGCGCAATCAGTGTGCTGATACTGGGTACATTGACGATCAGGCCACTGCGCCGGTTTCTGGTGACCAATCATATTTTCAGCCTGTTCCAAAAAGTGATGCCGAATATTTCGGATACTGAAAGAGAAGCACTGGAAGCCGGCACCGTATGGTGGGATTCAGAACTGTTCAGTGGACGTCCGAAGTGGAAAAAACTGCTGGATACGCCTAAACCCGGCCTTTCAGAGCGCGAACAGGCATTCATTGATGGCCCGGTGGAAGAGCTATGCAAGATGCTCAACAGCTGGGAAATCATTGAGCAGAAACGTGATTTACCGCCGGAAGCGTGGGAATTCATTAAAGCCCAGCGCTTTTTCAGCATGATCATCCCGGAACAATATGGCGGCCTGGGGTTTTCCGCCCAGGGCAACTCCGCGGTAGTCACCAAACTGGCCAGCTGCAGCGTGACCGCGGCGGTTACCGTGATGGTGCCCAACTCACTGGGTCCGGGCGAATTACTGATGGAATTTGGTACCGACGAGCAGAAACAATATTATCTGCCACGCCTGGCTGACGGACGTGAAGTTCCCTGCTTCGGATTGACTTCGCCAGCCGCCGGATCCGATGCGGCCTCGATGGTGGATTCGGGCATTGTCTGCAAAGGCATTTATCAGGGCGAGGAAACCCTGGGCCTGCGGCTGAACTGGGACAAGCGTTACATCACCCTGGCCCCGGTCGCTACGCTGATCGGTCTGGCTTTCAAGGCCTACGATCCGGATGGACTGCTGGGCGATGAAGAGAATTTGGGGATTACCTGTGCCCTGATTCCGGTCGACACGCCGGGCGTGGAAAACGGCAATCGGCATTTCCCGATCGGTTCGGCATTCATGAACGGCCCCACGCGCGGCCAAGACGTCTTCATCCCCATGGATTACATCATCGGCGGCCAGGCACGCATCGGTCAGGGCTGGCGGATGCTGATGCAGAGCCTGGCGGCTGGCCGGGCGATCTCTCTGCCCGGCCTGGGTACCGCGGGCGCCAAGATGTGCAGCCGCACCAGCGGCGCTTATGCCCGTATCCGGCGCCAGTTCAAGATTCCGGTGGGTTATTTTGAAGGTGTGGAAGAACCGCTGGCGCGCATCGCCGGTAATACCTATCGTATGGATGCGGCGCGCTTGTTGACCCTGGTGGCGCTGGATCAGGGCGAAAAACCCAGTGTGCTGTCGGCTTTGCTGAAGTATCAGCTGACCGAAGCCAACCGCCAATGCGTCAACGATGCCATGGACATCCATGGCGGCAAAGGCATTATCCAGGGTCCCAATAATTACCTGGGACACGCCTATATGGCTATTCCCATCGCCATTACCGTGGAAGGCGCCAATATTCTGACCCGCTGCATGATCGTATTTGGGCAAGGCGTCATTCGCTGTCACCCCTGGCTGCTCAAAGAGATGCAAACCGCCGGGATGGAAGACGAACAGAAAGCCGCCCAGCAGTTTGACCGGGCACTGTTCGGGCATATCGGTTATACCTTGAGCAATATGGTGCGCTCATTTTTCCTGGGCCTGACCAATGGTGGCCTGACGCGGGCGCCGGTGGATAACGAGTTGTCACATTATTACCGCCGTATCAATCACCTGTGCGCGGCGTTCTGTTTTATCAATGATATCGTGCTGGCAGTGTTCGGCGGCGGCTTCAAGTTCAAGGAAAAAATCTCTGGCCGGCTGGCTGATGTACTCAGCCATTTATATATGGCCTGCGCGGTCCTCAAGCGCTTTGAAGACACCGGCCGGCCGGAAGAAGACCTGCCGCTGGCGCGCTGGGCGTTGCGCGACAGCTTCTATACCATCCAGGAACAACTGGTCGGCGTGACCCGCCACCTGCGCAACCCTCTGCTGATTCTCGGTACGCGCTTTATTGCCTTCCCGCGCGGCCGGCAATATGATCCGCCCTCGGATTATCTGGGCAAGCGGGTGGCGCGCATTCTGCTCGGCAACTCTCAGGCGCGTAACCGTCTGATCGCAGGCACCTATCACTCTCAGGCCGATGACGCCACCGGCCTGCTGAATAAGGCTTTTGTCGCCACCCTGGCCACCGCTGATCTGGAAAAACAGATACGCGCCGCCTTCAAGCAGGTCGTGTCACCGTATAACTGCGAGCAGCTCACCGAGCAGGCACTGGCTGCCGGAATTATTGACCGCACCCAGGCAGACGCCATCTGTGAAGCCCAGCGGCTGGCGCTGGCGGTGATCAATGTCGATGAGTTCCCGTGGCCGCCGGAGCAAATTGACGAGGGCGCCAGAGACCTGCCCAGCGCAGCGCCCAAAGCGGCCTGATCCGCACACGATCCAATGGGACTGGCTGCCTGCAGCCGGTCCCCGGTTATTTATTGTTTAGCACTATGTAAGGATATCCATGAGTCATCACCATCCAATCCGCAAGGCAGCGGTGCTTGGCGCCGGCGTGATGGGTGCGCAGATCGCTGCGCATCTGGTCAATGCCGGTGTGGACACGCTGTTGTATGAGTTGCCCGCCAAAGAGGGTAACCCCAATGATCTGGTCAACGCCGCCATCGGCCGTCTGGGCAAGTTGAAACCAGCACCGCTGGGCGTCAAAGCCATTGCCGGCCAGATCCAGGCCTGCAATTACGACCAGCATCTGCCGCTGCTGGACGGCTGTGATCTGATCATCGAGGCCATTGCCGAACGCATGGACTGGAAAAAAGACCTGTATGAAAAGATTGCTCCGCACCTCAATGCCGATGCCTGGATCGCCAGCAATACCTCCGGGCTGAGCATGACCGAACTGTCCGCTGCTCTGCCGGAAGTGCTGCGCTCGCGTTTCTGCGGTATCCATTTCTTCAATCCGCCACGCTATATGAACCTGGTGGAACTGATTCCGCACGCCGGCACCGATCCCGCCATGCTCGACAACCTGGAAGCCTTTCTGACCACCTTTATCGGCAAGGGCGTGGTGCGCACCAAGGATACCCCCAACTTCATCGGCAATCGTGTCGGCGTGTTCTCGATGCTGGCCACCATGCATCATACCCGGGAGTTCGGCCTGGGCTTTGATGTCGTTGATAAACTGACCGGTCCGGCCATCGGCCGCCCCAAGAGCGCCACTTACCGGACCGCCGATGTGGTCGGCCTGGATACCATGGGGCATGTGGTCAGCACCATGCAGAACACCCTGCCCGATGATCCCTGGAAGTCCTATTACCAGGTACCCGAAACCCTCAGTAAACTGGTTGAGGCCGGTGCACTGGGACAAAAATCCGGCGCCGGTTTTTACCGTAAAGAAGGCAAAGTCATTAAAGTGCTGGATGCCGCCAGCGGCGAATATGTGGTCAGTAACCCGCAACTGTCGGATGAAATCCAGAGCATTCTGAAAGAGCGCGACCCGGTCAAACAGATGGCCGCGCTGCGGCATGGCGAATCGGTCGAAGCCCGTTTTATGTGGGCGATCTTCCGTGATCTGTTTCATTACTGTGCCTATCACCTGGGTGATATCGCTGCTTCGGCGCGTGAGATTGATCAGGCCATGCGCTGGGGTTATGGTTGGCGCCTGGGTCCCTTTGAAAGCTGGCAGGCCAGCGGCTGGCAGCAGGTAGCCGATTGGATTCAGGCCGATATCAGGGCCGGCAAAAGCATGGCGGATGCGCCCCTGCCTGACTGGGTCAGCGATGGGCGTGCCGGTGTGCACTCACCCCAGGGCTCTTATTCCGCGGCTGAAGATCAGCTGCTGCCGCGCTCGCGGTTGCCGGTTTATCAGCGCCAGCTGCAACCGGAACTGCTGTTCGGTGAGCAGCCGGTCAGCACCACTGTCATTGAGCAGGCCGATGACTGGCGATTATGGACTCAGGCTGGCCACGAGGACGTCCTTATCCTGAGTTTTACCAGCAAGATGCACAGCATCAGCAACGGCGTTATTGCCGGCATTATGCGCGGCGTCGAGCTGGCTGAGCAAAACTACCAGGGTCTGGTGCTCTGGCAGGACAGTGAACCCTTCTGTGTCGGGGCCGATCTGAAAGGCGCACTGGCGCTGGCGGTAGCCGGTGATACCGATGGCCTGCGCAATATGATCAGTGGCTTTCAGCAGGCCGTGATGCGGCTTAAATACGCACAGGTGCCAAGCATTGCCGCGGTACGCGGTATGGCGCTGGGCGGCGGCTGTGAAATTGTCATGCAATGCAGCCGTGCGGTAGCGGCATTTGAATCTTATATCGGCCTGGTTGAGGTCGGCGTGGGCTTGCTGCCCGGCGGCGGCGGACTCAAAGAGCTGGCGATCCGTTCGGTAGCCAACACCAAAACCGGCGACGCCTTCCCCTTGCTGCAACAGTACTACCAGCAGGTGGCGATGGGCAAAGTGGCGGGTTCGGCTCTGGAAGCACGCGAATTCGGCTATCTGACCGAGCGCGATGTGATTGTCATGAACCCACAGGAATTGCTGTATGTCGCGATTGCGCAGGCGCGTGCCATGTCCGATGCCGGTTACCGCCCGCCAATCAGCCAGCAGACCTGGTCCGCGGCCGGAGATGTCGGTATTGCCACCCTACAGATGATGCTGGTGAATATGCAGGAAGGTCATTTTATTTCCGCGCACGACCGCGAAATCGGCAACCACGTGGCCAGCGTGATCTGTGGCGGCGCGATTGACCGCGGCACGCCGGTGACCGAGCAATGGCTATTACAGTTGGAGCAGGAGCACTTTGTCGCGCTGACGCAACTGGAAAAAACCCAGCAGCGGATTGAACACATGCTGACCACCGGCAAACCCCTGCGGAATTAGGAGAACCAGACATGAATGACGCATATATCGTATCCGCGGTCCGCACCCCGGTCGCCAAGGCCTTCAAGGGCGGTTTCCGCAATACCCGGCCGGATGATCTGCTCGCGCACGTGATCCGTGCCGCGCTGGCGGAAGTCCCATCGCTGGACCCAGCAGCCATTGAAGACGCCGTGATCGGCTGTGCCATGCCGGAAGCCGAGCAAGGCATGAATGTGGCGCGTATCGGCTTATTGCTGGCCGGCCTGCCCGATAATGTTCCCGGTGTGACCATCAACCGGTTCTGCTCGTCCGGTCTGCAGGCGGTGGCCATGGCGGCGGACCGCATTCGTCTGGGCGAAGCCGACGTGATGCTGGCGGGCGGCACCGAAAGCATGACCATGATCCCGATGATGGGCCATAAGGTTGCCATGAATCCGGCGGTGTTCCAGGACGACAATGTCGCGATTGCCTACGGCATGGGCATTACCGCGGAAAAAGTCGCGGAACAATGGAACATCAGCCGCGAAGATCAGGATGAGTTCGCTTATCACAGCCATCAAAAAGCCATGGCGGCCATCCAGGGCGGTGAGTTTGAAGAAATCCGCCCGCTGACGGTACGCTCGCACCAACCGGCCAGTGACGGCACCGTCCGCTTGCTGGAAAAGCTTGTGGACACCGATGAAGGCCCGCGCGCCGATACCTCGATTGAAGCCCTCAGCAAACTGCGCACGGTATTTCGCGCGGATGGCAGTGTCACCGCCGGCAACAGCTCACAGATGAGCGATGGCGCAGGCGCCCTGTTGCTGGTCAGTGAACGGGCTCTGAAACAATATGAGCTGACCCCATTGGCGCGTTTCTGTGGCTTTTCAGTAGCAGGTGTTGATCCGGCCATCATGGGTATCGGTCCGATTGCGGCCATCCCCAAAGTGCTCAAGCAGACTGGCATCAGCCTGGATGAGGTGGACTGGATTGAGCTGAACGAAGCCTTTGCGGCGCAGTCGCTGGCGGTAATTCGTGATGTCGGACTGAACCCGGACAAGGTCAATCCGCTGGGCGGAGCCATTGCCCTGGGGCATCCGTTGGGTGCAACCGGCGCGGTCCTCAGCGCCAAAGCCATTCACGCGCTGCGCAGACGTCAGCAGAAATATGCCATGGTTACGATGTGTATCGGGACCGGTATGGGGGCGGCGGGTATCTTCGAAGCGCTCTGAGCGGATCTTATGCCCGCGGCAGCCTTATCCGCGGGCTGCCGTGTGCATGATTTTGCAGATCGCCCGGCGAATGGTTTTTCGGCTCCATCGCCAGGTGTTTTCCCGATCACTGCTTTTATCGATTTGACCCTACATCCCGGCAACCGAAACCGCTATAATATGCGACTGTCCTGCAACCAAGCACACTGGAACAACATGAGAAAGACGATTGTCGCCAGCCTTGCACTACTCGCTGGCCTGAACACCGCTGTTGCCCAACAGGCGGAGGGTGATACCGCCGCTGGCAAGATTTACGCCTATACCTGTTCGGGCTGTCACGGCATTCCCGATTACAACAATGTTTATCCAACCTACCGGGTGCCCAAAGTGGCGGGTCAGAATTATCTGTACCTGGTCAATGCCTTGAATGCCTACAAAAATGGCACCCGCAAGCACCCCACCATGCAGATTCAGGCCGGCAGCATGAGTGACGCCGATATTGCCAACGTGGCGGCTTATTTCTCCGGCCTGGGCGCTGATCAGCGGGGGCAGGAATAATGATGACGGTCAAATTCAAAATATTGCTGGCGACCAGCCTGCTGAGTCTGATTGCAACGTCCGCGCTGGCCGGTGGCGATTCCGCCGCGGGCGAAGAAAAAGCGGTGGTCTGTCAGTCCTGCCATGGCCCATCCGGAAACCAGTCCATCACCCCGGACATTCCGGTGCTGGCCGGGCAGTATGAGGATTATCTGGAACACGCCCTCAAGGCCTATCGTTCCGGGGATCGCCAGCAGGCCGTGATGAGCACCTTCGCCGGGCAACTGAGTGATCAGGATATTGCTGATATCGCGGCTTATTTTGCTGAGCAAAGCGGCGACTTAAAAGACCTGAGTATTAACTAGGGAATCTCCAGTTATTAAAAGCCCGGTGCGGGTTCCGCACCGGGCTTTTTTATAACTCTGGTTTTATGCATTAGAATCCACCGCCACCTCCCGAGTCGCACAGTATTTGTGGTGCACAGGTGGAGATCAACTGAAAGTCGATAGCCTGAGCACCGTCATTATCAGTCACCGTCAAAGTGACCTGATAAAAATTTTCTTGCAAATAAAAATGTGTAATTGATGGATTACTGCTGGAGCTGGTAAAGCCGTCACCGAAATCCCAGGAATAAGCCACAATACTTCCATCCGGATCAAAACTGGACGAAGCATTAAAATTAACCTGAGTGCCTCCGCCGGGGTTGCTCCAGGTGAACTCAGCAACTGGCGGTTGGTTATCATCACACGCCCCCGGTGTTGATGTCAGTACCGATACACCAATGCTGGAGATGTAATTAATCGCCATGTAAATGGAACCACCGTTAAACTGCCCGCCATTAAACCCACCGCTGTGAATGCCGTAGGCGGTATTCGCCACATACCAGGGGCCGCCGCTGTCACCACCGGCAGATAAATCCGGATATTGCGGCAAAATGGGCGCCATGCGAATAAACGTGGAGCTGGCGCTGGTGACATAGCTTGGTGCAAAGCTCTTGCTGCCGATATCACCGCAGGTCATTTGTGTGGTACGACCATATTTGCAAACCTGGGCGCCAATGGCCTGACTGTTGCGATGGCGGGTCGAGGTAATACTGCGATTGCCACTACCGGTAATAATCTGATTGGTTACAGCTTCCAGCCCACAGCTTGAGTTCCACTGCACATCCTGATTACCCTGCTGATCTTGTGCGCGAAATGGCAGACTGATCCCATTAAAGCTTTGACTGTTAGCACAATGCGCTGCGGTAGCAATGCCCTGCTCACCGCTGCTGTTCCGGACGGTAAAGCCAGCCGTGCAACCGGTAATTGTGGCGCCGCCTCGCAGTACTTCAGGTTCCGCCAACGCAGTGGTTTTAACCACTTTTACCGATGCCGGCATCCTGACCGCCGCTTCGGCAAAAGCTGTATCCACCAGGCTGGGGTTCAGCGCATAGATGTAGACCTGATTTTGTTGAACATCTATATCAGTGTCAACGCGTAAACCAAGTTGCAATGCCAATGTCCTTACAAAGGTCTGGTCTTCGCTTAAATCCTGCAATGAACGTTGCGCGGTGCGCATTGCAAACCGATTGGCAAGTCGCGTACCGGCTAAGTACTGTTGTTGACGAGTTGCATCTGGCAGGTTCACAAACTGGGCTATAACCTTGAATTCCGGTGCATGTTCAATCCATAAGCCGGCAAAATTACCGGTTTCGCGGCTGGCCAGAACATTAGCCAGATCACCTGCGTCATTTTGCAATTGCAAACGTTCTTCGGCAACTTTAACCGACACGTTAAAACGCTCGCTATAAATTACCGCCTCTTCAAATATGGTCTTGGATTCAGTCGCATTAGCAGCAAGCGGAAAAAAATTAATGACTGCTACGAGGGCTGTGATAGAAAAGAATGATCTGCATTTCATTTGAAACTCCTTTTTCAATGTGCCTTTATACCCTAGCGAATCATTGTCAAAGAAGCGTGAAATGAAAACGTTTACATTTTATGCTTGATAAATATTAATTTTATGCATTAATAAAAAATTAATATCCAAGCTTCTCCCAGTTTCTATTATCGTACTGAAAATAAGTTTTGTTATTTTCAGTGACAATACCTACGGTAGCTGTGGGTTGATTAATAAACCTGAACATTTGATCAGTAACCGGCACCAGTTTACGCCAGTTGCCACTGCCAGTCTGATATTCCAGCCAGCTATTTTCCCAGCGCAGTGTCAAAATTTTCTGTTGCCAGTTACCCTGTGGAAAGCGCACGCTGGCAAGCCGGTATTGACCGACAATCTCATCGATGCGCTTTTTACTCAGTACCACACGCACCGGTGGTGACGGTTTGGGCAAATCCTCGACCAGCCAGTCCTCCAGTACTGCTCGCATCTTATTTAACGGTCTGTTATCGAACATGGTGATGACCACAAAAAACGCCCGACCACTGTCTTTGCTATAGGAAAATCGAGTCAGGTAACCATCCGCATCGCCACCATGACCATATATTGTATGGCCGTTTTTAAGGCTGGCGCGGATACCGAGTCCATAGCCATGTTGCATACCGGCTCGGGCACGGGCAGTTGTGGTCGGTGTTTCCATACGCTCAATCTGCGCATCAGAAAAAACCTGTTTGCCATTGTGCATGCCGCGATTAAGCATTAACTGCAGAAAATGGGTCATTTGGATTGGGCGCACATTCATCGAACCGGACGGTCGAAATAAAAAATTCCAATAACGGATTGGCTCTTTGGGGTTAGAGTTATAACCACCGACCAGGTCCTGCGCGACTTCCGCGGTGCGATTCATAGTGGCGCTGGACATGTCCAGAGGTGCAAAGACATTGTTCTGGATATACCGGTCAAAATCGACTTTGCACGCCTGCTCCAAAACCCAGCCGGCCATTCCAGGGCCACTGTTGCTGTAACTGTAGTGCAAGCCCGGAGGCCACTGGGCAACCCTGGAATCCGGTCGAAGTTTCAGACCCTGGGTCAACGACAACGGCTCGTTATACTTAAATTCAAACCAGCTCATATCAAACCAGCCGGCGGTATGCTCCATCAGCATCGCCACGGTGAGTGGATGTGTTTGCTCCCAGCGGTTGGTGTATAACGCCTCAGGCGCCAGTTTGCGCACCGGGTCGGTTAATTTCAGACAGCCCTGCTGTTCGGCTTTGAGCAAGGCAAGCCCGGTAAAAGCCTTGGAAATCGAGCCCAGGCGGTAATAATCCTGATCAGTGATCGGGCGAGGATCATCCCAGGCTCGAATGCCAAAGCCCTTATGCAACAGTATCTGGTGCTTGTCGACCATTAACAAATAGGCCGAGGCCATACCGGACTGAGAGCGGATATCAGCGATTCTGGCCGCAATGTTTTCCAGTCCGTTATCCGGGGCGGGTTCAGCCATGCTCGATATTGCCCAGCAGGTAACGGCTATCGCTGTGAGTGCTGTCATCAGAATTTTCATTATTCACGTCGCTGTTCGCATCCTTACACTGACCTTCAGGCTGACGCATTGTTCTGTCATCATCCAAGTTGGCTGTGGTAATCTCCCCCCTGCGATTGCTGTTGCAGGGTTTGTGCTCTGATACTCAAAAATAGACTTCGTTATGCTCATCAATTCAATATCCATCTGCTTTCACTCATGCTGTGCCCTGGTCCTGACGATCCTGCTGCTGACGACAGCCGCCGACACCACACTGGCCAGCAGCCCGGCAGGCGGGCTGGATACGGATGTGGTTATCAATGAGGTATTTTATAACGGCAATGCCGACCAGGACTGGATAGAACTGCTCAATACCGGTGACAGCGCCATTGATATCAGTGCGTGGTGGTTCTGCAGCCGGTTTGCCTATCGTCCACTGTCTACTCGAACCATTCTGGTGGGTGATGATCTGCTGCTGGAACCGGGCGAAATTATCGTATTAAGCACCGGTATCGATATCGATGGCAGTACCGGCGCTGATATGGGCCTGTATATCACCAACAGTTTTGGCAACTCCAATAATATGGTTGATTTTCTGCAATGGATCACTCCCAGCCAGATTGGCCGCTCCAATGAGGCCATTATCCGAAATTTCTGGTCGGGAAACATTAATGGGCCGGTGGATTTTGTCGAGCGTGCTGAGCCCGACGAATCGGTGGCTTTCTGCGGCATCAATAGCGGCGGGGGCCTGCTGACGCTGTCCAGTGATTTTGTTAACAGTCAGCCAAGCATGGGCATGCCTAACACGGTCAACTGTGATGAAGGCCTGATCTTTATCGCCGGCTTTGAATCACTGCTACGCTAATCCGCCGGTAGAGCATTCCACATATCCATGGCCATCCGCCAGTCGCCCTGCCCGGTCCGCTGCCAGATGATGACGTATTTGCCCTGAAACGGCGGCAGGGGTGCGCCATGCTGTGCTGCCTGGCCCTGATAATAGCCCCAGTCATAGGCATAATCGTCATTCACGATAATCTGTTGCGATTGCGCACTATGCCGCAGAATGGTCCGTCCCGGCGGTAATTGCCAGAACCGCTGCAGTGCTGAGTGACCCTGGATGAAATCTCGTCCGCCCGGAGCGGCAATGCCGGCCGGCGTGTAAATGGCGGTAAGACCGGCTATGTCGCCATCCATATAAGCCTGTGAGAACCTTTTGGACTGGGCTTTGATGTCCGCAATAGCCTGTGCCTCAGCGTAGACTGGTAATCTCTGCTGACTACAGCCGACGCCCACCAGCAGTAATGCCGTCATCAGGGTCATCAGCTGGAGCAGCAGCCGGCAGCAGCGCGGCATACCGGTTTCGTACTGGAGCGGATTATTCAAATGGTTTAAATCCCTGGCGGCGGAATATCTCATCCGACCGATACAGTTTGTCATCTTTGATGACCATCCGTACCCGGTGCAGATCAGCCATGTTGGTTAACGGGTCGCCGTCAATGATTGTAAGGTGCGCGCGCATGCGTGCGGCAATGCGGCCATATTGCTGATCCAGTCCCATATGCCGGGCTGAGTCCAGCGTAGCCAGTCGCAATACATCCGCCGCCGGGATACCGGCCTGCACATAAAACTTCAACTCCCGGATCAGCGCCATGCCCGGCAGGCCGCTGTCGGTACCCGGCAACAGCTGAACACCACCCGCATGCAGCAACCGGACCATCTCCATGGTGGCGTCGCCGGCAGCGCTGTAAGCTTCCTCCTGACCGGCATTAAAACCCGGTGTGCTGATAGCGCCTCGGCGCATCAAGGCCGGCAAATGATCAGCTATATCCTGAAAAATAATCGACACCTCACCCGGTTGATTACGGAACATATCCTGGAAAATGCTCAGGGTGGGATCATGCGCAACGCCATTTTTCACCATCAGCTGGATAAATTCGCTGACACGCTCAGATTGCAAATCAATCGCTTGAGCCCGTTCGCCCACTTCAGTAAAGCGTTTGGGCGTCCGGGTATCAATGTCACGGGCGCCCAGGAAATTCAAAAACACCATGTTGATATGCGTGATTTCATCAAAACCTGACTCGATCGCATCGCTGGCACTCATCCCGGACGGAATATGCCCCAGCACTTTCAGCTCAAGCGCATGGGCGTGCTCCACAATCGGCTTAACCCAGGCCGGTTCAATCGAACTGTACAGCTTGATGCCGTAAAAACCCTGCTGGGCATAAAAATCAACAAATTCGATGGCCTGTTCCAGAGTTTCCGCCAGTTTACCGGTAGGCGCGGCAAACTCGCTCTTTTTATCAATGAAACCCATCGCATGAATGTTTGGCGCGGAAATGTGACCAGCGGCAATGTCACGCTGAGCCTGGCGGATATAGTCCGGATCATTGGCCATATCCCTGACATTGGTGACACCCTGGGCGAGATAGTTGAAATAGCTTTCCGGCTGAATATGCGCGTGCATGTCCCACAACGCGGGCATCACAAATTGACCCGCTGCATCGATAACCCGGGCGGTATCCGGAATATCCACGGCGTCCGGATACACGGCGGTAATCAGCCCGTCCTGAACAAAAATGGTGTGGCCGGTACCAACCGAACCATCAGCGGGGTCGAACAGACGGGCGTGGGTAATTGCCAGCAAACCTTCCAGTGGCTCCGCCACGGCGTCAGAAAAGTCACGTACATATTGATCAGTCTGTTGTTCCTGATGCTTTTTGAGCAGCTCGATATGCTCCGCCCAGCCGGCGGGCGTCAGCCCGAACCAACCCGCATCAAAACCAAATAATTCCAGTTGCTCATCCAGCCAGATAAAATCCGGCATCGGTCGTATGCCGGCAATGGCGTACAGGGTAATCTGCCTGCTCTCATCACCATTGCTCACTTGCTCGCTCAGCACCGCCTGGATGGTGGCTTCCCCGGAAGGCAATAACGGCAACCTGCCATCGCTGTCCTGCAGAATAGCGCGCGCCAGAATTGCCGAGTATTCCGGTGACCAGCTCTCGGCCAGATAAAAGCGGTCTCCGGAAAATGCTTGATCGCCCTGCTCGATCGATGACTGCCAGATCGCCCGGCCATCTTCGACACGAAAACTTTCACTCACCTCGCCTTTTAAATAATTGACTCCGCTGGACTCGAAAAACACCGGTATGCCCTGGGCATTAACCCTGACCACGGTGGTGGTATCCGGCCCACGGCCACGGTCATTAAAGGCAAAAGCAAAGCTGCGTTCGCCGTCATCTGCAATCGTCAGGGTCTGTTGACCGCTGGGCTCACCGATGGTCAGCCACTGGTATTCCCGGATCTGTTCAGCGCCGGCCGAAAGACAGCACAGCATTAACAGCCATCCACTCAGACTACGGGGTAAATAATTATCGGTTTTGTTGTTAGGCATTATGGGTTACTCGTTTGAACGGATCAGGACATTCATTATGGCTGTGGTGCCGATTATATCGGCGCCACAGAATCCACCAGGCTGAAGCTGGCAGCCAATTATGCGTTATGCATAATATGGGTTTTCGCCAGCCGCATGATCGGTTACGTCACGCACGCCCTTGATTTCCGGAAATTTTTCCAGCAGATTTTTTTCAATGCCTTCCTGCAGTGTGACACTGGCCTGGCCACAGCCCTGGCAGCCGCCACCAAACTGCAGCACCACGATATTGTCAGGGGTAATTTCTATCAGCGCCACGCGCCCGCCATGGGCCGCAATCTGAGGGTTAATTTCGATATCCAGTAACCATTGGACCCGCTCCGGCAAGGCTGCATCAGGAGCTGGTGCGGCGCCTTTCAGGCCCGGTGCCTTAATGGTCAGCTGTCCGCCGGTGTCATTGCGTACAAAATCAATGCTGGCATTTTCCAGCCAGGCGTAACTTTGCGTATCGATGTAGACTGAAAAACTGCCGCAACGCTGCTGATGATCATCTTCTTCCAGATCATCGGGTTCGCAGAAAGTCAGTTCAACATCGGCTGACGGCAGGCCAGGATTCAGCGCTTTCAGACGTAATCCCAGTCCGGGAATATCCTGTTGCTCGATCAGATTGGCGAAGTGGTTGGTGGCGTTATCGGTGACCAGGATCATAATTTACCTTTCAGACGTTGGCTTTAATGCAATGATAAAGATACGGCAATGACTCATCCAGACGCCAGTCGATGCCGGAATGATTGCCCTCGAACTCTTCGAAATGATGGCGCACGGCAAGTTCCTCAAGCCGCTGGTGCAATTGACGGCTGCCGAACTGAATATGGTATTGATCACGGCAGCCGACATCCAGCCACAGTCCCTGCAACTGGTTTAAAGCCCGCAGGCGGGAGTCTGGCTGGCGGACCGGGTCAAACCGCAGCCAGTTGGACCAGGCCGGTTCAAGCAGCTCACAGGTATGCGGCTGAAACGGCAGACGCAGTCCAAGTGTGGCCTCGGGTTGGGGATCATAGCTGGCGGCCAGACACAGGATCATCAAAGCATGAAATTCGTCATAACCCGGTTTTTTTCGCCGCCAGAACTGCCTGACAAAGCGCTCTAAATCGTAATTATAGCGCTCCAGCACCAGGCAGGTCTTAGGGAAGTCCGGCAAATACACACGATCAAAACCGGCATCGGGCGCATGCGCCGCCGCCGCGCGCCAGGTGCCCGGTTGGTTCAAGGCCAGATGCAATGCACCAAAACCACCGGATGACTTGCCGAACACCGCCCGTCCCTGCTCACCCAGGGTATGAAACTGCCGATCAACCAGTGGAATCAGCTCATCGCGAAGCACATCGGCCCATGCTCCGATGGTGCTGGAGTTCACATACTGATTGCCACCCAGCGCGTTATAGGCATTCGGAAAAACCATGATCACCGGCCCCATCCGTCCGCTGGCGGTCAACCGATCCAGACGTTGCGGCAGTATTTCTCCATGATTGCGCCAGGCGACCTGACCAGGACCGGCATTGGTATAGGCCGCCAGACAATAAATCACCGGATAACCGCTGCTGGCGTCAGGCTCATAATCTGGTGGCAGATAAACATCGTGCAACAGGCTGCTTGATTCACCCAGCAGGTTATCCCGCAGCAAACTGGAAGCGTGCTGCAGTTGCACCACCTGCCCAGCCGGGTGAACCGGTTGCGGGCGTAGTTCAGCTGGCATCAAGCCAACCCCGCAAGACCGGCCGCAGGCGCGGGCCAAGCTCGGCGTCGTTCAGCGCGACATCCACGGTTGCGTGTACAAATCCTTCCCGGTGGCCACAGTCATAGCGGCGGCCGCTGAACTGCAGGGCATACACCGGCTCCTCATCCAGCAACTTCGAAATGGCGTCAGTCAACTGGATTTCATCATGGCTGTCCGGCTGGATATCACGCAGCAGCTTGAAAATTCTGGGTGACAGGATATAACGCCCGACCACACCCAGATCAGAAGGCGCATCATCCGGTTCGGGTTTTTCCACAATCCGGGTAATCCGTCCGGCGCCGGCCTGCATGTCCTCAACCGCCACTACGCCATAGCGGGACAGATGCTCACGCGCGACCTGCTCGACGGCAATCACGCTGCCACCGGTGCGCTGATGCAGCGCCAGCATTTGCGCCACACAACCCTGCTCGTCCGGCAGGATCAGGTCATCAGCCAGCAACACGGCAAAAAAAGCCTGTCCGACCGCAGGTTCAGCGCAGCTTACCGCATGCCCCAGCCCTTTCGGCTCGCCCTGAGGAATATGAATACGGCTGACGTCGCCCGGCAGGGTCTGCCGGGCGCGTTGCAGCAAGTCATGCTTGCCGGCCCGGGTCAGCCGGTCTTCCAACTCGTAAGCGGTGTCAAAATGATCACTGATTGAGTGCTTGGCGCGATTGGTGATAAACACCAGCGTGTTGATGCCGGCCGCCACTGCTTCCTCAGCGGCATATTGAATCAATGGTTTATCGACGATCGGCAGCATTTCCTTGGGCGTGGACTTGGTGGCGGGCAAAAAACGCGTGCCCATGCCGGCGACGGGAAAAACCGCGGTCAGTACTGGTTTGGCTGGATTACTCATAGCTGTCATGGTAAAGCTTTAATGTGACGACTTGCCACCGCCATTGGCAAAATCAATATCCGCGATAATGCTGTGCAGCAGCTGCTCCAGTTGTGGCAGCGCATAATCGTTACTGGCCTGTTCGGCTTGGTCCAGCAGCCGGTACAAATGCGCGCTGTCGATCGCCTGGGCGCGTGCCAGCAGTATTTTCGGATGGCGGGTGGGCTGGAGTGTTTCCTGGGCATGAAATAACTCTTCATGCAGCTTTTCACCGGGCCTTAGCCCGGTGTAGGTGATTTTGATATCCCGCTCGGGTTGTTGTCCGTGCAGGCGGATCAATTGCTCGGCCAGAAACCGGATTGAAACCGGCTCACCCATATCCAGTACATAGATTTCACCACCCTGCCCCAGCGTGGCAGCCTGCAGAATCAGCGCGCTGGCTTCGTGCAGGGTCATAAAATAGCGGCTGATATCGGGATGGGTGACAGTGACCGGGCCGCCGCGTTTAATCTGCTCCTTGAACAACGGCACCACGCTGCCGGTTGAGTTCAGCACATTGCCAAAGCGCACGGTTAAAAAGCGGGTCTCGCCCTGGCCGTTGAGCGATTCGCAATACAACTCGGCAATCCGTTTGCTGGCGCCCATCACATTACTGGGGTTGACGGCTTTGTCGGTGGAGATCAGCACAAAGCTGGCGACCTGATGGGTCAGTGCCGCCTGCGCCAGGCGCCGGGTGCCCAGGACGTTGTTAACAAAGGCTTCGCGCACCTGTCCCTGCAACATGGGTAGATGTTTATACGCCGCCGCATGCAGGATGACATCCGGTAGGCGGGTCGTCAGCAGATACTCGATGGTGGCGACATCGGTGACATCACCGAGCTGGTAGTGAATTGGCAATTCGGGGTAACTGTTGCGCAGTTCCATCTCGATCCGGTAGAGGTTGTATTCGCTTTGCTCCAGAATGGTCATGCCGGCCGGTTCCAGCTCAGCCACCAGTCGCGCCAGTTCACTGCCGATCGAACCGCCTCCGCCGGTAATCAGTACCTGCCGCCCGGCGAAGCTGGTGTGCAGCGACTGCCAGTCCAGCGCCACGGCCTGACGGCCAAGCAAATCCTCCAGCGCGACGTTCTTCAGGTCATCCAGGCGACTGGGCGTAACCGGCTTGCCCAGATCACTGAGTGAAGGCAGCGTTTTGAATTCCACGCCGGCCTGCTCACAGATCCGCACCACCCGCTGCATTTGTTCGTTGCTGGCGGCTGGCAGCGCGATGATCGCCAACTGCACAGCCATTTCCTCACTCAGGCGGGGCAAGGCCTGTATATTACCGAGCAGGCGCACACCATGAATGCGGGCGCCACGCAAAGCCTTGTCATCATCCAGAAAACCCAGCACCTGATACGCACCGCTGCGCTGCAGTTCCCGCAGCAGCGCCACCCCGGTATGTCCGGCGCCCAGAATGACCGTGCGGGTGCGCGCATGCGCTTGACGTTCCGCCCGGGTGGCATCCTTCCAACTGCGGAATAACAGCCGCGGCGCACCGAGAAAAATCACCAGCGCAACCGGATATAAAACCATCAATTGCGGGTGGTTCATCAGCAGTGATGAACCGGTCAGCCATAACGCCAGCAGCACCAGCACCGTGCCCAGCACAGCGCCTTTAAACAGATTCCATAAATCCGGCAGACTGGCAAACCGCCACAGCCCACGATATAAGCCGGTGAGCCAGAACACCCCACCTTGAATCAGCAGTATTAAGGGAATTTCGGGTAGTAAAAACGCTTTTAGCGGTGTTTCCAGGCCCTGTGTGCCGGAGACCGACAAAGCCCGGGAAATCAACCAGCCAGCCCAGATCATCACCAGATCGTGCACAATCACCGCCAGCCGCGGGTGAATCATACGCGCCAGCAGATAACTGATGCGGCGTTTAAGCATCGGCCGGCCGGCGCACGCCGGAAGTGCTCAACTGCACCATCGCCCACAACAGCGTCAGCAGCACGAAACAACTCAGTACGATCAGCACTGTCTGGGCCGGCCATTGTTCGCTCAACCACAGCGCCGGATACACCAGTAGCAATTGACAGGCGATATAGCTCAAACAGACCCGGGTATGGCTCCAGCCGTGTTGAATCAGACACTGATAGGCATGCCGGGTGTGCGGTTGATACCAGGCTTCGCCCTGCAGCATCCGCAGCAACAGGGTGGCGCTGGCATCGACCAGGAATATTCCGGGCACCAGCAGCGCCTGCACCGGATGCAACGCCCCGGCTTTGACATAGCTCAACAGCAGCCAACCGCTTAACAGGCCCAGGCTGAGACTACCGACATCGCCCAGAAAAATCACCGGGCGGGGAAAGTTCCAGGGTAAAAACGCCAGCAACGCGCCAGCCAGCAGCCAGCTGAGATTGTTCAATCCCGGAATCGGGTCGGCGAATAGAATCAGCGCAAAGCAGACCAATAGAGCATGGCTGCTGGTCAAACCATGACTGCCATCCATGAAGTTGAACAGATTCATCAGCCATAACAGCAGCAACGCCAATAATGCGGTGATCGCCCAGCCGGTCAACAGCCAGGCCAACTGACTGTGCAGCAGGACTGATAACTGGCTTGGTACAATCATATCCCCCAGCCGTTCGGGACCGAGACTGATAATGGTGACTACGGCGGCAATACTCAGCAGGATAAATTTCATCAGGGGCGACATCGGCCGGTGATCATCCAGCCAGCCAGTCAACGCACACACTGCAAACGCGGACAGCCACAGCACGGTATTGATGCTGGCAGGCTGGGTGACGATAAAGCCGGCCAGCATCACCAGCACAATGCTGGCGCCGCCGCCACGCGGGATGGGATGCTGATGCAGGCGCCGCTGGCCGGGTTTATCGTGCAGGCCGTGATGGATAGCGTAACGCTTTATGGCCGGCATGATCAGCGTACCGGCCAATAACCCGACCATGCTCCATTGCCAGTACAGCAGCGTCATTCGCCCAGAATTCCACGTACCGGCAGGGTGGTATTCCAGCTGCGGCAACTTGGGCAATGCCAGTGGTGGGTATGCCCCTGCAAGCCGCACACGCGGCACTGATAACCGTTTTCATAAGCACGCAGGGATTCGCTCAACTGGCTGAACACATCCAGCAAAGGAAAACTGCGGGCGTCTTCGGCGCTGCTGAGTTGCAGCAAGGCGCGCATTTTACCCACCGTCGGCTGGCGCTTTAACTCGCGCAATAAAAACTTATTGGCCTGTTCAGCGCCCTGCTGCTCGTGGGTCAGCCTGACAGCTGCGATGACGGCTGAGGTATCACTGTTGTCGGCCAGCCAGGTATGCAGGAACTGCTCGGCCTCGGCCACTTTGCCGGCTTGCCGGTAAGCTGCAATCAAGGCATCCAGCACCAGTGGCAGACAGTCCGGATCAACCTGACAGGCACGCACATAATGCCTGACCGCCTGGTCATGCTGACCATCCCCGGTGGCCAGATAAGCGTGCTCAATCCATAACCTGGCGCAGTCCGGATCAACCTGACGGGCCTGCTCCAGAAACTCGCGTGCGGCTGCCTGATGGCCGGCATGCCGCTGCTCACTGGCCAGTTCACAGTAAAAGTGCGCAATCATCGGCTGATAAGCTTCACCGCTGACTCTTTGCAGTTGCCGGGCAACCTGAATAGCACTCTGCCATTCATGTTCCTGTTGAAAAATATTCAACAGCCGCTGCAGCGAAGTCCGGGTCGCGATTTGCTGCTCGGCCAGGCTGGAAAATAAATCCTCGGCACGATCCAGCAGCCCGGCCCGCAGATAATCCTCACCCAGTTCCAGCAAAGCATGATTGCGCTCTTCAGCGCTTAATTCAGGCTGGTTGATAATATTCTGATGACAGCGGATGGCGTTATCCATTTCGCCCCGCCGGCGGAACAGATTGCCCAGTGATAAATGTGTTTCCACGGTTTCAGGCGTGACTTCAGCCAGTTGCAGAAAAACCTCCAGCGCTTTGTCCGGTTGTTCATTCAGCAGATAGTTAATCCCGCGGAAATAGCGGTTGCCGAGATTGTCAGTCAGTGATTTTCCGCCCGCGGCGGAAGTCGCGTGCCTGTTCCGGGAGTACCAGCGCCGATGCGGGATCAACATTCCCAGTGCCGCGCCAGCCAGTAAGGCCAGCAGCACCAGCAGCCAGTCGCTCATGGATTACCTCAATAGCCTGTTTTCTGATGGTGATTGCTTTGATGATAAGTCGCTGGCCGCCGGCGAGGACTGCTGCTGTACTTCACGCTGCAGCCGCTTTAAGCGAAACTGCAATGGCAGTACCCGCAGTGTCCATAAACACAGCACGCCTGATAACAAACCCACTACGAAGGCGGCCATTATCAGCAGCCCCAGTGACATCTGTGCAGTGGTGAACAGCACGTCCACAGTCACCTGTTCCGCATTCAGCATGCCGACCAGCAGACCGATCAGTACGGCCACAACAACAACGGTTAACAGTAACCAGCGTCGCATTGATTATGCTCCTGGATTCTTGGCGCCATCGTTAACCCGATCACGCAGTTCTTTACCCGGTTTGAAATGCGGTACAAATTTAGCCGGTAGCGCCACCGATTCGCCCGTTTTGGGATTGCGCCCGATACGTGGCTTGCGGTGGTGCAGGCTAAAACTGCCAAACCCGCGGATTTCAATACGTTCACCATCCGCCAATGCACTGCTCATGATTTCAAGAATAGTGCGAACTGACAACTCCACATCCGCTATCGGCAAATGTGACTGTTCCGCCAGGCGTTCAATTAATTCAGATTTTGTCATGCATTCCCCATCGATCCGTACCCTGGATTATTGACCTGATTTGCGGTGGTCAGCCGGGCTGACCACCGCTGGCAACAGGTTTTATTGTTTATCCATCTGCTCGCGCAGCAGGTCACCCAGTGTGGTGCCGCCACCGCCCGTATCAGTACCGCTATCCTGGTATTCTTCCAGTGCTTCGGCCAGCTGATCGTCCTCAAGCGCACGCACTGACAGTTGCAGCACACGGTTTTTGCGGTCAAGCCCGATAAACTTGGCTTCAATCTGCTCGCCTTGCTTGAGTACCTTGGTGGCATCATCAACGCGTTCAGCCTGAATATCAGAAGCCCGCAACCAGCCTTCCACGCCCTCTGTCAGCTCAATGGTGGCGCCTTTGGGTTCTACCGACAAAATGGTGCCATTGACCACTGAACCACGCGGATTGTCGGCCATGAAAGTACCGAACGGGTCCTGTGCCATCTGCTTCAGACCCAGCGAAATACGCTCACGCTCGGGATCAATCGCCAGCACCACCGCTTCCAGCTCATCGCCTTTACGGAAGTTACGCAGCACGTCTTCACTGGTTTCCTGCCAGGAAATATCTGACATATGCACCAGACCATCGATGCCACCGTCCAGACCGATAAAGATACCGAAGTCGGTGATCGATTTGATCGCTCCGGCAACCCGGTCGCCTTTCTTATGGGTTGCGGCAAACGCGTCCCATGGGTTGGACTGGCATTGCTTGATACCCAAAGATACCCGGCGGCGCTCTTCATCAACTTCCAGCACCATGACTTCAACTTCGTCACCGGTATGCACGACCTTGGCTGGATTGACGTTCTTATTGGTCCAATCCATTTCTGAAACATGCACCAGACCTTCCACACCGTCCTCGATTTCCACGAAGCAGCCGTAGTCGGTGATATTGGTGACCTTGCCGAACAGACGCGTACCGGTGGGATAGCGGCGGTTCAGGTCCTGCCATGGATCATCACCCAGTTGCTTGAGACCCAGGGATACCCGGTTACGCTCACGGTCGTAGCGCAGTACCCGCACTTCCATTTCACTGCCCACTTCCACTACTTCGGAGGGATGCCGGACCCGTTTCCAGGCCATATCGGTAATGTGCAGCAGACCATCGATACCGCCGAGGTCCAGGAACGCGCCGTAATCGGTCAGGTTCTTGACCACGCCCTTGACGATAACACCTTCTTCCAGGCGTTCCAGCAGGGCTTCGCGCTCGGCGCTGAATTCGGATTCCACCACTGCCCGGCGTGATACCACCAGGTTGTTGCGGTGCCGGTCCAGCTTGATGATCTTGAAATCAAGATCCTTGCCTTCCAGGTAAGCCGGATCGCGTACCGGACGCACGTCGACCAGTGAACCGGGCAGGAAGGCGCGGATGTTATCCACATCCACAGTAAAGCCGCCTTTGACTTTACCGCTGATTTGTCCTGTTACGATGTCGTCATTTTCCAGTGCGCTTTCCAGTTTGTCCCAGACGCGTGCGCGCTTGGCTTTCTCGCGGGATAAACGGGTTTCACCGGAACCGTCTTCAATGGCGTCCAGGGCCACTTCGACTTCGTCACCGACTTGATATTCCAGTTCACCTTTGTTGTCCTGGAATTCATCCAAAGGCAGAATGCCTTCGGTTTTCAGGCCAGCGTTAACAATGACATTGTTATTTCGTATGGCCACAATACGGGCTGTAATAATGCTGCCCGGCTTCAGATTTTGAGCTGCGATGCTCTGTTCAAATAATTCCGCAAAACTTTCAGTCATGTATCAATCCACGTGCACGTCAACAGCCCCGCGAAGCTTTGGCTTCAGGCAGCTGGCGGCACCCCGTTGTTGAGCGGCTTATGCCGCAGTTAATAAAACCTGCCGTCACCGACAGGCGCCAAATCCTTATACCTGACCCCTTGCAGCCATGCTCAGCGGGCTGGTGTTGGCAGCCGTTGCCGGGCGAGTTGCATCACCATCGTCACAACTACATCGATATCGAGTTCGGTAGAATCGATTTCGACGGCATCGGGCGCGGGCATCAACGGTGCATGTTTCCGGTCACGATCACGTTGATCACGACGTCGGAGGTCCTGTAAAAGGATGGCTATACTAACGTTTTCCCCCTTTTCGATCAACTGCTTACGTCGTCTGTGCGCACGCGCCTCCGGGCTTGCATCCAGATAAATTTTCAATACCGCGTCGGGAAACACCACGGTACCCATATCGCGACCGTCAGCGATCAGCCCGGGCGGTTGCCGGAAATCGCGCTGACGCTGCAGCAAGCCGCTGCGAACAGCCGGCATTGCCGCCAATTGTGACGCCATCTCACCAACCTGCTCAGAACGCAGCTGATCATTAACCAACTGATTATCCAGCAGAATATCGATATCACCCTGAGGATTGGCACGAAACTCCGCGGGCATGCTGCCCGCCAGTTGCTCTAACTCGGTGTCGCTGTAATCTTGTACCGCCCGCTGGCGCTGCAGTACATGCAGCGCTAACAGGCGATACAGCGCGCCGCTGTCCAGCAAATGAAAACCCAGCCCGCGCGCCACCGCACGGGCTATGGTGCCTTTTCCGGAACCGCTCGGCCCATCAATGGTAATTACTGGTACGGATTTGCTCATGACTGCCAGCGTAACTGTGCGCCCAGGCTGGTGAAATCATCGACAAAACCGGGGTAGGAAGTGGCAATGGCCTGGGCGTTGCTGATCCTGACGGGTTGCCGAGCCGCTAAACCCAGCACGGCGAGACTCATGGCTATGCGATGATCGCCACAGGCATCCACCTGCCCGCCGTTAATACCGCCACTACCGGCATTACCAAGGATATCCGCGCCGTCGGGATACTCGGTCACGGTGATACCCAGTTGCCGCAAAGCGGTGGACATTACCGCGATACGATCACTTTCCTTGACCCGTAATTCGGCTGCCCCACGGATGCGGGTAACGCCATCGGCAAGCGCCGCCAGCGCCATAATCATGGGGAACTCATCAATACAGTTAGAGACCAGTTCGGCGGGCACATCGATGCCATGCAATGGTGCCTGCCGACAGCGCAGCTGGGCGATAGGCTCGGCAAACTTGGCCGCCTGGCGGGGGGCAACCGTCACCTGCCCGCCCATCCGTTGAATCACTTCCAGCAGACCGGTCCTGGTCGGATTGATACCCACCTCCGTCAGGGTTATATCCGCGTTGGCTGTCAGCAAAGCCGCCTGCAGCAAAAAAGCGGCCGATGAGAAGTCACCCGGCACCTGCACTGCACAGGCCTGTAACGAGCCTGGCTGGATAGCCAGCAGCTCGGGGCTTTCACGCCGCAGCCTGGCACCGAATAACTTCAGCATGCGCTCGCTGTGATCACGGCAGACACCCGGCTGACGAATTCGGGTTTCGCCATCGGCATACAGACCGGCCAATAAGATAGCGGCTTGAATCTGTGCACTGGCTACCGGCAATTGATAATCAATCGCGCGCAGACCGGTGGCGCGTTTCGGACCCAGGCTTTGCAGCGGCAGGTGGATACTGGCATCCGAATCGAGCGCGTCAACGGCATACTGAAAACTTGCGCCCATCTGTTGCAGTGGGTTGATGATGCGTCCCATCGGCCGCTGACTGAGCGACTCATCGCCGGTAAATTCCACCGTAATGAACTGCCCGGCGACCGCCCCCAGCAACAGGCGCACGCCGGTACCGGCATTGCCTAGGTCCAGGGGCATGGCGGGCGTCCGCAGCTGGCCGGCGGTGCCGGTAATCCGCAGAATCCGCTGACCATCGGTCTCGCTCCAGTCAGCCTGCGCGCCCAACGCAATGCAGGCGGCCAGGGTTGCACGGGTATCTTCAGCATCCAGCCAGCCAGTGATGCTGGTCACGCCACTGGCCAGGGTTGCCAGGATAACCGCGCGGTGCGAGACCGACTTGTCACCCGGAATCCGGATATTCCCGGCCAGCGCCTGCTGCAGCGGATGCGCAGTCAGCTGCATGACTTATCCGGCTGCGCGCAGACTGTGCAACGCGGTGATCAGACGTTGATTCTGGTCAGCGGTGCCGATGGTGATACGCAGATGATCGGGCAGACCATAATTGGCGACCCGCCGGGTAATAACACCAGCCCGCAGCAAGCCCTGATACCACGGCTCGGCGGGTTCGCCCATATCCACCAGGACAAAGTTACCGGCCGATGGCAGGGGCGTAAAACCCATGTCATTCAGCGCTTTGCTCAGATACTCCAGGCCGGTTTTATTTAACTCACAGGAACGTTGGATAAACTCATCATCATCCAGCGCCGCTTCGGCCGCCGCCAGGGCCAGTGAATTCACATTAAAGGGCTGTCGGATGCGGTTCAGCATATCCGCGATCTGAGGGTTGGAGAGCGCATAACCGACCCGCAGGCCCGCCAGGCCATAAGCCTTGGAGAAAGTCCGGGTGACCACCAGGTTGGGAAACTCATCCAGCCATTGGCTGGCATCCGGATAATCCTGATCGGTAGCGTATTCAGTATAGGCCTCATCCACCACCACAATCTGCTGCGGGGGCAGCTGCTGCAGAAAATGTCGCAATTCAGCAGCGCCCAGACGGCTGCCGGTGGGATTATTCGGATTGGCAATAAACACCAGCCGGGTATGCTCATCAACGGCTGCCAGCATGGCGTCCAGGTCATGCCCTAATGGCATGCTGGGGTGGCTTTGCGGCAAAGCCGGGGTGATCAGTGGTTCAGCGCCAGCCGCCAGGGTGGCAATCGGATAAACGGCAAAACAGTACTGCGACATCACCGGCCGGCATTGCGGACAGATAAACGCCTCCACCAGCATCACCAGCACGTCATTGGAACCATTGCCCAGGGTGATCTGTTCCGGTCTGACCCCGTGTCTGGCCGCCAGTTTTTGCTTCAGCGCATAACCGCTGGCGTCCGGATACAGACCCAGTTTATCGCTGGCCTGGCTGATGGCCGCCAATGCCAGCGGGCTGGTGCCCAACGGGTTTTCATTGGAAGCCAGCTTAATGATATTGCTGATGCCCAGCTCACGTTCCAGTTCGCTGATCGGTTTGCCGGGCTGATAAGGCTGTAATTGTTGCACGCCCGGCATCGCAAGCCGGGTGTAATCAATGGCTGACATATTATTCCTCGAAACTTTGTTTGCTGGCATGCGGTTCAACCGCACGTGGATAAGCCCCTAATACCCGGATCAGACGCGCGATGCCTTCCAGTTCCTCAATCACCTGAGCCAGTGGCGGTTCTTCCGCATGCCCGTCCAGGTCAACAAAAAACACATAATCCCACTTGCCCTGGTGCGACGGCCGGGATTCAATCCGGGTCATGTTCAGACCGGCCCTGGCGATCGGCGCCAGCAAGCGATACAGCACGCCCGCACCTTCATGCCCGGCCAGCAGCAGCGTGGTGCGATCATCACCACTGGGCGGACACAATGTCCGGCCGATCACAAAAAAGCGGGTGGTGTTATCCGGGTGGTCTTCAATATCCGCGAACAGCACCGGCAAACCGTATACTTCGGCAGCCGTGCGCCCGGCTATGGCCGCGGCGTCCTGGCTGTTGCGCACCCGCCGGGCCGCCTCGGCATTACTGGAAACCGCGATACATTCGGTATCCGGCAAGTGCTCACGCAACCAGTGCCGGCACTGACCCAGCGACTGGGGATGTGAATAAACCCGCTCGATGTCACTCAGCCGGGTAGCATGCGTCAGTATATTCTGATGAATCGGCAACTCTACTTCCGCACAGATTTTCAGCGCGGAGCCAAACAGCCGATCCAGGGTGTGGCTGACCATTCCCTGCGAAGAATTTTCCACCGGCACCACCCCGAAATCCGCCTCCGAGCTTTCGACCTGCTGAAACACCGCATCAACCGATGCCTGCGCCACCGCCATCACCGAATGCCCGAACTGACGTTGTACCGCCTGCTGGGTGAAGGTGCCTTCCGGGCCCAGATAAGCGACCCGCAAAGGTTCCTGCTGGGCCAGGCAGGCCGACATGATTTCTCTGAACAGGCGTAACATTTCACGATCACTGAGTGGCCCGTGATTGCGTTCAACCACCTGGCGCAGCACCTGGGCTTCGCGTTCCGGCCGGTAATACTCCACCGGCGGCAGATGGTGGCCTTTGCTGTCACGCACCTTGCCGGCCAGGCTCGCGCGCGCGCTGATCAGCTGCTGAATTCTAGCGTCCAGTTCATCAATCTCATCGCGTACTTTGTTCAGATCAAACTCAGCCATAACGGCGCGCAAACTCCTGCATAAATGCCACCAGCGTGGTCACCGAGGCTTCCGGCATTGCATTATAAAGACTGGCGCGTAATCCACCTACCGCGCGATGCCCTTTTAGACCCTGCATGCCCTGCTGCTCGGCCTGCTGCACGAACAGGCTATCCAGCTCCGGGCTCGGACAGTAAAAGGCCACGTTCATGCGCGAACGCCACTCGGGATGAATGCTGTTGCGGTAAAAATCCGAGCGGTCTATGGCCGTATACAGCGCGTCGGACTTGTCTTGGTTGGCCTGTTCAATAGCCGCGATACCACCCTGACGCTCGAGCCATTGCAATACCAGGTCGGTGACATACCAGGCGAAGGTCGGCGGGGTGTTGTACATCGATTCATAATCGGCAAATTTGGCGTATTGCAGCATCACCGGCAAATCCGAGCGGGCCTGGCGCAGAAAATCCCGTTGCGCGATGACCAGCGTTAATCCAGCGATGCCCAGATTCTTCTGCGCGCCGGCATAGGCCAAAGCAAATGCTTGATAGTCGATCACCCGGGAGGCGATATCGGAAGAAAGATCCGCCACCAGCGGGCGGTTTAAGCCGCTCAGCCAGCGCGGCAGTTGCGGCCACTGGACACCGTGAATGGTTTCGTTACTGGTCAGATGCAGATAGCGCAGCTTGCGGGCGGACCGTTCTACCGGCAAAAACCGGCCGTCTTCACCGGCTTCGCCAAACACCACCGTATCGGGGTTCACTTCACAGGCTACCCGCTGTGCCTTACGGCTCCAATGCCCATTTAACAAATAACCGCCGCAGCCGAAATTCATTGGTACCAGGGTAAACTGGGTGGTGGCGCCGCCCTGCATGAACAGCACCTGCTGCTGCCCGGATAAACCCAGCAAGCGTCGCAAGCGGATTTCGCAGGCTTCCACCAGATCCAGAAACTGACAGCCGCGATGGCTGATTTCAGCCACCGTATAGCCACGCTGGATGCCATTCAGCCATTCCGCCGCCACCTGTTCTCGAACCGCATCAGGCAACATCGCCGGTCCGGCGCTAAAATTGATCATTTGATTCGACATGTGGGTGGTTGTAATCGCTTAATACGGCAGAATATGACCCCATTGTACTTTGGAAATTATCCGCCATGTTCAATAATCCCGGCACCACCTCAGATTATGATCGGCATGCTGCTCTGCCGTCCGACGTGAATGGTCCAGCCAATCTGATTTTGATCATGGGCCGTGCGCTGCTGACCCTGGGCTCACCGGCACATCGACTGGAAGCCGCACTCAGCCGGGTAGCGGAAAGGCTCGGTCTGTCGGCACAGTTTTTCAGTACCCCTACTGCCCTGATGGCGGCGCTGGGCGACGGTCATCGGCAGCAGACTTATCTGATCCGGGTTAATCAGGCCGGCACGGATTTCAGTCGTTTGACGGATATCACCAGGGTGGTCGAAAAAATCGGCCTGGGCTCGGGTAATCCGGCGCTGGCGGCCGAACAGGTCGATGACATTCTCAACCGCCAGCCGCTGTATGGCGCCTGGTTGTCATTTCTGGCCTATGTGCTGATTGCCATGCCTGCCGCGCTGATGCTGGGCGGCGGCTGGAATGAAGCCATTCTGGCCGGCATCGCTGGCTCGCTGGTAGGGATTCTGGCGCATTTGACCGGCCGGTTTACCGGCATTGACCGATTATTCGTGCCGCTCAGCGCCACTGTTGTATCACTGATTACGTTTGGCTGGAGCGGCTGGTTCGGTGATACCGCGGTGATGCCGGCGACCATGGCGGGGATGATTGCGCTGTTGCCCGGTCTGGGCCTGACCATCGCCACCCGTGAATTATCCACCGGACATGTGGTGTCGGGCAGCGCGCGGCTGGCCAGTGTGCTGCTGGTATTTGCCACCCTGGGCTTTGGCATGGCACTGGGTGGAACGATTGCCCAGAGCGTGATTGGCGCACCGGCCAGTATTACCCCGGTGACGGTCGCGGCCGAGTATCAGATTCTGGCGGCGCTGGTAGCCACTAGCGGTTTTGCTTTGTTATTCAAAGCCTACCTGCGTGATTGGGGCTGGATTTTTCTGGTGGTGATCGTGGCCTGGTATGCCTCCATGGCCGGCAGGTTATTGCTGGATGTTCCCCTGGGCGCCTTTGTCGGTGGCCTGGTAGTCGGACTGGTGGGCAATCTGTATGCCCGCTGGACCGGGCGTCCGGGCAGTATTCTGCATACCCCGGGGCTGCTGTTGCTGGTGCCCGGCAGCGTCGGCTTCCGCAGCTTGAGCGATCTGCTGAACGCAGATGTTATTTCCGGCATTCAGACCGGTTTTCTGGCGGTCCTGACCGCCGTTGCGCTGACCACCGGTATGATTGTCGCGAGTGTGCTGGTTCGGCCTAAAAACGAATTGTAGCAACCCGTTGCAGGCGCACATGCCGTAGAGTCCGCTGGCGGATGAGAGCACACCACGGTACTGGTCGCCCGCAAGCGGGCTCCTACCATCATCGGTGCTGGTTGCGGGATTGATTAAACAGCTTGAACACCGGTATGAATGCGATGAGATGCATTGGCCCGTCCTAACCAACCCAGTTGTAAGAGCCCGTTTGCGGGCGAGCTATGGCAAAAGTCGCCTGTAAGTGGGCTCCTACCATCATCGGTGCTGGTTGCGGGATTGATTAAACAGCTTGAACGTCGGTATGAATGCGATGAGATGCATTGGCCCGTTCTAACCAACCCAATTGTAAGAGCCCGCTTGCGGGCGAACCCCATTACCGTTTCGCCCGCAAGCGGGCTCCTACAATAAATTTTATCTGAAGGATAAGGTTTTAGCTGGGCTTGCCTGCAAGCTGCTGCAGCAGCAGAAAATGATTGCTGGCAGGTGTAGTCAGCTTTCTCTGGCGGGTTAAATCAGGTTTTCAGAACTAAAAGTATTTCCTCAAGTTCCGCCTTTAACTGCTTGATAATCTGATGACTTCTTGAAATATCATCCTGAGAAGCTTCACCGTTCAGCATCTGACGCGCGCCGCCGATGGTGTAACCCTGTTCATACAGCAAGGCACGAATCTGGCGCACCAGCAGCACGTCATGACGCTGATAGTAACGGCGATTACCGCGCCGCTTGACCGGCTTCAGCTGGTCAAATTCCTGTTCCCAGTAGCGCAATACATGCGGTTTAACGGCACATAATTCGCCCACCTCGCCAATCGTAAAATAACGTTTGGCGGGAATATTGGGTAGTTCTTTATTGGTCCCCTGATCCAACATAACTTTCTACTCGATTGCGAAGTTTCTGCCCCGGCTTGAATGTCACCACTCGTCTGGCCTTGATGGGTATTTCCTCTCCGGTTTTAGGATTGCGTCCGGGACGGGTTTTTTTATCCCGCAACTGGAAGTTGCCATAGCCTGACAGCTTCACGCTATCGCCCTGCTCCAGAGAACGCCGGATAGCTTCAAAGTAGTTGTCGATGAACTCCCGCGCCTCGCGCTTGTTCAAGCCTACCTCGTCAAATAATGCGGTAGCCAGATCAGCTTTCGTCAGTGCCATAGAATCAGTCTCGTCGCCGAATATCATGATCCTGCTGCAACCCTGTTAAGACCCGGGTTTCAAATTCGTCAGCAGTTTCATCTGTCAGTGTTTGGTAATCATCCTGCAAAATCAAGCCGATAGCAAGGCTTTTGTAGCCAGATTCGACCCCCGGGCCGGTGTAGACATCGAACAAAAACACCGTTTTGAGATGCTCGCCGGCATGCGCCCTGACGGTTTCCAGCACTTGCTGAGCGCTGATGTCTTCGGACACGATCAAGGCAAGATCGCGGCGGATAGCCGGGAATTTGGATGATTTATGAAATTCCGGCAGTCTGCCTGCGGTCACCTTATCCAACTCCAGTTCGGCCACGAACAAGGGAGCATCCAGGTCCAGTTGTTTATCCAATCCCGGATGTAATCTGCCCAGCCAGCCGATACAAAGCGTAACCTTGTCAGCCGTGCGCAGCAGGATATCCGCGCTTTGGCCAGGGTGCAGAAAGCCGCGTTGCGCGGGCGCAAAGCTCAATTCGCCATCCGCATATTGCAAAACCGCCTCTAGATCGCCTTTGAAAGTAAAAAAGTCCAGGGCTGAGTGCTTGTCATCAAGCTGCCACTGCTCGGGTAAGCGGCGGCCGCAGGCGGCCAGAGCCAGCCGCTGGGTTTCAATGCTGCCCGAGCCATCGCTGCCGGTATTGAACACCGTACCGATTTCAAACAGCCGCACCGTGCCGCGCTGCTGGCCGGTATATTTACGCAGATTGCGCTGTACTGCCGCAACCAGTCCGGGCAGTAACGCCGGACGCATCACCGCCAGTTCCTGGCTGATCGGATTGGCCAGTTCAATCGCCGTTTCAGCCAGGCCGAAGGCCGCCAGCCATTGCCGGTCAATAAAACTGTAACTGACTGCTTCCTGATAACCCAGATCCACACACAGCGATTCCAGGCGTCGGCGTGGCAGGATACTTTCCGGTTTGGGCTGCAGTGCCAGCGCACCGGCCGGCAGTTGATCCGGAATATGTTCAAAACCATGCACCCGGGCAACTTCTTCTATCAGATCGACTTCCAGAGCAATATCCAGCCGGGCGGACGGCGGCGTTACCTGCCATATCCCGTCTGCTTGGTGTTCCAGCTGCATGCCCAGCGCAGCCAGAATACTGGTGACCCGTTCGGCCTCCAGCTGCATGCCCAGCAGCGCATTGCAGCGCGCCAGCCGAAAGCGGATCTGGGGCGGCTGGGGCAGTTGTTCCGGATGTTCCAATACACAGATCGGCCCCGGCTCGCCGCCACAAATCTGTAACAGCAGTTCGGTGGCACGTTCCAGGGCCTGCAGCTGAATGCTCGGATCAACCCCGCGCTCGAAGCGGTGGGCAGCGTCACTGGTTACCCCCAGATTACGCGACCGGCCCATTATCATGGCGGGGTTGAACCAGGCGCTTTCCAGCAATACGCTGGTAGTGGTTGCAGCAACCGCGGTCGCCAGACCACCCATCAGGCCCGCCATCGCTTCAGGGCGGTCATCAGCGGTGATGATCAAATGATCCGGCTGCAGTTCCACGGCCAGCTCATTGAGCAAAGTAAGCTGTTCACCTGCGCGGGCGCGGCGCACGCCCAGCACCGGCACTCGGCCTTCACCGCCTGTCAGTTTGTCCAGGTCAAACGCATGTAACGGCTGTCCCAGTTCCAGCAGAATGTAATTGGTGATATCCACCAGCGGTGATTTACTGCGCAAGCCGCAGCGGCGCAGGCGTTCCTGCATCCAGGTCGGTGTTGCCGCCCGCGGATTCAGCTGCTGAATGATCCGGCCGGCGTAGCGTGGACAATCAACAGGCTCATCGATGGCAATGTCAAAACGGGCGTTATTGGCTGGCGGTATGCTGGGAATCACATCGGCCGAGTAGGCCTGCCCGGCTAGCGCCGAGACTTCGCGTGCCAGACCACGCAGGGACAGACAGTCCGCGCGGTTAGGCGTCAGTTCCAGCTCAATGATGGCATCGTCCAGCTTCAGCCACTCGCGCAGCCCTGTCCCGAGCGGCGCATCTTCGCTTAACTCCAGCAGCCCGGCGGTATCCTCGGCCAGCCCCAGTTCCTTGGCCGAACACAACATGCCCTGCGACTCCACGCCGCGCAAGCGGGCCGGCTTGATTTTGAAATCACCCGGCAGTACTGCGCCGACGGTGGCCAATGGCGCGCGCAGGCCCACCCGCGCATTGGGCGCTCCGCATACGATCTGTACCGCTTCGGGTTGGCCGTAATCAACCTGGCAGACGCGCAGGCGGTCAGCATCAGGATGGGCTTCACAGGCAATCACCGTGGCGACCACCACACCACTGAACTCAGCGGCGGCGGGAGTCACACTGTCGACTTCCAGGCCAGCCGCGGTTAACTGTTCGGCCAGCTGATCCGCCGCCAGACTCTGCTGCAGAATATCGGCCAGCCAGTTGACACTGAACTTCATGCGAACTGCTCCAGAAATGACAATTCATTTTCAAAAAACTGGCGCAGATCGGTTACGCCGTAGCGCAGCATCGCGAACCGCTCCACCCCCATGCCGAAGGCATAACCGGTGTAGCGCTCGCTATCAATCCCGCAGTTTTCCAGCACATTCGGATGCACCATCCCGCAACCCAGCACTTCCAGCCAGCCGGTACTGCCGTCGGGCTTGTGCCAGGCAATGTCGACCTCCGCGGAAGGCTCGGTGAAAGGAAAATAAGAGGGCCGCAGGCGCATGCTCAACTGTTGTTCAAAAAAAGTATTCACAAATTGCTGCAGGATGCCTTTCAGGTCGGCAAAGGTCACCTGCTCGGCCACCAGCAGACCTTCCAGCTGATTAAACATCGGGGTATGCGTCTGATCAGAATCACTGCGGTAAACCCGTCCCGGGGCGATTACCCGTACCGGCAATGGCTGCGCGCGCATGGCGCGTATCTGCACCGGTGAAGTATGCGTACGCAGCAAGCGTCCGTCACTGAAATAAAAAGTATCGTGCATGGCGCGCGCGGGGTGATGAGCAGGAAAGTTCAGCGCTTCAAAGTTATGCTCATCGTCTTCAATTTCCGGACCGTCCGCGACCTGAAAGCCCAAGTGCTCGAAGATTTCCACCATCCGGTTCATGGTCCGGGTAACCGGATGCAGACCGCCCCGGAACAGCTGCCTGCCCGGCAGGGTGACATCGAGCCGATCCTGTTCAAGCTGTTGCTGTAACGCCGCAGCCTGTAGTTCATTACGGCGCGTGTCCAGCAATTGCACGATAGCGGTTTTGGTTTTATTGATCTGCTGGCCGGCGCTGCGCCGGGTTTCCGCATCGAGTTGTCCGAGTTGTTTGAGCTGCTGGGTAATCACGCCTTTGCGCCCCAGCCAGTGCAGACGACAGACTTCCAGTGCATCCAGGTCAGCCGCGGCCGCCACGGCGGCGGTGGCCTGTGCCAGCAAATTATCGGTTGTATGCGTTTCCATGAGCCTGATCCTGCCGGACGCCGCGGCATCCGTCACCTCTAAACCACGACTGCGGCAGTCCCGGTTAGAAAGATTTAAGATTCGGTGGCCTGCCCTGACAGGCCACCGGCATGCTTGCAGTTAAGCCAGTTGCGCAGCGGCCTGTTCGGCCAGCTTGCCAAATGCGGCTTTATCCGTAATCGCCAGGTTGGCCAGCATTTTACGGTCTATTTCGATCTCAGCCTGCTTCAGACCGTGCATCATGCGGCTGTAGGACAGGCCATGCTCACGGGCGGCGGCGTTGATACGCACAATCCACAGCGAACGAAACTCGCGTTTGCGTACCCGGCGGTCACGATAAGCATATTGCCCTGCTTTGGTAACTGCCTGGGTAGCGGTGCGGAAATTTTTCCGGCGCGCGTTGTAATAACCTTTAGCGCGTGCCAGCACGGTGTTATGACGGCGTTTAGCTTGTACGCCACGTTTTACTCTTGCCATGGTTCAGACCTCCTTATATGTAGGGCAGCAGACGTTTGACCATCCGCGTGTCACAATCGGCGATATGGCCGGTCGCACGCAGGCGGCGTTTCCGTTTGGTGTCTTTTTTGGTCAGAATATGGCTGGTAAAAGCGTGACCACGTTTAAATTTGCCACTGGCTGTCTTACGGAACCGCTTGGCGGCGCCGCGATTGGTTTTCATCTTGGGCATTGTTGCCTCCTGTCATATTTTAATACTCCGGTAAGCGATCGCAGTTGCTGCTGCAATACTTGTCGAGCTTACCAGCGCTAATCATTGCGATGTCCGGGACACATTGCCCCACTCATCGCGGACTGCCCGCGGGCAGTCACACAAACCCAGTCTCCGTCGGCTAAGTGCGCTTGGGACTGAGCATCATGCTCACTTGACGACCTTCCATTTTGGGGCGCTGCTCAACCGTTACCAGATCGCCCAGGTCGTTCTCGATGCGGTCGAGCAATTCCATGCCCAATTCCTGATGGGCCATTTCTCTACCGCGAAAGCGTAAAGTCACTTTGACCTTGTTGCCTTCCTCAATAAATTTCACCAGATTACGCATTTTCACCTGGTAATCGTGGATGTCGGTACCGGGCCGGAACTTGAGTTCCTTCACCTGCACCTGTTTTTGTTTTTTCTTAGAGGCCTGGTTTTTCTTGGCCTGCTCAAAGCGGTACTTGCCATAATCCATGATTCGGCATACCGGCGGTTCAGCGTTGGGTACCAACTCAACCAGATCCAAAGTGGCTTCCTGAGCCATTTTCAGCGCATCCGCAATCTTATGGATACCTGCCTGATTACCTTCCGAGTCAATGACTCGAACTTCCGGCGTATCTATCTCGTCATTTCGCCGGGTATCTTTACTTGTCGCGATGTGCGTTACTCCGTGTCTTACTTATATGAATGTTAACTGACCATTATATCCGGCATTGAGCCAGACTGCGATAGCTACTGCATGATTTCACTCAACTCCGAAACCGGCACACTGCCCAGATCCTTACCATTGCGCAGTCTGACCGCCACCTGGCCAGCAGCCATTTCCCGGTCACCGATCACCAGCAGATAGGGAATCTTCTGCAGGGTGTGCTCGCGAATTTTAAAGCCGATTTTCTCGTTACGCAAATCGGTAATGACCCGCAAGCCCTGCTGCCTCAGCTGGCCCGCCACCTGCTCGGCATAGTCGGCCTGAGCATCGGTGATATTGAGCACCGCGGCCTGCACCGGCGCCAGCCATAACGGGAACTCGCCGGCGTAATGTTCGATCAGCACCCCAAGAAAACGCTCGATGGAACCCATAATGGCGCGATGCACCATATGCGGCCGGTGTTTTTCACCATCTTCGCCGGTATAGGTGATGTCCAGACGATGCGGCAGATTCATATCCACCTGGATGGTACCGCACTGCCACACCCGGCCGATCGCATCACTCAGATGAAAATCCAGCTTGGGCGCGTAGAAGGCGCCATCACCAGGGTTCAGTGACCAGTCCAGATCAAGCTTGCGGCAGACATTTTCCAGGGCCTTTTCCGCCCGGTCCCAATCCGCATCCGAACCGATACGCTGCTCCGGTCGCGTCGAGAGTTGGACTTTAACATCGTGAAAGCCCAGCTCGTCGTAGACTTCCTTGATCAGCGCGCACATCAGAATGACTTCCTCTTCCAACTGCTCATCGGTGCAGAAAATATGCGCATCATCCTGGGTAAAACCCTGCACCCGCATCAGGCCGTGACGTGCTCCTGAGGCTTCATGCCGGAACACCTTGCCAAACTCGGCCATCCGAACCGGCAGATCCCGGTAGCTTTTCACGCCCTGTTTGAACACCTGCACATTGCCCGGACAGTTCATCGGTTTGAGTGCGAAAGCGGTGTCGGCCGATTCGTCCACCACAAACATATTCTCGCGGTATTTTTCCCAGTGGCCGGTATATTTCCAGAAGTCCAGACTCAATACCTGTGGCGTATGCACTTCGATGTAGCCATGTTCACGCACTTTCTTGCGCATGTAATCCATCAATAACGAGTACAAGGTCCAGCCTTTGTCGTGCCAGAACGGCTGGCCGGGCGCGCTTTCCTCAAAATGAAACAGGTCCAGCCGCTGACCCAGTTTACGGTGGTCACGCTTTTCGGCTTCTTCCAGTCTCAGCAGGTGAGCTTTTAATTCCTTGTCGTTGCGCCAGGCCGTGCCATAGATTCGCTGCAGTTGCTCGTTGCTGCTGTCGCCGCGCCAGTATGAGCCTGACAGAGCGGTCAGTTTAAAAGCACCCAGAAAGCGGTGGTGCGGCACGTGCGGACCACGGCACATATCGATGTAGTCGTCGTGCTGATACAAGCCCATCGCCTCGACATCCTGCAGGTCATCAATCAAGCGCAGTTTGTAGTCTTCGCCACGCTGTTTAAAGGTCTCGATGGCGGCGGCGCGCGGGGTCATGGTTTTGACCACACTGATATCCGCTTTGGCCAGTTCGTGCATGCGTTGCTCGATCCTGGGCAGATCATCCTGGCTGAATGGCTGGTCGCGCTGGATATCGTAGTAAAAACCATCGTCAATCACCGGGCCAATGACCATTTTGGCGTCCGGAAACAGCTGCTTGACCGCCTGGCCGAGCAGATGCGCGGTCGAGTGCCGGATAATCTCCAGACCTTGCTCATCTTTACTGGTAATAATGCGCAGACTGGCATCGTCGGTGATCAGGTCAACCGCATCCCGCAACTGACCATCCACTTCACCGGCCAGCGTCGCTTTGGCCAGACCGGGGCCGATATCAGTGGCCACATCCAGCACGCTGACGGGTTGATCGAATTGTCTTGTGCTGCCATCAGGTAGCGTAATTACAGGCATTGCATTGATCCTTGCCGGAATTGGCCAAGCCCGCTGCCTGGCGGAAAGTGTGACGAGATGGTGGGCGATACTGGATTCGAACCAGTGACCTCTGCCATGTCAAGACAGCGCTCTAACCAACTGAGCTAATCGCCCCGCCAAGCCGCGAGAATCTATCAGAAAGCCTCCCGGCATACAAGTGGTATCACGCCCCAAATGAGTCCTCGACGTAACTGCCGGCAGCCTGAATAACCTGACACGGCAAAAACTTGTCAGCGTGATTGAAGTATCGGCCACTCGATCTGCTTGGTTTTGCTAGAAGCTGCCTGCCTCGCTGAGAATCTGTTCCAGTTTAGCGCGGGCTGTTTTTACGCACCGCGTGAATCCGATAAACAGGCACCCAGGGTTGTTCACCGTCGGCAGAGTGCTGCAACTCCCAATCCCATGAGTCCGCCTGAATATTCTTATAGATAGCCCGTTGCATTTGCTCAGAACCCGTTACCGATTGCATAACAATACGCTGCTGATCTTCAGCATAAACCGCAGTGTAGTGGCTGAACCCGGGCGAGTCAGTGGCAGTCCAAACCACCTGCCAGTGCTCTGACTCAGGGTCATACACTCGCAAATTGGTACCAACGGTAAGCGCATCATTGCTGCGATAATAATCCTGAATGGCAATGCCACGCTCCAGACACTGAAACTGCCACTCGCCGCCGGCCTGTGGTGACCAACCGCCATCTGGCTGCCGCGCCCAGTCATGAATAACCCAGTCTCCGAGCAGTTTGTCAAAAGCCTGGCGCGGATCCTGTGTACAGGCCGGTGATGCGGCCATGCTCAAACACGCCAGCAAAGCCGTAAGCAATGCGCTAAATGCTCGTATCAGCATAACCCTGATCTCCATTTATCATAATATTGATGCACGCTCAGCTCGCTAACCAGATTGGCATCAGTCTGCTGGCGTGTGCATTAACAACATCACCAGCGCCTCAATCTGGCGATCATCTAAAATACCGGCATATCCCGGCATCAATCCGATGGGGCATGGCCCACTCCGACAATGCTCGGAAATCTCCGCCTCCGGATTGAGGATAGAGTGGCGGACGTCGGCATGGTCCGCACGCGCGGCTATGTCGGTTAAGTCCGGGCCAATAGCGGTGCCCGCGATGTCCCTGAATTGATGGCACCCATTGCAACCACGTGTTGCAAACAGCAGCCGGCCGAGTTCCAGACCTTGTTTTTCATCTGATCCGGCCAGCAATTCTTTTGCCTCGGGAATCAGGGTATATTCGAACTGAATGGTCAAACCCACCAGTAATATACCGGCAGCCAGTACAATCAATAACCATTTCAGCACCGGCCTTTGCCTGATCAATGTCAGCATTTGATTAATCCTCATTAAAAAATCACTGCCCTAACCCAAACTGATGTCAGTAGCGAGGTGCTGATACATCCGCGCCGGTCAGCCGGCGTGTTCCACCGTTTGTTTAAGCTGAGGCAGCACAAAAGATTTCCAGCCACCTTCCAGACCATCCCGAATGGCCCGTATGGCCTCGGAATCAAACTGATCCCAGCCGGCATGCACCAAGGTCACCTCAGTGGCATCGCCCAATGAGCGCAGATTGATACTGACTTCGGTTTCAGGCGTACCGGGAAGATACCAACTGAAAACAAACCTGCCCGGTTCGTCTAATGCCAATATGCGGCAATGGGTAGCACCGTCGATATTGCCAGCCTGGCGTTTTTGTTGATCCTGCTGCATATAAAACACATGACCTACGGACTTCTGATAACGCAAACAGCCCAGCCATTGATCAACGAAGACAGGTTCCGTCAAAACTTTCCAGACTTTTGCAATCGGCGCATCGACAACAATTGATTGTTTAATATCCAGTAGTTGTTCAGTCATCTGATAGTCCTTCAGCCAGTATTCTTAATTGATCAAATCGCTGCATCCAGAATTGATTGAGCCAATCCTCAAGCATTCGCAGCGAACTCGATTTGAGGTAATACACGTTCTCCCGGCCTATCTCCCTGGACTGAACCAGCTCTGCCTGTTTGAGTATCCGCAGATGCCTGGATATTGCCGGACGGGTGATACTGAAACGCTCAGCAAGAGCATGTACGGGCATCCCTTCACCGGCTAGAGCGGTCAGAATATCCCGGCGTGTACTGTCCGCAAGGGCTTTGAAAAATAAGTCTTCGGCTGCATTACTAGTAACCATTATGTTACGTATAGTAATTCAAGTAGTCTTTAGAATCAATAGATTAAGCCAATCGATTACAATAAGGTAACAAATTCCTTACCTATATGAGATGTGAAGGCTGCTATTTATTACAACCCGGCAGGACAACTTAAACTGCTTGACCATCCGGAATTAACGCCAGCAAATCGGTGGTTCCAATATCAATCTGTAACTGATTAAACAAGGTACTGAGCTGGCCCCGGTGATGCGTTTGATGGTTGAAAAAATGCTGTACCAGATAACCGAATGGTTTAGCGAAGCTCTGCTCTTTGGTGCTCTGGTAACACAGCACATGCGCATAGTCTTTTTCAGTAGCCTCCCGGGTAAAGCTTATAATCACCTCATCCATGGCGGTCCGGGCAGACTGCAGGCTACCCAACTCGGCATACAGTATTTCCGCCAGCGCAATCGGGGCAGGCACATCCTGCATATACTCCAATGCCTGAAATCCGGCCGGATGCAATGCAAACCGTTTCAGCCAAATAATATCGGCCACCATGATATGGTTCAGGGTGCCCCAAATTGACCGGAAAAACGCGCCTCGGTGTTTGCTCAGTTCAGCACTGGACAACGTGGCTGCGGAACGGTAAATACTGACGTTCATCCACTGGTTGTATTGCGCCATTAATTCAAACTGTTGTTTTATCGGCATCACTGCTCCAGCGTCTTAATCTAATAGGCATGAATCGGCAACCGGCTTACCATGTAAACTCAGTTTACAGCTTATACCGTTATTATTATGTGTTATTTCAAGCACGTTCTCCTATTGTTAATACGTTGCCGCTGTTTGCAGACGCGTTGTATGTCTGACAATCAAATCCATCAGCAGACCTGTGCAGGTGCCAATGTCATTCAGTAAAATGCAAGAGCACTATTGCGATAACAAAAGCCTGATTCCGTGACCTGTAATTCAGCAGAGTTTTATCACATCGCTTATGACTTATGACCTAAGCGTAAAGTTTTATGGCTTTTATACGAAATAAAACGTACTGTTGAATACGTATCTGTTTTGCTTATTCAGATCATAAAACCACCTAACCCTGTAAAGGGCCGGTGGGGCCTCTTTGCAACGATGTATAACGCACCACCGCTCTGGACTAGCCCTTCAGGACTATTGGTCAATTACACATGACCAGGAGCGAACTAGCAATAGGCACTGATCATTCATCATTTTAGGTATGGCCATAGCTGGCGGCCACATCCGCGGCGATAACAACTTAATGCACTGGCTGGCTGGTATTTTCCAATAACAACTCAGAACAACTGTTGTGGAAAATAGTATTCAGAGCATGCCGCATTTATGCAAAAAAGGAGGAAACTTATGAATAAGCTTCTAGCATCTATTCCCTTAGCGATTTATTTAATCGGTACTCTGATTCCCAACCAAAGTGATGCTCAGGTATTCGTTTACCGGGGCATGATTGAGGACACTGCTCCAGTTAATGGCAGAGCGTATAAAGAGGTTCAGGTCGCAGACCTTAACAAAGACGGTTGCCCGGATTTATACCTGGAACAAAAGCAATCGCTGGTCGACGACCAGGTGGTCGAAGGTGATAATATCGATCGGGTACTGATGAACACCTGCAATGGTGATATCGGCGACCCAACATCATTGTTGCAGTTACGCGCACAACCCCCTGCCTTCAATAACGTGCAAACCGTGCGTGGATATGATGTGGAAATCGCCGACATGGATGGCGATGGCCATCTGGATATTGTGCGTCCGGACGATTCCCGCCGAATTGATATTTTCTGGGGCAACGGCAGCGGCAGCTTCCCGCAGGTATCGCGGGTGTTGTCTATTGCTAATGACCCCAATAATCTGGGCCGTTACGACAATGTTGCGATTTTTGATCTCGATAACGATGGCGATCTTGATGTGGTTGCCGCGCAATATAACTTTGATTCATCCAACGGCACCGAGAATGTCATCCTGCGCAACCGCATGAACCGGGGCCAGGCAAGATTGTTTGATATCGAAAGCGGCGAATTGCCAGCCAATTCCACGCACACCGTCAGCGCAGCCCGATTCAACGGTGATAAACTGGGCGAAGTGGTGGCAGGCAATATCGGCAACACCAGCAAGCTGTATCGCAATGATGGCGCCAGTCCCGGAGGCCAGATTCAGTTTACTCAAATAGCAACTTTGAATCAGCCCGCACTGGCATCGAATGTGTTGACCACCGCTGCAGAATTTTTCGATATAAACCGCGACCGTAAAATGGATATTTATATCGGTAAATTCGCGCGTGCCAGCCAGCTACCTGGCAGCTTGACCCAGCATGCCGCCTATTTTGGCAACGGCCAGGGTGGATTCAGCAGCATTAAAAACCTGCCCAGAGGTGCCGGGATACCCGCCATTTATGATGTCCGCTTTGCTGATGTCGACAATGACGGTCATATTGAAATACTGCGCGTCAATGCTCTAAGTGGTGCAGAAGTACCTACGCTGCAGGCCGTACGCATTCAGCGTGGTACCACCATCGCTACCGATGTCAGTCAGGCGTTTTTCAATGGTGAATGGTTTGGTGAACTGGCCATCGAGGTAGCCGATCTGGATCGCGATGGTGACCTGGATTTGATTACCGGCGGCACCACTGAAAGCGATGCTGCGGGTAATAGTGTCGACAATGGTCATTCGGCTATTCATATCTATGAAAACACTACCATTACACCAGTCCAGCTTGTCGCCACTTATGTCCCGCGACTGGGCCAGCCCAGAACCAGCTTTGTTTCAACCAGTGATGAGCCCGATCAATTTGATTTTGCCTACGACGGCAATCTGGGCAAATTTACAGAGCAGCCTGGCGGCCTCTGTCAGACCGGCAGCGAAAACCCGACCTATCTGAAGGTTAAACTGGGTGGCGCTATTCTTAATCAGGGTGGTATTGATAGCTGTACGTTTATTGCCTCCTGGGATGCCGGTCCTCAGCCGATTCAATGCAGTACTGCCATTGTTAATCTACTCAACGCGGGCGACGACTTCATTATCAATACTGACGATTATCTGACCAATACTGCCAACTGCGATGAATTTCAACCATTGCAGCCACATGTGCGTTTTAACGAAGCTCATTGGTTACGCGCCACCTTCACCGTGGATGGGATAGATCATGTTCGCCGGGTGAAATTCCGCCAACGCACCCAGCAACTGCGCATCAGCGCCAATGCCGATACTTATGTCAGCCAGTCGCAGCCAACCAGTAATTTTGGTGGGTTGAACCTGATCGAGGTACGTTCCACCAGCACTGGTGGAGGGGCATTCGGGTTCTGGCGTTTCACCGTGCCCTCATTCAATGGCGTGTTGCATTCCGCACGGGTGCAACTCAAACCACTCAATAACATCAGCCATCTGAACCTGCATCAGGTCTGTGGTAACGGCTGGAATGAGTTCTCCATGACCTGGAATAACTGGGGTACGCAAACTGGTGGCAGTTGTGGTGTGCTGGATACATTGACCAATATGACATCTGCGCGCCCTGCCCGCTTTAATGTGGATGCCTTTATCAATTCGGCGGGCACTTACACCGTTGGCGGCGAAACTTTCGATACCCTGAGCTTCCGTCGATTCGGCAGCCGCAGTGCTGGCGTGGTCTCTAATCGGCCGGTATTAAAAGTGACCTTACAACGATAATATTGCCCTTATTATTTTCGGCCTGGTTTTTAACCAGGCCGTTTTCTAAGGCAAAAATAGCTTTCGGGGAAAGCATTTAATGTCGCAACTTGAGGTGACCGATTATCTTGCCCGGCACCAGTTATACCGGCTATATAAACCATAACGTTAATATCTTATATTTATTTAACCCAGGCTGTCACCACCCCGCCTACCAGGCATAAGTCATTCCCAGTCAATGAAAATAGCTTGTACCAGTAGATTCATTCCGACCTACCGGTGGCCCAAGCATTTTCGTTGTGCCCGGCAGCGATTAATTGCTTATAACGTTGTGCTCGAGAGCCTGCACAACGAAGGCGATTATTTTTAACAGGTATTAAATGCATGCTATTAACCTGCTTTAAACTCAGGCTGTAAGCATTGCGCTGCAATCCAGCTCGCTGTGCCCGATCAATCACCACTCCACGCGGCGAGCGGTGAGCAGATAACACAGCATCAAAACCGGGCGCCGATTCAAACCTGAGGCTGTTGCCTGGTGGCGGTTAATCCATTCTTGCTTTACTGCTAGAATCTGCAGTGTGACCGACCAATCCAAAAACCACTTTATCCACCTGGGCCTGCACAGCGAGTATTCACTGCATGACAGCCTGATCCGCATCCCCAGGCTGATGCCACGCCTGGTTGAGCTGGGCATGCCGGCGGTAGCCTTAACGGATCATTGCAATGTCTTTGCCATGGTCAAATTCTACCGGGCCGCGCTGAAACACGGCATCAAACCGATTATCGGGGCGGAAATCCGTATTCTGGACGATTCCGAGCAACAGTCAGGCGGCTATAAACTGGGCCTGCTGTGTCAGGACCATAGCGGCTACCTGAACCTGTGCCGGCTGCTGACGCTGTCTTATCGCCAGAGCACCTCGCGTGAGCGGGTGTTCGTGACCCATGCCCAGCTGTTCGAATATCAGCAGGGGCTGATTGCCTTAAGTGGCGGGATGCAGGGTGATATCGGCCAGCGCCTGTTAGCGGTGCAGAATGAACAGGCCCAACAATTACTGGACCGTTACCGGCAGCATTTCGACGACCGTTTTGTGCTGCAGATCAGCCGTATCGGCTTGCCACGCGAGAATGAGCACAACAACCGGCTGTTGCAGCTGGCCGCCGATGCCGACTGTCCGGTGGTGGCCACCAATGAGGTGCGCTTTCTGACCGCCGATCAGTTTCAGGCCCACGAAGCGCGGGTGTGCATCCACCAGGGCCGTTTGCTGGACGATAATCGCCGACCCAAGAACTACACCCCGCAGCAGTACCTGCGCTCCGGTGAGGAAATGGCCGAGGTGTTTGCCGATCTGCCGCAGGTGCTGGACAACTCGGTCGCGCTTGCCCAGCGCTGCAACCTGGAAATCCAGTTCGGTAACTATGTCTTGCCCGCCTACCCCGCCGCCAAGGATTCCGGCAGTGAAGAAGATTATCTGGAGCAGGCCGCCCGGGACGGATTGCGGCACCGGCTGGAAAAACATGGACTGGCCGCTGGTTATTCAACCCAGGATTACGAAGACCGATTGCTCCACGAGCTCAAGGTCATCAACCAGATGGGCTTCCCCGGCTACTTCCTGGTGGTGGCTGACTTTGTGCGCTGGGCCAAACGCAATGATATCCCGGTAGGCCCGGGGCGCGGTTCCGGCGCCGGCTCGGTGGTCGCCTGGGTCTTGAATATTACCGACCTGGACCCGCTGGAATACGAGTTGCTGTTCGAGCGTTTTTTGAACCCTGAACGCGTATCCATGCCCGACTTTGATATCGATTTCTGCATGGAGCAGCGCGACAAGGTGATCGAATACGTGGCCGATACTTACGGCCATGATCAGGTCAGCCAGATTATTACTTTCGGCAAAATGAACGCCAAAGCGGTGGTGCGCGATACCGGCCGGGTACTGGGGCATGGCTACGGCTTTGTAGACAGCATCGCCAAGCTGATCCCGCCGGCGCTGGATATGACCCTGACCAAGGCGCTGGCCGAAGAGCCGCAGCTAAGACAGCGCTATGAGGAAGAAGACGAGGTCCGCGGCATTCTTGATCAGGCCTTGCAGCTGGAGGGCATTACCCGTAACGCCGGCAAACATGCCGGCGGGGTAGTGATCGCGCCGAGCGCGCTGACCGATTTCACCGCGTTGTACAACGAACCTGACAGCAGCGCCGTCAGCCAGCTGGACAAGGACGACGTGGAAGCCATCGGCCTGGTCAAATTCGACTTCCTGGGCCTGCGTACCCTGACCCTGATTCACTGGGCCATTCAGAATATCAATGCCCGCCGCCAGATCGAAGGCGGAGCAGCACTGGACCTGGACAAAATTCCGCTGGATGATCCAGCCAGCTTCAGGTTATTGTGCGCCTGTCAGACCACCGCGGTGTTCCAGCTGGAGTCGCGCGGTATGAAAGACCTGATCCGCAAGCTGCAACCGGACAGTTTCGCCGACATCGTGGCGCTGGTGGCACTGTTCCGCCCCGGTCCGCTGGAATCGGGCATGGTCGGTGATTACATCGAACGTAAACATGGCCGGGCACAGGTTGTTTATCCACACCCTGCCCTGGAGCCGATCCTAAAGCCGACCTACGGCGTTATTCTGTATCAGGAGCAGGTGATGCAGATTGCCCAGGTGCTGGCCGGGTACAGCCTGGGCGCAGCGGATCTGCTGCGCCGCGCAATGGGCAAAAAGAAACCGGCGGAAATGGCCAAGCAACGGGTGATCTTTGTAGAAGGCGCGGAGCAGCGTGAGATCCAACCGGCGCTGGCCAACCGCATTTTCGATTTGATGGAAACCTTCGCCGGGTATGGCTTCAATAAGTCACATTCGGCCGCCTATGCGCTGCTGGCTTATCAAACGGCTTATCTGAAAGCCCATTACCCCGCCGAGTTTATGGCCGCGGTGTTATCGGCCGACCTGGATGACAGCGACAAAATCGCCAATCTGATTGATGATTGCCGACAACTGGGTCTCAATATTCTGCCACCGGATGTGACCTGCTCCAGCTACAAATTCGTGGTCGAAGACGGTGCCATCCGGTTTGGCCTGGGCGCGATCAAAGGAGTTGGGCACAGCGCTATCGATGCGATTATCGACAGCCGCGACCAGCATGTCAGCCAGCCCAGCCTGAGCCAATTCTGCTGCCAGCTGGATTTACGCAAGGTTAACCGGCGGACGCTGGAGGCCTTAATCAAAGCCGGTGCATTGACTTCGCTCAGCGACAACCAGGCGCAATTGATAGCGGAACTGGGGCCGGCGGTGCACGCTGCCGAACAGGTGCAAAAAGATCGTGAAAGCGGCCAGGCCGGCCTGTTCGGGGCACTTAATGAAACCAGCAAACCCGATCTGCCCCCATCCAGTGCGGCCAATGTGACCAGTGTCGAGCATCGCCAGCAGCAGCGCTGGACCGAAGCCCAACGCCTCAGCGCGGAACGCGAAACACTGGGTTTATATCTGACCGGACATCCGCTGGATGAGCACCGCAAGGAAATCAAACAATTTATCACCTGTTCGCTGCAGAAGCTGGACGACCGGGTACCCAACGATCAGAAACAGAATCTGAAAGACGCGGTGATCTGCGCCCTGATCATGGCGGTACGCCGTCGTCCGGGGCGCGGCGCATTTGTGGCGGTGGATGACGGCACCGGCCGGATTGAGGTGGCGGTGTTCGAAGAAGTCTTTAACCGCGTGGCCGATCATCTGGTGCGCGATCAGATCATTGTGGTCAGCGGTGATGTCGGCATCGACAAATTCAGCGGCGGCTACCGCATGGTGGCCAGGAACATCATGGACCTCAACCAGGCCCGCAACCATTTCGTCAAAGCCCTGCACCTGAGTGTCTGCGACCCACCGGAGGATTTTGGCCGCCAGCTAAAAGCCACCCTGCTGCCTTACCTGAATGGCAAAGCAGAAGTTGTCGCCGACGTGGTGCGCCACGGAACCAGCTCACGGCTGCATTTTGGCGCGGACTGGCGGGTTAAACCGAGCGCGGAGATGGTTGCTGCATTACGGAGTCTGGAGGTGGTGACGGGTGTTAATTTGAAGTTTTAAAGGTCACATCTATTATGCTTAATCTCAATTCAAACAGGCATTTTGAGTTTTTACTTCTGTTAATTCTATCCACGCTTTCACTCCAGTCGAATGGTTATTACAGCACCAAAAGCTACCAGGCTTATTATGCAAGCGCTATATCGTTGCGCTGCTTAAAATAAAGTCAATTAATCTGCTGGAGTATCCAACCAGCCAAGGCTCGGCTTTATTTTGCGGCTATGAGCTAACTGCAGAAGTGATTGAATATTATAAAGGCGAATCAACCACTAAGGTTGTTGCGTTTATTTCCAAAGGGGAAGTTTTCCAGGTGGCGCAAAACTATCTTGTTTATCTCAACAACCCTGTCACAAAGGACCACCCCATCTATAGACCTGAGGATCATCCATATCTAGAAAAAAACGATGGCACAACGGTTATCCGCAGTCCGAATGATCCTCGCTGCGAACCCATGCTTCACGGTGCCACATCACACTGGACGTCGACATCACGTCTGTTCAACGAATCATTTAGCTATACTGATCCCGTGCAAGGCTTTGGGGCAACCATACCCCCAAAGCTGTCCTTTCCAGACGATATCGAGCTTCTGCAATTTAAAATTAACGATATTATTGTCAATGAAAAAAGCTATGACTTGCAATCAGCAAAAATCGGTTTGTTGAATCTTATGGATACCATTGATATCCCGACTGGTATTGTCCCTTGGCGTGAATATCGCAATAAGCTGGTAGAGCTTTCCAGACAGTAGCCTGCAGCAAACGCAATTGGTTTGCTGGTAAAACTTAGCGCTTAAAATTCGTCGGCCAAATACTTTCACGTGGCTTTTCATTGTCACTGTCTACGGGCGGTTTTTCAGCAGCTTTTGATTTTTCGGGCTTTGTGGTTTCAGGCTTCTGTTCACTCTCGCCACGATACTTAAGCTGCATCCCCTGCAAAAAATTCCGCAACGCCTGGTCTTTGCATTTACGGTAGTGCTTATGCCCCACTTTGCGGAAAAAAGCGCTCAGTTCGTGCCGGCTGATCTCGAAATCCGCCAGCCGCAGCATTTCCAGAATATCGTCAGCCTTGAGATTCAGCGCGATTTTCAGCTTGGTGAAGATCATATTATTCGATAACCGGTTTTCCGGAACAGGCTGCGGGCCGTCTTTTTTACCGCGCTGATCGGTGATCAATCCATTCAGGAAAACCGCCAGCGCCAGGTCCTCCATATCCTGGTAACCCTCTGCACCTTCTTTTTTCAGCCAGCTGCTGATTTCGGCGCGGGTGGCAGGAGGACCGGCCAGGGCAAAAATCGCCATCATTCGGGTGTCATCAAAATCAAAGATATAACGCAGTCGGCGAAACACGTCGTTGTTAGTCATGGCTGGAGGTTTCCGTGGTTTGGGGCCATATCGAGGCGGCTTCTTTCGCTGCCAGTTTGGATGCTTTGGTGGCCGCATCGTGCTGCTGTTTTTGTGCCAATTGCCTGGCTTCCAGATCACGTTTTTCAGAACGCTGCCGGTTACGTTTGCTTTGGTTTTCAATGAATGATTGCAACTCACGCTCGCCCCAGGCCCGGGCCTGGGCTTTACTGGCGAAGCCATCCTGGCTTTTGGAAATCACTGTTTGTTTGGACGTTACCCGTCTGACAATCTCCGCGCGCCAAACGGCGCCCGCCTCTCGCAGCCGATAATCATACTTTTTGCCTTTCGCCATGGGGTGGAGTTCCTAAGTGCCTTTGCTGGTATACAACAGATAAGCCGTTAGCTTACCGCTAATCGACCTGTTTGGCTTGAGAATCTTGAAATTCCGGCCCACAGACAGCAAAGGCCGGACTGGATAACGACCAGTCCGGCCTTGGTTTATACAGGCTTATCGGTTAGTTATCGCCATACAGTCTGACACCGTAGGAGAAGCTGGCTGAATCCACACTGGAGATATTTCCACGGACACCAAAGCTTACTCTGGTCTCTTCCTTCTTAAAGAAGTCTTTGGCCTGCTTATCGGTTAATCCATAAACATCTTTCAGCACGCGTTTGCTAATCAGTCCAGCCGTGCAGCTGCGGGTCAATCTGGGGGCCTTAAATTCAAAATCACCGGGTTCCAGATTGCGAAACTCAAAAAACGTACTCAAGCCCAGATTCCCGCCGGGAAAAAGCTGTCCGTTAAAAGGCAGGCCGCTGTTGGGATCGACCAGGCCATTAAGGATATCGTTTTCAATCTGGAAGGTGGGATTCACCGTCATTGACGCGAATTCTGATGCGCCAGTGCTATTGATCCAGCTCCAACTGGTAAACATCGTCACGGTAAAGCAAATCAAGGAATCGGTTGAATTTTTGGGTAATACAAATGTGGCCAGATCCGTTTCGTCAACATTGGTGTTCTGAGAAAGATCAGCAGGCAACTCTATACAGGCGCCAACACCAGCGGGAAAACCGCTACAGTCCGCTTGCAGGCTGACGTTTTCGGTCTGCATGACACCCAGGTGGATAACCTCATCACCAAATGAATCGACATCACCCACGTCGTCTTCGGTTGGATTCGGGCCCCGCAGTACCGGGCCTGCGCCAAGGCTGGGAGCGCGGTTGATAAATGCATTACTGCGTTGCAACATGTCGGCATCATGCTGCTCCTTGATGACCGCTGCCTGAGCGGCAAACTCCGGCGGAACCGCATAAGCTCCGGTTACCGCACAAAAAGATAAAATACCGGCTATGGCTCTAGATAACTGCATACCTGTTCTCCGTATTATTATTTAGTGGTTTGCTTTGCGTGCATTGGCTTACTTCTAATTAGGGGTTACGCAACACGCACAAGATAAGCAGTAAATATACTAAAGCTGTGGATAGATATAGGCAAGTTGGCGCTGTAAGAAAAAGCCCCGACAGTGTGTCAGCGTTTACAGTGTTAAAACGTAGTGTTTGGCACTATCTGGCCAGTTGATTACTGCTCGGCAAAGCGTTGTAACAGACTCTGCACTTGCTGCGACCCCGCTTTTACATTATCCATAATTTCCGTGATGCTGAGCTCGCTGTCAGCAATACCGGCTGCTAAGTTACTCACCAGGCAAACACTGGCAAACGCCATGTTTTTCTCTCTGGCAAGACTGGCTTCGGGCATACCGGTCATGCCGATCACATCCCCGCCATCGCGTTTAATCCGCTGCACTTCCGCGGCGGTTTCCAGGCGCGGTCCCTGGGTAGCCGCATAACAGCCGCCATCCGACAGTTTAAGGCCGGAAACCTCGCCCGCCCGGAGTAATGCCTGCCGCAAAACACCGGTATACGGATGGGTAAAATCGATATGTTCATTGGGCTGCTCGGCGCGATCAATCAGATCAAAAAATGTATGCGCCCTGCCCCAGGTATAGTCGATAATCTGATCAGGTACGATCAGGCTGCCGGAAGGCCATTCCGGGCGAATACTGCCGACCACGTTAACCGCAATAATTTCTCCGACACCCAGTGAGTGCAAAGCCTCAATATTAGCGCGATAGTTAACTGCATGCGGCGCCAGCTGATGCGGGTTGCCGTGGCGAGGCAGATAAAAAACCTGACAGTTGCCCAGCCTCACTTCAGTAATAGGTGCTGATGGGCTCCCATAGACAGTGCTCAGCTGGTGCTGCTGATACCCTTCCAGCCAGTCAGCGAAGCCGGTGCCCGCGATTAATCCCAGTTTTCGCATCAGGCTGGTCTGGTTGCCGGCCGATAGGCTCGGATTTCCGGCAAATGCCGCCAGTGCTCGTAGATGTCCATGCCGCAGCCAAACACATACTCATCCGGCACATCCAGGCCGGGATAATCCAGCCAGTCGCGCGCCAGGCCGCGGGCGTGTTGCTTGCGCACCAGTGCAGCTGTAACCACCTGGCTGGCGCCGTGCGCCAGGCACCACTGGCTCATGGCTGCCAGCGTGTGGCCTTCGTCGAAGATATCGTCGATGATCAATACAGTTTGCCGGTTCATGTCGATAGCCGGTTGGTGCTGCCATTCCAGCTGATGTCCGGTGGTGCCGCTGCGGTAACGGGTGGCATGCGCATAATCCAGCAACACCGGCAATTGCAGCCGCTGCAATAACCACGCCGCCGGTATCAATCCACCGCGCATGATGGTAATGGCCAGCAGTGTTCTGCCTTTCAGCCTGGGCGTCAGGTCGATACCGATACGGACCGCCCAGCGGTCAACCGCCTGACTGACCGCCTCGGCGCTGCGGATAACTTCGCTGTCGGATAACAACTGCTGTGGATTAGGTGAAATCGTTTCGGACATGACATACGGTCAGCACAACGGCCCGCAATCATACCTTATTCCACCCACCGGCAGCATGGCCGATCGGCGGCTAGACCGCCTGCATAACAACCCCTGCGGTACCAGGCGTGCCTCAATGGCCTTTGGCGGCAACCTGGTATTCGAACTGGTTATTGTTCTGATTAAATACCAACTCGTGAATATCCCATTTATTATCCTTGCCGCCGGGTGCTTCCAGCTTTTGCGCCAGAATGGCCTTGTTGCCATCGGTACGCAGGGTGATCATGCCGTAAACCGCGACATTGCTGTCTTTCTTTTCCTGCATCTGCTTTTCCAGCTGTTTCTTGCGGCTCTCGCTGGTGGCCTCGGCGATGCGCTTTTCATAGGCTTTGAGCTGCTCGAAATACTTGAAAATATGGGTAAACTCATTGGTACTGCGAGCCAGTTCAGTACTGAACAGCAATGGTCTGATGCCCCGGCCATACTTGCCAAACGAACCCAGTGCATCCGGCCGGGGATGTGCATAGCTTTCATTATCCCCGCTGGAAATAACCGTCACGGTACTGTTCAGAGCCATCAGGAAACTTTCTGAAAAGTGATGACTGCCGTGGTGACAGGCTTTGGTGATGTCGGCCTGAAATACTCCGCGGGCACGGGTAATAATCGCCTGCAGGCTGGCTTCGGCCTCGGCCAGCTGCTGCTTTTGCTCAGGGTTTATCTGGTTGCCCAGGGCATGCAGATGATGTACGGTTTTTTCCAGTTCCGAAACGCTCAATTCGGTCTGACAATAGTGTTGCAGCAAATAGTCTTCCGACTGGGTATTCAGGTCACCGCCCAGCATCACTTTCAACTCACCGATCTGCAACTGCAGAATCACCGAATGACCGTTCTTGGTGACGCCTTCGTTGCCCAGCCGGTACAGACATTGGCGGGTGGTATTGTCATGACTGATGCTTTCGGTCACCGGACCCAGCACTTTGAAGCGGACCTCGCTGTCAGGTCCAAATCCGTCCAGGTAGCCACTGGCACTGCTGAGTGCGGTAAATTTAACCGCGGGATTATTTTTAACCGCTTTTTCCAGGGTCTGCAGGTAGTTCTTCCTGGTACCGCTGTGCCGCCTGATCAGTGCCTGCAGCTGGGTGTTGGAGCTGACCATATCCCATAGATAAGCCGTGCTGCGATCCTGCTTGACATAACCGCCCAGATCATCGCTGCTGTAATAATGCAGTCCAGGCAGTTTATCGCTGGCACTGATCGGTCGTTCTACCGCACCATTATGATAAATATTCTTGATTTTAACTTTGCGGCTGTCAAACAAATCCTGAAAACCATAGTAGTGATCCTTATCAGGATGTGAGATCACCACGTGATCGATTTCCATCGGCAGTTTGACCCGTGCGGTATCCGCGGTAACGCCATCCACCCCTGCGACCTTGCGCCCCCTTAAGTTATATCGCCAGCTGAGAAATCGAAACATATTGTCGCCAATACCGGCATCAATCAGCACAATCTGGTCATCCGGCGTGACGATATGACAGCCATCACCCTGGCCGATATCCACAAAATTAACTTCCAGGATGCGCTGATCCGAAAAGGCGGATTTGGGCAGCCAGCCGGTATCACCACGGCAACGCACCTTGGCCCAGGCACCCTTCTGTTCACCCAGATACTTCAGCCAGTCGCCAAACAGCAGATGGTTCCTGGCAGCGGATTTGTGGTTATTGGTGGTTCTCAGAACCACATCTGAATCAGAAATAAAATAGGATCTGTTGTTGACAAGTTCCATCCTGGGTTCCCTCTGTTTAGTTTGTCTGCTGTCGCCTATTGTTGTTTATTGTCGCCCGGCTTATGCCGCCTGCTGATGGCCAAAACTAGGCCTGGGTCAGGCCAATCGGATTGCCCTCCGGATCATTGATCAAGGCAAATCGCAGCTCGCCATATTGCATGGGTGGAATTCTGACCGTTGCCCCGAGTGACTCCGCGGCCGCGAAACTGGCGTCGAGATCACTCACTTCGATATAAATGACCAGTTCAGGCTTACCTTCCGGTTCGTGCCGAATGCCCATGCTGGGGCCTTTTGCAGTGGCGATATCATGATAGGCAAAACCCGCCATATCCCGTTGAGAAATTTTCCAGTCAAACAGTTCGCGGTAGAATTTTGCCAATTGCTCGCCGTTGGTACCGGCTATCTCGATATGTTTTACTTCGTTCATCAATGCTCTCCTTCAATCATTTTCACAGGTTGCGAAGGCGCGTTTATCATAAACCGGTTTAATGTGGCCTGACGGATGGGAAAAATACTCCTTGACCGCGCCGGTGCTAGTATCCAATACCCTGACACTCCAACTCAACCGGCTATCCAGCAGGGTCAAAATATCCAGACTGAAATAACCCGACAACTGACAGGCATCGGTCATCCTGATCAATATCTTTTCATGCTGCGGATACTGACCTGTTTCAAATTCGGCCATCTGATTATCCGCTGCCTGCACCACGCCTCTGCCATCCGCCTGAGCATCGCGCCAGTGCAGCGAGACCGCAAAGCGCTCACCCAGCAGGCAGGCTGAAAAACTGTCACTGACACAGCGATGGTCACCTTGCGGCTGTGTCTGGGGCAAGGTGCTGAAGGTAGTCTCCTGGCTCCAGCGCCCACGGCCAGCACTGTTAAGCGCCCTGACTCGGAAGATATGGTTACTGTCCGGGGACAGCCCCCGGACTACGCAGACAACACCGGTCTGCTGACGGCACTCACCGGTCCAGCTGCCCATCTCAGCATGCCGCTGTACGGTGTAACCGGTAATCGGATTGCCATTATCCGATGCCGGAGGCATCCAGTAGAATGCCAGCGTGTCGGCGGTCCGCCACAGCAGATACGGTATGCCGGCGGCCAATGGTTTACCGGTTGCTGATGAGCTTGCCCAGGCGGTGCTGGTGTAGAGCAGAATTCCCCATACGCAAGCCAAGCTTGATATTTTCATGCACTATAACTGATATTTTTATTATGCCATCAGCATAACATGGCAACCGCCGGACAACTGTAAGCTTCAGTGGTTTGTCATTGTAGGAAATTTACCCGATCGACAGGCAGTCCGGCTCAGCATCGCCCCGTCATGCTCGCTTTACGACTGGCCGCTATCAGCTGATCCAGTGTCTGCATCTGGCCATGCGTGCCAGCCAGACCAGCACGACAGCAACGACAATCACCATAACCGGCATCACCACCGCACCGGGACCATAGACTTCATAGGATTTGCTGATAAAGAAGGCATGCGCCATTTGTACCAGCACCCCCAGCAGCGAAAGCACCAGCAACCACAGCGCCCAGCCTTGTCTGAACAACAGCGCCAGACAACCCAGTGCGCCACCAAATACCGCCAGCGCAAAAGCCGCCGTAGCCCAGGCCGGATTGCTTTCGAATAACTGCCGTTCGGCTGCCGGCATAGCCGCCAGCATTTCCGGTGTGGTGCTCACCTGAGCGAAATAAGCCATTACTCCCAGCGCATTCCAGATCAGACAGACCACGACCAGTATCCAAAACCATACCGGTACTTTTACCGCGGATTGTTCGGACATACTGTGCTCCCATTAGGTATTGGTATTGTGCGCACCGGTTGACCAGCGCGGCTGCGCCCCTCAAACCAGACGTCACCTCAGCAGTTTACTGTAAGTGAAGCTTCAAACCGGCATGGCTGTGGACAAACCCGAGGCTGGCATAAAAGCGCAGTGCCCGGGGGCGCTGCTTATCGGTGCTCAGCTGAACCAGTCGGCAGCCACGCTCGCGGGCATGCTCGATAGCCCAGGCAAACAGCTGCCGGCCTATGCCCTGACCGCGCAATGCCGCGGCCACCCGCACACCTTCAATCAAGGCACGGCTGCGGCCCTGATAGGTCATGGATGGGATGATGGTCAGCTGCAGCACACCGGCAAGGGCCTGTTCGACCTCAGCCACCAGCAGTCGATTGTCGGGGCTGTTCTGAATCGCCATGAAAGCATCTTGATAGCACTGCGGCAAGGGCAACGTGTAGTGCTCGCGTTGTTGCCCCAACGGATCATCGGCCAGCATCCGCACGATCTCCGGCAGGTCGGCTATCGCGGCATCGCGAATCAGCATAGGCTCAGCTCAGTCGGCATGGTTGGCGCAGTCGATACACAACGGGGCGGCCGGATCAACCGCCAGCCGTTTGGGATTAATGGCTTCACCACATCTCCGGCACTCACCATATTCACCATCGGCAATACGTTGCAATGCGGCCTGAATTCGACGGATTTCCAATGCCCGCCGCCGGTTTGATTCAATTGACATGGCCTGGGCCTGCATGGCGTCCATTCTGGACAGGCGCCCGACCCGGGTTTGATCCAGTTCAACCACCTGGGCCGATTCTCTGCTGACAGCATCCAGCTCGGTCAGCTCGGCCAGCAGGTTTTCCAGGCGCGCGCGCAACTCAGCCCATCGCTCAGACATCAGCAGCCCGGTACTCAGGTTGGCGGTGGTCATAATGGATTACTGCAGGCATGCCGAATATGTTAGCAGTAAGTTCAGATCGCCGCCCCAGCGGCGGTCGTGGAGCTGTTGGGATGTCCATGAGTCTTTGCTCAGCATGTATTATGGTGCTCGATTGAATCCACTGAATACGCCAACCGATGCCTGCCAGAACCCCATCCGCGGATACCATGAAGACCATCACCGGCCCTGCCCTTGCCGCGACCACGCTTATCGCAGGGCTTGTCTATGGCTGGGAGCCGGCCATCACCTGGTGCATTGCCATCGCGCTGTGGTGCACCAGCTGGTGGATTCTGGAGGCCGTGCCGATCGCCGTCACCTCGATGCTGCCACTGGCGGTATTTCCACTGGTCGGGGTATTGACTCCCGAACAGGTCGCGCAGGCTTATGGACACCCACTGATTTTATTGCTGATGGGCGCGTTTATCCTGGCCCAGGCGCTGGAAGCCAGCGGCGCGCACAAACGCGTCGCCCTGGGCATGGTCAATCTGTTTGGCGGACACAGCCCGAGACGCCTGCTGATGGGCTTTATGGCGGCCGCCGCCTTGCTGTCAATGTGGATTTCCAATACCGCCACCACATTAATGCTGTTGCCGGTGATTCTGGCGGTATTGGACAGCTGCGCTGACAAACGCATTGCAGTGCCGTTGTTGCTGGGCACCGCTTATGCAGCCAGTGTTGGTGGCCTGGGAACACCCATTGGCACGCCGCCGAATCTGATCTTTATGAGCGTATATGCTGAAACCACCGGCAGTGAGCCAGGCTTTGCCGAATGGATGAGCTGGGGATTGCCGGTGGTGCTGGTGATGGTGCCGATCATGATGCTGTGGCTGACCCGCAACCTGGGCACCCAGCTGGAAGTTAATCTGCCCCAGGTTGGACACTGGCGGGTTGAGGAAAAACGCGTGTTTACGGTGTTTGCCATCACCGCGCTGGCCTGGATGACACGCAAGGAACCGTTTGGTGGCTGGAGCGAATGGCTGGCTTTGCCGCAGGCCAATGATGCCTCGGTGGCGATGCTGGCGGTAGTGGTGCTGTTTTTAATTCCCAACGGCCGTGACGGACGTTTACTGACCTGGGAGCAGGCAGCACGGATTCCCTGGGGGGTGCTGATCCTGTTCGGTGGCGGTATTGCGCTGGCCAGCGGTTTTACTGAAAGCGGTTTGACCGCCATGATCGGCAACGCGCTGCAGGGGCTGGCCGGCTGGCATCCCTGGCTGCTGGCGCTGGGTTTATGTCTGACAGTGACTTTTTTAACGGAAATCACCAGCAACACCGCGACCACCGCACTGCTGATGCCGATTCTGGCGGCGGCCGGCATCGGCGCCGGGCTGGACCCCAAAATATTGATGGTACCCGCAGTGCTGAGCGCTTCCTGCGCCTTTATGCTGCCGGTTGCGACCGGCCCTAATGCCGTGGTCTATAGCAGTGGGCGCATCAGCGTGGCGCAGATGGCCCGCGAAGGCTTTGCCTTGAATATTATCGGTGCGGTGGTGGTCAGCAGCCTGGTTTATCTATTACTCTGAGCGTTGCCGGATAACCGGCTAAGAATAAAATATCCCCGATAGTGAGCCACTATTGATTGCTTGCGCTGGTCGAATCCTGGTCCGGTGCTTACGGAGAATAAGATGTTTGAATCTCAACCAATTGCCCGCACGCTGATGCTGACATTGAGCTGTGTTAGTTTGCTGGCCTGTACCGCCACCGAGGATCCGACCGCGATAACCTCGGCAGCGGCACCCGCATCCGGCAACAGCCAGCCCGCCACTAACAGCACAACTCAGGATGCGCAGATCAATGCCTATTTTGCCGATATCTTTAACCGCGAGCTCGCGCAGGACCCGAATTTTCAAACCAGCCTGGGCATTAAAACCGAGCGGCAAAGTGAATGGAGTGACAGCTCGGATGCCTATGCCGCCAGGCAACTGCTGGAAAGCCAGACCGACCTTGCCGATCTACAACGGAACTTTGCCTACCAAAGCCTCAGCGACGATGCCAGACTCAGCTATGATCTGTTCGTCTACAATATTGAAAGCCGACTGCGCAATGCCGGATTTCGGCGCCATTTTTATGTAGTTGACCAGTTTAACGGGCAGTTCGCAGCCCCGCTGACACTGCTGCAGAACGAACATACCATCACCAGCACCCAGGATGCCGAAGACTATATCGCCAGATTAAACGGTATCGAAGCGCTGCTGGCGGATATGGTAACCCGTCTGCGGGACCGGGCCGAATTCGGGGTGATACCGCCGGCCTTTGCGTTTCCGGCCATGCTGACTGATATTGGTAAGGTCATCTCGGGAAAACCCATTGACGATTCAGCCAGTGATCACCCGCTGTATGCCGACTTCAAACAAAAAGTGGCCGGCCTGGAAATACCGGCAACTGAAAAAGACCGCTTGATCAGCGCTGCTGCGCGGGCCATTCAGGGCCCTTTTCAACGTGGCTATACGGCGCTGCTCAACGAGGTCAAACGCCAGCAGCCCCTACAGGACAAAAACCAGGGAGTATGGGCACTGCCCGATGGCGCAGCGTTTTATAACAACAGAATCCGCTCACACACCACGCTTGAGTTGAGCGCACAAGACATTCATCAGCTGGGTCTGGATGACGTCGCCCGCATCCATACGCTGATGCAGGCCATCATGCGTGAGGTCGGCTTCAGCGGCAGTCTGCAGGATTTTTTTGCGTTTGTGCGCACCGACCCGGATAACTTTTATCCCGACAGCGATGCCGGCCGTGAGCAGTTCCTGGCGGATGCACGCCAGCAGACCGCGGAAATTTTCGCGGTTGCCGGTGATTATTTCCATCAGTTGCCCAAAGCCGAACTGGAGGTGCGCAGAGTAGAGCCCTGGCGGGAGAACTCAACCAGCATCGCTTTTTATAACCGACCTTCCGAAGATGGCTCCCGACCCGGTATTTACTATGCCAATCTGGCCGATATGCAGGGTGTCCAGAAATACGTGTTTACCGCCATCACTTACCATGAAGGCGTACCCGGGCACCACTTTCAGATAGCGCTGGCTCAGGAACTGGAAGGCCTGCCGCGATTCCGTAAATTCAACGGCTACAATGCCTTTGCCGAAGGTTGGGCGCTGTACGCGGAAAAGCTGGCGCGTGAAATGGGCTTCTACCAGGACCCGATGCATAATTTTGGCCGCCTGCAGGATGAAATCTGGCGCTCGGTCCGATTGGTCACCGACACCGGCATTCATGCCATGCAATGGACCCGCCAGCAGGCGATTGATTACTTCCTGCACAACACACCAATTTCGGAGCAGGACATCGTTACCGAAGTGGAGCGCTACTTTGTCAATCCAGGCCAGGCACTGGGTTATAAGATGGGCATGATCAAAATTCTTGAGCTGCGTGCACAGGCACAACAGGCGCTGGGAGAAAAATTCGATATCCGTGATTTTCATGACGCGGTCATTGGCGCAGGCTCTTTGCCTTTGCCCATTCTGGAGCGCAGAGTTAACGGCTATATAGAACAGCAGCTCAATTCATCCTGACTATTCGCCTTAGCCATAAGCAACAATCCACATTGTTGACCTGAGCGCGGATGGTTATAACCATCCGCCGATTTAATCAGCGTTTATTGCGTCCGGATAAAAACAGCCTGGGATTGCTGGCGACAAACTGAGCTATCCAGCGCTCCATAAAAGATCCGTATTCACGCCGCAGATACCACCAGCCCAGAATGCTGATCAGCAATGCACCCAGGCTATCAAGCAGCAGATCCCACATCGTATCAGTCAAGCCGGATGGGTCATCGAACATGGGTTTCTGCATATTAGTACCTAGCCATTGGTCCGCGCCAAATTCCAGTAACTCCCACAGCGCACCGGCTGCAACCGCAAACAAAAAAGCAAATAGCGCCACAAACTGCGGCCGCAGATACACTTCGATGCGCTCGCTTTCATTCAGCATGTAAACCAGCAGGAAGCCCAGTACGCCCAGCAGCAGGCCGGAGGTACCATGCAGGGCAATATCCCACCACCACACCCGCTGGTAAAAACTCTGCACTTCGCCTAAGAACAGCGAAGCGAAAATGAACAGGATAATCAAGACATGAAATTCCATTGGGATTCTTACCGGCAGACGGTCGCGAAAAATGAATGGAATCGAGATAATCGCCATAATGGACCCTACCAGAACCGCGGTCAGCCACTGTTGCATAACCAACGCGCCGATCATTTCCACCGCCATCACGATCAGCAGCACCAGTACCGTGCCCCGGTTAATACGTGCGGATAAGCTATCGTTAGCTGGCATGCTGAAATTCCTTGTTACGTGCTGATCTGACTGGCCATTTGCTGACTGACTAAAACGTATCAATGACGGTAATGCCACGGCCGCTAAAACGATCCATCGAAGTCAGCACGGCAATTGATTCAGTCAAATCAACCGTCCGGCTGATCAGTTTTTGCGGTTGCAGCCGACCCTGCTCAATCATCTTTAACATATCAATATAGCGATAAGCCTGCATGCCGTGACTGCCCACTATTTCCAGTTCATTGGCGATCACCTTCGCCAGCGGAATACTGGCCTTGCCATGCGCTGCGGTAATCAAGCCTACCTGGACATGCCGGCCGCGCTTTTTAAGACACTCAATCGACTGACAAACAACCGCCGGATCGCCCAGCGCATCCACTGATACATGCGCGCCGCCGGCAGTCAGTTCCCGGATCATACCGGCCACATCATCAACCTGCCGGGCATTAATGCAGTGCACCGCCCCGAATACCCCGGCCAGTTGCAAAGCCTGCTCAGAAATATCCACGGCAAGCACCCGGGCGCCCAGTGCGGCGGCAATCATAATGGCTGACAAGCCAACCCCGCCACAACCATGCACTGCTACCCATTGACCGGCCTCAACTCTGCCCTGTGCCACGATGGCGCGGAATGAGGTGGCCAGGCGGCATCCCAGTGTGGCTGCGGTAACATCATCTATGCTGTCCGGCAGGCGCACCAGATTCTGGTCGGCATAATCGATCGCCGTGAATTCAGCAAACGAACCCCAGTGGGTGAAGCCGGGCTGGAACTGATGGTCACAAACCTGCTGCTGACCGGCCAGACAATGGCTGCAGTGACCGCAGCCACCCACAAACGGCAAGGTGACGCGTTCACCACCGCGCCACTTGCTGACCTGCTCTCCGGCTGCCACCACCACACCGGACAGCTCATGTCCTGGCACGTGTGGAAGCCTGATATCCGGATCATGACCTATCCAGCCATGCCAGTCACTCAGGCAGATACCACTGGCTTTGACCTGAATCACCACGCCATCACTTGATGGCGTCGGATCGGGCAGTTGCACCACCCTGGGAGCCTGCCCGAACTGCTGATACTGAACTGCCCGCATGGTGTTACCGCCAGTGCTCCGGTTTGCCTGTCACACACTGTACAACACCGCGGCACCATAACGTAGCTAACAGCCCGGCGGCTGCCCGGTTGATCAGATCATTCAGCGTCGACTATAAGCGCAGCCTGACTTTACCGATGCCCACCGGTGTTTGAAAACGCTGAGTCTCGACAAAACCAACCTGCTCATACAGGGTAATCGCCGGCATATTGGCCTGGGCGGTTTCAACTTCAGCCGTTTCCCAGCGGTATTGCTGCAGAATAAACCGCAATAATCGCCGCGCCAGACCCTGACGGAAATAATCCGGATGCACCACCAGGCTGTCAATTGCCAGGTGCGGTTCCTGATAAGACACTTCGATAACCGCCGTCAGCACCGTAGCTCGCCAGCAGCCAAAAAACTCCGTGCCGCTGGCACTGATATCCCTTACCGTCCGTTCCAGCGGAGGAAAGTTTTTTACCCCGATCAGGTTCGCTTCGATACGGTAGGCAGCCTGGAAAACCTGCTGTATCCGTAAAGCTACAGCATGCTCGGTATGTTTAAGTGGCTGGATGCTGTCCTGCTGTTTATTAGCATGCATGGCAGATTAAATACTGATTATCTGGTACTGCAGATTATACGGCTTTAAATCGACTCAGGCGTTTTTTAATCACCCCGGAACCCCGCGCCGACTGGCGCGGGGAGCATAAGACAGTGGCCGACGTGGACTAGAAATCACCAAAATCCCGTTCCGCCAAAGCGGTAATGTCCAGTGAACAACTGGTGCCACTGACTGAATCATAAAAATTGGCATTCATAGTAATCTGATTACCACCGCTGAAGTATTTTACGCACTCTTTGTCGGATAATGGACCACTGCCCGCGGTCCAGTCGCAATTAGGCGTCCAGCCCTGAAAAGTGATTCCAAACTGGGCCAGCCGGTTGCTGACACTGCCGGAAGGCGCCTTCAGCCGGAATGCGGCTGAATTGCTCGGCCCGACCACGTTACTGCACCATCCGGTGCTGTATTGATCGTAAGCCTGGGTATCGACAAAACACTGAACATCAATATCAGCATGCGTGCGCACCTGCACCAGGCAGGCACTGCTGCCACTGTCAGCCAAAGCCATATTGGTGGTAAAGCCGGCTATCAGCGCAACTCTAAAAATCCGTTTAAACATAATTCTCTCCATGAAATAAAGCTGACCCTCATTGGCCAGCTTTATCAGCTTAAGACAGAGTGTGTGAACGATAAGCAAAGATCCGCGGCCTATTGGCAGACTGATCAGGTAATTAGATACAACCCCGACAGGCATTGACAACGCACCCGGGCTGGTGGCGATACACTACTTCAAACAGCGCTTGCTGGTCCATGCAGATCAGTAGCCCAACGCGGTTCGGCATACTGCATAGCAGGCCTCTGGTTATTCCCGCAGCGGCAACCACAGACTTGCAACAGCGCCGATATAACCATCCTCTCGATGGCGTAAAACCAGTGAACCGCCATGCAACTCCGCTATCCGCCGCGCCAGCAGCAGACCAATTCCGCTGCCGCCGGGTTTGGTGGTAAAAAACGGCACAAATAAATTATCCGATGGCGGCGGTCCGGGTCCGTTATCAATCACGTTAATCTGGATACCCAATCGCTCGCTGGCTGCTTTGCGCCGCCATTGCACGGTAATTTCAGGGTCTGGGTCAGGGCTGACGATATCGGCCGCATTTTTGATCAGATTGATGATCGCCTGTTCCAGCAAGGCCGGATCAGCACGCACCTGCATGGCCTCGCCCTCCAGTTTGATCGGAACCCGGGTTTCCAACCGGGCGATGCCTCGCAGCAATGGCTCTATGGCCTGGTTTTCGGTTTTCGGCGCCGGCAGTCTGGCCAGCGTGGCATAACCACCAACAAACCGGCCCAGCGCATCGGCGCGATGAGCAATACGCTGCAGTTGTGATTGCAGTTCGCCGGCTGCCATATTGGCACCATCCTCGCTGATGGTCAGCAGCGTTTCCGCAATGGATTTAATCGGTGCCAGTGAATTATTGATTTCGTGCGCCAGGACCCGCACCAGGCTTTCCCAGGCTTCCTGCCGTTCAGCGCGCAACGCGGCCTCGACCTCGGCCAGCAGCAACAGCTGATGCGGCTTGCCCTGCATCCGGAAGGTGCGGCGCTTGATCACATAACGACCACTGCCGCCGGGCAGCACCAGGGTTACCGGGTTGTCCAGTCGACTCTGCAGCAGGTGTTCAATACCCAGGCTTGCGGCCTGCAACCCTGCCCGCAAACGGGTCCCCAGAATTCTGTCGGCCGCCTGATTGGCAAGCACCAGATGCTGCTGATCATCAAATGCCAGCAAGGGCAGATCCATCGCCTGCAGCAGTTTCTCCAGCAGTGCTTGAGATTCGCGCACCAACCGGGCCTGCTGGGTGCGCGATTCGGCCAGTTGATTGATTTCAAAAGCCAGCTCAGCCAGCACCCCGGCCCGGTCATGACGGGCCCGTAAAGCGTAATCTTCCTGCTTGACCGCCTCCAGCACATTGCTGAGGCTGCGCAGCGGCCGCAGCACGCGCTTGCTGTAGCGGTATGCCTGCATGCCCAGCAACAGCATAAACACCGCCACCGCGGCGCTCAGCACTCGCCAGTCGGTGATGCCGAAATAACCCAGCAAGGCGCCGCTGAACAAGCCCAACAGGCCAAACCCGATTGAGCCCAGCACAATGCGGTGCTCGATGGCAAAGCGGCGATAACGGGGTGGCTTGCGGGTCACAATAGACTGCTGATCGAATCAGGGGGACTCGATGTTGAATTTTTCCATGCGTCGATACAACGCACTGCGGCTGACGCCCAAGGCTTTGGCGGCGGCGATGACATTGCCATTGAAGTGTTGCAAGGCCTGTTCGATCTGTTGCTTTTCCACTGCCTCCAGACTCAGAATTTTGTCCTGGTCGGCAACCGCAGCCGACCTTTGCTGGCCACCATCCGCATCACCCGGCAGATTCAGATCGCTGACCTGGATTACCTCGTTTTGACCCAGCAAGACGGCACGCTCAATCACATGCGATAGCTCGCGTACATTGCCAGGCCAATGATAGCCCAGCAAGGCCTTTTCCGTTGTTGCTGCAAAACCAGCAAAAGACTTGTGGTAGCGGCTCTGCTGCTGCTCCAGAAAGTGCCCGGCCAACAGCGGAATATCCTGCTGACGCTCACGCAGCGGAGGCACCACCACTTCCACGGTGTTCAGCCGGAAATACAGATCACGCCGGAATGCGCCCGACTCCACCAAGGCCGGCAGATCGGCGTTACTGGCGGTAATAATCCGCACATCAACCGTCTGGGTTTTACTGGCGCCCACTTTTTCAAAGCTGCCCGATTCGAGCACCCGCAATAATTTGGCTTGCTGCGGCAATGGCAGGTTACCGACTTCATCCAGAAACAGAGTCCCGGCATCAGCCAGTTCAAAACGGCCGGTGCGCGCTTCCCGGGCATCGGTAAAAGCGCCTTTGACGTGACCAAACATTTCACTTTCAAACAAGCCCTCGGGGATGCTGCCCATATTGACCGCTACCAGCGGCTCATCGGCGCGGCCCGACCAGGCATGCAGCTGCTCGGCCAGCAGGTTTTTGCCGGTCCCGTTTTCACCCCGTAACATGATCGATGCCTGCGAAGGTGCGACCTGCTGCAGGGTGGTTAATAGCTGTTGCATCACCGCTGAATGGGCGATCACAGAGGTGCTGGCGTGGCTGCGCTGCAGACGCGCAATAGTTTGATAACGGCGCTTGCTCTGAGCTTCATGCACACGTTCAAGTTGTACATTAATTATTGAAATTAACCTATTGTTATCCCATGGTTTTTCTATAAAATCACTGGCGCCTTGATGGACTGCCTGCATCGCCAGGTCCACTGATCCCCAGGCGGTCATGGCGATCACCGGCAGATAGGGATCATGCTGTTTGATCTGCTGCAGCAACTCCAGCCCCTCCTGCCCTGAGGTGGTATCACGCCGATAGTTCATATCCAGCAAAACCAGATTCGGCGCTGACTGTTTAACCGTGTCCAATACCGCTGCCGGGTTATCGGCCTGCATAACCACATAGCCTTTGCTGGTTAATAACAGACGCAGAGCTTCGCGGACGTCCCGTTGGTCGTCGGCGATGAGAATGATGGCGGATGAGATGGGCATGATGCTGTGGTGCTTAATTTTCCATCATTCCCGCCTTCGCGGGAATGACGGCGGTGGTCTGCTTTGCTGATATTTCACATTTAATAACACAACCTCAACCCATCACCCAGGCACTGGGATGCCGGCAAAAACCGAGCTGTGGATAATAGCTTTGCGCAGCCGGGGCCGACAATAAAATCAGCTTGCACTCAGCGTCCAGTTGCGCTCTGGTCAACTCGATCAGCCGTCTGCCAATACCCTGCCGCTGATGGCTTTGCGCAACAGCCAGGTCCGACAGGTAGCAGCAATAGCCAAAATCGGTCACCGACCGGGCCACACCCACCAGTACATCAGCCTGCCAGGCGGTCACCATCAGATCGGCGCCGTTGACCATCTTTTCGATACAGGCCTGATCATCAACCGGTCGCCGTTCGGCCAGCGTAGAGCTTTTCAGCAGTTGTATAAACTGCTCGGTGGTAATGGCTCGTTGGGTAGCGTATTCAATCACAGCGCAGCCTCGTGAGTGAGGTCATGTCAGCCTGCCTGAATGCGTCCATCGAGCAATTGAATGGTGCGTTGCGCATACGCTGCATTATCCGGGTTGTGGGTCACCTGAACAATGGTGGTGCCTTGCCGGTTCAGTTCCGCCAGTAACCGCATGATCATACTGCCCTGCTCCGAATGCAGCGCACCGGTGGGTTCATCGGCCAGAATCAGCTTGGGTCTGGCTGCCACCGCGCGCGCTACGGCCACCATCTGCTGCTGCCCACCGGACAGTTGATTCGGATAATCATGCTGTTTATCCACCAGCTTAAAACGCTGCAGTATGTCATCGATAGCGCTGCGCCGTTGTGCATTATTCCAGTTGCGGTAAGTCAGAATCAGTTCGATATTTTCCCTCACCGTCATATCATCCAACAAGTGATAATGCTGGAATACAAAACCAATATTCTCACGCGCCAGTTGCTGGCGTTGTTTGGGTTTTAACTGGTGGACGGGCTGGTCCAGTAAAAAGTACTCACCGGTAAAACAATCGTCCAGCATGCCGATGATATTCAGCAAGGTACTCTTGCCCGAGCCACTGGGGCCGGTGATGGATACAAATTCGCCGTTGGCCAGCGTTAAATCCACATCGTGCAGTACCTCGCTCTGTCGGCTACGGCTCTGGTAGCTGCGACTGACCTGCTTTAATTGCACTATGGGTTGTGAATTGGCATCGACTTCACTCATAACGCAAAGCCTCTGTCGGCGCAGTCCGTGCGGCCTGTTCGGAAGGCCATAGACTGGCCAGCAATACAATCGCGGCCAAAGCACCTGCAACCAACAGCCAGCTTTGCGGGTTCATTACCTGTACCCCGTATAACTGATCAGCTATCAAACGTCCGGCAATCACTGCACCGACGATGCCCAGCAGCACACCCGGCGCCAACAATCGCAAACTGCTGTGCAACACCAGCTTTCGAATTCTCCAGGCATTGGCGCCAACTGCCAGGCGCACGCCAAACTCGGCGGTGCGCTGCTTAACCGCATAACTAAGCAAAGCATAAATACCAATGGCCGCCAGCAACACTGTAATAGCGGCAAACACCGTTAATAAAATCAACTGTGGTTCGCGATCGCGCACTGTCCGCCGCACCAGACTTTGCATGCTGGACACCCGGCTGACATTGTCCGCGCCCAGCTGCTGTTGCAATGACACTTTAACCTGCTCGGTCAATGATTCGGGTGGCAAATCAGTCCTGATTAATACCTGCGCTGTACGGTACGGCACACGTGCCGGAAAATAAATACTGGGATAACCTTGCTGCTCATTGGGTGAGGCATGTTTGATGGTAGCCACAACACCAATAATCTCGACGATTCTTTCGGGATCTTGCGCGGAGTCCAGTCGAATACGCTGACCCACCGCTTGAGTATTTGGGAAATGTTGCTCAGCAAACTGTTGATCAACCATCACCGCGTCGCTGCCCGCGGTTAAATGCTGTTGATCAAACGCACGACCATAGAGCACCGGAATACCCAGCGTCTGAAAATAATCGACGCCCACCTGTCGCGTTCTCGCACCATGATCAACGTCTGGTTGATCCGGCATTTTGTAAGTGCTTACAGTTTCTGAACCACTAAATGGCGCAACACTGGAAAAGCTCACTGATTCCACCCCGGGAATGCCCGATAGCATATTAATCGCGGCCAGCAGATTTTCACCGCCGCTATCAATCTCTGCATCAGCTGGATCATCGCTGGCGGCAAGACCAATCGATGCCACGACCAGCTTGTGGGAAGCAAAGCCCAGGTTTTCATTCAATAACCCCTGCCAGCTTTGCAACAGCAGACTGACAGTCACCAGTAAACTCATCGCCACACCTAACTGCACTACGATCAGCAGATTTCGCCCCTGCCCGCCACCGCTGTGAGCGGATTTACCACCAGAAACCAGCTTATGGGCCGCGTGTCGCTGTATTCGCTGTGACTGCCACCAGACCGCCAGCAATACCGGTAGCGCACTTAACCCTAGAAATACCAATGCCAAAACGATTGCCGCCGGCCCAAGTGCTACCCGTATCGGCAATTCACTATCCAGTACATTTAATGCTGACAACCAGTTTAATGCCAGCGGAACCAGTAATAACGCCAACCCTGCTCCGGCAATTCCCAGTAGCAGATATTCCATCAAAAACACCCGAACACCCGCCCAGCGACTGCCCCCCAAAGCAGCCTGAATAGCCATTTCATGGCCTTGCCCAAGGGTCCGGCTCATCCACAAGCCCGCGAGATTTAATGCCGCAGCCAATAGCACCAGTAAAATCGCTGTGGCCAGAATCACCAGCACCTGCCGATGTTGGCTGGTCCAGGCCTGCTGTAGTGGCTTGACAGCAAACTCCAGGCCGGTGATATCCAGCATACCTGCCAGACGTGGATCATCACCAAAGCGCGCCTGTAATTGCTGTTCAGCGACAATGGCTGACATCGATGCGGGCAAACGCCCAATGACATCCAGCCCGGTAAAGTTGCTGATGTTATCGGCCTCCAGCAAAGCAGAATCAAATACCAGCGGCATCCATAATTCGGTGTCAGGGGTGGGAATGCTGAATTGCTGTGGCAGTACGCCAACAATGGTTACCCTGCGGTGTTCCAGCTCAATGATTTGTCCCAGCACGCCAGCTGAGGCGCTAAAACGGTTACGCCAAACCTGTTCGCCGAGCAACGCCACCGGCGCATTTTCCAGCGTATCCTGCTGATTAAACCCCCGACCAAGTATCGGGTTGATCTGCAACAGGCTGGTCAGATTATCGCTAAGTGTTGCCGACCGCCAGCTTTGCCCATTTTTATCCACAGCCGTTTCAACTTCTTCAAAGGCCGCCAGTTCACCCAGACTGCCGTCCTGCTGCAGTTCCTTGAGCATCCCGGGTGAAATACCCAGATTAAAGCCATTCATTGCATGCGCCACACTGCTGAATTCAACCAATTGCTCTGGCTGAGCATAAGGCAGTGGTTTAAAAAACAGTTGATAAGCGGCGGTACCTACCGATACCGTACCCGCCAATGACACGCCAAGCAGTAAAACCACCCCCAGGCAAAACATCGGAATTTTTCTCAGGCGGCGGCCGGTGTAACGCAAATCCAGGAATAAGCCCGTATTCATCTATTTATCCTCATGCTTTGCTGCCGATCTCCGCTTTTATTACTCATAGCGCAAGGCTTCCGTGGGGGTAATTAGGGTGGCGCGCTGGGCTGGCAACCAGCTGGCAATGCCTGCCATCAGGCAAAATAGTCCCGCAGCAAATATCAGCACTAACGGACTGTTTAGACTCAGTCCGGTTAAATAACCGGACAATATCCGTTCGCTGCCCAGCGCCAGGGCTAATCCGAAACCGCAACCAATCAGCATCAACCATAAACTGCGGCGCATGGCCAACATGACTACTCGCGCTGCGCTAGCGCCCAGGGCTCGGCGCAGACCAATTTCGGCACGGCGATGCTGTACCTCAAAGGCCACCATGCCATAAATGCCTGATAAAGCCAGCACCAATGCAAACGCCGCGATTAGCAGCACAATGGATGTCACCAGCTTGCGCGGCTGCAAAATCACATTCAATTGATTGTTTAATGGCTCGGCCCGGAACAAAGTCGCATTGGGTTCAACTGACCAGATGGCCTCTTGCAGCGCTTTTATTACACTGGAATTATTGCCTGACGTGCTCGCAAGAACGCTGAAACCGCTAAAAGGTGTCTGCATCATGGGTGGATACACCGCCGGGGCATAATCGGCGTTTAAGCCATTAAAGCGCACATTATCCAACACCCCGACCACCTGTCGGTCACTATTGAAAAAATTAATGGTCTTGCCAATCGGATCTTCATCGGGGAACCAGCGTTCAGCCGCCGCCCGATTAATCATCGCCACCGGTTGCGCACCCACTCGATCAAAACCGTTGATATCACGCCCAGCCAGTAATGCAATGGAATTAATCTGAAAATAACCGGGCATCACCGCGCGTATGCCCCACTCAATCGCCGCGCCGTTGTCACCGGTAATCAGAGGTTGATCAGGCACCCGAACGGTAGTGGTCCAACCCGGTTGCAATGGGTGATTCTGGGCAATGGTGGCCTGCTTCACACCGGGCACCGCATTCACGGCGGCCATCAATTCGGGCAGTAGCTGCTGAACCTCCGGCCACAGGGGAAATACATCAGTGCCCGGAAAAGGATAATCCGATGCCGGCAAGCTGACTTCAACCTTAACCACGGAGTCGCCATTAAATCCGGGGTCAATAGTCACGGTCTGCAAATAACTCTGCGCCAGAATTAATGCCACCGCACTCAATGCAAAGGCAAAACTTATCTGAACACTGACCAGTAAAGCACGGGTATTGCCACCCCCCGCGGCACTTTTAGAGCGTGCCTGTGCCGGACCCTGCCTGACATTCAGCGACAGCATAATTGCTGGCGCTACGCCAACTATAATCGACAGCAATAAACCGATACCGGCGCTCAGTAAGATAGTATTGCTGTCGAGCAACGGCTGCTGCAATACCGAACTGCTCCACAAATTGCTTTGCCCCAGCAGGCTCAATACCAGCCAGGCAATCAATAAACCACACAGCGAAGAACCCACCGCCAGCCATAATTGCTCACTGACCAATTGCCGCAGTAAGCGTCCGGTGGTAGCCCCCAGTGCCGAGCGAATACCCAACTCCTGCATGCGCACCGACCCCCGCACCAGCAACAGCATCAATACATTCACACAGGCCAGCAACAGTACCGTGCCCATCAGCACACTCATCAAGATCAATGGCTGGCGAACATTGCGCACCAGAAAATCATGCATTTCGGTAACCACGGCCCCGCGGCCGATATTATCTTCGGGATAATCAGCCTCCAGTTGCGCCGCCAGAATGCGTGCTTGCTGATCAGCTTCAAGCAAGCTGCTGCCCGGCGCCAGACGGCCGATGCCAGTCACGATATGCACCCCGCGTGTAGCTGCGAACTCTGCCTGTTGCGGATGCAATGGCAACCACACCGCCCCGGTTAATTGCAGCCCCGTGGCAGGTGGCATTACCCCAATAATTTGATGAGCAATACCATCGACCTCAATGTTTTGTCCGATCGTATCCGGGCTACGCGCAAACCGGTCACGCCAGAGCTGATCACTCAATACCACTACCCGCGCTGCACCAATCTGATCATCCGACTCCACAAACCAGCGCCCGGCCTGTGGCTGGATATCCAGAACATCCGCAAAGTTATAGCTGGTTTGTATGGTGGTCACCCGTTCAGCGCCTGCGTCACCCACTTTAAGTGCCAGTGCCCGGGTGGTATACGCCGCCAGATCGGTCAGGCTGCTCATATTACGACGCATATCTTGATAGTCAGGAATCGAAAAGCCCGCATAAGGCGTGTTATTGGCTGGATTAGTAGCATTCACATACACCAGATCCTGCGCCTGGGTATACGGCAATGGCGACAGCAATACCGGCCGTGCAATGCCATACAAGGCCAAATTAGCGCCGATGCCAAGGCCCAGAGTCAGGCTGGCCAGCAGCCAGATACCCGGCTGATGCACAATATGCCGCAATGCAAAACGCAAATCCTGCCACAGGGACGCAACGATGCTTTTGAGTTTATTTGCCATCTTTGATCTCTATTCAGTCCGCAGTGCAATCACCGGGTTAACCGCCCCTGCCCGCCAGGCGGGCAGCAGACAGGCTGTCACCGCGGCAACCAGCAGCCCGCTAATCGCCAGTAAAAAGATACCCGGATCAAAAGGCTGCACTTCATACAACAACTGCTGCACCAGACGTCCGACCAGCAAAGCCAGCAATAACCCGGCCACACTACCCATCGCAGCCAGGCGCATTCCGGTGCGCAGTACCTGCAGGACCAGTTTTACCGGACTGGCACCGAGCGCTGCCCGCACGCCCAACTCGCGCCGTCGCAGGTTGACCAGATAAGCGATGACGCCGTAGATACCAATCGCGGCCATCATTAATGCCAGCACCGCAAAGCCACTGACCAGACTGGTCAGATAACGGGTCTGCGCCAATGAATCACGCACCAGCTCGTCCATGCTGGTCAGGTTGGCTACCGCAACCGAGCTATCCAGTTCACGGATGGCCTCGCGTAACTGCGGCAGCAAGGAAGAACTCGGCAGCTGGCTGTTAATCACCACGAACATCGCGCCGCCTGCTCGCTGGTGCTGAGAAATATACAGGCTGGGTCGCTGCGGCTGGGCCACACCGGCAAAGCGGATATCATTAACCTCGCCAACAATTCTGGCCCAGATCGGCGATTCTTCGGAACCGAAATATATCCGTTTGCCCAGAATATCGCCTTCCGGAAAGTATTGTTTGGCCATGGCCTGATTAATAATAATTTCCAGCTCGCCGTCACTGCTCAGATTGTCGCTAAAACCATTACCACGCAATAACTGAATGCCCATCACCTGGTGATAATTCGGTGCAACCACGCTGTAACCGGCATTCGGCTGTTCAGCCAGCGTCGGTAAAGGCTGGCCTTCCACGGTAAAACTGGTGTCGGTAAATACGTTGGAAAATGGCAAAGTGGAGGTATAGCTGACCGACCGCACACCTGGAATGGACTCCAGACGCTCCTGCATGGCAGCCTGGAAGGCTTGTATCTGTGGGCGATCACTGTAACGCTCTGGCGGCAGGTTAATATTGAACCTTAATAAGTGCTCAGACTGAAAACCCAGGTCCTGGGTTTGCAGGTAATTAAAACTTTTGACCAGCAACCCGCCCGCCATGCACAAGGCCAGCGCCAGCGCGAAATTGCCCGCCACCAATATATGCGACAACCTTACGTTGCCGTGACTGCTGGTGACACCACGGCTGATACTACGCATACCGCTCTGGATGTTGTTGCGCAGCAACAGCATGGCTGGCGCCAAACCGGCCAGCACCGGCATCAGCAGGGTAATGACAATCACGAACAGGGGCAGGCGCCAACCGATTCCATCCGCAGCCGTGACGGTACCACTTAAACCGCTGGCGGATGCGAACATCGGCTCGATCCAGCCGGTCAGCAACAGGGCACACAACAAACCTGCAACACTGCCCATTACGCCCAGCGCCAGACATTCCAGGAATAACCGCCGGGTGACATCACGCCGCGCCGCGCCGAGCGCCGCACGGATAGAATATTCCTGACTGCGGCTGCTGGCGCGCACCAGTAATAAATTGGATAAATTCACGCAGCCAATCAACAACACAAATAACGATGCCCCCAATAATGCCAGTAACTGTGGCCGCTGATCACCGCGCAGGGCCGCATGCAGTGATTGCACATTACCGCCCAAGCCTGCATTGGTTTCCGGATAGACCAGCGCCAATTGTTGCTGAACCGTTGTAAACTCCCGCTGCGCAACATCAATATTCACGCCTGGTAGCAAGCGGGCAATGACTCTTAGATAAAAACCACCTCTGCCCTGGGTCGGTTCCGCTTGCAACGGCCGGAATAATTGTCCGTTAACGATAGCGGGCAGGCGCAGCTTGGCGGGTAGCACGCCAATGATGGTATGTGGTTGCTCATCCAGCAGCAGCGACTCGCCAATCACCTGTTGATTACCATCCAATTGCTGTTGCCAGAAATTATGCGAGACGATCACCACAGCTGCGGCGTTGGGTACATCTTCTTCTGCACGGAAACCGCGACCGAGATGCATTGGCATACCCAATACCCGGGTAAAATCGGCGGTGACCAGTTGACCGGGAAACATGCGTGGCACCGCATCGCCATCACCCTGGCTGCTCAATGTAGGCTGCCAACCGGTGAAAGCGAACATCGAATCAACACTGCTTAACTGTTCTTTCCAGCTAAAAAAATCCGCCGGGTTAGTGTAATCTTTTTCCGCGAAGCCCTGGCCCCTGGCATCGACCCACAACATTGCCATGCTGTCGGGTTCCGGATAAGGCAAATCTCGCAGCAGGGTTTTATCGACGATATTAAAAATAGCCGTATTCGCGCCGATACACAGTGCCAGCGTAATTACCGCAATCAGGGTAAACCCGGGATTTCTGAACAAACTGCGCAGGCTCATGCGCCATTCCATTAACCAGTTAGCCATGCCCATACACTCCGCCAGATAAAACTGGATGGCTGATAAAAGGCTGATAATAAAACTGATGATCAATGCTATTCATAGCGCAACGCCTCCATCGGTTGAATCCGGGTAGCGCGTAAAGCGGGCAGCGCTGAGGCCATCACGGTAACCAGCGCCAGCAGCAATAACACGCTAATGAAAGTCAGTGGATCAAACGGTGAAATGTCATACAGAACATTGGCCAGCAAGCGGGCAAACAGCATCGCCAGCCCCAGGCCTGCAATCGAACCCAGAACCAATTGCACCAAGCCAGCATGCGACACATTGCGAACAATACGTATTGCGCTCGCGCCCAATGCCCGGCGCACACCGATTTCACGGGTTTGCCGCGCTACCGCGTAAGCCAATAATGCATACAATCCCACTGCGGTGAGCAGCAAGGCAATAATGCCAAAAGCAGCGAATAGCCGGGCAATCAATCGATGATCAAACAATGCCTGGTCGATCCAGTCATCTATACTGCGCAACCAGTAGGTTGGCAAATCGTTATCCAGGTTTTGGATAACAGCGCGGATTCCATCGCTTAATACATGCGGGTCGTTGGAACGGCTTTTAACGGCAAGGCTCCAGAAACGCGCCTGCCCTTGCTCCAGTGGTAAATAATATGCCCCACTAATGGGTCGACCCGAGCCAAACGCCAAATCTTCACCATCGTTAACCACCTCACCAACCACCCCCACCACGGTGCGGTATTGCCATTGCTCGTCAAAATCACGAATCCGCAGTTGCTGACCCAGTACCCGGTTGGCCACCTGGGCGTCATTGGCCACAGACTCATCACCCCATAACTGCATCGCTACTCCCCGGCTGACAATTACTACCGGTGCACCTTCGGCATTATCGCCAGAGTTGAAGTCGCGACCCGCCAACATCTGGATATCAAAAAACTCAAAATAATTGTCGGCAATGATGACTTCTTCGGCCGCTGGCAGTTGATCAGGCTCGACATCTTCGAGTGCTTCGTTGGCAATCAGTGACCGACCACCAAAAGTCATTGGCAGACTGGTGGCCACCGTCGCATCCTGTGCTTCCGGTAAAGCCTGCAAATCACTCTGTGCCTGATGCAAAAACTGCTGAACTTGAGTTTGCTCGGGATAAGCCTGTTCAAACAAGCCGATACGCCCGGACATCACCTGACTGACATTGGCGCCGATATCGATATGCTGCATATTCAGCACCGAGCGAATCACCAATCCTGCACTTACCAGCAACATTAATGACAGCGCAATCTCAAACGCCACCAGATAGCGACCAACCCGACCCAGGCCAGCGCCGATACTGCCCTGCCCGCCACTGCGCAACGCAGTTCCGGCAGCTACCCCTGAAGCCCGCCATGAAGGCAGCCAGCCTGACACCAGCGTGGCAATAAACGCCACACCGACAGCAAACAGGAAAACACTAAAATCAAAGCTGATGTCGGATACCCACATCGGCGGGCCATCCTCAGAACTGCGTAACACCCGCTGGAACCAGCTCACGAATCCCTGGGCAATCACAATGCCTATGGCAGTTGCCAGGCCGGAAATAAAGCCAGCTTCGATCAAGCCCGTTAGCAACAACCGACCACGCGATGCCCCCAGCGCGCCACGGATACTTTGTTCCCGGCTGCGTTGGCTGGCTCGTGCTCCAAGCAAACCAGCCACATTGGCACAGGCAATCAGCAATACCATCGAAACCGCCATAAACATCGCCCGCAAAATACCGCGGGTGGTGTCATTGACATACTCTCTGGCCACCGTTTTCACTTCCAGATAGTCACCGTGACTGGTTTCGGGAAACAACCGATGTTCATCATTGATTACGTTTTGTAACTCATCTCGCACACCGGCAATGCTGGCGCCGGGTAATAGCCTGCCGAGACCTTTGACAGTGCGCCCGGAACCGCGTGGTATATTGTGAATATCGGTTGCAAAGTTAACCCAGATGGACTGATTGCGAGGAAAGCGAAAACCCTCTCGCATTACGCCGATCACGGTTGCTGGCTCACCATTAATGGTGATTTCTTGACCGATGACACCCGGGTCACCCAAAAAACGATGTTGCCACATGGCATGGCTGAGTATGCTTACCCTGGGTGCGCCGTCATGTTCATCGGTTGTCTGGAAATTACGTCCCAGCAGCGGCTCTACACCCAGCACCCGAAGCAGATCCGCACTGGCAAATACACCGTCGTAACGCTCTGCCCGCTGGTCTTCGCCGTTACCGGTGGCACCGACATTGATGGTGCCTTCGCCGAACGCGGCAAAATAGGCCATTTGTGATTGTGCATCTCGCAAGGCTGCCCAGGTATGCATGGGCATGGTGTTATTACGATCGTTGGTAACCGTATTTTCCAGTTCGAAATGAACAATCTGATCGGCTTGTGGAAATGGCGGTGGTTTCAGTACAAACGATTGCACAATTGCGAACCCCGCCAATACCAGGCCCAAACCCAGACCCAGCATGAGCGCTGCACTGCCGGTAAACCAAGGCGTACGCAATAAGCCTCGCAAAATATGCTTAACTTCAAAAGACAACATGTTTTTCTCCAGCCTTGCTGATAACTACTCGTATCTCAACGCTTCCATCGGTTGCACCCCGGCCGCCCGCCGGGCTGGCCACCAGCAGGCCAGCAGACCTACGCTGCCCAAAATCAGAATCACCAGCAGATAAGACAGCCAGTCGAGTTGTGGGACATCGAACAACTGCGCGGCCAACAACCGGCCTAAAACTAGGGCCGCTACAACCCCGATTGCACAACCGATGCCGAGCATCCAGCCGCCCTGCCGCAGGACCATTTTCACCACCGCCCGGGCTTGCGCTCCAATCGCCATGCGCACGCCGATTTCGCGTCGCCGCTGAGCCACCATAAAACTCAAAACGCTGTATATGCCTACCGCCGCCAGTACCAGCGCCACCGCCGCAAATGCCACCAGCAACAGCATCGGTGCCTGGCGTGTCACCAGCGCATTGTTCAACAGAGCCTGCATTGCAGACACGCGATATATTGGCAACTCCGGATCGATTGACTGGATCGTGGTCCGCAGGGTATTGCTTAGATTGCTTTCCGGCAGCTGGCTTTTGACTACCACCGTAAAAATGTCGGTGGGTTGCTGCGGATAGTGAAAATAATAGGTTTCCTTGCTGAGCGGCTGGTCCAGGTCGTTATGCCGGATACTTTCCACCACGCCAACCACTGTCCACCAGGCGGTATCTTCATCCGGCGTACCATCACGCGCAATGCGTTGGCCGAGTGCACTTTCACCGGGAAATCGCTGTTCCGCAAAGTAACGGTCAATGATCACGGCACCGGTCGCTTCGGCGGCATCTCCGGCATTAAATAACCGGCCTTCCAGCAGTTCGATGCCCAACGCCTGGAAATAACCCGCATCTACAATCCTGGCATGGCCATGGCGGTTGGGCATACCATCGGGAATCACTTCGCCTTCAATGCTGTAAGTGCTGGTCCAGTCGTTACCGGAAAATGGCAGCGGCATGCCAATACCCGCTGCACTGATGCCGGGAATCGCGTCCAGCTGCTGCGTCAACCGTGAGTGAAAACCAACTTGCGCAGCGTCGTCGTTATAACGGCTTTCCGGCAGTGCAACGCGAGCGGTCAGCACTTGCTGGCTATCAAAACCCGGATTGACGTTGTTGAGATTGATAAAGCTGCGCAGCATCAGCGCCGACCCCACCAGCAAAGCCAGTGCCAGCGCGGTCTGGGCGATCACCAGCCCCTGCTGTAATGTCTTACTGCCACCCAGACCAGCACTGCCCCGGCCGCCTTCGCGCAGCATCTGCAGACGCGCCCGGCCCAGCACCAACACCGGTATCAAGGCCGATAACACGGCCGCGGCCAAAGCCACCAGCAGCATATAAAGCAGCACGCTGGCATCCAGCGTCAGCCCCAGCCCACGGTCCGGTAATTCCAGACCAACCAGCTTGATCAGCTGTACGCCACCCAACGCGATCAGCACGGCCACCAGGGCCCCGGCCAGCGCCAGCAGCGTGCTTTCCAGCAACAGTTGGCCCGCCAGCCGGCCGATGCCGGCACCCAGCGCTGAGCGCAAAGATAATTCACGCTGGCGTTTGGTCAAGCGCACCAATTGCAGGTTGGCCACATTGGCACAGGCAATCAGCAGCACCAGTAATACCGCTCCCTGCAGCAGCCAAACCATGTCTTTTAGATTGTCAATCAGCAATTCATGCCAGTACTGCGCCCGGCCGGTAAAACCGGTGCTTTCCAGAAACCCGACCACGTTGGCCCCAAACTCAGGGTCAGCAAGCAAACGCTCCGCATTGCGCTGCACAATGGCATCCATCTGGGCATCCAGCTGTGCCAGCGTAGCACCGGGTTTTAACCGGCCAATGCTATTGGAAAACTCGCTGCCGCGTTCCTCATCGCTGATTTGCTCGGTGGTAAAAGCAAACGGCACCCACACCCGTGCATCTCGATCCGGGAAGATAAAGCCTGGCGGCATAATCCCCAGAACTTGATAGTTTTCACCGTGCAAACGCAGGTTTTTTCCAATCGCATCCTGACTGCCGGCAAAAGCATCCTGCCACAGCTGATGACTGATTACCGCGACTTTGTCGGCACCGATTTGCATATTGGCGTCGGTAAACGCAGCGCCCAGCGCAGGCTGCACCCGCAAGGTCGAAAACATGGATGGCGAAACCCGATAGCCTAATAAGCGTTGCGGCTGACCATCCAGGTTCATATTGAAACTTTCCCCGGTGTAAATAAACAGATCATCCAACGCCTCCGCTTGTTGCTTGCGGTCCAGATAGTCCGGGATGGATGTTCCGGCATATTCAGGACCGGATTTCGGATAGGTGTTATAGACCTGAACCAGTTGCGCGCTGTCCGGGTAAGGCAGCGGCGCCAGCAGTACCGAACTGATGGCGGTGAAGATCGCACCGTTGGCGCCGATGCCCAGTGCCAGGGTCAGAATAACGGCGATCGAAAATCCCGGAATATGACGCAAAGCCCGCACACTGGTTTGAATCTCATGCCAAAAGCTGTTGAACCAGGCTGTCATTATGGTGCTCCGGCTAATTCGCTGTGGGTACGCTGCTGCTCACGTTGCTGCACCATCTCCCGCACCCGCTGGTCTTCTTTTTCGCGCAGTTCGTGCAGGGTTTCTTCATCCACGATGCGCCCGTCAAACATGTAAATCTGACGCTCAGCAAAATCCGCATAGCGGGGATCATGGGTCACCATCAGAATGGTCGCACCGCTGCGATGCAACTCGTCCAGCAGTAACATCACCTGCTCACCGTTTTTGGAGTCCAGATTACCGGTCGGTTCATCCGCCAGTAAGATCGAGGGCTGTCCTACCAGTGCCCGGGCCACGGCTACCCGCTGCTGTTGACCGCCAGATAGCTGTGCCGGGTAATGATTTAAGCGATGCGCCATACCCACCCGCTCCAGTGCCTGGATAGCGGCTTCGCGGCGTTGCCTGCGGCCGGTACCGGCACGATAGGTCAGCGGCAACTCCACATTCTCGGCTACCGACAGATCGCCGATCAGATTGAAGGCCTGAAAGACAAAACCGATTTCCTGGTTACGGATTCTGGCACGTTGACTGGCGCTGATATCGTCCACCGATTGACCGTTCAGGCGATAGCTGCCATCGGTCGGCGTGTCCAGCAAACCCAGCAGTGACAGCAGGGTGGATTTGCCGCAGCCGGATGGTCCGGAAATGGCAACATACTCGCCTTGGCTGACTTGCAGGTGCACGCCCGCCAGCGCATGAGTTTCCACCTCATCGGTGTAAAAGACCTTGCGAATATCATCCATGGTAATCAATGTGTTATCACTGCTATTTGTAGTCATATCTAACTCGTTTAATGGATTTAAATGATGGCTTGATCAGAGTCTCTGGAGCGCTGATTCCAGCGTGCTCAATCCAGCCTTATGCGGTCGTATTGGTCCCAGGCGGAGGTGTCCGACAAGATGACTCGATCACCTGCCTGCAGCCCGGTCACCACCTCAATCAAATTTACTGAAGCCCGGCCCAGACTGACCGGCGTGCGTACTGCATTGCCCTCGCCGTCCAGGCGGAACAGACTGACATTGCTTTCACTCTGGCCATAAGCCGGGCGACCGACGTACAGAACATTCTCCAGCCGTTCCAGCTCAATCACGCCATCCACCGACAGATCAGGCCGGGCGCCGGGCGGCAGCTGGCCCAGCAGTTCAACATCCACCTGCACGGTGCCGTTGAGCACCGCCGGATCAATCCGGATAACACTGCCCGTAACCACGCCATTGCGGGTATCGATATCCACCCGCTGGCCCAGCTGAACATCACGGGCCTGAGTTTCCGCCACCCGCAGTTCGGCTATCAGTTCGTCGGGCCGCGCCACCCTGGCCACATTAAAGCCAGGTGCCAGTTGTTCACCGGGTTCGACATTGACGATTTGCAATACCCCGTCAATGCCGGCACGCACCTGTAAATCCGCCACCTGCTGCTCGCGTCGTTGCTGCAGCCGATGGACTTGTTCAACCCGCGCACGCTGGGCGTCAAGCTGGGCGGTGATCGAAGCTTCCAGTTCCTCGATGCGCTGCTGTTCCAGATCGACCCGGATTTTCAACTGTCGAGCTCTTAATTCGCTTTGCCGGAACTGCAGTTTGGAGACAATGCCCTGACGGACCAGATCCGCTTCTGCTTCCATTTGCAGTTGCGCCCCCTCCTGGTCCGCCTGCACAATCGCCAGGGAAGAACGGGCGTCCAGTAACTGACGACTCAGTTCAGCTGCCAATGAGCGTAAATCAGCATCGGCGGCTTCCGCCGACCAGCGGGCCTCTTCGGCTTGTCGAACCAGTTCCGGGTTGGATAATTCCACCAGTACCGTATCGGTCTGTACCTGTGCGCCGGCTTTCACCAGTACCCGTTCAACCCGCCCTTCGCTGGTGGCCGCGATCAGTCGAATTTCCTTCGGTACCAGCGTACCGGGACCACGCACCTGGCGCAGAAACTCACCATACTGAACCTGATCAATCCAGACGCTGCCCCGATCTGCTTTAGGAGCAGCGGGTTCGAGCCTGAATATCACCAGCATCAACACGGCCAGTAACGCCGTTCCGCCGACTACCCCTATCAGTTGCTTGCGGTGACGTTTCTTTTTCAGATCAGGTCGTTGAATATCCATGGCTAATATTATGCAATATTCATGCCAGATAAGATCTTTTATTTATCAGTCAGTTAGAAAACCTAACAAGCAGAAAAGACAGCAGGTCAAGCAGATATGGAACAGAATTTTCCCATTTTTGGGACAACAAGAAACGTCAGAAAAAAATACCTGAAGCAGCTATCCGGGATAAAACAGCACGTTATTTACAGGTTTTTCAGCCTGCATCTCATGCAGGCTGCATATACCCGGTTAATTGCAATCTGAAGCCTGCTCTGAAATCATGCTCAGCATGGGATTACGCACCATCATCTGACCGTAAGCCTGATGCAGAAAACCCACATTCAACCGGGTCGCGCCGGCCGGTACATCGAACACCACCTCGACCGGCGTCCAGTCGGTCGTGCCCAGTCTGGGCTGGTGCTGCAGGCTGGAGTTGTACAGTAGCTTTTGCTGAAACGGCGCGTCGGGCTCGGTGCCGCGGATAGTAATGTTGAGCCCCCCACCCGGTTCCAGTGCCTGAGTCCAGCCATCAGCGTGCAAATCCAGTTTCAACTCAGCGGAAAACCGGGCCGGATGTCCTGCCAGCGCGTCGCCCGGCACATTCTGGCTGATCAGAAACCAATGCTGTTCGCCATATTTATCGATCGATAATTCACCCTCCACCAGCTCAATGGTGTAAGCCTCTACACCGGCATGCTGAGAAATATTCCAGCCGCTCGGCGCTGGACCCTGCCCGGCTGTGGCGAACTCAGGGTTCCGCAACAGATTGTCAAGCGCGCAATCAGCTGAAGAACTGTTGGCGACAGGCTGGCTATGCTCCGCGGCCTGCTCGGTTTGACAGGCGGTCAGCAATAATGCTGTCAGTGCCATCGGGAATTTATTCATAAGTGCTTTCAAGGTGACCGGACCGCAGCAACTTTACCCTGTTTAAATACTCACGTCAGCAGCTTTGGCCATGAACTTGCCGATCGAGGTACCCGCTGCCCATCAAGCGCGGCTGTTTAACGCTCCAGCCTGAGCCTGATCTCACGTCCGCCGTAAGCATGCACCGAGTCATGCGCGCGGATGATAACCACCTCAAGCTCAGCCGGTACAGGCACATTTGGCAGACTGCGGGTAAACGGCTGTTCATTGACATGCGGATGCGCCAGCACCCGGGTAGCCAGCAGTTCGCCCTCCGGTGTCAATACTTCCCAGGCATCCGCGTAATGCGTCCAGCCGGTATCCGCATGCCTGACGGTGACCGCAAACGAGCAATATTCCGGACTGTCGCAGACTGCATTCGCAGACAGCACATCGGCTTCTCCGGCCTTGAGACCCACAGTAATCAACACGCTCAGCAGTATCCAGTAGGGTTTGTGCATGGCTAAAATCCCGGCTTCAAACTTGCCCAAAGCAGCATTGTAAGCACGCCACGGTAAGATTCCGCTAATCCCGCTCCGATCCGGCTGCCAGCATTGCGGATATGCGGCCGTCGCTAAGCCAGTTTTTCCAATGCATCCCGATAACGCCGACTCAACCGGATTTCGGTACCGCTGTGCAAACGCAACAGCGCGTCACCGTGTTGCAGTGCCTTGATACTGGCAACGTATTGGATATTGACGATGCTGGAGCGATGGACCCGCACAAAAGATTCGCCCAGCCGCTGCTGCAGACTGCGCAAAGAGCGTCTCAGTACATAACAGCGCTGCGCGGTGTGCAGCACGCTGTAGCCGCTGGCTGAAGCAATCCACTCGATAGCGGCGATCTCTACATACTCGGTCTGTCCCGCATCTTTTATCCGCAAGCGTGGCGGGGCGCTGCCGGCCTGATTCAGCTTGCTGGACTGGTGCCGCAGACGGGTACGCCGCACCGCTTCGTGCAGATGCTCACGGTTAAAAGGTTTCTTCAGATAATCCACCGCATTGACTCGAAACGCCTGCACCGCGTAATCAGCGTAAGCGGTCACAAAAATAATATCCGGGCGCTGCTCAGCAGGCAGCTTATCGAGTAGACCGAAACCATTTTCTCCGGCCAGATTGATATCCAGAAAAATCAGCTCCGGGGCACGGCTTTGCACCAGTTCAAGCGCACCGTTGACCGAAGCGGCCGCCCCCAGCAGGCGGATATCAGGCATTTCCCCCAGCCAGCGGGCCAGCAGGTTCCTGGCCAGTGGTTCATCTTCTACCACAATGGTTTTAAGCGGCTGCACGAATACCGTCCAGTGGCCAGTGCATACGTGCGGTGACACCACCTGTCCGCCGGCTGTGCAGGGTTACTTCGGCCTGCTGACCGGTATGTGCCTGAATGGACTCTCTGACAAACCGCAGACCATAACCTTCCTGCCAGCCATCAGGATCAATCCCCGCGCCATTGTCAGCCACTTCAATAACCAGTTGGCCATGCTGGCGATAAGCCCGAATGGTGATCTGTAAAGCCTGTGCGGTCAACCCGTCACTGCGCTGGCGATTGTGCTTCAGGGCATTTTCCACCAGCGGCTGAATCAGCAGACAGGGAATGTATTGAGTTGCCGCATCAGCAGCCAGATCCAGCCGCCACTCCAGCCCTTCGTTAAAACGTACCGCTTCCAGCGTCAGGTATTTCTCCAGCCAGGCAAACTCGTCGGCCAGCGCATGACTGTCACGGTCACTGATTCGCAGAGCCAGACGCAGCAATTCCGCCAGATCAATCAACATGACACGCGCCTGCGCCACATCGGATTCCATTAATGCTGACACCGAATGCAGCGCGTTGAATAGAAAATGCGGCCGCAGCTGAACTTTCAGATTACTCAGTCTGGCTTCCAGCAAATGCCGCTGCAGATGCCCATTCTGCAATTGCAGCTGCAGGCTCTGCAGGCTGCTTTGACGATAGGCGGTGTGATAATCAACCGCGAAGTAAGCCCCGATCACAAACCAGTAAAACAGAAAATACCAGCTGCCTTCAAAATATATTCTGGCGATGAACTGATTCATGAAGGGCTGCTGCTGGACAGGTTCAAACAGAACTCTCACCATACTTGAAAAAGCGATCGCGCCGGCGCAGCAGAGCAGACTGAGTGGCAGATGGATCAGCAGCGCAGCGCGCGGCTGCACCGGTGGGTAACGTCTGGCCACCCACAATGTCAATGGCGTGGCGAATAACCAGAACGACCAGTCCAGCACGCCGATGCCCGCCACTTGCAGCCAGCTGATACTGATCTGATTGTGCGCATACCAGGAGTTCCAGTAAGTCAGGCACCACAAATAATTGATCAGCCAGACAACAGCCACCAGCCACATCGACCTCCAGGCGCCGCGATTGACGTCTGAATGATCAGCAAGCTTGTCCGGGGTGGTTGAAGACATGGCTGTAAGCATAGCGAACCGGGCACGAAAAAGAACCCACTTATGACACCGTGACAGGCCGCTTACGGCATCCTCAGCCCCACTTACGGCAAATGGCTATGCGCTGCCTGGGGGCCGGCGCAGGATGATTGTAATTCTTGGCAACCAACGGGATATTTTATGCGTTCAGTTTTTCTTTTACCGGCCTTACTCTGGGTCACCAGCGCGGCCGCGCAAGAGCCGCAAGTCAGTACTTTTATCAATATCCAGGCTACCGCCGGCATGAGTGTAGCCGCGGATGGCACGCTGTACATCGCCGACTTCGGGGATATCAATACGCTGGCCGGCACTTCGTTGTTCAAGGTTTCCACCGCTGGCGAGATAAGCCTGATCACTGATCAGCTCAACACCGGACCCAGCGGCAACCTGATTGATGTGGATGGCTCCATCCTGCAAAGTGTTTATTTAACCAACCGCGTAGTCAGAGTGCGGCAGGATGGCAGTATCACGGATTTTGCTACCGGTATCCCCGGGCCGGATGATCTGGTTCAGGATGGCAATGGCAACCTGTTTGTGGCCACCTGCCCTTTCACCGGCCCCGCCGCAGCGATTTATCAGGTGGACGCGGCCGGTACGGTCAGTCAGTTTTCAGCTGACTCAAGGTTCGGCTGCCTGTCCGGCATTACCATTGATGACAATGGCGATCTGTTCTCCCCGAGTTTCAGCAACGGCAGCGTGTTTAAAATTACCCCACAGGGCGAGGTCAGTGTATTTGCGCAATTACCGGCGCCCGGCACGCATATCAAATTTGCCAACAATGAGTTCTATATCATGCTGCCCGGAGCCAATCAGATTGCCCGCATGGACCGGGCCGGCAATGTTTCCATCCTGGCCGGTACTGGTGCTGCCGGAACGGTGGATGGACCCGTCTCACAGGCTCAGTTCAATTCTCCGTTTCATCTGGAAATCAGCCCGGATGGGCGGTTTTTGTATGTTGATGGCGGACCCAACGGTGACATTGCATTCAACCCGGTCAGAATCATTGATCTGTTCCCGGCCGAAGGTAACCCTATTGTGCCCCGCCTGCGCAGCATCACTGGAGCCTGGAATGATCCGGCGCGTGACGGCGAAGGCCTGCTGATTCAAACCATCCAGGAACAGAACAGAGCCGCGATATTCTGGGCCAGCTATGATCCCGACGGCAACCAGCAGTGGTATACCGGCATTGGGGATTTTTCCGGCCAACAGGTGCAGGCGGATATGCGGGTCACTTCCGGCGGTGTGTTCGGCCTGCCTTTTGACCCTGCGCAAATCCAGCGCACACCGGTTGGCAGTATCAACATGAGCATGACCGATTGTGACAATATCGTGCTGGATTTTGATATTACCGGCATCACCGGTAGGCAAAATCTGGTCCGGACTTTCAGCCTGGAGGATCAGGTCTGCGTGCCCGGCGATGGCGCACCGGCAATAGTGTTTGATTAACCGGCGGATCAGCTAAGCTGCTGCCGGCTATGCCGGCAGCACCGGCTCACCGTTAACTCAGGCGCATAAAGCGGCTATCGAGGTCTGCCACTGACGCCATTCGCCCACGGTTTGCATTTCTTCCATGCTCAAGGCGCTGCTGCTGGGGTGCAGGGCATAAAGCTGCCTGGCTTGGCCAGCGATCTGCCCGGCATCGAGCACATTCAGCAGGCCGGTGGCGGATGCCGGCTGGCAAACCAGGGCCAGGTCACAGCCGGCCCGAATGCTGGCCAGCAGGCGCTCCGGTAAACCGCCGACAGCGGCGCCGCCCAGCATATCCAGATCATCCGACAGCACCGCGCCGTCAAACCCCAGTCGGGCGCGCAGAATGTCAACAATCCAATGCTGCGCATAACCAGCCGGCTGGGGGGCAACACAGGGATAGCACACATGCGCCATCATCACACCGTCCAATTGCTGGCATAAACGCTCAAACGGAATCAGATCATGGGCTTCCAACTGCTCCAGGCTGCGTGAATCAGTCACCACCTCATGATGGGAATCCGCCAGCACCGTGCCATGCCCGGGAAAATGTTTGCCCACTGCGGCCATACCGGCATCGTGCATACCGCCGAGCATGGCTGCGCCCAGTTCAGCAATCACATAAGGACTGGGACTAAACGCGCGGTCACCGATCACGTTACTGGCTGACTGCACGTCCAATACCGGCGCAAAACTTAAATCCACTCCCCGGGCCCGCAGCTCCGCGGCCATGATGCGACCATGCCGATAAGCATAATCACAGGCACGGGCGGAATCTTCGCGGTGCATATCGCCATAAACCGCCAACGGGGGCAAGCGGGTAAAACCGGCCTGAAAACGCTGTACCCGGCCGCCTTCCTGATCCACGCAGATCAATAATTCAGGCTGACGCAGTTGTTTAATCGATCGACACAGCGCGGTGAGTTGCTCCGGCGATTGATAATTGCGCGTGAACAGGATCACGCCGCCAACCGCTGGATGCTGCAGATTGATACTGTCCTGGCTGCTCAGACGGTGACCGTCAATACCGATGATCAACGAGCGGGCGGGAACTTTGCCGGTCACGGCCTCAGCCATGGCGGGTCAACAATGCCATGCTTTCGACATGCGCGGTATGCGGGAACATATCCATGATGCCGACCTTAGCCAGAGTGAAGCCATACTGATTGACCAGGATACCGATATCGCGTGCCAGACTGGCCGGCTGGCAGGAAACATACAACACCGTGTGCGCTTTACTGGCGGCAATAAACGGCAGGCAGGCTTCCGCGCCACTGCGTGGCGGATCGAGCAGAATGCAACCATAATCCTGATTCACCCAGGCTGCGTCGCGGGGGGGTTCACTTAGATCAGCAACGTAAAACTCAGTATTATCCAGCGCATTACTCTGCGCGTTAAGCCTGGCCCGCTGGACCAGTTCATTGGCGCCCTCAACCCCGACCACCCTGCCGGTCCGGCGCGCCAGTGGCAAAGAAAAATTTCCCAGCCCGCAAAACAAATCCAGCACCTGCTCGTCGGGTTGCGGCTGCAGCCATTCCAGTGCCTGCTTGACCATGGCCTGATTGAGCGGCCCGTTGACCTGCACAAAATCGGATGGCTCAAAATCAATGCTGATTTGACCATCGTCAATCAGATAACTGAGCTGGTGCTGTTCAGGCGCCAGACGATGAATCGTATCGGGTCCTTTGGGTTGCAGATAGATGGCAATTCCGGTATCAGCACTAAAGCGCTTTAACAGCTCCAGATCCTGGTCATTGAATGCTTCCAGATGCCGTACTATCAGCGCCGCACTGGTGTCATCGCAGGCCACTTCGAACTGCGCGATACGATCTTTGATGCTCAGACTTTCCACCAGCTGCGCCAATGCCGGCAACTGTGCGGCGACTTCCGGCCGCAGCACGTGGCACTCCCTGCAATCGGCTACAAAACTGCCACGGCGCTCACGAAAGCCTACCAGTACGCGTTGTTTTTTATGCACATAGCGTACACTCAAGCGGGCTTTACGGCGATACTGCCAGTCCGCGGCAATTAACGGTTGGGCGATTTGCTCGGCGCTAATTTCAAGCTGGCCAATGCGGCGCAGGTTTTCCACCAGCTGATGTTGCTTGAAGGCTCTTTGCGCGGTGATATCCAGATGCTGAAACGCACAGCCACCGCACATCTGGGCATGCGCACAGCGCGGTTCAATACGGTCACTGCTGGCCGTAATAACACTGATTGCTTCGGCTTCGTCGTACTTACGGCGGCGTCTGAGAAAACGCAGTTCAACCTGCTCACCGGGTAGTGCGCCATGCACAAACACGGCCTTGCCATTAACGCGGGCTACGCCGCGTCCATCGTGACTTAAATCAGTGATATCGGCGACGACCGGAGCCGTCTGCCGCTGCTGTGACATGCAGTCGCCGGCTTACTTCTGGAGCCAGCTGCCGGCGGCATTCTGGTAATACCAGCCGGGTTGCGCCTGATCGACCCATTCTTTGGCAAAAGTCTTGCGGATTTCGTCTTCCCATTCCGGATGGCCGTTGGCGACTGCAATCTCGCGATAAACCGCGGCCCGATCCTGGTTATCGGCAGCGACCGCCCGCTCCATTTTGCTGCGCTCAGCCAAACCGACCGCACTGCGATCTCTGATTTTCAACATGCCATCATTGCCATAACCAATCGCGCCAGCTTCGAAAAACGGCTGTAATTCGCTCTTCTGGCGGGCGCGCATGCGGTCCTGGATAGCGCGAATCGGCGCGGTATTGATATCAATATTGATGTTTTGCTGTGCGTAAGCAGCCGGCACCAGCAAGGCGAACGGGTCGAAATGCTGACCAGACGCATCCAGCCCGGATGTTTCTTTGCCTTCATCCGGCAGCACTTCAACTGGCTCTTCCGCGCCCAGTACGCCGCTGATGAACTGGGTAGCAGCCTGCTCGGCCGCCGCTTCAGGGAAATACACATTAATGGTGACACAGGCAGCAACTGCCAGAATCAGTCCGGTCATTAACAAACGCTTATGCAGGCTCATGCGGTTACCTCACGGCTCATATCAGTTATTAGACTCTACCCGGAAGCGGATAAACGATCATTGAACGATTATTCGCTTAAGGCAGGGCATCCAGATGGGCGCCTTCTTTTTCGACCTTGCGCTCCAGCAAATCCTCACGGCTGACACCCAGCGATAAGGCCGCGGTGCTGGCCACGTAAATTGATGAATAAGTACCGATCAGCACGCCGATTATCAGCGTAAAGGCGAACGCATGAATAATTTCACCACCAAAATAAAACAACGCCATCAACACCAGCAAAGTGGTACCCGAAGTCATCAAGGTACGTGACAGGGTCTGATTGACTGAGGTATTGATGACCTGCTTGGAACCGGATTTACGCAACGAACGGAAATTTTCCCGGATACGGTCAAACACCACAATGGTATCGTTGAGGGAATAACCGATAACCGCCAGCAAAGCCGCTACCACGGTCAGATCAAAGGAGACCTGGCTGAGCGAGATCACCCCGAAAGTAATCACCACATCATGGACCAGTGCGGCCACCGCGCCCAGTGAAAACCGCCATTGAAAACGCACCGACACATACGCCAGAATGCCCAGCAGGACCACCAGCATCGCCAGACCACCCTTCTCGGCCAGCTCCCGTCCAATCTGCGGGCCGACAAACTCCTGTCGGCGCAGGGTAACTTCACTGGCGCTGCCCTGACGCAGTGCATTGAGCACATCTTCGCCCAGTTGATCGGCATTTTCGCGTTCTTCGCCGCTGCGTGGCGCCAACCGTACCACGATGTCATTTTCCGCCCCAAAGGTCTGCACCACGGCGTCATTAAAGCCGGCGTCGGCCAGGGACTGACGGACATCACTTAATTCCGGGGCCTGCTCATAACTGACTTCAATCAATGAGCCACCGGTAAAATCCAGCCCGAAATTCAGCCCGCGCACCACGATGCTGCCTATCGCAATGGCCAGCAGCAGCGCTGAAAAAATCAGCGCCACGGTGCGTTTGCCCATGAAATCAATATTGGTTTGTCGGCGAAACAGTTCCATGTGCAATCCTCAAATAGCCAGTGCTTTCAGCTTGGCCTTACGGCCATAAAAATAATTCACCAATGCCCGCGTGACCATGATGGCGGTAAACATTGAAGTAATGATTCCGATGCTCAGCGTTACCGCAAAACCACGGATCGGGCCGGAGCCAAATGCCAGCAGCGCCAGGGCGGCGATCAAGGTGGTGATATTGGCATCGGCAATGGTTGATAAGGCCTTATCGTAACCGGCCCGGATACTGTTCTGCGGACTGTTGCCGGAACGCAGCTCCTCGCGTATGCGCTCAAAGATCAATACGTTGGCGTCCACCGCCATGCCCACCGTCAGCACAATCCCGGCAATACCCGGCAAAGTCAGGGTAGCGCCAAACATCGATAAGGCAGCGATCAGTAACACCAGGTTCAGGAACAGCGCGACGTTGGCGAACAGACCAAATACTTTGTAATAGATGGCCATAAAAAACAGCACCAGCACAAACCCGATCAGCACCGAACGAAAGCCGCGGTCAATGTTGTCCTGACCCAGGCTGGGGCCAACGGTGCGTTCTTCGATGATGCGCATCGGCGCCGCCAGTGCCCCGGCTCTCAGGAACAGCGCCAGATCAGAGGCTTCCTGAAAGCTGTCCAGACCAGTGGTTTGAAACGTTTTACCAAACGGCTCAATGATGTTGGCCACTGAAATAACCTCTTCAAAACGCCGGTAGCGGTCTGCTTCAGGGTCATAGCGGTCTTCGATATACACTACCGCCATCAGTTTGTTGACATTTTCACGGGTAAAATCAAGCATCCGCTTGGCGCCGGAACTGTCCAGCGTCACCCGTACCATGGGCGAACCATTCTGGGGATCAAAACCGGCGCTGGCCCCGATCAGCTGTTTGCCCGATACAATCAGTCTCTTCTGTAACAGTACCGGACTGCCGTCACGCTCGTAATACAGCCGCGCAGTAGGCGGCACCCGGCCGCTGTTAGCCGCTGCGATCGCGTCATTTTCCATATCCACCGCGCGATATTCCAGCGTCGCGGTCGCATCAATACGCTTTTTGATTTCGTTGGGGTTGTCTACCCCCGGCAGCTGAATCACGATCCGGTCTTCGCCCTGCTGCTGAATGCTGGGCTCGGCCACACCGCTCTGATTGATTCGATTACGCAAAGTAGTCAGGTTTTGTTGCATGGCAGTCTGGCGAAGCTCCTGAACCATGTCATCGGTAATCTCGGCGCGGATGGTGTCAGCGCTGGTGGTAATGGATAAATCCGGGTTCTGTCGTCTGATTTCAGCTACCGCATCAGCCACATCCTCGCTGTCACGCAGCACGGCGATAATGGTACGGCCGTTGGCAACCACTGATTGATAGCGGATGCGTTGATCGCGCAGCGTACTGCGAAAGTCATCCACGATGCCATCCTGCTGCTGCCGTTCAGCGGTGCGCATATCAACTTCCATCAGGAAGTGTACGCCGCCGCGCAGATCCAGACCCAGCACCATCGGATTTGCCTTGATCGCTTTGAAAAAGCCGGGTATGGACGGCGTCTGAGTTAATGCAACCGTATATTGACGTACATCAAGCTGATTCTGCAGGGCTGACTGAGCCTGTTCCTGAATAGCCCGGTCGGCAAACGCCACGGTAACTTTGCTGTCGTCGCTGGTGATTGATTTAACCGCGATATTTTCCTGCCGCAGGGTGTCAGAAACCGTACTTTCAATGCCTGCGTCAATGTCCAGGCCACGGCTGGAGGTCACTTGCAGACTGGGATCAACATCAAACAGATTCGGAATGGCATACAGCGTGCCAAGCGCCAACACGATGCCGATTAAGACATATTTCCAGAGTGGATAACGATTCATAAATTAGCCCGTAATACTGATTGGATATGTGGCAGACGTCTTAGTCGGCGCTGGTGTCAGCGGACTTGGCCGCTTTTTTTCCGGTCGATTTGATAGTGCCCTTCGGCAACAGGGTGGATACCGCACCTTTCTGCAGCTTGATTTCTACGCCCTGCGCCAGTTCCACGCTTAAAAAGCTCTCGCCGACCTGATTGATGCGGCCAAGCAGGCCACCGTTGGTAATCACTTCATCACCAACGCTTAGTTCGGATACCATCTTACGATGCTCTTTGGCGCGTTTCATCTGCGGCCGGATCAGCAAAAAATAAAACAGGACAAAAATCAGTATCAGCGGGAAAAACGACTGCAGAAAACCGGGGGCTTCTGCGGCGGATTGCGCCATGGCGCTGCTAATCAAAAAATCCATCGGATATTTTCCATGTAGTGTTAAATGCAAGTTATGGGGCTGTTAGCCAAGCATTCAATTATGACATAGACTGCAACGGCATTCGATAGCATGTCACCAGGGCACGGCAAACAAGGCCGGGGACGGCTGTCTGGCTGAGTCACAGCCTGCTCATCAGTGATCTTTCCGCTCCACCGCAGAAATCCGGCAACAACCAGATTGAATAGCCTTGACCAGCGTTAAATCAGACGCTATCGACGCAACGACGCTGGTGCCGCTGTCAGCATCACACGCAACGCCGGGAGGATTAAGACTGTCACTTTTTGCGGCGCACTGAAGATACAGGCTTCAGCCAGGCATGCAGTAACCAAGCCTGCCAGCGGAAACTTCAGCCCGCGCTGCTATAGCCTGCCTGCTGCAGGCGCCTGATATTTTGAGGACCGAATCTGGCGGTCCTCAGATGAATCAAAGACTGGCTTTTAGTCGGCCTGCCAGATATCTGAGATGGTGCCGTCAACACCGACTACAAAGGTCAGTTCGGCGTCACCGCTATCCCAGATATAATCAAATTCAACGACCCCACCATAAGCGTTCTGAATCTCGTAGGTTCGATGTGGTTTGCCCAGACTCGCCTGCACCTTGCTGATAGGATCACCAATTGCAACGTTCCCTGCGTAGCTGTGGTGCTGACTGACTCTATCCCCGGCAACTGCTGACGTGCCTAATAGCAATGGTATTAACATAAATGTCGTACGCATTGAAAGCACTCTTTCGTTGTGAATATTATGTGAAGACTATTGTAGACAGCCCACCCGGAAAACACAAATAGCAAACCGCTGAAACAGCAGTACTGTTGACCCTTTAATACCGCTCATGGCAGCCTGGCAGCGCGTTTGGCAAGCCAACCCTGATCCGCCATGGCAAAAAAATATTATTTATTCAAATGCTTACGATAGTTATCGCGCCACGCCTGGCAGTTGCGGCCAATATCAGCTAAATCGGGCGGGCAGAATTATCACTGAACGCATCTGACGCCCAGACCACCTTATCAGCAACGCAATTGCGCGGCTTACCGAGCGCAGCGACTTACGGAACCGGGACTGCGGCGCCGTCTGGTCATGCTGAAGAGTCCATCACAATTGCCTGTAAATGTGCATGCAATTGCAGCCAGGCGTTCCTGGCTTCAGTAAAAGCCGGCTCGGCGTTCAGCGCCTGATGCAGAACTTCAGCCTGCCGGCCCAATTCAATATAGCCATACAATGCCGCTGAACCACTGAGCTGATGCGCGTTACTCAATAATAATTCTCGCCCTGCCAGATCGCCGTCCAACCATTGCTGCCAGGCCGCTTCCATGACCCGCAAACGTTGCTGCAACCTGTGCTCATAGTCGCTGCTCATGCTAGCGCAGGCCTGCTGCCAGGGCTTGTCGCAGAGTGCGGCGATCAACCGGTTTGCGCAATACCCGCACATCCTCCGCCTGCCGCGCAGATAACTCACCGCCGGATAGTAAGATGATGCAGCACTCAGGCCAGGACTGTCTGATTTCGGTGATCATCGTCAGTCCATAACCATCCGGCAGCTGCTGATCCAGCAGCAGCCAGTCTGGCGCGCTGCCCGGCAGGCGGTCCTGCAATCCTGCCAGACTGGCATCGCCTTCCACTGCTATTCCCCAACCGGTTAACCAGTCCGTCACCGCCAGCCGCAGGTCATCATCATCATCCACCAGTACAGCCCGGCCGGACAACTGTGAGGTGGCCTGATGATCAACCTGAGGATTGCCCGGCGATGCGGCGGGCCGCGCCGGTAACTGTAGCGTGAAAGTACTGCCCTCACCGGGCGTGGACACCAGTTCAAGCGAACCGCCCATCGCGTTGGCCAGTTCGCGGCTGATGGTTAAACCCAGCCCCGCGCCGTGGCCAACGCGGTGGGTTTGCATGCCGCGCTGATAGGCTTTGAATAAGCGCTGCTGCTGGTCGCTGGCAATGCCCGGTCCGGTATCGTTGATATGCAGCAGCAGTTGCTCGGCTGCGACCAGGATATGTACCCGCACCCCACCCTGCCGGGTATACCGGATAGCATTGCCGATCAGATTGAACAGGATTTGCCGCAGCCGGTAAGAATCCAGCAAAAACTGCTGATCAGCGAGTTCCGGCGCAAACTTCAGTTGCAGATATAAGCCTTTATTGTGGGCACTCTGGCGCAACAGCCTGACGCAATCATCTACGCACTCCACCAGTTTGACTGCGGTAAGCTCATCAACCACAGCGGCCTGACGTGTCTGACCCTGGACCAGTAAATTTTCCACCAGAGTTAATAACTGCACGGTGCTGCGGCACAACCTTTGCTGGTGCTCCGGGTTGGCGAATTCAGTCTGGTCCAGGGTAGCCAGCATCGCTTGCAGCGGGTTGCGCACTTCATGGGCCAGACTGCTGACATAATGCTGCTGAGCCGAATACAGCCGATCCAGTTCATCACGCTGCTGCTGCAATTGCTGGTGCGCCTGGCGCAGGGCCGATAACGTTACCGCCTGCTCGCGTTGCAGCAATGCCAGCTCATTGGCCTTCTGCTGCTGCGACTGCAGCGCCTGATGCTGCGCGCCTGAGGTCAACAGGCCGATCAACAATAACTCGCCGTGCTGACTGATGGTGATATCGGCCAGCACAGCCGATGGCAATTGCACAAACGGGATAGACCGCCCCAGCAAGTCTTGCGCCTGATACAGCAGCGGCAGCTGTTCACGGATATCATCGCCCGTTGCCGACTCAGCATTGATAAACTGCTCGACTTCGCCAAGCGAAGCAATCAGTGTGCCCTGATGGTCAACCGCCAGCACGCAGCACTGGCTGTGCTGGAGCAATAACTGCTGCCGTTGTTGCTCCAGTATGGTGTGCAGATCGGTGGCTGACAGACTCATACTGACAATCCGGATTGATGGCTAAAGCCCAAGTCCATACTCCGGTTCTAATCCCGTTCGGCTGTGCAGGCCAGCATCCGTCTGGCCAGACTGGCAAACCCAGCTTCCACGCCAGCACCGCTGAGTGCGCTGCTGCGCTGCACTTCCCAGCCCTTTTCGCGCTGTTTGATCAGCCATTCAGGGGGCACCTCCCAACGCTGCTCCAGATCAGCCTTATTGATCAGGCAACAGGTGCTGACCGCCGGATTATCCCGCTGCAGATAGGCATGCAGATCCTCAGTGGCCTGAAGCGTTTCAGCACGGGTTCCGTCAGCCACCAGCAGGCAGCCGTGGCTGCCGGCCAGATAACCGGACAATAATTCCGGACTGGCCAATTCTCCGGCAATGTCCCAGATCACCAGCTTCAATGCCTGACCGTCCACCATAAGTTGCTTGGTCACAATGTTTACCCCTACGGTGGTCTGGTAATCATGCTTAAAAACATTATTTACAAAGCGCTGGCAGAGACTGGTTTTGCCTACCGCAAAGTTGCCCAGCAGACAGATTTTTCTTACCAGCCCCGACATCTGATTCTGATTCACTTAAGGAACTTCTGATTTAATCTGACATGGTCGCGAGCGAGTCTTGTTTGGTGTAGTGCAGTGCCATAATCTATAAAATCCGTCAACGCAGGCATAGCGGGCTACGTCAAGTTGACAAAGTGCTGCAATGCGCCAAACAAGGCCGCTCCCACATGGGGTTACGCCCGTAATCGCCCAATCGTGCGTTGCGTTGCTGGGCAATAGGCTGGCTATTGTACTGCGCAACGACGCCTTGTCTTGAGCGATTTCGGGCTGTAACGTGGCCATGGCAGATTAAATCAGAGGTTCCTTAATCTTGCGTTGCCGCTGCGGACAACTGGATGAGAACTGCGCGGACGTTATTTCCACCCTGGCCATCAACAGCGTTGATAATATGGATGCTATCGGCTGGAATCCCCCTGTCCAGCAATACCCTGCGCACCATTTCGGCGCGCTGGCTGCGCAATTGCACATTACGTGGCGCGCTAAAACGACCGTCGGTCAGACCGGTCAGCGTTATCCTGGCCGGCAGTTGCCGCCGACCCGATAATTCCATCAAAGCCTGTGATTCCTGGGCCAGCAATTGGATTGACTGGCTGCTTTCGCCGGTTAACCTGGTGTCCGCGGTAAATCTCAGCAGATGGTTTTCCCAGCGTTGCCGCCACAGACTGATACGCCGCTCCAACAACCCCACGGACAAATCCTCCACCTGCGCGGCAATACCGATTTCCCGCAGGCGCTCCGGCAGATTGTCGCGCCACTGCGACGGCACGCTGCCGGATAATTCCAGTACATCCCCACGCCAAGCCAGGCTGACTTCATCGGGCGCTGCCAGTCTCAACCGCAAACTGCTGATATCCAGCAACGGCGCTTGTTGCAGCTCCAGTCCCAGCGTCGCATCCAGGTTCTGCAACCTCTGCCAGTCACTGCGCGCCACCGGGCCGCGCACGGTGAACCCGGTCAAGCCACTATCGGTAACCGTTTCCGACAACTGCAGCTGGCTGTATTCCAGTGCGGTAATATTGGCCAGACGGTGGATGGCCAGCGCCGGCTCGGTGGATTGATAGCTTTCCAGCCGAAATACCACTCGTTCAGGCTCAATAGCCTGCTGGGCAAGCAACTGTTGTGCGGTTACCGCCAGTGGATCACGTAAAGCGCGGATCCGAACCTGACCGGACACGATGGCGTCGTCCAGGATCACCCAGCCGGGCGTTACCCGCAGAGCGCTCAGCAATTGATCTCGATCATGATCCAGCCACCACCAGCGCCAGCCTAACCAGGCCAGCACGGCCAGTATCAATACCAGCAACACCCAGATCGGTTTGATGCGGCGCTGCCCGGCAGTCAGCTCAGCCGGATCAAGCTGCTTGCGTAACAGACAACCGCTTAAAGCCTCCTCCAGTTCCAGCTGCTCGGTCTGATCGTCCCGCTTACCCTCATGTCGCAGCCAGTCTCCGCTGTGGCTGTGAATGGCTTCCAGGCGTTCCTGCAGCAAACCACGCGCGGCACGCGGCACGGTGCCTTCAATCACCGCAACCAGCACCGCATACTGACCGGGCACAATCCATAAGGTCTGTACCCCGACCTCAATGCTGCGCACCGGATGATCTTCTTCAGTGGCAAACGATTCCTGGATAAAACGCTGAATCGCACTAAGCATGGCAGCCACCGCATCGCGATCCAGCACGTCGGCGGTTTCACGCGCTGCGCGGGCAACCAGCACGCCACTCTCGCGCTGCACCAGAAAGACTTCTTCAATGCTGTAGGCCAGGGTGTGCTTGAGTATGATCTGGGCGAATGGAATACCGGTGCGCCAGGCTTCCAGGCGCCAGCGCCAGCTGCGTAGACTGAAGCTGTGTTCGATGCTTTGATTGATATTGTCCAGTAAACCCTTCAGGGCTTCGCTGACCGCCCGCCGGATAGCCGGACCCATGATCGGGTAAAACATTGCCGCAAAACGTTGTGGCTGGCTGCGGACAGTGGTTTCCAAACCACGGCTTATCGGCGTTTCCAAACTGTCCTGCAGGCGTTTATCGTGCTGCAGATCATGCAGGCTGTCAGGTAAAATCTCGCTCAGTTCGGTGACCCGCCGTGAGCGATTTTCCAGTCGCTGTTCCAGGGCATCCAAACGTTGCTGCTCTCGCTGCAGCAGCAATTGACGGAGCCGGTCGAGATCAGCCATGCTCAGCGGATATCAGCGCAGCGGTTATTCAGCGTCCGGCGCCAGTTGTACCGCCATCTTATTAAGTAGCTCAGCCAACTGCCTGCGGCCGGTCTTATCCTGATCCAGTTGCGTGGTGGCGTGCTGGAGCCGGTCCTCCAAAGCCTTCAGTTCGGCCCGCCATGACTTATCAGCCTCGCCCAGCTGCGCTGACCATTGATCTTCGGCAGCCGCCAGGCGGTTTTCGGCATCCTGGCGGAATTCCTGCAGTTCGACGCGTAACTGTTTGCTGTCCTGTGCCTGTTCCCGACCGGAATTGTCCAGCCGTCCCTGTAACTGCGTGAACAGCTCATCCAGACGTTGCTCCAACTGAGTGAAACGCTGCTCCAGGCGCCGCGTCTGCTCGCCAAACAACAGTTCCCGGACTTGCTCCATGCTGCCTTCGGCCGTGGCGGCCGGGCGGGCGGGATTGTTCGCCTTGGTGGTTTTGTTTGCCATACTAATTCCCGTATCAGGATAATGATTGATCGCTGGCGAGTTGCTCCAGACGATAGCCATAATGATAAACAGCGCTAAGATTCCAGCCGTTCTCGGGCCGCAATTCCAGCTTGCCACGCAAACGGCTGACATGGGTATCAACGGTGCGGGTCTGCATATCTCCGGATAAATTCCAGACATGGTTGAGCAGCAGCTCCCGGGATAATATTCGCCCTATATTGCGGAAGAAAAAAATCGCCAGGTCAAACTCACGCTTGGTCAGCTCAATCTTTTTACTCAGCCGCAGGCACTCTCCGGATTGACGATTAAATTCAAATTCAGCCACTTTGAAGTTGTGTGGTTCATCATGTCCAATACCATCCAGCCCGCTGCGCCGCGCTAGAGCGTCGATACGCGCCTGTAATACCGGCAAGGATAAAGGTTTAATCAGATAATCATCCGCCCCGGCCTGCAACGCCTCCACCACCTGCTCGTCCTGGTCGTGAATCGTCACAAAAATAACCGGCAACGACCAGCTCAGGTTTGCTCTCACCCAGGTGAGCACCTGCATACCATCCATACCGGGGACCTGCCAGTCGAGCAGCAGCATCTCAAAACCATGCGCCTTCAGACCACGCACCAGTTGCGTGCCATCCGCATACACATGGCAATGATGTCCTGCCTTCGTCAGCCACTCACTGATAACTTGCGACTGATCAGGATCGTCCTCTAAAATTCCGATTATCATGGTTTAATTGGGGGTCGGAAAATTTGTTTCTGACCCTGTTTCCTCAGCTCATCAAACGTATTATGTAACCATATGCGTTAAAAAGGCTACTGCCCGGAAGTTGATGCGGCATCATCAACTTGAACCTAACCACCTAATCAAGCGAGAAAACATGAGCACTATCGATATCAGTCACGCCCATAACCTGTCACTGAAAAAAGCCCGCACGGTGGCTGAAGAACTGGCCGATGAACTTGCTCATGAACATCGGCTGGTGCATGAGTGGGATGAAGATACCCTGCATTTCAACCGTACCGGCGTCGATGGTCAGATTCACGTCAGCAAGCAAAGCATCGATATCCACGTCAAACTTGGCTGGCTGCTGGTTGCCCTGCGCGGTGTTATCGAGCATGAAATTCATCGCGTGCTGGGCAAGCACTTCAGCTAGCTGAGCGGTGATTGTTAGTTAGGGAACCTCTGATTTAATCTGAGGTTCCTTAGCAAGAGCCTCGATAGCCGCCAGCACCTCATCTCGCTGACGTCGAAACATGGCCACTTTTTCGACATGTTGATAACGGATCACACCCGCCTCATCCACCAGGAACAGACCACGCCGCATGCCCAGCATGGATTTACAGCCATACTCAGCGGCAACCTCCAGGTCAGCGTCGGTTAACAGTGTGAATGGCAGCTGGTGGCGGGCTTTGAATTGCTGGTGGCTTTCAGCATCATCGCTGCTGATACCCACCACTTTTACCTCCAGACCGTCAAAAGCCTCAATTCCGTCCCGGTAGTCGCATAGCTGCTTGGTGCAGACTGGTGTTTCATCACCAGGATAAAACACCAATAAAATTCGTGCGCCGCGTTGCGCGCTCAACTGGAAGCTTTTGCCCTGCTCATCCGGCAGAGTAAAGTCAGGGGCGTTATCGCCTAGTTTCATGGTCATGAGCGTCACCGCCGGTTTGTTAATAACCATCCATTATGGCGGTTTTTGCCTGGCTTGTGGTGTAAGATGCAGACCGTGAAGTTAATGTGATCATTCCAAACAACACTGATTTATGCTCAAACTACAGGACGCAACCCGCAAGCACTCCACGCAACGCCCCCGCATTGGTCTGGCCCTGGCGGGTGGTGGGCCGTTGGGAGCAATTTATGAACTGGGCGCGCTACGCGCACTGGACGAGAGCATTGATGGGCTGTCGTTGCACGAAATGGACACCTATGTCGGCGTCAGCGCCGGCGCTTTCCTGGCAGCCAGTCTGGCCAATAATATGTCCACCGCGCAGATGTGCCGGATCTTTATGGGTCGTAAAGACGCCGAGTTTGCCTTTCGTCCGGAAAAATTTCTGAAACCGGCATACCGTGAATATATCCGGCAACTGCGCCGCATTCCCAAAGTCACCCGTGAAGCTGTCTGGGACTGGCTGCGCAATCCAATGGATTTTGGCGTATCGGAAACCTTCAATGCCGTCAGCCAGCTACTGCCTACCGGTGTCTTCAATAACAGTTCCATTCACGACTTTATCGACGAAGTGCTGTCAGTACCCGGGCGCAGCAATGATTTCCGCCAGTTGACCAGCAAGCTGTTCATTATCGCGGTAGAACTGGATACCGGCCTGGCGGTCAGGTTCGGCAGCCCGGACCTGGACCACATACCCATCTCGCGGGCAGTCCAGGCCAGTGCCGCCCTGCCGGGTTTATACCCGCCCGTCAATATTAACGGTGTGGATTATGTCGATGGCGCGCTGCGCCGTACTCTGAATGCTTCGGTCGCTTTGGATGAAGGGCTGGATCTGTTGATCGGTATCAACCCGCTGGTCCCCTATAACGCGATGGGCGAGGGCCGTGAAGCACTGGTTGATGAATTGGATGAACAACATCGTTTAAGCCGCAGTGGCCTGACGCTGGTGTTGTCGCAGACCTTCCGCTCGATGATTCAATCACGCATGCAGATCGGCATCGGTAAGTACCAGGACAGATACCCTGATTCAGCCATCATGCTGATCGAACCCAACCGGCATGATGAAACCATGTTCTTTACCAATATCTTCAGCTATTCCAGCCGTGCGACATTGTGTGAACATGGTTATCAAACCACGCGCCTGGAGTTGCGCCAGCGGTCGGTTGAACTGAACCGGTTTCTGAAGCCATTCGGGTTACAGCTTAATAAGGAGCTACTGACCGATGAAGATCGCACCCTGGCGGACAGCCTGGGCAGGCGTGATGCCAATCTGGCGCCGGTCAGCCGCAGTCTGCACCGGGCACTGGATCGGTTGCGTCACACACTGGACAACAAACTGGTCGCGTGAGCATCCTGGTGAATAGCCACCGGCCTGTCCGGTCAGCTAGTCTTGCAGCGCTGTTCGCCGTGCTGCTGATCACCGGCTGTCAGCAATCGCCGCCACCGCCAGCAGTGGCCGACCCCGAATCCTCAAATAGGCAGGCGCGACTGTCGGGTGACATCACTGACAGCCAGACCACGCTGATGATCAATGCGCTGATCTATACTCAGGATTCCGCCCAACCTACAGCCAATGCGATGGCGTTTAATGCTGACGGCATTATTCTGGCGGTTGGCGAACAAGCCTCCCTGAGCGACCAGTATCCTGACGCCAGGCAGTTCGACCTGAAAAACCAGGGTGTGGTAGTGCCCGGATTGATTGATGCCCACGGGCATTTAATGAACCTCGGCTTCAGCCAGATAACCGCCAATCTGGCTGGCACCACCAGCAAGGCCGACATCCTGCAACGGCTGCAGGCCAAAGCTGATGAACTACCCGCCGGCAGCTGGCTGATTGGCCGCGGCTGGGATCAGAATGACTGGCAGGACAACGCTGGGCTATTCCCCAATGCTGCCGATCTGGATGCGGCGTTTCCGCGGCGACCGGTCTGGCTGACCCGGATTGACGGACATGCCGGCTGGGCCAACACGGCCGCCATGCAGATGGTGACGGCGGAAAAGCTGCGCACCAACCCGGATGGCGGACGTATTCTGCGCGACGACGATGGCCAGCCAAACGGTGTGTTTATTGATCGCGCCATGCAGCTGGTCACCAGCCTGATTCCGCCACCGGACAGCCAAACCGAACAACTGGCGCTCCAGCAGGCCTTGCAGGTAACCGCGGCTTATGGGCTGACCGGCGTACATGAGGCCGGTACCGCATTGCGGCATCTGCAGTTGTATCAGGACATGATCGCAGCGCATCAGTTTCCACTCAGACTGTATGCCATGGCGGACGGTCAAGGCGCCGCCCTGGAGCACTTGTGCCAGCATGGCGTGCTGGACCATCCCAGTGGATTGCTGGATGCGCGCGCGGTCAAGTTCTATCTGGACGGTGCACTGGGCAGTCGCGGCGCCGCGCTGGTGGATGATTACAGCGACGAACCGGGCAACCGGGGTTTATTGTTTGTGCAACCTGATGCTTTTGCCGGACAGGTGGCAGCCGCCATGCGCTGCGGCCTGCAGGTCAATACGCATGCCATCGGCGACCGCGCCAATCAGGTTCTGATTGATGCCTATGCCGAAGCCATGCGGATGGTGCCCGGGCACAGCGGCAGACACCGCATCGAACACGCCCAGGTGATGCGTGAGGAAGATTTTAAACGCAGCGCGGAATTACAGCTGATTGCCTCAGTGCAGCCGACCCACGCCACCAGTGATATGTACTGGGCGGAAGACCGGGTCGGGCCACAGCGCATCCGCCATGCTTATGCCTGGCAGGATTTTATTGCCGCCGATACCCGGCTGGCGCTGGGTTCAGACTTTCCAGTCGAAAGCGCCAATCCGCTGCTGGGCTTTTACGCGGCAATAAGCCGCCAGGACACTATCGGCTGGCCTGACCAAGGCTGGTACCCGCGCCAGCGCCTGAGCCGTGCACAGGCCCTTCACGGTTTTACCCTGGGCGCAGCTTATGCTGCTTACTGGGAAACTGAAACAGGTTCACTGGAACCCGGTAAAAAAGCCGACTTTGTGTGGTTGTCCAACGATATAATGGAGATTCCCGCCGGCGATATACCCGATACCAAAGTCTGGCAGACCTGGCTCAATGGCAGAAAAATTTACCCTCAAGATAACGATTAACCAGAGTCCATAGTTATGAAATATTTATCCGCATTGGTTTTACTGCTCTGCGCCAGCTGGTGCAGCGCTCAGACAATTGATCAAAGCCGTGGTATTGATCCGAGCGTTGATTACACGGCGCTGGCAGGTTATGCCCCGTGGGATGATCGCAACTACCTGCTGACCAGCAGCGACCTGCAGATCCTGGCGCCCAATGAAGCGGAACTGATCAGTCCGGTACCGGTATTCTTCCGGGTGCTGTACCGTCAGGAAAATCCCGCCACACCGCGTACCGGAGAGCCGCAGTATCCACGCGCCCTGTTGAATTATTTCAAGATGCGTTTTGACGGCTATCTGCTTGACGGGCAGATTTTCCGACAATTGGAATATCGTGCCGGACAGGGTTATGAAGTGCAGCAGGTCGCTGGACAAACGCCAGTGGGCATGATTGAGGAGGCCGTACGCGGTTTAAGCGCCAATATCCAGGTCAACGGTCCGGGCACGGCCGCTGAGTCCGCGGTGGTCTACAAGCCCTCTGATTCTCAGATTGTGATCGCTGGTTTTAATGGCTCCGGTCAGGACATGTATTTCTCCAGCGACGGCGGTGAGACCTGGACCGAATCGCCGGCCCTGACCGGCGCTACCTGTTGTGACCCGGCCATGGATTGGTCCAGCGATAACAGTTTTGCCTATGTGGTCACGCTGGGCGGCAATGATGTCTGGTTTTACCGCTCCGACAACGACGGCCAGACCTGGGATTCACTGGAAGACCTGACCCCGGGCGATGACCGCCGGGAACTGGCCGGTCCGACCGGCGGACTGGATGATAAGGAATATATTCATGTCGACCGGACTCCCGGTTCACCGTTTCTGGATAACATCTACATCACCTGGCATCAGGGCAATATTCTGCAGGTCGCGGTCTCCAGTGACTTCGGCGACAGCTTCACGATTAACGGCTTTCCCGGCGAACCAACCGGTATCGGCAGTGATATCACCACCGATGCGGCCGGCAATGTCTACCATTTCTGGCCAGCCAACAACCTGCGTCAGATTCGGATGAATGTTTCGGCTGATGGCGGCCAGACCTGGGGGGCCTCCAGCATACCCGCCAACACCATGGCCAACTTTGACTGGCCATTGCCGTCGATTGAAAGCCGGCGGGCATTCCTGTACGTATCAGCTGATACCGATTTAACCGGTGGCCCGTTTAACGGCCGCATGTATATTTCCTGGACGGACACCACCGAACCTGACAGCAACACCAATGCCCAGGCCAATCATTCGGTTATCCGGGTGGCCTATTCCGACGACCAGGGCGCTACCTGGACGGAAACCATCCCGCATGAAACCGATGACACCGATGACGTCGACCGCTGGCATCAATGGTTGAAAGTCGGTCCGGACGGCACCTTGCATGTAGCCTTCTATGACACCCGCAACTTTGCTGACCGCACCGGGGTGGATTTCTACAGCAGCTTCTCCACCGATGGCGGAGCAACCTGGTCCGCACCGGAAAGGCTGACCGACGTGTCTTCGCCAAACCTGCCGGGCAACTTCGAGTTTGGCGATTACAATGGCCTGGATATCAGTGCTGAAGGCGGTATCGCGATCTTTACTGATAGCCGCGATGAAACCGGCGGCGGCGGTGTCAGTGCCGATGTATATGTCGCCCCGGTGATTTTCGACATACTGGCTGAAGAATTCTTTCAGGATGGCTTTGAGGCAGTCCCGCCACCACCGGTGCAATGATTAAATTTTGCCAACTGACCATCAGCAGCCTGCTGCTGTTGGTTCTGGCAGGCTGTGCGGCTGACCCAATGGAAACGCCGCTGGCTGCCACCGATCAGCTTGAATTAACCCAGTCATTGCTGGATATGCGCGGGCAGCTGTCTGACAGCGATTACGCTGCACTGGTAGCCGCGGTAGCCACCATTCGCACCTACGATCTGCGCTCCTTGAGCATAGAACAGTATTACGCGAGCCTGGATGGCAAAACGCCCGAACAGATCATTGCCCGGGCAGCCGAACTGCCGGTAAGCGTGGCTGCTCAACAAGACGACAACCAGGAACAATCCGGCCCCCAGGGTTAGACGTCATGGCATGGGGTTTGCATCTGGTGCTTTGAAACCGGTGGCGGAATTCCGCGCTGCGAAACTCATGTATTCCGGGAAGGTAAGCGCTATATCGAACAGGGGCTGTATTGATCGCAGCAACTGTTTTAGCGCCGCCCGATATTAAAAATCGGACTCTTATACACTCAGAGGCCAGCGCCGACTTCCACCACCCTGTGTATCAGCTGAAGTCAGAGTATCCACTGCTGAGCCCTATTCGTCGCCCAGATAACGCTCCAGCAGACGGGCTGCCACCAATAGTAAGTCATGCTCGGTCACCATGCCGCGCAGCTTGCCGTCTTTGACCACCGGCAGACAGCTCAGCTTGTGCTCGCGCATCAACCGGAGCACTTCAACGGTAGAGGTATCTGGGTCGACGGTCAGGGGATTTTGATACATGATGTCACGCACGCTGACGCTGTCTCCAGATTCCCCCTGAGCTATCAGCCGTAAGATTGAACGGTGCGAAATAAGCCCCAGCAACTGCCCTGCTTCATCTTCAACCGGCACATGGCGGATATGCCGCCATTCCATCAAGGAAGCGGCAAAATCAACAATGTCATCCGGTTGTACGGTGAACAGGTCGGTGGACATAAACTGGCCGATCGTCCGGTAACTGTCGCGCCAATCCTGCTGCTGACTGAAATCAGCCAGTTCCCAACTGTGCACCGGCTGGCCAGTAGACTGCTGGCGGATCATCGAAGCGGTCAGGCTGCGCAGGCATTCATCGTGCGAGCCTTTGCCTTCCAGCGCCTCCATCGAATCCAGCAGCCAGCGTGAACCGGTACGCCGGTTGGTGGCGCGTTGTTCGATGACGTCCAGATAACGATCAATATCAGCAGCGTCGATTCCGGCCGAGGTCAGACCACGCCGGGCGAGCGGCAGCAACTGCTCCAGGATCAGTTGATGAGCTGGCAACTGCTGTTCATTAAACCAGGTCTGCTGGGCGCGAATTCCATCCCGTGCGGCGGCCATGAAGTTGGCTTTCACATTGGCAAAGCTGATGTGTTCGCGAATATCTTCAATCTCGCTGCTCAAGCCTGCCATCAGACCGAAATAAAAGGCCGCATTGGCCACCGCATCGAGCACACTGGGACCAGAAGGAATCACGCGGTTTTCGATCCGCAGATGCGGTTTACCGTTATCAGAAATGCCGTAGCATGCCCGGTTCCAGCGATACACGGTGCCATTGTGCAGGCGCAGCGCGCGCAGGCTGGGGACCTCGCCCCGCTGTACCATGGCGAGCGGATCCTGCTCTGTGTCGCAGGTCAGAATCACTCTGAAACGGGCAATGTCTTCCTTGAAAATCTCGGCCGCGGACAATTCCACCCAGTGATCGCCAAAATGGACCCGCGGCTTCAGACCACGCGCCGCGTGGGTATCCGAACGCACATCAACCGAGTGCTCGAATACCGCGATCCGGCTCTCGTGCCATAACCGCTTACCCAGCAGCACCGGCGAATTGACACATGCCGCCAGCACCGGGCCGGTAATGGCCTGGGCAATATTGTATAGATGGCTGAAGTTTTCAGGCTCGACCTGAAAGTGCACCTGAAAACTGGTGTTGCAGGCTTCCAGCATCAGATTGTCAACGTTCAAACGCAGCTGATCAATGCCTTTGATATTGACCTGAAAATCACCGCCGCGCAGTTTCAGCATGGCTTCATTGAGCGCCAGATAACGTGGCTGGGGGACCATTGCATCCAGGGTCAGTTCACGCTGCCCGAGGGTGGGCAGGATACCTACCAGAGCAATCTGATCATTGTGCTTGGCCGCGGCGTGGCGCGCTAGCTGGTAGGTTTCCTGAAGTTCTTCCTCCAGCTTCCGCAGGCAGTCACCCCCGAAAACCAGCGGTGATAAGTTGGCCTCCAGGTTGAATTTCCCCAGCTCATGCGTAAAGCGCGGATCATCAATCAATTCCAGGGTTTCCAATGCCCGCCAGCTGGGCAGATGTGAACGATCGACCAGAAACATTTCCTGTTCGGCGCCAATCCGCCGGATACCGGTTTCAAATTGACCATTGTCCAGCATATAAGCCAGTGCTCTGACCTCATTTAATAACGACTTCATGAACGCCCGGCGTTCATCGTCCTGAGGTTGGCGGGTAATATCCTGTTCGCCCATCGGCAGGTTCCTGTTTGCGTTGCCTATGATAATAAACTGCTGCCTGTCAGTTTGCACCCAAGGATGGTTCAAGATTGCGTCGCGGTCATCTATCGCAGTCGACCAACTTGCCTGTGACCTCAAGCTATGCCAAGCTTCCGGTAATCCTCTGTAGAAGGCAATCGCATGCAAAAACCCTGGCTGAACGAATACGAACCCGGCGTCCCTGAGCATATTGATCTGGGCGGCCTGGAGTCCCTGGGACAAATGCTGGAGAACGCGTTCAGGGAATACGCGGACAGGGATGCATACGAGAGTTTTGATGTGCGCATGAAATATGCGGACATCGATCAACACAGCCGTTCATTCGCGGCCTGGCTACAGGGCCAGGGGCTGCAACCGGGTGACCGGGTCGCCGTTATGCTGCCCAACATCCTGCAATATCCGATCGCACTGTGTGGCATCCTGCGTGCCGGTCTGGTGGCGGTCAACACCAATCCACTCTACACCCCCCGGGAATTAAAACATCAGTTAACTGATTCAGGCGCCAAAGCGATCGTAGTGCTGGAGAATTTCGCGCATGTGGTGGCCGAAGTGCTGCCAGCTACCGAGGTACGGCATGTCATCGTAACCGGGGTCGGTGATCTGCTGGGATTCCCGAAAGGCAACATCATCAATCTGGTGCTTAAATACGTTAAGAAAGAGATTCCTGATTATCAGATTGCCGGTGCCAAAAGTTTCCGCGACATCCTCAAGGCCGGCAGCGATATGTCATTCTCTCCGGTTCAGCGGGGCCTGGAAGATATCGCTTTTCTGCAGTATACCGGCGGCACCACCGGGGTCGCCAAAGGCGCGATGCTGACCAATAAGAACATGCTTTCGAATATTGAGCAGTCTTATCAATGGCTGGCCTGTGTCGGGCTGGGCGATGATGTGATCATCACCGCTCTGCCGCTGTATCACGTGTTTGCGCTTAACGCCAACTGTCTGCTGTACATCAAAATAGGTGCGCACAACCGGCTGATTGCCAACCCGCGGGATATGCCGGGGTTTGTCAAAGCCCTGGCGAAACAACGCTTCACCGCCATCACCGGGGTTAATACCCTGTTCAATGGTCTGTTGAACACCCCGGGCATTGAAGATGTTGATTTCAGTCCGGTGAAATACTCCCTGGGTGGCGGTATGGCAGTCCAGCGCGCTGTTGCTGAGCAATGGAAGAAGGTGACCAAAAAGCCACTGGTGGAAGCCTATGGCCTGACTGAGTCATCACCGGCCGCATGCATCAATCCAATCAGCGTGCAGGATTTTAACGGTTCCATAGGCGTGCCGATTTCTTCTACCGAGTGCTGCATCATCGATGAGGACGGCCAGCAGTTGCCGGCCGGTGAAATCGGCGAGTTGTGCATCCGTGGACCGCAGGTAATGAAAGGTTACTGGCAGCGGCCCGAAGCGACCGCCGAGACCGTCACCGAAGACGGCTGGTTGAAGACCGGCGATATCGCCAAAATGGATGAGAAAGGCTATTTCTACATCGTCGATCGCAAAAAAGACATGATCCTGGTGTCCGGCTTTAACGTCTACCCGAATGAAATCGAAGATGTCATTGCCGCCCATCCCGATGTGCTGGAAGTCGGCGCCATCGGAGTTCCGGATGAAAAATCCGGCGAGCTGGTTAAAGTCGTGGTGGTGCGCAAAAATGACAATCTGTCAGCCAAGCAATTGCGTGATTTCTGCCGGCAGGAACTGACCGGCTACAAAGTACCGAAATTCGTCCAGTTCGTGGACGAGTTGCCCAAGACCAACGTGGGCAAAATTCTGCGCAGGGATTTACGTGATACCTACGGAGATCGCACCTCAGACTAATGCTCGCCCGTTGCAATCGGTTTGCTGGAGTTCGCGGACTGACAATGTGGATCGGCAAGCTATTACTGATCCGTCGTTGGATAACGTGTGCATGCGGTCATCACGCTGCCGCAGATTCAGCTGGCCGGTAAAACCGGCGAGCCAATGTCGCGACATCTGACTGGCGATATCAGACTAGCGATATTAAGAACCCTGCTCAGCCGGCGCCACGTCATATTGCACCGGCGACACACCGCCCGGCTCGATCCAGCCAAGCTTATAGGCGGCAAACAGTGACAGCACCAGCACCAGCGACAAACCGATTCGCCAGCTGAGACGGCGTACCACCCGATCACTCTGGCCGTTGTCCCTGGCCAGAAAAATAAAGCTGGAAAACAAGGTGTAAATAATCACCAGCAGAAATACTACGATTGCAATCTTGATTAACATGGAATTCTCCTCATCTGCCGCCATATCATTGCCGAATACTCAGGCAAACCCGTAACCATCACTTAACCCGCAGAGTCATTGCCAACTTGTCAGCACGATCCACCATTATTACCAAACTCGCCTGGCTGCTGTTGACCCTGGTAGTGGCAGGCTGTTTCGTGCGCCTGGGGTTCTGGCAACTCGATCGCGCCGAACAAAAACGGCAGATACTGCAAAGTTATGCCAACGCGCCTGAATTACAAGTTTCACAGCTGAACCAGCACACTCCGCTGTACAGCAGAATCAGCGGCCAGGTGACTTTAATGCCGCAGCAATTGCTGCTGGACAATCGCATCTGGCAAGGCCGCACCGGCGTGCACGTGCTGACGCCTGTTTTACTGCCACAACAACAACTGCTGCTGGTTAACCGTGGCTGGCTGCCCTTGCCTGCCGATCGCGGCACGCTGCCCGCTGCGCCGCTCAGCGAACGATCGGTGAGCGTAAATGGTCAGCTCGCGCCGCTGCCGCAGGTCGGGCAGCGGCTGGGTCAGCAACCGCCTTTGAACCCCCGGCAATGGCCACAACTGATCACCTATGCTGATCATGCGATTATCGAACAGGCCTACCGACAGTCCCGGCAAAACCCGCAACTACAGTTACTGCCCTTCGTGCTGCAATTGGATGCGGATTCTCCCGACGGTTTTGCCGGCCGTGACTGGTCGCCGGTTAATTTCGGGCCGAACAAACACCTGGCGTATGCCTGGCAATGGTTTACGCTGGCGCTGGCGGTGCTGATCACCTGGCTGGTAGTAAGCCGGCCATGGACCACCCACACACCAACCCCAAGCTGATGAGTTATGCATAACCCCAAACGAACCAATCGAATCATCCTGTTAGCGCTGCTGGTGCTGTTTGCCGCGCCGGTGCTGCTGGCCACGCTGATGCACAGTCAATGGTGGTCTTATCGTCCTGACAGCACCCGCAATAGCGGCGAGCTGCTGCAGCCTCCGGTCGCGGTCAGCGGCTGGCCCGACACCAGCAGTCATCTGAGCATCACCGATCAGACCCCCATCTGGACGCTGTTGCTGGCCAGCACCCAGGACTGTGGCGAGTTATGTCAGCAGCAACTGGCCTGGCTGCGGCAGGTGCGCAGTGCGCAGGGACGTCACGCTGATCAGGTCGAACTGCAGCTACTGACCGATCAGCCATTAAGCACAGCTCAGCAGGCCTCGGTAACCGCCCTCAGCGAGGCGATCAAACTCAGCGACCCCGCGCGGCGGATCGCACTGTGGCAGGCCATTGCCCAGTTAACGCCTGTCAGTACTCAAAGCACACTGACTACTTACCTGATCGACCCGGCAGGATTTATAATACTGCGTTACCCTGACAACGCCGACGCAGGCGGAATACGCAAGGATCTGGGTCGCTTACTGACCTGGTCGAATAAAGCGCGTGGTCCCGAATAGTCTGCCCCATATGATGCTTTACCAGGCCGTTACGATTTTAGCTATCAGGACCAGCGACCAGCCGTGAAACAGTCTCTTAAATTATTGCAAAGGTTCAGCAATTTTACCCTGTTGCTGGTGTTTGTCGTTATTGTGCTGGGCGCCTGGGTGCGGTTGTCGGATGCCGGCCTGGGCTGTCCGGACTGGCCGGCCTGCTATGGCCATCTTACCTGGCCGAATCAGGCCGAAGAGATTGCCGCCGCCGGACAAAACTACCCGCAACGTCCGGTCGAGGTCGACAAAGCCTGGAAGGAAGTCATCCACCGTTATTTCGCCGGCGGCCTGGGACTGATGGTGTTTGCCCTGGCCGCGCTGTTGCTGCGGGCCCGCCGACGAATTCCCGGCCTGCCCTGGAGACCCGCGGTGCTGCTGGTGCCGGTCATTATCCTGCAGGCTTTGTTTGGCATGTGGACGGTGACACTCAAATTACTGCCATGGGTGGTTACCACCCATTTGCTCGGCGGCATGCTGACGTTCGCCCTGCTGTTCTGGATCAACCGCAAGCTGCGCCATCTGCGGCATTCCAGCATCGGCTTAACCACGCCGCTGCCCTCGCCCGCCATTCGCCCCTGGGTAATAGCCAGCCTGATCGTGCTGGTCATGCAGATCTTTCTGGGCGGCTGGACGTCGAGCAACTATGCCGCCCTGGCGTGCCTGGATTTTCCCACCTGTCAGCAGCAATGGTGGCCGGCTACCGACTTTTCCGAAGCCTTCACCCTGTGGCGTGAAATCGGGGTGGACTATGAAGGCGGCGTGCTGGATCAGGCCGCCCGCAATGCCATTCATATCAGTCATCGGTTCGGCGCGCTGCTGGCGCTGCTGGTGATCGGCCTGACCGCCTGGCGCCTGTGGCTGTATACCGCCACCCGCCGTACCGGGCAACTGCTGGCCATGCTGCTGGGGGTACAAATCATCCTGGGCATCCAGAACGTGGTGTTGAAACTGCCGCTGCTCAATGCGGTTGCGCATAACGGCGTAGCAGCTCTGCTGTTAGTCACGCTGGTCAATGCGTTATGGTGGTCAGTTGAATCACACCGGAACAATGCATGAACATGCCTGGCGACCCTGAACAAAAGCAGATCTGGCAATACTGGGAGCTGTGCAAACCGCGCGTGGTGGCGCTGATTATATTCACTGCCCTGGTCGGCATGCTGCTGGCCGACCCGGTCTGGCGTGACTGGCCGGTGCTGCTGCTGGCACAGCTCGGCATTGCTCTGGGCGCGGCTTCGGGCGCGGCTCTCAACCATCTGCTGGATCGCCGCATTGACCAGCAGATGAGCCGCACCAAGCATCGGCCGCTGGCCAGCGGGCAACTCAATTCGACTCAGGTGCTGTCGTTCGCGGTATTTTTGGGCATCGTTTCAATGCTGGTGCTGGGTTTATGGGTCAATCCGTTAACCGCGCTGCTGACCTTTCTGTCGCTGATAGGTTACGGCATTGTTTACACACTGTTCCTGAAATGGGCCACCCCGCAGAATATTGTTATCGGCGGGCTGGCCGGGGCTGCCCCGCCATTGCTGGGCTGGACCGCGGTAACCGGGCAGATCGATCCGCATGCGCTGCTGCTGGTGCTGATCGTCTACGTCTGGACACCGCCGCACTTCTGGGCGCTGGCTATTTACCGCCGGGATGACTATGCCCGCGCCGCCGTGCCGATGCTGCCCGTCACCCACGGCATTCCGTTCACCCGCTGGCAAATTCTGTTTTATACCTTACTGCTGATTATTGCCACGATACTGCCCTGGCTGACCGGCATGAGCGGCCTGTTTTACCTGGGCGGCGCGCTGGTGCTGAATACCGCTTTTTTGCGCTTTGCGGTGCAGTTGCTGAAACTGCAGAACGAATTGATCGCCATGCGTCTGTTTAATTTTTCGATTATCTATCTGATGATGCTGTTTGCATTCCTGCTGGCTGATCACTATCTGACGGTCTGACCGGCCCCGCTGAACCGATTACTGACTATTCGCCGAGAGATATTGCCGATGTCCCATACCATCATGCCAACGATTCCTGATTCACCGCTGCGCAAACTGGAAGGCCATGCCAGTTTTGTTGATCGGCACATCGGTCCGTCTCCGCAACAGCTACAGAGCATGCTGGACAGCATTGGCTGCACCAGCCTGGACGCGCTGATGGACGAGGTCATGCCGGAGTCCATCCGCCGCGAGGACCAGATGGAATTACCGCGTGCCCGGCATGAGTCCGAAACGCTGTCACGGCTGCGCGAGCTGGCCGGAAAAAACCGGGTGCTGCACAACATGATCGGACTGGGTTACCACGACACCATCACCCCACCGGTGATATTGCGCAGCGTATTGGAGAACCCCGGCTGGTATACCGCTTATACACCCTACCAGGCCGAAATTTCTCAGGGCCGGCTGGAAGGTCTGCTGAACTTTCAACAGATGGTGATTGATCTGACCGGCATGCCACTGGCCAATGCATCGCTGCTGGACGAAGCGACCGCCGCCGCCGAAGCGATGGCGATGCTGCAGCGCGTTAACAGCAAAAACCGCTCCAAACGCTTTATTGTCGACCGCGGGGTGTTACCGCAGACGGTGGCCGTGCTGCAGACCCGGGCGGAATATTTCGGCATAGAAATTGTGCATACCGATGCCGAGACGGTATTGGCTGATGGCGATTACTTCGGCGTGCTGCTGCAATACCCTGACAGCGATGGCCGGGTACGTGATCTGGCGCCACTGATTGAAACCGCCCATGCTCAACAGGCCCTGGTGGCGGTGGCTGCTGACCTGCTCAGCCTGGTGCTATTGACTCCGCCCGGTGAGATGCAGGCCGATGTGGTGGTGGGCTGTGCCCAGCGATTTGGCGTGCAACCTGGCTTTGGCGGCCCGCATGCGGCTTTTTTTGCCACCCGCGAAGCATATTCCCGCAAGATCCCCGGCCGCATTATCGGCGTGTCCAAAGACCGTTATGGTCAACCGGCACTGCGCATGGCGCTGCAGACCCGTGAACAGCATATCCGGCGTGAGAAAGCCATGAGCAATATCTGCACCGCGCAGGCGCTGCTGGCGATTATTGCCGGATTTTACGGGGTTTATCATGGCCCACGCGGGCTGACCCAGATCGCCACCCGAGTGCATCGCCTGACCCAACTGCTGGCCACCGGTCTGCGCAACGCCGGCTATCAGCTCAGGCACGAACATTACTTCGACACACTGTTCATTGAAATCAGCGCCAATGAACGCCGCCGGCTGCTGATAGCGGCCACCAACGCCGGTATCAATCTGCGCATAGATGATGAGCAGGGTATCGGCATCAGCGTCAATGAAGTCACCCGGCGCACCGATGTGGAAACCCTGTGGCGTATCTTCGGCATCAGCGATAGTCTGGTGGAGATCGATCAGAACCTGCCGCAGGCATTAGCCCTGCCGGCTGCGTGCCAGCGCCAATCAGCGTTCCTGCAGCATGAGGTTTTTTCACGCTATCACAGCGAAACTGAAATGCTGCGATATCTGAAACGATTGGAAAACAAAGACATCGCACTGACCCACTCCATGATTTCGCTCGGTTCGTGCACCATGAAATTAAACGCCGCGGCGGAAATGGATGCCATCACCTGGCCGGAATTTGCCGGCATTCATCCGTTCGCGCCGGACGATCAGACCGCTGGTTACCGCGAACTGATTTACGAACTGGAACATATGCTGGTGGAGTGCACCGGCTATGACGCGGTCTCCCTGCAGCCCAATGCCGGCTCGCAGGGCGAATACGCCGGATTGCTGGCGATTCGCAAATATCATGCCGCCCGCGGTGAGCACAGCCGGGATGTCTGTCTGATTCCCAGTTCTGCGCACGGCACCAATCCAGCCAGTGCGCAAATGGCCGGAATGCGTATTGTGGTGGTAGATTGCGACGCCAAAGGTAACATTGATATCAATGACTTAAAAACAAAAGCGGTTGCTAATTCTAGCCAACTGTCCGCCTTGATGGTGACCTACCCATCCACCCATGGGGTGTTTGAGGAGCACATCGTGGAAGTCTGCGACATCATTCACGCACACGGCGGCCAGGTGTATCTGGATGGCGCCAATCTTAATGCGCTGGTGGGCTGGTCCGCGCCGGGTCAGTTCGGGGCGGATGTTTCGCATCTGAATCTGCATAAAACATTCTGCATCCCGCATGGTGGCGGCGGTCCCGGGGTCGGTCCGGTGTGCGTGCGCCAGCACCTGGCGCCTTTTCTGCCCAGCCATCCGCTGCAACCGGAATTAAAAGGCACACTGGGCCCGGTCGCCGGTGCGCCCTGGGGAAGTGCCGGCATCCTGCCGATATCCTGGGCTTATATCGCCATGATGGGCCGCGACGGCCTGTGCAAGGCCACCCAGGTCGCGATACTCAGCGCCAACTACATTGCCAGTCAACTGCAGCCGGCCTATAAGGTGCTGTATACCGGGCGCAATGACCGCATCGCGCATGAATGCATTATTGATTTACGGCCGTTCAAGGAGAGCGCTGGCATCAGCGAAGAGGATGTGGCCAAGCGGCTGATCGATTATGGTTTTCATTCACCCACCATGTCGTGGCCAGTGCCGGGTACCCTGATGATCGAACCCACTGAAAGTGAAAGCCAGGTGGAACTGGACCGTTTCATTGCCGCTTTGCTCAGCATTCATGCCGAGATTCAGGCCGTGCAGAACCAGCAGCTGGATGCCGAAGATAATCCGCTGCGCAATGCGCCGCACGCGGTGCGTGAGCTCAGCGCGGATAACTGGGAACACAGCTATAGCCGCCAGCAGGCGGCCTGGCCGGTCGACAACCTGCAGCTGAATAAATACTGGCCACCGGTGGGCCGCGTGGACAACGTTTACGGCGACCGCAACCTGATGTGCAGCTGCCCGCCGCTCAGCGACTATGAATAAGCCGTGCCGGGCAGTTTGGCGCTGCCAGTTGCTGCTGGCCCTGCTGCTGATCAGCATGGCGTGCGCCGGTGTTGCTCAACAGGCGAGCGATTCAGCGGCGCAGTTCGTGGTGCATTTTTCACTGGGACCTGACTGGGATCAGAATAAACCACCCGCTGAGCAAACCGGGTTCGCCGAACACTCAGCCAACATGCAGCGTTTAAGGGCCGAGGGGTTTATCCTGCTGGGTGCGCGCTATGATGAGTTGGGGATGCTTATTGTTCAGTCCGACTCGCTGGCCACCGCGGAACGGATTATCCAGGCCGATCCGGCGGTAACCAATAGGATATTTAACTACAGCATTGCGCCGCTAAGCATCTTCTACCCATGGCCACAGCCGGATACTACTGAGGACTGACGACAGTCATCGATGCCTGACTATATTGCCTTCCTCAGAGCCATCAATGTTGGCGGTCGCAATATCAAAATGGCTAAACTGCAGGCACTGTTCAGGCAGCTTGAATTCAGCGGCGTTGAAACCTTTATTGCCAGCGGTAATGTCATGTTCACAAGCAACGAGCATGACAGTCAAAACCTGACTGAGAAAATTGCGACGCATTTGCAGGCCAGCCTTGGCTATCCCGTGACCACTTTTCTGCGCAGCCCGGCACAACTCGCTGATATCATTGCTTATCAGCCATTCAGCCGCGCAGAAATGGATACTGCGAGTGCTCTCAATGTCGCGCTGCTGGCGCAACCGCTGGATAACCAGGGCCAGCAGGCTCTGCAAGGATTGGAAACCTCCATTGACCGCTTTCACAACCATGCACGTGAGGTCTATTGGTGGTGCGCTAGAAAACAAAGCGAAGCAAAATTTTCCAATACTGTGTTTGAAAAACAGTCCCGCGTCCAGACCACTTTCGCGGCATCAATACACTGCGGCGATTGTCACAAAAGTATCCTTTCGACCGCGCCTGACGGCGGCCGCAGCTACCCCGCCCCGCCTGAGTTATACTTGCTGAGCAGCCTGTTGCAGGACAGCCTGACATCACAATAACAAGCGGATGACAGTCCGCACCCAGGGAGGCAAACATGCATTATTTCCACACCCGACTGAAGGTATTAATACTTGCTCTATGCAGCGCGTCGCTATTGCTGAGCGGTTGCCAACGCGAACAGCCCACCCCGCAGGCGCAATCAGAATCAAACACGGCAAGCAGCGCAGCCAGCTCCGCGGCGCCGATCACGCCCGTTCCTGACCCGGCTTACTACTGGGTGGAACTGGGACCTGACAATCTCACGCTGGCACGCGCCATCATGCTCAATAACAATTGCCCGGCAATAACGGTTGACGGCACGAGTTTTCCCATGCAGCCACGCGGCACCGCATCGCCGCCGGGATTCAGCGCAATCACCGTGTGCGAATATCCCTTGCCAGCAGCTACCGGCTCGGCAGCCATTAACCAACTGCCGCTCGCCCTGCCCAGCGCGGCGCCGACCAGAATCGTGGTGCTTGGCGATACCGGCTGCCGGGTCAAGGGCAGCGACATTCAGGATTGCACCGGTCAGGGCACCGGCGAAAAATGGGAGTTCGCCGAGGTCGCCGCCAGCGTTGCCGCCGTTAAGCCGGATCTGATCCTGCATGTGGGTGATTATCATTACCGGGAATATGGCAGCTGCGACAGCAACTGTATCCAGGCCAATATCGGCTATACCTGGACCAGTTGGCAGGCCGATTTTTTTGCACCCGCTCAGACCATCCTGCAGACCACGCCGTGGCTGTTTGTGCGCGGTAACCACGAAGACTGCGGCCGCGCCTGGAAAGGCTGGTTCTATCTGCTTGACCCCCAACCGCTGGCCAGCGATCCGTGGCAGCAGACCAATTGCCCGGATTACACCGACCCTTATCAGGTCATGCTGGGCAGCCAGCAGGTCATCATGATGGACACCGCGGTGATCCCCGATGATTACGCGGCTGACCCCAATCCGGCGGCAGTAACCCGCTACGCCGGTGAGTTCAATACCGTCGAAGCAATGTCAAGCGGTCAGGCATCCACCTGGCTGGCGACCCATCGGCCGATCTGGGCGGTGGCCAGCTTCACTGACAGTTCCGGCAATCCGGCTATCGCCGCCACTGATTTAACTCTGCAGCAGGCTATCGCGCAATCTAACACCACGCAATTACCCAATCCGCCGGTTGACACCCTGCTGACCGGGCATATTCATTTATTTGAAATGCTGGACTTTGATGACAACCGCCCCACCCAACTGGTGTTTGGCGGCGGCGCCACTGAGCTGGACCCCGGTATCACCGATCAGCTGTTGCAGGATAATCCATCGGTATTGAATGAGCTGGGCATTACCAGACAGCAACTGCAAGTTCTGCATAACATCAGCTTCGGCGTACTGGAAAAAATGCCCGACAGCTGTGGCTGGACGGTCAATGTAATGGCTAAGCAGGGGCAGTCCATCGATAGCTTCAAGATCGGCTGCTAAACAACAATACAGGCACCGGGCCGCTGCTCGACGACAGCCCGGTCGCACCTCACGGTTGCGCTGAATCAGGTTAATATAGTGCGTAATCCAAGCCTGCCCGCAGCCGCCTGAAATCACCTCATGCTCAGTTACCGTCACGCCTTTCATGCCGGCAATTATGCCGATGTACTCAAGCACCTGACCCTGAGCGAGGTACTGAGCTATCTGTTGCGCAAATCCGCACCGATTATGTATATCGACACCCATGCCGGCGCCGGGCAATATGCGCTTACCAGTCAGATGGCCAATAAAACGGGTGAATATCGGGCGGGTATTGGCAAGCTGGATTTCTCCCGCCTCCTGGCCGCTGACAGCTATGCCCGGATCATCACTCCGATGCTGCGTGAGCAGCGTTATCCGGGCTCACCTGCGCTGGCTGCCAGACTGTTACGCCAGCACGATCAGATCCGCCTGTTTGAATTGCACAGCAGTGACTACCCTGCCCTGCAACAGCTGTTTCAGCACGATCCCAGAGTCCGGGTTGCACAAGCCGATGGCTGGCAGGGGCTGGCCACGCTGTTACCGGTTAAAGCGGCGCGGGCGGTGGTCCTGATTGATCCCAGCTATGAGATAAAGACAGATTATCAGCGCGTGCCCGAAGCCCTGCTGAAGGCCTATCGCAGCATGCGCAATGCGGTGCTGCTGGTATGGTATCCGGTTATCAGGCGGGTACAGACGGAAGCTCTGCTGGCACCATTACGCGACGGGCCGGTGCGTGATGTGTGGCGTTACCAGCTGTCTATCGGGCCTGACAGCAATGCAACCGGGATGCATGCCTGCGGTATGCTGGCGGTCAATCCTCCCTGGGTGCTGGCGGAGCGTATGCGCGAATGGCTGCCCGAACTGGTCAAGCAGCTGGCGCCCGAGCATGGCAGCTGGCTGGTGGAGTGTCTGACGCCGGAATAACCGTGTGGATGTGTGCGGTGGTGCTGGCATGGGATAATAACCGCCCTTGCAATTGCCTGGATGCGATTTACTGACCGTGCGGGGACCAGATGTCACAAAGATTGATCACACTGCTGCTATTGACGATTGCCATCATCCATCTGCTGCCGCTCAGCGGATTGGCCGGCGGGGAGCGTTTAACCGCCTTATACGGCATAACAATAGACGATCCCAACCTGGCTATTTTGCTGCGCCACCGCGCGGTGATGTTCGGTCTGCTGGGTGGTTTGTTTGCCACCGCCGCTTTCCGAACCGCCTGGCAGCCGCTGGCATTTATCGCCGCGGCCATCAGCGTAGGTTCGTTTTTAGTGCTGGCCTGGACCAGTGGCCCGTACAATAACGCTGTGCAGCGGGTGGTCAGCGCCGATATTATTGCCGCGCTATGCCTGCTGATCGCCGTCGTTTTATATTATCTGCGACGCCAGCAATAAATAACCTGCATGCCATCCGAACCGATCCTGCTGATCTACGACAGCCAATGTCCAGCCTGCGATTATTACGCCCGGCTGGTGCGTATCCGGGCAAGTATCGGACCCTTGACGCTGATTGATGCACGTGCGGATACCGGCATACTGCGGGACATCACCGCCCAGGGTCTGGATATGGATCAGGGCATGGTGCTGAAGCTAGGTGATCAGCTGTATTACGGTGCCGAGGCCATGCATGCACTGGCGCTGATCAGCAGCCGTTCGGGCTGCTTCAACCGTCTCAATTACTGGCTGTTCAAATCCCGCACCCTGTCGCGCCTGGGCTACCCGGTACTGCGCCGGCTGCGTAATCTGCTGCTGAAAATACTCGGCAAACGCAAAATCAATAATCTGAATATTCAGGGCAATGATAAATTTTGACCCGCCGGCGGTTATTGCTATAGCCTGCGAATCAAACAAGGCAAAGTCGGCATCACCCCAACTCGAAGCTGGTGACTCCGAATATTTCCTGCTCGGGCAGTACCGGTCGATCACCCAGGATCATCCGGGCGCAACCGAACACCGGCGTCATGCCGTACTGCTCAGCCAGGCGCACAGCCTGCGGATTATGTTCCGGCACATCCAGAAATACCGCTTGACCCGGCACCTGATTCAGCATTGCCACCAGCAGCTGTTCGGCCAGCAGCGCAGTATCAGCAAACAGCGGACCGATTTTGTAGCCCTCACGACACGGCCGCATAACGGCATAACCGGCCAGCTCGTCGGCCTGCAGCACTCCCAGCGCATAGCCGCCGGGCCGTTTAATCCAATGCTTTAAGAACTGCGTTCGAGGGGCTGGAAAATGCCGCTGATCATATTCATCAAGCTGAACTAACGGCAGGCTTGCCAGCTCCACCAGCGTGCCGCCGGCCACCGTGGCATCCTGATACGCTGCGGTGCCCGCATAGCGAAGATCGCGGCAGACCAGCTTAAAGCCGCCCCTGGCGTAATACGCCTGCATCGCAAACACACCATCCATGCCGATCACCGCCGGCTCGTTCAGACGCGCCAGCAACCGCTGTTTGCGCGCCTGCCAGAGTTGGTCCCCCAGACCCTGCCCGCGCAGATCGGCACGGATAATAAAAAAGCCCATAAAGCCATAACGCCCGGCATAGCTGACAATCGAACCACCGCCGATCAACTCCCCGTCCAGCTCCGCGGCAATAAATCCGTCCGGGTCGGTGGCCCAGAAAACCTCGGCATCATCCAGGCCGGGATTCCAGCCTTCCGCCGCTGCCCAGTCAACCAGGGTATCAAGCTCGGCGCGTTGCATAGGGCGGATAAGCATGTCGTTACGGTGCATAAGATGATCCCTCGGTTGGGCGGTGATCGGTTAAACCGAGCATGCTATGCGACCAGTGCAGCCGGCACAACCGTCCGAGCAAACCGCATGGGTTATAGTGATCAGCCACATTCACAAGAGAATCCGCCCATGCCCAATTACCACCGGATGGCCATTCTACTGAGCATCGCTGCGCTGCTGATCACAGCAGCCGATATCCAGGCTGAACAGGACAGCAAGCCGGCCGCTGAGCCAGCGCCCCAGCCAGAACAGTCGGTGACCCGCCACCAGGTAACCATCGAAGGTAAAGCCATCAATTATCAGGCCACCGCCGGCTGGCTGATTCAAACCAAAGATGACAAACCAATAGCGCGTTTCGGCTATACCGCCTATACCCGTGAAGGCGTTGACGAGCCTGCTGAACGCCCGATCATGTTTGCCTTTAATGGTGGCCCCGGCTCCTCCTCGATCTGGCTGCATATGGGCATTCTTGGTCCGCAGCGCGTCGCCATTACCGATGAAGGCTTTACCCCGCCACCCGGCCGGCATATTGATAATGCCTTCAGTATTATCGATGTCGCCGATCTGGTCATGGTTGATCCGGTCGGCACCGGTTTCAGCAAACCGCTGGGCAAGACCAAAGGTAAAGAATTCTGGGGCGTGGATCAGGACATCCGTTCGGTCGCGGCCTTTATCAAACAGTACATCACTAAGAACCATCGCTGGGCATCACCGAAGTTTATTCTTGGTGAAAGCTACGGCGGCATCCGTGGCGCAGGGCTGGCGCAGCACCTGCAATCGGTGCATGGCATGAACCTCAACGGCCTGATTCTGGTGTCACCGTTCTTCAGCATGATCTCTGGCGCGGATGGCGCCGATATCGACCTGCCGCATGCGCTGTATCTGCCGACCTTCGCGGCCACCGCCTGGTATCACGATAAACTGGCTGATAAGCCCGGTGATCTGCAGGCTTTTCTGCGCGAAGTTGAACAATTTGCCCGCGATGATTATGCCGCTGCCCTGATGCAGGGCTACAGCATACCGGCCGAGCGTAAACAGGCCATCGCGGCCCGGCTGGCTGGTTACACCGGTACCAGTGCGGATTACTGGGACAAGGCGGATCTGCGCGTCGGTCATCAGCAGTATCTGCAGGAGTTGCTGCGCGATGAACGCCAGATTGCCGGCCGTATTGACTCACGCTTTATCGGCCCGTCGGTCAACCCATTGGGCGAAAGCATGGATTACGATCCGTTTTTCCCCGCCGTCGGTCCGGCCTTCACCGCGGCGTTTATGGATTACCTGCATACCGATCTGGAATTTCAGCCCGAGGCTGATTACCAGGTTTCGGCTTTCGATATCGACTGGGACTGGGAACACACCCCGCCCGGCTCCAGTTGGGCCCTGCCATTCCCGAATTTATTACCCGATCTGAGCATGGCGATCACCATGAACCCCAATTTACAGGTATTGGTGCAACACGGCTATTACGATCTGGCCACGCCATTCGGCGCGATGCACTACGATATCGACCACCTGGATATTTCACCGCAGGCCCGCGAGCGTATTCAGGTCGCCTATTATGAAGCCGGGCACATGATGTATCTGCATCCTCCCTCGATGCGCAAGTACCGCGAAGATCTGGCCGCATTTATCAACCAGTCTGTACAGCCGCGCCCGGAATAAAAATAGACCATTAATCATGGTCATGATGTGACGGTTTTTCCCTGCGTGCCGATGTATAGATCATCGGCACGCAGGGATAACTGTACGGATTCAGCTGCAATCTTTTTATGCTCGCTCTGTGATAGATTACCAATGGTCGCCCGCAAGCGGGCTCCTACAAGCTGCGGGAATTAACCAGTCTGCACCCTCCTGTAAGAGCCCGCTTGCGGGCAACCTGCCTGTATACCTGATGGCTTAGCTTGGATTTACTGGTAACAGAAAACGAACTCCGACGCGCAAATGCCTATACCAACCCGCCTGATTACTGTAAGAGCCCGCTCGCGGGCGACCTGACAGTATTGACTGATGGCTTAACCATGCGTGCATTAACTGATAATACAAAGCCCTGTGATAAAGAACTTCACTCCAGAAACCACACCCTGACGCACAAGCCCGTCATTTCGACCAACGGGAGAAATCTTTACCTCAAACCAACAGAATCAACCGATATCGCATGTCTATCCAATAAATTTATCCTTCTTCTCACCCGATCTAATCGATAGAACACATTACGCCATGCACTAAATCAGGCTGCCTGACCAACCAGTAATCTCAGCGGCCAAAGCATAACCGCTATTGTGAACCCGCTACGATTCACCTATGCTCGTGCGGCTAAAGCCATAAGCCTTCGGGATCTATATCGACCATGACCGACCAAATCAATCAGTTTCTGCTTTTTATCGATAGCCTGCTGGGTTCGGCAGCTTATTTCCCGTTTCTGCTGTTAGGCACCGGGCTGTTTTTCACGCTGTACCTTAAATTTCCGCAGATTCGTTATTTCGGCCATGCCTGGAAAGTGGTCAGCGGCAAGTTTTCCAAACAAGACGCGCCCGGCGACACCAGTCATTTCGGGGCCTTGACCACCGCGCTGTCCGGCACGGTTGGCACCGGCAATATCGGCGGTGTGGCGCTGGCCATCCACCTGGGTGGCCCGGCAGCGATTTTCTGGATGTGGGCAACCGCCTTTCTGGGTATGGCCACCAAGTTTGTAGAAGTCACCCTGTCACACAAATACCGGATCAAAACCGAAGATGGCACCATTGCCGGCGGACCGATGTTCGTGATGGAAAAAGCCCTCAATATGAAATGGCTGGCGGTCATCTTCGCCATCGGTATGATTGTCTCGGCGTTTGGCGCCGGCAATATGCCACAGATCAACTCGATAGCCGCCGGCATGCGCGAAACCTTTGATATCCCGCCAATCTGGACCGGCGCGATACTTTCGGTGTTTTTGTTTATGGTGGTAGTCGGCGGAATCAAACGCATTGCCAAAGTCACCGAAGCCATTGTACCGACCATGGCTGCGCTATATATCATCGGCGCGCTGGCGGTAATTTTCACCAACCTGGGCAATATCGTTCCGTCATTCATGTCCATTCTGCAGGACATATTCTCGGGTTCCGCCGCCAGCGGTGGTTTTATCGGCGCCAGTTTCGCCTTTGCCTTTAACCGCGGCGTTAACCGTGGCTTGTTTTCCAATGAAGCCGGGCAAGGCTCTGCCCCGATAGCACATGCCGCCGCGCGCGGCGACAGCCCGGTCTCGGAAGGCTTTGTTTCGATTCTGGAACCGTTTATCGACACCATCGTTATCTGCACCATTACCGCCCTGGTGTTGCTGTCGTCCGGCGTGTGGAGTGAGAAGTTCGAAAATGATTTCCAGCGTACCGACATGCAGTACGTGGCGGGTGACATTTCCGACCAGAACCAGACCGGTCTGAGTTCACTCTATGGCCATCTGGTCGGTGGCGAGCGGCTGGACAGTTTTAATGGCGTAATCAACGTGCAAGACGGCATTGCCGTCAGTGGTGGCTATACTCTGATCAATGCCCGCTCGGTGGCCGAAGAAGTCAGTTACCGTTTCCAGAACCAGCCTTATACCGGCGAGCTCACCATCAATGACGGGCGGCTGGCCAGTAGCGCAGTTCAGGATGAAATCCTGGTAACCGGCCGATCCCTGCTGCACTCGGTGCCTTTGACCACCGTGGCCTTTACCTATTCACCCTTCGGCGAATATGGTAAATACATTGTCTCGATCGGTTTATTGTTGTTCGCTTTTTCCACCGCCATCGCCTGGTCGTATTACGGCAACCGCGCGACGATCTATCTGTTCGGTCAACGCGGGGTATTGCCGTACCGGATGTTTTATATCGGCGGTTTTTTTCTGGCCTCATTCGCCGATACCACTATCATCTGGACTTTATCGGCCATCACCATCGTGCTGACCACCATTCCCAATTTACTGGCCATATTTTTATTGCGCCGGGATATGCGCGATACCGTGAATCAGTATTGGGTGGAGTTTCGCAAGGGGCCCATCGACTGACTGCTGGGTCAGCAAAGCAGTATGCACCCTCTGGTTAAATATTTGGATACAGCCCAGGATAAATACCGTGCAAGTAAAAAGGGCAAGAAATAATCTTGCCCCTGCCGCGGAAACCACTGATAAAAAAGCCTTACAGGCAGGTTGGAAACAAAGTTCCTACACTTAACGCACATTGAGTAAAACCCGGATCATAACAAGTAAAACTGGAGATAACCCCTATCGTTTCCCAGCGGGTCGTGCTTGATCCATCACAAAACGTTGTGCGGTAGAGCCCCTCCCGGGTGGTGGTGTTGCTGATGATATCGTGTTCAACGCTCTGCCCCGCGAAGTCACCGCATATCTGCCCGGTGTTAAACTGGCGTACATTGTCAACGGTATCAATCAATACGGTGACCTGTAGATCATCGTCAACATCGCAGACATTACCTACGCCATCGCCATCACAATCCGCCTGGCCGGGATTATTAACGCTCGGGCAGTTATCATCGATATTCTGCACGCCATCAAAATCCATATCCTCGCAGGCGCCGTTGCCATCATTATCTATCAGGTCGCAAAGCCCTGGACCCTGGAATCTGACTGCTGGCAGTTGTGATACCGACTCCAACACCAACAGCGTTGACATCAGTTGAGTGGTATCGGCATCAGTTGGGGTAGCTGATTCCAGCGTCTGCAATTTGAAGCTGCCCAGCGACAGACCGTTCAACTCAATATCAATTGTCAGCGCAGCAAGCGCCGCAATACCGATATCCGAAAGAATGGCCCTGCTGTCGGCAGCAGCGAACAGTGGTATAGCATCAAGCCTATCGTTACCAGCGAAATCAATACGCTCAACGCCTTTGATTTCATTTCCATAATAAGTTGTAGCGATCAGAATATTATTCGGATAGATATCACTGGCCTGCAGCGGCAAGCTGAAGTAGCGCTGATCCAGACGAGCCGCACAGGTTCCAGCCTGCTGGCAAAGATCAGCAGCGTCTTTTGCCACGAATACGGTATCAGGATTGAGCAACTCCCCAGTTTCTTCAAACTGAGCCTGTTGTCTGTCCTCCGTCAATCCCTGCTGCCACTTGATCAAACCCTCGGCAGATAGGTCATTAGCTTGAGCGAACACACTGCCAGTGACTGCCACGGCAAGGGCTATTAAGCACAGCTGTATGCCGGGTGTATATTTTTGAATCATCATAATGAACTCCATTTCTTTCAGATATAAGACACTTATCAATTCCGATAAATGCTGCTGATAGTTATAGATCAGGCTGAATGGAACGTATATATAGATGCCACAAGTGGGACTAAAAGCGTCGTAAACGGCCTAGAGTGCTTATGCAGGATCAGCAAGCTTCTCTAAATCAGGACAGGCACCTGTTGACACTAAATCAGGACATGACACTAAATCAGGACAGGCACCTGTTGTATGCCATGCTCCACAGAGTATCGGTCTGTTTTCTGAGGCACTGAACCATGCCTGTGTTGTAACTTCTTGCATGAAATCATCGCCATGGCCGCACATGGTTACGTGCGGCGGTGGGCTTCTATAACGCCTGCGCTGATTGCGTTGAGGCAGTATTCTGATAGGTTTTTCAGTTAATTATGCGCCCGGCAGCAACCCAAAATGCTGCGCGGCACGTTGTTCCAGAATTCGTTATGCGGTTTATTTGTTCCGCTCATCCACACGCAACAACGTCTGCGGGTGAAACGTATACCAGGCAAACCAGAACAAGCGCTTGACCGGATAGCTCTGGCCAGACTCGGCATTGGTCACGGTGACGCTGCCATCACTGTGATACTCAACGTTAATCTGGTGGCCGTCGATGTTCTCCTGCAACCGGCCAGTTTCCTGCAGCCATGTTGCTTCATAGGCAACCGGCTGATCACCAATGATGGCGCCGTAGACCAGTTTTTTCACATGCAAGCGTGCGTCGGTGGCCGATACTGGGAGAAATAACCGATCGGACTCGCGGTAGTCGCCGTAGCGATCCTGGGTGTAGTCTTTGTCGTCAAAGCCGGTGTCGGTGGACAATAACAGCGTATCGGGATGGCGCTCACGCCAGGTTTGCCAGGTGGTCATGGTGACCGGGATTTCCTGCAACTGCGCGCCGGTCTTCGGTCCCATGATAGCCTCGCCGGTGATCTGCGCCCACAAGGACTCGGTGCTGCGGTCATACAACACCAGATCGGATTCGTGCAACACACCGGATACGCCAAATTCCACGGCTTCATCATCCAGTTCGCGCCGAAAGGCAACACCCGACCCGCACAACGGGCAATAGCTGACCACCACCGGTTCGCCACCGAAGCTATCATTGACAATTTCATGATGGAGCAGAATTTTGCTGGGGTAAGCCTTGGTTTCACCATTCAGTTTCACGGCAAGTACCAGATCATCGCCATTGACATGATCTGCGGCATCTGCAGCAACGAATTTAGGGTCATCAATGGAAGGTATGCAGTCACGCGCCGGACAAGCCTGTACGAGGCTGTCGAATGGCACTGCGATAGGCGTATTGTCATCAAAACCAAAGGTTTCAGTCAGGACATTGGATTCGTACTCAGGGCGCTGTGCGGCGGCATTGAGAGAAATCAGAAGTAAAATAAGAGTTATCTGGCGCATAGGAATAATCTGGGTGGAGGTGGCGGTTTATGCTAAGTATACGCCAGTCCATTTTCAGGGAAGATTTTTGCCGATTACTGGTAGCGGAAGTTGTAACGAAAAAGCAATTGAAAGGCATTGGAAGTCAGGGAAGTTAGGAAAGTCCAGGGGGGGGGGATTAGAGCGGTCGGGCTATTCGCCCGGAAAAAATGGCCAGATACCCGATGAGGCTACACCGATACTGATAAGATTGAGACTATAAATCAAACTGTGTAACTGCTTATCATTAACCCTGTAACAGGAGATAAGCTATGAGCAAGACTGATGATATCCAGGCGAGTGAGCAGAAGCATTAGAAGCATTGGGACAGGCATAGCTCGGGAAGCATTGGGACAGGCATAGCTCGTAGACCACATCCTACAGCAAACCACTGCCATTTCTGATACCCGATGGTTTCTCGCTGGATTACTCTGCAATCTGTTTCTGATTGGATGCTACATGACCGTTGCACGCTCATCTTTAGTTTCGCTATCTGCCACACCTTACTACCATGTTATTGGTCGTTGCGTGCGGCGGGCATTTTTGTGTGGGGTCGATTCTGCGTCCGGACGCTGCTTTGAGCATCGGCGAGAATGGATAGTAGAACGATTGGCATTGCTTTCATCCGTTTTCGCCATTGAGGTGTGTGCCTATGCGGTGATGAGCAATCATTATCACCTGGTGATCAAGCTGAATCCTGCTGTAGCCGATGATTGGTCGAATGCTGAGGTGATTGCTCGTTGGTGTTCGCTGTACTCAGGGCACCCACTGGTACAGCGGCATCAGGCCGGTGAAGCATTGAGTCCGGGCGAGTTATCAGCAATTTTTGATCTGGTGGCTATGTATCGAACACGATTGGCTGACCTGTCCTGGTTTATGCGTGGGTTGAACCATCACATCGCCTGCCGGGCCAATGCTGAAGACAATTGTACCGGACACTTCTGGGAAGGTCGATTCAAGTCTCAGGCGTTACTGGATGAGCAAGCTTTGATCAGTTGTATGGCCTATGTGGATTTGAATCCAATCCGGGCCAGTATAGCTGATACACCAGAACGATCAGATTTTACCTCGATTCAGCAACGCATCAAACAATCAAAGAGCAAACCGCAACCTCAAACCGGATCAATGTCTAAAGAGATTCCAAGGCTATTGGGTTTTTCTGGAAGACTGGACGGTAACCAAGGTTTGCCCTTCTCACTGGATGATTATCTGAATCTGGTGGATTGGAGCGGTCGAGCGATTCACCCGGATAAGAACGGAAAGATACCCGATGAGACCCCACCGATTCTATCGAGGTTAGGTATTGCACCCGATGAATTAATTCATCATCTGTCCAGGCAGCAGCAACACGGGTTTTATCATGTCATTGGCAAAGCCAGCACCATCCGGGATGTTCTAAATGAGTTGGGTGTTGCTTTTCTGAAAGGCATCAGTGCAGCCAATCGGCTGTTTCCTCAGCTCAAGTAGCCAACCACAGCCCAAAACACACCAATCGGCAGTTGCCGAGGCTTGGCGTGCCAGAAGTTTGTGAAAACTATTAAGTAGTAACAAAACCCCTCCTTAACTCAGTCAACGCCTACTATCCAAGCCTAAACTCCGTGATTAAAGCAAGTGAAGCATCTTATACCTCACAACTTTTTGGTTTGCTTAAGCTATGCCTGTCCTATACTTTCTCTATACCTTCTTGCCTGTCCTGTACCTTCACTGTACCTTCTTTTGTACCTTCTTTTGTACCTTCTGTATCTTTTTCTATACTTTCTACCATCTAATTGAATCATGATAACGAGCGGGTGTTACCATATTGGCCCGTTGCTAGCAAAGCTATAAAAAATGTTCGAACAACTTGGCTCGATTCACCCTTTTTTACCACCCACTGCAAGCCTGCTAGCGCTATTGACAGCTGCGGTAATTATAGATTTGGTTGCTAAACGGGTTTTGGTCAGTGCGGTTCGAAGATTGGCTAAACACTCCAAGGTTACCTGGGATGACATATTGGTTAGCCATAATGTCTTCGGCCGTTTTGTACAAATTGTGCCAGCCTTAATCATATTCACCGGTGTGCCGTTTATCCCCGACTTAACGGAAAGTACTGTGCAACTGATGCGTAACCTGGCAATGGGCTACATGGTGTTAATGCTGACTTTAGCACTGACTGCGACGCTTAGCGCAGTCAACAGTATCTATGCTGCCTCACCGGTTGCTAAACACCGCCCGCTAAAAGGCTTTGTGCAACTGTTGCAAATCATTGTTTGGGTTTTCGGTAGTGTGCTGATCATATCTGCGGTACTCGATCGCTCGCCATTATTGCTACTCGGCGGTTTTGGTGCAATGACAGCTATTTTACTATTGATATTTAAGGATACGATCTTATCATTGGTTGCCAGTGTGCAACTGACTGCACAGGATATGGTACGGGTTGGTGATTGGCTTGAAATGCCGCAATTTGGTGCAGATGGTGATGTGGTTGATGTGCAGTTACACACCGTTAAAGTACAGAATTGGGATAAAACCATCACCACCATCCCAACACACCGCTTAATTACCGATTCGTTCAAAAACTGGCGAGGCATGTCACAAGCAGGCGCCCGTCGGATTAAACGCGCCATTATTATTGATATTGCGTCGGTTCGTATCCAAACGCAGGATGAAATTGATTACTTTACCCGCTTTGTGTTGTTGAAGAATTATATTAAAAATAAGCAAAAGCAGCTGGCCGAGTACAACGCAGGGCTTGAGGCCGAAGTGGATGAAGCAGTGAATAAACGGCAGCTAACCAATATTGGAACGTTTAGAGCCTATGCATATAACTATCTGAAAAACCATCCAAAAATAGATACCCATATGACACTAATTGTCCGCCAGCTCGCTCCCAGTTCGGAGGGGTTGCCGCTAGAGATTTACTGCTTTACCAATACTACCGAATGGGCTGCCTATGAAGGTATCCAGGCGGATATCTTTGATCATTTGCTGGCGATTGTGCCGGAGTTTGGGCTTCGGGTATATCAGAAACCCTCGGGTACGGATTTGTTGAATCTAAATAAAGAGGGTAAAAAATAAATCATGCCTGTCCTGTTTGTAGATGTGCCTGTCCTGTTTGTACTTGTTTGTACTCTTAACTCAGTCAGCTCCTATTATCCAAGCCTAAATTCCGCGACTACAGCAAATGAAGCGTTTAAAACCTTGAGCTGTGGCTGAACTGTGCCTGCCCTATATCTCGCTATACCTGCATATCTTTGTACTATATCTTTGCCTATATCTTTGTCTTCTTACCCTGTATTTAGCTGTATCAGCTTTGGAGCTAATAACCCACAGAAACCTGAATTAATCGTGCTGCAGGATTTGGCTCATCCCAATACTCACCCGCATTTACAGCCTTGAAGACACGATTGTTGAATCCAACTCCCCAAATTAACCCATAGTAATCAGCACATGAAATTTGAGTCAGCTTTGCATTAGGATTTGGCTCACTCCAATAATTATTGCTAGATAAGTATCTAAAAACCCTATTAGCTGCCCCTATTGCCCAAGCGCTATCTACCCCACATGCAGATATTTGTTCAGCTCTTGCAGAAGTATTTGGCTCGTCCCAACTTAGACCGTCAAAATGCAAAATACGTTTATCTTCTGTTATAGCCCATACATTATTCCATCCGCCCGCAGAAATTCGTGTTATTTTTGTGTCAAAAAAAACCTCAGTCCAAAAATTTCCACCATTGGTTGTTTGAAAAACACGCCCGCTGTAACCAACCGCCCATGCTTCAGAGCCATTTATAGTAGAAATTTGAGTTGCCAAGGCTTCTGAGTTTGGTTCAAACCAGTAATTCCCATTCCACTTCCATATATGATTATTAGAGGTTAGCCCCATAATTACATTCCCTTCTTTCCCTACAGAAATTTGTATTAGTCGCGCATCAGGGTTTGGTTCATACCAATAACTTCCATTCCATTTCCATACATGATTATTTGAGGTTATCCCCCACACGACTGGAGTATTATTTTTAATAGGAGAAATTATTTTACAGGAACTGCATCCTATTAAAAATGAAATTATAATAACAAATTTATATTGATTAAACAATTTATTGTTTTCCATATACTGTAACCCCATAGTATTGATAAAATTAGAGTTTACGCACCTATCACTTAGGTGAATACTCTACTGGCCAAAGTCACCTCGACTGGCCCTGGTTTGGCTATCGCCACTTAAAATTTTTTTAGAAAAAAATAAATAATACCTGCTCTCTATTGTTTTATTAGCCTCTTCTCGAGTATAGCCACAAACCTCAAGCTCATTTGTTCTATCTATGCCCTACAGCACAACGATGTACTTAGTCTTATTTGTAGGCGACTCACGACAGTAAATACAACAAAATACATGTGATACGTTGATTCGGTCAGCCAATAAAGCACTTAAAGTTTAGTGATAAACACTGATGATTAATAAAATACGGTCCTTATGCTCCCAACCTAATGCAGTTGTGTAACTTGTCAGGTTCCCGCTAGATGTTTGATTTTTTGTAGCAATTTGCTACAATTGCACTTAGCAAAATCTAAAGTGTTTATAATGCCAAAAGCCTCCTCCCCCATCCGCCTGCAACAAGAACTCATGCAAGCCGCCGAAACCGCCGCCAGCTACTCGCACCGAAGCACTGCGGAACAAGTTGAATACTGGGCCTTTTTAGGAAGAAAAGTTGCTAACCATATGAGCCCGGAGACTATTTTAGCCATTAGTTCCGGTCTGGCCGAATTGAAAATTGAGAACATTGATTCACCAAGCATCAATCCTGATAAGGTTTTCTCAGCGCTTGAAGAACAACGCCAATCAGGCAGCTTGACTGATTCCGTCAGTGAAGTCCCTGCACGCTACCAGGCTTCTGCCTCGCATCCGGGCCAGTTAGAACAGGTTGATGCGGATGGAAACATTACCGTCGGACAATTCAATAACGGGGTGTTTACGCCAAAAACCTCAACATGAGCAAACAGCTCTGGCTGCTCGCGGGCGGCAACGGTGTGGGGAAAAGTACTTTTTATTACACTCAACTGCAAAAACTGGGCATTCCGTTTGTTAATGCCGATTTGATCGCCAAAGAAATCTTCTCGGAAGCACCAGAAGAAAACAGCTACCTGGCCGCACGAATCGCCGCACAAATACGCCATGACCTGCTACAGGAAGGACGTAACTTCTGCTTTGAAACCGTATTTTCACACCCGTCCAAAATCGATTTTGTCGCGACCGCCAAAGCACTTGGCTATCAAATCATTCTGGTGTTTATCCATCTCGAATCCGCTGCTCTTAACAAAGCCCGTATCAGCCAACGCACTCAAGCCGGCGGCCACCATGTACCCGATGACAAAGTCGAGAATCGTATCCCCCGCTTGCTAAAACACATTAAGACAGCCATTCCGCTCTGTGACCAGGTCAGAGCATTGGACAATTCATCTGCCAGTAACCCGTTTGTTCCAGTTTTCACAATTTTTAACGACACAGAAAGAAAAGTCGTTCGGTATGTTTCTCCATTGCCTGATTGGGCGATGGGGCTTTTATCCTGAAACAATCAGTGGTGTCTGCTTATTCCGGTAGCCTGAAAAAAGCTCTCGTCACTGTGCTCTTTTGGAATGGCCGATTCTGTTGGAAGCCTGAATTAAAGTATTTTGGGCAATGTTGTACTTATTCAGGTATGGCCTACCCTGCCCCGTTTGGGCAATCCGCAAACATTAGCTAATCTGGTAAGCTGAAAACGATACGCCCGGCCCCTAAACCACCCGGCCCGCCAACAAGGACTGAAACCATGATCAAAAACTATATCAACGGCCAATGGACGGCCAGTACCGGCACCGACCATGTGGATATTATCAACCCCGCCACCGGTGAGTTGATTGATCAAACCCCGATGGGAACGGCGACAGATGTTGATGCTGCCGTTCAGGCGGCCAAGGCGGCTTTTCCGGCCTGGCGACAGACACCGGTAATCGATCGAGTACAGCCATTGTTCCGCCTGAAAACACTGCTGGAAGCCAATGCTGACGATCTGGCCAGGCAAATCACGCTGGAACACGGTAAAACCCTGGCCGAGGCCAAAGGCAGCGTGCGCCGGGGGATTCAGATGGTGGAAACGGCCTGTGCCATGCCTAGCATGATGATGGGCGATATTCTGGAGGATATCGCGCCGGGGATTGACAGCCAGTCGATCCGCCGTCCGATGGGCGTGTTTGCCTGCATTGCGCCGTTTAATTTCCCGGCGATGGTGCCGATGTGGTTCTGGCCGTTTGCGATTGCGGCGGGCAATACCTTTGTGGTCAAGCCCAGTGAACGGGTGCCGCTGACGCAGATGCGCGTGTTCGATCTGATGGCTGAGGCTGGATTGCCTGACGGCGTATTGAATATGGTGCACGGCGGCAAACAGGCAGTGGATGCCATCTGTGCACATCCGGATATCCAGGGCGTGTCGTTTGTCGGTTCCACCCCGGTGGCCAAGCATGTTTATGTCAGCGCTGCCCAGGCGGGCAAGCGGGTGCAGTCGCTGGGCGGGGCCAAGAATTTTATGGTGGTGCTGTCGGATGCGGTGATGGATAAAGCCGCCGAAACCGCACTGGAGTCAATTATCGGTTGCGCCGGTGAGCGCTGCATGGCCGGTTCGGTGATTATTAATATCGGGGATGAAGCCAGGCGGCAAATTCCTGAGCTGGTGGCCGCCAAAGCCGGTGCGATTCGGGTCGGTGATGGATTGTCGCCGGATACCGATATGGGACCGGTGATTTCCCAGGCCTCCAAGGACCGTATTCTGGGTATGATTCAGCGCGCGCTGGATGAAGGCGCGGAGTTGCTGGTGGACGGCCGTGACGGCGTGGATGAGATGCCCGGCTATTTCCTGAAACCCACCGTGCTGGGCAATATCCGCCCGGAGATGGAAATCGCCCGCGAGGAAGTGTTCGGCCCGGTGGTGATGCTGGCCGAGGCTGACAGCCTGGATGCCTCCATTGACTGGATCAACAACTCGCCGTATGGCAATACCTGCACCCTGTTTACCACCAGCGGCGCAGCGGCGCGGCACTTCAGCTACGCGGTCGAGCCGGCCATGGTGGGCATCAATATCGGGGTGCCGGCACCGATGGCGTTTTTCTCCTTTGGCGGTTCTAAACAGTCATTTTTTGGTGATATCCGGGCACACGGCCGGGCCAGTGTGGATTTTTATACCCAGTCGATGGTGACCATCCACCGCTGGCTCAAGGACTCGAGTATTTGGTGATATTCAGCCTCAGACGTTATAGGATTGAGGTTATCAACGGATTTCGGGAGCAGCCATGAGCAGCTTACTCATTAAAAACGGCACCGTGGTGACGGCCACTGACCACTATCAGGCTGATATTTTCGTACAGGACGAGCAGGTTCGCGCTATCGGCAGGGAGCTGGACTACTCCGCCGAGCGCAGCCTGGACGCGCACGGCTGTTATGTATTTCCCGGCGGCATTGATCCGCACACCCATATGGAACTGCCGTTTATGGGCACCTACGCCAGTGATACGTTTTATTCCGGCACCCTGGCCGGGCTGCATGGCGGCACCACTTCGATTATTGATTTCGCCATTCAAAGCCATGGCGGGAGCCTGCATGGCGCAGTGGATGACTGGCACAGCAAGGCCGACGGCCACGCGGTCGGTGATTATGCCTTCCACTGCGCGGTGACCGACTTTAACGACAACACCAAACAGGAAATTGCCTCGATCATCAACGAGCGCGGCATCAACTCCTTCAAGACTTTTATGGCCTACAAAGGCGCATTGATGGTCGATGATGGCCAGATGTTTCAATTGATGGAAGAGTTGGTCGAGCATGGCGGTATTTTGACCACGCATGCCGAAAACGGCGATATGGTCGAGCAACTGGTCAAGCGTTTTCTGAGCGAGGGCAAGACCGAACCGCGTTATCACGTGCTGTCTCGTCCGCCCGAATGCGAGGCCGAGGCCAGTGGCCGGGTCATCGATCTGGCGCAGCAAACCGGCTCGGCGCTGTATATCGTACATATGACCTGCGAAGAAGCGCTGCAGCGGGTCAAGGCCGCCACTTTGCGCAATCAGAAAGTGCATGTGGAAACCTGTGTGCAGTATTTGCTGCTGGATGAATCACTGTATTTTCAGGACGGTTTTGAAGGCGCTAAAGTGGTGATGAGCCCGCCGTTGCGTAAAGCCAAAGACCAGCAGGCTTTGTGGGCCGGCATGCGGCAGAATCTGGTGCACACCGTGGCCACCGATCACTGCCCGTTCTGTATGGACCAGAAAGCCATGGGCAAAGACAATTTTTCCAAAATCCCCAATGGCCTGCCCGGGGTTGAGCACCGCATGGAACTGATGTTTTCCGAGGGCGTGCTGGGCGGTCAGATTTCGCTGCACAAGTTTGTTGATACCACCTCCACGGCGGCAGCCAAAATCTTCGGGCTGTTCCCACGCAAAGGCACCATCGCGGTCGGCAGTGACGCTGATCTGGTTATCTTCGACCCCGAGGTCAAACATACCTTAAGCGCCAAAACCCATCATATGAACTGCGACTATTCCGCCTATGAAGGCTGGGAAGTCACCGGTAAGTGCCGCACCACCGTGCTGCGCGGCAAGGTGGTGGTGGATGAAGGCAAGGCCGATGTCGAGGAAGGCTACGGGCAGTATCTGGCTCGGGCTAAATTTAACCCACACTATTAAGGAACCAGCATGCCGAGAATCATCAAAGCGGCCATCACTCAGCTTGCCAACCGGCTGGATACGTCGGCATCGTGCGACGCCCATCGCGAGGCGATGCTTGAGGCGCATATCCCCTACATTGAACAGGCCGGCCAGCAGGGCGTGCAGATGCTGTGTTTCCAGGAAATCTTCACCGGTCCGTATTTCTGTCCATCACAGGACAGCAAGTGGTACGACGCGGCTGAACCGATTCCTGATGGCCCCACTACCCGACTGATGTGCGAGTACGCCAAAAAATACAACATGGTGATCGTGGTGCCGATCTATGAAAAGCACATGACCGGCGTGTATTACAACACCGCCGCGGTGATCGATGCCGACGGCACGTATCTGGGCAAATACCGTAAGAATCATATCCCGCAGGTCGCTGGATTTTGGGAGAAATTTTTCTTTAAACCCGGCAATCTGGGTTATCCGGTGTTTACTACCGCTTATGGCAAGGTCGGAGTGTATATCTGCTATGACCGGCACTTCCCTGACGGCGCTCGCTGTCTGGGCCTGAACGGTGCGGAAATCGTGTTTAATCCTTCCGCCACGGTGGCCGGCCTGTCCCAGTATCTGTGGGAGCTTGAGCAGCCCGCGCATGCGGTGGCCAACGGTTACTTTATCGCCGCCATTAATCGCGTCGGCACCGAAGCGCCGTGGAATATCGGTGAGTTTTATGGCTCATCGTACTTCGCTGATCCGCGCGGCAAAATCATTGCCCAGGCCAGCGCCGACCAGGATGAAATGGTGGTGGCGGAACTGGATTTCGATATGATCAAGCAGGTCCGCGACACCTGGCAGTTTTTCCGTGATCGCCGACCGGAAACCTATGGCCAGCTGGTTGAACTCTAGACCACCCTGCTCGGGCCGCCCTGCCCGTTCCATCCGCAATAACGCAACAGATTGAAACAAACTATGACCACAGCAGCCAAACCAACATCAGAGCATCTCGGCAGCCCGGTCGCCGATTATGCGACCGCTACAGCCAGCCATCCCAGCAATGCAGAGCTGATCAATAAACGTCAGCAGCATTTTCTGCCGACCGCGTTGCTGTATCACGCCGAACCGTTACAGCTGGTCAAAGCGCAGGGCGAATATGTATGGGATTCGGAAGGCCGGCGTTATCTGGATGCCATTGGCGGTATCGTCTGCATCTCGGCCGGACATAATCATCCGCGCATCAAACAGGCCCTGCGGCAGATGCTGGACGATGACGCTATCCAGCACACCAGCACGCTGTATCTAAGCCGCTATCCGGTTGAGCTGGCGGAAACACTGGTGGCGGAAGCCCCGGACGGCCTGGATCGCGCCGCCTTCACCAATTCCGGCTCGGAAGCCAATGAACTGGCGTTAATGGCCGCGCGTCATGCCACCGGTGAAACCATCGTGCTGAATCTGCGCCATGGCTACCATGGCGGCACCGCCAGCACCCTGGCCCAGTGTGGTCATCACAACTGGCGTTTCCGGGCGCAGCCGAATGCCAATGCGGTCAGTGCATTGGAGCCGTATTGCTACCGCTGTCCGTTCCAGCAGAAACCGGAAAGCTGTGCACTGGAATGCGCCCAGAATGTGGAAACCACCATCCAGACCGCCACCCATGGAAAAATCGCGGCCATGATCGTAGAACCGGTGATGGGCGTGGGCGGTTTTATCACCCCGCCACCCGCGTATTTCACCGAAATTACCCGCATCGTGCACCAATATGGCGGGAAATATATCAGTGACGAAGTGCAGACCGGCGCGGGCCGCTGCAGCAATGATTTATTACTCAGCAAGGCGCTGGATATCGATGCCGATATGATCACCATGGCTAAGGGCTTCGGCAACGGCGCGGCCATCGGCGGCGTGCTGATGAGCTCGGAAATCGCGGACGCTCTGGCCGGCAAGCTGTATTTCAACACCTTTGGCGGCGACCCCTACCAGACCGTACAGGCCAAACTCACCATTGATATCATTAAGCAGGAAAAACTGGCTGACAACGCCATGGCCATGGGCAGCCGCCTGCTGAATGGCCTGCGTGATTTAATGCCGCGGCATGAATTAATCGGTGATGTGCGCGGACGCGGCTTATTGATGGGTATTGAGCTGGTTAAAGACCGCAAATCCAAAGCCTATGCCACCACCGAAACCGCACGTCTGATGGATATCTGCAAGGACAAGGGACTGCTGGTGGGCAAAGGCGGGCTGTTCGGTAATGTGATTCGTATCGCACCGCCCTTGAGCATCAATGCTGACCAGGTCGATCAGATGATCGAAACCATCGCTGGCGCACTGCACGAACTGGCCCGGGAAGCCTGAGTATGTCCAATGCCAGCCTGGCAGCCCATACACCGGACGCCGCTTTAAGCAATCCTGATATCGCCCCGGTGCCCGTCGACCGGCGCAGCTGGAACAGCCTGAACTTTTTCTCGCTGTGGGTCGGCATGGCGGTCTGCATTCCCACCTATATGATTGCCGCTTCGCTGATCCAGGGCGGCATGAGCTGGGCTCAAGCGATGCTGACGGTGTTGCTGGGCAATTGCATAGTCTTAATCCCGATGCTGTTCAGCGGCCATGCCGGGGCGCGTTATGGCATTCCTTTCCCGGTCTTCGCACGGGCATCATTCGGTATTACCGGTTCCAATATTCCAGCGCTGTTACGCGCGATCGTGGCGTGCGGCTGGTTTGGCATTCAGACCTGGATTGGCGGTGCTGCGATTTACACCATTGCCCTGATCATCGCGCCGCAGCTGGCTGATGCACCCACCATGCTGCCGGCGTTTATCGGCGTCAGCCTGGTGCAATTTGTATGCTTTATGATTTTCTGGGGCATCAATATTTATCTGATCTGGCGTGGCGTGGAAGCAATAAAAGTGCTGGAAACAGTGGCCGCGCCTTTTTTGCTACTGTGCGGGCTGGGTTTGCTGCTGTGGGCCTATCTCAGTGCGGATGGTTTCGGGCCGATGCTGAGCACCCCATCCCAGTTTGCCGACAGCGCGGAATTCTGGGCATTTTTCTTTCCCGCTTTAACCGCCATGGTCGGTTACTGGGCCACCCTGAGCCTGAATATTTCCGACTTCACCCGTTACGCGGTCAGCCAGCGCGCCCAGATCAAAGGCCAGGTTTTAGGCCTGCCACTGAGCATGACGCTGTTTGCCTTTATTGGCGTGGCCGTGACCAGCACCACGCTGGTGATCTTTGGTGAGGCCATCTGGGACCCGGTATTGTTGGTACGGCGTTTTGATTCGCCCCTGATCATATGCTTTGCGATGCTGGCCGTAGTCATCGCCACCCTGTCGACCAATGTCGCCGCTAATGTAGTGGGTCCAGCCAATGATTTTTCCAATCTATGGCCCGCTAAAATCAATTTCAAACGCGGTGGTTATATTACCGGTGTGATTGGTATCGTGATGATGCCCTGGAAACTGCTGGCTGATCCGAGTGGTTATATTTTTACCTGGCTGATCGGCTATTCCGCCCTGCTCGGCCCGATAGTGGCGATTTTGCTGGTCGATTATTTTGTCCTGCGCCGCTGCCAGCTGGATATCACCGACCTGTATCGATACCACGGACGTTACAGTTACCGGTCCGGTACCAACCCCATGGCCGTCGCCGCGTTATTACTCGGCGTCATTCCGAATGTGCCCGGCTTTCTGGTGCAGATCAAAATCCTGCAAGCCGAGCATTGGCCGCTGGCGGTGGAGCTTTATCACTATGCCTGGTTCCTGGGGTTTTCGGTAGCCGGGATCAGTTATTATGTCCTGATGGTGCAACAACACACGGCGTCCTGGAGTAAAGCGCATGAAGTCAGTGCGTAAATCAAATGAAAAGCGTGGCCATGATATCGCCAGTGGGCGCCTGCCGGCTGCAACGATCAAGGACAATTTCAGTGATCTGCACCCGCCCCTGACCGAACTGCAGGCGCAGGCTGAATCCGCGCGCTGTCTGTTCTGCCATGATGCGCCCTGCATCGAAGCCTGCCCGACCGATATCGATATCCCGAATTTTATCCGCAAAATTTCCACCGGTAATTTAATCGGCTCGGCGACCACCATTTTAAGCGCCAATATTATGGGCGGCACCTGCGCCAATGTGTGCCCGGTAGAAGAATTATGCGAACTCAAATGCGTGATGAACACCGCCGAGCACAAACCGGTCACGATTGGCCGCCTGCAGCGCTATGCTACCGATCATTTATTTGCCCGGGACACACAACCTTTTCAACGCGCGGCTGATACCGGCCGACGGATTGCGGTAATCGGCGCCGGGCCGGCCGGGCTGTCCTGTGCGCATGGCCTGGCCATGCATGGTCACCGGGTGGATGTATTTGAGGCCCGGCCCAAAGCCGGTGGTTTGAATGAATATGGTATCGCCGCTTACAAGATGCTGAACCAACGCGCCGCCAGAGAAGTGCAGTTTATTCTCGATATCGGTGGAATAACTCTGCATACCGGCCAGGCCCTGGGTAAAAAGCTCAGACTGGCTGAACTGCGTGACCAATACGACGCGGTTTTTCTGGGCCTGGGCCATAATGTGGCCAATCGTCTGGGTCTGGAACATGAAGACACGGCAGGCATGCATAACGCCATCGACTATATCGAACGCATCCGGCAGGAAGATTTATCCAGCCTGCCGATCGGACGGCGAATAGTGGTGATCGGGGGCGGCAGCACCGCCATAGATATCGCGGTACAGAGCAAAAAACTCGGTGCCGAATCGGTCACCATCGTATACCGGCGAGGCGCCCGACAGATGAGCGCGACCTGGTATGAACAGCAGCTTGCCCAGACCAACGGCGTGTTGATCAAAACCCGGGCGATGCCGGTGCAGGTTCTGATTGACGATGACGGTCTGACCGGTATGGTATTTGAGACCACCCGGCTGGATGCCGCAGGTAAACTGCAGGGCACCGGGGAGCGGTTTGAATGGCCCGTGGATGTCGCATTCAAAGCCATTGGCCAGTCACTGGATCTATCAGCAGTGGGACATGAGCTGGATACAATACAGCTGCAGCACGGCCGCATCGCCATCGATGCGGAACAGCGCACCTCGTTAAGTGATGTGTATGCCGGTGGCGACTGCGTGCCGGGCCCCGATTTGACCGTACACGCCGTGCAGGATGGCAAACTTGCGGCGCAGGCTATCCACCGGAGTTTCGCCAGGGAGTCGTCACATGGCTGATTTACGCTGCAATATCGCCGGGGTCACCTCGCCCAACCCTTTCTGGCTGGCCTCCGCGCCACCTACCGACAAGCAATACAACGTGGAACGGGCGTTTGAGGCCGGCTGGGGCGGCGTGGTCTGGAAAACCCTGGCCGAAGCCGGCCCGCCGGTGGTCAATGCCTGCTCGCGCTATGGGTCGGTGGACTACAACGGCCAGCGGATGATCGGTCTGAACAATATCGAACTGATTACCGACCGACCCCTGGAAGTCAATCTGCGCGAAATCGAAGCGGTCAAAAAAGCCTGGCCGGATCGGGCCATGGTGGTGTCTTTGATGGTGCCGTGTGAAGAAGACGCCTGGAAGAATATCCTGCGACAGGTCGAACAGACCGGCTGCGATGGCGTGGAGCTGAACTTCGGTTGCCCGCACGGCATGAGCGAACGCGGCATGGGCTCGGCGGTGGGCCAGGTGCCGGAATATATTCAGATGGTGGCCGCATGGTGCAAACAGCACACCCGGCTGCCCGTATTCGTCAAACTGACACCGAATATTACCGATATCCGGCATGCGGCCAGAGCTGCCGCGGCCGGTGGCGCCGATGCGGTATCACTGATCAATACCATCAACTCCATTGTTTCCATTGACCTGGACAACATGGCCCCGCAGCCAACCGTGGCCGGCAAAGGCACCCATGGCGGCTACTGTGGTCCGGCGGTCAAACCGATTGCACTGCATATGGTGGCCGATATCGCCCGTGATGAGGCGACCCGCCACCTGCCGATCTCCGGCATCGGCGGGATCAGCAACTGGCGCGATGCAGCCGAATTCATTGCCCTGAACTGCGGCAGCGTGCAGGTCTGTACCGCGGCGATGCGGTTCGGGTTTGGGATCATTGATGAAATGGTTGATGGGCTGAACCAATGGATGGACAGCAAGGGTTATCAAACATTGGATGATTTTCGCGGCCAGGCCGTGCCGAATGTGACCGACTGGCAATACCTGGATCTGAATTATAAAACCATTGCCAAAATTGATCAGGATAAATGCATCGAATGCGGACTTTGTCATATCACTTGTGAGGACACCTCGCATCAGGCGATATCAAAAACCAAAACCGCTGATGGCCAGCGGATTTATACAGTCATAGACGATGAATGTGTGGGCTGCAATCTGTGCCATCTGGTTTGCCCGGTGCCGGACTGCATTTCCATGGTGGAAGTTGATAACGGCCTGCCCTATATGAACTGGACGCAGCACCCCAACAATCCCATGAGCAAATAGAAAATGATCTTTTCCGCCCAGGCGGCGTACTCGCATCGTTCAAATGCTCATGTACTTGCGTGTACACTGCGCTTTTCACAATGCTCGAGCCTTGTCTGAACGAAAAATCTCTATTTTCAAGCTCACTTCCAGGAAGAAATTATGGACCCATTTATGCAAGCCGCCATCGACGAAGCCGCTCAGGGGCTGGCTGAAGGCGGTATTCCGATTGGCTCGGTGATCGTTCACAATGGCCAGATCATCGGCCGCGGTCACAACCGCCGCGTCCAGCAGGGCAGCCCCACCCTGCACGGTGAAATGGACGCACTGGAAAACGCCGGCCGCCAACCGGCCAGGGTTTACCGGGAAAGCGTTATTTACACCACCCTCTCACCCTGCTCGATGTGTACCGGTGCGATCCTGCTGTATGGCATTCCTAAAGTGGTGATTGGCGAGAACCAGACCTTTATGGGATCAGAGTCGTTATTGCGGGAGCATGGGGTGGAGCTGGAAGTATTACAGAACGAGCAATGTATCGGTTTGATGCGGCAGTTTATTGAGCAATCGCCGGAGCTTTGGAATGAGGATATTGGGGAATAAATCGATACTTATCCTGTAGCGACGGATTTCACCCACGACCAAAACCTAATTAATCTTGGTGTGATACGCTTTGCTTACTACACCCTAACTGCTGGCATTAACACTACAGGGCGCGATCAGCATAACGCATGCACCCAACCATGGTCACGAAATACCAGGCACTGGTCGCACCCAGGTACGCGCCTACAACGGCTGCGGTTGATCAGGGTTGTCTGGTCAACCGCAGCTTTCGCTATCCCACTCTATAATTTAATAAATACCTTCCACTGTTTCTCTGGTATCCGGCAGCTCTTTCAATAGCGGCGCCTCATACGTCTTATCAACAATGCTGTTGGCCACATGAATGGCCGATAACAAGGCACCCTCCTGCCAGCCAGGTAGTGCAGACGCCTGATCACCGACCACGAAGAAATTCTTGTTGCCTTTGATAATGTTGTTATAGCAATCCACGCATTGGCTGGCGACGTTATTCCATTGTGCCCAACCACCTTTTTGATAAGGCATATTCTGCCAGGCGATGGCCAGACCGTGGCTCAGACCATCGGCAAAAGCATTGCCTGCCAGTGAGCGTGCGCCTTTGCGTCCCATTTCAATCCGTTCTTTGGGCGGTTTTTTGCCCCACGCTTCGGCGATACCACGGAAATTATAGGCGCCGGTCAGCACGCCGAGCTCGGCATGGTATTCATCTGAGGGGTACCATATCTGGGTAATGTCATGGCTGGTCCAGGAGATACCCCCGAAAATCGGAACCTGCCCTTCAGCATCGGCCTGTTGCCATAAATCCCGCCTGGCCTGCCAGCCTAACTTAGTGGTGTTGGCCAGAAAATTCGGTGTTGCAAATATTTTAACCAGCGAATCACGAAAATAAGGGTCAAAAATCGCGGGATCGATTTTGCCTCTTAATAATGGGATCGGGATATTGCTGATGCAGTAATCGGCTATTACCGTTTGCGTTTTTCCAGCTTGCAAATAAGTAATAAAGTATTGGTTGTTTCGGTAAACAATATTTTGCACCACTGCATTAAGCTGGATATTAGCGCCCTGCTCTCTTGCCTGTTTTTCAAAACCCATTGCCACATGGTCCATACCACCCACTGGCTGGAACGAGGTGGGCTGCCATAGAAAGTCCTTGGGTTGATAAAACGGTGCTCTACTGGGTGCGGAAGCCCAGAATTCGGTGGCCAGCAGTTGCTTCATGGTCATCGGTGGCACCACTTTGCCCGCTTCAATGCCCGGCAACCGGGTATAACCTGAACGCGAGGAGCCTATATATTTGCCCACGCTGCATTCGTTGGGATCATCACACAAGGCGCCAAACTTCAACAGCAGGCTTTTCAGGCGTGTTTTTTCATCAGCACTCAGCTCTTTGATCTGATCAGAAAATTCGTACAAATACTGCGCCAGCCAGCCGCGCGTATCGTTGGCCAGCTGCCGATTAACATAGGTCGCCCCATTGGCATGCGTCAGATTGGAACGGCTGTCCATCACATAGACTTCCAGCGGCACCTTAAAGCGCTTCAAGTACGATAATAAATGCTTATGACCGGAAGGTATCCGGCCTGCGCCGGCATTCAAATAGGGTTCGTAAGGCTGATCAGGCTCGCTTTGAAAGGTACATACCTGCGGCGCATAACCTTCCTCGTGGATGACTCTATCGCGAGGATTCGGGCGTACGGTTAAACAGCGTCCACCGACCTTGTTGTTGGCTTCCAATACCGTGCAACGCAGATTGCTGCCGGGGCCCAGCAACTCGTAGGCCGCCGCCAGACCACCGACGCCACCGCCCAGAATGACCACATGCTTATTCCGCCCAAAGCCTTGTGGTATCCGCACGGATTGTCCAGGTTTGGATTCGGCATAGCCCGGAATGGCCGCCATGGCCTGGGATAAGGCAGCCCAACCGGCAACCTTGCCGGCGTTGGCCAGAAAATCACGGCGGTTGGTTGGATTGTTTTTTTTACTCATGACTGAACTCCCTGCTCGGTTAATTGTTTTCGAACTATTGATACCCTTTACCCAATGATACCTATCGTATCGCATTTTTCAGAATGACGGTTGCTACGCCTTAATAGACCCTATATATGATGTCATCCTGAACGCGGTGAAGAATCTTCTGCATGTTGATGGTCTTGTCAGCGGCTGTTACGCCTTAACAACCCCTACATACGATGTCATCCTGAACGCAGTGAAGGATCTCTATCATTATCTGATAAGACTTGCATTACAGCACATATTCCGGATGAAGGATGCAGACGGAATAGCAAGCAATATCAGCTCAGCCTGCTAATCGAGCTGGCGTAATGCAAGCTGTTTATTACAGCCTATGAAACTGATGAGATGAGCTTGCCGGTATGACAGTTTGCTCAGGCTTTTAGCAGAAGCGGATTAAACCCACGGCCGGCTGGGGCAGCTGTGTGACGACTATTGGTGCAATGCGCTTTGCTTATTACACCCTGCGGCACTGCTCCATGTGTACCAGCACGATCCTGCTGTCTGGCATTCCCAGGGCGGTAATTGGCGAGAACCAGACCTTTATGGGGTCAGATTCGTTATTGCGGGAGCATGGGGTGGAACTGGACGTGCGGCAGGATAAGCAGTGCATTGGTCTGATGCCGCAGTTTATTAAGCAATCGCCGGAGCTTTGGAATGAAGATATCGGCGAATAGCGTAGTCGCCACCCTGTAGGAGCGGACCCGGCCGCGACCACTTCCGGTGGATAGAAGCAAAACGTCCACAGATTACACCGATTATTTACGGTAAATTGGAATGAATACACAATCCCAGCGGCAGGTGGTTGATTTGAAGACAGTTGCTGGGATTACGCTACCTACGCTCTATCCCAGCCTACCAAGTACTAAAATAAAATGGTATTCGGTCGACTATTGCCGCTGACCGGAATCGGCATTGGTTTCAGAAGCGCTTTCCACAGCCTGTAATAACCACTGCCGCAACTCTTTTAAAACACTCTGATTCGCACTATTCATCGCCCCCGCCACACTCTCCGCGCTGCTCAGATTGGCTGATTCACTGGCGCGGATCAAACGATGCTGGATATTCTCACCGTCCAGATCAATCCAGGTTGCTTTGATCGCTACTACGGCCTGCGCAGCGCCCGCGGCATTGTCTACCTGAAAATCACGGATCGCGACCCGCAGCGTGCCGACCTGGGCCGGCGATTCGAGCACGATGGCGGTACCGGATTGCTCCAGGCTGCTGATCAAAGTCTGGCGGAACATTTCCGGCAGCGGCATAGCCCAGCGGGCTTCGGCAAATCCAGCTACTTTGCCATCGCCCTGGTAGACCCACAGACGCTGACTGTTGAGCAGGCTGCCACTGCTGATGCTGAGTTTCAGCGGCGTTGGTTGTTCGACCCGGGCTTCACTGACTACCGGGTCCAGTCGAAACAGCGTGACCGGTTTGCTGTCCGGACCCAGGCTTAAGCAGGCACTCAGCATGACTGTCATTGACAGCAATACCGCCAGTCGAAAAAAACTACTCATATGGTGCTCCCGATGCTCTACTCGCCGTTCCGACTAACCAGGTTTCCGGATCAGTTGGTTTGCGGCTCAAACTCTACTGTCTGCTCATCACCCAGCAAAAAACCGGATGGATTGTTTTCAAAATTACGCGCCACCGATTCCAGCCGGTTTACCAGCAACCGGAAGTCCTGCAGGGTGGGTGCAATCTGCCCGAGTCCATCCTGGGCAAATTCATCCAGGGCAGCCTCATTGCGGTTAAAAATTCCGTCCAGGCGCTGGACCACGGCCCGTGCCTGAGTGACCGCCTCACGGGCATCTTCGCTGATGGTCAGTAAATCATTACCGAACTGCTGTCCATGATTGTCCCAGTAAGATTCAAAATCCGCACTGATGTCATCAACCCGCTCCAGCGTGGCGTTGGCGCTGTCCATGGCTACCCGCAGACCATCCAGCGAATCACCGATGGCGGAACGATGCAAAGCCAGTTCTTCGCTGGTTAATTCGATGTTGCCCAACACGTTGTTAATCCGTTCGACATTATCATCACTGATAATTCGATTGACCCGCACCAGCAGATCGTTAATGTTCTCAAATACCGTACCGCCGCTGCTGAGCAGGCTTTGCAGAGCGGAGGTTTCCGCGACGATAACCGGCACCCGCTGTTGCGCAATATCCTCCAGCATAGGACTATTGGGCGAGCCGCCTTTCATATCGATAAATGCCACCCCGGTAAAACCCTGATAACCCAGCTGCGCTTTGGTATCAGCACGAATCGGCGTATCCGCGGCGGTGCGCACGCGCACGATAACCCGCGCTGGATTGGTGGGGTCAACATTCAGTCGAATGGCTTCACCCACCTGAATACCGTTGAACATGACCGCGCCACGATTACCCAGGCCGGTAACGGCTTCTTCAAAAATGATGTCGTAGTAGTTGTAGTCCTGGTCAACGGCAAATTTACCCAGCCAGATGACAAAGAAAAATAAAGCCAGAGCGGTGGCAATGGTAAATGCTCCGATCAGAATAAAATTGGCCCTGGGCTCCATACGATTTCCTCTAATTAACTTTTAGCATGCTCGCCAGCATGCTCGCTGTCGTGCTCATACTGCGACATCACCATGCGGCCGCGCGGCCCGCTGAAATATTCCCGCACCCAGGGGTGATCATACTTGGCCACCTCCTCTATAGGTCCTATGGTCAGTACTTTACCATCCGCCAAGACCGCCACCCGATCACAGATTGCATGCAGGGTATCCAGATCATGGGTCACCAGAAACACCGTCAGGCCCAGCGTGTCACGCAGCGTTCTGAGCAACTGATCAATACCGTCCGCGGAGACCGGGTCCAGACCGGCGGTCGGCTCGTCCAGAAACATCAGTTCCGGGTCCAGCGCCAAAGCTCTGGCCAGACCGGCGCGCTTGCGCATGCCGCCCGACAGCGAGGACGGATACTGAGCGGCGGCGTGGGCCGGCAGACCGACCAGCGCGATTTTCATGCAGGACAGACTGTGGGTCAGCTCATCGCTCATTGAATAATGTTCGGTCAGCGCCAGCTTGATGTTTTCGCGCACCGTCAATGATGAAAACAGCGCGCCATCCTGGAACATCACCCCCAGCCGCAGATCGGTCAGGTTATTGCCCTGATCAAGCATTTCGCGCAGCGATTTGCCAAATAGCCGAACCTCCCCGGAACGAGGCTGATTCAACCCCACAATGCTGCGCAGCAGTACCGACTTGCCGGTACCTGAAGCGCCCACCACACCCAGCACTTCGCCTCTGCGAACATCCAGATCGAGCTGGTCATGTACCCGGTTGTCGCCAAACTGATTGACCAACCCGCGCACTTCGATAATGTGCTCGTGGCTCTGATCCGGCTCTAACTGTATGGCTGTATTATTCATCTACACTCCCAGTTGCTGGAATAACAATGCAAACATCGAGTCCGCTACCAGCACCAGGAAGATCGCCTGTACCACCGAAGAAGTGGTGTGCTGCCCGACCGATTCAGCGCTGCCGCTGACCTTGAAACCTTCCAGGCAACCGACCACCGCGATCATAAATGCAAATATCGGTGCTTTGCTCATGCCTACCCAAAAATGTGAAATCGAAGTATTGTCATACAGTCTGGTGATAAACATTCCGGGTGAAATATCCAGCGTCAGCGCGGCCACCATGCCCCCACCCACCAGCCCCATTAACATGGATCCAAACGACAGCAGCGGCAGCATGATCAGCAAGGCCACCACCCGCGGCATCACCAGCACATCGATCGGATCCAGGCCCAGGGTTTTTAACGCATCCAGTTCTTCATTGCTTTTCATCGAACCGATCTGCGCGGTGAAGGCACTGCCCGAACGCCCCGCCAGCAGGATCGCCGGCAGCAATACGCCAAATTCCCGAAAGAATGCATAGCCGATTAATTCCACGGTATAAATCTGCGCGCCAAAGTCACGCAATATCGTGGAACCCAGAAATGCGATCACCCCGCCGACCAGAAAACTCAACAGGCTGACAATCGGCACGGCGTCCAGGCCGGTATGCTCCATATGATAAATCAGCGAGGTCCAGCGCAGTCGCCAGGGCTGCAGCACATTCCTTATTGCGGTGGTCACCACGATACCGACAAAATGCAATAACAGGCGTAACTGTTTCCAGGTATCCACCACCCAGGAACCGGTGCGTTCAAACATTTTGTCCACGCCGCGTGATTGTGGACGGCGGGGATGGGACTGCTGCTGCAAGGCTGCGCAGATGGTGGTCAACAATCGCTGATGATTGGGTTTGGCGTCAATCAGCTTGTCCGGCAGGCTATCGGGCCCGGCGGCATTCAACAGCCGCAGCAGCAATAACCCGCCAGTGGTATCCAGCGTGTCCAGCTCGGCCAGATTAAGTTTACCGGTGGTATCCGGAGAGTGCTTAAGCGCCGTGGCGATTTTGGTTTCCAGCCCAGCGGCGTGCCGCAGGGTCCAGTCACCACTGATCCGCGCTTCATAGCCGGCATCACCGGAGCTTATTTCTATACCAGGCTGGGTCATTGATCAGGTCGTCTGCAATTGCCGTTATTGTACCGCAACGATCACCTTCCCCGCCGTCATCGGTTGCCTGACCACAATCACTGCGTCAATTCAGCCTGTGCCGCTGACCAGTGCCGGCCATCAAAATCGGTTATTTTCAGTCGAGCCGGATCCAAGCCATCCACACAACGGGCATTGACGCTCCAGCAGGCAGGATGCGAGCGTGGTTGATAATAGGCCTTAATGCCGCATTGCGAGCAAAACAAATGACGGGCCGCACCGGTATTAAACCGGTATTCAGTCAGTACCGCCGGGTCGGTCAACAGGGTAAAACAACTGTGCGGCACCACCAGGTGCAGATAATCAATGCGCTGACAGATCGAACAGTTACAGCGTAAAACCTCCAGCTCTGATGGCGCAGTAAATTCAAACCGGACGCGGCTACAGTGACAGCCACCGGCGTAGTGTTGTTGTTCTGGTTGCCGCATTGATGGTGCTCCGATGCTTAAAACCTGGCTGTCTGCCGCACTGCCCGCCAGCAGCGCCAGGCGCTGAGTGGTCCAAGCAGATTGACCGGTTGCCGCAATACCGTATCAGCCTGATGACGCAGGCGTTGCAGCGCGTCTATTGCAAGTCGGCGCTGCATGGCCAGCAGACGCTGTACCGGCAGCCCGTAGGCTTTTTTGACCTCACCGGACGGCCAGTCAAGCTGTAACGCCGCCGCGGCCGGTTGCAGCATATCGGTGATGGTCAGGCTCAGTGCATCGCGGCTGCACGGCTGCACTGTACCGTCCTGCCAGCGCAGTTTATGCCGCGCCCGTAACGCCAGTGGCAGCCACCGCTGGAGCACCGACTGAACGCTGCTGCGATTGACCACTTCGATCAAGAACCAGGCTGCCGTTGTATCCACCAGCGCCTGTGTCTCAACGGTCAGTTGCCGGTCTATATCCGCTTCCTCAAAATCTGCCGCCAGACCTGTCCGGCGGGCCAGCGCAGCCATTGCCAACTGTGTGCCTATACCTGCTGATAGACGTGCCTGCCGCCACAGCTGCGGCTCATCCGCCGGAGCGCCGGACTCCAGCAAAGCATGCAGCTGGACACACCAGGCCCGCCACCCGGACCAATCCCAACAGTCCGCCAGACCGGCCGCACGCAAGGCCTTAAAACCCGGATGGAGGCTGCTGGCATAACGCGTAGACTCGTCCTCCCACCAGGCCAGCTTACGGCTGGCGATATCCGGCTCCCGGACGCTGAGCACCAGCTCCATCAAAGCCTGCTGAAAAGCCAGTGCAGCCAGCAGCGAGGCACGCTGCCCGGCTGGAATAAACAACTGCAGCAACGGCCAGGGCGGCTGACGTGCCGCTAACTGCTCATGGCACCATTGCTGATGACTTAATTCAGACGGATCGGTAGGCATGGCTGGTGCGATTAGCGGTTACTGCGGCTGAGTTATTGCAGCTGATCACTGACCGGAGCAGTAATATCCTGGGTGCTGAACAGGTGTTCGATATCAATCGAGTCAAATGCATACTGCTCACCACAATGCTCACAGCCAACCTGCACCTGGCCTTGTTCAGCCAGAATATCGCGGGCTTCCGCGTGTCCCAGCTGCAGCAGCATACGGGCTACCCGCTGCTGACTGCAGGCGCAGAAAAAACAGGGTGTCTGAGGCGCGAATAATTCAATTTCATCGTCCGGAAACAACCTGCTCAGCAACTGTTCGGGTGAACACTCCCGCAGCTCCTGAAGGCGTAAAGTTCCGGCCAGCAGGATTAACCGCTGCCAGTCATCGTCGAGCATTTCACCCGGCATACGCTGGAGCATGAACCCCCAGGGGAAATCAGCCGCGCCGTACTGACCTGAACCCAGCACAAACTCAGTAGGTAGTTGTTCGGACTGTTGAAAATAATGCTGCATCACAGCCGCAATGCAGTCACCCTGCAACGGCACCACACCCTGATAACTAACGCGCTGCCCGGGCGGCTCCAGTTGCATGCTTAGCAAACCTGCCTGTAGCTCATCCAAGGCGTGGCCGAGCGGTTGTGCCTGGCGATAACGGGCGGTGCCGCGCAGCCGCCATTGCTCATCACACTCCACGCTTAATAAGTGGGGATTATCCTGACTGCGTAATTGCAGGCTTAAGCGGCCCGGCGCTTTGATGCCGCTGCGTACCAGGGTCAGCGCCGTCAACATGTCGGCCAGCCAGTGGTTCAGGGGCGCCGGATACTGGCGGCGCGCCGTCAGTGCTGTCCAGGTATCGGCCAGCGTGACCACCGCGCCTCGTACCGGGTACTGCCTGAAGGCGAATGCCCGCAGCCAGTCAGCAGAGCCGCCGGCACTCATAGGCTGGCCGTGCCCGGGCGTTGCCTGATCTGACTTAATGCCGCGATATCATTGACCTGATGACATAGATGATCGGCGGCCCGCAGACCGGCCGAATCCGGATCACCATACCCCCACAGCACCGCGGCGGTCGCACAGCCGGCTGCTTTACCAGCTTCAATATCGCGTGGATCATCGCCCACCATGACAATACTGGCCGGACTGAGCCGAAGCGCCTGACAGGCCAGCAACACCGGTTTGGGTGACGGTTTAGGCTGATCGGTGGTATCCCCGCAGACCACCAGGCGGGCCCGCTGGAGCCAGCCCAGTTCGGTAATGATCGGCACCGTCAGACGACGGCTTTTGTTGGTTACGATAGCCCAGGGCAAACCCGCCCTGTCCAGTTCATCGAGTAATTCAGGAACGTTGGGAAACGGTTGGCTGAGCTCGGTGCTGCCATCGGCGTAGTAGGTCAGGAACTGTTTGCGAATCAGACTGTATTGGCTTTCCGCGATGCCTGGAAAACCCAACCCCAGCATACCGGCCGCGCCCCGCGATACCCCGGCACGTACCGTGCTGACCGGTAATGGCGGCAGATCATAGTCAGCCCGGACCCGGTTCAGCGCCGCGGTCAAATCCGGCGCACTGTCCAGCAGCGTACCATCCAGATCAAATAAAAAACCATCAATACCCGGCATATCCTGCCCTTATTCGATCAGTTGCTGGCGAGCTGCGCGTGCAGCAGATAATTAACCCGTGGCGTGCCGCCCGTGCTGGCCTGCCGGGTCAGTGGGTTGTAATGCAGCGCACTGATGTCCAGCACCTCCAGGCCCGCCTGGCGACACCACGCGGCCAACTCTGAAGGCCGGATAAAGCGGTCATAACGATGTGTGCCACGCGGCACCAGACCCAGGGCATATTCAGCCGCGACAATGCCCAGTGCAAACGCCAATGGTGAACGGTTCAGGGTGCTGAAAAAAACCTGCCCGCCTGGCTGCAACAGCTGTGTACAGGCGTTCACGATCGACTGCGGATCAGGTACGTGCTCCAGCATTTCCAGGCAGGTTATGCAGTCATATCGGCCTGGCTCCGCCACTGCCATCTGCTCCACCGTCTGCAGGCGGTAATCCACCTGCCGGCCGGACTCCAGCAAATGCAGTTTGGCCACATCCAGCACTTCACGGGTGATATCAATAGCGGTTACCTGCGCGCCCGCGGCGGCCAGGCTTTCGGCCAGAATACCGCCCCCGCAGCCGACATCCAAAACCAGTCGGCCGTCCAGTGGACAACGGCTGCTGATATAACCCAGGCGCGCGGGGTTGATATCGTGCAGGGCTTTGAATTCACCCTGAGTATCCCACCAGCGATTGGCCAGTCGCGCGAACTGAGCGCGTTCGCCGGCATCGATATTGGCAGTTTGGGAAGTGTTTTCGCTATGCATATCAGTGGTGTATGTCCCGTCCGGGCAAACTCAAGCCTGAGCTGCGTAGTCAGTGCCCACGCGCTGCTGCCAGCGGCGGGCATTGCTGACGATTTGGTCGACGTTGAGCGTCAACGGCTCACGGTCTTTCAGCAACTGTTTGCCGGCCACCCACACATGCCGTACCTGCTGGCGGCTGGTGGCGTAAATCAGATGCGAGATGACGTTATGAATCGGTTGCGTTTCCGGCGCGGATAAGTCTACCGCACAGATATCCGCCTGTTTCCCCGGCAGCAATGAACCCAGCTGTTCTTCCCGACCCAGTGCGCGGGCGGCGTTGATGGTAATCATCGCCAGCGCGGTACTGGCCGGCACCGCTTCCGGGTCGCCGCTGAAACCTTTGGCCAGCAAGGCGGCGGTGCGAACCTCCCCCAGCAAATCCAGATCATTGTTACTGGCCGCGCTGTCGGTCCCGACGGATACATTGACCCCGGCCGCCAGCAGTTTGGCCACCGGGCAGATGCCGCTGGCCAGTTTCAGATTGGATTCCGGACAGTGCACCACATTCACGCCGTGACGGGCCACGGTGTCAATATCAGCATCACTGAGCGCGGTCATATGCACCGCCAGCAGACGGGTATCCAGCAGGTTCAGTTTCTGCATCCGCGCCAGCGGCGCGAGACCGTGCTCACGCTCACTGTCAGTCACTTCTCCGGCGGTTTCCAGCAGATGCAGGTGAATCGGTACATCCATCTCCTCGGCCAGTTTACGGATGCGCAGAAAACTGTCGTCGTCCACGGTATATGGCGCATGCGGCGCAAAGGCGGTACTGATCAGTTGATCGCCCTTAAAGGACTGGTGCACTTCCAGGCCACGTCCGATATATTCATCGGTATGCTGCGCCCAGGCGGTAGGGAAATTGATCAACGGCAGACCGATACAGGCCCGCATCCCGGACTGGCTGGCAACCGCGGCGGTTACATCCGGGAAAAAATAGCTGTCATTGAACAGTGTGATGCCGCCGCGCAGATATTCCAGAATCGCCAACTGGGTGCCGTCGTGCACATATTCGGGTCCCATCCAGCGCTGTTCAGCGGGCCAGATATGATCATTCAGCCACACCGACAACTGCAGATCATCGGCCAGACCGCGCATCAGCGCCATGGCGGAATGCGCGTGCATATTGATGAGCCCGGGCAACAGCGCGTGTCCGGGCATATCCTGATGATCGATATCCGGATAACGCTGCTTCAGTTCAGTACTGGGCAGCACCTCCAGAATGCGGTCACGCTCGACCACAATGCTGTGATCCTTGAGTACCGCCGCTGCCGGCTCAACTGGGATAACCCAGCTGGCGGACAACGCGAAACGCTCAGCAGCACCGGCCGGCATACTCAGTCCTTGACCCGGGCGGTGTATTCACCGGTACGGGTATCCACCCGCACCACCTCACCTTCATTGACAAACAACGGTACCCGGATAACCGCACCGGTTTCCAGCGTAGCCGGCTTGCCACCGCCGCCCGAGGTATCCCCACGCACACCCGGATCGGTCTCGCTAATCTGCAGTTCGACAAAATTGGGCGGTTCCAGTGATAACGGCTCGCCGTTCCATAGCATCAGCTTGCAGGTATCCTGCTCTTTCAACCACTGCGCGGCCTCGCCCACCTGCACTTCACCGGCTTCGTACTGCTCGAAAGTACCCGAATCCATGAAGTGCCAGTGCTCACCGTCGTTATATAAATACTCGACGTTCAATTCAAAAATATCGGCTGCGTCCACGCTTTCATTGGATTTGAAAGTACGCTCGATTACCCGGCCTGTTTTCAGGTTACGCACCCGGACCCGATTGAATGCCTGTCCTTTGCCCGGTTTAACAAATTCATTTTCAACGATGTTATAAGGGTCACCATCAAGTATGATCTTCAACCCACTGCGAAACTCGTTGGTACTATAAGTGGCCATGCATGCTCCCACTGAACAATCAGCAAAATAATCCGGTATGGTAGCGCGAACCGCCGCCGAACGGCAGTCTTTGCCGCAAAATTTACCGCCTGACTGGCGGCGGCAGTTACGCGCCAGCGCCATCAGTCCGGACCAGCTGCTGCAGCGGCTGAAATTACCAGCCCGGTTACTGGATGAAATAAACACCGGTCATCGCCTGTTTGCCCTGCGCGTACCCGAAGCCTTCATCCGTAAAATGCGTATTGCTGATCCCGCTGACCCGTTACTGCGACAGGTTTTGCCGCTTTCAGCCGAAGCCCTGCCGGCGCCCGATTTCATTGATGACCCGGTCGGTGATCTGTCCAGCCGTGCAGCACCGGGAATATTGCACAAATATCATGGCCGGGTGCTGTTGCTGGTGACCGGCGCGTGTGCGGTTAACTGTCGGTACTGTTTTCGGCGTAATTTTCCTTATTCCGAACAGCAGCTGAAACCGGCCGACTGGCAGCACAGTCTGGCTTATCTGCGCCGCAATACCGATATTTCCGAAGTTATTTTCAGTGGTGGCGACCCGCTGCTGCTCAGCACCGCCAGACTGGCAGCCCTGACCCGTGACCTGAGCAATATTGCTCATCTGCGCCGGCTGCGTATCCATACCCGGCTACCGGTGATGATTCCGGACCGCGTTACGCCGCAACTGTGTGCCTGGCTGGCTGAGTTGCCCTGGCCGGTCTGCATGGTGCTGCATATCAATCATCCTGCTGAAATCGATGCCTCCCTGCAGCAGGCCTGCCGACGCCTGCAAGACGTCGGAGTCAACCTGCTGAACCAGTCAGTTTTGTTGCAAGGTGTTAACGATAACGCTGAAATCCAAACGGTGCTGTCGGAAAAACTTTATTCTGTCGGTGTACTACAATACTATTTGCATCAGTTAGACCCGGTTACAGGGGCTCGGCACTTTGCGGTAGCTGATCAGCGGGCGCTGGAGATTCATCGCCAGATGCGCGCTAAGCTGCCTGGTTATCTGTTGCCCAGACTGGTGCGTGAAATACCTGGTAAAGCGGCTAAAACACCGCTTTCGGAAGCCATGGATTGACGGTATCTTCACAGAATATACACTGCTCCGACGGTATAAGTAGGCAGTAATGACGATCGTCTGGCCAAGACAAGCAGTCTGACCCAGGCAAGCGTGCTTCCAAACCAGCGAGATAGACATGACGGATAAGCTTTACCTGGACACCGTGTTAGTCATGGATGACAGCCCGATGCTCATGCAGCGACTGCAACAACAATTCGATGGCGATAAGGTCCGGTTTTTGTTTGCCGATACCTTGGATGCTTTTCGTCATCAGTTGAAAGATATTACCCGCAACCGACACACCGTCAGCGTGATGCTGCTCGGCCCCAGTGTCGATCAGCAGCAGGTCCCGGGCACATTGCAGCAATTGCAGGCCCAGCAACCCGATTGCCGCTGGATCAATCTGATCGACCTGCAGGGCGAATTCGCCCTGGCTCAGGAGGAGTTGACGGAGCGTTTGCGCTTCCGGCCCTACGCAACCCTGTTAAGCAGTGATGAAGAGGGGATACTGCAGGTGTTATCCAACTGCCTGCAGGCCCTGCACCAGGCTGACAGCAGCAACCATCTACGCCGCCGCTTGAGTGATATAGAAGAGCGCTATGAAATGCTGCTGGATACCTCCAGTGAAGCGATAGCTTTTGTGATATCCGGTCTGCATATCTATGCCAACCCGGCTTACCTGGAATTGACCGGGTTTAACGATCTGCGTCAGCTCAGCGAAAAATCTCTGCTGGAACTGGTCCAGGTCACCGACGACAAAGATAATCTCAAGCAGACGCTGGTCAAGCTGGAAAAGAACAGGCTCGATCAAGCCAATCTGGATGTTGCCCTGACCACTACTGAAGATCATCCGCCGTTACAGGCAATCCTGCAGCCGGCGCGTTTCAGCGGTGAGGAATGCACCCAGGTGACCCTGCGTGAACGGCCGGTGGTTATTGAGACCAGCAATGCCGTTGAACCCGCTGCGGAAATCGAAGGCCTGCTGTCACGGCGGGGCTTTTTATCCGCTACCCAGAGTATTCTCTCCGGCGATACCGACGGTCAGGCGATCGGCGTGCTGTGCGTCAGTGTGGATGATTTTGAAAGCATCAAGGAACATGTCGGTTTTGCCAACTCCGATGCCCTGATCAGTGAGCGGGCCAGCCTGCTGGTGGAATGCCTGGACGAACAAACCGATAAAGTCACCCGTTATTCCGAACACATGTTTGCCGTGCTGGTGCAACGTACCCAACGGCCAGCGGTGGAACAGGTGGTGGAACACATCATGGAAACCTTTTCCAGCCGCATTGCCGAGGTTAACGATGCCAGTACCACGGTCACCTGCAGCATTGGCTTTTGCTTCGCCGGGCGGCAGACCAAAAACATTGATACCCTGATTTCTCAGGCAGTGCGCGCGGTGCGCGAAGCAGCCGCGGAAGGCAGTCAACAAAGCAAACGTTTCCGGCCCACGCTACAGTCGGTGGATGATGGCAATGAACGCGCCCAATGGCAGGAACGCCTGCGCCATGCGATCGATCAGAATGAATTAAAGCTGGTGATTGCGCTGATCAGTGATATTAATGACGATGAACAGCAATTACTCGATCTGGACTTATGCCTGCCGCAGTCCGAGGATATCGAACAAACCTGCAGCATGGCCCTAAAAGAAGCCATCGCGGGTTCTGCGCTGACCGCTGAACTGGACCGTCATGCCATCCGGCTGATGCTGGAGAATCTGCAGCAGGACAAAGCACCAATGATGTTGCCGATTACGCCCGGCAATCATGATCCCAAAGCGCTGGCTGACTGGATCATGGCCAGCCTGAAATACGCTGGAGTGCCGGGTTCACGGCTGGTATTTTCGGTCAGCAGCCATGATCTGCAACAGAACCTGCAACCCACCGATACTCTGCGAAAAGCCTTGCTGGGAACCGGCATCCGCTGGGCGCTGGATCACTATGGCGCTACTGATAACGCGGTGCAACTGATCAAGCATCTGAAACCTGAGTTCGTGCGCTTATGTCCCACCAAGGTTCCTCAGAACGGTGACATGGCACGCAGCGAACCGTTTCCCAGTCTGGTCAAGGCGGCACGTGATACCGACAGCCGTCTGATCGCCTGTTCGGTCGACAGCGCGGACTGTCTGCCATCCTTGTGGCAGTCTGGTATTACCCTGATTCAGGGAGACTTCCTGAAACAGGCCAAACGGGTAGTTGGTTAACCAGCCACCTGCACAACTGCTGGGTTTTTTGAATTAGATTCAACACTCGGGCATGATGCCCTTATGCAGCAGTCACCTTCCGGCCAGCCCCCTTATCGAGGCCGTTTTGCCCCCTCACCCACCGGCGAATTACACCTTGGCTCACTGGCCGCCGCGCTGGCCAGTTACCTGCAGACCCGCCGGCATCAGGGCGTCTGGTCGATCCGTATCGATGACATCGACACCGCACGGGTTAAACCGGGCAGCGCGGACAATATCCTAAGCAGTCTGAGTGAGCTGGGACTGGAGCCGGACGAACCGGTCCGCTATCAAAGCCAGCGGCTGGCCCGCTATGCCGAGGCAGTAGCCCAGTTGCTGGCCAGCGGTGCCGCTTTTCCCTGCGGCTGCAGCCGGGCTGATCTGGCCGCCGACGGCAGTTATCCCGGCACCTGTCGTGACGGTCTGCCAGCGGGCAGACAACCACGCAGCGTACGGGTGCGTGCTCCGCGGCACGCGATAAGTTTTACTGATCGGGTGGCCGGCAGTCAGAGCCAGAATATCCGGCGACAGGGCGGCGATTTTATTATCCGCCGGGCCGACGGCATCTTTGCTTATCAGTTATGCGCCGCGGTCGATGATGCCTGGCCGGATGTCACCGAAGTGGTACGCGGCGCGGATCTGCTGCCATCCACTGGGCGACAACGTTATTTACAGCATTTGCTGGGCTTAAGCTCGCCTGACTATGCGCATGTTCCGGTACTGCTGGGCAAAGACGGTAACAAACTCAGCAAGCGCCGGGGCGATGACCCGTTACACCGCCAGCGACCGGCGCTGGCAATGCGCAGCGTGCTGACCCATCTGGCCCATCCGCCCCCGGCCGCTATCGACAGTGTCACCGGGCTGCTGGAATGGGCAGTCCGGCACTGGGATATCCACCGCTTACGGCATGGTTCCGCATTGCCAGCAGGATAGGTATACTCTGCACAAGCCAGCCAAGAATCCAATATGAGTCAGAACTTCCTCGAGTATGAACGCCCGATCGCCGACCTGGAAGCCAAAATACAGGAACTGCGCAGTGTGGATAACGCCGATGCGCTCAATCTGGATGAAGAAATTCAGCGCCTGGAAGGCAAACTGGCGATTCAGATTGAGCAGATTTTCGCCAATCTGACGCCCTGGCAGATTACTCAGCTAAGCCGCCATCCCGACCGGCCCTACACCAACGATTACGTGCGGTTGATGTGTGATAAATTCCATGAGCTGCACGGTGACCGTGCATTTGCCGACGATCCCGCCATTGTCGGTGGCCTGGCCCGGCTGGGTGATCAATCGGTGATGTTGATCGGCCAGCAGAAAGGCCGCGGCACCACTGAAAAGATTCGTCGTAACTTCGGCATGCCACGCCCCGAAGGTTACCGCAAGGCGCTGCGCTTGATGCAACTGGCTGCCCGTTTTCACCTACCTGTGGTTACCCTGATCGACACCCCGGGCGCCTACCCCGGGATCGGCGCTGAAGAGCGTGGTCAGTCCGAAGCCATTGCCCGCAATCTGCGCGAGATGGCGTTACTGCCGGTGCCGATCATCGCTACGGTGATCGGCGAAGGCGGTTCCGGTGGCGCCCTGGCCATCGGTGTGGGTGACCGGGTCAATATCCTGCAATACGGCGTCTACTCGGTGATTTCTCCGGAAGGCTGTGCTTCAATACTCTGGAAGAACGCGGAATACGCCGAAACCGCCGCCGATTCGCTGGCCATCACTTCCACGCGGCTGAAGAAACTCGGTCTGGTTGACCAGGTGATTCCCGAACCTGCCGGTGGCGCGCACCGGGATATGGACAGCATGGCGGCTACTCTGCGTGACTGTTTGCTCAAGCAACTGCGGGAACTGGATCAGTTGCCCTTGGAGGAGTTGCTGGAGCAGCGCTATCAACGCCTGATGGCCATGGGCCGGTTTGAATCAGCCAGTCAGTAAATCCCCAGCCTGTAGCCTTAACCGGCATGGCGCATGAGCCGGCGCCCAAAAACCGGCCGGATGCGGTTGCTGAACTGTTAACTCAACTGCCCGGCTTGCTTGCGGCCGGGCCGCCAGCCAGTCGCTACCTGATTGCCTATAGTAGCGGCGCGGACTCCAGTGCGCTGCTGCATGCCCTGAGCAGGCTGCCTTTGCAGACCCCGCTGCAGGCGATACATGTTCAGCATGGCCTGCATGAGGACGCGGAGCACTGGGCGGAAATCGCACAGCATAATTGCCGGGCCTGGCAAATCCCGCTGCAGATTGAGCGGGTTAAGGTGACTGCGACCGGCCAGGGGCTGGAAGCCGCGGCCCGCGATGCCCGTTATGCTGCAATTCAGCGCCATGTTCAAACCGGTACCGTGGTGTTGACCGCTCAGCATGCTGATGATCAGGCAGAAACGCTGTTGCTTAATTTACTCCGCGGCAGCGGTATCCGTGGACTGGCGGGCATACCGCCCCAGCGGACACTGGGGCGGGCAATGCTGTACCGGCCATTATTATCTCTCCCCGGTCAGTTACTGCGGGATTACTGCCAGCAGCAGCGGCTGGATTATATAGACGACAGCAGCAACCATGAGCTGACGTTTGAGCGCAACTGGTTGCGGCATGTGCTGCTGCCATTGCTGCAATCGCGGTTTCCGCACGCCGGCGATAAGCTGGCCGTCAGCGCCGGTTTATTGCGTCAGGCGCTACCGTTGTACAACCAGCAGCTGCGCCGTTTGCTGGAACCTTTGTACGGCCCCGGGCAATCTCTGGATATCGCCGGGTTGCAGCAACACCCCGAATTTGTGCAGCATGAGTTACTGCAGGCTTATCTGACCGAGCTGGGCATTCCGCTACCCTCATCCCGGCAGTCAGCCGAACTGTTACGTCAGCTGCGCGAAGCACGGGTAGACAGAAACCCTGAACTGGACTGGCATGACCACCGTTTGCAGGTTTACCGGGCACGCCTGTATTATCGGCGTCACCAGCCAACCACTGTTTTTCCTGACAGCGTCTGGCAGCCTGATCAGCCCTGGCATTGGCCACGGGTAGGCACTTTGAGCATCACTGGGAACCCCGCCGCCGCAACCCGTCAATGGCCGCGCTTTCAACTGCGCCAGCGGCATGGCGGAGAAACCATTGTTCTAGCTGACGGACGACGCCACCGGCTCAAACAGCTGTGCCAGCAAGCCGGTATCCCGCCCTGGCAGCGCGCCCACCTGCCACTGGCATATCATCGTGGACAGCTCATGGCGGTGGCTGACCACTGGTTGCATCCGGCTCTGCGGCGCTGGTTGCAACAACGGGGTTTGCGCTGGCAATGGCAACCAGTAAGATACACACATGAATGCAACAACCGCTAATTTTGAACAATCGCTGAAGCAGCTGGAAACATTGGTTGAACGCCTGGAACAAGGCCAGTTGCCACTGCAGGAGTCAATCGAGCTGTTCCGCGAAGGCGTGGTCGCGGCGCAACAATGCCAGACTTATCTGAGCGAAGCGCAGCAAGTCGTGGAGCAATTGAATACTGAATCCTCACAACAGACCGATCAGCACGACGCAGCCTGATCTGGTCGGCGCCAATCAGGCTGCACTGAAAACCTGACGAAAAGTCAGATTGATCCGCGGCTGAGTGACTCGCAAACGCCGGGGCAATGCATGTTGCCAGTATTGCTGAGTGGTACCCTGCATAATCAGCAAGCTGCCATCAGCTAACTCCAGTTGATATTTTTCCCGATGATTAGCTTTTCTGCGCAACACAAATGTCCGCTCCGCTCCCAGGCTCAGTGAAGCAATCACCGGCGCCGGGCCAAGACTGCGCTCATCATCACTATGCCAACCCATATAATCGCTGCCGTGGCGATAACAGTTGGCCAGCAGTGCATTGAATGGATGCCGCGTAAAGCTGCTGATGCGCTGACGCAGTTGCTCCAGTGGCTCCGGCCAGGCACACGGCTGTAAACGGCGGCCGGAATAACGGTAATCCACACCGGCATCGGCATACCACGCGGTCAAACGCGGCTCCCGCACTGCCCGGCCGAACAGCTGAATGTCAGCCTGTCTCCAGTTTAGGTGTGCGGTCAGCCAATGGTTTAATTCCGTCTTCTGCTCAAGCGATAAAAAAGCGGGATAATAACTTAACGAAGCATCCGGCAACTCGATCTCGGCAGCAGTCGCGCCACGCTCGCGGTCAGATCGTCCGACAATAAGGTCAGACACAGGATAGATTTTGCAGCCGGTCGCAACCGATGCCGACAGCGCTTGCGCTATCAGCAGTTATCGGCAATTAATTATTGATCCGGATGCGGACGTTCTTCTGCTGGCGTTCCAGGCCTTCCTGGATCTGGTGTTCCGTCAAGGCCTGCCGGAAACCGGGCAGTAGGTTCTGGCTGGCGCCGTGACCTTCATCAGCGGCATAATCCAGCCAGGCGTAGGCCTCTACCGGATCGGCGGCAATGCCCCTGCCCTGTGCATAAATCACCGCCAGATTATAGGCAGCGACCGCATGCCCCTGGCGTGCCGCCTGACGATACCAGTGTAAAGCCAACCGGGGATTGTAATGAAAGCCGTCCATGCGGTCACTGGCTTTACGCTGGCTGTATTGCCAGCCAAGCTGGAACTGTGATTCCACGTCACCAAGTTGGGCGGCATGGCGCAGCTGAGAACCTTCCACCATGTATACGGAATCGGTAAAACTGACATCAACCAGGGTGCCCGCGGATGCTAGAAAGGGTAATAAAATCAGTGTGATAGCTAGTTTACGAACCATGACCATCTCCTATTTCAACGTTACTTGTCGCCTCTGTGCTCGTCGCTTTATCGAGTATACACCAAAACTACGAATCTTTTCCTGTGTGGTTTTCAGCTAAAAAAACACCCGCCAGTGGCGGGTGTTGTCGATGAGATGGCCAGCGGTGCAGCCAGACGGCTGCACCGTTGTACTGGCTTATTGACAGCCCTGGACTTCGATATCGTCGATATACCAGCCTTCCACCGCGGCCGCGCCATCCGAGGCCATGCGATAGCGGAACTGCACGGTTTGACCCGCCAGATTGGTAATATCCACGACCTGCACCACTTCCTGGTCACCGGACGCGGGCACGTTTTCATCCGCGCACCAGCCGGGCAGACCGCTGATAGTGATAGCACCCTGTGCAGTGACCGTACCGTTATAAGGATCGGTCAGTAACTGCTCATCAGGAATCTGAGTAAAGCTGACGCCGGCATCGGTACTGACTTCCAGTAACCCGGCATCCCAGCAGGCGTCCAGACCGGCACCGGTGTTGGCCTCGATATTCTGGAAATTCCAGTAGCTCAAGGTGATCGGTGCCTGTGAGAGCGGTGGTATTACAATAGGTGGCGATACCAGGAACTGATCAGACTGGGTCGGCGGATCAATCGCAAAGAACGAGAACTGACCGCTGTTCTGACGGACATTGCTGAGCATCCATAACTCTGGTCCTACGCCACTGGGTGGCATGGTCCAGCCTGGCGCCCCGCTTTCCAGATCATCCTGGAAGACAATGTTCGGGCTGGTGCCGGTCGGACACGCGCCCGCCGGGATGGTCGTGAAACTGGCGTCGGTGAAGCCACCAGGACCACAGTTATTAACCCCGCGCACCCGCCAGAACAGGGTGGTGTTTTCAGCAAAGGTTTGCGGCGCCACGAAGGAAGTTTCGGTGGTCTCTCCACTGGCAATGATATTGCTGAAACCTGCATCGGTGGCCACTTCAATCTGATAGCGCGTTGCGCCCGGTATGACATCCCAGGTAAACGTCGGACGCACTGACGATTCACCGCCATTGGCTGGTGCCGTCAGCACCGGCGATGCCACTACACCTGATGAGGTGGTGATATCAAAATTAACCGAACGGCTGACCATACCGGAAGTAGCATCCACGGTAAACGAGAAAGCCGAGTCGCCCTGGCTGCTGAGGCCATTGATGGTGAAACCGGAGCTGCCGGGGAAGCTGCTGACGGTGGGGTTGTCAAAAGACACCGAGACCCCGCCCGGTAAGCCTGAAGCACTTAATGAAACCGGGTCGGTAAAGCCGATTGACTGAATATTGATATTGGCCTGAGGTGCATCATTCAGGTTGCAGGAATTGATTTCCTGAGCGAAATCAGTGCTGGCGAAGAAAGTATTATCACCGCATTCAGGGAAACTGAATGAACAGATCCGGTTTTCCCAGTCGGCCGTGCCGGTATTGGTGATGTATTCAACCGTCATCCAGAAAGTACACTGATCGTCCGGATCAATACTCATGGATGAGTAATCACCCCAGCGTCCGGCCCGGCCGGTTGCATCAACAAACTGCTGCACGCCGCTGCCGACTACGCAGCTCTGCTCATCGAGCAGCATGCCCGGTGGCTCGCTGGGCGTCCGTCCGGTGTAACGCACACTGGGGAAGGTGGTGGTGCTGGAGACCGAATAAGCGACCCCGATATTACGGCTCTGATCGATGGAAATACCCGGCATCCAGCGATATTCATCGTTTGGTGCGTATAAGCCCTGATCAAGAATTTTCGGCTGACCATTGGGCAGTGGTTCACTGGTTTCAAAACCACCCACAAAGATATCGTCACCGGTCGGCAGAGCCATATGCACCCAGCGGATACCGCTGAGTCCATCGCCCGCATTAACACCATGATTCAAGACCATTTCTACCGGTAAACCGCTGCCATCAGGATAGGCGCGTGCGCTCAGCCGGTACATGGTGTTGCCGGCAAAGTTGTCCAGTTCCGAACCCGGCGGCGCGGGTGGCGGCTGTGGAATGTTATCCACACCATTATCGAATACCGCGTTAGCCGCTAATACAGTGGGACCTGTCAATGTAGAGTTGCCCGTATTATCCCAGTCAACACACAATTCCCAGTACAGATAGCTGTCCAGATCCGAACGGTTGTGCGCGAATGGCGCACAGGTTCCGGCCGGCGGCAGTTCAGTACTTTCCAGATGCGCTGACAAGGCGCCGAACGAGCTGGCTCCGGCAAAGCCGGTATCGGTAAAACGCACAAGTTCGGCAGGATCTCCGGCCAGCATCGCATCGCGGTCAACCACACTGAATGATGCCTGCAGGAAGTTAAATCCACCCATACCATCGGGCATGAAATCATGCGTGGTCAGATAATAACCACTGCGCTCACCACTGGCGTCGGTCCAGATGCTGATATGCGGATAATCATTAAAATCCGGGGAAAAATCATACTCGTAACGGTTGTATGGTCCGGTTGGATCGCTGGTGGTGCTGATCGCAAAACATTGCCGGCTGCTGCCTGAGCCGGTGAACTGGGTAAACACCCAGCGTTGCGCCAGCTTGTCGTATAACACGATCGGATCGCCGGCGTTGCTGGTTTCACAGGGACCGCCGAAGCCAGCCCAGAAAGTATTGCCTTCAATCACCCCGGGCGCCACAAAATTGCCGGTGTCTTTATCAATAATCACCCAGTCGGTATTAATGTACTGAATGTAGAAGTCAGGGCCGACATCACCATTGGTGTCAGGCGGCAAACCGCCACCCGGCGCGTCTGACTGACCGATACCGTCGAACGATGCGCCCAGTGGCGGAGCCGGTCCAAGCCCGCCGCCACGCTGTGCGCCCGGGGCTGCGGCACCAACCAGCGTCCGGTCCAGATGAGTGGCTGAGTTGGGCACATCGGTAATATTGGGATAAACAAAATCAGGTGGTGTGGGCACCGGTGGGTTTTGAGCATCCCGGTCGGCTGCAATCCGCAGCAATTCCGCCAGCGGTGGCGAGGTGTCATGTTTGACTGCCTTGATCACCTGCTGCGGTGTTGTACTTTGTGGCGCTACCGCCACAGCCAGACCGCCATAACACAGCATGCTGAGCAGCAGTGTTATCCGGCGTATATCCATGTTACGCATAATCGGTACCTCATTCATATCTTGATGTTGTAACTTAAAATAATCTTTTATTGTTAAATCTGACTCGTTAACTATTCAGGGCGCGGCGATATCGCCTGGTCAGCTGTTCCAGCGTATCCCTGCTTTGCTCCGGCAATGCTGTCTGCTGTAGCGTCTGCTGCAAAGCACTGATCAAAACATCAGGCCTGGCTGCGTAAATCATTGCCGCGGCCGATTCAATCAAGGCCGGCTGATTGCTGGCCAGCCAGCGCTGTGCCTCGCTGACATAGGCCGGGTCATCGGTATCTTCCAGTATTTTCATGGCGGTGCGAATCAGCCCCCCGGCCGGTAAAGCCGGATCGACCACCACCGGATAATGTTCCAGAATCTGTCTGGCAATGTTTTCACGGTGCTGATCATCGTTAAGAATATGCCGACTGAATACCGCATTACTGAGCATCAGGTTTCTACTGGCAGCGGCATAATCGTGATCCATCAGATAGCCTGCGACAGTCTGTTTTTGCGCGCTGTTGAGTTGTGTATACAGGCTGGGCCGGGTGACCAGTTCGGTCGCGAAAAAATCCTGCAGGTGCCGATCCTCTTCCGCCATGCCCCGCAGAATTAAAGGCAGCAGGTCGGGCGGCGACCGCAAGGACTGTTCGATATCCCGTTGCAGCAGCTTGATCAGCTCAGGTTGAGGGGTGAAAATCGCCGGTGCAGCGCCATTTAAACTGATAATAACCGCGCCGTCCCGGCGTGGTTTAATGGTGCGTGGAAAGCGGGTAACGTCCCAGCCCACGTACGCCAGCACATATTTTTCTCCGACCTTCAAACGACGATTGATCACGGCATCGCTGCGGATACTGATTATCGGCTCGGCCTGATTATGCAAATCCTGTTCAAGTTTAAAAGTCAGTTGATGGTCGTGCTTGATATCAGTCAGGCTGGCAATCACCACATTGGACAGATTGGTGCGCAATTTAATGCTGGGAGGCCCCAGCTCAGGTCGGGCTGATAAAGACGTACTTAACACGGCCAGCACCAGCCACAGCATGCAAAATCCGCGCGGCCAGCCGTGGAAGCCATGACCGAGCCTGCGGATATGTTTTAATTTGGGAAATATAGAGTTGATAATCAATAACTTAAAGCGATTTCAGTTAACTGCGGTAGTATAACATATCGCCCTGCAGGAAAAGTTGATGTATGTTGCTATCGACGACCGCGGCAGCCTCGCTCAGGTCTAACCGGTGGCTTTTAACAGTCCTTGCCGAAGAGATGCAAAAACGCCCACCAGTGGTGGGCGCTTGCAATCAATTGATCAGGCAGGATTATTGCGACTTACTGACAGCCTTGCACCGTCACGTTATCAATATACCAACCCTCGTCACCGGTGTTGGCGTCGGTGCCAATACGGAAGCGGAACTGTACGGTCTGACCGGCCAGAGCATTCAGGTTAACCACCGGAATATCGGTTTGCTCACCGGTGGCCGGCTGCAGATCATCAGCACACCAGGCCTCGAAGCCGGAAATCGGGCTATCCACGTTGACGGTGATATTGCCGTTGTAAGGGTCGCGCAGCAAATTGCTGCCGGCAATCGGTGTAAAGGTGCCCCCGCCATCCGTAGAGACTTCCAGCAAGCCACCATCCCAGCATGCGTCAACGCCGGTACCGGTATTGGCTTCCATGTTCTGGAAATTCCAGAATGCCATTGAGATCGGCTGCTGAGCGGCTGATGGCAATGTGATCGCTGGCGACACCAGGTATTGATCAGACATCACGTCCGAATCGGTGGCAAACCACGAAGTTCCTTCAAAAGCGCGTGCCGTACTGGTCTGCCAGGTATTGGTACCTACCGGAGCTACCGGCAAAGTCCAGTCACTGACATCGCCTTCAATATCGTCAAAGAACACCACGTTGGGCGTGGTGCCTCCCGGACAGGCTGCCGCGGTGCCACTGAAGAAGCTGCCGGTGGTAAAGCTGAAGGCCATGGCCGGACTGCCTTCACCACAATTATTAATACCGCTTACCCGCCAGTAATAGGTGGTGCTGGTATCCAGTGAAAAGTCCGGCGTGAAAGTCGTGCCGCTGACTATCGCCGAAGCAATCACGTTGGAAAAACCGGCGTCGGTGGCCAACTCGAAGCGATAAGTGCTGGCATCGGGCTGGGCGTTCCATTGAAACTGCGGAACCAGTTCAGCGTCGGTGGCATTATTGGCTGGCGAGGTCAGCATGGGCGAACCCGCCACAGCCGCTGCATCAACCGACAGCACGTAATCAATAGAAGCTGCTACAGAGGCTGAATCGGCCATCAGCTGGAAAGTGAAATCACCCGAGGACAGGCCGTTGATGCCGCTCAGAATCACCCTGCCGCTGGCCGGAAAACTACTGACCGAAGTACCTGGGTTGAAGCTTGCACTGATGCCCATGGGCAGACCAGCCGCTGACAGCGTGACCGTCTCGGACAATCCGTTCAAAGCCAGCAAACCATAATCGTAACCGACATTATTGGCGGTCGCACTACACACATTGGCGGTTGAGTTGACCGCACTGTTGAAGAATGCGGCTGGATCACCGCAATCATCAAAACGGAATGAACAGACCCGGTTGCTCCAGTTACGGTTAGCGGTGGTCAGTTGATATTCAACCGATGCCCAGAAGGTACATTCGTCAACCGGATCAACACTCATCGAAGAATAATCACCCCAACGCCCGGCGCCGTCAGTTTGCCGGCCACCACCCTCGACGCAGACCTGTTCATCGCGCAGAGTATTGCGGGGATCATCAAACTTGCGGGTGGTATAGCGCACACTGGGAAATACATTCTCAGGCACGCTGGAAGCGGTATAAGCCAATCCCAGGTTCCCGTCACGATCCACGGAAATACCCGGCATCCAGCGATCAGTAGTGCTGTCCGGTGCATATTCCGACTGGTTGGCAACCGCCCCACCGACAGCCGGAAATTCCAGTTCCGCTTCTTCAAAACCGCCCTGGAAAACCTCCTCGCTGTTGGAAAAATTGATTTCCGCCCAGCGCACTCCTGCCTGACCACTGCCCACATCAACCGGGAAACTGACGATGTAACTGTCCGGTAAACCGGTTGCGGGGTCATTGGCGCGATAGGAAGCGCGATACAATATACGTCCGAACGAAGCCAGCGTATCCAATGCGTCCACAGCGCTGCCGCCAGGTTGAATTACACTGCCAGGACCCGGGTTCCAGCTCTCACCGGCATCCACCACGCGCGGACTACTCAAGGTGGAGTTATTGGTGTTATTCCAGTCCACGCATAAATCAGAAATGATGTAACCCATCAGGTCCGGACGGCCCTGAATAAATGGCGCACAGGCATTGGCGGCCGGCACGGCGATGCTTTCCAGATGTGGCGGCAAGGCGCCAAAACCACTGATGCCGTTAAATGCGGTGTCCGTGAAACGCACGAACTGAGCCGGGTTATTGCCGGCCAGCATTTCATCCCGCTCCACCACCGCAAACGAGGCCTGCTCGAAAGCCTGGTTGGGACCGCCGACATCGGAAAAATCGTGGGTGACAAAATAGTAACCACTGCGCGAACCGGTGGTATCGGTCCAGATGCCGATATGCGGGTAATCATTGAATACCGCTGGGAAAACAAACTCATAGCGGTTGTAGGGTCCCAGCGGATTGCTGGTGGTGGACACCGCGAAACATTGCCGTCCATCAGGGTTGGCGGAACTGGTGAACTGACTGAAAATCCAGCGTTGCGCGAGTTTGTCGAACAATACGATCGGATCACCGGCGTTATCATTTTCACACGGACCGCCAAAGCCCTGCCAGAATACATTGCCGACAAATGGCCCGGAAGCCAGGCTGCCATCCGACTTATTCAATACCAACCAACCAACATTGACGTATTGGACATAAAAATCGAGTCCGACATCGCCATTGGTATCAGGTGGAATGAAATTGCCCAGTCCCTGGTTGAGATTGTCCGCGGTCTGGTAGCCATCCACGCTGACAATAATGGCCGGTGAAGCCTCGCCATTGGTGCCTCTGACGGCTGAGCGGTCAGCTGACGGTTGCTGAAATTTATTCGCTACCGGTCCTTCATCAATATCCAGTACATTGGGGATAACGAAGTTTGGCGCGACATTCGGGGTGATGCCATTCTGGCGTTTTTCTTCGTATTCGGCGATCAATTCTTCCAGCGGCGGCGATACATCGTTGCGTACCGAGGTGGTAGTAACAGGCCCGGCCCTGTCGGCTGCCAGGCTGTGCATGCTGATGCATACCAGGCCGGCCGCGAGAGTAAAATAAATACGTCGATATTGGCTCATTTTCTGGCATCCCGAAGTGTTGCAAACTAATCCTTAAGTATAGCGTATCTCAATCTGTAACCCTAACTTCATCAGTTCTTCACAAACCGCAGCAACACCCGCCGGGCGGCGCCCGGTAATAACGATTCGCTCAGACGCTGGCGCGCCAGCAGCCGCGCCCGTTCACTGTCCATGGCATTGAGTATCAGCACCGCTCGCTCGGCTATGGTGGGCACGGTGGCACGCGTCCAGCGGCTGACGGAATCCCAATCCGCCAGTTGATAAGTCTGCATGAACAGCAGCGCGTTCAACACCAGCGTCGGCTGCTGGCTGACCGGGTCCAGATCAACCGGCATCTGCAGCAGCAAGTTACGCGCCTGCGCACCGATCCGGGCAACGCCAATGCCGGTATGCAGCGGCTCACGTAATTCCAGGATCGCCGTGCGGGTGCCCGGGTTGGCGTTGGCTGAGATCAAAGCAGCATATAAATCATCATAGTGCCGTGTGCTTAGGTGAGGATATAAGGCATTCCAGTTGACGATTTCGCGTACAAAAAAACTTTTAATGGCCGGATCATCTTCCCGCATGCCGGCAAAAATACTTTTGATCAGCCCATCAGGATCGGTCTGCGCCAGTTGCGGCGAGTTGGTCAGCCTTTCGACCAGAGCAGCATGACGCCGGAATATCGCCGGATAAGCGCCCTGCACCTGCATTAGTTGCGGACCTTCCGGCAAAGCCAGGTAACGCTTGGATTCGTTGTCGCGAACTTTTCTTACGGTCTCATAAGCGATGATATATTCAACGCCGGTTTCCAGACTGTCCGCCAATGCTGAAGATACCGCAATACGGGTGACAGGCTCGGCGCTATTGTGCAGGTCCCGGATCAACCGGAAGCTCAGCATCGCCGCCGCAGATTGCGCCGGGACAATTGCTTCGAGTAAAGCAATATTGACGTAAGAAACTTCCGTCCGTAAAGCCACACTGGGTGGCAAGGTGGTCTGGCGCGCCTGCAGTTGCGGCGCCATCAGCAGCACCGACAACAGCACGTAATGCAGCACCGCGCGTCTGCCCGACGGGCTGAACCGCAATGCCCGGCAGGCTGTTAACCGCATTTCGAATAGCCACACGCCAGGCAGGTCGCACAGTTGTCCATGATAATAACTGCCTTGGTCTGGCACTTATTACACAGGGTTGCCGAGGCCGGATAGGAGCTATCGGCCGCCGCGTCATTCAGCGTTTTTTTTTCCGCGTCGGCGACTGCATCGCGGGCTTCAGCGGCGGCACGCTTTTCGTTCAGCAGCAATTGCTGTTGCTCGCTTAACTCCGGAGGGTCCAGCAAACCGATCCGTACCAGATGGTGCTCAATCACCGCTCCGATTTCGGCCACCAGAGACGGCATGAACTTGCCACCGGGTTTGAAGTAGCCGCCTTTGGGGTCAAATACCGCCTGCAATTCTTCCGCCATGAAGGTCACATCCCCGCCTTTGCGGAACACCGCCGACATCACCCGGGTCAGCGCCACAATCCATTGAAAATGATCCATGTTCTTGGAGTTGATAAAAATCTCAAACGGGCGGCGCTGCTCATGCTCGGTGCCGGCGTTCAGGACAATATCATTCATGGTGATGTACAGTGCATGGTCATCCAGCGGGGTTTTGATCTTGTAAGTCGAACCCTCCAGGCATTCCAGCCCTTCCGGCCGCATCAACTTTTCGTGCATGCGGATAACTTCCGCCTTTTTAGGACGGTCTTCAGCAATTGTATTGTTCTGTTCCGCATCGGCCTGATCCTTACTGCGGACCGAGTAACCGACGATCTTCTTGTCAATCTTGGTGCTCATGTTTGTTTTATTAACCTCTTCGGCGCCTGTGGCAGCCTGTTTGCATTCAATCAATCAACCGGGCCATTCGTCCCGGCGACAGCCTAAAATTTTCCGTAATAGCCTTCCTTGAGCGCGTCGTACAGATTGGCAGCGGTATGCATCTCGCCATCGTACTCAATCTGTTCGCTGCCTTTGACTTCAACCGTGCTGCCATCATCCAGGGTAAACTGATACAAGGTGTTTTCCAGGTCCTGCTCTTTCACCAGCACGCCCTGAAAGGCCTCCGGATTAAAGCGGAACGTGGTGCAGCCTTTCAGGCCCTGGGCATAGGCATAGCGGTAAATATCCTTGAAATCCTGGAACGGATAATCGGTCGGTACATTGGCCGTCTTGGAAATGGACGAATCAATCCATATCTGGGCAGCGGCCTGGATATCGACGTGCGCCTTGGGACTGACATCATCCGCGGCGATAAAATAGTCCGGCAGCTGGCACTCAGGGTCTTCCGACAAAGGCATGGCCTGTTTATTGATCAGTGCCCGGTAAGCCAGCAGCTCGAAGGAATAAACCTCGACTTTTTCCTTGCTCTTGCGCCCCTCACGGATCACATTACGTGAATAATGATGAGCAAAACTGGGTTCGATGCCGTTGCTGGCATTATTGGCCAGCGACAGCGAAATGGTTCCGGTCGGCGCAATCGAAGTGTGGTGGGTATAACGCGCGCCCTGCTCGGCCAGCTGCTCCACCAGTTCAGGCTTGAGCTCCGCCACCCGCTGCATATATCGGCTGTAGCGGGTATGCAGTAACCGGCCCTTGATGGATTGCCCCACCTGCCAGCCGTCAGCGACCATTTCCGGACGCTTGCGCAGCATTTCAGCGGTCACCTCGAAGTCATCATCCATAATTGGCGCCGGGCCTTTCTCGCGGCTCAACTCCAGCGCCGTTTCCCAGCCGGCGATGGCCATTTCACGGGCAATCGATTCGGTAAACTCCAGAGAATCGGGCTCACCATACTTCATGCCCAGCAGGGTCAGGGTGGAGCCGAGGCCCAGAAAACCCATGCCATGACGGCGCTTGTATTCAATCTCGAGGCGCTGCTGCTCCAGTGGCAGGCCATTGATCTCCACCACATTATCCAGCATCCGGCTGAACACCTTGACCACCTTGCGGTACTCGTCCCAATCAAAACTGGCCTGACTGGTGAAAGGCTGATCCACAAACCGGGTCAGGTTGATAGAACCCAGCAGGCAGGCGCCATACGGCGGCAGTGGCTGCTCACCGCAGGGATTGGTGGCGCGGATATCCTCACACCACCAGTTGTTGTTCATTTCATTGATGCGGTCAATCAGAATAAAACCGGGCTCGGCGAAATCATAGGTGGAGGACATGATCATGTCCCACATCCGGCGGGCGGGCACCTTGCGATAGACACTGCACGCCACCAGTCCGTCATCCCGACTGAGATAGCCTTTGGTGATCGGCCATTCGCGCCAGATCACCTGTTCGGGATCGTTCAGATCGACTTCCTCGGCTTCCTGCTCGCTGATGGGGAAAGTCATCACCCATTCTTCGTCGTTGGCGACCGCCTGCATGAACTCATCGGTAATCAGCAGCGAGCAGTTGAACTGCCGCAGCCGGCCATCCTCACGTTTGGCGCGGATAAATTCCATCGCATCAGGATGTCCGATTTCGAAGGTCGCCATCTGCGCACCGCGACGCCCACCGGCGGATGACACGGTAAAGCACATCTTGTCGTAGATATCCATAAACGACAGCGGGCCGGAGGTATACGCGCCGGCACCCGACACGTAGGCGCCACGGGGCCGCAGGGTAGAAAACTCATAGCCAATGCCACAGCCGGCTTTCAGCGTCAGACCGGCTTCATGGACTTTATCCAGAATGCCGTCCATGGAATCGGTAATGGTTCCCGACACTGTACAGTTGATTGTGGAAGTGGCCGGTTTATGCGCCTGGGCACCGGCATTGGAGGTAATCCGGCCGGCCGGGATCGCGCCTCGACGCAATGCCCATAAAAACTGTTCACGCCAGTGCTTGCGCAGTTCGGGCGTGGCTTCGACCTCGGCCAACGCAGTTGCCAGGCGCTGCCAGGTGGCATCAACATCCTGATCAAGAATATCGCCGTGCTTACTTTTCAGGCGGTATTTTTTGTCCCAGATATCCAGCGATGCAGGCTGCAATGGTATGTCTTTGGTATCCATCTTGATTGATTCTCGACGCACACTGCTCATGTAATATTATCCCCGTCTGTCAGAAAAGACTTCATCGGTTGTTGCTTGCTCTAATCATAATATGAACACAATGTTTAGTGCCGTCCGCTCACGACGGACACAAGATGTTGTGTAATCAGCTACATTACCCCCCGTCTAGGAGACTGTCAAATCATCCGCCGCGGGTACGCGTCACTGCGGGAATATGCTGACCGGATCACGTCACTGCAGAACAGGCTGTAACAATGCCCGGGGATGCGCTAGTCTGATCGGCATGAGTTCAGCAGCCCTTCGCACCCCGAATCCGTTAGCGGTGCATATCGTACTGGTGGAGCCGGAAATTCCGCCCAACACCGGCAATATCATGCGTCTGTGCGCCAATCACGGGGCGCGGCTGCACTTGATCGAACCATTGGGATTCAGCCTGGAAGACCGTCAACTGCGTCGCGCCGGACTGGATTACCGGGCCCGCAGTTGCTGGCGAAAATATGACAACCTGACACATTTCCGCACCCGGATACCGGCTGGTCGGTGGCTGGCGTTTTCCACCCGGGGCAGCACCGAATTATGGGATGTTGAATTCAGGCCGGATGATTGCCTGCTGTTCGGCGCGGAAACCCGCGGGCTCAGTCAGGCGGTGCTGGAGCAGGCCGACCAGGTCATTCGGCTGCCGATGCTGGCGGACAGCCGCAGTCTGAATCTGTCCAATACGGTCGCGATTGCCAGCTATGAGGCCTGGCGGCAGTTAAGCGCCGCGGCTGGCCGGGACTAGTTTTCTTTTTTAAGCTCGCGATTGAGCAATACCTGCAAACCCTTTTGCGGATTCCAGCCCTGGTACAGGATGCCATGCACCTGCTCGCAGATGGGTAAGTCCAACTGGAATTTCTGGCTGAGCCGCTGCACTTCCGCGGCCGCTTTATAACCTTCCACCACCTGCCCGATTTCGGCAATCGCCTGCTCCAGACCCAGGCCCTGCCCCAGCGCCAGTCCCAGTCGGCGGTTACGCGACAATTCACCGGTACAAGTCAGCACCAGATCACCCAGGCCGGCCAGTCCCATCAGCGTTTCCGGTTTGGCGCCCATGGCCGCGCCCAGACGCATCATTTCTGACAACCCGCGGGTAATCAGCCCGGCCCGTGCGTTGGAACCCAGCTGCATACCGTCACAGATGCCGGTGGCAATGGCCATCACATTCTTGCTGGCCCCGCCCAATTCCGCGCCGATCATATCGGCGCTGTAATAAGCCCGCAGACTGCCGCCATGCAGCAGACTGGCGATCTGCCGGCCATAGTGCTCGGTGGAAGCCGCCACGGTCACGGCGGTGGGCATATCCAGCGCGACTTCGCGTGCGAAAGAAGGTCCGGTAATGACCGCCAACGGCCGTTGTTCGCCCAGAATCTCGCGCGCGCAGGTATGCAGCAGACGCCCGCTGCCCGGTTCGAAGCCTTTGCAGGCCCAACTGACCCCGGAGCTATCGCCCAGCCACGGTTGGATGGTTTGCAGTAACTCGGTGAAAGCGTGACTGGGACAAACCAGCAGCACTTCCCGGGCCCGCGTTACCGCGGTCTGCAGATCGGCTTCGGTGTGCAGATTGTCCGGCACCTTGATATCCGGCAGATAGCGCGGATTTTCACGCCTGTTCTGTATCTGAGTCAGTAATTCAGCATCCCGGGCCCATAACAGTGTGCGGCGGCCGACGCGCGCCAGCTGCATCGCCAGTGCGGTGCCCCAAGAACCGGCGCCGAGTACGGCGATATCCGACTGAGCACCGGTTAGGCCGCTGTTCATACCCGGCTAACCGGGCGCCTGACCGCCACCGCGGTGAGCACCGACAGAATGCTGTTACTCGGCATCGCCTGTCGCCGCGGCTCCAGCTTCCTGCTGCTGTGCTTCCTGCATGCGCTGCGCGTAGATTTGCTCAAAGCTGATGGGCTGCAGCACCAACGGCGGGAACCCGGCGGCAGCGACCAGTTGAGTGATGGTCGCGCGCGCGTAAGGGTATAAAGTATTGGGGCACAGGACATTGATAACACCAGCTTCCTGCTGCTGGTTCATACCGGTTATCTGGAAAATGCCAGCCTGCTGAACTTCACACAGATACGCTGTTTTTTCATTGACCAGACCGGTCACGGTAACCGTCAGAATGACTTCATGCAGGCCTTCACCCATTGAATCGAGCCGCTGGGCCAGATTCATTTTCATTTCCAGCTGGCCCTGCTCCTGGAACACCTGCGGGGTATTGGGTGCTTCAAAAGAAATATCCTTGGTGTAGATGCGCTGCATGTTGAACTGTGCATTGGCAGCAGCTTCCTGAGCGCCGGCCGCGGCCGCCTGGGGGTCGATTGTCTGTTCGTCAGTCATGGGGGTTCCAAAGGTTGTGTAATAAATGGTTAATCGTTAATCATCAGAAGTGTGGCCTGCTGATCACTTGATCAAGTCCAGGCCAGCAAGCGGACATAGCCGGGCCGGGTTGACTGCTTAGACCACCGGGTGCTGATCCTGCTGCCACTGCGCCAGCCCGCCACGCAACACATAGACTGGTCCGAGCCCCAGTTCCAGCAGCTTGCCGGCATGCTGATGAGATGCCTGGCCCGTCTTGCAGTACAGCAATACCGGTCGGCCTGTGAGTTTCATCAGTTGCTTATTGCTGGCCTGCAATTGGGACGGCTGGAAGTTGTGCGCGTCGACAATATGCCTGCTGGCAAAATCGTTGCTGGCGGATAAATCTATCACCACCGCCTCATCCCGGTTAATCAGCCGGATGGCGTCCGCGCTGGAGATGCTTTTAAACTTGCGGGTGGCGCGCCGAAATTCGGTCACGATAAGCGCCAGCAGCAAAGTTCCAAAGGCGCCGACCAGCACCGGGTGATTACCGGCAAATGCCAGAATTTTTTCCATTGAGGGATCACTTTAATCTTTTTCAGGAACGCGTATTATTATCCAACATGAAAAACAAACCAACACCGGACCGCCCGGACTCAGCCAGGGTGCGCCGGATAACAGGGCCGGGCCTGCTGTTGTTGTGCCTGGCCAGCACCGTACTGCTGCAGTGCCAGCCACTCACCCTTGAGGCTGACAGGCAACCCGACACTGGTGCATTCCAGCAACCGCTGACAGTCGCCAACCCCGGCTTGAACGAGCTCAGCGGCCTGGCCGGATCAACCCGGCGCGCAGCGGTGCTGTGGGCCCTGAATGACAGCGGTAATGCCAGTCAATTGTTTGCCATCGACAAGCACACGGGTGCGGATCTGGGTCAAATCACGGTCCGTGGCGTGGTCAATATTGACTGGGAAGATCTGGCCGCATTCAGCCTGCACGGACAGCACTGGCTGCTGATTGCCGATGTAGGTGATAACGACGCGGTCCGCCAGCTGGTGCATTTATGGCTGGTGCCGGAACCTCAGCCGGACGCTGACGGCCACTATTCCGGTAGTGTTCAACCAGCCGCTGATCTTGCCTACGTCTATCCAGCCGGCCCGCGCGACGCCGAATCGGTGGCTGTCGATGTCAGCGCCGGACAGATTATCGTGATCAGCAAACGCGACCGGCTGCCGGGGGTCTACCAGTTACCTTTGCTGCTGAGCACCCCGGACCAGGTCCTGACGGCTGAACTGACCACGCGGATCACCCATCTGCAACAACCCAACGCTGCCGACCAGGCATTGTTTGGTCAATACACGCCCTGGATATCCCAGCCAACCGGCTTAACTATCCGGGCTTTGCCGAATGGTGACCAGCAGGCTCTGCTGCTGACTTACAAGCAGCTTTATCAGTACCGGAAAACCGTCAGCACCAGTTGGGCGGAAACCTTCAGCCAGCCGCCGCTGATTGTGACGATGCCGTATCTGCGCCAGGCCGAGGCAGTCAGCTTCGACCAACAGGACGATTTTTTCTGGCTGACCAGCGAGCAGTTGCCGACGCCTTTATACCGCCTGCCGCTGCAGGATTGATAACACCGGCTTTAAACCGCGCCGCGGTTTTCGACATCCCACGCTGTGCGTACCAGACAAGCTGGCAGCGCCTGACCTACTACGCACAGGAGTTATACCCGGATGACACATTTACCAAAGGCCGCATTGTTCGGCCTGTGCCTGGCGGCGTCAGCCGCACTGGCCGAACAGCAGAACATTACCCGGGACATTACGCCTGATGCCCACCACCTGCAGCAGCAACTGGATAAGCAGGCGTCGGAATGGCTGCAAGAATATGCCGTTCCCAGTGTCGCGGTGGCTTATATCAAATCGGGCGAGCTGGCCTGGACCGCTGTCTACGGTGAGCAAAGCCCGGGGGTACCCGCCTCCCCACAAACCCTGTACAACATTGCCTCGATGACCAAGCCGATTACCGCGGAAGTCATTCTGCGACTGGCCGCCGCGCAGCAACTCGGCCTGGACGAGTCGATGGCTGGCCACTGGGTAGACCCCGACATCAAGGATAACCCCTGGCACCGGCTGTTGACGCCGCGTATCCATCTGACCCATCAGACCGGTTTCGCCAACTGGCGGCGCGACACGGAGAACCGTCTGACTTTTCAATGGCAGCCCGGCACCCAAACCGGTTACTCTGGTGAAGGCTACGAATATCTCGCCCGCTTTGCGGAGCTTAACACCGGTCAGAACTTCACCGAGCTGGCCCGGCAGTATGTATTCGGTCCGCTGCAGATGCACAACAGCTCGTATATCGAACGTGACTGGTTTGCCGGCCGGGTGGCCGCACCCGTCGGTCCCGGAGGTGAACCCGGCGACCCGGTGATACGACAAAACCGGATAGCTTCCGATGACCTGTATACCACTGCGGCAGACTACGCCGGATTTCTGATCAGCGTGATGCGCAATCAGGGCTTGAATGAGCCTATTGCCAAGCAGCGCCTGCAGATTGCGCAGGACATTAAAGACAATTTATGTCATCCAGAACGCCTGCAACCGGAGCACTGTCCGGAGCGGATGGGGTTTGGCCTGGGCTGGTCCGTGTTCGAATATCCGCAGGAAACCGTGGTGATGCATGGTGGCGGTGACTGGGGTGAACGCACGCTGGGATTTTTTGTTCCCGAGCGTCAGCTCGGGGTGATTATTTTTACCAACGGCGCCAATGGTATGCGGGTCATCCGTGATATCGCAGGCATGTTATATGACAACCCCAAATATCAGGCTTTTTTGAATTTCCAGGCCCGCTAGGGCTGGGTGATAGCGCTTTAGGCGCCGGCTGTTCAGCACCAACCCGGCCGCGAGCCGGGTTATCTGGCGCGTGCCGCTCAGCCCGATTTGCGCAAAAAAGCTTCCGCTGAATCGCGGATGGCCTGCTGATCTTCAGGCTTACGCCGGCGCCATTGTGAGACGATCAAGCTCATGCGTGGATTGCCCGCCAGCTTATCCAGATGCCGGTCAATAAAATGCCAGTACAGATAATTGAATGGGCAGGCCTGCGGACCGGTTTTCCGCTTGACATCAAACCGGCAATGCTGACAGTAGTCGCTCATCTTGTTGATGTAATTACCGCTGCTGACGTAAGGCTTGGTAGCCACACCGCCGCCATCGGCATACTGGCTCATGCCACGCGTATTGGGCAACTGTACCCATTCAACGGCATCCGCATATACCCCCAGATACCAGGCATCCACCGCCGCCGGATCGCTGCCGGTCAATAACGCGAAATTGCCAATCACCATCAGACGCTGAATATGATGTGCGTAGGCATTATCCAGTGAATCATTCAAACTGCTGGCCAGACAGGCCAGCTCGGTCTCGCCGCTCCAGAAATAATCAGGTAACCCGCGCTGATGATCAAAATGATTGGCGCAGGCAAAATCCGGCATTTTCCACCAGTACATGCCGCGCATGTATTCACGCCAGCCGATAACCTGGCGGATAAAACCTTCTGCCTGACTGATATCGATCTGATCCTGATGCTGACGCCAATACCCTGCCACCGCCTCGACCACCTCCAGCGGCCTGATCAGTTTCATGTTCAACGCCGCTGACAGCCGTGAATGAAACAGCCACGGCGCACCAGCCGCGGTGCGGCTGGTCATGGCGTCCTGAAAATCACCAAAATGCTTCAGGCGATTTTTCAAAAAATCATTCAGCTCGGCCAGTGCTTCATCATGAGTTAATGGCCAATCCAGCTGGCCGGCATCCACCTGACCAAAATAATCCACCGATTGCTCATCCAGCATGCTCAAAATGTCGCTGACATCACGACAATAATGGGGGTACGCCGGTAACTCCTGACCCTTGGGCAATGTTTTACGATTGCTTTTATCGTAATTCCACTCCCCGCCTGCGGGCTTATCGCCATCCATCAAAATGCCATGCTCGCGCCGCATCTTGCGGTAGAAGGTTTCCATTAATGGCTGCTTTTTTTCACCAAACTGCTCAGCCACGCTATCGCGCTGGGTCATAAAGTGTTCGCTATCGACCACAGTGGCTTCGATATCCAGCGTTTGGCAAAACTTAATTAATTGTTGCTCCAGCCGATATTCGTCCGGGTATTGATATTCGAACTTTTCGATGCGGTGCGCTTTGATCAGCGCTTTCAGGTTATCAGCTAGCGACTGCCGGTTATCAGCATCATCCAGCCGCCAGTAAATAACCTGATGGCCTCGTTCGCGCAGTTGCCCGGCAAACAGGCGCATGGCGGTAAAAAAACACAGGATTTTTTGCACATGGTGCCTGACGTAATCGGTTTCCTGGCGCATTTCGCACAGGAAATACCACACCTGGTCATCGCTGTCCGCAAACCAGCTGTGCCGGCAGTCAAGCTGATCGCCCAGGATCAGCCGCAGAGTTTTAGCCATCCACTGAGATCAGGCTTACCAGTCGATGACATTGCGGTTGAGGGGCATGGTCATGCACCGGCAACCGCCGCCGCCACGGCTTAATTCGGTGCCATCCATTACCACCACTGCCGGCACGCCCGGCTGCAACTGCTCGCGGTCATGGGTAATGTCTTCCGCCTCGATAACCTTGAAACCAGCCTGGCTCAGGGATTCCACGGTATGGATATTGTGCCGGTAACCGATCACATGCCCGGGCGCCAGGGCAAAAAAATTGGCGCCGCTGTTCCATTGCTCACGTTCCTGGTGAAACGGATTATCTCCGCCGCAGGCCAACGGCTGCAGGTCCAGCCCCTGATGTTTCAAGGCCGGCAGCAAGCCCTGATATTCACGAATTTTGGAGCGGCGATTGCCACTGTAGGCAATATGAAATGCCCGGCTGCGGCTGGAACTGGTCAGCAGGGGCGGAAATACCATGCACTTATCACGATCCAGCATAGTGAAAATCATGTCCAGATGGATACTGGCCCGACGTTTGGGAATTTCCAGCACGATAAAATCCCTGGCCCGGCCGTGCGCGGCAATGGCCTGGATCAAACGATCGATCGCCGAAGCGGTGGTGCGTTCGCTGTAGCCGATCAGCACCAGATCATCGCGCACCACCAGCAAATCACCGCCTTCAATGGTTATCGGGTTTTCGTGTCCGGCCTGCCGGTCGGCCGGACTGTCATCGGTGCCGTCAAAGTAAAAGCCCTGCGACTGGATGGCCGGGTGATACTTGAAAATCGCTTTCAGCAGCAGACTTTCCACCAGCCTCACCCGGTAGGCCATCGAACCGATAATCACCCGGTCATGCAGGCACATGGTCGCATCCCGGGTAAAGAAGGTATTGGGCAGCGGCGGCAAGGCATGATGCAGCGGGCTGAGATACTTCTCCAGCGTGTCCTTACGCATCGGCGTGCCTTCCAGCAACTGATGCGCCAGTTGCGCGGATGACAGATCCAGCAGTTCGTCCAGAATGTCCGGACAGTCATATAACCGCACCACTTCGCGTAACAGCCGCTCGCGGACATCGTGATTTTCCAGCACATCGCTGAGCAGATCGGTCAATTCCACCACCTGCGCCAGCTTGTTCAGCACCCCGGTCAACTGGGCATGCTCGGCCCTGGCCAGCGGAAGACTGATGATATCGTCGTACAGCACCTCGGCCGCGGTGGCCGGCGTCATGTTTTCGATCTCCTGTCCGGGCTGATGCACCATCACCGCATTGATGGCACCGATTTCGGAAGTCAGGTCAATTTTGATTTGCATAAAAAGCTCGATAGCTGGCAATGATTGGCGCACGCAAGCCTAGCATAGACGGGGATTTAGGGCATCTGGATCACCTGCTTTGACGCCAGCGGATTTCGCCGCTCACCGCGTAAGCTGGCGCGACAAAAATTCCACATGGGCTGTAGGAGCGGGCCAGGGCGCGACCGGCAATGCAAAACACAGCAACCAAAAAACGAAATGATAGCGGCCAGGTCCGCTCCAACGGTGTTG
>JAJFKY010000012.1 GCA_021772975.1 Gammaproteobacteria bacterium
GACAGCTTGCGACGTGCTATCTTTTGGTTCGTGGTCATGTTGTTTCTCCAAGTAAGTTTTCTGCAAATTAACTTTACTCAGACAGAAACAATGTGGCCATTTTTTTGGCCTAGGGTGTCAGGTGAATACCATCTCTATACATCCATAGTTATATAAGACCGAGGAGCTTTGGGTGGGCTGGTGATGAGGTATTACGCGCTATCCTCTACGACTCTAATGGGAGATACCAGAGCGACCACGTCTTGGGCGACCGGACTCATTTTAGCTACCTTGGTGAATTCTCCGATAAACTCCTTCGTGCGAAGGTTACTAAAATTGATGACATTCCAAATAAAGAGACATCGATCAATATAAAGCCAGAGTTTCCTGAGCGGCAACGCATAAGAGAACTCCTTTCAAATCGAATAGCTTGATCACCATAAAAATGCCCCTGGGCTTATTTTTTGCTCCTCACCATTCTTTAAGGCTCTATAAATACTAGTGACATCTGCTTCTGAAAGGCCGTATATAACATCGGCTGCTTTTCGATATTTATTGTAGTTTGGCTTTAATTTTGATTTTTGGTCAAGGATCAGTCTAGGATTTATCATATCATCTAAAGCACCATCTACTATCGCCTTAAAAACAGTTTTTATTATTGCATTGACTTTTCTATCAAATATTTTCAATTGTGATGACCTTATTACACGGTGATAATTCAGAGACTTAAGTATTAATATTTCCAGCCATTTCTTTTCATCAACCCATATGCTCGTTGAAGCTGGATATCTGCCAGGTTCAGCGACTCGAATAGATTCGATCGCACTTTGTATAAGATACTCAGAAAATAGTCTTCGAAAGCGTCTATCTTCTCTAAATTTCTTACTTGTTAAGTATCCTTGCGTGAGAAAATCTATTCTATCTTCTGTCGTTTCTACATTATAACTGTGATACAGTAAGCTTTCTACGCCTCCTGACAACCCTTGCAATATTTTTTTGATATCTTTAATAGTTAGGCTCACACCCTCATAGCCTGAAGTTATCAATTCAGCATTGACATCATTTCGAACTTCTTTAGCGATTTCAATATTCGGAATTGTGAATATGTCCATAGGGTGGAACATACCTATGATCATTGAATCTTCAAAATCATATGTAGAATATGCGATGTCATCAGCGATATCCATTATTGCGCATTCAATCGTGTAAAGAGGTTTCCCAGGGTCAGCATTAACATGCTTTTTTATATTAGAGACTAAAGCCTGGTCTTCTTTATAATATCCTTTTCTAGAAGCATAAACTTTTTTCTCCCCATATAAAGTGCTCTTTTTTTTGATAACCTTGTATAGATTTCTTTGATTATCATCCAACGAATCATATTCGTTCTGACTAATCTCCAGAGGTCTATCATATTTAACAACACCAGCGATAGTTCGATATGTTAAATTAAGACCGTAATCAGCTCTTTTATAGCTATTCCGGGTGAACCTTTCTTCGAGGTCGGCCAATGCTCTTATATTTTGCGCATTGCTCTCATATCCGCCGTGACCCTCTAAAAGTTTAGATAGAACCATTTCGCCCGAGTGTCCGAAAGGAGGATGACCAATGTCATGAGAAAGTGCTATTGCATTTATAATCCCGTGACTGATCTGGTTTTTTCTGAAGTACTTATATTTCGAATTAATATGCGATGCTATCCGTATCGCAATTTCCGCAACCTCGAGTGTATGTGTAAGCCTATTTCTGGTTATTGCATGCTGAGATATTGGAAAAAGTTGAGTTTTCTGATTTAGTAGCCTAAAAAAACTGCTGTGAATAATTCTCCCAGAGTCATGTAAAGCACCAGTACTGTGCAGTCTGCTCACCTCACCCGAGAGACGAGTACAATCTTTTTCTGTATAAAGTGATGACATCTCAATTAACTCTTGTCTGCTTCTGTATACTTAGTTTTCTTTGCCCTAGCTATTCTGGCTACTATGTCATCAATCTCTTCATTGACTTCTTTCATAGCATCATCTGCCAGTTTCAAATTCAATCTCTGACCAGAGATTTTTTTGTTTTCTCCATTCATGTCGTTTGCCACTTGCTCATATGCTGCAAGCCAAATCCTTTTTTTATTCACAACCGCTTCCTCCCATAAGCTGAGATGCTCAATTACAAGATATTTGTAGAAAGAAATTTACTAGCTAAAATTGGATTTAAATCTTAGATGTTCCCTACTAGTAATAAGTATAATGCTCAAGTTTTAGAAAAACAATTCCATACATATTGTATCAATATTGTTGGTACATCTTACCTTGCACGACATACATCTTCTTTTGGGTTACCCAGACTTGCTATATATGCTTTTTTATGTTTGCTGTTTTCAAATAATCTAATATTGCTTCTAACAAGCGCATCAAGCCTATCTGATGATGCACAATGAGCAGTTTGCATGTCTAAAATGGACTGTCGTGCAACATGAAGCTCATCGTATTGAGAAGCAAGGAGAAAATCGTACTTTTTTTGATCCCGTAGTAGGGCCATCCAAGCCTCCCGCTGATTCTGTTCTCTGACCTGCGTCGCTCGCCCTGAAACCCAATCCCACAGCCCTCGAAGGCCTGTATGTAAACGGGCTTGACGTATTTGGGTTTCCACTTGCCAGCGCTTTTCCTGCTTTGCTTTCAGTTCTTGGCGCTGTCGAGCATGTTCTTTCACCATATCCTGCTTAGCCTTCAAGAGCGGGGCCAGTTCCTTGGCCTGTTGCTGCTTGAGGTCTTGGAGCATCTGTTTCAGACGCGGGCTGAGTGCTTTGCGGAAGCGCTGTTTGGCCTGATCGACGCTGGGGAGTCCGTCAGGGCTGCCGAGACGCTGCTTTACCTCTTTGGCCTTGATACCAGTCCACCGGGCAAGTGAATAGACCTCACCTTGGTAATCGACAGCCACAAAGCCGCGCCTATCACCTTGTGCCAGCATGAAGCCCTGCTCTTGCAGAGCAGCCCTGAACGCTTTGGGGCTGTCAGAGTATTGCCATGACTGCCGGAAGGCTTGTTTGATCTCCCTGGGGTCTCTGTCCGTTCTCAGCGCCTGTTGCCATTCGGCATGGCTAAAGTTCAGCGGATTCTTGAGCAATGGGTCTTTCAGGCCGCCCGGCAAGTCCCAGTCATGTTCCAAGTAGAGTTCTTTGGACAGGGCTGTCAGCTTGTTCTTGTACCACGAGTGATTAACGGCTTTCATGCTTTCACTGTCTATCCGTGACCAGACGACATGGGCATGACGGCGACCTTCCTTTTCATGAAACACGATGGCGCGGGGTTGCCCCTCTAATCCCAGACGTTTTTCGGCCTCATCAGCCGCCTTTATGAAACTTTCAGTTTCAACCACTTCACCTTGTGGTGGGTTCAGGCTCAGGGAAAACAGATACTGTTTGCACTTGGTGCCTTTGGCAATGGCCTGGGCTTCGGCGAAGGCTCCGTGCAGGTCATCGGCCATGAAACCGCGCAGCTCAAAAAGCTCAACATGGTCATTTTCATCCTTGAGCAAGTGAGACGCTAGATTCTGGCCACCGCTGCGCTGATTGCCCTTCAAGATCACACGCGCATCCCCAAAGCTCGCATCAACATCTGGCGCATGTCAGTGATTTCGGCACAGGCGGTCACAAGGAGCTTCTCGACATCTTCGGGTAAGGGCAAATTGCCCACATGGGCCGCTTTCGCCAATTGGTTCATATTCTGGGACAGCCGAGATCGCCCCAAAGCCCCCAAGACCTGCCCTAGCAGCTTTTGATCCTGAACAGGGTTCACATTGCGTCTTTTGACGATGGGCGCGTTAGAATCGAACAGACGCGCCTTGATGAAGGCTGACAGTGACTCACGGCCTGCCATTTCGGCCAATTTGGCCCGCTCCTCCGGGGTCAAACGCAAAGAGAAAGGGGCTTCCCGCTTCTTCCAAACCCGCTTCCGGGGCTTTGCCTGCTCTGAAAAGGACTGTTTCATCACCCAGCCCCTTAGCTCAAATCCAGCTCACAGCCTCCTTTTCGTCGTTTTGGAGGTGGTTTTTTCGCTTTCGAGTAAAATTCCGTTTGGCTTAAAACCTCATTCCATGCTATCAATTCATCAAATAATGCCTCGTCAGGGATAAGATTGGAGCGGCCCAAAGAGTTCGAGCTTTCTCCTCCCGGGCGCACCATTTTGTTTTTGCGGTTAGCCGCCACACCAACCCTAACCGCTTGACGACTGTTCGAGGTCTGACCTTTCCAGTGCACCATATTTTACTGCTCGTAACTTACTGGTTTATCAATTAATTTCATTGGTTTATGGTCTACTTCTGGCTGCCCACATAGGCTGGTCATGGACCTGTAACGCCGCGTGTACGCCGTCCGGCGGCATGTACAGCCTCTGCAAGAGCCCCCTTGGGGGCGACCTAAGCCTGGAACTATCCAATACAGTCAAGCTACCTATGACGGTTAACAGACAACTAAGCTCGCACCAATCGTCCCCCAAGGAGGGCTCTTACAGGTTACCGCGGGTTTAGTGAGGGGTAATCGGCCTGGATTGTTTTCTCAAAAATACTGACATTGCGATCAATCCGATGCCAGCGAGCCTGCCAGTGCTTGGCCAGCCAGGCAAAAGTCCGGTTGGAAAAAAAGCACACATGGGTGGCGTCATTTTTGTATGCCCAGCCAGCAAAACTGTCCTGTTCATCCCACAACTGAGTCATTAAGCCCAGATAACCGTGGGGTTTCAACTGCATCCATAAGCGGTTTAATACCTGCCCTGGTTGATGCAGATGCTCGATCAGTTCGGTGGCGGTGATAAAGTCATACTGATCATTCAGCACTTTGGAATCCTGCGCATAAAAATAATCATAAAGCGCCATCGTATGGCCTGCCTCGCTGAACATGCGGCTTAAGGCGGGCCCCGGTCCACAACCAAAATCCAGGCCTTTGCTGTGAACCGGAATCAGTGCCTGCATGGGCCTGAACATCTGCATCAGAAAAAGCCGGTAGCGCGGATCATCCACTGAGTTTTCATGCCGATCGTATTCGGCTTTTTCTTCGATTGGGCTCAAATAACTGCCGGGATCAGCAAATACCAGCTGGCAATCACTGCACAAGTGGTAATCGCGTTGTTGTGATTTATGAAAGATTTCTGTAGCCGAGCTTTGGCACAGGCGGCACAACGAGGACTTAGCGGATGATTTTTGCATGGCTAATATGTCCCGGTCAGCAGTGCGACAACGCCTGGAGCATCGCCGACGGGTGGGCTGCAACAACGCTTAATAACTTGTGCAGAGCAACTATGCTGACGGCAACACGGGTGGTAACCGGCCAGCTGAAAACACTGGCTGTCAGCCGAATGGATTCACCAGCACCGTACCCTCATCACGCTCCGGTCCGGTTGATAAAATATGGATTGGCGCACCGATTAATTCTTCCATGCTGGTTAAATAGCTGCGCGCATTGGCAGGCAGTTCGGCCCGGGATTTGATGCCACGGGTGTCGTGTTGCCAGCCCGGGAAAGTTTCGTAGACGGGTTGAATGTCGCTCCATTGATCGCGGTCGGCTGGATAGCCGGCGATGCGCTCACCATGCAGTTCATAACCCACGCAGATTTTGACTTCCTCCAGTTGATCGAGCACATCCAGTTTAGTCACGCACAATCCGGTAATGCCGTTGAGCTTGACCGCACGCGCCAGCGCGATACTGTCCAGCCAGCCACAGCGGCGCGCCCGGCCGGTAGTGGCGCCAAATTCCTTACCGCGCTCACCAATATGCTGACCCACTTCGTCATGCAGCTCGGTAGGAAAAGGACCGGCTCCGACCCGGGTGGTGTAGGCCTTGGTAATGCCCAGCACATAATCAATGTCACAGGGCGCTATGCCGGTGCCGGTACAAGCGCCGCCCACGGTGGTATTGGACGAGGTGACAAACGGGTAGGTGCCGTGATCGATATCCAGCAATGTCCCCTGAGCGCCTTCGAACAGGATTTTTTTGCCTTCGCTGCGCGCCTGATGCAGTTCGTTGGTGACATCGCTTAGATATTCTTGCAGATAGGCGCCCAGCTGCAATGCTTCATCGCGTACCCGGGAAATATCCAGAGCTTTGTCCTGGAAATATTCGCTCAACACAAAGTTGTGATAATCCATCACCGGCTCCAGCGTGGCCTGCAGGCGGTTGCCATCCAGCAAATCGCCCAGACACAGACCGCGCCGCGCGATCTTGTCTTCGTAGGCTGGGCCAATGCCACGCCCGGTGGTGCCGATGGCCTGGCTGCCGCGGGCAACTTCGCGCACCCGGTCCAGCGCCTCGTGATAAGGCATGATCACCGCGCAGTTGGGGGCAATACCCAAACGGCCACGCGTTTCAATACCACGTGACTCCAGACCAGCCAGCTCCTGCTTCAAAGCGCTGGGCGAGATAACCACGCCATTACCGATCAGGTTGCGCGCATTGGGCTGCAGAATGCCGGAAGGCACCAGATGCAGGACCAGTTTTTCACCATTGACAATCAGGGTGTGACCGGCATTATGGCCACCCTGGTAGCGCACCACGATGTCTGCTTCAGCAGCCAGCAGATCGACAATTTTGCCTTTACCTTCGTCACCCCATTGGGTACCGAGCACGACCACGGATTGGTTGCCTTGATGGGCAGATTGGTTCATCGGGATTTATCTCAGAAAATGAAACATTAATGCGCCAATCGCCATGCAGGTGATGCCGATAAAGCGGATGGTATTGATATTACTGTGCGCCAGCCGGACCAGCGTCTCGCGCCAGGCCCGCGGCATCAAAGTGGGCATCAGGCCCTCGATAATCAACAGGAGCGCGATTGCGCGCCACAAATCTTCCATTATTGCAGTGCTGCTTGGTTATTATTGGCTCGAATGATCCGCCAGCCGGGCTGGCGAATGATTATTGATCAGCTTGTCGGTCACGGAAATAAGCAAAGAATTCAGACTTGGGGTCCAGCACCAGCGTATCCTGACCGCTGCCGAATGCCTGCTTATAGGCTTCCAGACTACGCTGGAAGCGATAAAACTCTTCATCCCGGCTATACGCTTCAGCATAGATCCGGGTCGCCTCGGCATCACCTTCACCACGTGTGCGATCACCATCACGTTGGGATTCGGCCAGCAATATACGCACCTCCCGATCCGCGGTAGCGGTAATCAGTTCCGCGGTTTCCCGGCCCAGCGAGCGCAACTCGTTAGCGTATTCGGTACGCTGCGTACGCATCCGTTGAAACACCGAATCCAGCACCGCGGTGGTCAATTCAATGCGCTTGATGCGCACATCAACCACTTCAATACCCAGATCACCAACGCGCTCATTGGCATTATCGGTCAAGCGACTCATCAGCGCCCCACGCTCAACTGAAATCACTTCGGTCAGCGTGCGCTTGGCAAACTCATCGCGCAGGCGGTCGCGGATAATCTGGGCCAGACGGGTCCGTGCGCGAACCTCATCGCCCCCCTGGGTAGCAATGTAGAACTCAGCGGGCTCAACGATTCGCCAGTTAACGAAATAGTCCACCTCGACGTATTTCTGTTCCGAGGTATTGAGCTGCTCGGAGGGCATATCCAGTTCCAGCACGCGCTGATCGAAGGTACGCACGTTGTTGATAAACGGCGCTTTGAAATGCAGACCCGGCTCAATACCGGTCTCAATGATTTCACCCAGACGGAATTTGATGCCGGTTTCGTATTCCTTAACGGTATACAACGACATCAATAACAGAAAAGCGGCAATAGCCAGCAGTATGACGGTCCATGATTTCATCTAGCGTCCCTCCCGACCACGGCTGCGGCTGTCATTGCCGCTCGCCGATGATGGTGTTGATGGGCTGTTCAGGGAATTGTTTCCAGCATTGCGCAAAGGCGGCGGCAAACTGCGCTGTCCGGTGGACGTGTTTTGTCCATCCAGTGGCAGATAGAAGATATTGCCGTCTGAACTCACATCCAGCAGCACTTTCCGGTTATTGCTCAAAACTTCTTCCAGGGTCTGCAGATACAGGCGGTCACGGGTTACGTCCGGCGCTAACTGATAAGCATCCAATTGCAGGCTGAAACGGTCTGCCTCACCTACCGAGAGCGCAATCTTACTGGCCCGGTAACCTTCCGCTTCCTGAGTAATGCGGGCCGCCGCGCCGCGGGCCTCAGGCACCACTTTGTTGGCGTAGGCCTGAGCTTCATTTTTGAAACGCTCCTGATCCTCCCGGGCTTTCACCACATCATCAAAAGCATCTTTGACCTGCATCGGCGGTTTAACGTCCTGAAGGTTGAAAGATAAAATTTCGATACCTGCGTTATAACGGGTAATAATTTCCTGCAACAACTGTTTGGTATCGCTGGCGACCTGACCGCGGCCTTCCTCCAGAATGAAGTCCATGGCATTACCGCCCACGACTTCACGCAGGGCGCTTTCCGATGCCAGCTGCAAAACTTCCTTCGGATCACGCACCTTGAACAGGTAAGCCTGTGGATCGGCAATCCGGTACTGAACCGCGAATTTGATATCAATCAGATTTTCGTCGCTGGTCAGCATGCGGTCATCGGTAGCGCTGACCACGTCCTGAATATCGCTGACATTGATCTTGGTCAGGGTTTCAATCGGGCGCGGCCAGGTGAACCGCAGGCCAGGCTCCAGCGTACGGCTGTACTTGCCGAAGGTCTGGACGATACCGCGTTCCGCCTGGTCAATGGTGTGTGGCGAATCAAAAATCACCCACACCACAGCTACCGCTATGAGGATCAGACCAAAACCTCCGCTGCGGCCGGAACCGCCACCGGAGCTGCTGCCGTTGGTGCCTTTATCACCACCGCCTAGCAGGCCTTTCAATTTCTTTTGCAGTCCTGAGAAAACCTCATCCAGATCAGGGGGCTGTGATGATCCTTTCCCCCACGGGTCTTTTCCGGATGAATTCTTACCGGGTTCATTCCAGGGCATATTGGTCCTTCCTAGCTAAAATTATTCAAGCGTGCATGATAGCAGCACGGCACATAGCTCAACAGTGAGACTAGTCACTGCGCGCTACATATGATGTGCGGGCAATGAACATAAAAAACCAGCCATGCCCGGGTAACATTCGAGGCAATCGGTCAACAGGTTTTTAAACAACCGCGGTACTCAGCAACTGCTGGGCCGCCACCTGCCCGCACACACCGGGCAATTCAGCCAGCTTGCGGGCATCTATGGTCGATAGATTGACGTTCAGGCAAAAACCTTCTGCATCGCTGGCCTGTTCAGCTTCAATAGCGCCCAGGTCGAACAGGCGGGCGCGCAATTCAGCAGCGGCGAACGGCACCCGGATAGTGGTTTGAATCTGTGTTTCACCCAGCCGTTCATTGACCGCGGTGACCAGCTCATCCAGCCCTGCACCGCTGTGCGCGCTGATACTGACAGCCCGGATTTCACCGGCGCTGTTACGGTGCAGACCCGGCTCAGCATCGTCAACCTGATCGATCTTGTTTAATACCTTGAGCACCGGTAAATGCTCCGCGCCAATCTCGGCGAGCACGCTTTCCACCGCATGCATGCGCGTCTGATATTGAGGATCGGCCACATCGATAACGTGCAGCAACAGGTCAGCACTGCGGGTTTCCTGCAGCGTGGAACGAAACGCCGCGATCAGCTCATGTGGCAGTTCATCGATAAAACCCACGGTATCACTCAGCAATACTATGCCCAGACGGGCATCAATCCAACGCCGTACCGTCGGGTCAAGGGTCGCGAACAGCATATCCTTAACCAGCACATCGGCCTCGGTCAGGCGATTGAACAGGGTTGATTTACCGGCATTGGTATAGCCAACCAACGCCACCAGCGGCTGCCCGCCGCGTTCCCGGCGCGCGCGACCCAGACTGCGGCGGCGATCTACGCGTTCCAGCTGACCGCGCAGTTGCCGGATGCGCGCACCCAACAGCCTGCGGTCGGTTTCCAGCTGGGTTTCACCCGGACCGCGCAAACCGATACCACCTTTCTGCCGCTCCAAATGTGACCAGCCACGCACCAGACGGGTCGCCAGATGACGCAGTTGAGCCAGTTCGACCTGTAATTTACCTTCGTAGCTTTGCGCCCGCTGGGCAAAAATATCCAGGATCAAGCCGCTGCGATCCAGCACCCGGCACTGCAGTGCGCTCTCCAGATTGCGTTCCTGCACCGGGCTGAGATCGCGATCAACCAGCACCACATCACAATCGTTCTGCTGAGCAGCCAGCTTGAGTTCTTCAACCTTGCCGGTGCCCAGATAGGTCGCCGGGCGGGGCTGATCGATACGAGCAGTAACTGTCGTTCGGGCCTGCACCCCGGCGGCTTCAGCCAGGGCGGCGAATTCCTGACGGCGCTGTTCCAGATCACCGCCCTGCCTGGCCACGATCATCAGCGCGGCACGATGGCCGCGTTCAATACGATCAAACATAACAATATGCCCCTGAGCGCACAGGCGTCACTGAACAATTATGAAATGTGATACTGCCAGCCATGCTGACAGTATAAGAACTGCGCTTTCGGAATCAATCACCGCTATCCGGCTGCAGCGCGGTCAATATCGATAAGCTGCCTGAGGGTACTAGCTGGCAGCATTGCCTACATCTGGAGAGTCATCATCGTTGCCAGTGTTGAGATTAACGTTACGGCTGGGCACGATGGTTGACACCGCATGCTTATAAATCATCTGACTGACGGCATTACGCAACAAAATCACGAACTGATCGAACGAATCAATCTGACCCTGTAGTTTAATCCCGTTAACCAGGTATATCGACACTGGTACGCGCTCTTTGCGGAGCGCGTTCAGATACGGCTCCTGTAATGATTGTCCTTTAGACATCTCGTTTTCTCCTGACCTTCTGGTACATTTTTCTGGTGGCCAATCAGCTCAGCACCTAGCTGTAGATTGATCGGCTCATTGCTAATTAAATCGGTATGCTGCGCTGGCTGGGAGGCTGGCTGCGCATGGCAAATTATTTACTGTAGCTAGTAGACCGCCAAAAGTGGTGGTTTGCTTGCAAAAATATCAACACGGTTGATTATAAATTCATATTCATACGTCATAACATCGCCCTTAGTCTTGCTGGAAACGCCATTAACCCACACCATACCGGGCATTTGACGCAGCCAGGTAAGCTGACGCTTGGCTAGCTGCCGCGTAGCAAAAATTATCTCGTCAGCCAGGGCTGTGGTGGAAAGCCTGCCCTCCAGCATCGACCAAACCTGTCTATATCCGACACTGCGCATACTGCTGTGATCTGCTTGCAGACCCGGTCGCAGGCGCAATTGCTCAACTTCTGAAATCAGCCCTTGTGTCAGCATCACTTTAACACGCTGAGCAATGCGGCTGTGCAATAAAGTGCGGTCTTCCGGCGAAATAGCAAGTAACAGGAAGCGCCAATTCCGGCTGACTTGTAAATCATTGTTAATTTGGTCCGAGAGCGGCTTTCCAGTGGCCAGATAAACCTCCAGCGCCCGCTCAATACGCTGGGCATCAGTCGGTTCAAGCCGGGCCGCGGCAGCCGGGTCAAGCCGGGCCAGACGGGCATGCAATGCCGGCCAGCCTTGTTGCTCAGCCTGTAGTTCCAATTCAGCTCGGATTTCGGGCCGGGCGGCGGGGAGTTTTGCCAGGCCCTGCATCAGCGCCTGCACATACATCATGCTGCCGCCGACCAGGACTGGCGTTCTACCCGTGGCCCGGGCCTGAGCTATCGCCTGGCTGGCATCCCGGCAAAAATCAGCCACCGAATACTGCTGCTCGGGATCGCGAATATCAATCAGTGCGTGCGGGTATTGCTCCAGCAGTTCAGGCTCCAGTTTGGCCGACCCGATATCCATTCCCCGGTATACCTGAGCGGAATCCACGCTGATCAAGCTGATCGGCAAGCTGTCCGCCAGCGCCAGTGCCGCGGCTGTTTTCCCTGCGGCGGTAGGACCCAGCAGGCAGATCACCGGCTGTCTGGGCGGCTGCGGGGTAGACAAAATTCAGCGCCCCCGCTGAAACAGCTTGTCCAGGGTAGGCATATCCAACTGTAGCCAGGTCGGGCGGCCATGATTGCACTGATCGCTGCGCTCGGTGGCCTCCATCGCACGCAATAGACCATGCATTTCCTCGGTGGTCAATTTGCGGTTGGCGCGCACCGAGCCATGGCAGGCCATGGCCGACAACATTTCATCCTGATGCTCAGATAGCAGCGCGGATTCACCCCAGGCAACCAGTTCTGACAGCAGATCACGCACCAACTGCTCCATGTCGGCCTTGGCCAGCAACGCCGGAACAGCCCGTAACAGCGCAGCTTCCGGTCCACTGCGCTCCAGTTGCAAACCGAAACGTTGCAGCGATTCGGCGTGTTGTTCCACCGCCGCGGCTTCCCGCTCACTGATATTGATGCTGTGCGGCACCAGCAGGCGTTGGCTGCGCACGCCCTGCTGCGCATAGGTCTGTTTAAGCTGTTCGTATACCACGCGCTCATGCGCGGCATGCATATCCACCAGCACCAGGCCTTCCGCATTCTGGGCCAACAGATAAATACCGTGCAATTGGGCCAACGCGTAACCCAGCGGCGGCACCTCCGCACCAGGTGCCTCCCTGCCCCCCTCATCGGCGTTGTCCAGGCCTGGCTCCGAGCCATGGGCCGCAGTCTGGCCCGAAGCCTGGGCGGATTGCGCCAGATAGGCATAGGCCGCCTGAGCATCGGCCAAAGCCGAGGGCGAATGAGCTGAGGATGAATAAGACGGGCGCTGACCCAGTCCAGGCGATAGTCCCTGGCTCAATGGTACCTGGCGATAACCCACCTGCAGACTGACTTTACCATCCTGCTGCTGTAGAGACTCACCGGCTACGGGAACCTGCTGTCCGGCCAGCTCACGGTGAATGACGCCAAACAGGAAATCCCGCACCTGGCGCTGCTCACGAAAGCGGACTTCGTGTTTTTGTGGATGCACATTGACATCCACGCTGGCCGGGTCCAGCGTCAGGTGCAGTACATAGGCAGGCTGCCGGCCGTGGTACAACACATCCCGGTAAGCCTGTCGCACGGCATGCGCGATCAGGCGGTCTTTGACCAGCCGTCCATTCACAAAGAAGTACTGCATATCCGCCTGCTGCCGGGAAAAAGCCGGCCTGGCCACCCAGCCGGTCAAGGCCAGTCCACTGGATGCAATATCCAGATGCTGTGCCTGGTCGGCAAACGCCGAACCACAAATCAGTTTGATCCGACTAAGCTTTTCACCACTTGATTTAAGCGCGGGTAACTGACGAATCACCTTACCATTGTGAGTCAGACGGAAACTGACTGCGTCGCGGGCCAGTGCCAGCCGTTTGAGCAAATCATCGATATGCTGAAACTCGGTCCGCTCTGTGCGCAGAAACTTGCGCCGTGCCGGGGTGTTATAAAACAGGTCCTGGACCTCGATCAAAGTCCCTTGACTGACCGGGCTGGGTTGTGGCTGCATTGCATCCGACGAGATTTGCCAACCATGTGCGGCATCGCTGTCAGCGGCTGCCGAAGCCAGCGTTAAACGCGACACCGAAGCTATGCTGGCTAATGCCTCACCACGAAAACCCAGACTCGCAACGGCTTCCAGATCATCCAGATTAGCAATTTTGCTGGTCGCATGCGGCGCCAGGGCCAGCTCCAGTTGCGCCTTAGCAATGCCGAAGCCATTATCCCGTACCCGGATCAGACGCGCGCCGCCACGCTCAATATCCACCTGAATTTCACTGGCGCCGGCGTCCAGACTGTTTTCCACCAGTTCCTTGACCACCGAAGCCGGCCGCTCGATGACCTCGCCGGCGGCAATCTGATTGATCAGCTGTTGATCGAGTCTTTGGATGCTTGCAGACATATTCTATTTACGTAGGAGCGGACCAGGCCGCGATCGGTTTGTCCAAAGTACCAAGCCGCGGCCAGGTCCGCTCCTACATTATCAGCTTTTGATCCCACCCTTGGTTAACTCCACCGGATCCAGCAGACGATCCAGCTCCGCGGCGCTCAGATCAGTATTGTCCAATGCCACCTGCTTGACCGGACGGCCATCCTTATAGGCCTGCTTGGCGATGGCAGCGCCTTTTTCATAACCGATAACCGGATTCAAAGCGGTGACCAGAATCGGATTACGGGCCAGTGCGTCCTCAACATTATCGCTGCGCACACTAAACCCCTGAATAGCATGATCGGCCAGCAAAGGGCTGACATTCGCCACGATTTCCAGGCTTTGCAGGAGATTGTAGGCGATTACCGGCAGCATCACATTCAATTGAAAATTACCGGCCTGCCCGCCCACCGTAATAGTGGCGTCATTGCCTATTACCTGGGCACAGACCATACAGACTGCTTCGGGAATCACCGGATTGACCTTGCCGGGCATGATGGAGCTGCCCGGCTGCAGCGCCGTCAGTTCGATCTCGCCGATGCCCGCCAATGGTCCGGAGTTCATCCAGCGCAGGTCATTGGCGATTTTCATCAGGCTGCAGGCAATGGTCTTTAACTGCCCTGACAGCTCTACCGCCGCATCCTGGGAACTGATGCCTTCAAACAAATTGTCATTACTGGCAAAATCAAAGCCCGTGGTTGCGGATAACTGCGCAGCCATGCGTGCCCCGAATTCCGGGTGGGCATTGATGCCCGTGCCAACCGCCGTGCCGCCCTGAGGCAATTGCCGCATCCGCTCCAACGCGGCACGGATGCGCGCCCGGCCGCTGTCTATCTGTTTGGCCCAGCAGGCCAGTTCCTGACCAAACGTGACCGGCATTGCATCCATCAAATGAGTCCGGCCGGTTTTGGCCACTGTTGATAGTTCGTCTGACCGTGCGACAAGCACGGTATGCAGATGATCCAGTGCCGGCAATAACTGTTCGCTGGCCATCAGGCAGGCCGCAACATGGATCGAAGTAGGTATCACATCGTTACTGCTTTGCCCCATATTTACGTGATCATTCGGATGCACGCCCGCATCACCGGCATGATTGGCGACATGCGCGATCACCTCATTGGCATTCATGTTACTGCTGGTGCCGGAGCCGGTTTGAAAGATATCAATGGGAAAGTGTTCATCCAGATCACCAGCACTGACCTGCTGCGCCGCTGCCTTAATCGCTTCGGCCAGATTGTCATCCAGTAAATCCAGATCGTTATTGACCTGAGCCGCCGCTGATTTGATCAAGCCCAGCGCGCGGATAAATTCCCGCGGCATAGTCAAACCACTGATAGGAAAATTATTCACCGCCCGCTGCGTTTGCGCGCCATACAAGGCATCCACGGGCACCTGCAACTCGCCCATACTGTCGCGCTCGGTACGATACTGGGTCATTGATAGCTCCAATTCATTTCACTTTTGATAGTGTCCGGCATTATAAGATGGGGGTTGCTTCTGATGAAGCATAGGGGTGGTGCTTTTCTTTGTTCTAATGTTTGGGCCGGCAAGTTTTTGCTGATACCTGTCCACGGGCGCGATATAGCTTGTTTCGCCGTTCACTGCGCTGAATGGCACGGATAGCATAGGGAGATTCTTGCCTGCGTTCAGAATGACAAGCCATCCTGGTTCACTCCCCCAGGCCCGAAACACCCCTGTCATCCTGAGCGCCGGCGAAGGATCTCCGCATCACTACCCGTCAACCCAATCCGGGAGAGATTCTTCACCGTGTTCTTAATGACAGATCAGCGGGCAGAGAAAATGTCTGCCCAACCCCGCCCACTGCCGTTACAATACGAACTACTAAAATAAAGCCTAAACCTTATGGAATTGTCAGCCCTTACCGCCCTCAGCCCGACCGATGGACGTTATGCGGGTAAAACCGCTGCGCTGCGAGGCTGTTTAAGTGAATATGGTTTGCTGCAACGGCGTTTTCTGATTGAGGTGCGCTGGCTGGAGGCCTTGTGTGATTGCGCCGATATTGAAGAAGCACCCCGCTTGAGTGCTGCTGCGCGGGACTATCTGCAACAGTTGGTGGATGATTTTGATATCCAGTCGGCCAGCGCGATTAAAGCCATTGAAAGCACCACCAATCACGATGTCAAGGCAGTCGAGTATTATCTGAAACAGCAACTGGCCGAGCACCCTGAACTGGTCGATGCAAGTGAATTCGTCCATTTCGCCTGCACCTCCGAAGACATCAATAATCTAGCCTACGGCCTGATGCTGAATGATGCCCGCGCAAACCATATTCAACCGGGCCTTAAGTCACTGGAACAGCAACTGCTGCGGATGGCCGAGGAATTTGCTGACTTGCCGATGCTGTCGCGAACTCACGGTCAACCTGCCAGCCCGACCACCCTGGGTAAGGAACTGGCCAACGTGGTCTACCGGCTGCGCCGCCAGCGCCGAGCGCTGGCGCGGGTGGAGATTACCGGCAAGATGAATGGCGCGGTCGGTAACTTCAATGCCCATCGGGTGGCCTATCCAGAAGTTGACTGGATTGAGTTGAGCCGACTGTTTGTGGAGAACCTGGGCATTGCCTGGAACCCTTACACCACTCAGATAGAACCGCATGACTGCATTGCTGAATATGCCCATGCGCTGGTGCGGATTAACACCATTCTGCTTGATCTCGCACGCGATATCTGGGGTTATGTTGCGGTCGGTTATTTCAAGCAGAACGTGATCGCCGGTGAAGTCGGCTCTTCCACCATGCCCCATAAGGTCAACCCGATTGACTTCGAAAATGCCGAAGGCAACCTGGGAATCGCCAATGCGCTGCTGGGTCATTTCGCCGAGAAACTGCCGGTTTCGCGCTGGCAACGGGATTTGACCGACTCCACCGTGCTGCGTGCGCTGGGCACCGCCATTGGTCACTGCCAGATTGCCTGGCTATCGCTGGGTAAGGGGTTGGGCAAACTGGCGGTTAATCATGCGCGCCTGAATGAAGATCTGGAAAACAGCTGGGAAGTACTGGGCGAAGCGGTGCAGACGGTGATGCGCCGTTACAGCCTGCCCGAGCCGTATGAACAATTAAAAGCACTGACCCGTGGCAAAGGCATTGATGAGCACAGCCTGCGCGAATTCATCCATGCTCTGGATATCCCCACTGGCGCCAAAACCCTGTTGCTGTCGTTGTCACCGTCCGATTACACCGGTTACGCACGGCGGCTGGCCAGACAATTGAACCACTATCAATAAGCAGCGCGCTGATGAGCGACAGGCTGTTTGGCACTGACCTATCCACTGCCGGTTTTCTGCGGGACTACTGGCAGCGCCAGCCGCTGCTGATGCGGGCCGTGCAACTGCAGTTACCGCTCGCGCTGACCCGGGAGGCACTGTTCGCACACGCTGGTGACGAGCGCTTGGGCGCGCGCCTGATCAGCGGACGGTTGCAACAGCCCGATGGCTGGCGGATCAGCTACGGCCCATTCGCAGCAGACACACTGGCGGCATTGCCAAGTACTCACCCTCAGCCCCCTTGGACTTTACTGGTTCAGGATCTGGACAAAGTGCGTGAGGATTGTGCTGCACTGCTGCGGCAGTTTGATTTTTTGCCGCGCTGGCGGCTGGATGATGTCATGGCCAGTTATGCTGAACCCGGTGGCTCGGTCGGCCCGCATATCGATCAGTACGATGTTTTCCTGATCCAGTTGCAGGGCCGGCGCCGCTGGCAATGGGCACCGTCAGCAGCACAGCAGTATGTGGATGGGCTGGAGTTGAAAGTACTGCGACAGTTTGCCGCCGAGCAAGACCAGTTGCTGGAACCTGGCGACATGCTCTATCTACCTCCGGGTGTGGCGCACTTTGGCGTCGCGGAAAGTGACTGCATCAGCTTGTCAGTCGGCTTGCGCACCCCCGCCAGCACTGAACTGCTGAGCGGTCTGGCGGAATACTGGAATGCCGCTGGGCAACCCGCGCACTATACCGATCCGGACTTTTCCCGGCACGAGCATAATCAACTGGGTCCGGCAGTCAGCGCTCGCATCCGGCAACAGTTACAGCACTTCATCAGTGCTGATGACGATACCCTGCTGGACAGCTTCGGCCGCTTCATCACCCAATATCGTTTACACGATGACATGCTGGACTGGCCGGAACCACCGCAGCCACTGAATGATCTGCCGGCTGCCAGCATGCTGTCAGTGCAGCCAGCCGCGCGGCTGGCCTGGCGCAGCCAGACGGGCAGTGAGCATCAGGCGGTATTATTTTGTAATGGTGAGCGAATGGAGTGCAGTGCCGCGGCGGCGCGCCTGATCTGTGATCAAACCAGCTTCCAGTTGTCAGCGCTGAGCGTCAGCAGCGCTGAATACCTGCCGTTACTGGAGTGGCTGCTGGCGCAAGGCGCTATCCACATTCAAGCCTGCGTCCCAACGGACGCCTGAGCAAGTCCGTGGCTGGTGTGTTTCCCGGCCAATGCTTTTATAATAACCGGTTGAAACTCAATGGGTTCGCCCAAACCACACACCAGACATTGATAGATAAACCAGATTATCCCGACCAACGGCTACTGACAGATATGAAATCGTGAGCAAAACGCTGCAACAGCAATATCAGACATCCCACCTGGGAGGCACCAATGCCGCCTATGTTGAAGCTCAGTTCGAGCGCTGGCTGGCCGATCCGGATTCAGTCAACGCACACTGGCAAACACTGTTCGACAGCCTATCAGCAGACCGCGAACCCAGCCATGCCGAGGTGCTGGAGCATTTCCGGCAACTTGCCTACAGTGGACATTATCGCCTGGCTGGCGGCAGTTCCGCGGGCGATGATCACAAACAGGCGGGGGTACTGAAACTGGTCAATGCCTATCGGGTGCGCGGCCATCAGCGCGCGCAACTGGACCCGCTGGACCTGAGCACGCGACCGGAAGTACCCGATCTGGAGCTGGATGCGCACGATCTTGACAACAGCGATCTGCAGCGCGAATTCGATACCGGTTCACTGGCCGCACCGGACCGCATGCAACTGGGACAGATTATCGAGCTGCTGCAGCAGGTTTACTGCCGCAGCATCGGCACCGAATACGCGCATATCACCGATACCAACCAACGCCGCTGGCTGCAGCAGCGGCTGGAAGGCAGTCAGGGCGATTTTTCGCAGCCGACCGAGGCGCGGGTGCGAATTTTGCGCAAGCTTACCGCGGCGGAAGGTCTGGAACGTTATCTGGCCACCAAGTACGTCGGCCAGAAGCGCTTTTCACTGGAAGGCGGTGACAGTCTGATTCCGTTCCTGCAGGAACTGATGCTGCACGCCGGCGGCAATGGTATCAGCGAAGCGGTGATCGGCATGGCACACCGTGGCCGGCTGAATGTCCTGGTCAATATTCTAGGTAAACCCAGCGCACGTCTATTCGCTGAGTTCGATGGCACCGCCAGCAACGGCAATGGCGCGGGTGATGTGAAATATCATCTGGGTTACAGCGCTGATCTGCACACCGATGGCGGTAAGCTGCATCTGGCCCTGGCTTTTAACCCCTCGCATCTGGAAATCGTTAATCCGGTGGTGGTGGGTTCGGCGCGTGCGCGCCAGACCGAACACAACCAGGGCGAATTCGGCAAGGTGCTGCCGGTGCTGATCCATGGCGATGCCGCGCTGGCCGGTCAGGGCGTGGTGATGGAATTGTTCAACATGTCGCAGGCGCGTGGTTTCGCGGTGGGCGGCACGCTGCATGTGGTGATCAACAACCAGGTCGGCTTCACCACCTCCAACCCCCTGGATGCACGCTCCACGCTGTATTGCACCGAAGTTGCCAAAATGGTGCAGGCTCCGATTTTTCATGTCAATGCGGACGACCCTGAAGCGGTCGTTTTTGTCGCCAAGATGGCCGAGGATTTCCGCCAGGAATTCCAGAAGGACGTCATTATTGATCTGGTCTGCTACCGGCGACATGGACATAATGAAGCGGACGAACCATCCGCTACCCAGCCCATCATGTATCAGGTGATTCGCAAGCTGCCCACCACCCGCGAACAGTACGCCGAGAAGCTGGTGGCGGCGCAGGTGGTCAGTGCCGAGCAGGCCAAGCAAATGCAGGATGATTATCGGCAGCGGCTGGATGACGGCGAACCGGTAACCGATGTGCGCGACAGCACCAGCGCCGATGACGGCAGTTTTGACTGGACGCCTTTCCTGGATGCTGACTGGCGTGACCCGGCCGATACCACGCTGTCACCGGAAGAAGTTAAACGCATTGCCGGTCAGCTGACCGAACTGCCGGAAGATTTCAAATTGCATGCGCGGGTTCAGAAAGTCATTGATGACCGCCGCAAAATGGGTAACGGAGAAATCCCCATGGATTGGGGCTTTGCCGAGAATGTGGCCTACGCCAGCCTGATTGAAAAAAACCACGGCCTGCGGCTGGTCGGTCAGGATTCCGGACGAGGTACTTTTTTCCACCGTCACGCTATCCTGCACGATCAGAACACCGGTCGATGCATACTGCCGCTGGAAAGTTTTAGCGATGACAAGCACAAAGTCACGGTGATTGATTCGCTGTTATCCGAAGAAGCGGTGATGGCTTTTGAGTATGGTTATGCCAGTACTGACCCCCATTCGCTGGTGATCTGGGAAGCGCAGTTCGGTGATTTTGCCAATGGTGCGCAGGTGGTGATCGATCAATTTATTGCCTCGGGTGAGACCAAGTGGGGCCGGCTGTGCGGCCTGGTGCTGTTTTTACCGCATGGTTACGAAGGTCAGGGTCCGGAGCATTCCTCCGCGCGCCTGGAACGTTTTTTACAATTGTGCGCCCAGGATAATATTCAGGTCTGCGTCCCCAGTCTCCCGGCTCAGTTCTTCCACATGCTGCGCCGTCAAATGCTGCGTGACTACCGCAAGCCCCTGGTGGTCATGACGCCCAAGAGCCTGTTGCGGCACAAGGCCTCGGTTTCCAATCTGAATGAACTGGCGATCGGCGGTTTTCAGCCCGTGCTGGATGAGGTCAATTCCGCTATTTCCGCGGATAAGGTCAAGCGCTTGGTGCTGTGTGCCGGCAAAGTCTATTTCGATCTGGCCGCCGCGCGTGCCGAACAGGGCAACGAGCAGGTCGCGATCTGCCGGATAGAACAGTTGTATCCCTTCCCTCAAGAGGAGGTTCAAGCCCTGATTCAGGGTTATGCCCAGGCCAGCGAAATCGTCTGGTGCCAGGAAGAACCTCACAACCAGGGCGCCTGGTTCCGCTTGCGTGACCGGCTCCAGGCCTGTCTGTCCGATCATCAGCAACTAAGCTATGCGGGCCGCGGAGAACTGGCATCACCGGCTGTGGGTTATGCCAAAATTCACGCTAAAGAACAGCGCGAACTGGTCGAAACGGCTTTGCAGGTTGGTGCGGCGCCGCGGACCATTGATTTGGATCAGGTTTCCAACCAGTAATCATTTCACCAGCAGTTAGACAAATTAGCACCACGATAATTTTTGGAGCATGCAGACATTATGAGCATTGAAGTCAAAGTCCCGGCCTTACCGGAATCCGTCAGCGACGCCGTGGTCGCCACCTGGCATAAACAAGCCGGTGATACCGTTCGCCGGGACGAGAACATCGTTGATCTGGAAACCGATAAAGTGGTACTGGAAGTTCCCGCGCCGGTAGACGGAGTGATCAAATCCATCAGCCAGGAAGCCGGTGCAACAGTCACCAGTGGTGAAGTGCTGGCCCTGCTGGAAGAACAGGAGATTGCTGACGAGCCTGCCGAGGACAAGTCGGCAACAGATGGTGATGATGACCGGCCACAGGCGGCCGCAGCCGGCCCGCAGGGCAAACCTGATCAAAGTGCCGGTGACCAGCAGCAGGCCAGGTCCGATTCCACGGCAGCCCGGCAGGTGGATAATGACCTGCCACCGGCAGCGCGCAAGCTGGCCGCCGAGCATGAGGTTGACACCAGTCAGCTGAAGGGCAGCGGTCGTGCTGGCCGAATCACCAAAGGTGATGTTCTCCAGCACCTGCAGGGCGGTGGTTCACGCCCGGAAGAGCGGGTCAAGATGACCCGTCTGCGCAGCCGCATCGCCGAGCGTATGAAAGAAGCCCAGAACACCGCGGCCATTCTGACCTCGTTCAATGAAGTCAATCTGCAGGCGGTCAAGGATTTGCGCGCACGTTATAAGGATGACTTCGAAAAAACCCACGGCGTACGGCTGGGCTTTATGTCATTTTTCGTCAAGGCCTGCTGTGAAGCCTTACAAAAGCATCCGATTGTGAATGCCTCGGTGGAAGGCGAAGAGATTGTGTATCACGGCTTTCAGGATATCGGCGTAGCAGTCTCCATTGACCGCGGGCTGGTGGTTCCGGTGCTGCGCAACGCGCATCTGATGTCGCTGGCGCAGATTGAAGATCAGATTCGCGGTTATGCCGAGCAGGCACGCGACGGCAGTCTGACACTGGAGGACCTGCAGGGCGGTACATTTACCATTACCAATGGTGGGGTATTCGGTTCGCTGCTCTCCACGCCGCTGATCAATCCCCCGCAAAGCGCGATCCTGGGTATGCATACCATCAAGGACAGGCCGGTGGTCGAAGACGGTGAGATTGTAGCCCGCCCGATGATGTACATCGCACTCAGTTACGATCATCGCATCATTGACGGCAAGGATGCGGTGCAGTTCCTGGTCAGCGTTAAGACCGCCCTGGAAGATCCGGCGCGCATGCTGCTGGGCCTGTAACAGAATCAACGAAGCTTTACTGGTATCTGGCTCAACCGATCCAGGCAAGCTTCCCTGACCCATAAGATTTAGGAAAAGTGTATGAGTGACCATTTTGATGTCATTGTGATTGGTGGTGGCCCGGCGGGCTACGTCGCTGCAATTCGCGCCGCGCAACTGGGGCTGAAAACAGCCTGTATTGATGAACGTCAAGGTAAAGATGGCAAAGCCGCACCGGGAGGAACCTGTCTGAATGTGGGTTGCATTCCGTCCAAAGCGCTGCTCGACTCAAGCAAGCATTACCATCATGTGCAACATCAATATTCCGAGCATGGAATCCAGGTTTCCGGCCAGGTCAACATGGACATCAATGCCATGCTGGCGCGCAAGGACAAGATCGTTAAGCAGTTAACCGGCGGCGTCACACAATTATTCAAAAGCAATAAAGTGACCTTTATCAACGGCCGCGGCAAGCTGCTCAAAGACCGCAAGGTGGCGGTGACCGACAGCGGCGGGCAAGCGCAGGAAATGAGCGCTGAACACGTCATTCTGGCGTCCGGCTCAATTCCGATCGCGATTCCCAATGTTGATTACGACGGCCGCTATATCGTAGATAACGAGGGCGCGCTGGAATTTTCCCAGGTGCCGCAGCGGTTGGGGGTGATCGGCGCCGGGGTGATCGGTCTGGAACTGGGCAGCGTATGGAAGCGGTTGGGCGCTGAAGTCGTACTGTTCGAAGCGCTGGACAGTTTACTGGCCGCCGCGGATAAAGATATTGGCAAAGCCGCCGGCCGGGAGTTCAAAAAGCAGGGCCTGGATATCCGGCTCGGTACCAAGGTGCAAAGTGCCGAAATCAACAATGGGGAAGTGCTGGTCAAACTGACCACGCCGGATGGCGAGGACAGCGTTACGGTTGATCGTCTGCTGGTCGCGGTAGGCCGGCGCGCCAATACCGAGGGACTGTTGGGTGAAGACACCGGTGTTACCATCAACCAGCGTCAGCAAATTGAAGTGGATGAGCACTGCCGCACCAGTGCCGAGAATGTCTGGGCCGTCGGTGATGCCGTGCGTGGTCCGATGCTGGCGCATAAAGGTTCGGAGGAAGGTATCGCCGTGGCCGAGACCATTGCCGGTCAGGCCGGGCATATCAATCTGGACACCGTACCCTGGGTGATTTATACCGATCCGGAAATTGCCTGGGTCGGTAAAACCGAGCAGGAACTGAGCGAAGCCGGGGTCGAATACACCAGCGGCAGCTTTCCGTTTGCCGCTACCGGGCGCGGTCTGGCAATGGGTGATGCGACTGGCATGGTCAAATTACTGGCGGATGCTGAAACCGACCGCCTGCTGGGCGCTCACATTATCGGTGCCAATGCCTCCGAACTGATTGCCGAGTGCGTGGTCACCATGGAGTTTGCCGGTTGCGCCGAGGACCTGGCGCGGATTGTGCATGCTCATCCGACCCTGTCTGAGGCGGTCCACGAAGCGGCGCTGAATGTTGCTAAGCGCGCCATCCACCGGGTCAACTGACGGCGGGCATACGCTTATACGTTCAGCACGGCACACGATGTTATCCGGTTCTACATCGCATAAGCTTCAGCAACTCCTGATTTAAGCTCAATGATTAAGTTACCGCACCAGCACAGACTTGCCAGCGGGTTTATCAGTTCAGCTCAGAGCGTGCCTTATTAACCCGCATGGACAGCACTGCCCGCAGCGCCAGCCAGCCAGCCACTCAACAACGTCAGTTGGTGTTGTTTGATTTCGACGGGACGCTGGTGCGTGGCGATAACGGCACCCGTATGATTCTGGCTTTTGCCCGTAGCCGGGGCTGGCCGATCATCGTGATGCTGCTGGCCACACCGGTCATACTACCCCTGTTGTTTTGCCCGCCCACCAAGCGGCTGGGCGCCTCCATGTATCTCTGGCTGAGCACCGTGGGTATGCATAAACGTCAGATCAATCGCTGCCTGAAAAAACTGGCGGCACACACTGCCAGCTATCCCGAGCGTTATCGCATTGAGAATACCTGGCAGCGGATAGACGCCCATCTGGCAGCAGGTGATCAGGTGGTGGTGGTAACCGGCTGCTGGCAGAAAATGGCACGTTTAATTCTCACTGGTCTAGGCCTGAAAAATGTCCAGGTCATTGGCAGCCGCAAGCAACGCTGGCTGGGTGGTTATATCAGTCAACCGCACTGTTATGGAAAGCACAAACTCGATTGTCTGAAGGCACAGGACATCGAACCGCCCTGGTCGTACGTTTACACTGACTCTGCTTCCGATCGTTACCTGTTGAAGCTAGCCGCTAAGCCGGTGTTGGTCAGACCCACCCCCTATACCCTGATCAGGATTCAATACATCCTCGGCAAGGATATAGAAGTCATTCGCTAAACTCAGTACCGGCCACATGTATACTGAACCTTATTTATTTTCGTGGTCACAGGATATGACCAGCTTTCCAGGGAAGTTCCATGCATACTGAATCACACTCCCGGCTCAGCGCTGTGGCGCTAGATGATAGCGCTGCTACCGACCAGCCAGCCAAAGCCTTGCTGGATGAACTGGGCCAAGCCATTGCCCAGGTTAACCGTATTGTGCTGGGACACCCGGAACCGGTGAGACTGGCTTTTTGCGGCTTGCTGGCCGGCGGTCATGTCCTGGTTGAGGATTTACCCGGCGTCGGCAAAACCACACTGGCCAATGCCCTCGCCAGCACCCTTGGACTGGACTTTCACCGTATCCAGTTTACCAGTGACCTGCTGCCGGCTGATGTGGTCGGGGTATCGGTATACAGCCAGACCAACGAACGCTTTGCCTTCCAGCCGGGGCCGATTTTCAGTCAGATTGTGCTGGCTGATGAAATCAACCGGGCGCCGCCCAGAACACAAAGCGCACTGCTTGAGGCAATGGCCGAAGAACACGTCACGGTGGATGGACAGCAGCGGGAATTGCCCAGCCCTTTCTTTGTAATCGCTACCCAGAACCCTGTTGATCTGGCGGGCACCTGGCTGTTGCCCGACTCTCAGCTGGACCGCTTTTTATTGAAAATAACCCTGGGCTATCCCTCGGCGCAGGCTGAGCGGATGCTGCTGGAGCAACCTGACCGGCAGACTTTGCTGAACAATTCCACCCCCATCCTCAACACTGACAAACTGCAGCTGCTGATCGCCCACGTCAATCAGGTGCACGTCAGCAGCGCGCTACTGGATTATATTCAGGCTTTAATCGCTGCCAGCCGCCAGCATGCCCAGATCCATGTCGGTCTGAGTCCACGCGCCGGGCTGGCGCTGCTGCGCGCCAGCCGTGCACACGCGCTGCTCAATCACCGTCAGCATGTCATTCCCGAGGACGTGCAGATGATGTTTGTCGCCCTGGCCGGACACCGCCTTAAGGTCATTGAACAAACCGACCATCAGGCACTTGATCCGTCCGGCATCGCACAGGACATCCTGAACACCACCGCGGTACCGTAAGCATTAAGCAGCCGGCATGCGCAGTTTGAGTCTGTCGAACTGGATTACCCGTCAGCCGCGTTTTCAGCGCTGGCTGGCCGCCCGTGGCCCGCTGACACCGCCCTTCCGGATCGCTTACCGCCAGGTTTATATCCTGCCCACCCGCTTTGGCGTGACTTTCGCGATTTTGTTAGTCGCTATGTTGCTGGGTTCACTCAACTACAACAATAATGCGGCGCTGCTGCTGGCTTTTCTGCTGGCGACTGCCGCCCAGTTGTCCACTTTTCGCACCTGGCGAAATCTGTCCGGCCTGGATATCGGCAAGCTGCATGTACAACCGGTGTTTGCCGGCGAAACCGCTCTGTTCCGTTTGAATATCTATGAGCGCCAGGGTTTTGAACGGCCTATTCTGGAACTGGGCAGTGACGCTGCGGCGCAAGCGACTGAGCAGCACCGGCTGACCCTGTCCGCCGGGCAAAGCGGCATCCTGGAACTGGCCGTGCCCACCAGCCGGCGGGGCTGGCTGGAATGCCCGCGTCTGAGGCTCAGCAGCATCTATCCGCTGGGTCTGTTTCGGGCCTGGTCGTGGTTGCACCCGCAGCAACGCTGTCTGGTCTATCCGCAGTTACTGCAGCAGCCACCACCACTGCCCACTCCCGCCAGTGGCGATGGCAAACACAACCTGCTGCCCGAACCGGATGCGGATTTTGCCGGTTTACGTGACTACCGGCCGGGCGATCACATCAAGGATATTGCCTGGAAGGCTACCGCACGCATGGGCAAACTGATCAGCCGTGAAGATCCGCCGACCGCCTATAGCGAACTGCTGTTCAGACTGTCTCAGACGGGTGTCCGGGACATTGAGCAGGGCTTAAGGATTGTCGCCACCTGGGTGGTCAAGGCCGAGCAAAACGGATTGCGTTACGGGCTGGCATTGCCCGGTCTGAACATTCCGCCCGACAATGGCGCGGCCCATCGCCATCAATGTCTGCGCGGGCTGGCGTTATGGCAGAGCTGAACACTTCTCTGGCGCGGCCCACCGCGCGGCAGCGATGCCTGGATCGCGCCATAGTACTGTGGGTGATGGCAACCGCGCTGTTCGCCATTCTGCCGCATTTGACCCGCATGCCGATACTGCTGGCCATCGCGCTGGCCAGCATTTGCCTATTACGTATCAGCCGCTGGTACCGTAACCCGCACTGGCTGCTGCGCACCGCCACTGTACTGTGCGCGGTGGGGATTATTTTCTGGCTGCACAATGGCCTGTGGGGCCGCTTGCCCGGCAGTCAACTGCTATGCTGCATGCTTATCCTGAAATCATTTGAGCTGAATCGCAGCCGTGATGCGATGCTGATGGTCAGTCTGAGCTTTTTTGTGGTAGCCACCTGGTTTTTATTTTCTCAATCGCCCTTGACGTTTGTCTATCTGATGGCCGCCACCTGGCTGGGGCTGACCAGCATGATTGTGATCAACCGTGACGGTTGCCGGCCCACTGAAATCCGCTCATTGCTGATCCAGGGAGCACGGCTGGTGATCCCCGCCATACCCCTCGCATTAGCGATGTTTTTTTTGTTTCCGCGGCTATCGGTTCCATTGTGGGGCATTCAGGGCGGTGAACTGGAAGGCGTGACCGGTCTGTCCGGCAGTATGTCACCCGGTGATATCAGCAACCTGTTTATTGATGATGGACCGGCTTTCCGGGTCACCTTCACAGGCTCTAAGCCGCCACGGGACGAGCTTTACTGGCGTGGCCCTGTACTATCCCGTTTTGACGGCAAACGCTGGAGCCAAAGCGTCTACAGCAGCGTGGCGGCGCGCAACAAGCCTTCCCGCGAGGCGGCAGATATCAGCTACGAGGTAGAACTGGAACCGCATCGTCGGCATTGGCTGTTCGCCTTGGATTATCCCGCCATCTATCCTTCTGACAGCCGTTTAAGCATTGATTATCAGCTGCGTAACGTACGGCCGATCAGTAACGTTAAACGCTACAGTATCAGTTCGGATCTGGACTTCCGTGATAATCGCCCGATCAACGGCACCCTGTTGAACGAATCCTTGTATCTGCCTTCCGGCATCGGCCAGCGAGCCCGCGAGCTGGCCTCAAACTGGCAGGCTGAGTATGGCGCTGCTGAAACTATCGTTGCCCAGGCACTTAGATACTTCCGCGATAACCCGTTCTTCTACCGGTTGGATTCACTGCCCTTGCTGGCTGACCCCATCGACGAGTTTCTGTTTGATTCGCGCGCCGGCTACTGCGAACACTATGCCGGCGCATTTACCTTTTTGATGCGCGCCGCCGGTATACCTGCGCGGGTGGTAACCGGCTATCAGGGCGGTATAGACAATGGCGAATATCTGCTGGTCCGGCAGTCTGATGCACATGCCTGGGCAGAGATCTGGCTGGACGATGAGCAAGGCTGGTCGCGGGTCGATCCAACCGCCTGGGTCGCCCCCGACCGGGTTCAGCAGGGCTCACGTGCGGTAGTGGATGTGCCCAATTGGCTGCATGCACCATGGCTGGTCGATGTCCGCAACCAGGCCGATAAACTGCGCCACTGGTGGAATAAAAATATCGTCAGCTTCAACGCCAACCGGCAAAGCCGCCTGCTGCAGCCGTTAGGCATTGAACGGGTCGATCAACGCCAGTTATTACTGTTGCTGATTGTCCTGTCGGTGGTAATCAGTCTGGTGATCTTCTGGTGGTACCGGTTCGCCGGCCGCAGCCGGCACGCCGACCCTGTGGTCAACGCCTATCGACACTTAATCCGCCGCCTGCAGCAGGCCGGCATCGACCCGCCTCATCATGCCGGCCCACAGACCGTTATGCGCAAAGTGATCAGCTATTGTCCGGACAGTCGGGTACAGACAGAACGCTTGTTTGGGCGCTATATCCGTTACCGCTATGCTCACGGCTCCGAGCACAGCCTGGATGCCGAAACACGCCAGCTCAAGGCAAAACAGCTGGCCGACCAGTTGCGAGCTTTTCGGATACCCAGGCGCAAGTAGCAGGATGCAGGGAAGTTGCTTTGCATGCCCGGATTTCATCCGCCTCCAAGGCTTTTATTAACTGGAATCGTACGCAGGTTTAATGGTTTTTTTTATTGCTCCGGGTTAATTGAAAGACCTGCACGCTGGGTCTTGACCCAGCCTACGATTCTTCAAACTACCCACTCTTATCGCCATTTAAGCTGCCGAAGACGGCGGAGCGTGGTGGCTGGGACAGCCCGGAGGCTGTCCCAGGTCCGTGCGGCGGGAAGCCGTATCGGAGCGTGCCCGCTTAAGCACCACCGGCTGAGGGAAGCCCGCGGGGTCAGCGCAATCGGGCCCTGTTTCTTTGCGTGCTTTCTTACGCATTGAATGCTTGATGGGAAAGTACATCGCATCAGCTCACGCAGTGAGCGGCGAAACCTGCCCGCGCTAAATGACACAGATAACGTGAGGAGATTCTTCACTGCGTTCAGAATGACAAACTATTTTACTTCGCCCACCACCCTCCAAGCCCGAAACACCTCTGTCATCCTGAGCGCCAGCGAAGGATCTCCCCATCACTACCCATCAGCAAGACCAAGAGATTTTTCACTGCGTTCAACATGAAAAACTATTCCGGTTTGCCCATCACTCTCCAAGCCCGAAACACCCCTGTCATCCTGAGCGCCAGCGAAGGATCTCCCCATCACTACCCATCAGCAAGACCAGGAGATTCTTCACTGCGTTCAGAATGACAGCTTGGTGGGTAGAGAACCTGGCTGAAAAAAACGCCCATCCCATAGGGTTTCTGCCGCCGGTCTTTTATACTTAACGCTGCTGCAGTAACGAGATAGACAGATGCCCATTCCAAGCCATTTTAAAGCCTTCCGTATTGACCAGACCGATCAGGGCGAGCACCGGGCTGAGTGGGGTCCCATGCCGGCTGAGCAGTTGAGCAACGGCGATGTTACGGTCAGGGTGCATTATTCCAGCGTGAACTATAAGGATGCGCTGGCCGGTACCGGCAGTGGCAAAATTCTGCGCCGCTTTCCACTCAATGGCGGCATTGACGTGGCCGGCGAAGTGGTGGCTTCAGAAGCCGACGACTTTCAGCCCGGTGACAAGGTGCTGGCTACCGGTTGTGGCTTGAGTGAAACCCGTGATGGCGGCTACGCCCACTATATTCATCTGGACAGCCGCTGGACCATTCCACTGCCCGATGAACTGGATTATGAGCAGGCCATGACGCTGGGCACCGCGGGTTTTACCGCGGCGCTGAGTCTGTACCGCATGGAGGCCAATGGTCAGACCCCTGATATGGGTCCGGTGGTGGTCACCGGTGCAACCGGCGGGGTGGGTTCATTAGCGGTCAATATGCTGACCAAAGCCGGCTATGAAGTGCACGCCATCAGCGGCAAGCTGGACCGGTTTGACTGGCTGCAGCAATTGGGCGCGGTGCAATGCGTGGACCGCAATGAGTTGTTTCTGGGCGATCAACCATTGGAATCGGGTGCCTGGGCGGGCGCTATCGATAATGTCGGTGGTGAGCTGCTATCGGGGCTGACGCGGGTCATCAAGCCGTGGGGCAGCATCGCCAGTTGCGGCATGGCCGGTGGCCTTGAGCTGCATACCACTGTGATGCCGTTTATCATCCGCGGGGTCAGCCTGCTGGGTATCAATTCAGCCAATTGCCCGACCCCCTTGCGCAAACAGCTGTGGCAGCGACTGGCCGTTCAATGGCGGCCCGATCAACTCGCCGGCATCTGCCAGCAAGTGGTCACGCCCGAGCAACTGAACGAGGTGTTTTCGACCATGCTGGCGGGTGGTTCGGTGGGGCGCACGGTGGTTAAGATTGATGGATGACTTTGCGCATTTCAGCGTGTATGCTTTAACGGTTACAGATTACCGACTGGCAGCAAGACCGGAGATATTGAATGGCCACTGTTCTGATTGTTGACGATTCCACCGCGCATCTGTATTCACTGTCAAAGCTTATTGAAGTGAACGGTCATCAGGTGATTACGGCCCAGTCCGGACAGGAAGGCGTGGATAAAGCCGTACAGAATCATCCTGACGTAATTCTGATGGATATCGTGATGCCGGGCATGAGCGGATTTCAGGCTACCCGGGCACTCTCCAAACAGCAGCAGACCAGCAATATTCCAGTGATTTTCGTGACCACCAAGAATCAGGAAACCGACAAAATCTGGGGCATGCGCCAGGGTGCCACTGCTTATATCACCAAACCGGTTGACGAAAAGGCGCTGATGAACGCGATCAATACCGCGATTGCCGCCTGAGCCAGTTCCAGCAGATAAGCCTTATCTGCTGTTAGTTAGAGCGCTTATTCATCTTCCGCGTCGGTAGCGGGATGCGGCAGAGCCGCAGCCGGTTCAGACCCGCCGTCATCAGCATCTTCCAGTTCATCCGCCAGATACTTGGCAGGCAGGGTTTTGCCGGTCTTAGCCCCCAGAGTCTGCAGCATTTGCACTTGACGCAATAGATTGCCCGAACCGGTACTGAGTTTTCCAAACGCATCATCGTAGGCCTTGCGGGCCTGATTTAAACGTTGGCCCAGATTCTCCAGATCGGTGACAAAGCCAAAGAATTTGTCATACAGCTTGCCGGCCCGGTCTGCAATTTCACGGGCATTTTCATTCTGTCGCCAGGCCTGCCAGACACTGCCCACCGTACGTAGCGTGCTGAGCAGGTTGGTGGGCGTCACCAGTGCCACGTTGCGGGTAATGGCGTAATCCAGCAATGAACTGTCAAACCGCAGTGCCTCCAGTAATGCGGCTTCTACCGGCACGAACATCAGCACAAAATTCGGCGTATCCAGCTCGGCAATATGCGCATAGCCTTTACTGGATAACGAATTGATGTGCTGCCGGATTGACTTACAGTGCTCGCGCAGCCAGTGATCACTTTCCGCGCTGTTCTCAGCTGCGTAGGCATGGGTGTAATGCTGCAGGGACACTTTGGCGTCGATAACAATGCACTTGTCATCGGGCAGCATAATCAATGCATCGGGCCGCAATGTCTGCCCTTGATGATTTTTAACATTGACCTGTAACTGATATTCGCGGTCTTTGTGCAAACCAGCCAGTTGCAACAGTTTTTCCAGTTGCTGTTCACCCCAGTTGCCCATCATTTTGTTGCTGCCGCGCAACGCATCGGTCAGCTGGGCCGCCTCGCTGCTCAGGTTTTTGTTGAGTGATTCCAGATTCAACAGCTGACTCTGCAGATGACCGTGCTGCTGGGCATTTTTTTCATTGGTTGTCTGCACCAGGGTGGCAAAGTTCTGCATCTGGGTTTGCAACGGACCCAGCACCTGAGTCATCTGCTCGCGGCTTTGCTGATTGAAGGTTTTGTTTTTTTGCTCGAAAATATCGGCGGCCAGACGCTTAAAGGTATCGCCCAGACGCTGCTCAGCGGCTTCCAGGCGTTGTATCTGCTGCTGATTGTGTTCACGTTCAGCCGTGAGTGTCGCAACCATACTGGCGTGGCTTTCACGCAGGTCACTGAGTTGCTGAATTCTGGTTTCCAGATTCTGCTGCAGATGCCCGAACTGCTGCTGCCGCTGTTCCAGTTCACGACGTGCCTGCTCCAGCTCGGATTCCAGCCGAACCTGCTCCAGCGCCTGTTGCTCCAGTATCTGCTGCTGCTGCAGTCGCTGGCGCTGCGCCAGCAGCCAACTGGTTAACCAGCCGAGCATTAAAGCCAGCACAATCATCGCCCAGGCCAGTGGGTTGTTGAGCAGCGCCTGCCAGAGCGCGCTTAAACTTGCGTCAGTCAACTTCCAAGCTCTTGATGGTTTGCCACAACTGCTCCTGTTGCTCCAGCGTCAGTTCATCCATGCTGGTTTTTCGCCGCCCGGCCAGTTGCTCCATGGCTTTAAAACGGCGCTCAAATTTGGCATTGGCATGGCGCATGGCCACGGCGGGATCAATGCCCAGTTTACGGCTCAGGTTGACCAGCACAAAAAACACATCGCCCAGCTCATCTTCAATTTTTTCCTGATCCGCACTGCAACGCGCCTCCTGCAGTTCGGTCAGTTCCTCTTGCAGTTTGGCATCCACCAGACTCACGTCCGGCCAGTCAAATCCGACCGTGGCAGCCCGCTTCTGCAATTTCAGACTACGGGTTAATTCCGCCAGTCCGATGGGTACGTCGTCCAGTACTGAATGCAGACCCTTGGCCTGACGCTCTACATGCTTTTGTGCCTCCCACAGTCTGGTTTGCTGATCGGCATCCGCGACGCTGGCGCCGGCAAATACATGCGGATGACGTTGCTCCATTTTATCACTGATGGCGTGCGCGACATCGGTGAAATTAAACCAGCCGCGTTCTTCCGCCATACGGGCATGAAACACCACCTGCAGCAGTAAATCGCCTAATTCATCCGGTAACTCCTGCCAGGCCTGGCGCTGAATAACGTCCGCAACCTCATACGCTTCCTCAATCGTATAGGGCGCGATTGAGGCGAAATCCTGCTCGATATCCCAGGGGCAGCCGTTATCCGGATCACGCAGCGCGCACATGATGTTAAGCAGCCGCTGTAAGGCACCTTCTGAGGCTGACTCAAGCTCAGCGGCATTTTCATCCGAGTTCTGGCAACTGGTTGATGTGGTTGTTTGCATGCTATTAAAATCCTGGAAATTCGACGCTTACCTGCAACCCGCCAAGACGACTGACCGAGGCCGTCAGACTGGCCTGATAAGCATCGGCAATTTCGGCTACGATGGCCAGCCCCAGCCCATGTCCGTCGGCTTTTTCATCGCCACGCATGCCGCGCTGCAGCAATTGCTCGAATGCTGTCTGACTAAGCCCAGGACCATTATCTTCAATCTGTAACAGTAAAGCCGGCCGGCGGGTATCCCTGGCTATGTTAACAGCACTGACATGCACCTTGCCGGGCGAGTATTTGCAGGCGTTGTCGATTAAATTGCCGGCCAACTCCATAAAATCACGCTGTTCACCATAAAAATGGCAATCGGGATCCATCGACATGCTTAGCTGCAACGACTTATCCGCATACACTTTTTCCATCGCCTGCAGCAACCGGCTTACCAATGGGGCAATCGGCAGCGGCTCACTGATGGTGCGGCGCGCGGCTGAAGCCGCCCGCTCCAGTTGGTAGCGCATCACGCCATGCAACTCGGACACCGCTGCGCGTGCCTGGCTTTTATCCTGTTGACTGATGGCCGGTTTCTCCAGCATCGATTGCAATACCGCCAGCGGGGTTTTCATGCTGTGTGCCAGGTTACCCAGTGCGATACGGTAGCGCTGCTGGCCGGCCAGCTCACTGCTCAGCAAAGCATTCAGATTATCTGTCAAAGGCTTGAGTTCGATCGGATAATCGTCGTCCAGACTGCTCCGTTTGCCTTGCTCAATGGATCGAATCTGACGTGAGACACGCTGTAACGGCTGCATGCCAAGCCAGCCAGCCAGCGCCTGCAGCAGTAATAATAACGTGGCCACACCCAGCAGCCAGCGCCACAGGTCAGTGCGGAATCCGGACACTTCTTCGGTAAAGTGCCAGCGGTCAATACTGGACCAGATAGTGACAGGAATCACCGTATCGCCGGTGGTTTCCCAGGCCAGCCGCCAGGCGAATATATAGCGGTTACTACTGCTGGAGGGTGGCTGATAATATTGCGTGCCGCTGTCCAGGACTGGAATGCTGGCCTTTGACTCACCTACGCTGGAAGCCGATTGCCACTCATACGGATCGCTGATCAGGCCCGCGTAGTAGCCCGACTCGGGTTGCTGCAGCCGGCTGTCCAGCACGGTGTTAACCTGCAACTTACCGTTGGTTTCCTGAATACTGGCCAGCACCTGATAGACAATGCCCTCCAGGCGGTCACGGATATTGCGCTCTACACCATTGGCGTATGAGCGTTCCAGCGCAACCCCGGTGGCCCCCAGTCCGAGCAGCAAAACCACAGCTGCGGCCAGCAGATAACGGGCACGTAAGGATGCCGCCCGCTGCTTGCCCCGAGCAGCCGGCATTAATCGGTTTTACTGGGTTTCAACCGGAACCGATAGCCTCGGCCCCGCAGGGTTTCAATCGGTAATAGCGAACCATCAGGATCGAGTTTTTTACGTAGACGCCCTAATAACACTTCCAGCACATTACTGTCAGGATCAGCATCCTCATCGTACAGATGCTCGTTCAATTCCATTTTGGTCACCACGCTGTCGTGATGCAGCACAAAGTATTCGAGCAGTTTGTATTCGAAACTGGTCAAAGTCAGCGGCTCATCGTGCAGATAAACCTGCTGGCTGGATAAGTTGATAAGTACCGGTTCGAAACTGACCTCCGGAGAAGCATGACCTGCAGCGCGTCGCAGCAGTGCCTGAATCCGCGCCAGCAGTTCTTCTATATGGAAGGGTTTGGTCAGATAGTCATCCGCGCCTGCTTCCAGGCCTTCGACTTTTTCCTGCCACTCGCTGCGCGCGGTCAGGATCAATACCGGATAGGCTTTATCCGTCTGACGCAGTGCCTTGATCAGCTCGATGCCGGAAAGCTCCGGCAGGCCCAGATCAATGATGGCCAGATCTATCGGATATTCAGTGGCCATGTACAGGCCTTCCCGGCCATCGGCACTCATATCAACCGCATAGCCTTCCTGCCGCAGTCTTTCGCTGATCTGTTTCTGTAGCCTCAGATCATCTTCTACCAACAACAACCGCATACACTATTACTCCGGTATATGTACCGTTTTCACCACGCCGTCCCGGGTAACCACACGAATAATATGCACCCGTTGGCCATTACGGTTGACGGTTCTGGCGGATACCACTTTGCCATCGTACTGACGTTCGACCTGACTGACAGCCTGCTTCAGCGTGACGGCATAAACATCCGCTACCGGCAGGACCAGCCACAGACAGGCCGTCATGAGCAGGCTGAGCAACAGCTTGTGGATTGCAGATGTATTAATCATGGCGGTCATCATAACTGATGTTATTAAACCACGCCTGAATTTATTCCGTTGCATTCCGACTGAACCCAGCTGCTGGTAACAGCAGTTGCGCTCAGCGCCCAATAGCCAGCTCACTATGCCTGTGGGCAGGTGGGCAGGTATTGCTCAGTCAGATTTAAGCGAGTTTTCAGGCATAAAAAAAAGCCGCCCCAGTGGGGCGGCTTTAATTTGATATGAAAGTCTATTCAGTCTGCCATATTTAGGCAGCCACTTAGGACTGCCTATTTATACAGGATCAGTTCTGACGTAAGCGGAAGGCGATAAAGCCACCCAGCATCAAAGTCATAACCAGTGCGATCAGACCAAAACGTGACAGTGTCGGTACTTCAACCGCGGCACCGGTACAACGGATGTCGTAAGTCGGTGTAATAACGGTAGCACCCTGTACATCCTGGATATCACAACTCAGGCTGGCAGTGAACAGTCCCGGTGCAGTCACGGCACAGTTAACCACTACATCCACGGATCCACCAGCTGGAATGGTGGCTGGGAAGGTTGGGCTAACCAGAGTGATTTCCGGATCGCCGGTCAACGTACAGCTGTCAGCGGTCAGATCATTCGAGGTACCGGTATTGCTGAAGGTAATGGTACCGTCAGTATCCATACCCGGCAGCAGGAAGCCCAGATCAAGGGTTGAACCAGGAGCAGGATTGGAATCGAATGCTGCGTCAGAATCACCTTCACAACTCAACGGATAAGCGTGTGGAGAATCCGGATCATTGGAAGTGATGGTCAGCGTGGCCGTAAAGGTACTGAAGCTGTCAGTTGGCGAACAAGTCACTTCCGCGTCATCGGTACCATCGGGTCCAGTATTAGCCGGGAACATGTCGCCGGTAGGGTCGGTCACCAGTGTGAATACAGCGGCATTAGGACCAGCAATAGAAGCACCGGTGATAGACAGCGTACCATTTGGCACTGCGTCGGTATCAGTGTTGCCGATGTCGATACCCAATGGAGCCGAAGTGGTGCCATCCAGAACCGGACCGAAGTCCAGAGTGCTGCCTTCCGCAGGCACTGATTCATACTCAGGAATTTCATTGATGATGGTACAGTTCACGACCACATCCTGGGTACCCGGACCAACCGGATCATCCCAGGTGACGGTGATGGTTTCAGTGAAGCTGCCGGCAGCGGCAGTACTGCAAGAAACAGTAACCGTGTCGGTTTCATCAACCGCAATCGTAGCATCGTCCAGACCGTCATCAATGGTGATTTCCGGTGCGTCCGGAGCAGATGCCAGTGCTGCATTCTGTGCTGCGCTGGCAAAGCCGTCCTGCGGATTGGATACCGTAAAGCTATCGCTCGGATCAGCCAGACCGATTACGCCGTTCAAAGTGATCATAGTAGGCGCCACCATCACATTAGGTGACAAACCAGAACAGGTCAGGTCATAAGAAGGCGTTGGGGAATTAACTGAATTATTGTCCAGATTAACCGTATCAGCCAAAGCACCACGGGTAGTCGGTGTACAGGACACTTCCACGTCAACCGACGGACCGCCATCAGCAATGCTGAAAGCCGCGGTAGCAGAGGCAAAATCCGTGCCCGCACCAAACGCGGGGGCCATCACATCCAACTGTTGATCGCCGGTTTCAGAAACGGTAATGGCTGGATCAATTGAATTGGTGAGGCCAACGACCACGCCGCCGAAATCAACGGTTGCTCCGGGTGCAGGCACCGAAGCATAACCCGCCGCACCAACAATCGTACCGGTAACGGTGGCATTGTTACCAGCCATAGGCACATTGGCACCAGTCACATCCGCGCCAACAGGATTACTGAAGGTCAGGGTGTGCACGCCGGATTGATTGATCATGAAGGTAATTGATCCGAACATCGGAATTGCAACCGGCATGATTTCATCGGTCGGTGGCGTAAAGTCAGCAATAATGGTTCTGACCGTGCCGTTACCCGCGCCACCCGGCTCAGTACAGCTGGGGGTATGGGTGGCTGGCGCATTGGCGCCACAGGTGCTCACATCGGTTGGTGTCAGTGCCATTGGATCATATAGCAGATCAAACTGAAAACCACCGACATCGTCAGCATCATCACCGGCATAGTCGTACATAACGGTGACAGTGCCACCAACGGCGCCGGATTCGTTTCCGACAGTAATATTGATACCGGTACCTGCAAATGCAGTACCAGCAGTAAATAGGCCACCTGCAATCAGGGCAGCGATAGTCTTCTTGGCCGAAACCATGGTTACACTCCTACGGTTAACTCAAAATAGTTAGTAATAATGATTCCTGCACCTATCAGTCGAGGTGATCAGGTGTTACATTCCTGCCCTGGTTATCAGAAAAAATCACGCCATTTATAGATGGTCTTTTGGTAGCTTCTGCTTTGTATTTTCCATTGCCAGCGCTCGCTGATGAAATATTCACCAGAGTCGCGTCTGGAATAGCCGCATTATCCATGGAGAACACGATGACCCGCAGGAAACCTTCCTCCGCGTGCAGTGTGCAGCTGCTCTGGAATGCTGAAGACAGCGAACCACCACAGGTATAGCCACCTGCTTTAATTCCACTGTCCTGGATATCAAACTGTACACCGGCTACATTGCCGGCATTGACGAACTCAACGCTGTAACCACCTTTACCGTTGGCGGTGAACAAGTCAGATGAAGGCGCAGCGACAACTGCACCTTTGAGTTCGCTTTGGCCGAAGGCCACGCCTGCCAACAGTAAAGCAGCAGCGGCAACTGTTAATTGCTTAAACATGATAGTAATCCTCTCGATTCAAGTATGTAATTCGCTTGCCTTACTGTATGCAGACGCCAGCGCCACCAGCGATGTTAACCGCCTGGATGATATCCTGTACGTTGATGCTGCCGTCTTCATTGCAATCCGGCGTGCCGGTTGCCAGAGCACCGCCGCCGGCTTCATTAACCGTGGCAATAATGTCCTGTACATTGACTGCGTCATCCGCGCTGCCGTTGGCATTGCAGTTACAAATCCGGCCGATCGCGGTAGAGCGACGTGCTTCATAAGCATCAAAGTCAACCGAGCCGCCGGCCGCACCGTTGAGGTTACCCAGCCGCACTGAAGACAATGCACCGACCGCGCCGCCAGCTGCTGTTTGAGCAGCTCCGCCGTTTACGATCAGCGAAACATTGCCGCCGCTGGCCCAATCCACTTCAACACTGTTCCAGCCTGCGCTGAAAGCGCTTTGTACACTGGCTCCGCCTGAGCTGAAGACAATGTTAGGACCGCTGAAAGCCACGTTGAATAATTCACCGCCGCCGGCGTTGTCAGTGTAGCCGCCATAAACTTCCGGGTTGGTGGCGCCATTGTTAAGTACGTAAAAACGAGCGATAACGCGGTCAATACCACCGGGACGCTCGTCCTGAACAAAGCTGACTGCGCCGGCCGGAGCACGGCTGCCGCACAACTCTGCATAACGTGGAATGTTGTCCGCATTGACCGGATCGCCTGCGGCGCCGTCCGGCTGGTTGGAAATAAACCCACCTGAAGCTGAGGACCAGTTGGCCAGTGAGCATGCCATCGAGCTGGATACACCCAATGTCAAGGCCAGAGCACTCGCAACAGCAAGCCGGCCGCCAAATGTCTTCACGTTGTTAGAGAAAGACTGTTTCATCGATTTTACCTCTTCCATATCAATATCTTAGCCAAATGGCAAAACTTAGTATTACTGGTTCCAGCGTCGCATTAATGCGGCATCGGATGTCTGGCACACACCATCATCGACACGCACCTGCATGTAAACAGGATAGATGGTAGCGCAGCCGCTTGGTAATGTCCAACCATCCACGGCGCGAATAAGTGTTTCTTATTAATAAATCTCTCCAATTGTGCAGCGTACACTGCCACCTGCTTTCTCCAGTTCCGAAAACGGCACGGCATGCAACTCAAAACCCCAGTCCCGCAACTGCTGTTGCTTACTGACAGGCAGTGCTTCCAGCGCAGTCATGCTGAGCATGACATCCTGGTCGTTGACCGCGATGCAGTTGCCCGCAAAGGCCGTTTTTTCCGCTGCGTCGATCTCCAGCACATGCCCAGGATAAGCAGCGGCTATAGCCTTAGGCGCCTCACTATCTACAAACGCACTTGGGCAGATAATCAGGACACGGTCAGCCAATACGGTCATCACCACATTGGTATGATATTCGGTTGGCTGCAATTCGAACTGATAGGTCAAATTCAAATTGAAAGCCTCATGCATCGCCTGGCAACCCGCTGGATTAACCCGCTGAGTTAGCCCGCAAAAGCCGATACCACGACCCCGGTCTATCACCATCGCGCCAGTCAACTCCGCGACCAGGCCCGGTTGCTTTGACAGATCGAAACATTGATAGCCAAGCAAGCCAGTGAATAATTCCCGTATATCAGTGCGATTCGCTTCCAACCTGCGTTGTGGATGCAGCATTGAACCGACAATAAATCGGCCCGGCGCGGTGGCAAATACATTATTGGGAAAAACATCGTCCGGGGTGGAGGCCCTGCCGGGAAAACGAATCACCGGTACTCCGCAGTCAGAAATGGTCTGCGCCAGCAGGCGGTGCTGACGCATTGCCCGGTCAGTATCGGTCTCCACAGCAGTATCCATATACAGGTTATCGCGGGCCGTCTGATCACTGACAAAAAACCGATCAGGATCAATCATAAAGATTGCCCTGGGCAGAGCTGGCTGCAAGGTATTGTTGTTTTCATTGCTCAAGGCATTGGTAAACTGTTGCGCGGTTGTCACTATCAAATTGGCACGGCCTGTGGTGGTGGGTAATCTACGTTATCGATGTGGATATTATGTAAACACCGTTGTTTGCGAAGTGTGAAATCAGCTGCTGATTCTCAGGCGGCCAGGGTGCGGCCGGATTTGAACGGTTCCAGCCATTGCTCCGCCGGTCGATTCCGCTGCAGGCAATCATTCATCCACTGCCGCCATAGCCTTGCGCCCGGCTGACCATGCATCAGACCCAGCAGGTGCCGTCCAATGTGGCGAGGCGCGACACCCTGAGCCTGCTGCTGCTCACAATAGCTCACCATTTTCTGCAAAACCGTCAGCCTGTCAACCATTTCCGAACCAGGCAAAACGATTTGCTGAGCTTTGGCCAGTTGCCACGGTGTCTGATAAGCGGCGCGCCCCAGCATGACACCATCGGCATAGCTCAGGTGTCGGCCGACATCAGCCACGTCAGCAATCCCGCCGTTAACAATCAGACTCAGCTCAGGAAAAGCCTGCTTGAGTTTTTGCGCCTTGTCATATTCCAGTGCCGGAACTTCGCGATTCTGTTTGGGGCTCAACCCGGACAGCCAGGCCTTGCGGGCGTGCAGGATGACGATCTGGATACCGGCCCTGCTGACTTCACCGATGAAATCATGCAGGAATTCCCAGCTGTCACAAGTATCGACTCCGGTACGGGTTTTTATGCTCACCGGTATGTCCACGGCCTGACGCATTGCCGCCAGACAATCGCGCACCAGCCCGGACTCCTTCATCAGACAGGCACCGAAGGCTCCGCGCTGCACCCGGGCTGACGGGCAACCAACATTCAGATTGATTTCATCATAGCCCCAGCGCTCACCCAGACGGGCACACTCCGCCAGCTCTGCCGGATCACTGCCACCCAGCTGTAGTGCCACCGGATGCTCGGCAGCATCAAAGTCCAGATGCCGGGCCTGATCGCCATGCAGTAACGCACCGGTGGTCACCATCTCGGTATACAGCCAGGCGGAAGGCGCCAGCAAGCGGTGAAAATAGCGACAATGACGGTCCGTCCAGTCCATCATCGGGGCAACCGACAGGCGGCGCTCATCAAGGCCGGGCTGTTGCGGATTAGAATCTTCTTTCATGCCTGCATTATCACCGAAGTTCATTGGTCCAACCAAACCCGCGGGACCAACCACAGCCATGCTCGGCAGCCGGATACCGGACAGGCTCACAATCCTTTACGCAGCCAATCTGACCATGCGAGCAGGTGAACCATGATAGCGGGAGGCCATAAAAACCGTGATTGAATGCTTTCGATATCACTGATACGCCATCGACCGGACTGGCCAGCGTTAAGGATGGACGCCTATTCAACCCGGCTTACACGTTAATTAGAGAACTCACGACTTAAGCGAGCTCCTACAATAGGACTTTCTCCGCGGGTTCTTTATTTAACGGCATACCCTTCACCATAATATTTGCTGGTAATCGCCGTATGAAACTCCACAGCCGATACCGGCGGATACTTGGCCTCTCCCAGCCCCGGCAATACCTCCAAAATCTCCTCTTCCCACACATAAACCGCCATCGGAAACGACACCCGCGGCTGGTTCCACAATGACCGATCCGTCGGTCGTCCCACCCGATGGGTGGTGGATGGGAAACGGTCGTTGGAAATGCGTTGCATATAATCCCCGGTATTCAAAATAATACTACCCGGTGGCGCTTGCAGACGAATCCAGCGGTTGTTTTCCCGGTTCAGCACCTGCAGGCCATCCACGCTGGAAGCGGGCAACAGGGTAAATAAATCCACATCTTCATGGCCCAGCATACGTCCAGCCCCGGATGCCAACTGGCCTGCATCGAGAGCCGGATAGTAATTGAGACGGAACCCGAAATTGGTCGCGCTGAGTTTTTCGTCATAACAGTGCGGATCGGCGCCCAGATAGCGCAGCATGCTTTGCATTAAAGGCTGAATCAGGGACTCATGGGCGCGTACCACTTTCCGGAAGGCTGCTGCATAACCCGGTTCCGGCCAATACTGTGACTCCTTATACTCAGGATCATTATCCAGGTTGAATGCGCGCCGGCAAAACACCCAGCCTTCCACCAGATCGGGATGAATAATGGTGGTTTCCTGAATCGGAAAATAGCCCTGATTGACCGAACCATGCCGCTGGGCCAGATACGGCTGGCGGGCGGCTTCGGGAATGGTTTCAAAAAAGCGCCGGATGTGGCTTTCCGTTTCCCGGTAGAGTTCCGGATCAATGCCGTGGTTAATCAGGATGACGAAACCGATCCGCTCCATGGCTTGCCCGAGTTGTTGCGCAAAGGTTTCTCGCTCCTGCCGGTCATCACTGAAAGCCAGCCGCATATCGCAGCAACGGATGGTGAATTCGGTATCAAATTGCTCAACGCCCTCGGCTTCGGCCAGCCTGTATTGCTGGGCTTTTTTGACCTGCTCAAAATGGCTGAAGTCCTGATTGCTGGCGTGTACGCCCTGACTTTTCCGGTCTGACTGTTGCTTCTGATCCTTCATTGGCTGACCACCGAAACAATGTGGCCAATAAGGATAGCGGATAACGCCAACGGTACAACAACTTTCAACCAGACAATCACCAGATTGGCCGCTTTGCTTGGAGCAAGCTGCTGACTTAACACCAATCGCGATAAACCCCAGCCGGCACCCAGCACCGCCAATAACGCGCCCAGCATAAACATGCCCGAACCAAAAATCAGATCCAGCGGACCGATCCACTGCGGGTGGAAGGCAATCGGGCTCATCACCATGATCAAGGCTGCGCTGACCAGGATGATTAATGTTGTTCTTGCGCAGTGGATGCCTGGCGTTTTCTCCAGACCTTTCACGATGGCTTCCAGCGGCGCCATGATGGACAGTAAACACACAAATGACCAAGCGGCCAGAAAAGCCGTGGCCACCACGCGTCCAGCGGGCATTACCGCGAACAATCTGGGCAAGGTATCAAACAGCAAACCAGGACCGCTGGTCATGTCCAGGCCAAACACCAATACCGCCGGCAGCACAAACAAACTGGCCAGGATGGCTGCGCCGGTGTCCATCCCGGCAGTGGCGGCCGCGGTCGATAACAGATTTTCCTGATCGCGCAGATAGGCCCCATAAGCAATCCCGATGCTGCCACCCAGGCCCACCGTAAAACAAGCCTGCCCCATTGCCGCGAATAACACCCCGCTGTTAATTTGTGAGAAGTCCGGCCGCAGGTAGTCCGCTAACGCGCTTGCAGCACCGGGCTGGCTCAATGACACCCACACCAGATACAGCGCGATTATTCCAAATGCAGGCACCAGCAACTGGCTGGCCGCTTCAATACCGCGCTTTAAGCCACGGATGATCAAACCTGCGGCAACCACCACCGTGCCAACGGCAATACCCAGCACGATCAATGGGTTATTTACCTCAACGCTGTAATCGGCCAGTGTCGCCTCGCTATAGCCCCGGGTCAGCGCAAACCAGCCGCTGAAAATCACCTGGGCAACCACCAGCGCGTAATAAGACAAGGCCATAAAAACCGCGAACAACACCGCATACCCGACCAGCAACCCCCAACGCGTACCAAACACCCGGCGGAATGCGCCGACAGTGCCCTCACGGGTATGCCGACCCAGCATCCATTCCGCCGACATTGCCGGCACCGCCAGTAAAATCATAAACACTATATAGATGAGTAAAAACGCGCCGCCGCCATACTGTCCCAGCATATAAGGGAACCGCCACACATTCCCCAGACCGATCGCAAAACCGGCCATGGTCAGGACGGTAGTGAACCGGGATGAAAATCGGATGGGTAGTCGCATGCGCCGCAGCTTAGCATTAGTGCTTCGCGCGGGTCAGCAGCCAGCATCAGGCATTTCAGGATCATACCTTTACTCTGGTATGATCCCAGACATCCAGTGACGGAGTTAGATCATTCCTGATTCGGACCAAGCATGGGCAAACTGACACTAGCAGCCAAGTGCCGAATGCCACACCGGGCCAACAGCCCGCATGGTGCCGCTGACCGGCTAACACACAAACCGCTGAATGCAGTAGGTAATCTGGCCATTCAGAGTCACGTGCAACGCGTCAGCAACCCGCATGAGGCTTTAGAGCGCCGTGCCGGGCAACTGGCTGATCAGGCACTTCGTGGTCCAAACCCCAAATCTGATTCCAACCACAAACACAAACCCGCACAAACCGGAGACAGTGCTGGTGGACGACCCCTGCCGCACAGTCAACGCCGGTATTTTGAAGCGCGTTTCGGGCAGGATTTCAGCACCGTCAGAATTCACGATGGCAGCCAGGCACAGCAAGCTGCCGCCGCAATCAATGCCAAGGCTTTTACCCTGGGTAGCCACATCCGTTTCGCTCAAGGCCAATACGCGCCCCACACAGCCCCCGGCCGTCGTCTGCTAGCGCATGAATTGGCGCATGTGAGCCAACTAGACAGCGATCCTAATACCGCCTATCGCGAGAGCTGGGATGTCGACGACGGCAAGCGCACCATCCAACGCAATGTATTGGTGCAACTGATTTTTAAAAACACCTGGTCGGACTGGTACAACAACACCGGTTGGACCGATGCGCGCAAAACCACCTTCAGTACCAATTTTGAGCAAAACATCGAGAACAGCTTTAATAACAGCGGCATGGTGATTAACCCGCACCCCTCCATGGCCGATGTTTTACCAGCCGACAACATCAGCAAGGGCTACGACCCCAAAGTCGATATCAGTCTGGTTCCGGAAGGTGATACCTCGGTTAGTGAAGATTGGGAGGTTGATGTTGAGTCCAATCCAGGTAAAGGCTATCGGCAATCCAGCAGCAATACCAGTTATGGTGAATTGCATGAAGGCTCAAATGAAAGCTTTACCAAGCGCAGCTCCGCGCCAGGCGTGACACAGATCCCGACAGTGCATGAGTTCGGTCATTTTATCGGCCTGGATCATCCAGGCGCCGGGTTAGGTGGCGGCTTGTTCAGCGACTCCAAATTAAGCCCTGGCGCCAGCGAATACGGCCACACCGGTACCGATGCCAAAGGCCGGACCGTGGATGGCCCCAATGACCTGATGGGCGGCGGCATGGGTATGCAGCCATTTTATTTTGATGCCTGGGCGCAACAATTAAACGAGCATGTCGAAGCACTGCGCCGATCAGCCGCACGCCGCCGCTTTAATAATGAAGTCCGGGCAGCCAAACGTGCTTTGGGTGGTGATCCACAGAGTATTGATTGGATGAGGCGGGGGTTTACTGGGGGATTTTAGCGTACCTGAGTAAATATCCCCCGGCAAAGTTAGGGATTCCCGGTTATTACTGGTCTCTTAAAACCAGCAATACGTCACTTGGGGTCAGTTGCCGGCCTAATAGCAATATGCAAGATGCCGCTGCCGTACATCGACATATATTTCGAGGAATGCTTGTGCCTGCTTAATTGACCGCACCCACCTCTCGTTCAATCCAATTGGCAATTTCCTCTGGTGTCTTTAACTTGCCATCAGCAATGAGTTTCCCAAGTATGTAGCCTTTGTAACTTAATGCTAAATCCTGCATGCTGTTGCCCTTGCCGGTGCCGAGTTTGATCTTATCCAGGTTGCCAGTGCGAAAGTTTTCAATATCCGCATCACTGGCGCTATGATATTGCTCTTCAAACCCCCACCGGCCCGGCAGCGGGATAAGAGAAGCCAATGTTCCAAAGAAACCAGGGTCGGCTTTTTGCTCATGCCCAACGATCAGCCTGAGCGCCATGGTTTCTACGTCTTCATCGCTATCTAGAATATAACGTTGCTGCCAGTTATCCAGAAAGCCCGGATCATGACCTAAACGAACTGCAGTTAAGAAGTGTCCTACCTGATTGCCACTGGAAGGCCATATCGAGGAATCTTGAAATTCAGCCCGAAAACCTGTGTCACCAAAGCCACCACCTGTTTGCAGCCCCGGTATCAACCAATGTGCGGTGTGAGTCAGCACAGTATTTAAACGGCCTGTTGCTGTACCATCGTCTTCCTTGGCCTCTCTGAACATGGCAGCCAGTGCCTGGGCATCTGTTGCGCTGGTCTCCCTGGTACCTCGCACCCGATCTCTGTTACGTTGCCATCTTGCCCAGAACTGTTCTCCTATCGGCTCAAGTGCTTGACGCATGGCAATACCTGGAGTACCAGTATTGCTGCAATCAGGTTCCTGTCCAGTTCCGATCCAATGACCACCATCAGACCAGTTCAGCCGGTTTTGACAAGCATCCTCATTCACTGGCCGATCTCTCGAACAATCCGGCTCAGGACCTGAACCTTGCCAGTGCCCACCATCACTCCAATTCAATGAACTACGGCAGGCATAGGGTCTATTATCGCGTTCATCTTCATCCCATAGACCGCCGTTACGTTGTACCACAGGCGTATATGAACTCATGCGTTGTTGCGCGACATGAGTTACTTCATGGGTAAGCAGTTGTTTACCCTTCGAAGTATAAGGGTTGAAATGGTTTCTCGCGAAAAAGATATGATTACCATGGGTAAAAGCTTTCGCGTTTAGAGCATAAGCAGCCGCATGTGCCTCTTCATTATTGTGTATCTGCACATCACGCAGATTGATACCGATATTGGGTTCCAAGTGCTGTTGAAGATCGTGGCCTAAGCGTCGTCCACCGGTAATCGCTGAGCCCAAACCATTATCAGCCATTGTTCTGCTCGCCCTATTCAAACAGCCGGAGCTTTTAATACCAGCGCGGTCAGCATCAGCTTCGAGATGCCGGTAACGGTTTGGTAAATCTGACTCCCTCAAACTACCTCCGCCTAAACTAGATTGAATATTTTGATTACCGATAGCAGCAATAATACTGTTTCTTTTGTGCCATGAATTTCGCAAAGTTGTGACCTTAGCGGGACTTATTCGTTTTTGCTGAGAAGCTTGATGAGAGTACATAAATCAGATATCCATTTATTCTTCAAATTAATTACTTCATGTTTCCAGCATTCAAGCGACCGATGGTACTCAATCCGATCAGCGCTGACTGGCTTGTCAGAGACTTAAGCCTGACCGCCACCAGCCAATCCGTAAAACTTTCAGGCCACGACTTATGGCTTGGCATTATGCACCACCAATCCTTCAGCGATATAGGTATGGTAGCGGGCCACCGTCAGGTTATAGACCGGTTCGTTCAGTTCCACAGCCTCAATAGATTTAACCGAACTGTATTGCCTGTTGCCCTCCGTGTGAGCTGGCGTATAGGACAGACACAATTGCCCGGGCTGCATATCTTCCGCACGTACCCATTCACCATGGATAAAGAACCGGTGTCTTGGGGTGACGGTAAATGCGCGCTGGTTATCCAGAGTGATTCGCAGCGCGGACACCTCGATATTGGTGTGCGTTTTCAGTACCTCGGATACCGCAAAGGCATCCGTTGACTCGTCATAGGCCATCACCAGATTCCCCTTGGCAATGGTTTCAATGGGTTGTTCGCTGCCGTCCGCCATGGCGACGCGGGTGCCTGCCGTGAAACAGAAATACAGAGAGGGTGCGTAGGTGGTTTTGCTGGCCGGTTTGGGTTTTTGCTTGGGTTTGTTGGCTTTTTCCAGCAGGTCCTTGTAGAGCTTGATATCGTCCTCATCCAGCTTGCCGAAATCGGCTTCAAAGCTGCTCTGTTTTTCATCAATCTGCATCAGCATAAAGTTATACAGTTCCAGATCACTCATCGGACTGCTGGCCACCCTGGGTGGAATGATGTCCGGACCCAGAATTGTCTGCCATTGACCGATATTGGGCTGAATCACATCAATCAGTTTTGCCACGTCCTCAGCCGTGCCCTGACCGGCAACCTGCTCGTGCAGCCAGGGCGGTACCGTTTGACCGGGCATATCGTAATCGAGAAACTTCGGCTTGGGACCACGGTTGGCCCATTCTTCAATCGCCGCCTGGGTTAACTGGTCGATCACCGGCGTGCGCGCCTCATGCCACATCGGAAACTGGGCGTCGTAACGGTTGATGTCCTTGATGGCATGGCAGTAGCCGGTGGCGCAATCTATCTCGCCGGTAATCAGTGCTTCGTAAACATTGCGCTGACCGGGAGAGTTCGTCAGGTTGTGCTTATCATAAACCTCGTCCAGGTCGAACGGACCACGGTATTTCGGTGCATGGGCTTTTTTGAACAGCAAATCGTATGCCTGCTGGGCCAGAATCTGGTTCTTAATGGACTGGGGTGTTTGTGCCTGCAGGTTTTTCTCAAACTCGCTCAGTGGTACCTGCTCAACCACCATTTGTTCGTAATCGGGAATGATGGCATTCAGCAATGCACCGACCGCCAGACCGACCGCCAGGCCAACAATAAAACCAACCGGGCCACCCACAGCGGTCCCGAAGGTTGCCCCGGCCCAGGCACCGGTAGCGGTACCCGCGGCTGTGCCCAATGCCGTGCTGACAAAGCCGATACCGCCGGAGCGGCCAACCCGGTAGACCACTTCTTCAGCACTGTGCCGCCTGTCCTCTGACAGGATAATCCCACTTTCAGCAAGAACGGCAACAATCCCGCCAGCCTTGCCGGATGCCACCGACCTTATCCCCAGGGCAGAAGACGCTGTGAGTGGCACGCCACTGCCCAGAATGGGTGCGGTGGCTTGTCTGGCGAAGTAATGCCCCAGACCGCCTTCCGCCAGCCCCGTGCCCATGCCCAGCGCGGTGGCTTCAATAATGGCTCCACCCGGATCTTCGTAGTCCTCCGGGTTCATGGCCACCATCAATGCCTTCATTCCACCACCCATAACAGCACCGGCCTTGCCGCCGCTCCATGCGTGCAGCCCGGTGGCTTTGGTTTTGCCATAGAGCATACTGTCAAAATAATCCGAACCGAGCATCTGGAGTGGCTTGCGGGTGCCCTGTCCGTGGGCGATCCGATTTTGCTTCAAAGTGTTCAATTCACTGCGCGGCATTTCATTGGAGCGCACCGCGCCCGCAGCCATCTGACCGATGGGACGCAAAGCAGTGGTCAGTTCGGCATGGGTAATCACATTGTTTTTGTAATCATCTATGAGCACCGAGGCACTGCTGTACTGCTTGCCCTTGATGGTGACCGGCGACGCCTGGAGATAACCCGAGACCACCCGGCCGACACCCGCACGGTCGAGATTCATCTTGCCGGGCGTGACGGTCTTGCCGCCTTCCTGGTAGGCCGCCTCTACCTGAGTGAGGTTGCTGTAAATATTCTGCAACCGCTGCACATCACCCGGATTGATGGCCAGCGTACCGGCCCTGGCCACGTCAGCCTGGGTGGTACCGGGCGGGGCATTGCGCAGATAGGCAGCCAGTGGTCTGCCCCCTTTGGTCTGATCGGTGCCCAGCATGGCCGCATGACCTTCCAGGAAAAAGTCGCGGCGGGCGCTCCATTTGTCCTGCACACTGGATTTAACCGACACCGGCTTGATGGCAAACGGATGATAACTGTCAAAATCCGCCATCGGATAATTGCCGCGCTGCCACTCCTGAAACCACATCGGTCCGGGCACTTTTTCGCCTTGGCTGAAGGGCGTGTTGCGCTGCAGTTGTCTTATCAAAAAGTTGTCTGATGGCGAGCGCCCCCAACTGCGCCAGTTTTTGCTGTTGGTATCCAGACCGCCATGCTTGGCGCCAAATGCCGATTCGGCCAGAAAGCCGTGCGCACCGGTGCTGAGAAAACCCTTGGCGTACTGGTCCCCGAAACTTTTGCCGTATTTGGGCGAGGTATTGGTATTGGCAACGCCGTGTAAGGCCGCGTCACCGGCCCCGATACCCAGACCTTGCTGTTGGTCTTTGACTTTCTGCGCGGCCTTCACCAGGGCTTCGGCATCTTTCCACGCCTGTGAGTCGTAACCGGATATGCCGTTGCTGTTCAGATAAGCGGCAAACTGGTCGGGCGACAATATCCGCGACGCATCCTTACCCACCCCGATCATGTTCAGATAACGCGCCGGCTGGTAGGAGCTGACCTCGATTTTTCCACCGGAGTCCCGCAACTGAAGAATGGCTGTCAGCTTTTCAGCCGCCGGGTCCTGCATCCAGGTGGCGCCGGCCTGAATTCTGTTTTCCCGTTCCTTGACCAGCCGTTTTTGATAGGCTTCGCGATCTGAGTATTCGATGACCACGATACCGTTGGCACTCAGCCATTCCTGATTGGTCCTGATGGAATACAAAATCTCGCCATTGGTGAACGTGGCGACATTGATATTCTTCCAGTCGGCAAAACCACCCGCGACGGCCAACTCATCAGGCATCTCGCTGAGCGGCTGTTTGCCGTCTTTCTGGGTACTTTGTTTGTTATTGGGCTTGCGCTGCACCAGCCGCGCCGCCGGATTGCCGGACTGCTGGATGACGTGCGTCAGTTCATGCGCCAATAGCTGCCGGCCACTGGTGGTGCCCGGCCGATACTGACCCGGCGCGAACACAATGTCATTACCGGTGGTAAAAGCCCTGGCATTGAGACTGGTTGCCATTTGCTGTGCCGTGCCGCCCGCATGCACCCGGACATCATTAAAGCTGCGGCCGAATCTGGGCTCAAAAAAAGCCCTGGTCTGCTGGCTCAGCGACTGCCCGCCCCCCAGGTCAGCAGCTATCCGGCCCGGGTGTGTTTTTGCCGTGGGTGAATCAGGGCCGGGGCGTTTTTTTCTGTGCACCATTGGCGAGGCTTGTTGATCTTCTTCACACCCTGAACATTTGCGGTCAATACCACCTGACAAACGGCTTACCCGGGGCGGAACCGGCCTGGCTGCAGGCATTCGCATCACCTGCTCCGCGACCTGGTCGGCTTGTCTTTCGTGGGGGTCATCTGGCTGGCTGACGGCCATTTTGGTCTGCAGAAAATGTCCCTGCGTCGCCTCCTGTACAGCCCCTTGTATAGCCAGGTTGCCGGCCTGCTGCCGAGCCTGCTCCAGTTTGTCCGGCCGCTTCCGTCCGCCGCGCTCTCCGGCAGCCCTGGCATGCGTTGCTGATCTAGACTGATGCGCCGCCTGTTTCATTGCCGCGGCAATGCGCCATCAGTGCTGGCGATGTTATGGCAGAACCGTCCGGCGGGACCCGCTATGCTCGGGTATTGACCCGTACGCAGCCTTGCCGGTTTGACCGTATTGTGCCGATCACACTGGACAATGCGGTGGATCATTGCGCTTGTTCACCGCCATCACCGCGGGCCATATCGAGCTGTGTCCGCTGACGTTCTGACAACATTTGTGCCGCCGGCATCGACACGATCTGCTGCAATAAGGCCTGATACCCAGGCAATGCATTGCCCTGAGCAGCCACCGGCGAGCAGTGCTGCAACAACCGGTCCAGCAGCGCGCTGTCGATATCACCCTGGTAAAGCTGGGGATGCCAGAAACCTGCCAGCGCATTGCAGGCGATTTCCACCGCCGGTGGTGAACACTGCTGTTCCAGCCAGGCGATGGTCGTGTCCGCAAACCGCAATGCCGGGTATCCGCCGCAGACCACGCCCAAGGTCAGCAGATCATCCAGGTTGTCGCGGGTCCCGGTCAGATATTCATTCAGAAACACCGGCCACTGCTGTTGAAAAGCAACAGGCTTGATCGCGCCAATGGCTGGCCAGTCGCGGGCGTCGACCCATTCAGCCAGGGTTTGGGCTTGCCGGTTAGAGAAGCTCATTACGGCCGTCTCCCCGCCAGAATGTCACGGGTTACGATTTTGGATACATCGGTGCCGTACAATTCCAGCAGTTCTTTGGTTGCGTCCAGACTTGAAGCCGGCAGTATCTGCTGATCGGCGCGGTTAAAGGTATAGCTCGAGTTATTGTCCACGACCCACCGGCCCGTCGGTTTACCATCCTTTCCGAATTCAGCATATAGCTCCCCACCGGCCCGCGCTGAACCCCGCGACTGTCCGCTGGGTCCCGGCGCCATATCGCCATGCTTAACCACTCTGCCCCCGGGCGCTGCCTCGGTAACGCCGAATCCCGGCTGATGTTCAGGCGCGATCACCATGTTTCCGCCATCGTCCACCAGCCACAGGTATTTGCGGTTCGGGTCCAGGCGTGTGATATCAATGCGGCGTCCATCCGAGACCACCATTTCGGGCGGATTATGATAGGGCATTTCATGCGGCCGGTTGGAACTGGCGCCAACGCCGCCGGAAGGTTTACCCACCCGCTCCAGTAACTGCTCCGGCGGCTGAATGGCTCCGCCACCGGGCCGCACGGCGCGCCATACCCCATAAGCCCCGAATGCGACCAATAGCGCTTCAACCGCCAGCATCACCCATTCAAAGCTCGACGGTGCCACCACCCCAAGCGGGTCATCGTAGGGATCAAACGAGGCCTCGGCGATCGACAATCTGTCCAGCATGTCTTCAAGATGCACACCGAACATCGCCACCCCGCCGGCCACGCCAGCCACACCAGCGATAGTGGTCCCGGCTATCGCGCCCAGAACCGGCAATAAGGCAAATGCCAGCGCGACGCCCAGCCCGATGGTGAAGTTGGTCACCTCACGGTCTTTGATGGCATCGTTCATTGCCGTCTGTAATTCGACTGGCAAGGTCTCCCGGGTCAGCGCCACCGCACGGGGCAGATCAAAAGGATGAATATCGCCGCTGCCAATATCAACAATGGCTTCATCTATCTCTTCGATCAGATCACCGTAGCCTTTTTCGATGGCTTCCCATAACGCCTTATCCGACTTCAGATCATCGTCTTCAACGATGTCTTCGGTATCCAGTTCGGCAAAAAACGGATAGGTCTGAAATACCTTGCTGATGGCCTGCTCGACACCAAAAATCTGTTCTTTTCGCAAATCCTCCAGATATGACGTGGCCCCATACAGGAAAAACCAATAGGTATCAGTGTCGCTTCTGCGCTGGGCAATGGCATAGCTTTCCCGCAAGGGCTGGCGCTGAGCTGAGGTGATGAATTCATCGCCATTGTCAACGATATCTTCAAAGCCATCGCCAATGCTCCCGCGGCGAAACAGCGTCCGGCTGTGCGCCACGTGCAGCGCCGAGCGGTAGCTTTCCAGGCGGCCGTGAATGGCCTGCAGTTCCTGGACCATGGCCGCGGCTTTGCGCAGGTCTTTGAACGGTGAGTTATCCGTGCTGGCGGAACCACTGTCGATCTGCTGGCGGTTTTCCGTCGAGAGCAGGCGGTCCCGGGTCCCTTCGACCGTGGCTTTGTGCGCAGCCATCATACCCAGTGCATTCAGGCGCACCAGGGTTTCCGCGCGCTCCGCAAATGCCTCTTTTTCCTCGTCGGTATGCGGCTCTCCCCGGTCTTTCAGTTCCTGCTCGACCTCCACGCTGCGTTCCACACTTTTGTTCAGCAGCGCGTTGTATTGATCCGGGTTTTCAATGTCGTCCCAGGCATCTTCGCTGGCCGGGTCCACTTCCCGCTGTACCCGGGTTACCTGACTGGGATCCGCTGAATAATTGCCCGCTGGAGTGCTGCCCTGCTGTTGCACGACATGCGTTAATTCATGGGCCAGCAGTTGTCTGCCGCCGGCGTCATCCGGGCGATACTGCCCGCGTGCAAAAACAATATGGTTTCCGGCTGTAAATGCTCTGGCGCTTAGGTTTTTTGCTGCCTGATTGGCATTCGAATCAGCATGTATCCGAACATCATTAAACCCCCGACCAAAACGTGGTTCAAAAAAAGCCCGGCTCTGTTCGCCCAGTGGTCTGCCTCCCCGTGTCACCGCATTGATTCCCGTGGAAGTCACGGCGGGAGGGGGATTGCCGGCGTGGTGTTTTTTCGCCTGGATTAGAGTTGGTTTGTTAGCTGCATGGCTGCAATGGTGACATTGTTGTTGCGCGCCCGCCGGTACCCGACTAATACCCTGGCTGATATTGGGCATGCCACGATCGGCCGGCATACGCATAACCTGCCGTGCCACCTGGTCAGCTTCTCGTTCATACGGGTCGTCGGGCTGGCTGACTGCCAGCTTGGTTTGAACATACAAGCCCTGCACCGCCATATTGCCGGCCTGTTGCTGGACCTGCTCCACAGTCCCTGACCGACGCTGGCCCGTGGCATTGCCGGCACCACTTGAATGCTTGCCGGATTCAGGTTTGTGGGCCGCCTGTTTCATTGCAAAAATGCACTCTTATCAGGCCGGGCCAACATTATTGAATGCTGTCGCCGCCCTGTACCGTCTGCGCCCGCGCAACAATATGCTCGGCGGTAGCCACGGCAATCTGCGCTATGGCTTGGGCGAAGCCGCGCAGCGAGTCCGGGTCAGGACCGGTGATGTCGGGATCGTCGCTTTTATACAGTTCGGTCAATGCGACCACGACAGCCTCGGTGGCTTCGTTATGTAATAAGCTGGTATTAATTGCCATATCAGCGTTCCTCGAAAATTACCGCGTAGTGGCGGATGGATGCGGTACTACCCGCCGTGTGGATTGATGTTTAGCAGATAAGCTGGGCACTTCGTCATTACGTTCCAGCAAGCCGTAATATTGCTTGAAATCCGCTGGACTGGGTGCTTTGCCCTGCTTTAACATTTGCCTGGCCATGGCCCTGACCAGGCACTGCATGGTGATCCTTTGGCCATTGCCGGCGGCCTGCATCGCGGCATCCAGCGCAATGGTTTTAATATCGCCGCCGGTGCCTTCAAAATTGCGCCCCAGAAAAGCAAAGTCGATATCCTCGGCCAGTGGCGTTTGTGGTGGATACATACCCCGCCATAATAGTTCCCGATGCTCAGCGTTTGGGCGTGGAAATTCGATGCTGTAGTGCAGCCGGCGGGAGAAAGCCTGGTCGATATTTTTGGCGATGTTGGTGGCCATAATCACCACCCCGTTGTGTTGCTCCATTTTTTGCAGCAGATAAGCCACCTCCACATTCGCATAGCGATCATGCGCATCCTTGACCTCGGAGCGTTTGCCCAGCAGGGCATCGGCTTCATCAAAAAATAAAATGCAATTGGCACGCCGGGCGGCGGTAAATATCCGGTCAAGATTTTTTTCGGTGTCACCGATGTATTTGCTGACCACGCTGGATAAATCGATGCAGTACAGATCAAACCCGACCGCTTTGGCGATCAGGCTGGCGCACATGGTTTTGCCGGTGCCGCTGGAACCGGTAAACATCATCATCAGGCCACTGGAACCACCGGTGCGCTGGCACAGTTGCCATTGCTGATACACCAGGCCCCGGTTAATGATGGCAGTCACGGCTTCCTGAACACGTTCAGCAGTCGTCCGTGGCAACACCAGATCTTCCCAGCGATGGGTGGTGCATACTTTGCTGGCCAGTTTGCCGATATCACCGACCGACTGCTCACGTGCGGCAGCCAACAGGTCATCGATGGCCAGCAGCGTCTGATGCTCGGCCGCTTGCCGGTGCTGCCCGGCGACTCTGGTTGCGGCTGCCGATATTTGCCCGGGATTCAAAACAAAGCGATCGGCGACGGCCTGCAAATCATCCGCCGCGACCGGCAACTGATGAGCAGCCAGTTCCTGTTGCCATAACTGCTGGCGCTGCCGCAAATCCGGATCATTGAATACTTGAACCATGCAAGGGATACCAGCCAACCAATCGCGCCAGGCGGTACCGCCAGCCACCCCCAGATATACTGGAATCTGAACCTGCTGCAAGCGGGTCAAAGCCACACTGGCCTGGCGTTGTTCGCTGGCCTCAGCCCGCATCAGCTTATCCAGCCCTGTCAGATACAACCCCGCACGACCCAGCCTGGCCTGCAGCAATAAACGCTGCAACTGATGACTCAATGAGTCCCCCTGGTTAACCAGCATGCTTAAATCCGCGTGCAACAAATTCAGCCGCCGGTTTGCCAGCCACTGACGCACCGCGTTGGCCCGACCGGCACCTGGTTCACCTTCCAATACGGTCACCATGTCGCCCGCGGACGCGGGTACATGATTGGCGCCCGGTATTAATGCCGACATTATCGTGGGTGCCTGCAGGAACTGGCTGCCGGGCAGTATCCGGGCGTCCAGAGGCATGCCGTCCAGCACATAGCTCAACACCGATGGCGCCAGCCGAAACCCGGCCGACAATGACCAGCGTTCACTGCTGTCGTTGACCGGCTCCACCAATTGATCGCGAATCAGCACACCCGCCGGCGACAGAGCTCGACGGCAGGTTGTTTGATCCTTGGCTGATGCCAGGCGTAACATCAGGTCCATGGTCGGAAACTTGCGGGTAATATCGTTGTTGAGGTAGGCGTATAAGGTCTCGTATTTAAGCGCCAGTTCCGGCGCCAGCGCCACCATCAATATATCCTGCTCCAGTGGATGCAAATGGAACTGCTCAACCATCTGGTTCCAGCGTTGATCAGCGGCCAGGGCCACACGGCTTTCGCGGTCATATGCAGTGATAAGCTGGTCAATCTCAGCGAGACTGTCATGCTGTTGCCCGGAATCGGCCTGGCTTTGGCCCCATTGCCGGATTAAAGCATCCACCTGATGATCAGACACATACAAACCACGAAATTCATCCATGGACAATTGATAGTTTGCCCGCAAACGCAGTATTTCCCGATGCAATAACAAATCCAGTTTCTGCAAGGCAGGCAGAAAGCATTCGCGCGGCAGGAAATTCATCTTAATCGCCCTGATACAGTTCAATCTGCTGATCATTCAACCAGGCCAGACGATAATGCTTGCGCGCCATTCCGGTCATCGACAACACCACGTTAAGCGGTGGTCTTCCCAGTTGCGCTAACCAACGTTGCGGTGCTACCTCCAGCCTCGCCGCTATCGACAAAAAATTATCGGCCAGATGCGACAGTGACGAATGCGCAAAACCGGGCAAGCGCCAGGCAAAATCACGCAGCATACCCTGGGCCATGCTGACCAATAACCAGCGTGTCTGATTGCCCGGCAGCAAAACGGCGGGCAGTTGCAGATAATCCAGGTCGGGTTTAAGCGATGCAGACTGAGCCTCCCACTGAAGCTGACAATCCAGCCCATCGGGCATTAGCTGCTCAAGTGCCTGTTGCAAACGTTGGCTATGCCTCGGCTGATAGCCGCGCAGCAGTAACCAGCAGCCCCGCCCTGCCTCATGCGCAATCGCCAGACGACGGTGGGCAAACGCACAATTTTTGACCATCGCCTGATGGCTGTTTGAGGCAGACAATCGCCACAAAATATAGCGCTGCTGCGCTGCCAGCAGCTGCGCTGGGCGGATGTCTGCAAGCCATGCAAGCGCTGCTCTGGCCGTTAAGCCTGGCGGCACCGCGGCCAGCTCACGGACCACTGGATCACGAAACACTCTACCAGCCAGTCTGGCGCCCAAACACTGCGCCAGCAGCAGCAATCGAACCACCGCCTGCTTGTCAGCCGTCTCCGGCTGTGGCCACTCGGCAAGTATCTGGTCCAGCGGCAGGTCTTGCAGCATCTGCAACAACAAAAACACCCCACCAAACGGCGTATACCGTGGTTCAGCACTGATGTCGGGAAGTTTCCGCAGGTTGATCGCCGGCTGAACGATGGCCAATAGCTGGCGTTTTGCAGCCAGTTGCAGCGCCATTATCGGCTGTAGCCGGTTCGCCTTGGTCACCGGTATCAACCGGAAAACAGTGCTCGGTTCATCGCCCAGCAGCGCACTGCTCAACTGCTTAAAGGATTGGCTGGACAGTGAGTTGACCAGCTCACCCAGTGTCACCACCGCCAACGCCAGGGCACTCAGTTTTTGACCAGCACACAGTGGCTGTCCGCTAACTACCCGCAAATACAATTCCAGTGTTTCCAGCCAGGGATGATCGGTCACCAATAGCGGTATGCCGGGTTGCTGTTCCAGCTCGCTAATAATGGCTCGCAATAATTCCGCATCGGTGGTTTGCGGCGCGGTTTGCATACTGGCAAATTCCCTCAGCAAACGCTGCGCGCCCTGCGCAGTCAGCGCATTCATTACCCGGGCACGATCAGCGCGCGGCAATCCAGACAAGGCCTGCACACCCAGTGCGGGCTGCTGTAACAAAGCGGTGACAATGGCCATATTGGCCGGCAAGGCACGCAAGCCGGAAAAACTCTGGTAATACCAGGCATGCCAGGCCGAGCCTTTGGCCAGATCGCTGATAAAACGGGCCAGATACTGCGGGTAATCCTCGAAATAAATCACCTCATCCGATTCGTTATCCAACAGGCTGTGCTGCAATGCACGGGCAAATTGCCGTGACCAGTTGCGCATGATGTCGCGGTCACTCAATTCCAGGTCAATATCCGCAGTCAACTCCAGACGGCGGATAAACCATAAGCCATCACCGGCTGCTCGCAACGGTTCAAACAAACCCACCAGTTGATGCCGCATAGAGTTTTCCAGCAAACGGTCCAAACGCTGGCGGGCGGATACGGCGGTTTGCTGGTTACCACATACCGAATACTCAAGGCTCAACTTGCCTATCTGCAGCCGATCATCGATTTGCGCCAGCGCGTGCATGCGGGCTTAATCGCCGGAGGCTGCTGAACCAGCTTCCATCCCAAGCTCGGGATGGCCCGCTTTCAGCTCCTCCAGCACCTGGATCGCACCTGCTATGCGCAGCATTTTTTGCGCCAGTTCCTGGCGTCGCTGTTCCAGCGTTTCCAACTGCTGTTGGCCATTGGCACTTGCTGCTTCCAGCTCCCGTATCCGCTGTTCGATCACCTGCTGCGCAATCATCATCGCCTCCTAGCGTGAACCCATCGCGATAAAGGTAAAAGCTGCGTCCTGCAATCCGGTATTGGCACCTGATACATCAAACATCCGTACCAAAAATCCGTTGGGTGTAACGCCGTGCACTGAGGCCACGTTATCATCATGGTCATAGCTGGAAGCCACCACCACCGGCGCGGTATTGAAGGCCGAGGTAAAAGCAATCTGATAATTACCCGCGGTGATATGAGGCAATAGCAAAAACCCGCTGCCCTGAGCAATGCTGCCGTTGCTGTTAATCCTGGCGGTGATAACACGCAGGTTCTCCACTCCGCCAACAGCAAATAACTCCCCTGTTCCACCCAGTTTAATATTGCCGCGCACATCCAGCTTGGATGCGGGGTTGTTGGTGCCGATACCTGTATCACCGGAGTTTTTAACGATAAAACGGCTGGCATTATTCGCATGCACCACCAGATCACCGCCCTGATCCTGCAGATGCAAAGATGAGGTTGCATTGTTATTGCGGGCCTGAATTTCATTCACATCCAGGCCAATGTTCTGCCCACCGGCAGCGCCAATCACCAGATAGCCGCTGTTATCATTGCTGGTGACATCACTCCCGGTGGCCACATGCAGTGTGGTGCCCGGATCATCCGTGCCCAGACCCACTTTTTCCTCATCGATAACCAATGCGTTCACACCTTCGTTATTGACGACGATTTTTCTGCTCACTCTCGACCAGTAAATAGACGATGTGGGTGCGCCATCACTACCAAAACGCAATTCCGTCAAACTGTTGGGCGAGCTGCTGTTGAGGTCTAGAAATATGTCTGGATCATCGCCTTTGATATGCAAATGCGTGGCTGGCGCATCGGTACCCAGACCGATATTACCGCCAACAGCCAGGTGCAAACGACTGAGATCAGGGGCCGTTTCAAGAATATTCAACCCGTCCTGATCACCCTCTGCATTGGGCCGCATATTAAGCTGCCAGATACGCGCGGCAGCGGTATTTTCCAATGCCATTACGTCATGCTGATCACCAGCCGCGCGAATGGTCAGCGGCGAGACAAGTGCAGAATCCACCGCTCCGATGCCGACCTTGCCGTCGTCCTGAAACACCACATGGTCAATGCCTGTTACCGCCAGGGTGCATAAATCCGCGCCATTAATCACCGCTCGACCGATGTTCAGACGGTTGCGGCCATCCGCGCTTTCACCCAGCAAAATCTGTAAATCCACGCCGTTTTTGTTGTTGACTTCATTGCGCTGAATGACCAGTGGCGTGCTGGCCGGCAGGTTGAAACCATCAACATTGCGATCGATAAAATCCTGACCATTCAAGTCTCGAAACTCTAACCGGCTGCCAAATAAACGGGCATCGCCGGTGATCCGGGTATGGCCTTCCAACCAGATCAACTCACGCGCCAGCAGTTCGTTGTCGCAAATATAAAAATCGGCTGCCTTTAAGGCGCTGGCACTGCACAACGTATCGGCAACTTCAGCAGGATCGAACGGGGTGGTGCGATTGCGCAAACGAATAACGCCGTCGGCGGCCAGCAATGATTCCGCCACCACCCCCACATAACGCCGTTTGCGCCGACTGCGTACCCGTTGCTCGTCGGTTAGTGGCTGAAATGAACCGGGCGCTCCGCCCTGCCAGCGCACATGCCCCAATGGTATTAACCACAGCGCATCTTCATCATCGACCGGAAAAGCCTGATAAGGCACTGAGCCGTCACACACCAACGGTGCATCCGGATCGACTGACCGCAGCGCTTCGCGTGCATCCAGCACGTTGACGCCATTCACATTCACGCCACTCTGGCGCTCCAGAATACTGGTGCGCGGCCCGGCTTCCAACACAAATGATTCGTTGACGCGGGCAAATACGTCTTGCTCGGAACACACTTCAAAACCTTTGCGCACGCCTTCGCGCTCGCTTTGGTCATAACGAATCCAGACCTCTACTTCACCACTGGCGGCGCCCGAGAACTGTGCCCCATCCAAACGGGTTTGCTCCAGCACCACAACCAAGCGGCCATAACCATCAATCGCCAGACCTGGTTGTACCAGCACATCCAAGGAGCCATCCGCTGAAATGGCCTCCACCAGTTGCATACCAGCAACTATGCCCCAGGTGTGCTGGCCCAATGCGTGCCTGGCATTTTGCTGACGGAAGTAACTCACCAGCGCGGATAAATCCTCCGCCCCAAGATATTGGCCTGCAAAAAATGCCGGGCGTTCTGCTGCGGTTTGCGTCATGACTTAACTCTCATTTTTTGCCTGCGTTTTTTTGCCAGCTTTTTTGCCAGCTTTTTTGCCAGCCTTTTTTACCACCGCTTTACTGCTACCGATTTTTTTGCCCGCCATTTTTTTGATCACTTTTTTTGTGGCTTTTTTATTGACTGCCTTTTTTGTGGCTGCTTTTTTGCCAGTGGTCTTTTTAGCCCCCGTGCCAGGCTGCAAAGATTGAATCAACACTTGTTGCTGCTGCAACTTGCTTTCCAATTCGGCCACCCGGTCCTGTAGCCCATCGTCTTTGCCGGGGCTGTCCGCCAATACCTTCAGATCATCGAATAACGATGCCAGCATGCTGTTATTGCCAGCGGATTCGGTTTGGGTTTTGGCCTTGCTTAGACCGGCTTGTGCCAATGGTCTGGCCAAACTGTTCAGCAGCAAAAACTGCGGCAGGTTGCGACTTTCGATTTTGGCCAGCTTGGGCTGTTCGCTGGTCAGGTTAAAACGGCTGATACTGTTGAGCACCGCGGCCGGATCCAACGGTTGATCACCACGCGCCAGGGTGGCCATGACAAACTTGCTGACCGCCCCTAGTTCACGGTCCAGGTTGAATTGCGGATTCAGACGGTTGCTGGCATTGGCCCGGCCACTGCCGCCAAAATTATTGCCGGGCGTAAATCCGGAACCGTCAACACCAATACCGACTGCTCCCGGAACACCCGTGTCCGGATCAGGTTGTGGATCAAATCTCGCGTCATCGCGGAAAATAAAAGTGTCACAACATACCCGATCAAGCACATTGCGAATCAGTTGCCCGATCGGCAGGATGCTCCACCAGTAACACATGCTTGGCCAGGTAGTGACCAGTTTGCGGCACACCGTCCAGTTGCAGATACTGATGATCTCGCAGTCCTTGCCGCGCACCTTGACGGTCGCCAATGGCACCCGCGGATCACCGGTGCCTTCCGGGGCTGGTGGCAACAGCGCCAGGCAGATGCAATTAAACAAACCTTCAATCAATAGCGAGCCCAGCTGATCGGCAATCTCCGCCATTTGCTGAGCGAAACCATCACTGTTCGGACTCGGACAGACCAGGGTGTACAACGCTTTTAATAATTCGCAATTGGTGGTGGGATGCCGTGAAAAATAGCCGATCAGACCTTCCCGCGTACGGCAACACCATTGCTGCCAGGCGGCCGGGTTTTGACTGATGTTATCCGCACTGGCCTGCCCCGGAGGCAGTGAAATAGCAGCGAATAAATCCTGCACGCAACAATTGAAAGCTTCGACCAGTTCGCCATCAAACTCCAGATCATCGTCATCATCGTCAAACCGGCTGTCCGGTTCGGCTTTGCGATAGACATCAAATTGATAACCTTCACAGACAATGGTTGGTTCACATTCGGCTGGGGTATTTCTTGGTCTGGCTTTGTTGGTGACTGTGGCAACCTGACCACCACAATCACAACCGCCGGATTTTCCACAGCCGCAACTGCCATTGCCTTGACACTGGCAGACTCCAGCTGGCTTGCCGCAGGCACAGCCACCCCCTCGCAATGCAGTGATGCCCCGGCTGGGAAATTCAGCGTATTTGATCGCCAGCACCCATTCTTCTTCCAGTTCATCACAGCCCGAGCTTCCGGGTGCACCGCCCGGAGGACTGAATGGCTGGCAGTCGACACTGCCACGATCTTGTTGTTTACATTTGCGAATCAGCGCACAGATATCGACCGGTGTGTCTTCGCACACCACGATGTCATCACCACAGGGACTGATGGCATAGCCCTTGCTGACTTTGATCTGCCCACAGGGATCGCACAGCACCTTCAGGCCGTTAACCACACCCCAACCATGCAGGTTGCGGTTATGCAGCTGATTTTTTTTCTTGATGTACATATCCAGCCGGTTGAGATCCTGCTCGCTCAATAACTGACCGGCAAAAAATCGTGGCCGGCAGAGGCATTCCAATGCGCCGCAATCCGGACAGGCCGGTGGTTGTTTAACCTTGGGCGGCGGGGAACAGGGTGCCTTGGTGAATGCAGTCGCCATTGTTTATCTCCGTCAACCTTGTTCAATAGTGAACCAGCTCTCGAAGGTGCCGCCTTCGACGCCATCGCCGGTTCGTGTGTTGGGTAACCATGGCGGCAGATGGTTAAAATCGCCGCCACGAAATTCGCCGGTCGCCAAATGCCGGCCACGGATAAAATCACCATTGATCAGCACTCGTACCCGCATGCCGCGCTGGATGATTCCGCGATTGCTTAATAAAATTTGCACGCCGTTCACCTCTGCATTCGGGTCGTTTTCAGTACCGAAACCGAATTCCAGATTGCAACGTTGCTCAAAAATGACGCCACTCAGCTCAATGTCCGGCTCACACCAGCACGTCAACTGATTATCATTTTCAAAGTGCTCAACCAGCAGACGGATACTCATGCGATGCAGGTCGCTGTTCCTGACCTGAGTATCAAAGCCAATCACCAGCCCCTGCTCGACCAACTGACCCGGCGATAGCTGGCCGGCATGTTCCCAACTGATGACGCAGATATGTGGCAGATCAGGATCCAGTCCCGGACCGGCTGGACCCTGTGGTCCTTGCGGGCCTGGCGGCCCCGGTGGCCCGGGAGGGCCCTGCTCACCACCACCGGCAGCTCCATCACAGCAGTTATCCAGAATGCACTTGATGGCCGCAGTCAAAGCCTGCGTACTCGGTAACAGCTTGCGGTGCAGTGCGTTATTGATGCGGGCAATATTGGCGTCATTGTCTGTTGACGGATCAGGCGCGGGGTCGGCTTGATCAGTCAGGTGATCGCCCAGGTTGTAATTCTCGATAGTGGCCAGCACCAGGCAATCAGAGGTCTCACAATCGGGGCAATCCTGAATGCCGCACAGCAACTCCCCGCAGGCCTGCTCGGTAATATCTAAAATCGCCACACCACCAGCATCATCAATGCTCAGATCATCCGGATACGGGACAAACAGCCGCCTGCCGGAGGCCGTCAACAGCAGTTGTTGCGCATCACTGCCCACTTCCAGAGCCACGCCAGTCGGGCCAGGCTCGCCTTGTAACAGCGCACGTAGATTGACGGACTGGACATAGCTGTCACCGCCCTCGTGTTCCAGCACCCAGGCCCAGTGCCCGCCTGCGCTGATCACGACTTCGCGGGGCGCGTGCTGCAATGCAGCCGATGCCACCACACTGCCAGCGCCTGAGGGGTCAACAATATGCAATGCCTGATTGGCATGATCGATCACCGCCAGGCGCTCGGGTCCGGTACTGTGGATCGCGGCCAGGGCCGAGGCATTGATGCCCGCCAGTGTTAAAACCCGCGGGTCCAGACCATTGGTATCGATATCAATCTGATGCAGGTTGCCGGTTCCAGGCTCCGCCAGATACACGCCAATGCCATCCGCAGCGACGGCCAGATTGCGTAAATCCACGCCGATATTGGCTTTTTGCGCGTTCGGAATGGATGCCGGGTCAGGTACCCCGGCTGCCCACACGCGGACCTTGCCCGCTTGGTTGAAAATCGCCACCAGACGTCCATCAGGAACAGTGCTCAAAGACGCCTTGCTGTCGGCACTGGCAGGGACTTCAGCACCGCGGTCCGGGCCTGACGAAAGGGTGCTGCCACCACTGGTATCGAACACCCACAGTTCGGCATTGCCTTGCTCCGGCCCGTCCTGGTGTGCAACCAGCACGTATAACTGGGCACCATCCGGCGCAACAGCCAGTGCCAATGCCTGACGGTTCAGGGCAAACGAGGTCTCGATGGCCAGATTATCAGTGCTGACCTGATACAACGTAGCCTGATCACCGGCAGTCAATACATATAACCGTTCAGTGGCTTCGTGCAATGCCGCCTGCCAGGCATGCGCGATGTTGATGGTGGCGGCCCAGTCGAGGCTGGGTTGCAGCAAATTATCCGCTGCTATCTGTGGATCAATCGCCAATTCGATCCGATAACTTTCCAGAATACGATTGGGTGCGCATTGGGTGTCATCGCAACCGCATTCGTCATACAACACCGGAATGTCTTCGGTTGGGCATTCGCGGTAACAGATGCGCAATTGCAGCGTGTGCGGGCCGCCGTTGTCGTCATTATTATCCGGATTAGCGTTCTGCTCGAGCAATGCCTGCAATTCGGGAAACGCGTACAGATCGATAACTTCCGGTTCAGTCACCAGAATGTCCTTGCCACAGCAGTCAATCGCGGTACCCGGCTGCAGGATCACATAGCGGTCGCGGCAAGCGGGATTATCGTGCTGCACCACTTGCAAACCACACACAATGCCGCTGCCATGCAGGCGCTGATTGTGCAATCGCAGCTTCTCCATAAAGTAATGCTGCTCATCAGTGAAATCCCGCTCCACCATCAGCTTGCCGGTGAAGTAATTGTTGCGGGTGTAAGTTTCGGTCTTACAGTTTGGGCATGTTGTCGCTTGTTTGCTCATTGCCTGTTCATCCACTTATCAGTTAATGCTTGCCATAAGTCAGTTAATTGCCGCATATCAGTTAACCCTGGTAGAGCCGATACGGGCTTGTTGTCCAATGCGCAGTTCCGGTCCGCCGCGAACCGCCGAGCCCAGCACCGTCGCCTTACCCAGTCCGGATTGATCCAGTACCACGCCTTCGGGGTAGCAGCCGATCACGGCGTCAAAGCCAATCATCGATTGCACCCCGATGCGAAAACGCGGCTCGACAAAGATCAGTTGATGCGCGGTATGCGCCGGTTTTTCCAGTTCAATCAGACGTTCCAGACTTTTACGCCGCTGCGGCGAGCGCCCGATACAACCCGGTACAAATACCGAAAACTTGTGTGCATAGACATGCAGCGGATCACGGAACGGGTCCTGGGTGGTGTTCAATTGGCTGACGCCCAGTTGCGCGTTGCCATTGGTCTGCGGGCCGCTTAATTGGCTGCGGTTAACGATGCTCTGGCCCCATAAGCGGGATTGATCGCCCAGCCGGCCAGCGCCCAGAAACATCCAGCGGCGCAGTTGGAAGTGCTCCAGAATCAACTGCGGCAGCTGCCAGGCAGGCGGTTTGGGGGTGCTGCATGGGGCGCAGTTTTTTTGTTGCTGGCATTGAATTTGATCCAGTCCGAGATATAGCTGCAGGTTCTTGCGCAGACCGCAGAAAGTGCCGCGCAAGGGAAACAGTTTGCCGGCCTGCTTGAGAATCCAGCGTTGCCGTTCCAGCGGCAGTTGTCGATCCAGCGTCACGCCGATCCAGGCTGCCAGCCAGCCCAGGAAATTCTTGCGCGCCCCACCCTTGCCTGACCCGGCTGGCGCGGACAGTGGATCAAAATAACCGGCCAGGTGATCCAGTTGACTTTCCACAGTGCGGAAGCCGCGATCAAAAATGGCCAAAAACCGATCGGTAAAATCGGCCGATACCGGCTCTTCACCCAGCACCGCGGGCAAATATCGGCGCAGGCTGATACGTGGAAAATCCAACAATGCTCGTTGTACCCGCGGCGTCACATTACCATCGCTCAGCATCTGCAGGCGCAGCCACAGATAGCGGCCCGGTTCCGAACGGATCAGACAATCCCAGCCCGTAGTTGTCTGGAAATCCTGGTCAGGCAGCTCAAGCTGACCCGGGAAAATGGTTTTCGCGGTGGCCCAGGCATCCGCGCTCAGATTGAGAATCTGCTCATCGCTGAGTTCGGTTTCCGCGCTATAGGTATAAACCTTGATGCGTGAGCCTTCCGGCACCAGACCGGTCAGGCTGATCCGGTCCCACTGGCATTGATACAACCGGCTATCCAGTGCGGTGGAGATATAACCGGCCTGTTGGGCAAAGCTATGGCTGACCGGCAGACCTTTGCCCGGCACGCCGATGACCGGGTTGCCGTGCAGATCAAACAGGTTATTGCCGATGCCCTGCTTAAGACAGATGGCGGATAAGTTCAGACAGCCTTCGGGGGTGACCGCGAATGGCAGTTGGCCAAACTTGCCCGCCACATGCTGATGGCTTTGGGCTGTACCCAGCAGTTTGTCTTGCACGAGGTCGTAAACCACCACTTGGTGGTCCGGGCCGCTATGCAGGTATAAGCGATGGGCGCAATCTATCAGCATGGCACGCACCGCGCCCATGCCTTCGATGCAACGTATCCAGCGGCCACCGGGGTTGAACTGGTGCACACAGCCATTGGCTGGATCGGCCACCAGTACATAACCTCTATGGTCAAAGGCAATGGCGGTTGGCTGCCAGGCTTGCGCCTGTTGTTCAGCGGGTGGATGCCAGAATCCGCGCAGCGCAAAGCCATGCAGACTGAATACCTGCAGACGATGATTGCCAGGGTCGGCAACGAATAAATTACCGCCGCAAATGCCAATGCCCGGAAAGATGGGCGGATGCTCTCCGCTGTCCGGGTCTATGCCCGCAAAGTTGGCAAACTGGCGTGGCTGATGGCCGAAACCACCGATGCAGGGCACGATCTCGAACACACATCGGCAGGGATCAAAACGCCGCAGGTGGCCGGTTGACCAATCCAGCAGAAAAACGCTGTTATCCGGCCCTATCGCCACATTGGTCGGGGTAGTCAAACCGCCAAAGCTGCCGCTGGCTTCATTAAGCTGGCGACCGCTGTGGGGATCAACCGCAATGGTCAATGCACCATCCAACGGCGAGACTTCGATGTTGCTGATGAATACATCACGCAACCGCCAGCCTACCCGATGATCCAGCGGTATTTGCCAGGGGTCATGCGGTGGTCTGGCTACGGCGGTTAACAAGGCCGCATTGCTGTGGCCGCCGTTGGCTGGCGCTGGACTGCTCATTTTGCTGGCTGCGCTAGTCATAACGCAACTCAATCTGATGCGCGCCATTGCTCAGTAAAATACCGGCAGCCACCTCGACGTCCTGGCACGGTTCATATTCATCACCATCCAGCGTCACGGTTAATGACACCACCCGCTTGACGCCATCGATCAGCATGCGTTTGTACAACAAGGAGTAAAAAATATCGCCGCCGAATGGCCAGCCTGAACCATCCTCAGTCAGACCACTGTCTTCACCCCCGATGATCGGATCAAAATACCGGGTGATATTGTTGACCACATCGGTTTTTACGATGGCCAGATCGGCACTGTCCTGGGCAATCAACTCCGCGTTGATGATGACCTGCTGGTAACGCGGACCAATCACGTACAACTCGCTGGTCAGCAAGCGCCGGTCGTGCAAGAAAGCACACACGGTTTGCAGCGTGCCTTCACTGGGCATCGGCGCGGGGTTTTCAGCCGTGTTGACCTTGGGCACCAGCACCACCGAGATCACGCCCGGCACTTCCACGCCCGGAAACTTGGGATGGAATAGTGGTAGGGCTTTGGCCCGGGCGATATTGGCGGCGCGTATTGCCAGCAGTTCGAAGTCTTCGCTGGTGACCGCGCGCTCGCGGCTTTTCAGCACCCGTGGCGCACGTCGGCGGGCTTCGTCAAAGGTTTCCTCATCCACGCCACCGGCAGCCGGGAACAGATTGGTTATACCATTGGCATCAATGCCGGGAACGCTGCCCTGCAGCACGCTTAATGATTGCTCGGCGACATTGCCACGCAGCCCACCGCCGATGCGATAAATGCGCGCACGGAAGTTGGCCGGACCGCGCGGATTGGCCACCGGGATACGCGCATGGATACCGTTGCCGAAACGGATTTCACCGGTAGAGCGGTTCAATACATAATGATTGTCATCCGGACCGGAGCCGAAAAAGTCCGGTTGTTCCAACCAGGTTTCAAAACCACTGCCTTCATCGACCTGCAATTCCAATGACCCGGCGATCACCGGGTTGCTGCCCAATGTGGCAACTTGATCTACCCGACCATCACTGCCGCCCACCGTTTCAAACTCTATAGTATCGGCCTGGGTGGCGGTGATGGTGTTGGTACGAATGGCCAGCAATTGCGGCGCGGTTTGGTAACCGGAACGGGTGACGCGGGCGCGAATCCAATGGCGCTTATCGGTGACCTTGCCCAGCGCAGCTGCGATCATTTCACCTTTGGCCGGGCCAATGAGCTGCACTTCACCGCTGCGGGTCAAACGGCCCGAATCATCCTTGAGCAAATCCAGGCGCCGCCATTCAAAACCATTCCAGTATTCCCAGGCCAGTTCCACCGACACACTGGGTTGCAGTTGCTCGCCGCTGCATTGCAGTATCGGAAACTCATGCTCTTCCCCCTTGACCCATACCGTCAGGCTGATGGTGGCAGGCGGTAATTCGCTGTCAAAACCCAGTAACCAGGCACTGCCATCGTTGGCCAGGTGCCCGAACGGCTCGAAACTGGCGGTGATGTCATCGTTTTCCTGACTGATATCGCGGTAGGCAAAACCATCGAAGGCCTGCAGACGATCCAGTTTCGCCCTGATGGCGATCAGCGAGCGGTCCGTTTCAAAAATGATCTGACCGATCTCATCCGGTTCTTCGGTGGTGATCTGAGTGCGCGCATTGACGATCACATAGGGATCAGCAAATCCCGGCAGCACCGGAAACTCGATGCGTGCGGTGGCTGGTTTGGCCGGTTCCAGTTCGATCCCGACCAGTTCCAGGAACTTGATATAGTTCAGGCGGGGCACCTTGGACATCCGGTAGATTTGCATTTCCGTCAGCCAGGCAAACAATTGCACCATGGTGATGCCCAGATCCGAGTCGTTCTGATCGGTCCATTCCGGTGTATAGCGCGGAATGCGCGAGCGCGCCTCGTCTACGATTTCCTGGAAAGTGCGGTCGTCGATGACCGGCAATTGGTCCTGCAACGGCATGCTTATGTGCCCTCCGTGATGTAGAACGGATACACCAGATTGCCCAGCGTGTTATTCGAGCGGATGCGGTAATCGACCCGGATCAGTAATACGTTGGGTTGCTCTACGGCGGTCTCGGCATCCACCAGCAACACATCAATGCGGGGTTCAAAAGCAACCAGCGCCCGGCTGATCTGATCAACGATTAATGCGGTGGTCGCCGAGTTGTTGGGGGCAAACACCTGATCATGAATACCGCAGCCAAACGCCGGCAACATCACCCGCTCGCCAGGCGCCGTGCTCAAGATCAGATAAATGGCTTCCTCAATGCTCTGCTCATGCCGCGAAGCGGCTATCGCACCGTGCGGGGTGACCTGCAGCGGGAATTTCCAACCCTTGCCAAGGAAGCGGCGTTCGCCAGAGGTGTTCATCCGTCACAACCTCCCAAACCATCGGCCACCAGTTGCAGGGTATCGACAAATTCTTCAAGGGTGGTGATCACCTGCTCAAAAGCTTCTATATCATCAGCGGGCGCCAGCGCGGGGATTTCTATGGCTGGCGCTCCGGCGATTTCCATCAACGGGGCTGCCAGCTCTAGCACCAGGGTGATCGGTTCAAAGGCCTGCATGGCAGCATCACCCGAGCACTTCGCGTTTTCCTGGGCGCATTCCAGTGACTTCAATAATTCTTCATTGCCCTCAGCGCTGGCAGCGGCAATCTGTAATTGCAAGCCACCCAGCAGCGCCAGCAGGCTTTTCATCTGACCAATCATGCAATTGAGTAACTTTATAATCAGACACAATAGGTCTTTGATAAACAGCGGTATACCAACCCCAAATATTTTGGTAAAGCACGCCAATACCGGTGGCACGGCCTCGGCAAACTCTTTGATGGCTTCGACCGGCGGAAATGGCAGACCTTTGATCACATCAATCAACGGTTTGATCAAGCGCAGCAAACTGACGAAGCATTCCAGGTTGGCCAGAATCGGCCCAAGTTGCAGCATTAACGAAAATGTCAGCGAGCAATCACTGGGAATGCCCTTGGTGATATCCGCTATACCCTTGATCGTGCCACCAAAGGGTAAATCCAGTTTTACACTGCCGGGTTTGGGCAGACCGATATCCAGACACGTCGGCTGCTTTAACGCTTCCTGTAAATCTTCCCGCAGTTTAATATCGATATTGGTCGTCATCAGCGCACCTAAATATCCGCGCTCATGGGATTGACCGGCCGGTTCATAATCGTCATCGATTGCGCCTGCAGGTCCATGTGCCCTTTGCTGATAATTCGCACCAGCGCATTGGTCATGATGATTTTGTTGCCATGACCGTCTTCGATGATCAGGGCGCCTTTATTGCCGTTGGTCACGGTCGAATCCAAAAAGCGGATGGTGTGCCCGTTGCGCGAGCGCAGCATGCGTTCACGTTCATCCCTGGAAGGAGCTGGCTGCTGAGGATTCCAGGTAAAACCGACCACAAAACCGTGATCGAAATCGCCTTGATCAAAGGCCACCAGACATTCGGCGCCATTGGGTGGCATGGCGAAAAACCCGCTGTCATCGCCGGCCATCACCGAGGCCACCGAAACAAAATGCGTCGGCGAATCCTCGCCCATCCAGGGAAAACGCACTTCGATGCGTCCCAGTCCATCGGGGTCTTTGTTGGAGACCACGGTGGCCATCACGATGCCGGTCGTCGGTGCTCTCATGGGTTTGCTCCCGGATTGATGTTGCGTCCCCCGCCACTTGCAGAGCTGCTTGGAATGTCTTCGCGGCGGGCCTGAAATTTGGTTTGATAGCCGCTGTCGTTGAGGATGTGCTCGGTCTGTTCAATAAAATAATGACCGCTCAAACGTGAACCGAGACCGGTGATGGTCACAATCGAACCGGCGCGCAGCTCCGGCAAACCGATGGTGGTGCCATTCATCTTGACCATCTGCTTGAGTTGGTCGCGTAAAATTGCGAGCGCTTTTTGCTTGGCTTCGGCTTCACTGAACACCGGCTCATCCACCACCAGTTCCTCACGTGGATCGCACAGCTTGATCATCTCGTGCAGGTCTTTGTTCAGTTTTTTCAGCTTGGGATCGGTCAGGTCGATCTTGTAGCTGATGGCCTTTTGTTTAGCGCGGTTCCAGCCGTTGACGGTGACCGATTTGTATTGATTGGCGGTGGTCAGGCGTGGGCTGCACTGGATCAGAGACTTGCCCCATTCCAGATGGTATTGCACCCGGTTTTCAGCCGCCTCGGAAGGACCAAAATACAATTGCAGCGGGTGCTCCTCAGTCTTTTCCTGGATGGCCACCACATAGCCGATGGCGCGCGCCTGCTTCCATAGAAAGTCAATGTCGTATTCCTGCTTCTGGTTAACGATAACGATCTGTTCTTCGCTGCTTTCCGACTCAGGATCGGTGACAATTTGCATGGGGAAACGCTTGGCTTTTAATTCCTTGTCCTGACGCTGGCCCACTGCTTTGGCAATTTGGCTGGGGGTTTTTTGTTTGTATTGATCGTCAACTTTGTATTTGCGTAATTGATGCAACACGTTGGTGCCACGAACATTTAAAGTCGCGGCGGCGCTGGGTGAAAATTCCGGCTCCATGGTGGTGAAGGTGCCGGTAATCATCAGCTTCATGGTGGCGCCATAACCCATGGATATCTTGACCTGCTTTTCACAGGGTTCGAATAATTTATAGCGCTGCCCCGCCTTATCGCCCGACTTCAGTTGTTCGGCGGTTTCCGAGCCGATATATTTAAATTTGTTATTGGCGGCGTCCCAGTTATTGACCGTCAACTGGAAGGTATCCAGCTCGTCCACATTGTCCTTGTATTTGACTTCGATCACATCACGCAGCACATCATTGGGCAAACCCGCACCTTCAATACGAACCTCAAAGCGCGGCACATAAAAACCGTGATAAACATCTTTGGAGGCCTGCATGACGGTGCGTTCGATCATGCCGAGAACCTCGTCACAATAGCGGGCACGGTGAACACCGAACCGGGTTGCAGACGGCGTGGGTCTTCGATGCCATTGCCTGGTTCATCGGCAATCGCGCGCCAGTCAGCGGGAGAGTCGTAATAGGTATTGGCGATCCGACTGAGGTCCTGTCCGGTTTGCAGCACATGGCTGTGGGTGCGGTCCGGAGAGTTCAGTTTCAACTCGGCCATCTGTTCTTCCAGCGTGCGAAATTCTCGCAACACCAGATTGATGGTGGCCCGCAAGGGCACGCCTTCAGGACTGAACAGCGTATAGTTCTGCTTGACGCTTTCGACCACGCCTTTGAAGCTGTGGCGCAACTGGTTGCTGGAGCAAGCGGCCGATAACGTGTCACCGGAAAAATGTTTGTTCCAGATAAAATTCACTATGGGTGGCGCGTGGCTGCTGGATTCCACCTTAACCAATTGATAAACCTCGTCGGTTTTCTTGGTCACCGACACTGCATCATCACCCATACCGTTTTCAGTGGTGTCGAAAAACAATTCGATGGTCAGTTTTTCCGCCTGGCCGCGGATAAACTGCTGCAATGGGGCATCCAGACCCGGAATATTGATTTCCGCCAGTTGCACGCCCTTTTCCAGAGAAAACTCCTTGGGGTTGTGCTGTACCTCGATACAGACTTTTTCTTTTTTGCCATGCCATTGGACTTCCAGGATGGCTTTTTTAGCTTGCGTCATTGCTTATCCCCGCCATGGCTGATTGCGTTGTTGATGATTTTTCAGCGAATTTTCTTCACCAATACGGTCCTGCTGGCGCGATTCCGTCTTGACCGCTTCCAGCGCGGCAGCCACCACCCGCTGCAGGGTTTCCGCCGACAGGTTGGCATCAAAAGCGCGGATCTGGCTGACAATCTGTTCGATGATGACTTGCATATTCAGGTTCTCCTTAGAACAGACTGGCGATGCCTTCGGCGGCGCTGCTGATGGCCGAAGCCAGACCGCTGGCGCCGGGTAACTGGATTAAGCCTTCGTGTTCGATTTCGATCGACTCGAACGCCACATTGCTTTGCTGGGCGTTCATCTGCGGGCCTTTGTAGCTCACCGGCAAGCCGCGTTTGAATTCCCACACGGTATGCACTTCATGCTGCTCGTTGTGCAGTGTGATCAGGCCATCCTTGCGCACCACCTTGCCCTCGACGAAACCGTAGAACCAATCCCACAACACGGTGCCGCGGGTCAGGCCGGATTTAAGCACCAGTTTTTCGTATTTGATCCGGGTCGGGAATTTCAGTACGGTGCCGTTGTTGCCACCTTCCATGTATTCCTCGACTTCCATGCTCATATCCAGGCCGGTGCATTCGTTGAAGCCGCCGACCGGATCGTCGATCACACTTTTGATCGCGATGGTGGTCACCGCTGCGGCCATCGATGAGGAAGAATCCAGCAGACTGATGGTGAAGTTGTACGCCAGTACCGGGTCTTCGCGCTGGCCGATATTGAATAACATCAGGCAGCCCTCGCCAGTAATACCGATTCGGTGATTTCCAGCTCGTTGCCCTGACGGCCAACGCGCAACACCACAAATTCAAATGGCTTGCTGGGTGCGACCCCGACATGCGCCAACAGCCAACCGTTGTTGCGTTGTTCGGGTGGGTTGTTTTCCTGATCGCATTTGACGAAAAATGCCTGCTCGGGACTGGCGCCCAGCAACGCGCCCTGCTGCCAGATGGCGGTCAGAAAACTGCGCAACGACATACTCAGCTTGTTGCGGGTGTCATCGTTGTTGGGTTCGAACACCGCCCATTGAGTGGCCACATCGACCGCTTTGCGGATCATCAGCAATAGCCGGCGCACGTTGATATAGCGCCAGTCAGGATCGCTGGATAAGGTGCGTGCACCCTGCATTCGGATACCGCGGCCCAACTGGCCGCGAATGGCATTGATGCCCAGCGGGTTGAGCACTTCGTGCTGACCATCGCTGACCGCTACACTCAATGCCTGCGCCCATACCAACTCGCGATTAGCGGCCGCTTTGTGCACCCCGACCCGCAGATCCGCCTCGGCATACTGACCGATGACATGTCCACTGGGCGGAATCATGCGCACGCTCTGGGTGCCGCGTGGCTCCAATACCCGCAACCAGGGGTAGTACAAAGCCGCATAGGTACTATCGAAGCGCGCCCGCCAGGCCAGAATCGCACCCAATCCCAGGCTGTCGTTTTGCGCCGCGCTGAACGGTGGGTCAAGAATCGCCACCCGGTCACAGCGTAACTCGCAATGCTCGATCAAAGCTGCCTGCACCTGATAGACCTGCTCATCAGTAAAGCGCGGCGGCAGTTCCCTGGCGCGTTGCCGGGGCACGAACTGCTCAACCGGCTCGGGTGGTGGCGGGCACTTGATACAGGGATTGACCGGCGGCGGTGGTTCGGGGACATACACCGGATCAGGATCGGGCTGGATAACGATATCCGGCACTGCGGTCACGGCAATTTCATCCACCAGGTTCAAGGCTTCAATGCCGCGTGTTTTGCGTGCCTTGACCAGATCACTATCGAACGGAGATACCGGTTCGCCAATAAAATCGGCCACCGCTAACGCCGCCAGACCATCGCTGCCGCCACTCAGCGGCAGGGACACCCCCTCATCAATAGTCAATAACTCAGGAATAGCGCCGGTGTGCTGGCGCAGTTCGTGAACAACGATCACCGGCGCCGCCGCCGGCAGACGATCCTGGTTGTTCAAACGCACCGGATAACTGGCGGGAGCCAGCACTTCAGGCCCGTAATCGGGATGTTCTGGAATCAGACTCAAGCCACTGAAATGACTCAGCAAACGGCCTTTGCGATAGACCAGAATACGATAGGCAATGCTGTCGACGGTGATTTTGGTATTCGGATCAAAACCCTGCAGCGCCAGGTCATAGGGCAGCGCGGCGCCGGCTTCAGGATTGACCCAATGCAGCCGCTTATTGACCGCATCCACCGCTGAGACCACCCGCTGTTGCGGCAGCGCACCCGCCTGACTCAAACGTACCAGACTGCCGCGCTGGAACCCGGAGATGGATGCAGCCACGCCATACTGGGGTCTGCTGTGCACGGGATCGAGTTCAGTCTGGGCCAGTCGCTGGGTCTGGACCGCTACTGAAACATCATTGCCCCAGCAACCGGGATTGGCCGCTTCGATCTGCCATACCGCACCGCCTGGTCCGGCGACCTCCAGCGCGGCGGCTTTGGCCCCCAGCGTGGGATGCTGGGAGGCTATCCGAATCACCCAGCAGCGAATACCGCCGTTTTCAAAAAAACCGCGCACCGCATAGGCCAGAAAACCCTGACCGGTGAAGTCACCAAAATGCGCCTGAAACTGCCGGAAAGACTGCACCGGCACCGGGGTATCCAATGGGCCGGATTCGGCGATGCCGATAAACCCGGCAATATCCGTGCGGATAACCGCAATGCCGGGCGCACTCGCATCGACCCGCTCGGTGTAGACGCCTGGGCGTAACCGTTCCGGCATATCAGGCCGCGCCTGCCTCGATTTCGAGGGTCAGTTTTTCATGACACAGCTCCATGCTTTCGATCGCCACTTCATTGCCGGTGGCATTCATCGCCGGACCCTCAATCTTGTTGATCCAGGCATTTTCGAAATTCCAGCGCAGCACCGGCTTGTGGGCTTCGTCCATCAATACGATGCTGCCGTTGCGACGGTCCGGCTGACCGTTGGCGATGTTGTTAAACCACTCCCACAGAGTGTTGTCTTTGACGTAGCCACGTTTGAAGGTCAGGTTGGCGTATTTACGCAACCCCACCAGTTTGCGCACGTGGTTTTCCGCATCCTTGCCTTCACGGTATTCGGTGGGATCGCCTTCGGCGGTCAGACCACCGACTTCACTGAAGCCGGCGATCGGTGTGTTATCGATATCGACGATAAAGTTAAAGCCGCGAAAAGGATCGATTCGTTGGTCGGTTTGCATTTACTTATCTCCCGCTATTGCTGCGTATTGGCGGTCCACAGACCGATGCGGACAATCACAAATTCAGCCGGCTTGACCGGCGCGACACCGACCACGCAGATCAACCGTCCGTTATCGATATCGGTCTGGGTCATGGTGGTGCGGTCACATTTGACGAAGAACGCCTGATCGGGCCGTTCACCTTCCAGCGCGCCATTGCGCCAGGCCACGGTCAGGAAGTTACTGATCGCACGGCGCACCCGGGCCCACAAATCTTCCTCATTGGGTTCAAACACCACCCATTGCAGACCGCGGTCGATGGAGGATTCAATAAAGATCAGCAAGCGCCGCACATTGACGTACTTGTAGTCACTGTCACTGGTGATGACGCGCGCGCCCCAGACCCGGATACCGCGATTGTCTTCACGGAAATCACGTACCACGTTGATGTTGCGCGGGAACGGATTCAGGATGTCGTGCTCGCCCTTGTTCAGGCTGCGCGCCACCCCGGTGATGCCACGCACCACGGTATTGGCGGGCGCCTTGTGCACGCCACGCTCGTTGTCGGTACGGGCAAAGATGCCCAGTACGTGTCCGCTGGGTGGTATCGCCGTCTGGCGAATAGTCGCCAGGTTGGCCGGCATCGGTTCGGGAATGGTCAGCCACGGATGGTAAATGGCCGCGTATTTGCTATCGAACTGCTGCCGCTGGAATTGCACATCCACCAGGCTGTCGTTATTCGGCCCCTGCGCATCGAGCACCGCAAAGCGGTAACGATTGGCTTCGCAATGATCAATCAGCGCCTGCTGCACCGCGGCGCCGGTCTGACCGGGAACGGCAACCAATGACAGGTCCTGAATATTGTTCAACGCGAAAATACCGGTGCGTTCACGCGGTTCGTTGCTGTCGTTGCCCTGGTACATGGCATCGTTCATGGTGTTGACCGAATCGCTGCCCACCAGGAAGCCGGCCGCGGGATCATTGGTGTCACCGAGACGATGCCGGGCAGGCCGTTGCCGGCCACTGGCCAGCACATCGATCAGGCCTTCCGGTCCCAGGCGGATGCTTTCCGCCTCGACAACATTCTGCGCGCGATCCCGCACCCGGATATAAGCCGATTCGCCCTCCGAGCGCTGATCAGCCAGGCGCAATGGATTGCCGTCGTCATCTTCGGTATTGCCCGGCACCCAGGTGGTGCCGATAATCCGATGGATATAGCGACTGTGCCGATGGTCCATCGACAGATGCCGGAAAGTTTCGCTGTCGCGGATGTCTTCATTGCGGGTGGGCACGGCCGGGTGTGGCCGTTCCAGCAGATAAGCGGTCAGTGCGAATTCCCGCGAGCGTATCGGCAGGCTGACCCCGGCCATCTGCGCGGCATTCAAGGCTGCGACCTGCGCCGGGCTGAGTCCAGCGCCATCCAGGACCACCAGATTGTTCGCCGAACGGTCCACGGAGTTGACCTTTAAAGCCGCGCCAATCAGGCTGTTGTCATCAGCGGCGCGCAACTCCAGGACGGTGCCTGCTTCTACCCCGTTGAGCGTGGTCAGGTTCAATTCCTGTGGCTGATTAAAACCACTGACTTCGGCACGCGAAGCCAGCCCTTCCTGCTCATCCTGCACGGACATTAACAACCGGTTGCCCCAACCGCCACGGTCGAGTGCCTGCACATCAAACAGCGCTTCGCGCTCGACCACCGGGCTGCCCGCCACGTGGCTGACGTTAAGCGAAGTACCCAGTTCAATGCTGCGTGCATCCAGGCCTACATTGGCCGCCGCCAGCACATGATAAAACTCGCTGCCGGCAGGGGTTGTCAGTCGCAAGACATCTCCGGCGGCAAACACGTTGCCGTCATTCACGTAGACCAGGTCGTGATCTGCATGGGTATCGAAAATGCTGAATGCGGGCTGGGTCACCGGATCAACGGCTGCAGGCCATTGTCTGGCCACTTCAACGCCGGCCGCATGGGCCTGTACCAGTGGGGTGGTCAGTTGCACCGTACCAGCATCGGGCGCTGCGCTGCGCGGTGCGCTGACCGCCGCTACCGTGACATACTCTTCATCCGGTGCAGTGCCCACCCGCAATACATCGCCAGCCTGGATGCCCAGGCGGTTATTCAGGGCGATGATGATCGAATTGTGAGCCGCTGCGGCAGTCAGTGTTTTGCTGGCGGGCACAATCACATCGCCATTGGCGGGAATACCGCCGGGCAAAGCCGCTTGCAAAGTAATCCTGCTGGCGGTGGCATCAATCGCGGCAATGGTGTTCACCGGTTCCGCAGCAACATTCACCGCCATCCCCACTGCCAACCCGCTGATGTCATCCACGTCAAATGCGGTGGCGGTGTTGGCCGGGCCGGCGGCCGCGGCCACCAGGGGGTTGTAATCGGTCATATTGACCAACTGGATCAAACTGGCCTGCGGATAATCCACATAGGCGCCCAGATCCAGCGTCAGGCTCGACAATTCGCCAATCCGGCGCAATTCCGCCGAGCTGCCATCGTCGATGTATATCAGGTTGGCGATGTTATTAAACGCGCCTTGCAGATCATCCAGATAAACCAGTAGATCACCGCTATTGGCGGCGACTTCAAGCACGGCACTGGTGATGGGTGCGGGTAATTCAATCGCGTTCACATCAGCCCCGGCGACATAATCCATCAGCAACGGCGCATTCAAGGTTAACCGCACCACGCCACCACCCAGATCGGCAGCGGCAATAGCGGTGACGTATTCGGCAATGGCCGGGTCACCGATCTCAAACAGGCTGTCACCCGGCAAGCCCAGGATCACCACCAGGTCGTTGGCTGTAGCACCTGCACTTAACTCAATGCTGGTCGCACCGGCATTGGCTGGGTTGGCCAGGACAAAATCGCCAGTGCCATAGTTAGCTGTATCCACGCTGCGGGCGACTTCATCAACGGCTGCGCCGGCGGTGAATGAAAAATTCAACGGGAAATTGGCTGCTACGTGCAGGTTGTTGGCCCCGATATTGGCTATCTGTCGGTATTCCGCACGGCTGCCATCACCCACCCGGAGCATATCGTTGTTGGCCAGATTGGCATCCAGCAAGGCATACAGCAAAGGTTGATTCACCTGTGTTCCGCTGGTGCGCGGCGCTGACCTCAACAGCAAGGTATCGGCGCTGTCCACCGCACCGCGATCGAACATCGGTCGACCGGCATGGGTGGCCTCGTCGGGCAATACCCTGATCACATAATCACGTCGACCACCATTGGTGAAATAACCTTCCACACTGTGCGGCAGATAGGCATGCACACTACCGCTGACGGGGTCGGTAAACTCACGAATATCGAGTTGACCACCAAATGTGCGGCTGAAGTCGCCGTTACTGGTCACCAGAATGGGCACGTTTTCGGGACCGCGTTCGGTTACCCCGACCATGCCCGTGGTGCTGGTGCTGACACCTTCAATCGGTTTGGATCCGGTGTTGATTTCCTCTACATAGACAGCAGGTGATAAATATTCAGGCATGGTATTTCTCCAGACGCTCCTGTGTTGTTCGGCTTGTCGGTTGTTGTTTCATTGAATGCTTGGTCATGGCTTGCCGGGTCAGGGAATAATGATGTCGAGGCGCTGCTCGCTCAGTTCGTAATTCGGGCTGAAATGAACCCGTTGTGGCTGCAACAGGTCGGCCCGGTCAGCCTGCAGTTGCAGTTGGGCTACTCTGGCAATGGGTGGCAGGCGGAAATAACCCGCTGCATCGGTGACCGTCTGATACAACGCCATGGCGTGATATTCAGGGTCACCGCTGCCGATAATCTCAATCACGCTGCCATTGTTAAGTCCGTTTAGTGCGGCACAGAAAAGGCTCTGGTCACCGGGAATGCCAACCCGATCGACTGGATTGTCTGGCCCTTGTGCCTGCAACGCCGCGCGCACCACCGTGATGCCTTCGGGGTGGTTGTGGTGGAGTGGATAATTGAGTGTGATGGTGGCCGGTTGGTCGTCCGTGGCCGCGCCATCTACAGTGGTGATCACGATGTATTCAGTCAACTCGGCGTGATTGGCCTGGATCGCCAGCAGGTCGCCGGGATTCAGGTTAACGCGATCGGATATTCTCAGCGTGCGCTGTCCTGCGCTGGACCTTTGCAGCAGATTTTTTTCTTCCCCCAGCACAATGCCCAGCACGCGGCGGCGTACCTGATCGATGGCTGGATCACGCTCCGCATAGAGACCGGCGGTCAGGGCCACCAGATTGGGGGCTTGCATCACGGCCTGCGGATCAACATCCGCTGGCGGAAACGATGACCAGCTACCCAGTATGCGCACCTCGGCGCCGTTCAACGGCAGTCGGTTGAGCCCATTAACCTGCACCACCCTGCCACGCAGGCGGGTAGCAGCGCGGTGCATGGACACATCACCAAAATTGACGGGCACAAACGCATTCGGAAAACCCGCGATGGGCCCCAGACTGGCCGTCAGGCGGCGTGGCAGGTAACGTGCGGCGGAGATGGTCATTTCCAGATCAACTGCAACCGCATCCAGCCCCGGAAACAAACGCTTCGGATTGCCCACCAGGCCGGCAATTCCACCGTGTTCAACCCGGCTGCGTAAACCGGGACGGGTGGTATTGACCGTCAAGCGCGAGGTCATCGGCAACCCGGTGAACTCATCCAGCATGCGACCACGCAAAATGGCGCGTAAGCGGTCGCCCACGGCTGGTTGAGGATCCGGGTTGAAAGTGTAGGCCCGGCCATTGGCGACCTCGATACGCGTACTCATGGCGCCCCATCCACAGCAGCCTGACTGGTAATCACACCATATTGTCCCGCCACCATATCCACCGGACTGACCAGACCGGCTTCAGCATCGCTGGCTACCATCACCACGCTGGCTTCATAGGAAACGCACAGTTGATAAGACTGTTCCAACGCGTCCCAGACCCGGGTAATTTCCTCCAGTCCGAGCGGCTCCAGCCGCACCGCAATCTCCAGGCCACTGCCAGCCAGATCGTCCTGTAAATCCACCCCCGATAACAGCGGATGGTCATGCAGAGTTTGCAAGGCTTTGCCCAGAATGCTCTGCTCGAGCGGTGGGCCATTGCCATCCGCATTGCCGTTAGCAATCGGTGTGATCAGATAATGCAGACGCAGCGGCAGACTGCGGCGTTCGCGGCGGTCAAAACCGATTCGGCGGGGCGGGTGATTCAGTAATTGATCATCCCGGTCGATGCGATACAGCCAGACCGATAATCCAGCCAGATTGTTGTCTGCCATTTCCTGTGGGGTGCTGGCGGAAACCACCATGTTGCCGCCGTCGATCGGATTAAAAAATGCTCGCAATGCCGGATCGTTTTCCAGCTGCTGCGTCAGTATTTCTACCAGCGTTATGGTGGTTGAGCGGAGTGCCGTATACATCAGGACGTGCTAGTCAATGCTGACGACTGCCGAGATTAATTAAATCGTACGGCTCGCGGACGGCGTCACATAAAGCCCGCACAACCCCGTCTGGGGTAATATCAGAAACCGGGCTTCGATAACGGCAGCGTTGTTCGATAAATACTGAGTCATTAAGCGCGGATTGGCCGTTTGCCGACTCGCCGCCAGCATCGCCAGCGGTAATGGCCAGCACGGTCAGGTCCGGATATTCCGCAAATAAATGACTTAGCATTCCTTCATCCTCTACCGGGTTTATAACCAACAACACCGCATCGGCGCGTGTTTCTCTGACCGCCACCAGTAACTCGACGTGTTCGGACACCTGGCCGACTATTTCCACCTCTGACTGTCCGTGCAGCAGGTTTTTGACCGAGTCATGCGCGGTATGCAATCCCTGGATATCGGCCCTATGCCTATCGCTCCAGCGCTCTCGTATCAGCAGTCGAATGGTGTCCACATAAGCCAGCTTGCCGCCTGGCGAGGACAAAGAAAATGGTTCTTTGGGAACAAAAAGGGTTCATGTATAACCAGCATCTGGTACTGGTTAACACCACTATTGTCGTAGTACCTTGGATAGCGGACAGGCATGAAAGTACTGGTACTTTGGTTTGCGAAGCGGTGCTCTAACGGAAAAAATAATGCCTAATCAGGCGCACCATAATCAGAACTGATTTATGCACGCCAAATGTTTTGCAATGCGTGACTAACGACAGGATGTGGTGAGCTTGCGAATCGCATGCTGCGGTTGTTTTGCATCAATCGATACGCAACCACACCAGCACTGATGTTTAAAAAACCTCTGATTTAATCTGCGATGACCGCGCCATATGATTTACCCGGTCCGAAAATAGACCAAAACAAGGCGTCGTTGGAAAGTGCAATAGCTGGTCTATCGCCAAGCAACGCAGAATTGGATCATTTCGGGCAACCCCTGGTGAGCGTGGCCTTGTCAGATTAAATCAGAGGTTCCTTAACTGCCAGGGGCTAAGGCCTGCTGTCCGGGTGCTTGTACCGGACGGGTTAAGCCGTGCTGACGGACATAACGCGCGACTTCGGTGCGGCGACGCAAAGACAGTTTGACCAGAATATGATGGACGTGATTTTTCACGGTTTGCTGTTCAATCGATAAACGGCGGGCAATGCCTTTATTGCTTAAGCCTTCCTCGATCAGGGTCATGATCTGTAACTCACGCGGGGTCAGATGGATATCATCTACCGGTTGACGCTGGCTGGCGGTCATGGTGCGTGCAGTCTTGGCGACCCGGCTAAACAGCAAGCGGGCGATACGTTGCGAGCACAACGTACGGTCAGCCGCCAGGGCTCGAATATTGGAAATCAAATCATCAAAGCCGGACTGGTAGGTCATGTAGCCCGCTGCACCTGCTTCAATCGCGGCTATGACTTCACTGTCGTCATTGGGAATGCCGGTCATCAGCACCCGCAATTGCGGCTGACAGCACAGTAATTGCCGGGTTCGCGCCAGCCCGCTGCGGGAGGGCAAATCCAGATCCAGCAGCACCACCGCCGGTTGTGTTGACTGCGGGCTCGGCAACCAGGCTGTGTCGTCATGCTCGGCTGTTTCAGCCAGCACGGATATATCCCGGAACCGGGTCAGTGACCGAACCACCGCTTCGCGCCAAATCCTATCCTGATGGACGATATAAACCTTGATAAGCTCACGCTGTGACATTTTAATACCTGCTCGGGCTAAGCCTATCCCGTATTGTTATTGTCTTATCATCTTGCCGACGTCCGCACAGGCTTGTTTCACCATCAACTCCGGCTGTGCGATTGACTGCCCTGGCTTTACCAGAACCTAAACGGCCAATCCAGGGCCATTAGCAGCGCGACCGGATTGGCATGATCTAAAACGATCGCAAACACTTATTACGGTAGGCGACATTGGCCTGCTTAGCACAACGGCTTGTTTAGTTTTTTAATTCTGGACTTGGATATTAGACCATCTTAATCCAGATAATGTGAATAAGTTCAATCAGTTAACGCCTGCGCGGTCTGGTTTTTAATGCATCCACCACCGTGGTCTTGCGGTAAGCAGGCAGGGGATAAGCAGCCAGGACAGGCAGCGTTCCGAGTAAGCCGACAACACCGCCGATTCCGGCAGCATTTTCAACATCTGCGGCAACACCACGCACCAGCCCAGCAGAATATCGGCAGCGGTAAACCACTCACCAGACAGTCAGGGTTGATCACCGCGGCCATTTTTCAGAGCCGCGCTCACGCTGGCAAAACCTTCCCAGCCCTGGGATATATGACTCCCCTCCCGGCCAGCCTGTTTAGGCCATTGCGTCCCATGGCGGGATGAACGGTCTGGCATAGTGCCGCGGAGATAATCGGCTGCGCTGAATGGGTTATATTCTGAACGTCCCGCGTTGCGCTTATCCGATGGTCCCGGCATTACCGGCCAGGGTGCAACCACAGTCAGTGATTTACCGGTTTGCGGCTTGCACTACGCACGCGGCTGCGGCAAGCTATGCATAGTCCCGCATTACAATCATCATGGCCGCTAATATTCAACATGCCAGTCAATCCTGGGTCGATTTTAACGCCTGGAAGAAACAGGATTTGGCTGCTCACCGGGATGAACTCAGTCTGGCCTATCAGCAGGTGCGCCAGGCCAGTCTTGATCTGACCGCCGGCCTGAATGCCGAGGACATGAACCTGCAGTCCATGCCCGAGGCCAGCCCACCCAAATGGCACTTGGCCCATACCAGCTGGTTTTTCGAAACGTTCTTGCTGACTGAACACCAGCCGGGCTACCGTTCACCACATCCTGAATATGGGTATTTATTCAACTCTTATTACAACGGCGTCGGTAAACAATATCCCCGCGCGCGGCGCGGCCTGCTGTCGCGCCCGGATATCGAGTCGGTACTGGCCTACCGGCGGCACGTTGATAAGGCCATGCTGGATTGGCTGCGGGGCTTGACGGAAAAAGCTTTTCAGAGCATGGCCGAATGGGTGATTCTTGGTCTGAATCATGAACAGCAGCATCAGGAGCTGCTGCTGACCGATATCCAGCACGGTTTCAGCTTTAGCCCGCTGGCGCCAGCCATTGCCAGACCCAGCGCGCCGCAGCCAGATCCCGGCGAACTGCAATGGCAGACTTTTCCCGCCGGAATTGTCCAGTCCGGACAGTATCAGGATGACAGCCGGCGCGGGTTTGCTTTCGACAATGAAATGCCGCGCCATCAGTATTTACTGCAGGCTTACCAACTGGCCAGCAGGCCGGTAACCAATGCCGAGTATCTGGAGTTTCTGACAGCCGACGGTTACCGCCAGGCGCAATACTGGCACAGCGATGCGTGGGCATGGCTGCAGCAGCAGTCCATCGCCGCTCCATTATACTGGCGCGAAACCAACGATGGCAGCTGGCGGCAGCATAGCCTGGCCGGCGTAATACCGTTGGATCCGCATGCTCCGGTTTGTCATATCAGCTGGTATGAGGCCTGTGCTTACGCCAACTGGCGGGCCTGCCGCCTGCCCACTGAAGTCGAGTGGGAACATGCCGCCGCCTCGCTTACATCTGACGCCGGCCAGTTTGCTGATGATCGTTATTGGCAACCACGCCTGCCGGGGACTGCCGGCAATGACGCTCAATCCGGACTGCAGGCCATGTTCGGCTCGGTCTGGGAATGGACTTCCAGTGCTTACGGTCCTTATCCGGGCTTTCGTCAGCCGGCCGGCGCAGTGGGTGAATACAATGGCAAATTCATGGCCAACCAGTATGTCTTGCGGGGTGGTTCGTGCGCGACTCCACGCGGGCACGTGCGCGCCAGTTACCGAAACTTTTTCTATCCACGGGACCGCTGGCAGTTCAGCGGTATCCGCCTGGCTCGTGACTGCGCCTGACCGCAGCCGACATCACCACACGAGCCAGTTACAATAACCCTTGTTGAGCATTACCGCATAAGGAATCTGCGTGGCCGATTACATCCCTGATAATTTATTTCTGCAAGACGCATTAACCGGCCTGGCTCAGCCGCAGCCGGAGATACCCAGTAAATATCTGTACGATGAGCTGGGCTCGATGTTGTTTGAGGCGATCTGCGTAACCCCGGAATATTATGTTACCCGCACCGATCTGGAAATTCTCGACCGGCATCTGCCGGATATCTCAGCGTGCATCGGCCCGCGGGCGCATGTGATCGAGTTTGGCTCCGGCGCAGGGGTCAAAACCAGTCACCTGCTGGCCAGTCTGGAGCAACCGGCTGCCTATACGCCGATCGAAATTTCCGCGGCTGCGCTGGAGGCTTCCGCCGCCCATCTGCAGCGTCAGTTTCCCGCCTTGCGCATTCAGCCCTTAGCCGCTGATTACACTCAACCCATAGCACCCGCTGATCTGGATATCTGCACCGACTGTCAGACCCGGGTGGTGTATTTTCCCGGTTCTACCATAGGTAATTTCACCCTGGATCAGGCCCGGCATTTTCTGCGGCGCATCCAGGCAATTATCAGTGCGTTTTTGCCTGAAATCCGGGGCGGGCTGTTAATCGGTATCGACCTGCTCAAGCCACTGGAAGTATTGCTGCCGGCGTATGCTGATCCTGCCGGCGTCACCGCGGCTTTTAACAAGAATCTGCTGGCTAGAATGAATCGTGAGCTGGGCAGTGATTTTGTGCTGTCACAGTGGTCACATGCGGCCCGTTTCAACTCTGAACATCAACGGGTGGAAATGCACATGGTGAGCGAACGGACGCAACAGGTACAGCTGGGCGGGCAGACTTTCAGCTTTGCCGCCGGAGACAGTATCCACACCGAGAATTCGCACAAATATTCTCTGCGGGGTTTCAGCGAGATGGCCGCGCGGGCAGGCCTGAAGCTTGAACAGCATTGGACTGACGCCAATGGCTGGTTTGCAACCTGTTATTTCGTGCCGCAAGAACCCAATTGATAATCTGCTGAACCCGGCGGTGCCGGGTTCAGTTTATTGATCATCCAGCAGAATGACATCCACGCGGCGGTTTCTGCTGCGGCCATCCACCGTATCGTTGCTGGCTATCGGGAAATCTTCACCTAAGCCGACCACCGTGATCCGAGCTGAATCAATACCGGCATTGACCAGCGCCTGACGCACCGATTCAGCCCGCAGCTCAGATAACCGCTTATTGAAATCGGCGTTACCCTGAGAATCGGTATGGCCTTCAATACGGATACGCTTATCACCCTCGCTGGTCAGCAATTCAACCACGTCACTCATATTATCAACCGCTTCGGGTTTTAATTCTGACTCGCCGGTTTCAAACAATACGTCACCCAGCGTCACCACCACCCCCTGGTCGGTTTCTCGCAGCTGCATGTGTTCCAGACGGCGGCGCAGTGACTCTGCCTGCTCATTGGCCAGTTGCGCCTCGCGCCGGGCCAGGGCCGCTTCCTCTGCCTGGGCATCCGCCACACGGCGGGCCTGACTGGCTTCCTGGTCGGAGCGATCAGCCCGCTGCGATGCTGACATTTCATTTTCCCGCGCGGTCGCGGCTTCCAGTCGTGCCCGCGCCGCATCCTCTGCCTGGGCAGCGCTTAGAATGCGTGCCTGCTCAGCTTCGCGGCGAGCCTGATCGGCCTGCAGACGGCTGATCCTGACCAGCAGCTGCGAATGCTGACGATTCAGCTCAGCAGCGTGCCGGGTGGCTTCCTGACGGCGCACTTCAGCCCGAATCAGATCAATCCGGCGCTCGGCCATGTAGGCCAGATGATTACGGTAATCCTGGCTGTTGCCCGCCTCCGCCAGGCGCCGCACGGCACGCTCCGCGTCGCTCACAGCCAACGGGGCCAGACCAGTTGCATCGGTATCCTGCTTGAGGGTATTCAATTCATCCTGCAGCCGTTCCAGCGCCAGATCACGTTTTGGCTGGGTACTGCAACCCACCATGACGCTCAGCAGCAGCGCCATCCACAGCCAGACTATATTTGCTCCCAGGGTGCGCTTCATTCCAGATTCTCCTCGCCAAACTCAACCCGGATATCCTGCTGCAGTTGCTCGACCTCGCGTAATGCCTGGTCCTCCCGGGCACGCGCCAGTCCCGCCTGGGTTTTTACATAAGCCAGCTCGGCATTCAGTTCCGCTTCTTCCGCGCGCCAGGCAGATAACTCATAATCTTCCCGGTCAGCGGCGACTTCCTGCGCAAAGCGCAGCCGCTCCATGGCAAATCTCAATTCCACCGGCGCGTGTTCTTCAGCACCGGCCTCCACGGCCCGCTGTATGGCAGCTTCGGCACGCGCATACAAGGCCGGATCGGTTGGCTCACTGGCCACGCAGCCAGCCAATAAAATAACTGCCAGCAGAGCTGTCATGCTGTTGGGAATATTCGTTAATATCGACATAATTTAAATGTTCGCATCGGGTTGATTGTCCGGGTATGCCCGGGTAAACGCCTGGTGTTGCTGGCTGGCTTCAGCAATCTGGCGGATCAATGGATAAGGCGTCAGATCGCAGGCAAACCGCTGTGCATTATAAACCTGTGGTATCAGACAACAATCCGCCAGCGTCGGTTGCGTGCCCAGACAAAACTCACGGGTTCGGCCATAGCGTGACAATAGTGCCTCAAACGCGTTGAAACCCAGTTCCACCCAGTGCCGGTACCAGTCCATCTTGGGCTGTTCATCAATCTCCAGCGGACCGCTCAGATATTGCAGCACGCGCAGATTATTAACCGGATGGGTATCGCAGGCAATCACCTGCGCCAACGCCCGGCATTGTGCCCGTGCGATCGGTTCGGCAGGCAGCAACGGGGGATGCGGAAAAGTCTCGTCCAGATACTCGATGATAGCCAGCGACTGGGTCAGCACCAGCTCACCGTGCAGCAATGTCGGCACCAGTTGCTGCGGATTCAATGCCGCGTAAGTCGCCTGGCGCTGTTCACCGCCAGCGCGTACCAGATGAATGCTGCGCTGCTGATAGTCGAGGTCTTTCAGATTTAAGGCTATACGTACCCGATAAGCAGCCGAGCTACGCCAGTAATCATACAGCAGCAATTGCTCGGACATGGCCGGTTATTCTGCCTTGACCATGGTCTGCTCAATCGCGCCGAAGATAGACCCGCCATCCTTATCCAGCATTTCAATGCGTACCTGGTCACCAAAACTCATAAACGGCGTGCTGGGCTTGCCATCAGCAATAATCTCCAGCATACGTTTTTCCGCCAGACAGGACGCGCCCAGTGCTGTGTCCTGATTGGCTACCGTGCCAGAACCCATGATAGTACCAGCCGCCAGGGGGCGGGTTTTAGCCGCATGCGCGACCAGTTCAGCAAATGAAAACTGCATATCCACGCCGGCTTCCGGGCGGCCGAACAGCTCGCCGTTTAAATGCGAAATCAGCGGCAAGTGCAATTTGTAATCCCGCCAGGCCTCACCCAACTCGTCCGGGGTTACCAACACCGGCGACAGCGCCGAGCGCGGTTTGGATTGCAGAAAGCCAAAACCCTTGCCCAATTCGCCTGGAATCAGATTGCGCAGCGACACATCGTTGATCAGACCGATCAGTTGAATGGCCGCGCCGGCCTGGTCGGCACTGGCGCCCATCGGCAGGTCTTCAGTCACCACCACAACCTCCGCTTCCAGATCAATACCATAGGCTTCATCGCTGATGGGCACATCATCGTTGGGGCCGATAAAACCTGCCGAGGTTGCCTGATACATCAACGGATCGGTATAAAAACTTTCGGGTACTTCCGCGCCGCGCGCTTTACGCACCCGTTCTACGTGCGGCAGATAAGCGCTGCCATCCAGAAACTCATAAGCCCGCGGCAGTGGCGCAGCCAGTGCCCGGGTATCCAGCGGCTGTGAGTCATTCAGCTCGCCGGCATTAAGCTGCTGAGACAATGCATTCAGGCGGGGCGCGGCGCTGGACCAGTTATCCAGTGCCGCCTGCAGCGTCGGGGCGATATCGCCAGCAGTAACATAATGTTGCAGGTCGCGGCTGACAACAATCAGAGTGCCGTCCCGGCCGCCTTGTTTCAGAGATGCTAATTTCATAAAGATAGGTTCAAAGTAGTTTAGTTAATCATTTGAGGGCAGGCGGCCCGATGCCAAGCAGCCCTGTTCGCAATTCGTGGTTACGCCAGCCTGGAAGATACTCCGCTGCTCAGCTTAAGCCCAGTCTGCTGAAGCTGTACACTCCCGGTCAGCGCAGGCTGATCGGCGCAGCGTTATTTTTCGGGATGCTGCCAGGACTGTGCATAACCTTCCCATTCCACCCCATGAGCGGCTTGCGTGGCATGCAACGCATCGCGGGTATCGATCATCACCGCAACCTCGTTGGTGCCTGGCGCTGATTGCTCCAGCATATTGTTGAGTGCCTTGGGATGCGGGCCATGGGTAAATCCGCAGGGGTGCCAGGTAAGCATGCCGGGGTGAATATTATCACGCGAGAAGAATTCACCTTGGTGGTAAAAGATCACCTCATCAAAATCATCGTTATTATGAAAAAATGGCACTTTAATCGCATCCGGATCACTCTCGAAGGGGCGTGGCACAAAAGTGCAGACCACAAACCGGCCGGCCAGGAAGGTGGTATGTGCTGACGGCGGCAAATGATAACGGTGGCTCATCAATGGCCGGATATCCCGCCAGTTGATGCGCACCGGCATCAAATCACCGTGCCAGCCCACCGCATCCAGCGGATTATACGGATAAGTTATGCTGGTCAGCTCGCCAAGGCGTTTGACCATGACCCTGGTCTCCTCATCGCGCTGGCTTTTGAAGGCTTCATCCAAACCTGGAACATCGAGCATGGCCGGATCGAAAATCGCGTGTGGACCCACCAGACCTTTATCCGGCAGCTGATAGCTGCTGTTGGTGGCTTCAATCAGTAACAGTTCCAGCGGCGCGGTGACTTCCAGACGCCACATGGTACTGCGCGGTAACATCAGATAATCGCCCTGCCGCAGACTCAGATGACCATAATCGCAATACAGTTCGGCCTCGCCGCGATGTACAAACAGCAATTCATCACCATCGGCGTTGCGCACCAGATGATCCATGCTTTGCGTGCAGCGCCAGAAGCGCACCCGCACACTGTTATTGGTCAGCAGCTCTGCTGCCTGCCAGGGTGAACTGCCCTGATCAGTCAGGTTATTCGCGTCATAGGCACGCGGTGACAACGGGCCTTCGAACCTGACCCAACCGGTCGGTGGGCGTGGATGATACATATGCGTGGCCGGCCCGAAGAAACCTTCCTTGCCCAACTCCCGCTCGACCGTTCCGGGCGGCAGGTTACAATGCGCCTGGCGGCCGGTCAGCCCTTCCGCGCGCCGTACAGGAATCCAGTTTTTACTCATAGCCAGTACTCTTGCGTAATACGCCTGTTTACAATACGCCGCGGCGTTCCTGATCGCGCTCGATGGCTTCGAACAAGGCCTGGAAGTTGCCTTCACCGAAGCCTTCATTGCCTTTGCGCTGAATCACTTCAAAAAACACCGGGCCAATATTGGTCTCGGTAAAAATCTGCAGCAGCTGTTTGCTCTGATCATTGACTTCGGCATCGATCAGGATACGGTTTTTGCGCATTCTTTCCAGGTCTTCGCCGTGCTCGGGAATCCGCACATCGATCACATCGTAGTAAGTGCCGGGCGTATCCAGGAAGTTGACATTCTGCTTATGCATGGCTTCGACAGTGCGGTAGATATTATCGGTATACAGCGCGATGTGCTGAACACCTTCGCCATTGTATTCACGGATATATTCGTTGATCTGGGATTTCGGATCGGAAGACTCATTGATCGGAATACTGATACAGCCATCCGGCGCGGTCATGGCGCGTGAGCGTAAACCGGTCTGCTGACCTTTGATATCAAAATATTTGACCTCGAAGAAATTGAATAAGCGGCTATAAAAATCCGCCCAGTGATCCATATTGCCGTCGATCACATTATGGGTCAGGTGATCGATAAAGGTCAGTCCGAAGCCGGCCGGATGCTGGTCAACCCCATCCAGATAATCGAACGATTTGGCAAATACATCGCCGCCGCGCCGATCACACAGGTACAAGGCGCTGCCGCCAATGCCTTCAACCACTGGAAAATCAACCGGTTTATCAGTGCTGACAAGATGCTCCTGAGCACCTTTTTCCAGCAGGCTGACATAGCCATCCAGAGCATCTTTTACGCGCAGAGCAAAACTGGTCACACACGGTCCGTGCTGGGCACAGAATTCAGCAGCAAAACCATCTGGCTGCTCGTTAACCAGGAAATTAATATCCCCCTGGCGGTATAAGGTAATGGCCTGCGTACGATGCCGGGCAACTGCGCTAAAGCCCATGCGGCTGAATAACTGATGCAAAAGCTTTGCATCCGGCGCGGCAAACTCAACAAACTCAAAACCGCTCACACCCAAAGGATTGGGGCGCTTGCCACCGGTATTCTGATGCCCGGAAGTACCCGTTGCTGACATATTGACCTCCATCTGCTGACTGTCTCAGGCTGCCCGCGGCGGTTGACTTGCAGGCGAGCGAATTATGTTCATAATAGTTACAGATGTAACTATTAGCAAGCCGCATGAACGATACCATCCTCAATTCCGAAAAGCCGACGGACGAACATGTTGACCCTCTGGACCTGGAGCATTTTCTGCCCTATCGCCTGTCACGGCTGAGCAATCAGGTCAGCCGCGGAATTGCCGATGCCTATCAGACCAGGTATGGCCTGAGTATCGCCGAATGGCGGGTGATTGCGGTGGTTGCACGTTTCCCGCGTATCAGTGCCAGTCAACTGGTGAGCTATACCGGTATGGATAAAGTGGCGTTACACCGGGCGGTGCATTCGCTGTGCATCAAAGATTTGCTGGAGCGTCACGAGAATGATCAGGACCGTCGCCAGCGGCTGCTGGAATTAAGTAATCACGGCCGTCATCTGCACGATGCCGTGGCCCCCCGCGCATTGGAATATGAGCGCAACCTGCTCAGTAAGCTGGAGCGTCAGGAAATACGTCAGCTATATCGCTTGCTGGATAAACTGGATAGTAGACTGGCGCAGGATGATGCCGAATAAGATGAGTTAATCCACAAACCCCCAATTGTAGGAGCTGACCCGGCTGCGACCCAACATGACCCCGGTCGCAGCCAGGTCAGCTGCTACATTCATAAACCAGGCATCGGTGAATAATCATTAAGCCGGTTGCAACCCAATCTCGCTGCGTACCGTCCACAGTTCCGGGAAAAACGTTAATTCCAATGCCTGCTTAAGAAAGCCCACCCCGGATGAGCCGCCGGTACCCGGTTTGTAGCCGATAATGCGTTCCACGGTTTTCATATGCCGGAAACGCCACAACTGAAAAGATTCTTCTACATCAATCAACCTTTCACACAGGGCGTACTCGGTCCAATGGTCGTCCGGCTGCTGGTAAATCTTCAACAGGCTGGCACGGACCTGCTCATTTTCAGCATACGGCTCGGAGAAATCCCGTTCCAGCACGATATCGGGAATGGCGTGGCCACGGCGCGCCAGAAAGGCCAGAAACTCATCATACAAACTGCGCTGCTCCAGCGCCTGCTGTAGTGTCTCCGCCACCTCCGGCGCGTGCTGGAACAGGCTCAACAAATCACGATTTTTATTGCCCAGCAAAAATTCCAGCAAGCGGTACTGCGGTGACTGGAACCCGGAAGCGCGTCCAAGCACATGCCGGAATTCAGCATATTCGGCCGGCGTCAGCGTACTCAATACACCCCATTGCTCAAACAGCTGCCGCTGGACCTGACGTACCCGGGCCAGGTTCTTTTCGCACAGTCCCGGAGTGTCAGCCGCCAGGCTCTTAAGGGCAGCACGCAGTTCGTGAATGATCAGCTTAAACCAAAGTTCTGCGGTCTGATGCTGGATAATGAACAGCATCTCATCATGATGGGCTGGATCACTTAATGGCTGCTGTGCGGTCAGTACTTTATCCAGGCACAGATAAGACGAATAACTCAGCTCCTGACCGAGTTCGCGGTGGATACCTTCTTCCAGTGGACGTTTTTGTATCATTGAGAGAATCTCTGGTTTATCCGTTGACGTGCAGTTGGTTATAATAAGCGGCTCTTTTGGCCGTGGCGATGCCCACAGCCTGTGACATAGAATAACCCGAGGATGATTGCATGTCGGCAACCATTGCCAATTTCAAGATTGATTATTTCCAGTTTCTGGACGAACAGGGCCAACTGGTCGGCGACCAGCACCCGCAACTGGCCCAGGATTACGACCGCCTGACAGAGCTGTATCGGCAAATGGTGCTGGTACGCACCTTTGATAAAAAGGCTGTGGCACTGCAGCGTACCGGCAAACTCGGCACCTATGCTTCCTGCCTGGGGCACGAGGCGGCGCATCTGGCGATCGGCGCGGCGATGCAGCCGGAAGACTGCTTCGCGCCGATGTATCGCGAATACGCCGCGCAGCTGTACCGCGGGGTTAAAATGTCAGACATCCTTAATTACTGGGGTGGTGACGAGCGCGGCAATGACTTTTCCGGCCCCCAGCATGACTTTGCCTGGTGTGTGCCCATCGCCACCCAGTGCCTGCATGCGGCCGGTGCGGCGCTGGCGTATAAGCTGCGCAAGGAAGCCCGGGTTGCGGTCAGCGTAGTCGGTGACGGTGGCAGCTCGAAGGGTGATTTTCTGGAAGCCATCAACGCCGCCAGCGCCTACAGTCTGCCGCTGGTATTGGTGATCGTGAATAATCAGTGGGCCATATCGGTCCCGCGCAACAAACAGAACAGCGCAAAAACCCTGGCACAAAAAGGCATTGCCGGCGGTTTGCCGAGCATTCAGGTGGACGGTAACGATATCGTGGCCTGTCACTGGGCGATGGCCAAAGCTATTGAACGGGCTCGCGCCGGCCAGGGTGCGTCGGTGATTGAAATGATCACTTATCGGCTCAGCGATCACACCACCGCGGACGATGCCCGCCGCTATCGTCCCCAGGATGAGGTGGATGCCGCCTGGGAGCGCGAACCGATCAAACGCCTGCGCACTTATTTGACCGCCAACGATGCCTGGTCCGAGGAACAGGAAAGCGAGCTGGAAGCAAGCTGTGCCGAGCAGGTCAACACTGCCGTGGAAGAGTATCTGAACACCGGCATGCCAACGATTGAGAGCATGTTTGATTACATGTTCGCCGAATTACCGCATGACCTCGCCGCCCAGCGCGAACGGGCGCTATGGGAGCTGCCGCAACAGCCGGAAGGAGGTCACTGATGGCCAATATTACCCTGGTAGAAGCAGTCACACAGGCGTTGGCCTGGGAACTGGAACATGACGATTCAGTGGTCGTGCTGGGCGAAGATGTCGGCATTAACGGCGGCGTCTTCCGGGCCACCAACGGCCTGGCGGAAAGGTTCGGCGACCAACGTGTCATCGATACACCGCTGGCCGAAGTGATGATCGCCGGTTTGACCATCGGGATGGCCACGCAAGGCATGAAACCGGTCGCCGAAGCACAGTTTATGGGCTTTATCTATCCGATGCTCGACCATATGATCTGTCATGCCGCCCGCCTGCGCCACCGTACCCGTGGCCGCATGCACTGTCCGATGGTATTGCGCGCTCCATACGGTGGCGGTATTCATGCTCCGGAACATCATTCGGAGAGCACGGAAACGCTGTTTGCGCATATTCCCGGTTTGCGGGTGGTCATTCCTTCCTCGCCGGCGCGTGCCTATGGTTTGCTGCTGGCGGCAATCCGCGATCCTGATCCGGTGGTTTTTCTGGAGCCTAAACGTATTTATCGATTGCATAAGGAAGAAGTGCCCGACGACGGTGAAGAGCTGCCGCTGGATGTCTGTTACGTCATCCGTGATGGCAGCGATGTGACGCTGGTCACCTGGGGCGCGATGATCAAGGAAACCCTGGAAGCAGCCGATCAGCTGGCCGAACAGGGGATCAGTGCTGAAGTCATTGATGTGGCCACCATCAAGCCGCTGGATACCGAGACCATTATCGAGTCGGTTCAGAAGACCGGCCGCTGCGTGATTGTGCATGAAGCCGCGCGTACCGGCGGCATGGGCGCGGAGATTGCCGCCCAACTGGCTGACGCCGGCCTGTGGCACCTGCATGCCCCGGTCAAACGGGTCACCGGTTATGATTCAGTCATGCCACTGTATAAGATGGAAATGAAGTATATGCCGAGCGTTAACCGCATCATGAATGCCGTTAATGAAATTATGGAGGTTTCATGAAAGTTTTTAATCTGCCTGACCTGGGCGAAGGTTTACCTGACGCGGAAATCGTCGAGTGGTTCGTCCAGGAAGGCGATGTGCTCAAGGTTGACCAGCCGATGGTTTCCATGGAAACCGCCAAGGCCGTGGTTGATGTACCTTCGCCGGAAAATGGCGTGGTGCTCAAACTGCATGGCCAGCCCGGTGATGTGATTGAAACCGGCGCACCGCTGGTGACCTTTGGTGAAGCAGGCGAAAATGCCGATGCAGCAGCCGCTGACGAGCAGACCCAGGATCACACTGGGCAGCGTTCCGAGCCGCCGGCGGCCACACCGGATGATTCAGACAGCGAAGTGCAAACAGCGTCCGACACCGCAGCCAGCGATGAGGATCATCGCCCGGACACCGGCACGGTAGTCGGTGCCATGGAGAGTACCGACCGGGTGGTCAGTGAGCGACTCAGCAGTATAGGCGGCGTCAAAGTCAGTCCGGCGGTCCGGGCTCTGGCACGCAAGCTGAAAGTTGACCTGACCCGAATCCGCCCGAGCGGCGCGGATGACGTGGTCACCGCGGCCGATGTCAAACAGGCTGCGGCCAACCCGGACTTGCTCGCGCCGCAGTCAGCTGAAGCACCAGCGCCTGACCAGGCGTCATCAGTACAGCAGCCGCAACAATCGCCCGCAAGCCGGCCTGAGCCCAAACCTGAACCTACGCCTAAACCCACCCCTGAACCGGTAACAGCTACGGCGGCGAAATCCAAAGCACCCAGTGGTGAATGGGAACCGATTCGCGGCACCCGCCGCACCATGGCGCGGATTATGTCCGAGTCGCATGCCAAAGTGGTGCCCACCACGCTGATGGACGATGCGGATATCCATGCCTGGCGGCCCGGTCAGGACATCACCATCCGGCTGATCCGTTCGCTGTGGGCCGGAGCCCGGATCGAACCGGGACTGAATGCCTGGTACAACGGTGAAGATGGCGTGCGTATGCTGCATAAAGGTATGGATGTAGGCATCGCAGTGGACACCGCCGACGGTCTGTTCGTGCCGGCGTTACGCAATGTGCACGACGCCAGCCCGGAAGATGTTCGCGCCGGCCTTAACCGGATGCGTGACAACGTTAAGGATCGCAGTATCCCACCGGAAGATTTAAAGGATTACACCATCATGTTGTCTAATTTCGGGGTGTTTGCCGGTCGTTATGCCACCCCGATCATCAATCCACCCTGCGTGGCGATTGTGGCCGCCGGCAAACTGCGTCATGAAGCCACCCCGGTACTGGGCGGTTTCGAAGTACACCGCGTGATTCCACTGTCGCTGACGTTTGATCATCGGGCCTGTACCGGCGGCGAAGCAGCCCGCTTCCTGAAAGCCATGCTGGACGATCTGGCGCTGCCGAACTAAGGAAGGCTATCAAGGCGCTACACCAGAAAGATCATGGCCAGGTACACGCCTGGCCTCTCCAGCAAGCAGCACTTTCCACCAGGCGCTTGTCGGGACGATAAGAGCAGGTTGCGAGTCGCTAGTCCTAATCCGCAAAGACGTGGTGTACCAGCACAATCAATTGGGTCTGATCACAATGCCCTGCATTGCTGCAAAAGGTATTGGTAATAGCAGGAAACTGCTTTCGATGAGCCGTTGTCCATGTGCTTAGACAAAAACGCATGTCTCTGCTAGCATGAGGATGCCTTGTAAGGATTCGAGGTATTTTGAAAAGGGCCAAGGCAGACCGCCTTGATATCAACTTTAGCAGTGGATGCTGCGCAAGGGTGGCAAGGTTGTATTTAAAATGCATACTTTAAACGTGGTTCCGCGTTTGCGGAACGTTTTTCCTATGTAGTCTTTTATCACTTATGGCCATCAATTCGATAGGCCAATCAAAACCAAATGACCGTGCTTGGGTTCTAGAATTTCAGACCGATCAAGAACATCATACGATGACTATCAACTATGCCAGCCCTACCGGGGAAACCTTGAGTGTCAATAAAGATTACACCAACCCAGATGAATTGCTTAAGACCATTTCATTTAACGCTGATCAATCTCGATTAATAATCTCAAGGAGATCAGATGGAACATCTGTCGACGACAGTCTGTTTTCAGATGATATTGAAAACGATCAAAATATCAATTACGGCCAATACCAGTCTATTATAGAAGAATATCGGCTGGCTTTGGCTGAGACTCAAGCCGGTTTGGGTGCAAATCCTTATGGAACAATTGAGAGCTTCTCAAATTTCTATGACCGTAATGAAAATATAGGCACAAGAAGCGCTTTAGAATGTTCTGCTGCGTTCTTTGCCTTTACTGCCGCAGCGATTACAGAAGAAATTGTGTGCGTTGCCGAGTTAACTCCAGCATGTTCAGCTGCAATCTCCACAGCTTTAAGCACATTCGCATCGATGATCGCTATTTGTTCCAGCGATGACGATGACGATGATGATGGGGATCCAGGAACCGGTGGCAGTGGTGGTGGTGGCAGCGGCGGCAGTGATGGCGGCTCTACAACTGTCTATGTATACGGCGGTGGCGGTGGCGGTGGCGGTGGCGGGAGTGGTGGTGGTGCCGACTGCACATTTACCACTGTTGACGGTCACAGCACTTTGACTTGCCGACTACATTAGAACAACATTAAATTGTATTTAGCCCAACCCAAGTGTTGGGCTCTTTATTTCACAACAAAAGAACTTTCCAAATACTTTTGCCATGCCCATATGGCCACAATGCTTGTTATAACCTGAGAAAGACCAACAACCATTAAAGGCAGTTGCTGATTAGAACTAGAAGCAAAAAAAACCAGGGCGCATAAATTAAGTATTGCTGTAATTGACGCTCCCCACGCAAACAAAACATCTGATTTTTCTTTCCGTCCTTTAGGACTCATATTGGACATCTGAAACTCCTCGCCACCCTTGGGCAGCACCCACAGCTGATCTAGCACACATCCTGTGAAAACTCGCTTCAGTCTTGAGATAATACCATTATTCCGGGGATGGAGCACTGACAGCCCAATCTGCATAGTGCAGTTAAACATACGTTGCTCGCTACAAGAATGAACTGCTTCCTGTTCACATTTAAAATGCCAATCAACGCTGGCGATCAACGCCGCCTACAGCCAAAATCGCTGTTGTTCGTCACATTGCAGTAAGCAATTCTCCAACAAAACATCCCCACCGACATTGACCACAGCCTGTGATTTTCTCGCACCGGACTGATTTGCGTCTATTCATGTAAGAAAACGTCGTGCTGACCAATAATCGGCTAGAAATCCGTTACCGACATGATATGCTTAATGTATAACGATTATGTCAGGTTAGAGCTATGAATTATTCCTATGTGCGTGGGCGCAATTCTTTGATGCGTCAACTGTTTTTCTGGGTACTGCTATTCACCATGACCAGTCTGACTGGTTATGTTTATGCTGGTCCGGGCATCTGGACCTCCTCAGGACCGGAAGGTGGCGTTATCAGTGGCCTGGTCGCCTCACCCAATGTGCCCAATACTTTCTACGCTGTCAGCCGCGGCGGCTTATTCAAATCGGTTAACGGTGGCGTAAACTGGAACGAAGCCAGTATTGGTATTACCCGCCAGTTGAATGGCATTGTGCTGCACAGCAGCACAGCCGCTAATACGCTGTATAGCTTTTCTAACAGAAATGTGTATTTCAGCAATAACGGCGCGGCCTCGTGGATGGACCGCAGCCCACCCGCACTCAGCCCTGATACCTTTATAACAGCCGCCAGTCTATCGCGGGTGTTCCCCGGCAGAGTTTATATCGGAATCAGTGATGGCTCGGTGCTGCGCAGTGATGATGCCGGCCTGAGCTGGGTCGGTACCAGCCCGCTACCGGTGATGAACCTGAGCGTCAGCACCATCGCCGCGCACCCGTCCAACCCTAATCTGCTGCTGCTGACCGCCAGCAGTCAAACCAGTTTTGGCGAAACCCGCCTGTTCCGCGGTAGCGCAGCCGGCGGCGCCTGGACGGAAATCACCTGCCTCACCGGTCCATGTCCCTGGTTTGACCGCCAGGTAACTGATCTTGAATTTGCCGGCAGCGGTGGCAAGGTCTGGATGACCGATCAAGCCGCTATCTATCAAAGCCTGGATTTTGGCTCCAACTGGACCACGGTCAACCCGGCGCCCATTGAATCCGCCGGACAATTACTGACACCCAACCCGGATGACAATGATGATCTGTTTGTGGCCGGCCGCACCGGCCTGGCCTACACCCAGGACAATGGCACCACCTGGACGGAAGTCTTTGCCGGCTTTATCGGTAACTCCGCATTGCAGACAGCCCGTTCCACGGCGCTGGTTTACGATCCATTCAACACCACCATCCAGTTGGCGGGCAGTGACGGCAATGGTGTTTACCGGCGCATTAATCCGGGCATGGATGTCTGGCAGCCAAACGTCACCGGTATGAACGCCGTTACCGTGCGCAGTGTCGATATTGCCCCCGGCAACCGGGTGCACGCTGCCACCGGAGACATATTCAGTCCCACTTTTGTTAATTTTCGCAGCACCAATGGCGGCAATAGCTGGTCTCAGGCCAATACCGGACTGGATGCCGATCATTTCCGGGCACTGGTGGTTGATCCCAATAATGATCAGATCGTCTATGCCGGCGGCCGCTATCTGCCGCATATCAACAGCACGGGGATGTTTGATCCGGGCAACGGCGCCATTTATAAGAGCAGCGATGGCGGCATCAACTGGATGACGATTGACAACGGCATTCCAGTCGACCCCAGTCTGGGCCTCTCGCGGTTTGGCACCGTACGTTCAATTGCCCTGGACTTGTTCAGTGGTTCCAGCGGCGGTACCGGACCGATCCAGACACTGTATGTGGCCGGCAGCGGTCGATTTATTGATGACGGCATGGGCATGCCGATGCAGCAAGCAGCCCGTATCTACAAAAGCACCGACGCGGGCGCTACCTGGGTGGCCTCGGATAATGGCATTGGTTCCGCGCAAATGCATCCCAGCGGTTTTTTCCTGTTCGCATCGGGCGTACAGGTTCTGCAGGACCCCAGCGATGTCACCGGCAATACGCTGTACGCGGCCACCTTTATCGGCGGCCTGGATGGCGCGATAGTGCCAACCATACCCAACGGTGTATTCAAAACCATTGACGGCGGCGCCAACTGGACACCGATGAGCAATGGCTTACCCAAGGTGGACGGCAATCCGGCCGCAACTGAAGCCAATGTTCTGTCGCTGGCATTGGATCCCACCGATCCGACTGGTCAAACCCTGTATGCTTCCAGCAATGATTTTCTGAATAACTTCATCGGCACGGTGTACAAAACCACCGACGGCGGCGCCAACTGGGTGTTTTCAGGCAATGGCCTGATGGACCGCGATGTACGTGATCTGGTGGTTGACCCGCTGACCGGCGATGTATATGCGGCGGCGGCTGACCCATCCACCAATGGTGACGGCGGTGTGTTTGTCAGCAGCGATGGCGGCGCCTCCTGGTCGTCCATCAGCATCGGCTTTCCGGCATCTGCCGTCGGTTTGAAACTGACGCTGGACAACACCGGCCCGAATCCGATTATTCATGCGGGCACCACGCGCAGCTTGCAGAGCTTTGAAATACTGCCCGATGAGGACATTGATGGCGTTTCAGACCCGGTGGAAAGCAATGCGCCCAACGGCGGTGACGGCAACCTGGATGGCATGCAGGACTCGATGCAAAGCGAGGTCGCCTCAGCGCCGGTAAACAATACCAGCCGTGGCCCCTTAAGCACCTACGTTACGGCCGTCATCACGCCCGTCACCGGCAATTGTGATCGGCTGGAAAATGTCACCGGGCTGGATACCGTTGGCAGTGTACCGCCGGAAACCAGCTATGACCTGCCCTTTAATGGCATCCAGCTGCGTATTCCTGATTGCGAATCAGCCCAACTTGATTTGATCTACCATGAACGCAACGCCGCTTTCGCGGAACAGTTACGCGCTTATGCCCTGGAGTTCCCTGATGAGGAGCGCTTTATGTGGCAGCAGATACCGACCGCGACGGTGGCTGGCGACACCTGGAGTTTCAATCTCAGTGACGGTCAGCTGGGCGACAGCACCTCGGAAGATAACGTCATCCTGTTCCTGGGCGGGCCAGCCAGATTGACTGAAATGTTTTTTGAAGATGGCATGGAAGTCGAATAAGCCGGATATAAATTAACCCTGCCTTGTCCCCTCTCCTGTGGGGACAAAGGCCAGCCGCGCTGTTAACAACCGGTCGACTGGCAAAGCCTGCCGGCTTATTCAACTTTGTTATGGGTTGCCTCGTCAGCCACGGCACTTGCAGTATTTGCTCATCCGCATGACCTGTGATGCTCACAATCTGCGTTATTACCTGCATGACCTTACTTTCCGAGCCATCATTCAGGTGTATGCTGCATGAATAAACAAAAACGAGTTAGAGCCCTGTCAAATAAACCTCTGCGCCGCCGCATGGCAGCTGTCTGTGCCGCATCTCATATCATCAGCTTGAGCATTATGCTGATTTATTGGGCCTCCACTGCCATTGCCGGGCCTGGTATCTGGACGACCGGCGGACCCGACGGCGGTGAGGTTTCCGGCCTGGTCGCCTCGCCCAGCAGCCCCAACACATTTTATGCCGTAGCCCGAGGCGGCGTGTTCAAGTCCATAGATGGCGGCATCACCTGGAATGCGGTCAATGCCGGCATCACCCGTCAGTTGGGCCGGCTGATTCTGCACAGCGCCACGGCCCCCGATACCCTGTATAGCTTCAGCAGCCGGAATGTGTATTTCACCAATAATGGCGGTACCACCTGGTCTGACCGCACGCCGTCGGGAATGCTCACTACCAGCGGTCTTTCCTCAGCCACCTTATCGCGGGTGTTTCCCGGGCGCATCTATATCGCCCTGAATGACGGTTCAATCCTGCGTTCTGATGATGCGGGGCTCACCTGGGTCGGCACCAGCCCGCTGCCGGTCGCGGATCGGTTCATAACCACCATGGAAGCCCACCCAACCGATCCCGATGTGCTGCTGGTGGCGACGCAGTCATTATCGATGGGCGCGGATGTGCGGGTGTTTCGCGGCACGGCCGCCGGGGGCGCCTGGACGGAAATCTGCCCTGGCATCTGCCCCTGGGGCGACTTCTCGGCATTAAACGATATCGCCTTCGCAGGCAGCAGTGGCAAAGCCTGGGCCATCACATTCGGCGGCGTCTTTCAAAGCCTGGATTTTGGCAGCAGCTGGAGCGCCACGCCCGGTTTGCCCGTGAATCAAGTGGGCGGACGATATCTGGCGCCCAATCCGGATGACAATGATGATCTGTTTGTGGGTGGCCGTCTCGGGCTGGCCTATACCACCGACAATGGCAGCACCTGGACTGAAGTTCTAACCGGTTTTGGCGGCAACTCCTCGGCACAGATCGGTAATTCGCAGCAGGTGGTCTACGATCCGTTTAATACCAGCATTCAGCTGGCCGGATCACTCAGCAACGGCGTTTACCGCCGGATCAGCGCCGGCATGGATATCTGGATGCCCAACGTCACCGGTCTGCGTACCGCCAATATCCGCGCGATCGCCGTGGCGCCGGGTAACCGGGTGCATGCCGGTATCGGTGATATTTTTGAACCGAGCTTTAATACCTTTCGCAGCACCAATGGCGGAAGCAGCTGGACACCCACCAACAGCGGCTTGCAGGCTGACCATTTGCGCGATATCAGCGTCGATCCCAATAACGATCTGATTGTGTACGCATCAGGTCTTTATCGACCGCATCAAAACATTATGGGTGGTTCCGACAATGCCAATGGCGGCATCTATAAAAGCACCGACGGTGGTGTCAATTGGACCACCATTGATACGGGCATCCCGTTGAATGCAGGTGCTTCGAATACGTCCTTATTTGGCACCGCCCGCACCATCACACTGGATCAGTTCAGTGGTTCGGCTGGTGGTACCGGACCCATTCAAGACTTGTATGTGGGCGGTACCGGGCGCTATGCTCCCGATGGTCTTGGCGGCTTTACCCAGCAGGCCGCGCGCATTTATAAAAGCACCAATGCCGGCGGCAGCTGGGTGGCCATGGACAATGGTCTCGGCGCCCCCCAGGCCGATAGCTTTGGCAGCCCGATATTTGCCTCCGTGGTACAGATTGTGCAGGACAGCACGGATGCCACCGGCAATACGCTGTACGCCGCTACCTTTATCGGCGGCGGCGATGGCGGCATCACCGTGCCGACGGTACCCAACGGCGTTTTCAAAACCATCGACGGCGGCGCCAACTGGGCAGCGATGAGCAACGGCCTGCCCAAATTCGATGGCAATCCGGCGGCCACCGAAGCCAGTGTGTTATCCCTGGCGATTGACCCGACCGATGTCACCGGCATGACTCTGTATGCATCCAGCAATGATCTGAATAATTCCGCCTTAGGCACCGTCTATAAAACCATCGACGGCGGCGCTAATTGGACCTTCTCCGGCACCGGCCTGAATAACCGCGATGTCCGCGACCTGATGGTGGATGTGCTGACGGGTGATGTGTATGCCGCGGCGGCTGACCCCAGCAGCAATGGCGATGGTGGTGTCTACGTCTCCGCGGATGGCGGCGCCAGCTGGCAATCCATTAGCGTTGGCTTTCCGCCGACCGCGGTATCCACCAAACTGGCGCTGGACAATTCCGGTGCCAACCTGGTCATTCATGCCGGCACCACCCGCAGTGTGCAATCGTTTGAAGTATTGCCCGATGAAGATACCGATGGGGTTTCCGATCCGGTAGAAACCGCTGCGCCCAATGGCGGTGACGGCAATCTGGACGGTATGCAGGACGCCATGCAGGCCGAGGTGTCTTCCACCCCGCTACAGACCATCAACCGGGGTGATTCGGAGTATGTCACCGCCGTGTTAACCGCTCAAACGGGTAACTGTAACAGCCTGGAAAATGTCACCGGACTGGATGCGCTGGACAGCGTGCCTTTGGAGTCCACCTACGTTCTGCCCTTCAATGGATTGCAGCTGCGTATCCCCGATTGTCAATCAGCCCAGATCGAGCTGATTTTTCACAATCGCAGCTTTGACAACACCAGCCGGATCCGCACCTACGCGCTGGATTTTCCAGATGAGTTGCGTTTCCAATGGCAATTCCTGCCCGGCGCGTCATTGAGCGGCAATACCTGGACATTGACGCTGAATGACGGTCAGCTGGGTGACAGCACGGCGGAAGATAATGTGATCCTGTTTTTAGGCGGACCGTCGGAACTGGCGGAGATATTCTTTGACGACGGAATGGAAGTTGAATAGCCGCTGATTCAGACTTTATAAACCATACCGGACACGATCCGGCAATTACCGGCCGGCAACAAGATAATTGCCTCTGTTGATTGATAATGTTCGCTGCTATTGGTGGAATCAGAGCCTGTCAGCAGCAAAATGCAGCGCTATCAATACATTCCAATGGGAACTGCCTGACGGCCAGGTCCCAGCCATGCATGCTTCCGCCCCGGACGGATATGCACAAGACAAAAAAAATCTGCCCCGCGGTGCGGGGCAGATAATGATGCTTGCTGTTATGCGTCTGGTGGCGGAGTACCACCATACGGTAATGCCGTGTTAACGGTTGCCGTGATTACCGCATCAGGATGATCGTTAGAATCATTGCTCACGGTAATGGTGCCAAAGTTCATGCCTTCAGCCACGGTCGCCACGCCGCTGGCATTGATATCCAGCGTCTGCCAGGAACTACTGGCGCCGGCGGCAACCTCAAGACTGTCCCGGAAGATCACGTCACCTGCCAGCACACAGAAGTTGGCAGGAGTGGTGGCTAGGCTGAAGCCACTGGCTGCATCGGTCACGCTCCAGCATTGCTCGGCGTCACCGCTGTTACGCAGCGTGCGCTCCCAGGAGCAACCGGCGCCACCGCAGAAACTATCGCGCACGCTGGGCAGATTCAGGGTTCTCGGGTCGCCACCCAAGTTGGGATCAGCGGCCAGAAAGTTATCAAATGATTCGTCCATGACCAGACCGGCATTGGCCGCCATGGCCAGATCAACCCGTCCGGTACCGACATCATCTGCATCCACGGGCGTTGAGTTATCTTCTTTCCGGCCAGTGATATCTGCCGTCATCATCAACGCCGATTTGACTTCCGTGACCGTCCAGTCAGGGTGAATCGACATCATCAATAAGCCAGCACCAGCGACATGCGGACTGGACATCGAAGTGCCGCCCAGAAACTGGAACTCACCGGTCGCCGGTGATGGCGTTACATCGGCTTCCACCGCCAGCACGCTGTCACCCGGTGCGGTGATATCCGGTTTGGTAACGTCAACGGTGAGGATGGGACCGCGCAGGCTGAAACCTGACAGCACATCGCCGGCATCCGGATTGGACAAGCCAAACATTGACCCTTCGATGGTCGCGCTATGGCCACTGCCGCCAGCCAGCCAGCCACGCAGGTCATCACCCAGCGCGGCGTCGACGTGCACTGCAGGCAAAGCATGCGGGTCGGAATTGATCGAGTCCGCACCACCAGCCACATTGGCCAGCACCATGCCGCCGGCACCGCCAGCCTGCACATTAACGCCTTTGCTGACGCGGGCAATAGTGCCACGGTCACAAACCACGATTTCACCATTCCAGGTACCGGCCGGGAAAGGTACCAGACACTGTTCGGGTGCGGTGGCGGGATCGCCATCACCATCATCAAAATCACCGGCATACACAATGTCCTCGGGACCGTAACCGTTGGTCAATGTGCGGCCCGTCATGTCTCCCGGCGCCGGTGCACTACCGCCGCTCATGCTCACCAGATGACCGTCATTGGGGCGATCATGTGTGGATGAAGCCACGGTCATCACCCAGGGACCACGGTGATTAACATCGGCAATCGGGTTGGTATTCTCCGGCCGGGTATTCCCAGCCGATGCGGCCACAAAAATACCCGACGCCACCGCGTCCAGGAACAACCGGTCACTTTGCCCCGGCTGCCAGGGAGACGTGCCGCCACTGATGGAATAATTGATCACTGATACACCATCCAGAATCGCCTGTTGAATGGCGGCGTTGGTGGCTGAAACCGGGCAGGTGACGGCACAGGTGTCATAGGAAATGATATTGGCATGTGGCGCCACACCGATGGACTCATTACGTGCCGGCGCGTAGGTGCTGGCTGGTAATGTATCCGTGTTATCACGCAACTCAAATGGACCCGACAGACGGTTACCTGCTCCGATACTGGCTGTATGACTGCCATGGCCATTAGAATCCAGTGGCGCATCAGGGTCATTCACAACATCAAACTGCATGTCCCAGCCGCCGATTAATTTGTTATTACAGGTGATTTTTTCCAGGCGTCCAGGTGTGCTGGTGCCCACACAATCGCCTACAAATACATCATCACCGTATGGATTGGTAAAGACATGACTGTCTACTGGTCCCACTTCTGCATAGGCAGGGTGATCATCATTGATCCCGCTGTCGATTGAGCCAAAAATCAACCCTTCTCCCTGACTTGGCAAACCCGATGGCACCGCGGCACCGCTCCAGATGGTGTCTGCTTCGATCCAGTCGGGGCCATGATTGGTATCCATCTGATGGATTTCATCCGGCAGCACCATGCGGACACCCTGCAGGCCTGCCAGACTGGCGGCCTCGGTGGCGCTCATCGCGATCGCCGCGCCGACATCGGAAACCGTGTAGCGAAAACGCACCTCCAGGCTTCTGCCCAGATGACTGCTGACCTGATCAAGCCGCTCACTTAGTTTGCGCTCGATATCGCCCAGCGCCGCCACGGCTGCCGGTGAACGGGCATCAAAACGTTGCCTGGCATTGGTTTTAGTGAATTCACCACGCAATGAACCGGTGTTATTGCGGGCCTGGTCCAATAGTGCCTGATCTTCAAAATAGACCAGATACATACCGGTTGGACTGTCTGGCATCTGCGCGCCCAATGCCAGCGGCAATAAGCATGCCAGAGTTGCGATCATCCGTTGAAAATTTTTTGAAAGCCTCATATAAACCTCGTTGAGATAAATTGTTCTTAAGCCAGTTTTTTCCTGCGGCACTCTGTAAGTCTTTAAAATTATTGGTGCTAACCGGTATGTATAGCAGTGCGCACTGCTAAAAACAAGTGGGTTTTGACAGCTTGTGAAGCATTTGGCCCGCAATAGCTCAGCCTGCCAGTCCAGGCAGCCTGATTACTCGCCCACGCTGATGCCCACCGAACGCTGTGCGCCCAGCGCCTGAAGCTCGGCAACCTCCCCCGCATCAGCATGCCCGCTGCCGTCCAGCAACAACCCCGGCGGCAACGGGCGCTCAACCGGCAGCTGCCGCCATCGCTCCACCAGTCTCCGCAGCGCCTGTGCGCGCTGTTCAGGCGCGCCGATAAAATCAAATTCCGCCAGCGCGGAGAGCATCGCACCAGCATCCTGCTGAACACTGGCCGCCCGCAACGCCCGGGCGGCAAACCGGCGCACTGCCGGATAACTGTCAGCACGCATCACATTAAGCAGATGCGGCATCCACCAACTGCCGGGCTGCTGACCGGCACCAATGGCCTGCTCCAGTGACCAGGCCGCCACCGCCCGCTGCACCGGATCTCCGGCATACAAGTCATACACTCCAGCGGCCACGCTCGCAGGTTCAGCTTGCGGACCGGCGGAGCCGCCCCACAACTGCTCGATCCGCTCGGCCGCCCACTGCACCGACTGGTCCAAATGACATTGATTGCAGGCGTTAGGCCGTTGCTGTGCGCTGTGCCGGGCAGGTTCGGGTATCTCGATACGATGTGAACGGTGAATGGTCATCACCCCATAGACTATTTTCGGCATATGGCAATTACTGCACAGCGAGCCACTGCTGTCGGCGGCGTGGTGAGTATGTTCTTCCGGATCATCCGCATACTCCTGATGGCATTCCAGACATGGCCCATTGCCACGCTGCCATTCGGTCGTCATGCCCTCGGGGTCGCCGCCATGCATGCTGTGGCAGTTACTGCAGGTCAGGGTCTGGCTATCGGTATAACAGCGCGATAGCAGCAGCCCCTGATATTCATAAGCGCTTAAGCGCGGCGTGCCATCCGGCCAGAACCTGAGGCGATAACGATCGGCATCGCTATCACCGGGTACCCGGGTATCCGGCGACACCGGTATCACGCTGGCCAGCAAATCCTGACCGGCCCGGTAAGCCGGACCGGTATGCACCCAACGGCGGGCCATATCACCATCAACAGGGGTACGCTGGCCATGACACTGGCCACACACCTGAACGCTGCGTGTCTGGCTCAGGCGGTCTGGATGCACTACCGACGCATCGCGATCACGCAGCTTATTCCACCAGCGTTTGAGCGGGTTACGGTTAATCCGGACATGTTCGGCGGATGGCCCGTGACAGCTTTCACAGGCGATCCCCAGCTCTGCCACCCTGGACTGGTATAGCGACTGCTTGTCCAGGTCGATCGCCAGCCCCTGATCCGCGCGCTGCCGCAGTTCAGCATAATTCTGGATATTGGGCTCCGGCCCGGTGTTATGACAGAAGATACAGTTGTGATTCCATAACGCGACGTTGTCGTCAAAACCCTGTTCATCCGGGCTCAAAAAAGCGCCATTCATATGCACCCAACGTTGTTCCTGGATGTGCCAGAGCAGATGCAGGCGGTAATAATTGTCCGCTGCGCCGTCAACCTGGGTCAGATACTGCTGATATCGATGGGAGCCGACGGTACGCACCACCTGGTAGCTGGCAAATACCTCATTGCTGTCGGGCAGAGAATAATCAAACCAATACTCATTGTTGCGCCGCACCGGTTTGATGGTCACCCCCCAGTAAGTCAGTGGCTGGCCATCAAACCGGCCTTGTACAGTTTCCGGGTTCGCGGTTTGCGTCATACTGCGGTGATAGGTTCGATACCAGCTGGCGTGGCGATCTTCATGACATTCAATACAGCTGTCCGAGCCCGCCCATTCATCCGGCTGCTGTGCACTGGCCGGCAACAATATGCCCATCTGCAGCAGGCACACCAACAACCCCAGGCTATGGCCAAAACGTGCCATCAGTGCAGCCAGATCATGCTGGCCTGCCGACCGGTCCGGCCATCCCGCCGAAACGAATAAAAGCGCTGCGGATCGGCAAAGGTGCAAAACTCGCCGCCATAAACCTGCGTCACTCCCTCAGAACGCAACTGCCAGCGGGCAATCGCATACAGATCGGCGTGCCATTGTCCGGCGCTGTGCCGAAAGGCTGTCTGGTAGTCCAACCGCTGCGCCACGAAATGATCCCGAAACTCTTCATCCACTGCATAATGGCGCTGACTGATCGCCGGGCCAAGCCAGGCCAGCAGCCTGCTGCCCGGCACCGGCAGGCGTTTAATCGCAGCCTGAATAATACCGGCGGATAATCCCCGCCAGCCGGCATGTACAGCGCCCACACAGCTGCCGGATTGATCACACAATAAAACCGGTAAACAGTCCGCGCTCAACACCGTGCAAACCTGCCAGCTGGCTGTCGTTATCGTGCCATCGGCCTCGATACCGTCTCGATACTCGACTGCATCAATCACCCGTTTGCCATGTACCTGCTGCAGCCATAAAGGCGCGGCCGGCAGCTGTGGCCGCAGCAACTGGCGGTTGCGACTGACCTTTCGGGGTGATTCCGTGGTACTCAAACCCAGATTGAAGCGGGCGAAATCGCCCCGGCTTTGTCCCTGCGGATGCCGGCGGGTAGTGACCAGTGTGGAGACATTCGCCGGCGCAGGCCAATCAGCGTGGAGATACTCAGCCCGGCTCATACTGGCTCTACCGTCGGCTCCAGGCTGTCCAGCAAACTGGCGAAATCGTCCGGTACCGGCGCACTGACCTGCAGCTGCTCGCCGCTGACCGGATGCCGCAACCGCAATCGGGCGGCATGCAGACACTGACGCGGAAAAGCTTCCAGTTTGTGCAACACAGCTGTATCCGGCAGCGACGCCCGCTGGCGGTCTTTGCGAACATAGGTTTTATCGCCGACCAGTGGCAAACCCTGATGGGTCAGATGCACGCGAATCTGATGAGTCCGCCCGGTTTCCAGCTGAACATCAAGCAGACTCAGACCCGGATAACTCCGCCGCAAGCGGTAGTGCGTCACTGCGGTACGCGCGCCGCGATCATGTTCGGGCCGCACCGCCATGCGCACCCGGTCGACCGGATGCCGGCCCAGCGGCAGGTCGATCGTTCCGGATGAAGGCGCCTGCCCCCACACCAGCGCCAGGTAATGGCGGTGAATGTCGCGCGCTTTGAGCAGCGCTGACAATTGCAATCGCACAACTTCCCGCCGGGCTATCAGCAGTGCTCCACTGGTATCCTTATCAAGGCGATGCACAATCCCGGCACGTGGCTGCTGGGCCAGCTGGGCATCATAGTTCAACAGTGCGTTGACCAGTGTTCCAGTCCGATTGCCAGCCCCCGGGTGGACCACCATTCCCGGTGGCTTGTTGACCACCAGCAAGTGATCGTCGGCATACAGAATATCCAGCGCGATGGCTTCGGGCAGATCACTGCCATGTGCTTCCAGTTCTGCATTCAACCGCAGCTGCTCGGAACCCGACAGGCGATGATTGGGTTTGGCTACGCTGCGGCCATTAACGGTCAGCTTGCCCTGCCGAATCCACTGCTGCAGCTGACCGCGTGAAAACCCGCTGAACAATTCCGCGGCGACCTGGTCTAGACGCTGTCCACTGCTGCGCATAGGCACTGAGGCTGATTTTTCGATGGATTCAAACATGCAATGCGATAAAAACTCTCTGGCAAACAAAACTACACGCGGTTAACTGCAGCACTGGCATCATAAACCCGCTAACAGGTAAACTGACCCTATGATGATAACGACCACAAGCCCCATGATGAAGCGATCACACCTACTGAGCATATTCCTGATCAGCTTACTGAGCGCTGTGCTGCTGATTAGCGGCTGCAGCAAGGACAGAGACCTACTGGAAGACGACCGTCAGGCAGCGGAACTTTACGACAGCGCCCGCTCTTCTCTGAATGCACGCAACTACGGTCAGGCTATCGTACTTTACAAACAACTGCGTAACCGGTTCCCATTCGGACGGTATGCCGAGCAGGGCCAGCTTGATCTGGCCTATGCTTATCATAAAGCGGGCGAGCCCGAGAATGTCTCAGCCACCGTTGACCGCTTTATCCGTACTTACCCGACTCACCCGAATGTCGATTATGCCTATTATCTGCGCGGTCTGACTTATTACGAGCAAAACATCGGTTTTTTGAGCCAACTGTTTCCGGAACGCATCGCAACCCGCGATCAGTCTCTGTCACGTCAGTCTTTTGATGGTTTTTCCGAACTGTTGCGGCGTTATCCTCAGAGCCGTTACGCCCCGGATGCACGCCAGCGGATGGTTTTTCTGCGCAATAACCTGGCTGCCTATGAAGTCGCCGTGGCGGAGTATTATATGCGCCGCAAGGCTTATATTGCCGCGGTCAGCCGGGCCACTTATGTGCTGGAAACCTACCCTGGCACCCCTCCGACCAATGATGCTCTGGCGTTAATGGCCGATGCCTACGACAAACTCGAACTGACCCAGCTTTCCGAGGATTCACGCAAGGTGCTGGAACTCAATGATCCCACCCACCCCTACCTGACGGGTAAGCGCCGCGATGGCCGGGGTTTCTTCAGACGCCTGTTCTCGTTCGACTAGATTTTATCGGGCCAACGCCCCAGCCGCACGCCGTGCTTAAGTCTGGCGCGAAGATTCGATGACAGCGTAATCGTCGCTATGCGGCATGGCGTGCATTAACTGATACAACTCCGCCGGCATGACAATAACCCGGCGCTGCTGTAAATCCAGCCATGCTCCACGGCAATCAATCGTCGCCGCCAGTTCGCCTGAGGCCTTGAAGATCTGATGGCGGATGCCCCAATGCTTGCGGTTGGCGGATAATCCGGTCACAGCCAGGTCCGTGGTAATCACTTCGTTGGGTCTGATTTCGCGCTGATAGCTGGCATGCTCGCTAAACAGTAAAGGCCCCAGGTTTTCGCTGACCATGCGATCCAGCGGATAGCCAAACTCTCCAAAATAGGCAATTCGCAGCTGGGCGGCATAGTCCAGGTAAGCGCTGTGCCGCATATGTCCGTTCGGGTCCAGATCGGCCCAGCGTATTTCGAAACTACGCTTATAAGTACTTGGCATTCAGATTCCTTAGCAATAAAACATTAACCGCATGCATTTAATCCCAGCGGTCATCCCGGGTATAGACAACTCCGTCCGCGACTTTTACCGGAAACGTTGCGGTAGGCTCATACGCAGGGGCGGTCAATGCTGCTCCGGTCTTGATATCAAAACGCGCCCCATGCCGAGGACAGATCAATTCATAACCTTCCCGCGCACCGCCGGTCAACTGGCCGCCGTCATGGGTACAGACATCTTCGATGGCGTAGAACTTACCGTGCAGATTAAACACCGCAATATCCGTATCTTCCGCCGGCACTACCACGAACGCGTCCTCGGGTAACTCCTCGACGGCAGCGACTTTTATCCAATCACTCATGCTTTACCTCAAACTCCTGCAGTGTTGTCTGTAAGGTTTCCCATGGCAATGCCGCGCAACCCTGGCGGGTCGGTAAGCGCTGCAACTCGGCAAATACCTGCAATGGCTGCAAGCTCGGCTCCTGCAGCGGCGTGGCATGCTTAATGAAGCCCAGAAAACTGTTGACCAGGATCTTTAATTCATCGATCGAAAGATCATGCAGCTGTTGGCACAGCAGCGATGCCGAAGCGGTGCAAATGGCGCAGCTTTGCCCGTCAAAACCCAACTTCTGTAAATGCCTGCCCCCGGCATCCAGGAACAAGCCCAGCTGAATGTGATCGCCACATACCGGATTGTATCCCTGGGCGATCAAGCTGGCGTTATCGAGCTGGTCAAAACCAACCGGATGGCGATTGTGCTCCAGAATCACCTGCTGATAAAGCGCATCCAGACTGCTGCTGGCGGTCATCTTTACACCAACATGGCGCGTGCTTTTTTCAAAACCGGGATGAAGGCGTCGATTTCCGCCACGCTGTTATACAGACCTAACGACATTCTGGCCGTGGCCGGCAGGCCAAAACGCTTGATCAACGGCATGGTGCAATGGTGTCCGGTACGAATCGCAAAGCCATCGTGATCGACAATGGTCCCGAGATCGTGTGGATGCACCCCGTCGATCACAAACGAAATGACGCTGGCCTTGTGTCGTGCTTCACCGACAATGCGCAAACCAGACACCTGTTTTAACTGGCTTGTGGCGTGCTCGAGCAAATGCTGCTCATGCTCGGCAATCGCTTCCAGCCCCAGACTTTGTAAATAAGCCGCCGCCGCGCCCAGACCGATGGCGCCGGCGATATTGGGCGTACCTGCTTCAAACTTGGCGGGCAGATCGTTATAGGTGGTTTTTTCGAAGGTCACGGTCCGGATCATCTCGCCACCACCATGCCAGGGCGGCATGGCATCCAGCAGGGCCTCGCGCCCGTACAACAGACCAATGCCGGTCGGTCCGTACATCTTATGCCCCGATACTGAATAAAAATCACAGCCGATAGCCTGTACATCCACGGCTAAATGCGGCATCGCCTGAGCGCCATCCAGCAAGGTGGTGATATTGCGTTCACGCGCCATCCGGCAGATCTGCCGGACCGGGTTAATGGTACCCACGGCATTGGAAACATGCACCAGCGCCAGGATTTTGGTGCGCTCGGTCAGCAGTTGGGGAACGGCCTGCATATCCAGCTCGCCGTTCTCCAGTACCGGTATGATTTTCAATTCCGCGCCGGTCTGCTCACAAACCATCTGCCACGGCACGATATTGGAATGGTGCTCCATGGTACTGATCAGGACCTGATCCCCCGGCTGCAGTTTAGGACGCGCGTAAGCCTGCGCTACCAGGTTGATCGACTCGGTGCTGCCACGGGTAAAAATCACTTCGCGTTCACTGTCGGCATTGATGTGACGGGTCAGTCTGGTGCGGGCCTGCTCAAACAGATCGGTGGCCTCACCGCTTAAGGTATGTACACCGCGGTGTACATTGGCATTGTATTGACGGTAGAACTGGTCCATCGCGGTTAGTACCGCCAGCGGCCGCTGGGCGGTGGCTGCGCTGTCAAAGTAGACCAAAGGTTTACCATGCACCGTGCGCCGCAGGGCTGGAAAATCCGCTCGCCACGCCGACACGTCGAAGTGAGAATCTGACCGTGGTATCGCGCTCATAGCATTTGCTCCAGTCGCCGGTTAACCAATGTTTCAGCGTATTCACGCAGTTCATCATGTGTCACCCTGGCGGCAATGCTGCGCACAAAACCACCGACCAGCATCTGGCGCGCCTTAGCTTCCGGGATACCCCGGCTGCGCAGATAAAACACCGCATCCTCGTCCAGTTGACCGATGGTCGCCCCGTGACTGGCAACCACTTCATCCGCATGAATTTCCAATTCGGGCTTGGCATCCATTTCCGCCTGATTGCTGAGTAACAGACTGGCGGTATTTTGCTGCACGTCACTGCCGTCAGCACCCGGCAATACACAGGCAGCGGTATTGACCACACCACGGGCATGCCCGTCGAGCACCGCGCGGTAGGTCTGCTGGCTGTGACACTGGGTTGCCTGATGATTGACCAGCACATGCTGATCATGATGTTGCCGCTGCCGGCCCAGCAATAAGCCCGCGTAGGCAAAGCTGGCGTTAACACCGGACAGGTTAACGCGCGTTTCCTGCCGCGCCAGACGGGCGCCGAGATCCAGCCATTGCTGATCACATCGCGCTCCGGCATGCTGGGTTATATGATTGTGCTGGATCAGCGCATAGTCGTTGCCGGTTTGCTGCAGGCTTAACCAATTCAATTCACTGGCTCCGGCCAGCTCTATGCTGCGGTAAATATTGCCCAGGCCCGCACCGGAAAAGTGATAATGCTCTACCAGCGTCAGGCGCGCGCCCTCTCCCAGCCGCCAATGGTGCCGCCAGTGACAGGCCTGGGCGGCATCCTGATCCAGATAAACGATATGTACCGGTTGATCAATGCACTGCCCGGCGGCTAAATCAAACACCAGGCCGGCCTGACTGCGGGTCAGATTCAGCCACATAAATCCGTCAGCACTATTGGCCTGCACCAGCTCATCGGCCTGCAGCGCCGCTGCCGCCAGTGAATCATCATTAAGCAGCAACGACTCCAGGCTGTGCATCCATTCCGGTGCAAGTGCCAGCAGGCAGTGTTGATTGGAAAACACCACCATGCCAGCACTGGGCAACTCGCCCACCACCGTGCGGGCTGTTTGCAATGCGGCCTCATCATCAAACTCGCCAACGCTATAGTCACGGCGCTCCAGCAGCTTCAATGAAGTATATTTCCAGCGCTCGTCATGCAAACCCGGCAGGCCGAATTTGAGCAGGTTTTTCTGTGCCTGCTGGCGCAGCACAGTGACCGAGCCATCCACAGCTTCAGGCTGTTGCGACGGCAATAACTTCTCAAGTAACTGGTCCATCCGGGCGGACATAATCAGGATGCCTTGCGGGCCGGTTCCGCGGCATTCTGCAACCAGGCGTAACCTTCCTCTTCCAGTTTCAACGCCAGCGTTTTATCACCGGAAGCAACTATCTTTCCGTCCGCCAGCACGTGCACTACATCCGGCACGATATGGTCAAGCAAACGCTGATAGTGGGTAATCACAATCATTGATCGCTGCGGATCACGCAAGCGGTTGACGCCTTCGGAAACAATCCTCAGGGCGTCAATATCCAGTCCCGAGTCAGTTTCATCCAGCACCGCCAGCCTGGGTTGCAGGATCGCCATCTGCAGAATTTCATTGCGCTTTTTCTCGCCCCCGGAAAAACCATCGTTGACTGCCCGCTGCAACAGCTTGTCGTCCATGTCCAGAATCCTGGCCTGCTCACGCGCCAGACGCATAAACCCCATGGCATCCAGTTCATCTTCAGCCCGCGCCTTGCGCTGCGCATTCAGCGCCGCGCGCAGGAAATAAGCATTGTTGACACCGGGAATAGCAACCGGATACTGAAACGCCATAAACAAGCCCGCCACGGCTCGCTGGTCCGGGCTTAACGACAACAGGTCCTGACCCAGGAACTCAACGCTGCCAGCGGTCACCGCAAAACCATCCCGGCCCGCCAGCACGTTACCCAGGGTAGACTTGCCGGCGCCATTAGGGCCCATGATGGCATGTATCTGCCCGGAATCGATCTCCAGATCAAGGCCATTCAGAATTTTCTTGCCGTCAACTTCGGCGTGTAAATTTTTAATCTTTAACATAACTTTTATCCACGGATTACACAGATTTTCACAGCTTGTTTGAATCTCAATTGGCTATTCTTTTAACCTGCAAGCTCTGCGCTGCAAAATTCAATATCAAACCTCTAATAAAATTAGTTGCTTTTAGGTAATTGATCAATTGTGCGTACTCATTTCCGCCAATCACTGATAGTGCTTTTATTTCAATGATGATATCGTTGCAGCAAATGAAGTCAGCACGATACCTATTTTTTAACTGGCAACCCTTGTAACTCACTGTCAGCTCAGCCCGCAAGACAAAAGGTATTTCTAAATTACTTAGCTCGATAGCCAACGCTTCCTGGTAGACAGCTTCCAGAAAACCAGCACCAAGCTCTGTGTGCACTGCCTGTGCAGCACCAATGATGGCATAGGTCTGTGCATCATCATTCTTGCTACCCATATTGACTGGCATTATTGTTACCTGTGAAAATCCGTGTAATCTGTGGATACACTCTTTTATCCCACAGCACCTTCCAGACTCACTTCCAGTAACGCCCGGGCTTCCACCGCAAACTCCATCGGCAATTCCTGAAACACTTCCTTACAGAAACCATTGACGATCATGGCCACCGCGGTTTCTTCATCCAGGCCCCGGCTCTGGCAATAGAACAACTGATCCTCACCGATGCGTGAAGTCGTCGCTTCATGTTCGATTTTGGCAGTGGGGTTTTTGCTTTCAATATAGGGAAAGGTGTGCGCGCCACACTGTTTACCGATCAACAGCGAATCACACTGGGTAAAGTTACGTGCCTTGTCAGCCGCCTTGCCTACCTGTACCAGACCCCGATAGCTGTTCTGACCATGCCCGGCCGAGATGCCTTTGGAAATAATGCGGCTTTTGGTGTTCTTCCCCAGGTGAATCATTTTGGTGCCGGTATCGGCCTGCTGATAGTTATGCGTCAGCGCAACTGAATAAAACTCGCCCGAAGAATCATCACCCCGCAAAATGCAGCTGGGGTATTTCCAGGTAATCGCTGAGCCGGTTTCCACCTGGGTCCAGGAAATTCGCGAGCGGTCACCCTGACAGTCACCACGCTTGGTCACAAAATTATAAATTCCGCCTTTACCATTCTCATCGCCCGGATACCAGTTCTGCACCGTCGAATATTTAATTTCGGCATCCTCCAGGGCGATTAACTCAACCACTGCCGCATGCAGTTGATTTTCATCACGCATTGGAGCGGTACAGCCCTCCAGATAACTGACATGGCTGGCTTTATCAGCAATAATCAGGGTGCGTTCAAACTGTCCGGTATTGATCGCATTAATACGGAAGTAAGTGGATAGTTCCATCGGACAACGCACGCCTGCCGGAATATACACAAACGAACCATCGGTAAACACCGCGGAATTCAAAGCCGCAAAAAAATTGTCACCGGTCGGCACTACGGTACCCAGGTATTTTTTCACCAGTTCAGGATGATCTTTGACCGCTTCGGAGAACGAGCAGAAAATCACTCCTACGTCGCGCAGCTTTTCCTTGAACGTGGTGGTGACCGAGACCGAGTCAAAAACCGCGTCGACCGCGACCCCGGCTAGACGGGCGCGCTCGTGCAGCGGCACACCCAGCTTGTCGTAGGTTTCCAGCAGCTTGGGATCTACTTCATCCAGGCTCTGTGGTTTGTCCGCGTCTTTTTTAGGCGCTGAGTAATAAGAGATCGATTGAAAATCGATCCCCGGCACATTCAATTTAGCCCAGTCTGGTGGTGTCATGGTCAACCAGTGCCGATAAGCCGCCAGCCGCCATTCGGTCAACCATTCGGGCTCATCCTTCTTGGCGGAAATAAAGCGAATCACCCCTTCATCCAGACCCGGGGGGACGGTGTCGGCGTCGATGTCGGTGACAAAACCGTGTTTGTAACGGCCTTCGATCAATTGTTCGATTTGAGCATTACTCATACATTGACTCTCGCTGTGTTTCAGCCCGGCTGAAAATGCAGTTTGATGGGTTGCCATTTAGGTCCGGCATGCTTGGCCGGCAGCGGCTGCAACATATCCGCGATACTCAGATTATCCAGCAACCGGTGAATTTCCCGGTCGATCACATGCCAGTTGCCACGTAACTGGCAGACCGGCTCGTGGCTGCAACTGCCCGGTTCCGCGCTGCACTCGGTCACACCGATCGGACCCTCGATCGCACAGATCACATCGGTAATAGTGATTTCCTGTGCAGCGCGCTGTAAACGGTAGCCGCCATGTGCGCCACGTACTGAGGAAAGCAGTTCTGCCTTACCGAGCAGTTTCAGCACCTTGCTGACCGTGGGCAGTTCCAGATGGCACTCCTCGGCTAACTGGTGAGCTGACAACAAAGCCTCTGGCACCTCTGCCAGACGGGTAATCACCAGCATGGCGTAATCGGTCAGCTTATTGATTTTGAACATGGTTTCTAAGTGTCAACACACAGTTCTATATAAGACTGAAATTGTACTATTTAAAGCTTCGGGTGCCAACCGTGATGCTCGAATGGACCAGTATTGCTGGTAGGAACCCGCTTGCGGGCGACAATATCGTCCCAACTATATGCGGGCTCCTGCAGTCATTATGGGTAGCGGTAGAACCCGTATGCTAACTTTGCATTACAATCGCCGCATGCCTGCAACAACCGCTCAGCACGATACGCGCAGAACCGCATTGGAAGTTTGGGCCGAGACTCAGCTGGAACGGGACTTTGTGGTGGAGCCGATTACCGGCGACGCCAGCAACCGGCGTTATTTTCGACTGCGTGATGGCCAGCACTCATGGATGCTGATGGATGCGCCGCCCGAACTGGAGGATTGCCGTCCATTTCTCGACGTTACCGCGCGTCTGCGTAAGGCTGGTCTGTATGCGCCGGAAGTTCTGGCGGATGATTTAAATCAGGGCTTCCTGCTGCTGGAGGACCTGGGTGATGAGCTGTATCGCGATGTGCTCAAGCCGGCAGAAGTTGAACAGCAATATCAGCCCATTTTTACCACTTTGCTGAGATTCTCAGACACGGTCGATGCCACCGGCCTGCCCGCCTACGATCAGGCTCGGCTGCAGCAGGAACTGGATCTGTTCACCACCTGGTATGCACCAGATCACTGTGAACTGCCCTTGGCGCAAAGCGAACAGCAGGATTGGCAACTGATTTCACGCCTGCTGATCGATACGGCCCAGGCACAGCCCCAGGTATTCGTGCATCGTGATTTTCACAGTTGCAATGTGTTATATACCAGGCACAACAATCCCGGCATCATTGATTATCAGGATGCGCTGCGCGGGCCGATCACCTATGATCTGATTTCCTGGGTGCTGGACCGTTATATTCATTGGCCCAGAGCAAGGGTGACTGACTGGTACGAGCAACACCGCCAGAGCCTCGGATTATCCGTGCAGTCTGATGAATGGCTGCGCTGGTGTGACTGGATGGGCCTGCAGCGTAATCTGAAAGTGCTGGGCATTTTCGCCCGCTTGGCTTATCGTGACGACAAACACCGCTACCTCGAACTGATGCCCCGTTTTTATCAATACCTCATGGAGACCGCCAACTTGTATCCGGAAACACAACCTCTGACAGCTATATTGGGACAACGTCCATGCGTGCGATGATTCTCGCGGCAGGCAGCGGCGACCGCATGCGGCCATTGACCGACAACTGCCCCAAGCCGCTGCTTGAAGTGGGTGGCAAACCCTTAATTGTGTGGCATCTGGAGAATCTGCAGCGTGCCGGCGTCGAGGATGTGGTGATCAATACCAGTCATCACGCCGCCCAGCTGCATAACGCCCTGGGCGATGGCGGCCAGTACGGACTGCGCATCCGGTTTTCTGACGAGCAGCCGCTGGCGCTGGAAACCCTGGGCGGCATTCTGCGTGCCCTGCCATTGCTGGATGAGCAGCCTTTCATGCTGATCAATGGCGATGTCTGGACGGACTTTCCGCTGTTTGAACTGCGCCGTTTAAAAGTCGCCCAGGCGCATTTGCTGCTGGTCGATAATCCGGCGCACCATCCACACGGTGATTTTTGTCTGCGCAACGGGCATGCGCATTATCCCAACAGCGATGCTGCTGCCCTGACATATGCCGGGATCGGTGTTTTTCATCCTGATTTTTTCGCCGGCCAGGCAGACACCAATCAACCCGTACCGCTGGCGCCGCTGTTATTCGCCAAGGCCAACCGTGGCGAAGTCACCGCTCAGCACCTGCGCCATCAGTGGGTGGATGTTGGCACTCCGGAAAGATTGCAGGCTCTGGATACGCAATTACAGGCAGCCTGAGCAGTTGAATTAAGCACGCGGCGGCTGGCACTGGTAAACTGCATATCGGTTGCACCACTGGAAGCTTATGCATGGCCACAATTGCCATCCTTAAAGAGCAAGCGAACGGCGAACGTCGGGTTGCGCTGGATCCTGCCACTTGCGGCAAACTGATCGGGCAAAATCACAGCATTAAAATTCAGGCCGGGGCGGGCGATGCCGCCGGTTTCAACGATGCTGCCTATACCAAGGCCGGCGCCAGTCTGCACAACGATGCCAGTGAAGTACTGGCGGACGCAGAATTACTGCTCTGGCTTACTCCGCCCGATGCGCAACGGCTGCAGACCCTGCCCACCGGCATCACTCTGGTTGGCATGATGCTGCCATCCCAGCATCCGGATTTGCTGACCGCCCTAAAAGCAGGCCGGCACCAGGCGCTGGCAATGGAACTGGTACCGCGCATTACCCGCGCACAAAGCATGGATGTACTGTCTTCGCAGGCCACCATTGCCGGCTACCAGGCGGTGCTGATCGCGGCTGACCTGTCACCCCGGTTGTTTCCCATGTTGACCACCGCTGCCGGTACCCTGCGGCCCTCCAAAGTTGTCATTATCGGCGCCGGAGTCGCTGGTTTGCAGGCAATTGCCACCGCCCGCCGCCTGGGTGCACAGGTCGAAGCCTATGACATCCGCGCCGCGGCCCGCGAACAGGTGCAGTCGCTGGGTGCGCGCATGATCGACACCGGTGTCAATGCGGAAGGCGAAGGCGGTTATGCGAGAGAATTATCCGCAGCTGAAAAGCAGCAACAGGCCGACGTGCTGGCCGAACATCTGGCGCGCGCCGATGTGGTCGTCAGTACCGCCGCGATCCCCGGACGGCCCGCGCCCAAGATCATTACTGAAGCGATGGTGGCCGGCATGCAGGCGGGCAGTGTGATTGTTGATCTGGCCGCGGAAACCGGTGGCAACTGCGTGCTTACCCGGCCGGCTGAAACAATCAACAGCAACGGAGTCACCATTGCCGGCCCGTTGAATCTGGCCAGCCGCGCGCCATTGCATGCCAGTGAGATGTACGCCCGCAACGTACTGGAACTGCTCAAGCTGGTACTGGATGAGCACGGCGCCGTCGCGCCTGACATGGCTGACGAAGTGATTGCCGGCTGCCTGTTGAGCCAAGATGGCGCGATCGTGCACAAGCTGTTTGCGGATAAAAGTTAGTGGGTTGCTTGATGATATCGGCAGGACCGGTTGTCGCCCGCAAGCGGGCTCCTACAACCAAAACCGGATGCAAGAACCCGCCAACCAGGTGTAAGAACCTGCTAACAGGATGTAAGAGCCCGCTTGCGGGCGACCAACTTAAGGAACCTCTGATTGAATCTGCCATAAACCGCGTTACTGATCGAAATCGCCCAAGACAAGGCGTCGCTGGGCAGTGCAATAGCTGGGCTATTGACAAGCAGCGCAACGCAGGATTGGGCGATTTCGAACGTAACCCTTTGGGGAGCGGTCTTTTTTGGTACATTGCAGCGCTTTGCAAGCTTGACGTAGCCCGCTATGCCTACGCTGACAAAGCACCACACTGCACTCAAAAAAGGACTCGCTCGCGATTATGTCAGATTCAATCAGAAGTTCCCTAAACAAAATTACCGGACATATTTTCGGGAGACAACCATGGAAATCGTTTTAGCACTGTATATCCTGATGCTCGCTGCAGTTGCTGGTTATGAAGTTATCGCCAAAGTCCCGGCGGTACTGCACACCCCGTTGATGTCAGGCTCAAACTTTATCCACGGCATCGTCCTGGTCGGCGCCATGGTCGCCCTGGGTGAAGCCAGTGGTCCGCTGGAGCAGACCATTGGCTTTATCGCGGTATTCCTCGGCGCCGGTAATGTGATCGGCGGATACGTGGTCACTGAGCGCATGCTGCAGATGTTCAAGCGCAGCGATCAACCCAAACCGGCCAACACTGAAACCGGAGCAGGCGTATGAGTGCCTGGCTGAACTCCCCCTGGTTGACGGCGTGGATTATTCCGGGCGCTTATTTTCTGGCCGCGCTGGTGTTGATTCTGGGCCTGCGCGCCATGAGCAGTCCGGTAAGCGCGCGCAAAGGCATTGTGCTGGCCGGACTGGCCATGGGCCTGGCGGTGCTGGTGACATTTGTGCACCCTCGCGTGGGCGGCAATTACCTGCTGATGATTATTGCCATCTTAAGCAGCGGTATCCTGGCGTGGGTCAGTGCCAAGCGTGTGCCGATGACCGATATGCCACAGATGATCGCGCTTTACAACGGCATGGGCGGTGGTTCAGCGGCTGCGATTGCGGCGGTGGAATTGCTACGCGCCGGACATGGACATGAGGTGGGGCTGTTAACCAACAGCATTGCCGGGATGGGCGCGCTGATCGGCACCATCGCCTTTTCCGGTTCGCTGATCGCGTTTGCCAAACTGCAGGGCTGGATGCGCAAAGTCTGGCGTTTTCCCGGTCAGCAATATCTCAACCTGCTGCTATTTGTGTTGACGGTAATCTCCGGCGTACTGGTGGTCATCGGCTACCAGCATGACTTGCTGTCGCTGAATATGTTGTTACTGGCATTTTTTGTGCTGGCTCTGATCGTCGGCTTTGCCATGACCGTACCCATCGGTGGCGCGGATATGCCGGTGGTGATTTCACTCTACAACGCCCTGACCGGCCTGGCTGTAGGCTTTGAGGGCTATGTTCTGAATATCCCGGCTATGATGATCGCAGGTGTCGTGGTGGGTGCCGCGGGCACGCTGTTAACCCAGTTGATGGCTAAGGCGATGAATCGCCCCTTAAGCAATGTGCTGTTCTCCGGATTCGGCACCGGCGATGATGGCGGTCCTGCCGACGAAGGTGGCGGCAGCATGCAGGCGATTGAAGCGGTGGATGGTGCGATTCTGATGGCCTATGCCGAGAATGTGATCATCGTACCTGGTTACGGCATGGCGGTGGCGCAGGCCCAGCACCGCATCTGGGAATTGACCCAGGTACTGCAAAAGCGTGGCGTACGAGTGCGCTTTGCGATCCACCCGGTGGCCGGACGTATGCCGGGACATATGAATGTCCTACTGGCTGAAGCCGGTGTGCCCTACGATCTGATTGAAGACCTGGAAGATATCAACAATCAGTTCAGTCAGACTGACGTGGCGTTGGTAATCGGGGCCAACGATGTGGTCAATCCGGCCGCCCGTGATGACCGCAGCAGCCCGATATTTGGCATGCCCATTCTGAACGTCGACCATGCCAAGAACGTGATCATTATCAAGCGCGGCCGTGGCACCGGCTTTGCCGGTATCGAAAACCGCCTGTTTGTCGGGGACAACTCGCGCATGCTGTTTGGCGATGCGCAGAAGATGGCGCATGAACTGATTGCCGGGGTCAAGACGCTTTAGGCGGTCCCGCTTCCCGGAAGATTGCGCAGAACGGCGTTTGATTGCGGCGGATGCGGCAACTCACTGGCTTTTGATCAACGGGAGACTGGGCCATCGGCGGGTGATTTTTTTATCGGCCTGTGGCAATACCTTTTCCTTTGCAGCCTTGCTGACGGTGACCATGGTGCTTGCCGCTGCCGGTGGTTACTTCAATAGTCTGTTAGGCGAGCGACAGGCCTGGTCGGTTTGGTTCCGTTGGTCTTCAAACCAATGCCCGACGAGCATGAATACCCTTGCGATGGGTGCCGCGAATGTGCCCTGAAGCAAACAGACCATCCTTAAAACTTTTGTAATAACGAGCCTTAGAGCAAAGATCAATAGCATTAATATCCATAAGCTGTATTTTGTATCCTCTTGACAATAACAACTGATATAGTGTTATACTGTTGTAACACACCAAGGAGCCATCACCATGTCATTTAAGAAACTTTTATTAAGCGGAGCGTTGGCCGCCGGTCTGGTTGCCTGTGGCGACCAGTCATCCGACCAGGCCAGTGCTCCATCAGCACAGCAAGCCGCCACCACCGCGGGTTTACTGGCGCGGGTACCGGCTGAAACACCGTATTTGTTCCTCAACACCAAGCCTGTCTCCGACCAATTGTATGATCATTACATCGACCAATACGCCAGTACGCTGGACAGTATGGCGCTGATGCTCGACGACATCGAACTGGAAGAAGACAATCCCGAGGCGCAATCAGCGCTCAATTCACTGGGCAGATTTTACCGCCTGCTGGCAGAGCTGGACAGCAGCAGCGATATCCGCGAAAAAACCGGTATTAACGCCAATGGCATGGGCATGCTGTACGGCGCCGGAGTATTTCCGGTGGTGGTGATGGAAATTGCCGACCAGGCCAAGGCGAGCGCCACCCTGACTGAACTGATGCAGGACGATCAGGGCAATGACAACAGCCAGAGCGTGAGCGTGGACGGCGTCAGTATCAGTAAAAAAACGTTTGCTGATGACCATGTCGCTGTCTACTGGCAGATAACCGAACAACATATGACACTGAGCATTCTGCCGGTACAGATGGAAGCGGATTATCTCAGCCAGATATTCGGTGACGCCCGGCCCGCCAACGCATTCAGTATGAACCAGGTCAACGACATGAACAGCCGTTATGGTTTCAGTGGCTATGGCAGCGGTTTCTTTGACCTGGTCGGACTGTACGATCAACTGGTCAGCGGTGACACACCGGAAGGCGCATCGCTGGCAGCGTTGCTGGAAGATGATCAGCAAAGCTTCTTGAATGAACCAGCGTGTGTAGCGGAAGTACGCACCCTGCTCAGCAAAGCACCGCGTCTGTATTCCGGCCTCACCAGCTTAAGCACCGAACAAATGAGCATGCGCAGCGTGGTCGACATGGATAGCAACCTGCGGGCAGGTCTGACCAATGTAGTCGGGAATGCTCCGATCGGCGTAGACCCCGGAACTCCACTCAACTTTGCCTTGAATCTGAATCTGGCCGGGCTGCGTGATTTTCTCGCTGAACAGACCAGCAATGTGCTGCAAACACCTTATACCTGCTCACATCTGGCTGGTCTGAATGATGCCGCGCAACAGATCAATACCGGCGTGAACCAGCCCATGCTGCCGTTGCTTGGCACCATTAACGGTTTACAGATATCACTGACCAACCTGAATCTGGATCAACTGGATCAGCAGGAACTGGCGGATATGTCTGAAATGGAAGATATAGCGCGGCAGACCCAGGGGCACATGGTGCTGTATACGGAACAACCGAATATGTTGATCGGACTCGGTCAAATGGCATTGCCGTTCCTGGCCGGACTGGATCTGCAGCCCGGCGGCGAGCCACAGTTACTGGAGAGTGATTTCATCCCCGCGGGCTATGGCCCGGCGTATATTGCCAGCTCTGATTCGGCCATCGGCGTAGCCATTGGTGAACAGCAGCAGGACAGCCTGAGCCAACTGCTGAATGCCGATGGCAACGACCAGCCGGTATTGTTCAGTTTCGGCATGGATTACCAGCTGTACAGTCAGTTCCTGGGCTACGTGCAGGCCCTGGAAGAGGTTAACGATGATGGCGAAGCGGACAGCCCGGAAGATGAGAAATTCAAAGCCCTGATGCAGCAGATGTATCAGAACTACGCCAACCTGGGATATAGCTATAGCAGCGTGCTGGTCAACGAACAGGGTCTGGTGATGGATCAGGTTATATATATGAATGACTAGCCTGCGCAACCAACCGCCAGTTCCAGTTGTAGCTGGTTAAAAAAAGCCCCGCGTTGCGGGGCTTTTTTATGCATAAAGCAACTCAGTTGATCATTGACTTTCAAAGCCGTCAACCAGAAACTGCTCACCCAGTTGCGGCACCAGAATATCCAGATTAGCGGTATTGATAGAAGTCGTATCACCAAGGCGAATAGTTGCCTGTCCAGCGGTGGGCGGACCGGAAATGAAGGTGATGGTATAGGCATTGCCCCAGGGCATTTCATCACCAACGCCGGCACGGATGCTGAAGTTAGCAGTCGAATCCACCGTCCAGTCGTTAGCGGCATCCTGATCCACATCATGGAAGGTAACGTCATTCATTCTGCCGGCGGGCACATTCAGGGCCAGCTCGGAAAGCCCCAGCGGGCTGTCAAAGTTTTCCAGCACGTAGGTCCAGCGGAACTGCCCGTTGCCAAGCTCCACACTCCTGACCGCCAGGGTGAAATGACCGTTTCTGCCCGGGTCAGCAAATCTTACATTCTGGCTGCCCGTGCTGGGATCAGTGGATGGCGGAACCCACAGATCAATGGCCGGACCTTCGACAAATGGTTGCAGGCTGTAAGCCCAGCCGTTGCCGCCACCCGGGTTGTTGGGAACAACCGGACGGTAGCCCATTGAGTTATAGATGTTGACATCATCACGAATGACGTACCAGGAAAAGAATATGTACTGAGCACCCGGGGTTTGCAGATCTTCACGCAGCACCTGCATGCGATTTTCACCAGGCGCGCTGGAGAAATTTTCCTGTGAGCCGTCGCCGTTAGGATCAAAGAATGAACCGGTGCTGACAAATACGCCCGTCTCCGGATTGACTTCAAAGCGCGGGCCTAAATCACGATCTGAGTCATTGTTGCCTACCCCGTAAACGTCACCACAGCCGGGCCACAGTACCTGGTTGTCATTACAGTTGATGGTGCAGCTGGAATTAATCGTCAGGAATGCATGTTTAATTCCTGAGCGGCCAATCTGCTCCATTACGCCGTCGGTTATCCGATACAGGTTCCAGATCAGGTACGGGTGCTGGTCGGTGTTGTAAGGAGGAAAGAAGCCCTGGAATTTCTGCTGCCAGGGTACATCCGCGCCGTCCAGACCAACCAGACTGCGCAGACTGCTGCTGGGCGCAATCAATTCAAATGTACCGTCAGCATTGCTGACCGTGCCGACATCTGACACTGAACCCATATTGGTCAGACCCACATCAGCAATAAATCCTTCGGTTGGCCATTTGGGACGATCCATGCAGGTGCTGCCACGGTTGGCGAGCGCCGCGCCGGCAGGAACATTAAGATTCAATTCCAAAGCCAGCTCACCGATAAACTGATCGGTCAATTCCGGGCGGCCCAGCCGGCTGGCCAGATCACCTGCAATGCGGATATCCATGCGCTCCATAACCAGTTGATCAGTCTCCTGGGACACATAGACATGAATGTTGGTGGCATAAAACAGAGTATTGCCGGCGCTGTCCTGCAGCGCAAAGGTATCAAACTCAAACCCGCCAACAGGCTTGATGATCATTTCCGACCAGCTGATGGTTTGCCCCTGACTGGTGAACCAGAAAGGCTGCTCAAGGGTCAGAGCGCCATCAATAAAACCGGCAAAATTGCCAAATGGACTGTGAAACTCAATGCTGCCCAGATTTTGCACCGGTACTTTGTAATAGTTGCCGGGCTGAGCGCGTTGGCTGTTCTGAATACTCAGTTCCCAATCAGCAAATATGTCATCCTGCAATTTGATTTCGACTTCGCCGCCCCAGGCCGACCAAATTTCGGTGGAATTGCTGACGTCCGCACGGTTGACCAGTGCATCCGCCGAGGCTGCGAGCGACAATAGCAGGCCACAGCTTACCGCCATTACCCTGCCAACTAAAAAACCTGCCAGTTGATTTCTCATCGTTCTCTTCCGTCATCTGTAAATTGTTGAAATGCAGGCAAATATGTTACATCAGCTGCTATCCCGCAGCTCCATATGCACGCCTAACCGATTATTATCTCTATTAGTATAACCAATAACTGTCAAAAACCCGTAATAGCGGATTTCTGCATACACCGCCTGAATTCAGCTATTCGCTGAATAACTGCCGGCAGATGTCGTAATACAGACTGTGCAATAACTCCAGATCGGCCAGTAAAGTGTTCTCATTGACCTGATGAATGGTCTGATTGACCAAACCAAGCTCTACCACCTGGACCTTTTCAGCCGCAAAAAAGCGCCCATCCGAGGTCCCGCCGCCGGTATCACGTACCGGCGTCAATCCGGTCACCCGCTGAACCGCCGATTGCACCGCATCAACCAGCCTGCCTTGCCGGGTAATAAAAGGCTGGCCGCTGGCGTGCCAGTCCAGTTCATAACGCCCGCAGTCACTGGCCTCCAGCAAGTCGATAATCCGTCGCCGCAGAATGTCGGCTGGACTGACCGGGTTGTTACGGATATTGAACTGGGCACGCAGCATACCGGGCGTGACGTTGGCGGCACCGGTACCGGCCTGGATATTGGAAAAATGCAGCAGCGTGGCCGGGAAGTGTTCATCCCCCTGATCAAATACCTGATTGACGATGGCCTGCAAAGCCGCCAGCGCGCGATGCGCTGGATTGTCCCGCCGGGCTGCGTAAGCAGTATGCCCCTGGGTTCCAAAAAAGCGGATTTCTCCATGTATAGACCCACGCCGGCCAATCCGGACATTATCCCCCAGCTGTTCCAGACTGGAGGGCTCACCCACCAGGCAGTAGTCAGGCAGTAGCTGTTCTTTCAGCAGCTGCGGCAGCACTATCCTGACGCCCTCTTCAGCACTGCCTTCTTCATCGCTGGTCAGCAGTAATGACAGTCTGCCGGCATGCCCGGGCTGGTGCTGCACAAACGCGCCCAGCGCGGTTACCATCGCCGCCACGGCGCCTTTCATATCCGCCGCACCACGGCCATACAGACGCTGCGCACGCTCGGTGGGCGTAAACGGCGGACTGATCCAGTCCTGTTGTGGGCCGGGCGGCACCACATCGGTATGGCCTAAAAACAGCAGGTGCGGGCTTCCCTGACCATGGCTGTACAAGGTATTGGTCACCTTGCCGGATGAATAATCGCGTGCGGTAAAGCCGGCCTGAGCCAGATTTTCAGCCAGCATATCCTGACAACCAGCATCGTCTGGTGTCACCGAAGGCCTCGCCAGCAAGGCTTTGGCCAATTCCGTGGTGGTCTGTGGAATCAGACCCTGAGCATTAATAGACATGCGGCGTATAATGCCGGATTCGCTAATTCAGACCAACTATTGATTATGAACTCCAGCAAACCACAGCAACTCGCCACCCGCGTTATTCATGCCGGGCAGTCTCCTGATCCATCTACCGGCGCGATCATGCCGCCGATTTATGCCACCAGCACCTATGTGCAGAAAAGCCCCGGCGAGCATCAGGGCTTTGAGTATTCACGCTCGCATAATCCCACCCGATTTGCGTTTGAACGGTGCGTCGCGGATCTGGAAGATGGCGCGCGTGGTTTTGCTTTTGCCTCGGGCATGGCGGCTACCGGCACACTGCTGGAGTTGCTCGATAGCGGCGATCATCTGCTGGCCATGGACGATCTGTACGGCGGTACCTACCGGCTGTTCGAGAAGGTCCGTCGGCGCAGCAGCAACCTGGACTTCAGCTTTATTCCACTGCATCAGGAGGGGGCTCTGGAAGCTGCCTGGCAGGACAATACCCGCATGCTGTGGATCGAAACCCCCACCAATCCCATGCTGACCCTGGTGGATATCAGACAGGCGGCTGAGTTTGCCCACAGCAAGGGCGCACTGGTGGTGGTTGATAACACTTTTGCCACGCCTATGATTCAACAGCCGCTCAACATGGGCGCGGATATCGTGATGCATTCGGCGACCAAATACCTGAACGGCCATTCGGATATGGTGGGTGGTGTGGCGGTCACCAAAACGGCGGAACTGGGCGAAGAGCTGGCTTTTCTGCAAAACTCTATTGGCGGCGTGCTGGGTCCGTTTGACAGCTTTCTGGCCCTGCGCGGCCTGAAAACACTGTCGCTGCGGATGGCGGCCCACAACCATAACAGCCAGATTATCGCCGAGCGCCTCAGCCAGCACCCGCGTGTTGCCAAAACCATTTACCCCGGTCTGGCGGATTTCCCGCAGCGTGAGTTGTGCAAGCAACAGATGCAGGGCATGGGCGGCGGCATGGTCAGTTTTGTACTGGCTGACGATGCGACGGCAACCCGCCGGGTACTGGAGAGCTTCAAGCTGTTTTCGCTGGCCGAAAGCCTCGGCGGCGTGGAAAGCCTGGTCAATCATCCGGCCATCATGACCCATGCATCAGTACCGCTGGAGCGCCGCCGGGAACTGGGCATTTCCGACAGTCTGATTCGCCTGTCCGTCGGCATCGAGGACGTAGAAGATCTGTGGCAGGATATTGAAGCGGCGCTGCAGGCCTGAGTGACGGCCTAAGCTCACTTCCTGCAAGCCTGCTATGACGATGACCAAAGACGAATATCTGCGCGGTATTCTGGCATTTGGCCAGACCGATGAAGCCTATTTACGCTGGCATGCGGAGCGGTTTTTACTGACCAAAGCCGCCGTTGACCAGCGCATCGGCCGCGGCCAGGCTAAAGTCATTTTTGATATTGGCGCGCACTGGCTGCATCAGGCTTATCTGTATGCTCAGGATGGTCATCAGGTTATTGCCACGGATGTCGGCGGTGTGCTGGCGGTGCAATCCGTCCAGCAGTTAGCTAAAACCCACGGCATCCGTCTGCTGCAATCCAGTGGATTTGATCAGCAACAGGCTTTTGCCGAACTTGCTGACAGTTCCGTCGATCTCGTACTGTTCACGGAAATACTGGAACATATTACCTTTAATCCGGTGGCACTGTGGCGGGAAATCCACCGCGTCATGAAACCGGATGCGGTGGTGGTTATCACCACGCCCAATTATTACTTCTGGCAATCACGCGCCTGGAACCCGGCCCGTTTTCTGCGCCGTATGGGCGGTGGCATCCAGGTCGAGGATATCATCACCCAAATCACCTACGGACATCACTGGAAAGAGTATGCCGCGCGCGAAATTGTGCGCTACTTTGAAGTGCTGCCCGTTCCGCTGTATGTCGGGCACGCCCGATACCTGTCTTTCAACCAACAGCACCGGCAGGGCTCAAACAGCTGGAAGACCCGCTTATTTCATCACCTGGAACGGCACTTTCCGAGCCTGCGTGATTCCATTTATGTAGAAGTGCGCAAAGCTGACGCCGGGCTGTAACAGCCGCTCTGGCGCAGCCCGAAAATGCTTTCAATACCGCATAGTGGGTGGTGCTTATCCAACGTGCGTGCCGCCGGCCTGAGAGTCCAGCAGGAACCCATCCAGCTCAACCATCAAATCCCGTCGGCAGATATCACCTGCCAGTGGTAACAGGTGCTGGAACCGCAAACCTGAATCAAACAGCTGCCGCTTAACCTCCCGCCAGTCGGCCGGATCACGCAGGTATATCCGCAAGCTGGGTCTGGCTGCCACCATCGGTTGATGCCGGCTGTTGCCGGCTTCCAGCAGCTTGTCCAGATTGGTCAGCATCTCAATGGTCTGGGAAACGGTCTGCATAGGATGACTGGTGGCATGCCCGACCACACTGGCAGTTCCGGAAATCAGCAATAAGCCGGGTTCAATCGCCAACGTGGCCCGTGAGAAGTTGGGGCTGGATGGACCGTAATCGCGGGGATATTCCCAGGCGCTGATCTGGCGTGGATTTTCTATGTTGTGGCCGGCATTGTGGCCGGTCAGCCAGTACATCACCAGCGGCGCATCCGGATCAGGAATGCCGATAGCGGTAGCGGCCGGCAAAGGGCCGGTAAAGCCTGCCCTGGTCAGGGTATCCTGACGCCCCTGACAAAACTGGCGGTAGCGTTCCTGATCACCCTGACCGGCATTGATCCCCGGCAGATAGTGCCAGGCTTTCAGCAGGCACGGGTGACCGGCCTGCAGCGAATACAGGACCTGTTGCCAGGCATAGCGGGTGGCATCCGTGAAATTATCGAATTCAGCCGGATCCAGTTGCAGCCAGTAGATGGAAAAGTCCTGACTGCTGCGTTGCTCGATAGTACCGCCGGAAAGTTGAATCAACGCACTTCTGACGGTATCCGGGACGCACCACAACTCATCTTCGCCCGCGCCTTCCAACACCTGCAGCGGCAAATCCCAGAGACGGCCGGAAGGCGTCACCGCACAATGAATCCTGGCCAGTTCATGCAGCCCCTCGGGCGCCGCCGCGCCGGGCGCGCAATGCAATATTCGCAACGACATCAGTGCTGCAGCTGCGGTAGATCGCGGAACAGATCCAGCGCTTCTGGGTTGGCTAATGCGTGCGTGTTGTTAACCGGCCGATCGTGAATCACGTCGCGTACCGCCAATTCGGTAATCTTGCCGCTGATGGTGCGAGGAATATCACTCACAGCGATGATTTTGGCCGGCACGTGACGGGGACTGGTGTTGGCGCGAATGGTAGTGCGGATGGTTTGCTCCAGGTTTTCATCCAGTTGTATCCCCGCTTGCAGTCGCACGAACAGAATAACCCGCTGGTCATCCTGCCAGTCCTGGCCGACACACAGGCTCTCGGCAATCTCCGGCAGCGTTTCCACCTGACGGTAAATTTCCGCCGTGCCGATACGCACCCCGCCGGGGTTCAGCGTGGCGTCTGAACGGCCATAGATGATCACGCCCTGCTGGCCGCCCGGATGTTCGATGATCCGGGCAAAATCGCCATGCGCCCAGACATTCTCAAAACGTTCGAAATAAGCGCTGCGATAGCGGCTGCCATCCGGATCGTCCCAGAAACCAACCGGCATGCAGGGAAACGGCGCTGAACAGGTTAGCTCACCGGTCTGATCATGCACCACCTGTCCGTGATCATCACGAATCTCAACTTGCATGCCCAGCCCGATGCACTGCAACTCCCCGCGCCACACCGGCAATACCGGGCAACCCAGTGCAAAACAGGAAACAATATCGGTGCCTCCGGAGATAGAACTCAGGCACACGTCGGATTTAATCGCCTGATAAACATAATCAAAATTGCCCGGCAGCAGCGGCGAACCGGTGGACAGGATAGTCCGCAAGCTTCCCAGGTCATGGCTCTCGCATGGGTTCAAGCCCGCTTTTTCCCACGCGGCAATCGATTTGGCGCTGGTGCCCAGCACCGTGACGCCCAATTCATCAACCAAATCAAACAGCGCCCTGGGTTCCGGATAAAACGGCGAGCCATCGAACAACGTAATGGTGCAGCCGCTGGCCAGCCCCGAAACCAGCCAATTCCACATCATCCACCCGCAGGTGGTGAAATAAAACAGATTATCCCGCGGCTTGATGTCGGTATGCAGACGATGCTCTTTCAGATGCTGTAACAGGGTGCCCCCGGCTCCATGCACGATGCATTTGGGCACGCCAGTGGTGCCTGAAGAAAACAAAATATACAGCGGATGATCAAACGCTGACTGGACAAATTCAGGCGACGGCCTGTCCATGGCAAGTTGCCGGCAATCACTCCATAAACTGACGCCCTCGTCCGCGACTGCCGCTGACAAAGTGTCGTCATCGGCCATATAAGGCACCAGAATAACGTGCTCGATAGTATCGATTCTGCGCTTGATTTCACGGATATTGTCGACGCAGTGATGCAGCTTGCCGTTATACGGATAAGCCGCGGCAGCTACCAGTACCCGAGGACGAATCTGGCCGAACCGGTCACAGACTGCGTTGACACCAAAATCCGGTGAACAGGATGACCAGACCGCGCCCAGACGCGCACAGGCCAGCATGGCAATGACGGTCTCCGGCAGATTGGGTAGATAGCCCGCCACACGATCTCCGGTGGTCACCCCAAATACCTGCAGCGCGCCAGCCAGTTGCGCAACCTGATCGTTTAACTGGGCGTAACTGTAGCTGCCGCGCCGCCCCTGCTCATTGGCAAACTGAATGGCGATATGCTGATCATTACGGCGCAACAGATTTTCGGCAAAATTCAGCCGCGCAGCGGGGAACCAGCGGGCTGACTGCAATGACTCACCAGGTTCCAGAACCTGCTCACCGGTCTGGCTGGCGATCACCTCACAGTGTTCCCAGATGGCTTGCCAGAACGGCCCGGGTTGTTCGATGGACCAGGCATGCAGGGCGGGATAATCCGTTAACTGCAATTGATAACGCTGATTCACCCACTCCCGGAAGACAGTCAAATTGGCGCTGTCAACCTGTTGCTGATCGGGCTGCCATAAAATCTCGCGCATCGTTTCAGCCCGCACTGTCATCTGCGGCTGGCCATGCTTTGGCCGTGCGTTCCGGAGTCACCAGTACCAGGCACTAGTCCAGCGCCTGTTCCAGCTCGGGAATAATCTGAAACAGATCCCCGACCAGACCAATATCGGCCAGCTCGAAAATCGGCGCGTCGGCGTCTTTGTTAACCGCCACGATGGTGCCCGCATCCTTGATACCGGTGATATGCTGGATCGCACCGGATATACCAAACGCAAAGTACAGTTCCGGGGAAATAATCTTACCGGTCTGACCAACCTGCATATCATTGGGGACATAGCCGGCGTCTACCGCCGCGCGCGAAGCGCCCACGCCGGCTTTGAGTTTTTTAGCCAGCTGATAAATCAACTCGAAATTTTCCGCGCTGCCCAGTGCCCGGCCGCCGGACACCACGACGCTGGCGGTCTGCAAATCCGGACCGTCACCGCCTTCCGATTGCAGTTCAACAAAACGGGTGTGAGACGGACGCTCCGATTGGGCTGCCAGCTGTTCAATTTCCGCGCTATTGCCTTCTTCAGCGGCTGCCCAGGAAGCGGTGCGCACGGTGGCGGCCACCAGCATATCCTCAGGCACGCTGACTTCAATGATGGCATTACCGGCATAGACCGGACGCGTAAAACTGCGCGCATCGTTGACCGACATGATATCGCTGACCTGATTGACACCCAGTAACGCCGCCGCGCGCGGCAACACATCCTTGCCATACATGCTGGAGGGCGCCAGCAAGTGACTGTAGCCGGATGCCAGAGCCGCCAGTTCCGGCGCAATCATGGCGGCCAGCGGATCGGTAAAATCAGCATGCTCAATGTTCAATACCTTGCTCACACCGGCAAGCCTGGCCGCCTGCTCGGCGACTGCCTGACCACTGTCACTGAATACCGCAATATGCACATCACCGCCGATCTTGACTGCGCAGCTGACGCACTTGGCGGTGGCCGGATTCAGTTTGCCGTTGGCGTGTTCGGCAAGAATTAATAGTTTACTCATCAATATTTCTCCTTAACCCGGACAGGTCATGCAGAGTTCGGGTTATAGCAAGCCGCGGCTTTTAAGCTCGGTGACAAGACCTGCAACATCATCAACCATGATCCCTTTGCCGCGCTGCGGCGGGGGACTCCAGTTGCCGATTTTCAAATCATTACCCGCATCGCTGACCAGACCGTCCAGCGCAACCACATCCAGAGGTTTCTTCTTGGCTTTCATGATATCGGGGAGCTTGACGAAACGCGGCGTATTGAGGCGTAAATCGGTGGTAATCACGGCCGGCAAATCAATATCCAGCACTTCCAGACCGGCATCCACTTCACGGGTCACCCGGGCGGTATCGCCGCTCAATTCGATCTTGGCCGCATTGGTTGCCTGTGGACGGCCCCACAATGCCGCCAGCATTTGCCCGGTCTGATTGTTGTCGTCATCAATAGCCTGCTTGCCCAGTAACACCACACCTGGTTGCTGTTGCTCGACCAGCGCCTGAAAAGCACGTGCGGCGGTTAAAGGCTGCAGCGGTTTATCCGTATCAATCTGAATGGCCCGGTCCGCGCCCATCGCCAGACCGGTGCGCAACTGTTGCTGACAGTCACTGGTGCCGGCCGAAACCACTATCACTTCATCAGCCTGACCGGCTTCGCGCATGCGCAGGGCTTCTTCCAGAGCGATTTCGTCGAACGGATTAATGCTCATCTTAACGCCATCAGTATCCACTCCGGAGCCATCCGGGCGTACTTTGACGCGAACGTTGTAATCCACCACGCGTTTGATAAACACGAGTACTTTCATGTTGCTTCCTTAACAGTGTTATTGCATTAGCGACACATCAACAAGATGGCCGCCGTGACTGATATTGCAAGTTTAACCGTTGATGAGCTTGCTGTCCCCAGCTAGCCCACGGGTAGCGACACCCTGATGGCGAGCACCGCATCTAGCGGCGATATAATCCATGCTGCGCAAACAGACCCCACCACTGTGTAAGAGCCCGCTTGCGGGCGAGCTTATGACCTGTATCGTACATCATCGCCCGCAAGCGGGCTCCTGCAAAAACTATTAGAGGTTTTGATAATTGGGACCCGCGCCGCCCTCCGGCGTCACCCAGTTGATGATCTGATAGGGGTCTTTGATATCGCAGGTCTTGCAGTGTACGCAGTTGGCGGCGTTGATCTGCAGGCGCTTACCCTGCTCGTCCTCCACCATCTCGTAGACACTGGCCGGACAGAATCGAGTGCACGGGTGATCATATTCCTCAGCACAACGGGTCAGACATACATCGGGTTCCAGAATCTGCAAATGTACCGGCTGATCTTCATCGTGCTCGGTAGCGGCAAAGTATACCGAGGCGAGACGGTCTTTGGGCGGCAGTTCACGCTCAACCCAATCGCGCTGCACCGACAGATTCTGTTGCAATGCGGTGTGATCGGCGTGCTGGCGCATGGTCCAGGGCGAAAAACCTGCCGTGGCGGTTTCCCATACCGCATTGGCCAGCCCAAACCACAGACCTTTGTGAAAACCCGGCCGGATATTACGCACCCGTTTGAGCTCGCTGACGATGGCCGAACCGCGCAGTGCCTGATCAAAGCCGTCGCTGCGCAGACCATCTGACTGATGCTGCTGATGCAAGTGCTCCGCGGCCAGCATGCCGGAACGCATGGCCTGGTGGGTGCCCTTGATCTTGGGCACGTTGAGCAGGCCAGCGGCATCGCCGATCAACAAGGCACCGGGCATCTGGGTGTTGGGCAGCGATTGATAGCCACCTTCCACCAGCGCGCGCGCACCCGAACTGATAATCTCACCGCCCTCCAGCAGGGCACGCATTCTGGGATGGTGTTTAAACTGTTGCAAAGCCTCGAAAGGAGAAAACGCCGGATCGGCATAATCCAGCGCCACCACAAACCCCAGCGCCAGACGGTTATCGTCCAGATGATAAACAAAGCTGCCACCATAGGTCCGCGGGTCCAGCGGCCAGCCGATGGTGTGCTGAATCAGACCCGGCTGCACCCGTCCTTCCGGCAGGCGCCACAGCTCTTTCATGCCGATACCATAGGTTTGTGGATCGCAGTCCTTATCCAGTGAGAAATGCTTGATCAGTTGCTTGCTCAGGTGCCCGCGGCAACCTTCCGCCAGGACCGTGACCGGCGCGTGAATCTCGATACCTTCCACATAGGTGTCCTTGGGTTGACCGGATTTATCCACGCCCATATCACCGATCACCACCCCGCTGACCGAGCCATCCTGCTTCCAGGCAATCGCGCTGGCGGCATAGCCGGGGAAAATATCCACCCCCAGACTCTCCGCCTGCGGCGCCAGCCAGCCGCACAGCGCGCCGAGCGAGACAATCACATTGCCATGGTTATTCTGCTGAGGTGGCGTGGGCAACCTGCGTGCACCGGTTTTACTTAATAACAGGAATTCATCGCGCTGGGCAGCCACGCAGATCGGCGGCGGATTATCCCGCCAGTCAGGCAGCAGATCATCCAGCGGCCCTGTTTCTATCACCGCACCGGACAGGATATGCGCGCCGACCTCGGCCGCTTTCTCGATCACACAGACATTCAGCTCACTATTGAGTTGTTTAAGCCGCAAGGCACAACTCAGCCCGGCCGGGCCAGCGCCGACAATCGTCACGTCATACTCCATGACTTCCCGTTCACTCATAGCAATTTTCCAATAATCAGGTGTTTATTCACTCGCATTACGGCATTATAAAAGATTGCCGCAAACGACCCTAACGGACTCACTCAGCAATGTTAAAAATGTATGGCCTGAAAAACTGCGATAGCTGCCGCAAGGCCCGCAGCTACCTGGACAACGCCGGTATCGATTACCAGTTTATCGATCTGCGCGAGCAGCCGCCGCAACCCGGTCAAATCAAAGCCTGGCTGGCCATACTTGGTGAAGAACGGTTGCTGAATCGCCGCAGCACCAGCTGGCGGGAATTGCCGGCAGCACAAAAAGTGCCGGCAGGACAATTGTCGGAACAGCATCTGATGGCGCTTATCAGCCAACACCCTACCCTGATTAAGCGGCCATTGTTGGTCGATGGCGCGCGCATGTTAAACGGCTTTAAGCCGGATCAACTGGCTGAGTGGCTGGCGTTGGATGAAGAGGATTAAAGCTTCACTGGCCGCTGTTAAATTGTAGGAGCCCGCTTGCGGGCGACCAGCAGAAATGGTCGCCCGCAAGCGGGCTCCTACAATTTAATAGCGGGCTGCTGCAGTGCTCAGGTTAAGGCGGAACTGCGCCGCAGGTAATTCAACAGGTCCAGACGGGTAATCAGGCCCAGAAATTTTTCTCCCTGTTTGACGATGGCCACGAAACCCTGTTCGAACAATGGCATCAGACTCTCTACCGACGCTTTGACATCGACCGTTTTCAGTTCCCTCACCATCGCGGACGAAACCGGATGCTCGAAACTGTCCGGGTTGCCGACCACCGCCAGTAAAATATCGGATTCATCGATAATACCCACGATAGCACCTTGCTGAGTAAGCACCGGCAATTGCGAGACATCGTAGAGTTTCATGCGTTTATAGGCATTGGCCAACGGCTCATCCGGCAGCACGGTAATGGTCTCGTGCTCACTGACCGGACGGGCAATCAGATCGCGCAGATCACCGTACTGCTCGGCCTCTAGGAAGCCCAGGTCACGCAGCCACAGATCGTTATACATTTTGGACAGATACTTGTTGCCGGTATCACAGGCAAAGGTCAGCACTCTTTTCGGTTCGGTCTGCTCACGGCAGTAGCGCAGCGCGGCAGCCAGCAGCGTGCCGCTGGAAGAACCGCCGAGAATGCCCTCCTTCATCAATAAATCGCGACCGACGGTGAAGCTTTCCTGATCGCTGATGGCATAAGCCTTGCTGACGCGGGTGAAGTCGCTGATAGTCGGCAAAAAGTCCTCGCCGATGCCTTCTACCAGCCAGCTGGAGCTTTTCTCGCTTAAATTTCCCTGGTTGATATATTCAGCCAGGATAGACCCTTCCGGGTCAGCCAGCACCAGTTGTAGTTCTGGCGCGGTCCGGGCGAAATAACGTGACAGACCCGTTACCGTGCCACTGGAACCGACGCCCAGCACGATGGTATCCAGCCGGCCATCCATTTGCCGCCAGATTTCCGGGCCGGTGTTTTTTTCATGCGCGCTGGGATTGGACGGGTTACCGAACTGATTGACAAAAAAAGCATTATCGGTTTGTGCAGCGATGCGCCGGGCATAATCCTGATAATAATCGGGATGCCCTTTGGCCACATCCGAACGGGTCAACACCACCTCCGCACCCATGGCTTTGAGATTGGAAATCTTCTCACGGCTCATTTTGTCGGGGATCACCAGAATCAATCGGTAACCTTTCTGCGCAGCCACCAGCGCCAGCGCCAGACCGGTATTGCCGGCGGTACCTTCCACCAGAGTATCACCGGGTTTGAGTTTGCCGGCCGCCTCGGCTTCCTCAATCATACTCAGCCCGATGCGGTCCTTGATACTGCCACCCGGGTTCTGGCTTTCCAGCTTGATAAACAACTCGCACGGCCCGGTATCCAACCGGCTGGTCTGGATAATCGGGGTATTGCCTATCAACTCGAGAATATTCTGATAAATCGCCATGCTGTGGTTACTCTGACTGTGCTATAAATGATAAACCCGCCAGTTGACGGGTTTATCGATCATTCTTGATAGTAAGGCCTTGCTTTAACCGGCCACCGGCTCTGACAAGTGATTGTGCATCATATGGGCCAGTTGATCCTTGGTCATCAATTTTTCTTTTTTGATCTCATTCAATGCCAGATCTTCCATCGGCGCGGCACCAGTCTCTGCTGCGGTCACGCGCTTGTCCAGTTGCTGGTGTTTGTTATACAGACGGCGGAAATTTTCATCGCTTTTCAGCAGACTTTCCATAGCGTCCTGATGATTCTCAAACATAGACTAACCTCCAGTTGGTTCTGGCGCACGTAAGTACGCTGTAGTGTGAGGGAATACAGAGATTTGCAGGCGGGGTAGTATAATGACACAGGCAACGAACAGCGGCATCAGCACTATACCGATCAATGCTGCCATTACGTATTACTGTTGAACCTGGTTGGTGCAAATCACGACTTCAACTTAGCCCAAATCGTCGCGGCTGGCAAGTTGCTGTGAGCATGTTATCAGCACTAGGGAATACGACGGACCCGCCGCATTGGTACAAATTAACTGTTTCTTTATCCCTAAACTTACTATACTTACACCATTAACGCTTTACAAAGCGCTTTAAACCTAAAATCTGGAAGTACTTTCAATATGTTCAAAAAGTTAGCTTTTGTGATGCTGGTCGCGATTCAGCTGCCCGCATCAGCTGCACTGGTGCTGAACCTGGATGGCCTTGACTATACGGTTCTGACCGCAGTACTCGATACCGATGACAATGAGTTGCGCGTCACTACCGGTCTGGACTTACTGTGTACCGGCGGCACGCCTCCGGCCATCGGCAATGTCACTTTGACCTTCGAGCAGGCGGTACCGGTCTCTTTTGCGCTCGATACCCTGGATCTGGCGCGCGTTATCGGGGTCACTGAAATCAATGCGCTGTCGATCAATCAGAATATTTCCTGTGCCACCGACCCCGGCGAAGATATCTTCTTCGTGGACGGTTTTGAAACCGAAGACCTTTAGCGCTCGTTACCTCACCTGAAACAACCTGAGACTTGCAGAGCACTCATGAGTATGTGAAAATTTACTCACAAATGTGAACAAGCCTTCCATCGGTGGTGGAAATGTGTATACTGCATATGGGCCTCCACCAGGGATGGCACCGAAGTTAGTAAGGGACTTACTTGTTTTTTAACCAGCAACTATGCAAATTTGGAGGTTTTCAATGAAATACCAGCATAAGAACTTGAACCAGCAGGGTTTTACTCTGATTGAATTGATGATAGTTATCGCGATCCTGGCCATCCTTCTGGCCATCGCGGTACCCGCTTATCAAAACTACTCGGTACGTGCGGAAGTATCTGAATGTATCAATATCGCTGCTTCCGCCAAACTGGCTGTGGCCGAAACCGCGCAGTCCGATCCAGGCGGTTTGGCTGCAGTCACATTGGCCAATTCAGGCTATAACCCAGTTGTAACTAATAATTGTGGTTTGCTCGACATCGCTGGCGGTGGAGTCATCACAGTACCTGTTTTAAGTGCAGGTACCGGTGCTGACGCAGACTTCAACTTAGTATTCACGCCTTTGGAAAACGCTGCTGCAAACGCCAGCGCAATTGAATGGGCATGTACCAACACTTCTGGTAATCAAGGCGAAGTACCTCGCGAGTGCCGTCCGTAATCAGATTATTGGAGCTGACAGTAATTGTTTAGTTTTTAATCTAAAAAGCCTCGCACTGCGGGGCTTTTTTTAACGTTGCAAGGCCAGGGAGGTCAATATGCATCAACGTTACCCAATGTCTCAGGGCGGTTTTACCCTGATTGAACTGATGATTGTCATTGCCATTCTGGCAATCCTGCTCGCCATCGCCGTTCCCGCTTATCAGACCTACAATATCCGTGCCCGGGTTTCGGAAGGCATCTATCTGGCAACACCGGTCAAGCAGGCTATCAGCGAGCTTTGCCAGCAGAGCAGAAACGCCGACATCACAACCGAAACAACTTATAGCTTTACCTCCAGTGCAAATGGTTACGTCGACACAATCACTATATCCGGTGATTGCGATGCACCCGTTATAAACGTTGCCACCAAAAATACCGGAGCCGCTACCGATCCGTCTTTTGAACTGACCGGCACCTTCGCGACTAGCAATATCAACTGGATGTGCAATATTTCCGCGGGTCTGGCTGCTCACTTACCGGCAGGTTGCCGTACCTGAAGACTTTAAAGTCTCTACTGCGCAATTCGCTTATCTGTAAGCAGGCGGAATTCGTCAACCTGACGTTAATACTGATAAACTAGTCCAGATGACTGAGTACTGGTATTCCTGAGCAGGTTTGTATTATGTCGACTGATCCAATTCATGTAACGTTACTCACAGGCTTGCCGCGCCGGTTGGTCGTTATGGGTTTATTGGACGATGAAGATGCCCGCAACCTGAATGAACAGGCTGCTGAGGCCAAAAAGTCGATTATCCGTTATCTGCTCGATTCAGCCGTTATTCCTGCTGAAAGCCTGGCAGTCGCGATCGCCAATGAATATGGTGTGCCCGCGGTCGATTTATCCGCGCTGGACCTTTCCGAAGCGCCCATTGATATCGTTAAAGAAAGCCTGCTGCGCAAGCACCATGCCATGCCGGTGCTGCGGCGCGACAATATTCTCTATGTGGCCTTTGCTGATCCAACGCATGAGGCCGCGGTCAACGATATCGCCTTCAATGCCAACCTGAGTATTCATCCGTTGGTGGCACCCGCCAATCAGGTCGAGGCAGCCATGGATCAGGCCCTGGAGCAATCCAACGCCATTTTCGACGACCTGGGTGGTGAGGAAGGCCTGGATGAACTCGATTTTGATACCGAGGAGGATATTGAAAAGCGCCAGGAAGAAGCCAGCGCCTCCATCAGTGATGACAAACCGATCGTCAAATTTGTCAATAAAGTACTGGTTGATGCTATCCGGCGGGGCGCATCGGATATTCATTTCGAGCCTTACGAAAGCAAATACCGTATCCGATTACGCCTGGACGGGGTGTTAAAAACCATCCTGTCACCACCCAATAAAATGGCCCCGAGACTATCTTCGCGGCTTAAAGTCATGTCCAGCCTGGATATCGCTGAGCGCCGCGTACCCCAGGATGGCCGTATTAAACTGAATCTGGGCCGTGGTTCCATCGACTTTCGTGTCAGCACCTGCCCAACCCTGTTTGGCGAAAAAGTGGTACTGCGTATCCTGGATGGTTCGGTAGCGAAAATGGGCATCGAAAGTCTGGGGTTTGAACCCAGGCAAGCCGATCAGTTCACCACCGCCATCCAAAAGCCCTATGGCATGATTCTGGTCACCGGCCCGACCGGTTCGGGTAAAACGGTGACGTTATACAGCGCATTGAACATTCTGAATGAAGATGGCCGTAACATTTCCACGGTGGAAGATCCGGTGGAAATCCGGGTACCCGGTATTAATCAGGTCCAGCAAAACACCAAACAGGGCATGACCTTTGCGCGTGCTCTGCGCGCCTTCCTGCGCCAGGACCCGGATATCATCATGGTCGGTGAGATTCGCGACCTGGAAACCGCGGAGATCGCGATCAAAGCCGCCCAGACCGGTCACCTGGTGTTGTCCACGCTGCATACCAATGATGCTCCGCAAAGTATTACCCGCCTGGTCAACATGGGTGTACCGGCGTATAACATCACTTCAGCAGTTCATCTGGTCATAGCCCAGCGTCTGGCGCGCCGATTGCATGACTGCAAAGAACACGTTGAACTGCCGCCCGAAGCACTGCGTGAAATTGGCTTTAGCGAGGAGGAAATCGCCAGCGAACTGAAAACATTTGCAGCACACGGATGTCCGCAGTGTAACGAAGGCTATAAAGGCCGCACCGCCATATTTCAGGTAATGCCGATTTCCGAGCAAATGGAACAACTGATCCTGGAAGGTGGCGGCGCCATTGACCTGGCTCACATGGCGCGTGATATGGGCTATAACGATTTACGCCGCTCCGCCCTGAACAAAGTCCGTGACGGAATTACCAGCCTGGTTGAAATCAACCGCGTCACAAAAGAATGACAGAGAATTTGCTATGATTCGTGTCAACCAGCCTGCAAGGATCTAAGCCATGGCAGTTGCCCAAGACCAGATTATTTTTCAATGGGAAGGCACCGATAAGCGCGGTGTAAAACTCAAAGGGGAGCGTCAGGCACGTGATCAGAATATGGTCCGTGCGGAGCTTCGCCGCCAGGGCATCAACCCCTCACGCGTCCGCCGCAAGCCCAAGAGCTATAACATCGGACAACGGGTCAAGGCCAAGGATATTTCCATCTTCAGCCGCCAGATTGCCACCATGCTCAATGCCGGTGTGCCGCTGGTCCAGGCGCTGGAGATTATCACCACCGCTTCTGAAAACGAGAAGCTGCAGCAATTGTTGACCAAGGTCCGCAGTGACGTCGAATCTGGCGGCACTCTGGCAGACTCATTGCGCCAACACCCCAAGCACTTTGACGAGCTGTTCTGCAACCTGGTGGACGCCGGTGAAGAAGCCGGGGTATTGGATACCGTGCTGGAAACCATTGCCTCCTACAAGGAACGCATTGAATCCATTAAAGGTAAAGTCAACAAGGCCATGTATTACCCTGCCGCCGTGGTGGCCGTGGCGATTGCCGTATCCGCGTTATTGCTGATCAAGGTTATTCCTCAGTTTGAAGCCATTTTCCAAAGCTTCGGCGCTGATCTGCCTGCCTTCACCCAACTGGTGGTAGGTATGTCACGTTCGCTGACCAGTTATGGTTACCTGTATCTGATCGGTATTATCGGCGCGATAGTCGGATTTATCGCGCTACGCAAGCGCTCGCTCAAGTTCAACCATTTTCTGGACCGAATGTCATTGCGTATACCCATTATCGGAGAAATTCTGCGCAAGGCCGCGCTGGCGCGCTTTGCACGCACCCTGAGTATTACTTTTGCCGCCGGCGTGCCGCTGGTTGATGCCCTGCGCACCGTTGCCGGCGCTACCGGTAACCAGGTGTTCAAAGAAGCTGTTTTGCGTGTCCGCGAAGACGTGTCCGCCGGCCACCAACTGCAACTGGCGATGCAGCAGACCAATGTATTTCCCTCCATGGTGGTACAGATGACCGCCATCGGCGAAGAAGCCGGCTCGCTGGACCAAATGCTCAACAAAGTGGCTGAATTTTATGAAGAGGAAGTGACCAACGCGGTGGACGCGCTCAGCAGCCTGCTGGAGCCGCTGGTCATTGTGGTGGTGGGCGGTATGGTGGGCGGCATGGTGGTGGCCATGTATCTGCCTATCTTTAAACTCGCAGCTGTTATTTAATCACTCTGATAAAACATCCACATGCTTGAGTTATTAGTGGCGGAGCCGTGGCTGCTTTACCTCGGCACGGTTGCGCTCGGTCTGATTATCGGCAGTTTCCTGAATGTCGTGATCTGGCGCTATCCGCGCCGCCTGATGCACGAGTGGAAAACTGAATGTCAGTTATTACTGGAGCAGGAGCCGCCCGGCGATTCCGCCGCCGCGCCACCGGGATTGGTGTGGCCAGCCTCGCACTGCCCCAAATGTGAAACCCCGCTGAAAGGCTTCGATAATATTCCGGTTATCAGCTATCTATTATTGCGTGGCCGCTGCCGTCAATGCCGGCAAACCATCAGCTGGCGCTATCCGGTGGTGGAACTGGGCACTGCTTTGCTTAGCCTCATTATCGTGCTGAATTTCGGTCTGACGCCTTATGCCGGATTACTCGTACTGGTTACCTGGGTATTAATCGCCCTGACCGGCATCGACATGGATCACCAGATATTGCCTGATCAACTGACCTTGCCGCTGCTTTGGCTGGCGCTGCTTGCCAGCACCCTGGAATGGACCCCTGTGACCGCCACCGAAGCCATTATCGGCGCGGCGGCCGGTTATCTGGTGTTGTGGTCAGTGTTTCATGCCTTTCGCATTCTGACCGGCAAGCACGGCATGGGGCATGGTGACTTCAAACTGCTGGCGGTATTTGGCGCCCTGCTGGGCTGGCAATTGCTGCCTGCGGTGATATTGATTGCCTCGGCCAGCGGCGCGCTGGTCGGCATTATCTGGTTGACTGTGCGTAACAAAGGCCGTGAAACCCCTATTCCATTTGGACCGTTTCTGGCTATCGGTGGCTGGTCCGCGCTGTTATGGGGCGATGCATTAAAAAGTTTTTATTTTTAACCTGTCACCATTTAGAGTATCAGCGCCTCGCCAGACACCGTGATCAGCCAACCCAAACCCGATATCTTTACCGTGGTTCTGACGGGCGGTGTCGCCAGTGGAAAATCCGCCGCTGCAGAGTTTTTCGCTGAACTGGGCGTGCCCATCATTGATACCGATATTATTGCCCGCGAGGTTGTGGCTCCCGACACCAACGGGCTTCGCCAGATCATTGAATTATTTGGCGACCAGGTGCTGACTGCCAATGGCCAATTAAATCGCCGCCTGCTGCGCGAAATAATTTTTGCGGATAAGCAAAAACGTCAGCAACTGGAAGCGCTGCTGCATCCGTTAATTGAGCGGGCAGCACTGCAACAGCTACAAACCTTAGCCAACCAGAGCCCTCCTCCAGCCTACGCCATGATCGCCGTCCCACTGTATGCGGAGACACAAACTTTCCGCTGGGCTGACCGGATACTGGTGATTGACGTATCATCACAAACGCAAATAAATCGATTACAGGCCAGAGACCAGATCAACCATGACCTGGCGCGTAAAATGCTGGCAGCACAGACATCCAGGCAGCAACGTTTGAGCATTGCAGATGATGTGATTGTAAATGAGGGCACACTTGATCAGTTGCGGCAATATTGCCAGCAACAACATCAACAATATCTGGCTTGTCAGTAGTCGTGCTTTAGCATTGTCTGTTCAGCAATCCGCACAAGTGTTTTTTGTACTTAAGGAACCTCTGATTTAATCAAAAGCTCCTTAACCTTATCTGACAGCAAAATCACCTTAACTGACCGCGCTTCGCTCCAGCAACCGTGAAACCATTGGAATACTGACATAACGCTTTTCTTCCAGAGCCGCCCTGGCAACAGCCTGTAGCAACTTAATCAGCCGGCCGGTATTCCGCGGGCCATATTTGCTGACATATTCAACCACTTTTTTATCCACCGGCAATGCGTATCTTTGCAGATACTGTCTGATCAAGACCGGTATATCAGCATCGTCCAGGCCTTTGAGTTTATATTGCTGGCACTTAGCCAGGCGTGAACGCAGGTCAGGCAATTGCAGTTCTAACTCGTTAACCGGCAAATTGCCGGTAACTATCAACGACTGGTGTTGTTGATGTATACGATTGAGACAGTGAAATACCGATTCCTGCAATACCTGAGACTGTCCGATGGCATTGATATCATCTATTAACAACAGCTGAGGGGGGGCCAGCTGATCAATCAAAGCCGCTGCGACGGTAGCGCTGCTCAGTGAGATATACCGTGCTTCAACTCCACTGTTTACGGCGCTGTGCATCACCGCCAGCAGCAGGTGCGTCTTGCCGGTTGCTGATGCGCCACTCAGATAATGCCAGCCCTGTGGTTGACTGGCCAGTTGTCGCAGCATACCGACCAGCATGCGATTCGGCCCGGCGATGTAGTTTTCAAAGTCGGGCGTTATCGGGCCATGCAGATCCAGCACCTGTTGCTGTGCTTTTTCGGTCATAGCAAAGCCAACGGCCTATTCACCGGTAATAATTTTCGAGGACTCTTCGGCAGGCACCTTGTCAGTGGTATACAGACGGCTTTCCAGGTAGCGCTTGTAGGCATGGCGCAGCATGACCATAATCACCGCCGCCAGCGGCAGCGCCAGCAGAACCCCCAGAAAACCAAACAGTACGCCACCGGCCATTACCGCAAAGATGACAGCAACCGGATGCAGGCCAATCCGGTCGCCCACCAGCAGGGGCGTAAGCACCATGCCTTCCAGACTTTGACCGACAATAAACACCACGCCCACCAATGCCGGATGCAATAAGTCTCCAAACTGCACAATCGCCGCGATCAAGGCACTGATCACACCGATGATGGTACCCAGATAGGGCACGATACTGAGCAGACCCGCAATCACCCCGATCAGCAACGCCAGCTTAAGACCCACCAGCCATAACCCGATCACATACATGAAGCCCAGTCCCAGCATCACCAGCAATTGCCCGCGGATAAATGCACCCAGCACCTTGTCGGATTCGCTCGCCAGCTGATTAACCGTGGCCTGCATTGACCTGGGAATCAGGCTGCGGATGTTATCTACCAATACATCCCAGTCACGCAGCAGATAAAAAGTCACCACCGGTATCAGGGTTATGTTCACCAGCCAGCTAACCAGCACCAGCCCACTTTTGGAGAGTGAATCCAACACCGTTTTGGCAATCCCACCGGCACTGCGCCAATGTTCCTGGATCAGACCGAGCAACTCATCGGACTCAGGCAGAGTCAAGTCGATGCTCAACCGGCTGGCGACCCACGGCATGGCGGTTTCACGCAACCAGGCAAAATAATCCGGTAACCGCTGAATCAGATAATTCAACTGATTCTCCAGCAGCGGTATAAAACCCAGCAGCAGCAATACCAGGATCAGCGTCATCAGGGTAAATACAATAACAACCGCCACACTGCGGCTTAGCCTGAATTTTTCCAGCCGGTCGACCAGCGGATCACCCAGATAAGCCAATAATGCGCTGACAGCGAACGGCGTAAGGATCGGCGCCAGCAACCAGATTATCCAGCCGGTCAACACTGCAAACAGCAGCCATGGCCAATGATCCCAGCCCGATCGATAGTCAGTTTTCATAGCTATGATTCATGCCAATATGATTAGACACTATTGTGTTTGGCCTGGATGGCCTTCCAGGACCATATCCAGACATATTGCACCAGAGTGATGGATGTTAATGCCGCAACCACATATATCAAAGCCGTCACCAGCCCGCTGGCCTTGCTGATACAGCAGGCCTGCAATAGTGTCATGGCTACCAGCACCACCTGCATGGTGGTGTTCAGTTTACTCAGCAGGGTCGGCTGAGCTTCCACTCTGGCAACGGTGTAATGGTAGACGGCGCCGCCGGTGACTATGGCGCTGTCACGCACAAAGGTCAGCACAATCAACCACCAGGGCAGCAGACCAATCCAGGCCAGTGCGGCAAAAGCGGTGATCATTAACAGCTTGTCAGCCAGCGGATCCAGCACGCTGCCAACCCGGCTGACCCAGCCGAAACGTTTGGCCAGGTAGCCGTCCGCGGCATCAGTCAGGCCGGCAATGACCGCCACGATCAGTGCAATCTGATGATGCTGAGCGACGATCTGCCAGGACAACACCGGCACCATGCACAATCGAAAGATCGTCAGCATATTGGGAATATGTTGGCGTATGCCGTTCATCTAAGGCAGCACGTCAACATAGATCAGCTCCGAACCGTTGGGCTGTACGCTGGCCATACTCAACTCGTCCGCCAGTCGGATCGCCTGTAACAACCAGTCCCGCGAAGCACTGAGTGCCAGGCGAATTTCAATAGCGTCAGCTTCCGCCTGCACTACGGTCACCTGCTTGACCTGGCTCATGGCATCGAAAGCACGGGCAGCCACGGCATATTGAGCCGGCGATTGAATATTGCGCAGCATGACACGCACCGTCCGGGATATTTCCGTGCTGCTGGATACCCTGTTGAGCGCAGCTATTCTGTCAGCCAGGCTGTTGATACCCGCCACCAGTGCGGCCGATAATTCTGGCCCGATACTCTGAAAGGTTTCCAGGCCGGTAGCATCATCCGGCAAGCGCCAGCGCACCTGCCAGTTATCCCCGCGGCGGCTGGCGGCGGCAATCGCATAGCGGTCCGCGGCATAACGCTGACTGGCCAGTTCCGCATTTTCATAAAACCCACCCCAGATGCTGTCGGCGTCGAGCAGCGAATAATCGGTTTGATCCTGGACCGGCAAAACCAGCGGCAGGCCCCGTTCACGGGCAGCCTGTTCCAGCGCAAAACGATGCTGCCGATCGTCACCCGCCAGCATATCACGCTGACCTTGCTGATCTTCAATCGCCAGCCATAAGAGTACTTCGGGACGTTCCAGGCTCCATAGCTCGATACTCTGGCGTTGCAGTTCTTCTATCACCTGACGCTGATTGAACTGCGCGCGCAGCACTCTCTGACGCTTACCGTAAGCACCATCCGGTACCAGCCGCTCCTGATAGCTGAAACTCATCAGATGAGTCTGTGCCTCGTCGCGCAGCTTGCTCAAGCGCGGATCGGTCACACTGCTGGTCTGGCCGGTCAGTTTAATCAACACCGCGTCAAGTGCCGCTCGGATTTGCCCGGCTTGATCAGAATCAGGATCAACCACAACCTCAGCGCCGAACAGACGCTCATTGGCGGCCAACGCCGGTATCACAGTGAAAATACCAAACAGAGCGGTGCACAACATGGCGGTGAACATTAACACGGTGCGCGGATTTTGATTCAGTGACATGAGCATGCCTGAGGTTTTACTTGTTGATGCGGCCGATAGTCTAGCAGGGATAAGGCATAGTCAGCCAATGTCATCACTGCAGCCAAAGCGGCCGAGCTCTCTAAGCATGCCATCCTATTGCCGCCAGACCAAGACAAGCGGCATGATTTGATGCATAATGGGAAAATAATAATGGTTAAAAACCGTTCACCAGTATAGGGCTAGTTTCGGCTCCATTTAAGATCAATTGCATGGGGATTAAAATGCATAGCAAAGTGTTATCTTTCCGCTTCGGACTGTTTGGTCTGTTTGTTCTTTTCTCAGCTCAGGCCAATGCCCAAACTGTCAGCTATGACATTTTGCTTGATGTTGACCGTAATGCCAGTACCGGCTGTACGGTAACACCAATCGGCCAGGGCAACAGCAGCACCGGCTTTGAACGCAGAGTGCGGGCTATCGTTGACAGCGGCAGCATGACGGTTACCGAGGTCAATCTCGCATTTTGCGAAGGCACTGGTTTCGGTCCTGCCACCGTCACCGGCGGGCCACACCCGGTCGGTTTGAACAATGGTGTGAACGGCACCGATGTCATCGAGCTGTCGGCTTCGCTGAACAGTCTGCAGCCACTCAGCAACGGCGTTATTCAGATCACCGTTGCCGCTGAAGACGGTACCGGCTCCGATGTACTCTCAACCACCACCGGGGCAGCGGGCGGCCAGCCGATTCTGGTATTCATTCCGATTGCGGTACCTGCGCTTGGCGCCCTGGGTTTGTTATTGCTGATCGCTGCCATTGCGGTTATCACCGTGCGCGGCAGACAGCGCCGCTGGCTCAGCATCAGCCTGCTGGCTGCTTCGGGCATTGTATTTGCAGCCGGCTTTATCGTAGACGGCCAGGTGACCGACTGGGGTGGCGTTAACCCGGATGCGACCGATCCTGTCAACGACGCCACCAATGGTGCCGCCGGCAATGACCTGCAGGCGTTTTTTGTGGCTCTGGAACGTGATGTACTGTTTTTCCGCCTGGATGTCGGCGACCTGGAAAACCAACCACCAATAGCGGTTGATGACGCCTTCAATATGCTGGAAGACGATACTCTTAACGTGGCGGCTCCCGGTGTGCTGAGTAATGACAGCGATCCGGATATGGACCCGATTACCGCCGAACTGGTCAGTGCTCCGGGCAACGCGCAGACCTTCAACCTGAATGCCGACGGCAGTTTCGACTATACCCCGACGGCGGATTTCAGCGGCACCGACAGTTTCACCTACAGCGCCTCTGACGGCATGAGCAGTTCTGATCCTGCCACGGTGACCATTACCATTGATCCGGTTAATGACGCACCCAGCTTTAACCTGCCCGGTGATGCCACCGTGCTGGAAGACGCCGGTGCTCAGAGTCTGGCGAATTTTGCTACCGCCATTTCCGCCGGGCCGCCTGATGAGTCCGGTCAGGCACTGACTTTTAACGTGACCAATAACGATAATGCCGCGTTGTTCGACGTATTGCCCGCTCTGAGCAGCACTGGCACGCTGACATTTACCGCGGCAGATGATGCCAATGGCACCGCCAATATCACCGTCGAATTAATGGACGATGGCGGCACCGCCAACGGCGGGGTGGATACTTCCGCGCCGCAGACTTTTGCCATCAACGTGACACCAGTCAATGACGCACCCAGCTTTACCGGCGGTCCCAATCAGACCGTATTGGAAGATGCCGGCGCCCAGAGTGTTGCCGGTTGGGCCATGGCCATCAGCCCCGGACCAGCCGATGAAGCCGGCCAGGCGCTGACCTTCAATGTAACCGCGAATGACAACGCTGCATTGTTCAGTGCCGGCCCGAGTGTCGCCGCTGATGGTACGCTGAGCTACACACCGGCTGACGACGCCAACGGCACCGCCAATATCACCATTGAGTTAATGGATGACGGCGGTACCGCCAACGTCGGGGTAGACACCTCCACACCGTTCAGCTTTGTTATCGACGTCACTCCGGTCAATGATGCGCCGACATTCACCCCGTCCGGTGATGTCACCGCACTGGAAGATTCCACCGGCAGCAACGTGCCCTGGGCCAGTAATATCCTGCCCGGGCCGGCTACCGCCACGGATGAATCCGGCCAGATGCTGACCTTCAACATTACCGGCAATGACAATCCGGGATTGTTCAGCGCTGGGCCGGCACTGGATGCGGCCACTGGCAATTTGAGCTTTACACCCGCGGCGGATGCCAGCGGTACCGCCAACATTACGGTTGAGCTGATGGATGACGGCGGTATGGCCAATGGCGGTGCAGATACTTCAGCACCGGTGACATTTGCGATCAACATTACGGAAGTCAACGACGCGCCCAGCTTCACGGCTCCGGCTGATCCGGCGGCCAGCAATGAAGACGCCGGCGCGCAAAGTCTGGCCTGGGCTTCAGCCATCAGTGCAGGGCCACCGTCGGAAGCCGGCCAGGCGCTGAACTTTATCCTGAACCAGACCAGCATCGACAGCACGCTGTCATTCAGCACTGCGCCCAGCGTGAACCTGGCTACTGGCAATGTCGAATATACCGCGGCCGCTGATGCATATGGCACGGTCAGCTTTAATGTATTTCTTATGGATAATGGCGGCACCGCCAATGGTGGCATAGACACTTTTGGCCCGGTCGCTTTGACGATTACGGTTAACCCTGTCAATGATCCGCCCACCGCCGGTGCTGCGCCGACGTTTGGTGCCACCACCAATATCGGCCTGGATGTCCCTGCTGGTTCCGGCCTGCTGGCCGGCGCCAGTGATGATGCCACCGAAGCGGCCGACCCGAATGGTCCGGCTGCCCCAGGCACCAATCTATCGGTCGGTAATGCCGGCAATCCAGCGCCGACCACTACCGCCATGGGTGGTGATCTGAGCATCACGACCAGTACCGGTGCGTTTACCTACAACCCGCCGCCTGGTCTGGATAGCGGTTCGGACAGCTTCGATTTTGTGGTCTGTGATGACGGCATCCCGGGTCCTGGCGCATGCAGTGCGTCAGTCACGGTAACGATTAACCTGTCCGGCAATACCGTCTGGTTTATTGATGCGGCAGCAGCAGCTGGCGGTGATGGCCGTATTAATACGCCCTTTAACAGCATTGCAGCCTTCAACGCCCTGCAGGGCGGTGGCGGTACCGCCAATCCGGCGGCCGGAGATTTTATCTTCCTGTTCAGTGGCAATTACACCGGCAGTTTCTCACTGCTGGATAACCAGGTCCTGTTTGGTCAAGGCACCAGCGGCGTGACCTTTGATGCCTTTACCGGCATCGCGCCACCCGCTGGCAGCACTGCCCGACCGGCACTGGGTGGAGCCGATCCGGTCATCAGCACCACCGCCGCGGCCAGTAATGCCATCAATGTGACCGGCAGTAATACCATTCGTGGTTTGAATATCGGCAATACCACCGGCTTCGGTATCGCAGGCACTTCGACCGGCACACTGGCTGTTAGTCAGGTCGATATTAATGGCACCGGGGGTCTGCTGGATATTGATGGCGGAGGCACCGGTATTTTAGGTGCGGTATTTGGCGCACTGACTTCCACCAGCAGTAATGTCCCGAATGTGATCGACATCCAAAACTATGGAATTACCGATTTGCTGGCAACCAGCACTTCGATTCAGAGTCCGAGTCAGTCAGGCATTTTGCTGCAAAACAATGCTGGCGCCAGCGTGATCAATCTGGGTGATTTCAGCACCCTGTTGACCACCAACGGTGCTGGTTTTGTGGTGGCTAACAGCGGCACGGTAACCATCAGCCCGCCAGCACCGGTCACCGTGCAGACCGTTGGTGGAGCAGCGCTGGACCTGGCCAACACCACCTTCAATGGCTTTAATTTCGGCAGCATCTCCGCCAATACCACCACCACCGGTGTCAGCCTTAATAATGTCAGCGGCTTTATCAGCAGTGGCGGAGGTAACATCCAGAATACCAGCGGTGATGCATTTGTGATCACCGGTGGCAGCAGCGGCGTTACTTATGGCGGCACCATTACCAATACCGCAGCTCGCTCGGTAGTGGTTACTGGGCACACCGGTAGCAATGTTGTGTTTAACCCGATCAATGACAGCGCTCAGGGTGTGTTTCTAAATAACAATGCAGGCACCAGCTTCTTCTTCGCCGGCACCATGACCCTGAACACTGGCGCCAATAATGCATTTACCGCCAGCAACGGCGGTACGATCGACGCTACCGGCAACGGCAGCAGCATCACCACCACCACCGGCGTAGGCATAACTATCGATGGTGTCAGCATCCGCAACACCAACTTTACCGTGCAATCGGTGTCAGCCAATGGCGCCAGCAGCGGCATTGTGCTGAATAACACCGGTACCGCTGGTGGCCTGACCGTGACCGGTGATGGCAGCAATAACCGCAATGGCTCGGGTGGCACGATTCAGAATACTCTGAGTCACGGCATTAGCTTGAACCAGACCAGCAATACCCGCCTGGCATCCATGAATGTGCTTAATCCAGGCGCGGGCGCACTGGGTCTCGAAACCGGCCATGCTATTCGCATTCGCGATCTGTCCGGCGCCAGCAATCTGTTCAATGGTTTGACCCTGGAAGCAGGCTCTAACTCAGGTGACGACGGTGTCGAGCTGATCAACACCAACACCAATCTGGGTACTTTCACCAATGCCACTACCCCGGTCAGCGGTGGCTTAACGGTAACCAATAGCCTGTTTGATGGTTCGCCCACCTCCGACGGCTTCTTCGCGGAAGCTCGCGGAGCATCCAATATGGGCGTCATCATTAATGGCGGTTCGCGCTTTACCGATATCCGCGGAGACGGCATACAGATATCCACCGGCGGTTTAGCCGGTGATACGCATCGCTTCGATGTGATGATCTTGAATTCTCAGCTGGATACCGCGTCCGTGCCGGCGCCAGGTGGCAACAACGGTATTGCACTGGGCGCCGCCGAGCCTACCCAGATTAACTTTATGATCAGCGGTAATACCATTTTTGATGTGACTCGAGGCGGCAGCAATGCCGGCGCCGTTAATGTGGTTACCGCAGGTAACAACTCACTGTATACCGGCACGGTTGAAACCACTGATATGGATGATACCGGTGACCAGCGTGGTAACAACTTCGTGTTCGAGGGCACCTCTGGTGTACAGAACAGAGGGCATGACGTTGTTATCGATAACAATGACATTGATGAGACCCTGCGCGAAGGCACTTTCCTGACGGTTTCCGGTGGCAACGCGGTCACTAATACTGACTTTGTGGTTACCAACAACAGGATTGGCACGGCGTCTCCGGTCGGCACCACCACGCGCGAAAGTTTCGAAATCGATGTCTTTGGAGTCGGGGCATTCCCGACGCATGAGGCGGATTTCCTGGTGGATAACAATACCCATGTCAACAATGGTGACCGTGAAGTCGCTGATATGGCATTTGAGCGCAACGCCAATATTAATCTGATCGTCACCAATAACACCTTTACTCAATCGGGCGCCGGTGCGGAAGAAGTCGAATTCGATAGTTTTGATGCCGGGGTGAATCTGTGTCTGCACCTGGACAACAACACCGTTCCGGATGGTGCTGGCAATGAGTACGATCTGGATGAACTGGCTGGTACATTTACTTTACAGAGCCTGGCGGATGTGGGCACACGCAATGCAGGCAATATCGATGTGGGAGCAGGCATTACCAACGCCCCAGCCAACTGTACGGCACCTAACTAAAAACAGATAACAATAAAAAAGGTCGGTCGGCGCAAGATGCGCCGGCTATTTTACTAGCGGGCCGTCTGGGTGCCTACATGGATCGTTTCCCATGACATCATAACAACAACAGGAGAAGACAATATGTCAGAACCATTCTTAGCCGAGGTGCGGATTGTTGGATTCAATTTCGCGCCGCGGGGATGGGCGTTCTGCGATGGGCAAATACTTCCCATCAATCAAAACCAGTCCCTGTATTCACTTTTGGGCACCACCTATGGTGGTGATGGGCGAACCAGCTTTGCATTGCCAGATATGCGTGGGCGTACACCAATGCATACCGGCAGAAGCAATGGTGGTGGTGAGCACAGGCTGGGGCAAAAGTCTGGCGAAGAAACACACACGCTGGCCGCCAACGAGATGCCTCAACACAATCATTCGCTGCAGGCCACCAATACTGCCGCAACCAGCACGGACCCTACCGGTCGGGTGCTGGCGCAATCCGTGCGAGACACTTACCGTGAGTTAACCAACTCTGTCAGTATGGGTTCAGGCACGGTCGCAAGTGTTGGTGGTGGGCAGGCGCATGAAAACATGCAGCCTTATCTGGCGATGAATTTTTGCATAGCCCTGCAGGGCTTGTTTCCGTCACGTAACTAATCAGGAGAACCATCATGTCAGAACCATTTGTCGGTGAAGTCCGCATGTTTGCGGGCAACTTCGCACCACGTGGCTGGGCATTTTGTGATGGACAGCTCCTGGCTGTTTCACAAAATGACGCTTTATTCAGTCTCTTGGGCACCATTTATGGCGGCGATGGCCGCACCACTTTCGGGCTACCGGATTTGCGCGGCCGTATACCTATCCATGCAGGCAACGGACCTGGTCTGAGCCAGCGCAGGCTGGGCGCCAAAGGCGGCGCGGAAAACGTCACTTTGACGGTCAATCAATTACCGAGCCACACACACCCTGCGCAAGCCTCTGACGCACCAGCGAGCGAACTTTTGCCGGTAGGCCGGGCGCCTGGCGTGGCACAGGCTCAGGCCTATGGTGACCGCCTGCTGGGTCCGGTCAATATGAATACTCAAGCCATTACCAGTGTTGGCGGCAGTCGTAGTCATACCAATGAAATGCCCTACCTGTGTGTGAATTTTATTATTGCTTTAGTCGGCATTTATCCTTCCCGTCAATAGGAGACTTACCATGTCAGAACCATTTGTTGCAGAAATAAGAATTTTTGCTGGTAATTTTGCTCCTCGGGGCTGGGCATTTTGTAATGGCCAGTTACTGCCGGTGTCGCAAAATACCGCGTTGTTTTCGTTGATCGGAACCACCTATGGCGGTGATGGACGCAGCACCACCGCACTGCCCAATCTGCAGGGCCGCGCGCCGATGCACCCTGGCCGTGGGCCAGGCTTAACATCGAGACGCCTGGGTCAAAGAGGTGGCGTTGAACAAGTCACGCTCAGCGAAGCTCAGATGCCTAACCATAATCATACCCTGATAGGCGAAGAAAACGATGGCAGAGTGCTGTCACCCAATGGCGGTTTTTTTGCTACCGGTGAGCAAATGTACCATTCACCCGACAACCTTGGTGATATGGCATCCACCATTTTGCCAAATACAGGCGGCAGCCAGTCGCATAACAATTTGCAACCGTACCTGGTAATGAACTTTATTATCGCACTGGTCGGTTTGTATCCATCACGCGGTTAACTGGAGAAGAATATTATGAAAAGACGAGATTTTTCCGCCAGCCTGGCTGCTGGATCGATACTGGCAGGCAGTGGTATCACCGCTTCGGCGGCGACCAGTCAACCCGTAGTGTTACCACATTTGCAAAAACAGGCTTTTGAAGCGCATCTTGATCAACCGTTTTCCATTCGAGGAACCAGTGGACAGACGCGTTTCAAAGCCCAGCTTAAAGCAGTGGATACCGCTGGCAAAGGCGAGCAGTTTTTTGTGCGCTTTAGCAGCACACACTCGGCTGAATTGGCTGAAGATATCTATTTACTGACCGCCAATGATGGTCAGGAAATGTTATTGCATATGCAGCCTTCCGTTTCTGATAAGCACGCGCTGGAAGCTGTTATAAATCTGCAAACGAGCTGATGTTTGCATGACTCATGCATTTAAAGGCGCCTCTCGGCGCCTTCCCTCTGGGATCAGCTTCCGACCGATCACCACCCAAGACCTCCCCTTTCTCTCCCGGCTATATGCCAGCACGCGTGCCGAAGAAGTCGCCCAGGTACCCGACTGGACTGATGAGCAGAAACAACAATTCCTGCAAATGCAATTTGACGCTCAGCACAGTTATTATCAGGAACAGTTCAGCAAGGCCGAATACCTGGTTATCGAACAGGACGGCGACCCGATAGGACGCATTTACATTGACCGCCGTAAGGATGAAATCCGGTTAATCGATATCGCCCTGTTGCCCGAAGCGCGTGGACAAAAGTTAGGCGCCGCGCTGCTTGAAGATCTACTGGAAGAGGCCCAGTCCAGTCAGTTAGCTGTCAGAATTCATGTGGAAAAGAACAACCCCGCCATGCGCCTATATATTCGCCTGGGGTTCCGGCAGATCGAAGACCAGGGAGTTTATGATTTGATGGAATGGACTCCGGGTGGTTGATGCATTTTGGTTCGGCGGGTCGCGCCCGGGTGCGCTCCTACACAGTCAGTTATTTTTGTAGGAGCGCACCCGGGCGCGACCAACCCTGAATGGTCACACAAGCCTCCCGTCAGGTAATAATCGCCTCGTAACTCATGCCATCGCCTTTCGGCCCCAATGGCACCAGAAACAAATCCAGCTCGCCAAGCTTGTCATGCTTCAAGGTATAAATCTGCTGCCCATGATTTTCGCCACTATCGGTAACCAGAATGACCGAGAACGGATCACGTTCGGCATCGCCGTGCCGATTGCGGGCGCTGACCTCAACTACGGTGGCTGGTAACTCCACATCTCCGATACACAAATTCACCTGCTGATCGATCAGGGCTTGGAATCTGTCGTGGGTCAATGTATCTTGCATAACTTCACTACTCCTTGCTCAACCCGGAAGTTTACCACTGGTGTCTATCCAAATGCGCACAATCCTGCCTAGCCCATATCAATCCGTTCTGCTGTATGGGCTGTTACTGCTATGGCTAGGTAATGCCACGTTGGCAAGTGCCCAGCAGGATGGCGAAACCCAGCGCTTTACGCCTCCACCGCCTGCAACAGGTGTCTATGGGCCGAACGATCAATTACCCAGTTATGATGAATTGCCGCTGGAAATCCGCCGCGAGCTTAACCGGCCGCAGCTGAGCATCCATTATTACCATCAGGATCCAGAGCAGCGCTACGCCATGATTAACGGCTTCCGGGGCCGCGAAGGCCTGCCGATCGGGCAGGAACTGTGGATCCAGGAAATCCGCCCGGATGGTGTGGTGATGCGCGTTCAAGATCAATTTTTTCTCATTAAACCCTGACGAGCCACCGCCATGACGGACCCTGACAGCCCTCTGGATTACCGCTCAGCCGGTGTTGATATCGATGCCGGCAATGCACTGGTGGAACGCATCAAACCAGCCGTAAAGGCTACCCTGCGCCCAGAGGTGCTGACCGGACTGGGTGGCTTTGGTTCGCTGGTAGAGCTGCCTTCAGGATACCGGCATCCGGTGCTGGTCAGTGGCACCGACGGAGTCGGCACCAAGCTGCTGCTGGCCAACCAGTTTAATGATTATTCCGGCATCGGTATCGATCTGGTGGCGATGTGCGCCAACGATATTCTGGTACAGGGTGCTGAGCCATTGTTCTTTCTGGATTACTTTGCCTGCGGCAAGCTTGACCTGGACCAGGCCACCGCGGTGATCAGCAGCATTGCTCGAGGCTGCGAACTGGCCGGTTGTGCACTGGTGGGCGGTGAAACCGCTGAAATGCCGGGCGTGTATCAACCGGGTGATTTTGATCTGGCCGGTTTTGTAGTGGGCGTGGCTGAGCGCGAACAGTTGATTGACGGCAGCCAGGCACAGCCGGGAGACTGGTTGCTGGGCATCGCCAGTTCCGGTCCGCACAGCAACGGTTATTCACTGATCCGTAAAGTCCTGGAACGCAGCGGCGCAACCAGTGACAGCGAACTGGGCGACACCACGCTTGGCCAGGCACTGCTGGCGCCAACCACTATCTATGTCCCTTATCTACTGCCACTACTGGGGCAACTGCCGCTGCACGGCATGGCGCATATTACCGGTGGCGGGCTGCTGGAAAATATTACCCGGGTATTGCCGGCGGGATTAGGCATCGAAATAGACCAGAACGGCTGGCCACGCCCACAGATTTTTCAGTGGCTACAGCAGCAGGGGCAGATCGCCGAGCAGGAAATGCTGCGCACCTTTAACTGTGGCATCGGTTACGTGCTGATCATCCCGGAACACAGCATTGATGAATGGCAGAGTCGATTGAGTCTGGAGAGCTGGCCGATTGGACAGGTCCAGCAGGTTTCCGGCCAGCAGCGCGTTCGTTTGCTCTGAATCCAGCCATCGGCTATGCCAACCCATCCTCCTTTGTCTGTTGCGGTATTGTTTTCCAGCCGAGGCGGCAATCTGCAGGCCCTGGCACGCAGTGCCAGCAGCGGCAACCTCAATATCCATATCCGCGGCACCATCTGCAATCGCCCCAGCGCAGCCGGCATCCGGCATGCATTGCACTACGCGCTGCCTCTGCACATCATTGATCATCGCCAGTATTCTGACCGTGCAGGGTTCGAACGCGACCTGATGCGGGCGCTGGACGCCAGTCAGGTCGAGCTGGTGATCCTGGCCGGGTTTATGCGCATCCTGTCCGATACGCTGGTGATGCGCTATGCCGGTCGGATGATTAACCTGCACCCTTCCCTGCTGCCCAAATACCGGGGTCTGAACACCCATCAAAGAGCACTGGACGCCGGCGATCGTATACATGGCGCCAGCGTTCATCTGGTGGTACCGGAGCTGGATAACGGCCCGGTCATCGCCCAGTATCGAATGGCGATCCAAGCCAACGATGATGCGGCTACGCTGGCCGAGCGTCTGGCACCGCACGAACACAGGTTGTTACAAACGGTTACCGAACTTTTTGCGCAACGGGCACTCCAGGTAAAATCAGACAAAGTTATCCATGCCGGACAACCGCTGCCGGGTCCTCTGCAACTGGACCATGATTTAGCGGCGGTTAACACTGGTTGTGTTACAACGACGCCTTGATCAGCCATAATCTGAGTACTACATGAATCACAAGCCAGCATTTGATCGCATTGCTCAGCACCTCCGCCGGAGCGTGTTCGGCCTGCTGACCGGGCTGATATTCAGCACCTCAGGCAGCGCACAGATACCCGTTGAGAACAGCCCGGAATCGACTGCTGCAGCTTCCGACAGCGCGGCCAGTGCCACCGTGACGGGCTTTTTTGGAAAACAGCAAAGGGTGCAGCCATTTGTTGCGCAATTCGATGTCTCATTGAATGGCAAATACATTGGCGAAGCACAAATGCAGTTGCTGCAAACCGATACCGACACCTATGAGGTCCGTTTATCGAGCAAAGCCACCAAGGGCATGGCCGGTTTTGCTGGCGCCAAAAGCCGCGAACTGGCACGCTTTAGCGTCGAAAACGGTCAAGCCCGCTCGCTTTATTATGAACAGGAAGAAAAACTGCTGTTTGATAAAGACAACTGGAATGCCGATTTTGACTGGCAGGATCACATTCTGCGGGTAGACGATGAAGGTGACGAATGGACCCAGGCGCTGGAAGGCAGCGAGCTGGATTCGCTAAGCGTCTATCTGTTGCTGGCCGATGCGGCTGCCAAACGCCGCCCCTGGCTGGTGACCAAGATAGTCACCAGCAAGTCGGTGGAGGGCTATAGTTATCAGATTCTGGAGAATGAGCAACTCGATACCGCCTGCGGAAATATTGAAACCCGCGTCTATCAGGGCATTCTGCCTGATTCCTATAAAAAGGTCTGGACCTGGCACGCCGCGGAAACTGACTGGTTGCCGGTACGGGTGCGCAAAACCCGTAAACGCGGAGATATTCTGCAACTGGACCTGCGCGCGCTGGAATCCGTTCAAGCGCCGGAAATAAATTGCGGTGTTATCGAGCGCTCCTGAGCAATTCCACGCCAGGTTGCTTAAAATAAGCTTACATAACCATTCATTGAACTCCGGGGTATTGTCATGTTGACCAATAGCAACAAAATCGTGTCCATCAAACAACTCGCATTGATCGGGCTGGCCGCCAGCATGTTATGGCTGAGCGGCTGCGCCACCAATCCAGTCACCGGCCGCAGCAATCTGATCCTGGTGCCGGAAAGCTGGGACCAGCAGGTCGGCGCCCAGCAATACCAGCCCTCGCTGCAAAGCCAGGGCGGCGAATACGACATTGACCCGGTATTGACTGAATATGTCAGTGAAGTCGGCCAACGCGTCGCACAGCATTCAGAAAATGATTTACCTTATGAATTCACCGTGCTGAATAGTTCAGTGCCCAATGCCTGGGCCTTGCCAGGCGGTAAAATCGCGATCAACCGGGGGCTGCTGACCGAATTGAACTCCGAGGCGGAACTGGCTGCGGTGCTGGGCCATGAGGTCACCCATGCGGCTGCCCGTCACGGCGCTCAGGCCCAGTCCCGGGGTGTACTGCTGCAGGGCGCGGTGGTCGGTACCAGCATTGCTTTGCAGGGCAAGGAATACGGCCAGATTGCCGCCCTGGGCGCCGGGCTTGGCGCGCAGCTGGTCACCACACGTTATGGCCGTGAGGCCGAGCGCGAATCCGACTATCATGGCATGCGCTACATGGCGGCGGCCGGTTATGATCCACAGGGCGCGATTGATTTGCAGGAAACCTTCGTACGACTCTCGGAGGGCCGTAATCAGGATTGGCTGAATGGCTTGTTCGCCTCGCATCCACCCTCGCGCGAGCGGGTGCAGAATAATCGCCGTACCGCCGCCGAACTACCAAAAGACGGTGACCTGGGCCGCCAGCGTTATCAGCAGCGCATTGCTTACATCAAGCGCGTTGAGCCCGCCTATGAAGCTTATGACAAAGGCCTGGCCGCCGCCCAGGAAGGAAACTGGAATGCCGCCGATCAATTTGCCCGGCAGGCCATCCAGATCGAACCCAAGGAAGCGAATTTCTACGCTCTGCGCGGTGATGCAGCCGCCAGCCGGGATAACCTCAGCGCGGCTGAAAACTTCTATGATCAGGCTATCAACCGCAACCCTGACTGGTTTTATCTGAGCCTGCGCCGCGGCATCATCCGGCAACGCCGCAACAACCTCAACGGAGCCCGCTCGGATCTGAAAACCAGCCTTGAATACCTGCCCACCGGCACTGCCGTATATCAGTTAGGCCTGCTGGAAAAAAGAGCCGGCAACCGGCAACTGGCGATTCAATATCTTCAGAATGCTGTTCAGGCCGGTGGTGAAATCGGCCAACGGGCAGCCGCGGAATTACAGCAACTGGGTGTGAATCAAGTTCGATAAGTCCGTGCTTGAGCCGGGTTGCGGGCTACGCAATCCGGCTCAGACCTGTCGACACTTTGGTCTTCAGTGAGGCTGATGAGCTAGCCAGCAGCCTGATGGATATTAAGCCACCGCAGCACTCGTCGGCTGCCTGAAACTCGAAGTCAGCCGGCGGATATCAGCCCCCACGCCAGACAGCTTTTCCTCAATATTCTCATAACCACGGTCGATGTGATACACACGATCAACGCGGGTTTCACCTTCGGCGATCAGCCCAGCCAGCACCAGACTGGCGGAAGCGCGCAGATCGGTGGCCATCAGTGGCGCACCGGATAATTTGGCCACCCCTTTGACAATCGCATTGCCGCCACGCAACTGAATATCCGCGCCCAGCCGCTGTAATTCCAAGACATGCATAAAACGGTTTTCAAACACCCGCTCGGAGATCACCGAAGTGCCTTCGGCAATGCAATTCAAGGCGGTGAACTGGGCCTGCATGTCGGTGGGGAAACCAGGATAAGGCGCGGTGGTGATATCAACTGCCGCAGGGCGCCGCCCGGCCATATCGACCTGGATCCAGTCAGCACCGGTCGAGATGTGTGCACCGCTGTCCTGCAGCTTGGACAAAACCGCGTCCAGCGTGTCGGGCCGGGTGCGCTGCAGCCTTAATTTACCCCCGGTAATCGCGGCCGCCACCAGATAGGTGCCGGTTTCAATCCGATCCGGCAATACATCATGCGTAGCGCCATGCAGACTATCCACGCCCTGAATCTCCAGAGTGTCGGTACCCTCGCCGCTGATCTGAGCCCCCATGCTGTTCAGACACCTGGCCAGGTCGACCACTTCCGGTTCCTGCGCGGCATTTTCGATCACGGTAGTGCCCTGTGCCAGGGTTGCCGCCATCATCACATTTTCGGTCCCGGTAACCGTCACCGTATCCATCACAATGCGCGCCCCGCGCAGGCGCTTCGCCCGGGCCACGATATAACCGCTTTTGACTTCCACCTCGGCGCCCAGCGCCTGCATGCCTTTGATGTGCAGATCGACCGGCCGGGCACCGATGGCACAACCACCGGGCAGTGAAACTTCCGCCCGGCCAAAACGCGCCAGCAGCGGCCCCAGCACCAGGATCGACGCGCGCATGGTGCGCACCAGCTCATACGGGGCGGCCTGACTGTGTACCTGGCGGGTGTTGATCAGAATCCGCATGTGTTCATCCATGCCGATATCCGCGCCCAACTGCGCCAGCAGAGCCATCGTGGTGGTCACATCCTGAAGGTGCGGAACATTGTTCAGCTGCAGGTCATCTTCAGTCAGTAAACTGGCCACCAGAATTGGCAGCACCGCGTTCTTGGCGCCGGATATCTGCACATCACCGGCCAGTGGACGCCCGCCGTTGATTTGAATAATGGCCATCAGCCGGCTCCTGCCGCATGGTCGGCCGGCGTTCTGGTGGTCAGCGACAAGGCATGGATTTCACCACCCAGTGCGTCACCCAGCGCGGCATGCACCAGGCGATGCTGAGCAATACGGTTAAGACCGGTAAATTGATCTGAAATGACCTGGGCGGTGTAATGCACATTGTCCGGGCTGGTTACACTAACCTGTGCCTCGGGCATATGGGCTTGAATCAGTTGCTCAATATGTTTGGCATCCATAGACTTATCGATTGGTATCGCTCACTAAACATGGCATATTACGCAAAAACAGACCACGTCTAAAGCCGGAGTATCCTTTCTTGAAGAAAAACCCTGTCTTAACAGCCTGTAACGGCTGCGCAGTCGTGCTCAGCTTGCAATACCCGGCCGCTGGCCCAACTACTATCTGCTGACCCCAGTTTTAGACCCGTCCCGATGCTGATTGCTATTCTTCAAATTGCCGGTGGTTTTTTATTGCTGGTATGGGGCGCGGACCGCCTGGTGGCCGGTGCATCGGGATTGGCCAGCAATCTGGGCATGTCACCGTTGATCATCGGTTTAACCATCATCGGTTTCGGTACTTCCGCACCGGAACTGGTGGTTTCAGCCATCGCTTCATTACGCGGCAACCCCGGCATCGCGATCGGCAATGCAATCGGTTCTAATATCACCAATATCGGCCTGGTACTGGGCGCCACGGCGATGTTATATCCGCTGCGTATCGACTCCATTACACTACGCCGTGAAGCACCGGTACTGCTGTTGATCATGATCCTCAGCAGCTGGCTGCTGTGGGACCTGCAGTTGAATCATAAGGACGGACTGGTATTGATATCCGGCTTGTTGCTGATGCTGGTCTGGATGGTGTGGCTGGGAGTCACCCGCGGTGAGCAGGATCCGCTGGTAAAGGATCTGGAAGCGGAAATACCTGCTGACATGCTGATGTCCAAAGCGATCTTCTGGACCATCGTCGGCTTGATAGTACTGCCGCTGAGCTCACATATACTGGTGGATGGCGCAGTCACTATCGCAGCGACCCTGGGCGTCAGTGATACCATTATCGGCTTAACCATCATTGCGCTTGGCACCAGCCTGCCTGAGCTGGCCGCGGCGCTGGCATCGGCGATGAAAAACGAACACGATCTGGCGGTCGGCAATGTCCTGGGCTCCAACATGTTTAATCTGCTGGGGGTCCTGGGTATTGCCGCTCTGGTGCATCCGCTGGAGGTTGAACCGGTGCTGTTATCACGCGACGTGCTGACCATGTTTCTGCTGACCGGCGGTCTGTTCATACTGGCTTGGCGCAAGCAAAAAGCCAATCGCATCAACCGGCCCGGCGGTTTGATATTATTGCTCGGCTTTGTTGTCTATACGGGCATAGTGGTTAACTCCGCATTGCACGGCGGCAATTAGACCAGCACTCCAATCAGCGGCAAACACCCATGATCAGGCAGACACCCCCCCCGGCAACCACCAGCCAGCTATCGGCACAGCAGATGTGTGAACTGGCCAGTGAGGTCCTGCGCACCGAAGCGGATGCCATCGCGCAACTGATCCCACGCATCAATGCGCATTTTCTCACGGCTTGTGAACACCTGTTGCACTGTAGCGGACGCATTGCGGTAACCGGCATCGGCAAATCCGGACATATCGCCGGCAAGATCGCCGCGACCCTGGCTTCCACCGGCACGCCGGCCTTCTTCGTCCATCCCACCGAGGCCGGCCACGGTGACCTGGGGATGCTGATGAGCGGTGACGTGATGCTGATGCTGTCCAATTCCGGTGAAACCGAAGAACTCAAAGCACTGCTGCCAGGCATCAAGCGTCTCGGCGTGGCACTGATCATCCTGACCGGAAAAACCGATTCCAGTCTGGTTAAGCATGCCGATATAGTCCTGGATGTCAGCGTAGCCAAAGAGGCCTGTCCATTGGGTCTGGCGCCTACCTCCAGCACCACCGCCGCGCTGGCGATGGGTGATGCACTGGCGATTACCCTGCTGCAGGCACGTGGCTTTACCGATGAAGATTTTGCCCGTGCGCACCCCAGTGGCGCACTTGGGCGGCGGCTGTTGCTGCGTATCGCCGATATCATGCACAGCGGCGCGGAGATTCCCCAGGTGCTGCCCGCCACCACGCTGATGGAAGCGATTGTGCAGATTACCGAAAAACGGCTGGGTATGGTGGCGGTGGTCGATCCGCAGCAACGACTACAGGGGGTGTTTACCGATGGTGATCTGCGCCGTGCGATAGATGCCCAGTGCGATCTGGCCAGCACCAGGATCGATTCGCTGATGACACCTGACCCGGTCACTATCAGTGCCGATGCCCTGGCTGTCGAAGGCGTGCACTGTATGCAGACACATAAGATTCAGGGCCTGCTGGTCACGGACAATCAGCGCCTGATCGGCGCACTGAATTTTCATGACCTGCTGCAGCACGGTGTGGTCTGATGAACGATAATCCCCTGCAGTATTCCCGGGAGATTCTCAGCGCAGCCAGTCAGATCCGCCTGGTGGTGTTTGATGTGGATGGTACCTTGACCGATGGCCGCATGTACTTTTCCCGTGACGGCGATGACCTGGTCGCGTTCAATGCGCGCGATGGCTATGCCCTGCGCAGTTTACAGCGCGCCGGTCTGCAACTCGCGGTCATCAGTGGGCGCGACTCCCAGGCCGTCCGTCAGCGCATGCAGAATCTGGGCATCCCGCATGTCTATCTTGGCGTGCAGGAAAAACTCGGCACCCTGCAGGCACTGCTGACCAGCCTGGAACTGTCCGCCGCTCAGGTATGTTATGTCGGTGATGACTGGATTGATATCCCGGCCATTCAGTTGGCCGGGCTGGGTATCGCGGTAGCCGATGCCGCGCCCGCGGTCTGTGCGGTGGCCGACCTGTGCACCCGCAACGGCGGCGGTGACGGCGCCGCCCGCGAAGTGATTGAAATGATTTTAGCAGCGCAAAACCTGACCCATCACTTTCACCCTCAGACACCATGCGCCGACGCTGGCTAATCGTGTTGATAGCGATTGTACTGCTGGTCATCAGCCGTTTGATCTGGCAGCAATTACAACCCGAATCCGTTCAACAGACTAGCGACAGTGGCCGCTTTGCCTATCGCATCGAAGACCTGGTATTGACCATTCTCGATCCCGACGGCACCGAACAGGTCACCATCCGCTCGCCCCTGCTGGTGGATGGCGGCGCCGGCCAGCCCAGCGAGTTATTTGCTCCGGTGGTGACCGCACCGCGTGGCGGCGGCAGCTGGCGTCTGACCGCCCGCAAAGCGTTGATAGACCGGCACAATGAGCACGTTACGCTGCTGGATGATGTCGTACTGCAAAGCCTGAACCTCCCCAAGCCGGTCAGGGTCGAAACCACAGCGGCGGAACTGGATCTGCAGGCAAAAGCCCTAAGCAGCGAGGAAATCGTTACAATCACACAATCAGGCATGCGGCTTCTGGGCCGCGGCCTATCAGGTAATCTGGAACAACAAACGTATGTATTACACGATGACGTACAAGCCCGATTTATTGAGCGCGACGCGCCTGCGGACTAACTGCCTGGCAACTATCTGCCTGGCGGCACTGATCTGGCTGGCGATGCTGCCCGCCGGGCTGGCGCTGGAAAGCGACCGGCAGCAGCCCATTGATGTCAGCGCGGACCGCTCCGAGCTGGATGCACGCACCGGTTTTACCCATATTATCGGGTCAGTGGTGATCAAACAGGGCAGTCTGGAGGTCAAGGCTGACGATGCCGAGGTCTACGTCGAATCCGGACGGGTTACGCGGGTCCTGCTGAAAGGGCAACCGGCCACCTGGAAGCAGCAGATGGACAGCCTCGAGTGGATGGATGCGGAGGCCCGTCAGATCGATTACAAAGTCAATGACGCCACCATCCTGTTGACCGGAGACGCCCTGGTCAACCATCCCCAGGGACGCATCACCGGCGATCAGCTGACCTATGATCTGGAAGCGGAAAAACTGCGTGGCGACAGCGTAAACGGCGGCCGTGTCAAGATTCGTCTGGAACCGGATGTGGTCAATCAGAATGCCAGTGCGGTCGAAGATGTGATGGAAAATGTCACCGGCGCCTCATCCAATCAGGACGGCAGCACCCGGGCAGACGCCGAAGATGACAATGGCAACGATGATGGCGTGGCCGGTAACAACGACGGCGACGATAACAGCAGCGGCGACGGCGGCACCTACTGATATGCTCAAGGCGGAGCAGTTGCAGAAAAGCTACCGGCGCCGGGAGGTCATCACTGATGTTTCGATGCAGGTGCAGCGTGGCCAGGTAGTTGGCCTGCTGGGGCCTAACGGGGCGGGCAAAACCACCTGTTTTTACATGATGGTCGGGCTGGTCAGGGCTGACCAGGGGCGGGTCTTACTGGATGAACTGGATATCACCGATGCCCCCATCCACAAGCGTGCCCAGCGCGGCCTGGGTTATCTGCCCCAGGATGCCTCTATTTTTCGCGGTTTAAGTGTCCGCGACAATATCCTGGCGGTGCTGGAACTGCGCCCCTCACTGAGCAAGCAACAACGCCTGAGTGAACTGGAGCGTTTGCTGGAAAGCCTTCAGGTTGCCCATCTGGCTGATCAGAAAGGCATGAGCCTGTCCGGCGGTGAGCGCCGCAGGGTTGAGATTGCCCGTGCGCTGGCGGCCGCTCCCCGCTTCATGCTGCTGGACGAACCCTTTGCCGGCGTCGATCCGATTTCAGTCGGGGAAATTCAACGGATCGTGCGTCAATTGAAAGCCGAAAACATCGGCATACTGATTACCGATCACAATGTGCGTGAAACCCTGGGCATCTGCGATCATGCTTACATTATCAGCAACGGCCGGGTGCTCAGCGAAGGTAATCCGGACGCCATTCTCAATGATGAAGCGGTGCGCAATGTTTACCTCGGCCGTGAGTTCCGCTTGTAAACCGTGGTCAGCCGGCCACGCTCATTGCTTAGCCAAGCCAGGCAATGAGCATGGCTGATCACGTTTAAAGCCGGGCATGCCAGGCACCCCCCATCTTGCTCAACGGCTGGGCCAGCAGCAACAGCTTCGCCAGCAGCAGCTTTCTCCGCAATTGCAATTAACCATGCAATTGTTACCACTCAATTCCATCCGCCTGGCTGGCTACCTGCAGCAACAGCTCAACAGCAACCCCTGGTTGAGCTGGCGCGGTCAAAGCTCCGCTGGTAGCGGAACGGGCAGCAGCACTGGCAGCAGCGCGCACGACGTTGCGCTGGCTACCCACGCGGCTGCCACTGGCCTGCAGGATCACCTGCTGTGGCAACTGCGGCTGGAACCGATCACCGACGAGCTGCAATTATGTGCAGAGATCATTATTGATGAGCTTGATCGCGACGGCTATCTGCGCAGCAGCTTAAACGAACTGGCTGAACAACTGGGTGAGCAGGCACCTGCTCAACATTGCTGGCAGCAGGCACTGAACCTGATTCATTCGTTTGAACCCACCGGTGCAGGCGCGCGCAATCTGCGTGAATGCCTGCGCCTGCAACTGGAACAGAACCACCCGGCACATCCACACCAGGCATTGGCGCTGCGCTTGACCGATCAGTATCTGGACGAGCTGGCCAGGCTGGCAAATCCAGCGCTGCGGGCTCATTGCGCGACCCAGCTGGATTGCCAGCCGGCCGACATCGCCGCGGCGCTTGAGTTGATTCACGCTTTGAACCCGCGGCCCGGACTGATGTTTGATGACAGTCCGAATCTGTATATCCGCCCGGACCTGCGTTTTGTCCGTGGCAGCGGGCACCATCACAACGGTTTACCCCGTTATGCAGCCGAGCTGGTAAACCCTTTCAGCAATCAATTGCAGCTCAGCGACAGTGGCGGCAATGCTACTCAGCGGCGCGAAGCACAGGCTTTGCTGGCGGCGCTGGGCCTGCGCGAGCAGTCATTGCTGCGGGTCGGACAATTGCTGGCTGAGCATCAGGCCGGTTTTCTACAGCAGGGGGAAGCGGTATTGCGCCCGCTGACCCGGGTACAGGTTGCTGAACAGCTCGGCCTGCACCCCTCGACAGTAACCCGCGCATTACAGGACAAATACGCGGACACTCCGCAGGGCTTATTGCCCTTGAAGGATTTTTTCAGCGTGCCGCTGAGCGCTTCGAAAACCACGCCAGTGCGGGCGGGCGAGTCGACCGAACCACGCTCGGCGGGGGCCGCGCGGGCGCGCCTGGCGGCTTTGATCAGCAACGAAGACCCTCAACAGCCTTTATCGGATGCGCGACTGTGCCGCCGCCTGCAGCAGGCCGGCTTTGCGGTGGCGCGCCGCACGGTAGTCAAATACCGACAGCAGCTGGGGATTGAAAATTCACGCAAACGCCGCGAATTATGAGTTATTACCGCGCTGCGCTTGGCAAGGCATAGTCAGGCGCAGTACTATGCAAACAGGCTCCAAGCGGGGCCGTTAATCACTGTTCCGTGCTTAATTAACCACACGGCTTTGAAAATGGAGGACAGCATGCAAGTCAATGTGACTGGTCACAATCTCGATATCACTCAAGCGCTGCACGCCTACGTCAACGAAAAATGCAAGCGGCTGGAACGGCATTTCGATCACCTGATCGCCGCCCACGTTATTTTAAAAGTAGAAAAGCGCCTGCACATGGCTGAAGCGACCCTGTCAGTGGGTGGCGGTCCGCAGTTATTTGCCGAAGACAATCAATCTGACCTGTATGCAGCCATTGACGGTATGCTCGACAAACTTGACCGCCAGGTAAGGCGCCACAAAAGCAAAGTCACCGAGCATCGTTAGGTGCAACTGCTCAACACTGTTGCTTTGCCAGGCATCTGACAAGTTGCAAGAATGTCATCAGTAATGCTGATTATTGAATAAGTCATGGCCCTGTCGGAATTACTGACCCCGCAGCGAATCGCGCTGAATAGCCGGCTTAGCAGTCGTAAGCGCCTGCTTGAGCAGCTCTCCAGACAATTGACCAAAAGTGACAGCAATACCCTGGACGAACGTGATCTGTTCGAAGCCCTGTGCGAGCGCGAGCGTCTGGGCAGCACTGCGCTGGGACATGGTGTTGCCATACCACATGCCCGCCTGGAAGGCCTGGATGACAGCCGCGCTGCTTTTATTCGCCTGAGTACCGCGCTTGATTATGAAACACCCGATGGGCAACCGGTCGATCTGGTGATTGGCCTGGCCGTGCCACAGGCCTGCACTGACAGTCATTTGCGCATTCTCAGCGAGTTGGCCGGCTGTCTGCAGCTGGAGGATTTTCGCGACGGCCTGAGGCAGGCCGGCAATGCCGCCGAACTGCTGGATTTTCTGCAACACTGGCAGCCACCTGAGTGAAACGCAGTGTCACTGCAGCAGAATTGTTCGCAGCAGCCGAGCCACGCTTGGAGCTGCATTGGGTAGTCGATAGCCAGGCGGCCCGCAACCGGGTTCTGCAAGGCTGCGACCAACAGCCCGAAGATCAGCTCAATGCCCCGACCCGGCAAGCCCTGGCGGGTTATCTCAACCTGGTACACCCCAATCAGGTACAGGTCATCGGCAGAGAAGAACAGACACACCTGGATACCCAGGACGCCAAGTCACGCTGGGCAACAATCGCCAGCATCATGGCCAATCAGCCACTGGCGATTGTGGTCAGTGATGCCCAGACCCCACCCTCGGATCTGCAGGAAGCCGCCGAAGAAAACCGGGTAGCCATCTGGCGCTCCCCGCACTCCAGCTACGCCAATGTCAATTTTCTACAGCATTACCTGTCCCGGGTGCTGGCTGAATCCACCATGCTGCATGGCGTATTCATGGAAGTCTTCACTATCGGAGTGCTGATTACCGGTGAGTCAGGCTGTGGAAAAAGTGAACTGGCGCTGGAACTGATCACCCGCGGACACCGCCTGATTGCTGATGACGCGCCTGAATTTACTCAGATCTCGCCGGATGTGATTGACGGCACCTGCCCGGAAACCCTGCAGGACTGTCTGGAAGTGCGTGGCCTGGGCATTCTGAACGTGCGCCAGATGTTCGGCGATGCCGCGGTTAAAGCCAACAAGTTTTTACGCCTGATCATCAACCTGCAGATTCCGGATAATCGCCAGGCACTGGCCGAACTGGACCGCTTGCAGACCGGCGCCAATACCCGCAAGGTACTGGACACCGAGGTACCCCACATAACCCTGCCGGTCCTGGCCGGACGTAACCTGGCCGTGATTGTGGAAGCGGCGGTGCGTGACTTTACTCTCAAGATGAAAGGCATTGATGCAGCCAGCGATTTCCTTGAACGCCACCGGGCCTTATTGGCGCAGCAGCGCCAGCACTGACGGCTGCCATGACTGATTCAGCACCACCCGGCGATGCCACCAGCGAGCAGCATGCAAAGCCACCGGAACTGCTGATTATCAGCGGTTTATCCGGCAGCGGCAAAACCACGGCATTACAATCGCTGGAAGACCTGGGCTATTACTGCGTGGATAACCTACCGGTACCGCTGGTGCTGGAGCTGGTGCAGTTGATGACCTCCGAGCGTGATCAGTATCAGCGCTGCGCGGTCGGACTGGATGCACGTAACCGGGATACGCGCCGCTTCAAAGCCTTACTGGAAGAACTGCACGCCGCGCCGGTTAATATTCAGCTGATCTTTTTGACCGCCAGTGATCAGTCGCTGCTGCAACGCTTCAGCGCTACCCGTCGGCGTCATCCGCTGACCACCGAAAACAGCCTGCCGGAAGCTATCGCGACTGAACGCAACCTGCTGGAGCCGCTCAGCAGCCAGGCGGATATCATTATCGACACCACTGCCTGCAGCATCCATGACCTGCGTCAGCGTATCTGGAACGGGGTCAGCCAGGAGCAACGCCAACCCGCCCTGCTGGTGGAATCATTTGCCTTCAGCCGCGGCCTGCCGCCGGATCTGGATTTTGTATTCGACGCACGCTGTCTGCCGAACCCGCACTGGGTGCCGGAATTGCGCACCCGGACAGGACTCGACGAAAGCGTGATCGAGTACCTGCTGCAGGCGCCGCTGGTGCAGAATTACCTGCATGATATTCACGGCCTGCTGCACAGCTGGCTACCGCGGTTCTCGGGTGCTCAGCGCAGTTACCTGAGTGTCGGCATTGGTTGTACCGGTGGTCAGCACCGTTCTGTGTTTGTGTCCGAACAACTGGCCAGTCTGCTGCGCGCCGATTGGCCGGAAGTGCGGGTCCGGCATCGTGAACTGGCGCGGCGGTTATGAGTCAAGCGGTCACCCTGCTGCTGGTCACCCACCCTGGTATCGGCACTGCCCTGCTGGCCCAGGCCAAGCGGATTTTTGCCGCCGATACAGAACAAAGCCTGAACGGGCAGCTGACTGATCTGTACGTGCTGGAAGTCGATGATGACCTGTCTGCCGCGCAATTGGATGCGCAGTTTGAACAGCTCACCGCCAATTGGCAGGAACAGCATAACGTGCTGTTATTAACCGACCTGGAAGGCGCCACCCCAGCCAGCCTGGCATTGCGCCAGGCGCGCCGCCATCACTGGCCGCTGATCACCGGCCTGAACCTGCCGATGCTGCTGAAGGCCATTAACTACCAGCGCATTGAGTTGTCTGAACTGGTCAATGAAGTACTGGACAGCAGCCAGCATGCGGTGCGCATACTGCAAGCCGCGCCATCGAGCAGACTGGAGCAGCCGCATTGATCCACCAGGATATTGAACTGTGTAATCGACTGGGGCTACATGCGCGGGCGGCTGGAAAACTGGTCAACACTGCCGGCAGATACGCCTGTGAATGCTGGATCAGCTGGAACAACCGCCGAATCAATGGCAAATCCATCATGGGCCTGCTCACTCTGGCTGCACCCTGCGGTGCTACGCTTAGCATTGAACTCGACGGGGCCGACGAGCAGGAAGCCTGTGCCGCCATCACCGAACTGATCAACAACCGGTTTGGCGAACCTGAGTAACTGCCGTCTGGCATTATGTCTCTGGGCCGACAAGCGCGATTGATCATGAGGATATTCTGCTGACATGTTATCACTGACCGGAACCGCGATAGCCGATGGTGTCACCATCGGCAAGGTGCACCGCCTGATCCAGGACGAGCTCAGTGTTCCGCATATGACGCTGACCAGTGAAACAGCGCAAAAACAGGAAATTCAACGCCTGGAGAACGCCCGGCAGGCAGCTGCGCAGCAGCTTGACCAGCACCGCCAGCGATCCGATAATCCGGCCGCTCACGAAGTGCTCGCCATGCATCGCCAAATGCTGCTGGATCCGGATTTGCTGGCTAGCACAAGTGCTGTCATCCAGCGTGAAAACTGCAATGCGGAATGGGCGCTGGTGCAGGTACAGACGCATCTGCTGGAGCAACTCAACGCTGCCGAAGATGATTACTTACGCGCTCGCAGCGATGATATCGAGCACGTGATCCGGTTGCTGCATGAACAGCTGCAAAGCAGCGCAACCAATCTGGAAGACCGTTTGCCCACGCGACTGCAGGATATCATTGTGGTGGTCGCCGACCCCAGTCCGGCAGAACTGGTGCTGATCAAACAACGCGGGGCCAGTGGCATGGTGACCGAACGCGGCAGCGCCTACAGCCACACCGCCATCCTGGCGCGGGGCCTGAACCTCCCCACGGTACTGGCGGTACCGGAGGCACTGGCGATGCTGCAGGAAGATGAGCTGCTGATTCTGGACGGTCATCACGGCGCTTTGTTCGCCGAACCTGATGAGGCCATGCAGCGGCACTATCAGCAAAAAACAGCGGCTTATCAGAGTCATCTGGAAAACCAGCAGGCGCTGGCTAAGACCACTTGTATAACCCGCGACGGAGTAAAAATTCGGCTGCTGGCCAATATCGAACAGGCTGCCGATATTGAGCTTGCCCTGGAAGCCGGTGCTGACGGAATCGGCCTGCTGCGCACGGAGCTACTGTTTTTGCAACATCATGCGGGCCTGATGGACGATGAACAGCAGCAATACGAATGCTACGCCAGCATGGCCAGGGCTCTGCGCCGACAGGATAAGGCGCTGCCTCTGACAGTGCGAACCCTGGATGTCGGCAGCGATAAGCCGCTGCCGCAAACCGAAGCTGATATTGAATGGCCGTTTAAGGATGAACCCAACCCTGCTCTTGGCCTGCGCGGTATCCGTTTCAGTCTGCGTTATCCACAGTGGCTTAAAATCCAGCTGCGGGCGCTGCTGCGCGCCAGCCGGCACGGCCGGATTCGGATTCTGTTACCAATGATCAGCATGCGCGAAGAACTGGCCAACGTGCGCCGCCTGCTGCATGAGTGCAGTATGGAATTACAGCTCGAAACTGAAACCGATCTATCCATTAACGATCTTGAACTGGGTGCCATGATCGAGACCCCGGCGGCTGCGCTGGCCATCCATGATTTGCTGCCACTGGTGGATTTCATTGCTATCGGCAGCAATGATCTGGTGCAGTACACGCTGGCCATTGACCGCAAGAATGACAATATCGCCCGCTGGTATCAGCCGCGCCATCCAGCGGTGGTCAACCTGTTGAGCAGCGTTATCAGCACTGCTCAGCAGCAGAATATTTCAGTCAGTGTGTGCGGCGAACTGGCCAGTGATCCCGACTATGTGCCGTTATTACTGGGCATGGGGTTGCGTGAATTCAGCGTGCATCCAGGCCGGTTACTGAACATCAAGCAAAAATTGTGCTCACTGAATGCAGTCACCTGCACCGATGAGGTTAAAGCACTGCTGCAACCGACGGTTCAGCGTTAAAGGTCGGTTTGTAAGCGCCCGCTTGTTCAGCTACGCCAGAAACCACTAATCCCAGCCACTCCGATGGCACCGTTGGCACGGGCCTGATCCTGATCCTGTGGCTGCATGCCGCCCAGCGCATACACCGGCATATTGCAAGCGGTCGTCAACCCCCGGAATCTACCCCATCCCATGGGCCTGGTATCGGGATGACTGCTGGTCGGTTTAACCGGGCTGAGCAAGGCATAGTCGCAATCCAGTTGGAGCGCCAGTTTCAATTGCTCGGCGTCGTGGCAGGATGCTCCCAGCAACTGTCCAGGCTTTAATAAGTCCCGGACGTCAGTTGTGCCTGCTAACCGGATGAGTTGAGCACCGCTAAGATGCAGACCATCAACGGGACATTGATCAATAAGCTCAACACCGCCATTGATCACTAACCGCGCGCCTGCCTCGACACACACCGGCCAGCATACTTCGGCCAGCTGCTGCAACAGCTCCAGCGGCATGCCCGGCTGGCGCAGTTGCACCACCCCGATACCCGCCATCAGGCTGCGCTCCAACTGTTGCAGAAAAACCGCCTGCTGGCCCGCCGGACAGGGCGGAGTAATCAGGTATTGACCCGGCAGCCGCAAGGCCTTGAGTATCGGCGCATCAGCGGCGGGCATGTCCAGCCCGGTGAGTTGCTGGTAATTCACCCAGCGAATGGACTGCTGTTCCCGGCTGTGTGGTTCACCCTGCCAGCGCATGACCTCAAATACATGCAGCCGCACGGTTTTTTCAGGATAACGATGCCGCAGGGTGATCAGTGGCTGGGCTGCCAGAACCTTGATACCCAGCTCTTCCGACAGTTCTCTGGATAACGCCTGCTGCGACGTTTCCCCGGCTTCGAACTTGCCGCCGGGAAATTCCCACGTACCGGGCAGATGGGTATTCACGCCACGCTGGCTGACCAGCACCTGCCCGTCTGCATTGCACAGCAGGCCAACCGCGACTTCCAGCATCTTTCAGGTAGAACTAGCTGACCTGACCATGGCACTGTTTGTATTTTTTACCGGAACCACACGGGCAGGGTTCGTTGCGGCCGATCTTACGGCCATCACGAACAAATGGTTCATGCTCAGTTTCTACCCGACCTGGCGGTGTGGCCTGACCGACGGGCGGTGTCCGCAGGGCCGAAGCATCGGCGTGTTGATACTCCATCGACTGCGGTTTACGGCGGTTTTCATCGACCGCTTCGACATCATCTTCAGTGCGGATCTGGACACGCGCCAGCATCTTGGTAACTTCCCGTTTGAATTTATCCAGCATGTCACTGAACATGGCGAATGATTCGCGCTTGTATTCCTGCTTGGGTTGCTTCTGAGCATAGCCACGCAGATGAATGCCCTGGCGCAGATAATCCATACTGGCCAGATGATCTTTCCATTGCTGATCCAGCACATTGAGCATCAGCGCTTTTTCAAACTGGCGCATCACTTCCGCCCCCGTGGCGGCTTCCTTGGCGGCAAAATGCTCATCGACTTTGGTCATTACCCGGTCGCGTAACTCATCGACATTCAACTCATCGTCATCGGCGAGCCACTTCTCGACCGGCACCTGCATGCCGAAATCACCTTCCAGGGCTTTTTGCAGACCAGCCGCATCCCATTGGTCTTCGATCGAACCGGGCGGCAGATACTCGTCAAATAAGGCCTGGAATACATCGCCGCGAATGTCGTTAACGGTCTCGCCGACATCGTCGGTTTCCATCAGGTCATTGCGCATTTCATAAATGACACGGCGCTGGTCGTTGGCCACATCATCAAAGTCCAGCAGATGTTTGCGCTGATCGAAGTTATGTCCTTCCACCTTGCGCTGGGCATTTTCAATCGCTTTGCTGACCCAGGGATGTTCGATGGCTTCGTTTTCCTCCATTCCCAGACGCTGCATCATGGCGCCGATCCGGCCACTGGCGAAAATGCGCATCAGGTTGTCTTCCAGCGACAAGTAGAAACGTGATGAACCCGGATCACCCTGGCGGCCGGAGCGGCCCCGCAACTGATTATCAATGCGCCGTGATTCATGCCGTTCAGTGCCGACGATATGCAGACCACCGGCGTCCAGTACCTGCTGGTGCCGCTGCTTCCAGTCATCCCGCAGCGCGGCCACGGTTTCTTCCGGCGCATCTTTATCCAGGTCTTCCAGTTCCACCTGCAGATTTCCGCCCAGCACAATATCCGTGCCACGGCCGGCCATATTGGTCGCGATAGTGACCGCACCAGGGCGGCCGGCTTCGGCGACGACATGCGCTTCGCGTTCGTGCTGCTTGGCGTTCAGCACCTGGTGTTTGATTTTCTGCTGCTGCAGCAGCCTGGAAATCAACTCGGAGGTTTCAATCGAAGTGGTACCCACCAGCACCGGCTGCTTACGTTCGACACAGCCCTTGATATCCTCACTGATGGCGTTGAATTTTTCCTGCTGGGTCAAATACACCAGGTCACCCATATCATCGCGCACCATATCGCGGTGGGTTGGAATCGAAACCACCTCCAGGCTATAAATGCTCTGAAATTCGTAAGCCTCGGTATCGGCGGTACCGGTCATACCGGACAGCTTGTCATACAGACGGAAATAATTCTGAAAGGTAATCGAAGCCAGGGTCTGGTTTTCACGCTGAATCGGTACGCCTTCTTTGGCCTCTACCGCCTGATGCAGGCCATCCGACCAGCGCCGGCCCGCCAGGGTGCGTCCGGTGAATTCATCGACGATCACCACCTCGCCGTCCCGCACGATGTAATCGACATCTTTCTTGAACAGATAATGTGCCCGCAGAGAAGCATTCAGGTGATGCACCAGATTGAGATTGCCGGGATGATACAAACTGTCGTCGTTTTTCAGCAGGCCGGCTTCCACGAACAGCTCTTCGACATGCGCCATGCCCTCCTCGGTCATGTAAACCTGTCGGTTCTTCTCTTCCAGACTGAAATCACCCGGTCCGTCTTCATCTTCCTGCTGGATCAGCTGCGGCACCAGTTGGTTGACCTTGACGTACAACTCGGGGCTTTCATCGGCGGGACCGGAGATAATCAACGGCGTCCGCGCTTCATCAATCAGGATCGAATCAACCTCATCGACAATACCGAATGATTGACCGCGCTGAACTTTCTGTTCGGCGTTGAACGCCATGTTATCGCGCAGATAATCAAAACCCAGTTCATTGTTGGTGGCATAGGTCACATCACAGGCATAGGCGGCCCGCTTGGCCGCGGTGGTCATGCCCGGTACCGCCACGCCCACCGTCAGACCCAGCGCTTCATAAATGGGCCGCATCCAATCCGCGTCACGACGCGCCAGGTAGTCATTTACGGTAACCACATGCGTACCCTGACCGGCCAGCGCATTCAGATAAACCGCCAGCGTCGCCACCAGGGTCTTACCCTCACCGGTTTTCATTTCCGCAATCTGACCATTGTGCAGCACCATGCCCCCGATCAACTGCACATCAAAATGACGCATCCCCAGGGTCCGCACCGAAGCTTCACGACAGGCAGCGAAAGCTTCCGGAAGCAGATTATCCAGCGTTTCGCCGGCCTCCAGCCGGCTGCGAAATTCAGCCGTTTTAGCCTGCAGGGCCGCATCGCTGAGTTGCTGTAACTCAGGCTCAAGATTATTGATATGTGTGACCGCACGCTCCATGCGCTTGATCAGCCGGTCATTCCGGCTACCGACCACTTTGGTTATTAATTTGTTGAACATGCGCTCAAATCCAGACTATTCCGCAACAAATGTTGGGCAGTGTACCAGCAGTCAGAGATTGGGGGGCAGGCGCGTAAATGCAAGCCTGATTGATCTGTAGCGGTGCGCCGCTTCCGTCTTCCGGACTGGTTGGTTATGCTATGCCTATGACCACAAAATACAGTGATGATCCCCGTCCGGTGGCCGCTACCGTGCAGGCCAGCATACCCGGGCTGCTGGCACAAAGCCGTGCATTCATGCAGTTGGAGGTATTACTGAAAAAAAATCTTGACCAATTGCCCGCCCATGCCTACCGGGTGGGCTGCCTGCGGCACGGCGAGTTAAGCCTGTTCTGCGGCGATTCAGTATGGCTGGCCCGGCTGCGCCTGTTGCGGACAGATATTCTGCAAGTATGCCGGCGCTTGTATGCCGAACAGGCCATCAGCGAGCAGGTGACGGCAATAAAAATCCGGGTGAAGGCTGATCCCGCCAGCCGTTTTCGGCAACAGTAGAAAAACCCATCTGAATAAGTGACGGCGCGCTGCTCAAGCGCAGACAAAGGTAAAGTTTACGGCGCACACCGGCAGCTAGGTTTCAGCGTCAACGGGCAGCGACATGCCTGACTGTAATTACATCCGGATTAAGCACCCGGCATTCAGACCCGAATCAGCTGGCGCTGGCCGGATGCAGATAAGAAACCGGAACCGCATCAGGTTCATCAAAACTGACCACTTCATAGGCATCTTTGGTGGCCAGCAACTGCTGCAGCAAACGGTTGTTCAGATCGTGACCCGATTTGTAACCCGAGAATTCACCGAGCAAAGCGTAACCCAGCAGATACATGTCACCAATCACATCCAGAATCTTATGCCGCACCAGCTCATCCTGGCTGCGCAGACCATCCTCGTTGAGCACCCGGTAATCGTCCAGCACCACCGCATTATCCATGCTGCCCCCCAGCACCAGATTATTCTTACGCAACATCTCCAGATCACGCATAAACCCGAAAGTCCGGGCACGGGCTACTTCTTTCAAATAAGCTGTGGTTGAAAAATCCAGAGCAGCCCGGGTGTTCTGATCAGTAAAAATGGGGTGATCAAAATCAATCTCAAAGTTAACGCGCAAGCCGTCATGCGGTTCCAGCATGGCCCATTTGTCGTCCATTTCGACCCGCACAGGCTTACGTATCCGAATGAATTTCTTGGCCGCCTGCTGTTCCTGGATACCGGCTGACTGCAGCAGGAACACGAACGGACCGGCACTACCATCCATAATGGGCACTTCCGGCGCACTGACATCAACATAAGCATTGTCGATGCCCAGCCCGGCCAGCGCGGACATCAGATGCTCCACGGTGCCAATACGCGCGCTGCCCTTGGTAAGGGTGGTGCAAAAACGGGTATCGCCGACATTCTCCGCACGGGCAGGAATATCCACCACATCATCCAAATCCACGCGGCGGAACACAATACCGGTGTTCACGCCTGCCGGACGTAGAGTTAGCGTGGCCTTGCGCCCGGTATGAATGCCCACACCGGTTGCGCGTATTACATTTTGCAGAGTACGTTGCCTGATCACATTGCTCGCCTGATTCTATACATTATTAATGGACAGCGATCCGAGTTCGCTCATGCCTGACTGTAACCATACAGAAGTCCGGCATACCGACTGACTGCTTTAACACAACAAGCCCGTTGTTATCCTGGCGCGCATGTTAGCACACCTATGTGTAAACAGATGCTTAACGAACTTCGCCTATTATCGCATTATTACCGTATAAAATCGTCAATCAATCCGCCTGGTTACGCAAAAATGCCGGGATATCCAAATAGTCCATTTCGGACTGCTTAATGCTGGCGCCGTCGGTTCCGGTATCCTGCAACTGCCGGGTATCGGGGGCACGCTCGTGCTCCTGAGCCCTGGCCGCGGCCTTCTCCTCCTGGACCTGTTGGCGATTTTGCTGACGCTGCCTGCCCAGTTGAATGTGCGTGACCTCTTCCAGCTTGCGGCTGTTGTCACGTTCACCCAGGCCGGTGGCGATCACGGTCACCCGCAGTTCGTCTTCCATTTCCACGTCCACACCAGCGCCAATCACCACGGTCGCATCCGGAGAACTCAGATCGCTGATGGTAGAGGCGACCTCTTCGAATTCACGCATGGTCATGTTCATGCCGGCGGTGATATTCACCAGCAGCCCGCAGGCGCCGGACAGATCGATATCTTCCAGCAGCGGACTTCCGATCGCCATGTTGGCAGCCATGATGGCGCGGTCATCGCCTTTGCAGTAACCCGAGCCCATCATCGCCATACCCATCTCTGACATCACGGTACGCACATCGGCAAAGTCGACATTGATCAGGCCTGGACGGGTGATCAGTTCAGCAATCCCCTGCACCGCGCCGTGCAAAACCTGATTGGCGCTGCGGAATGCGCTGAGCAGGGTCACGTCGCTGCCCAGCACACTCAACAGCTTGGCATTCGGAATGGTGATCAGTGAATCCACGTGATAACCCAGTTCCTCGATCCCGTGCTGGGCCACCTGGGCACGGCGCTGGCCTTCAAATGGAAACGGCCGGGTAACCACCGCCACGGTCAGAATACCCAGCTCTTTAGCTGCCTGGGCAACCACCGGCGCAGCGCCGGTGCCGGTACCGCCACCCATGCCGCAAGTGATAAACACCATGTCCGAGCCTTCCAGCAACTCCAGAATTCGATCACGGTCTTCCAGCGCCGCCTGCCGGCCAACTTCCGGGTTGGCACCCGCGCCCAGCCCCTTGGTGACACTGCTGCCAATCTGCAGGGTGTGCTTGCCGGCAAACGCGCGCAGCGCCTGGGCATCGGTATTGATGGCGATGAAATCCACGCCTTCGATACCATCATTTACCATCTGGTTGACGGCGTTATTCCCGCCACCGCCCACACCGATCACCTTGATGACCGCTCCGGGTTGAAAACTATCAACGATTTCAAACATTTTCCTTCTCCACAGCTTTTTTGGAACCTATTACGGTTGCGATGACACGATGGTGGTGTTCGTCTGCACCCCTGGCCGCGTCGTTAATAAAATGGTTAACCTCACCTATCAAAATTCACCTCTAAACCAGCTTTTCATCCGCGTGATAAGGCCTTCCTGGCCCTGCCGGTAATAGCGGTTGGACATCCCGCCCGCGCGGCTGCCGTGTAACAGCAGCCCAACGCCGGCGGCATAGGCATGCTTGGTGACCACTTCGGATAATCCGGTAACATGCTCGGCGCGGCCCAGCCGCACCGGCATATGAAAAATTTCCTCGGCCAGTTCCGCTACACCGTCCAGATGCGCGGCGCCGCCGGTCAACACCAGTCCGGCCCGCACCATGTTTTCAAACCCGGTGCGCCGCAACTCGGCCTGCACCATCTGGAAGATTTCCCGGAAGCGCGCCTCAATCACCTGCGCCAGTGTTTCGCGCGCTAATCGCTGCGGCTGACGATCACCTACACTGGGCACCTGAATGGTGTCTTCGCCACTCACCAGTTGCACCAGTGCGCAACCAAACTTGATCTTGATGTCTTCGGCGTACTGGGTCGGGGTGCGCAGCGCCACCGCGATGTCGTTGCTGACCTGATCGCCGGCGATCGGAATACAGGCGGTGTGCCGGATTGCGCCCCCGGCAAACACCGCCACATCGGTGGTGCCCGCGCCGATATCCAGCAAACCAACCCCCAGATCCTTGTCATCATCTGTCAGTACCGCATTGCTGGAAGCAATCGGCTGCAGAATCAGGTCATCGACCTGCAGCCCGCAGCGGGCAATGCACTTGGTCAGATTCTGGACTGCGCTCTGGGCGGCGGTCACGACATGCACATGTGCTTCCAGACGTACCCCGGACATACCGATGGGCTGGCGGATACCATCCTGCTTGTCGATCACATATTCCTGCGGCAGCACATGCAGAATCCGTTGATCCGCCGGCACCGCTACCGCCCGGGCGGCATCCAGCACCCGGTCGACATCGGACTCGGTGACCTCTTTATCCTTGATGGCCACGATCCCGTGCGAATTCATGCCGCGAATATGGTTACCGGAAATACCGGCGTAGACCGACTGAATCTCACAATCAGCCATTAACTCGGCTTCCTCGATGGCGCGCTGAATAGCGTGCTCAGTGGCTTCGATATCGACCACCACGCCGCGCTTGAGCCCACGCGAGGGATGCGAGCCCAGGCCAACCACCTCAACGATGCCGTCGGGGTGCTGTTCGGCCACGATCGCCACCACCTTGGCGGTGCCCACGTCCAATCCGACGATCATGGATTTATCATGTTTACGTGCCATCTTTAGCCTCTATCCGTGCCTGTTAACGCGGTGCTGTGCTGGATCGCCAGCACTGCCTCGGTGTCCGTGGTTTCCGGCACACGAGTCAATGCCAGCCCGTTGCTGTAACGCATATCGATAGTGGCGGGCTGATTATTCAATGCCAGCCTGGGCAATACCATCAGCATTTTTTCCAATCGTTGCTGCTGATATTCACGACCCAGTTCCACCCTTAATCTGTCGTCAAATACCACCTGCCAGCTACCGCGCTCGGAGAGCGTTAGCTCGGTTACCCGCAGGCCCTGAACAGTGGCCTGCTGACGCCAGTCCAGCCAGTTCTTGATCAACAGTTCGCGCCGCTCGTCCGGGCCGCGCAGGACCGGCAGCCCCTGGATACGGGCCGAACTCTGTTCCGCAAACAACTGCCCGCGATCACTTAATAACTGCGCATCGCCCCAATAGGCGACCGGCCGATGCTCCTGAATAGTGATGTACAGTGTGTCGGGCCATTGCCGCCGCACTTCCGCCGCAGCCACCCAGTTAAGCTCGTTTACGCTGGCCGTCAAACGCGCCATGTCCAGGGCAAAGAAACCACCTTCCAGTTGATCCAGCAAACGGCCGCGCACCTGATCATCACTGACCCGCTCACCCGGCCCGTTGATGACCACCCACTGAATCGGCCAGCGATCGCCGGCAATCCAACCCAGCCCCAGCCAGGTCACCAGCAGGCCCAGACTGAGCAGCACCATGCACCACCACAACAGCCCGTGTACCCGGACTGTTGCTTCCGCATCGACTGGCAACCGGCTGCTCATGCCTTGCTCCCTTCCAGCGAGGTTTCCAGAATGGCCCAGGTCAACTCGTCATAGCTGTAACCAGCGGCGTTAGCAGCCTTAGGCACCAGGCTGTGGCTGGTCATACCCGGCACCGTATTGACTTCCAGCAGCCAGTTGTTGCCCTGCCGGTCACGCATCACATCCACCCTGCCCCAGCCACTGACGTTCAGCAGCCTGCTGGCGGTGAGTGACAATTGCTGTAATTGCTGTTCCTGCCGGCGGTCGAGAGTCGCGGCATCGTAACGGGTGGCGGTACTCTGATATTTGGCCTGGTAGTCGTATAAGCCGTGCTCCGGGCGAATCCGGATACTGGGCAGTACCGTATCCTTGACGAACGCAACGGTGAAATCTTCGCCATCGATATAGCGTTCAATCATCAGACTGCTATCGTACTCATGCGCTGCCGCCAGAGCATCCTGCAACTGGCCTATCGCCCGCACCACGCTGATGCCAACCGTCGAACCCTGCTGATTGGGCTTGATCACCACCGGCAACCATTCGGTCACTTGCTGCTGCTGCTCCAGGCTCAGCTCGCTGCCATGTTCCAAAGCAATAAATTCGGCGGTAGGCAGTTGGTTCTGCTGCCATAACTGTTTGCTGCGAATCTTGTCCATCGCCAGCGCTGAACCCAGCACTCCACAGCCGGTGCAGGGTATCCCGCAGGCTTTCAGCAAACCCTGCAACACGCCATCTTCACCATCGCTGCCATGCAATACGTTGAAGACCCGGTCAACACGCCCGTCGCGAATGGCATTCAGCAGCGTGGGTATACCGTCAACGCCCACTGCGGCAATACCCTGCTGCTGCAGTGACACCAGAACTGCGCTGCCACTATCCAGTGAAACCTCGCGTTCGGCCGAAGCTCCGCCGAATACCACCGCCACCCGGCCGAAGTCATGGGTACTGACCACCTGTCTGTCCAAACCCGGCCGGCTCATGCTTCCGGCTCCCCACACAGGCTGACACCGACATGGCCGATATCACCCGCTCCGAGCAGCAACACCAGATCATCAGCCTGCAGCAAAGCCGGCAATTCATGGCTTAACTCATCCAGTCCGGGAATCAAAATCGGCTCGCTTTTGCCGCGCGCGCGAATCGCCTGACACAGGCGCGCGCTGTCGACTCCGTCCAGCGGCTCTTCACCGGCCGGATAGATATCGGTAATAACCAGCACATCCGCGGCGCCGCTCAGCACTCCGGCAAAATCATCGAACAAAGCACGGGTGCGGGTGTATCTATGTGGTTGAAATACCACTACCAGACGATTATCCGGCCAGCCGCTGCGGGCCGCTTCCAGCGTAGCCGCCAGTTCGGTGGGATGATGCCCGTAATCTTCATATACCAGCGCCTGGCCATCGCTCAGCGGCGCATGACCAACCAGCGCAAACCTGCGCCGGATGCCATTGAAACCGCTCAAGCACTGCTGAATGGAAGCTTCGGCGACGCCCAGTTCCAGCGCCACCGCGATCGCGCCCAGGGCATTGCGCACGTTATGTACGCCGGGCAGATTAAGCTGAATCGGAATAGGCGCGCTCGGTGACCCATGGTTGTCAGACAGACGTAAATCGAAAGCCATCCGGCCACCGCGCTGCTGGAGGTTTTCAGCGCGGATGTCGGCACTTTCATTCAAGCCATAGGTCACTACCGAGCGCGCCACGTCCGGCACGAGGCGTGCAACTTCAGCATCATCGGTACACAAAATCGCCTGCCCATAGAACGGCAGGTGATGTAAAAATTCCAGAAATGCCAGCCGCAGACGGGCAAAGCTGTTGTCGTAATTTTCCAGGTGATCGCGGTCAATGTTGGTCACCACCGCAATCACTGGTTGCAGCAGTAAAAACGAACCATCGCTTTCATCCGCTTCGGCCACCAGGTAATGACCTTCACCCAACCGGGCATGGCTGCCAAAAGCGTTCACCAGTCCGCCGATAATAAAGGTTGGGTCCAGGCCGCCCTCAGCCAGCAGACTGGCGGTCAGGCTGGTGGTGGTGGTTTTTCCGTGTGTCCCGGCCACCGCGATACCTTCCCGAAAACGCATCAGCTCGGCCAGCATTTCCGCCCGGCGAACCACTGGCACCCGGCGGGCATGCGCGGCCTGTAATTCCGGGTTATCACGCGGTACCGCGCTGGACATCACCAGCACATCGGCGTTCTGGATATGGCTGGCATCGTGTCCGATATAAATTTTGGCCCCCAGTTGCTCCAGGTGCCGGGTCACCTCGCTGGCGCGCATGTCCGAACCACTGACGGCAAAGCCCAGATTGATCAGCACTTCCGCGATACCACTCATACCGCTGCCGCCTATCCCCACCAGATGCACACCACGGATACGACGCATCAGGCTGGAACCTGGAATCGGCAGGCGCTTCATGCGGCACACGCCTGCAGGCATAAATCCGCCAGACGTCTGGCTGCCTGCTGTGGATGAACCTGCTGAGCAGCTTCCGCCATGGCCTGCAGCCCGGTGCGCCCGGCCAGCAGTTCTTCCAGTCTCGCCACACTGGCGATCTGCTGCAATTCGACATCGGTCATAATGATCGCGCCGCCCGCCTGTTCAAGCACCTGAGCATTGGCCGTCTGATGGTCATCGACCGCATGTGGAAATGGCACCAGCAGGCTGGCTACGCCAACCGCCGCCAACTCGCTGACGGTCATCGCGCCAGCTCGGGCAATCACAATATCGGCCCACGCATAGGCGCTGGCCATGTCTTCGATAAATGTCTCAATCCGGGCATCAATACCGGTCTGCAGATAAGCCTGACGGCATTCTTCTTCACGTTTGGCGCCACATTGATGACGCACCCTCAGGTGCCGGTTATCCAGGCTTTTCAACAACATCGGCAGGTAAATATTTAATGCCCGCGCGCCCTGACTGCCGCCCAGCACCAGGATATTGATCGGTTGATTCAGGCGGGCCTGATAGCGCTCCGCCGGCGGTGCCTGGTGCAGACAGGACTCCCGCACCGGATTACCCAGCGTGATGGCCTGCATGGCGTCCGGAAAACTACCGGCAAAACCCTGACAAACTACCCTGGCGACCCGCGCCAGCACTTTATTGGTGAGTCCCGGACGGCGATTTTGCTCATGCACGATCAACGGCGTGCCCAGACTGCGGGCCGCCAGTCCACCGGGACCCGCCGCGAACCCGCCCATGCTCAATACACTGCCCGGCTGCAGATCCTGCAGCAGCTTGCGGGCGGACAGCACACTGGTGGTCAAGGCCCACGGCATGCCCGCCCAGCGCACCGCGCCTTTACCGCGCAGCCCTTTCACCGGCAGGCCATGAAACAGATAACCGCGCTCGGGCACCAGTTGTGCTTCCATCCCGGTGGCACTGCCCAGCCACGAGACCCGGTGACCGCGGGCGGCCAGTTCATCCGCCACCGCCAGCCCGGGCATGATATGCCCGCCGGTGCCGCCTGCCAGAATCGCCACATGACGGGGCACGAATTCACGCATGGGATCAGGAATGTTCATGCCACCGACCCCACCGAAAAGTCCCGCCGCGCCGGCGCGCGCGTCTGCGGGCGTCCCAGGCTGGCGCGATCCAGTTCCAGTTTGATACGCACTACAATGCCAATCGCGATACAGGTCATCAATAGGCTGCTGCCACCGGAACTGATCAGCGGTAAGGTCAGACCCTTGGTCGGCAGCACACCCAGATTAACGCCCATATTGATCAGCGCCTGCATCGCCAGCCATAAACCGATACCCCAGCACAGAAAACCGGCGAATGGCCGCGCTTCGCGGTGCGCCTGCAACCCGATCAGCAGAATCCGGGTGGTCAGCGCAAAGTACAGAATCATCACGCACAGCACACCGACCAGGCCCAGTTCTTCAGCCATCACGGCGAAGATAAAATCGGTATGCGCCTCGGGCAGATAGAACAGTTTCTGCACACTGGCGCCGAGACCGACTCCAAACAGTTCACCCCGGCCAATGGCGATCAAAGCCTGCGCCAGCTGAAATCCGCTGCCGTTAACATCCGCCCAGGGGTCAAGAAAACTCACGATTCGACGTAACCGGTAGGGTTCCAGTGCGGCGTAACCGAACATCGGGGTAGCGGCCATCAGCAGGATCAGCAGATAGCGCCAGGCGGCGCCCGCCAGAAACAGCAGACCGACCGTAATCGCGGCCAGCACCATGGCGCTGCCCAAATCCGGCTGCGCCAGCAAAATAACCGACAGCAGGGCCACCAGGCCCAATGGTTTAATGGTTTCAAAAAACCGGTTGGGCAGCAGGTTGGCGCGTTGTTCCAGATAACCGGCCAGGTAAATGATCAGCATCAGCTTAACCAGCTCAACCGCCTGAAAACGGGTAATGCCCAGATTGATCCAGCGCGCGCTGCCATTCACCTCAGCCCCCAGACCGGGCACCAGCGGCAGCAAAATCACCAGCACCATCAGCAGCAGCATCGATCGGCTGCTGTACTGTAGCCAACGAATCGGCAGGCGCAGACACAGCATGCCCAGCAGCGCCCCGCCGAGCAGGAAAATACCATGCTTGATCATGTAGTAATACGGGCTGACGCCGTGCTCCACGGCAATCGCCCCGGAGGCTGAGCCAACCATCACCAGCCCCAGCAGCGCCAGCAGAATAGCCGGCAGCAATATCGCTTTGTCGGCGCGGATCTGGCGGACCCTGTCCTGCCAGCGATGCGCTTGTGCATGCACCGCCATCAACGCACCTTCAAAGTCGCCAGGCTAAGCAACACCAGCACCACCGAGATAATCCAGAATCGCACGATCACGCGCGGCTCGGGCCAGCCCTTGAGTTCGAAATGATGATGGATCGGCGCCATCCGGAACACGCGCTTACCGGTCAGTTTGAAGGAGGCCACCTGAATAATCACCGACAGGGTTTCCATCACAAACAAGCCGCTCATTAATATAAAGGCCAGTTCCTGACGCACGATCACTGCCACGGTAGCCAGTGCCGCGCCGATCGATAGAGCGCCGATATCACCCATGAATACCTGCGCCGGATAAGTGTTAAACCATAAAAAGCCCAGCCCCGCGCCCGCCAGTGCGGCACAGAAAATGGCCAGCTCCCCGGCGCCCGCGATATAAGGAATACCCAGATAGTCAGCAAACACCAGGTTGCCGCCGGCATAGGCAAACACGCCCAGCGCACTGGCTACCAGCACCGATGGCATAATCGCCAGGCCATCCAGGCCATCGGTCAGGTTCACCGCGTTGCTGAACCCCACTACCATCAGATAAGCCCAGCCAATAAAACCGATGCCGAGCGGAATCCATAAGCCTTTGAAAAACGGAATCAGCAGCATGGTCTGTTCCGGCAGGGTGGCATCCTGATACAGATAGAAGGCCACCCCCAGCCCGAGTACCGACTGGGCCAGATATTTCCAGCGGGCCGGCAGGCCTTTGCTGTTCTTCAGCACCAGCTTGCGGTAATCATCCAGCCAGCCGATCAAACCGAATCCCAGCGCCACCAGCACCACCAGCCAGACATAGGCATTGCTGAGGTCGCCCCACAGCAAGACCGCCAGAATCATGGTGAACAGAATCAATACCCCGCCCATGGTCGGGGTACCGGCCTTGCTCAGGTGTGACTGCGGACCATCATCGCGAATCGGCTGGCCAACCTGACGGGTCTGTAAATGCCTGATCATCCAGGGACCAATGGTCAGTGACAGCGCCAATGACGTCAGCGCAGCCAGAATGGAGCGGAAAGTCAGGTAGCTGAACAGATTAAAATCCGTGTTGTAGCGGGCCAGCAGCTCAGTTAACCAATACAGCATCAGCCCATCCTCCCCGCACTGCCGGAATGCTCCGTGGCGGGCAACGTCAGGGCTTCGACCACCCGCTCCATACCCGCGGCGCGCGAGCCTTTCACCAGCAAAGTAACCTGCTGATGCAATAGCCGCCGCAGCTCAGCGATCATTGCCGGCTGATCCGGATAATGTTGTGCGCCGGCGCCAAAACCCTGCACCGCCGCACGGCATAATTCACCGGTTGCAAATAAGTGCTGAATACCGCTGGTCCGCGCCTGTTCACCGGCCTGCCGGTGCAGGCGTTCAGCCGCATTCCCCAATTCACCCATATCACCCAGCGCCAGCCAGCGCTCCCGGCTGCGATCCGTGACCGCAAGCGCGTCCAGCGCGGCCGCCAGCGAGGCGGGATTGGCGTTATAACTGTCATCGACAATCACGGCACCATGCACACCCGGCTTGCGCTGCAGGCGGCCGTGGTAACCCTGGTAATCATTCAGCCCCTGGACAATGCAGCCTGGCTCGATGCCCAGCGCCAGCGCGGCCATGGCGGCGGCGGCGGCATTACTGCAGTTATGTTCCCCGGGGACCTGCATCCAGCACACCAAATGCTGTTGAGTACTCCGCAGGTGCAGTTCATCAAGCTTTGTTGACCAGCGCATATCAGCAGAATCCGCGGTGCCGAATGTCTGGCTGCGGCGTGACCCGGCAGCCTGCCGCAGTAATTCCACGTGCCGCGCGTTGTCAGGGAAAATCGCCAGCCCGCCGGACGGCAACCCGGCCAGCAGCTCACCCTTGGTCTTAGCGACACCGCGCAGACTGCCCAGGCGTTCCAGATGGGCCGGGCCGATGTGGGTGATCACGCCAATATCCGGCTGCGCCAGCGCCGCCAGCAATTGAATATCACCAGGCTGACCGGCGCCCATTTCCAGTACCGCGGCTTGATGCTGCTGATTCAGTTCCAGCAACATCAGCGGCAGTCCCAGCTCATTATTGCGGTTGCCGCTGGTCACCAATGCCTTGCTTCCGGCGGCGTCGAGTATGCTGGCCAGCATTTGTTTAACAGTGGTTTTGCCGTTACTGCCGGTAATCCCAACCACCGGCAGGCTAAAGCGTTGCCGCCAGTTCGCCGCCAGCGCGTGCAGGGCCTGGAGCGCATCTTTTACCACCAGTTGCGGCAGTTCGCTGGCCACCGGATGGGTCACCAATGCCGCGGCGGCCCCGGCGGCCTGAGCCTGCGGCAGATAAGCATGGCCATCCACCTGCTCACCCTTAAAAGCGGCAAACAGGTTGCCGGGCAGCAACTGACGGGTATCAATCGCCACGCCTCTGATCACGCTGTCGGCGGCATTGCCGGGCAACAGTCGGGCCTCGGTAATCGCCGCTGCTTCACTCAGCTTCAGCTCCATCATGCGGCCTGCTCCAGTGCCTGAGTGGCTACCAGCACATCATCAAACGGCAGTTTCAGATCACCGATCTGCTGGCTACGCTCGTGGCCTTTGCCGGCAATCAGCACACAGTCGCCGGCTTGTGCCTGACGGATCGCCCAGTCAATAGCGCGCCCGCGATCAACTTCCTGATGCGCTCTGGCCGGGTGCTCCAGCCCCCGGCTGATGTCCGCCAGAATAGCGCCGGGGTCTTCGTTGCGCGGGTTATCACTGGTGATCACAAGCTGATCAGCCAGCTGCTCCGCAATCGCGCCCATCTTGGGCCGTTTATCCTTGTCGCGATCACCGCCACAGCCGAACACACAGTACAGTCTGGCGGCGGTATGCAGGCGGCAACTGCGCAGGGCCTTGTCCAATGCATCAGGCGTGTGTGCATAATCAACAATCACGCACGGCTGCCGGACCTGCGAGGCGCGGTTAGCGCTGATCACCTGTTGCATCCTGCCCGGCACGGGCCGCACTGTCCGCAACGCTGCCACCATGCTGTTGAACGGTGCGTTCAAGGCGCCCAGACAGGCAATACAGGTAGCCAGATTGGCCGCATTAAAGGCGCCCAGTAATTGCGTCTGAACGGTGGCGCTGCCCCACGGACTGGTAATCCGGATACGCAGGCCATGCATGGCCTCATGCTCGGCGGACTGCTCCAGGGTGACACACACATCCGCCTGGCCAGGTGCTGCGCTGGTGGTCAACAGCTGAATGCCCGGGGCTAAATCCTGACGCAGACTGTCCGCCAGTTGCGCCCCATACTGATCATCCACGCCGACCACCGCGCCGCTGATCTGATGATCGCTGAACAAGCGCTTTTTGGCCGCCGCGTAAGCCTGCATATCACCGTGATAATCCAGGTGATCCTGACTTAGATTGGTAAACGCGGCCACCGCCAGTCGGGTACCGGCTGAACGCTGTTGCAGCAGCGCGTGTGAAGAGACCTCAATCGCCGTCAGACTGACATCCTGCAGCACCAGCTCATGCAACTGCCGTTGCAGATTGACCGCGTCAGGAGTGGTGTGAGTAGCAGCGTTCAGATCGTCCGGCGTGCCCCATCCCAGGGTGCCAACCATGCCGCCAGGCGTACCCCAGATGCGGCCCGCCAGCTGGGCCAGAAAATGCACACAGGAACTCTTGCCATTGGTTCCGGTAATACCGACCACCGGAACCTGACTGGAAGGATCAGCATAAAACCGTCGGGCCAACTCGGCCAGCTGCACCGACAGACCGGCGACCGCGATCACCTGCCGCGCCCGCAACGGACTGACCGGCAAATCATCCGTCACCAACTCAGCATCAATCAAACAGCATACCGCGCCCTGCGCCAGGGCATATTCGACATAGGGCGAACCATCCGCGAACGGGGTTTTGACCGCCAGAAACACATCCCCGGCAGCAACCCGCCTCGAATCGGTGACCAGATCATTGATCGGGGTACGCAGCAACCCGGCGGGCATATCTTCCGGCCGCAGTTCGGGTAGCAGGGCCAGCAGATCAGCCAGACAGGGCGTTGCGGAAATATTCTGCAACTGCGCATTCATGGCTGTGCGGCCTGGTTCTGCACCAGATATTGCTGCAGCGCATCAGGCGGTACGTTGAGCAGCCGCATGGCATCGCGCATCACTGCCTGGAACACCGGCGCGGCGACCAGACCGCCGTAATAATCATCACCCTGCGGGTCATTGATCACCACCGCACACACCAGGCGCGGCTGGCTGACCGGCGCAAAACCAACGAAGGAACTGACATAGCGGTCCGAATAACCACCCACGCCAGCCTTGTGTGAAGTGCCGGTTTTGCCGGCCACCCGATACATCGGGATAGCGGCACGTTTACCGGTGCCTTCTTCACCGGTAACGGTTTCCAGCATGCTCACCACCAGGGCAGCAATTTTTTCGTCCATCACTGAACTGGTCGGGTTATTCGACCCCAGGATCAGGGTCGGCTGGTGCAGGCGCCCGCGGGCCGCGAGCACGCCATAAGCCTGCGCCAGCTGCAGCGTGGTGACCGATAAGCCGTAGCCATACGATAAGGTTGCCTGCTCCAGCGGATGCCAGCGCTGATGGTTGCGCAATACGCCTGCCGATTCACCCGGAAACGCCACCCCGCTGACCTTGCCAAAGCCAAACCGGCTGAGCACGTCATAGATATGACTGCCCGGCATCTCTAAAGCCAGCTTGGACATACCGATATTGCTGGACTTGGTGATCAGCCGGGTCAGGGTCAGCGGCCCGTAGTAATGGGTATCGGTGATGGTATGTCCGGCAATGGTCAAGCCGCCCGGATTAATATCAATCACGGTATTAGGGGTTACGGTGCCCGCCTCCAGCGCTGCGGCCACCGTGAACGGCTTCATGACCGAACCCGGTTCAAACAGGTCGATCATGGCGCGGTTCAGCTTGGCGTCGCCTTTGCGCTGACTGATCTGGTTGGGGTTGTAGGCCGGTTGATTGACCATTGCCAGAATTTCGCCGGTGGACACATCCAGTAACACCAGTGAACCGGAAGTGGCCTGATGAATGTCCACCGCTTGCTGTAACTCACGAAAGGCCAGATATTGCAGTCGCCGATCAATGGTCAGGGTGATCGGCTGGCCGGGCCGGGCCGGCTTCAGCAGTTCAACGTTTTCCACAAAGCGGCCATGTTCGTCTTTGATGACCCGCTTCAGACCCGGCTCGCCCCGCAGCCAGTCGTTATAGATCAGTTCCAGGCCTTCCTGACCGACATCATCGATATCGGTGTAACCAAGCAGATGCGCCGTGACCCCACCGGTTGGATAAAAGCGCTGATACTCACGCCGCAGACTGACGCCGGGCGCATCCAGTTTTTCAATTCCGGCTGCCACCTCGGGCAACAGGCGCCGCCGCAGCCACACAAACTGACGCTCTGAACGTTGTGACAGTTTGCGCTGCAGAACGTCGGGATCAACCTCCAGAATATCCGCCAGCAGGGGAATATATTCACTGTTCTGCAACAGGATGCGAGGATCGGCATGGGCCGATTCAACCGGGGTGCTGGCGGCCAGCGGAGCGCCTTCACGATCCAGAATTTCACCACGCACATTGGAAATCGGCACATCGCGCAGATAACGTGATTCGCCTTCATTCTGGAGAAACTCGGTATCCATGATCTGCAACTGCGCCGCCCGCGCCAGTAACATGACCACCGACAGCCCCATAATGGTCAGCAGAATAATCAGCCGTGAAACCGGCGTATGCATGGCTTGTTCGCCCCCGCTGCTCATGGTTGCGAAGCACCGCTGCCGGTAACCACGATGGTGCGCGGTTCCGGCGGTTCATGCATCTGCAGCTGCTCGCGCGCAATGCGTTCGATCCGGGCGATATCCGCCAGGGTAGCCTGTTCCAATTGCAACCGGCCCCATTCCACTTCGGCGTTATCCCGAATGGCGTTGAGTTGCTGCTGCTGCACGAACAGCGTGCGGCTTTCCTGGCGCAGATAAACCAGACCCAGCGCGGAGGCTGATACCAGCGCCAGCAGTGGCATCAGCAAAACCCATTGCCAGCGGCTCATAGCGGTTGCCCTGCAGCGGGGAGCTGGGGTTTAACCCGTTCAAGCACCCGCAAAACAGCACTGCGGCTGCGCGCGTTGTCGGCAATTTCACTGGCCTCGGGCAGTTGCCTGCCATGACTGCGAAAAGCCGGTTCAGGCATATCCGGCATCGGCAACCGGCGATTAACCGCGGGCCTGGAACTGACCCGCTTGAAGGTCTGCTTTACGATCCGGTCTTCCAGTGAGTGAAAACTGATCACCGCCAGCCGCCCACCGACCCGCAGCGCCTGCATGGCGGCCTGCAAACCGGTCTGCAACTGACCCAGCTCGTCATTGATATGAATGCGGATCGCCTGAAAAGTCCGGGTCGCCGGATGCTTGGGAGACTTGCGCGCGGCCGGACCCAGCACCTTTGCCACCAGCTCGGCCAGTTGTCGGGTGGTCCGCAAGGGTGTCTCCTGACGTTGCGCCACAATCGCGCGGGCAATCCGTCCGGCCTGCCGCTCTTCGCCATAGTCCCGCAGCACCCGGGCTATTTCCCGTGCCTCGGCCAGCGCCAGCCAGTCCGCGGCCGAGCTGTCCCGGTGCGGACTCATACGCATATCCAACGGACCATCGTGCATAAAACTAAATCCCCGTTCGGCCTGATCCAGCTGTGGCGAAGACACACCTAAATCCATCAGTACGCCATCCACTTTTTCCCAGGCGTGACTGTTCAATGCCTCGCCCAGATCAGCGAAACAAGCTTCTGCAATGAGCACCCGCGGGTCAGCGCCATAACGCTGCCGCGCGGCCGATATTGCCTGTGGATCACGGTCTATCACCAGCAATCTGCCTTCTTCATTGAGACGTTCCAGCAGTAAACCGCTGTGCCCGCCCCGGCCGTAGGTCGCGTCCACGTACTTTCCTTCCCGCTTGACGCACAACCCATCCAAAACCTGCATTGGCATGACCGGCTGATGTTGTTGTTGTGCCGTTGTCATGCTCAATGCATTACTCATTCATATTCCCGTCGCTATCCGTTACAACTCCAGTTTCAACAAGTCTTCGCTGACTTCTTCAGCATCGATATCGGTGTAATCCCCACGCTCCGCGGCCAGTGCTTCTTCGTTCCAGATTTCAAAGCGTTTGTCAGCGCCCATAAAAATGGCGTGTTTTTCTACCTTGGCGATCTGCCGCATCTTCGGTGGCAGTACAATACGTCCATTGGCGTCGGGTTCGACTTCCAGCGCGCTGTTCACCACTTTTAATTTGACCTTGCGATGTTGCCGAACAAAATCATTCAATTCGCTGATCTCATCACGCAGTTGTTCCCAGATCGGACGTGGATACAGCCACAGGCAACCGCGCGCATGTACGCTATAGGTCAACATCAACCGATTGGCGCACGCCTCTTCAATGCCTTCACGAAAGCAGGTGGGCACTGCCACCCTGCCCTTGGCATCGATTGAAATAGGCTTCTCGCCGTAAAACATACTGAGCGTTACTCTGTGCTAACCAAAAAAACCACTAATATCCAAAAATAACCACTTTTCGACACTTTCTTAGGAGAACAATAGCCCTTGCCCCCGCTTTCGTCAAGCCGAAAAGCAGCTAAGCAATTAAATTTTCATGGGTTTCTGTGGAGTTATGATCAGGATAGTGTGAAGATCAGCCGCCCGAAACAAGCCCGGACAGCAACGCCGCTGCGCTACGGCGTCACTGTGAGCCTTTGAATAGTGCGAGCCGGCCGATAAGCCGGGTTCTGTCGTAGACAGTCATTCATCTGCGACTGCTGTCACCAGCAGCCTGTAGCGACCTACCCGAAGGCAACGCGGGCCACGCTTTCCTTCCTACTTGGTCTTGCTCCGAGTGGGGTTTACCTTGCCGCAGCGTGTTACCACCTGCGCGGTGCGCTCTTACCGCACCATTTCACCCTTACCATAACAAGTTATGGCGGTTTATTTTCTGTTGCACTGGCCGTAGGCTCGCGCCTCCCAGGCGTTACCTGGCACCCTGCCCTGTGGAGCCCGGACTTTCCTCCACCCGCCCGAAGGCGAATAGCGACTGTCTGGCCGACTCGCACTGACATTGTCTATTGAATGTGATGCTGATTCAATGCGTACCACTGTAGGAGCCCGCTTGCGGGCGAGACAAGCTATAGCCGGGTCGCCCGCAAGCGGGCCCCTACAGGTAGTTTATACCCGGACAGTCCGGGACAGGAGCCTGATATCCCGAAAGCCTTACCATCCGTGGTTGGCTTACGGCTGTGCCTAAGCCAACCTACTGGTGCACGTGGGCTGGTGGTTATTTTGCGGGGTTAAGACTTTTTCTGATCCAGCTGCAGCTGATACAGCGCATTGCGCGAAACATCCAGATGTCTGGCCAGCATCGCCGCCGCCCGGGCCGGCGGCAGTTGTGTACACAACTCCAGATACAACTCGCGCACTGCCGCATCGACCACTTTACCCTCGGCCACTTCCGGCGCGCCGGCCACCAGCAGCACCTGCTCTCCGCGCTGTTGATCGGCGTCCTCGCTGACCAGGCTGAGCAGTTCACCCAGCGGGCGCAGATTCACCGTTTCAAACTGCTTGGTCAGCTCCCGGCACTGGCACGCCAGCCGCTGCTCGCCAAACACGTCACACATGGCCTGCAGACTCGCCTGCAGGCGTTTGGGTGACTCATAAAAAATCAATGTATCGGGACAATTGGATAACGCCTGCAGGCGCTGCTGACGTGCCTTGGCCCTGGCGGGGAGGAAACCTTCAAAGTGAAACCGGCTGCTCGGCAGGCCCGCCACCGACAAGGCGGCAATGGCCGCACAGGGTCCCGGTAACGGCGAAACCCGCCAACCGGCTTGATGAAAAGCCTGCACCAGCTTGAAGCCCGGGTCGGAAATCAACGGTGTGCCGGCATCGCTGAGCAAGGCCAGCACTTCGCCAGCGGCGGCCTTTTGCAGTAATTGTGGAATGCGCTGTTGCTCGTTGTGCTCGTGCAGTGACAGCATCGGCTTGTTGATCGCCAGCGAAGTCAGCAAGGTGCGGCTATGTCGCGTGTCCTCGGCGACAATGCAATCCACCTCGGCCAGAACTTTCGCCGCCCGCCGGCTGATATCACCCAGATTACCGATCGGGGTGGCCACCACCCATAACGCAACCTGAACCTTGGCTGTTACCGGTTGTGACGAAATGCTTGAGGTTTTGTAATCCATGTTGTTATCGCGTGACACCGCATCAGTTATTATTCACCCTATGAGTTCAAACATACACCACCGGATCAAACTCTGCGCGCAGTTCGTCATGCTGATCGGCGTATTACTGTTGAATGCCTGTCAGGTTAGCCCCGAGCGCCGCAGTGAGAATCCCGCTGTGCTGGCGGAACGCGCTGAAGCTTTATACGCGCAGGCCGATTATCCGGCCGCGGCGCAGTTGTGGGAATCGCTGGTGCTGTCCGCTCCCGGCAATGCGGCGGAGTGGCAATTGCGCGCCGCTGACGCCTGGCTGTTGAACAACCAGCCGAATATTGCCGCCCGCCGTCTGGCCGAACTGGATCAGACCAGTTTAAGTCCGGCTCAGCTGGCGCACTGGCAACTGCTGCGGACCGAACTGGCACTGCAGCAGGGCGACCGCATCGCAGCCGGGCAGTTGTTTGAGCGTCTGACCCAGCAACTGGATGTTTTGCCGCCCCAGCTGAACGAGCGGGTAGCGCGCCTGAATGTGCAATTGGGTGATCCGCGCCTGCTGGCAGCCGACGCCGCGCTGGCGCAACTGCGCTCCAGCGCGACCGCCCAGGCGCGCCAACCCGCCTTTAATGAATTGGCCAATCTACCCGGCAGCCTGCTGGCGGAACTGGAAACCGGCGCGACTGAATCCGAGCGCGCTTATCTGGCGCAAATCCGGCAAGCGCGCGAGAGTGCCCTGCAACAGCACTTTACGCTGCTCAAGCAACCTGTCCAACGCCGGCAGGTAAACCCGGCCCCGCCACCTGACCCGGCGCTGGCGCAGATGACCGAACGTTATTTACAGGCGCGGCGCTGGCCGGACACCATTGCCGTGCTGTTGCCCCAATCAGGGCAGTTGACAGCTGCGGCACAGGCCATTCACCAGGGCATCATCACCGGCTGGCTGCAAGTAGCTGAAACGCAGCGACCAAAGCTGCTGTTTATTGACAGCGGCGCGAGCAACCGCGACGCGCGCGGCGCTTATTTTTCCGCGGTCGACAGCGGTGCGGACTGGATCATCGGCCCGTTGCGCAAAGGCTCGGTAGCAGCCCTGATTGATCTGCCTAACCGCAGCGTGCCGATGCTGGCTCTGAATCAACCGGAACGGTCTCTGGATGAGCTGAGCACACCGGCACGGGAAGTCGCCACCCACTACACCTTCTCATTACCGCCCGAGGACAATGCACGCGCCTCGGCCCGGCTGGCCATACAGCAAGGCCATCGCAATATTATTGTGCTGCGCCCTGAATCTGAATCCGGACTGCGCCTGAGCGAAGCGTTTGCAACCGAACTCAATGCCCAGGGTGGCCAGGTCCTGCAGACCAGCGTGTATGCCAATGATGCGATTGAATATACCGACGTACTGGCCAGCGCGCTGCGTTTGAATGAGAGCCTGCAGCGGCATGCCCAGTTGCAGCGTCGCCTGGGTCTGGATGAACTGGGTTTTCGTCAGCAGGGCCGCAGCGATGCGGACGCGCTGTTTATCGCTGGTAATTCAGCTCAGGCCAGACTGATCATGCCGCAGCTTAAATTTCTGGACCTGGATTACCTGCCGGTCTACGCTACCCGCCAGGTCTATGACGGCACCCCCAACATACGCCGTGATCGCGATCTGAACGGCATTTATTTCACTCAGCAGGCGTGGCTGGCGGGACAACCGCCACAGCCTTTGATCAGCACGGTAAATAAATGGTTTCCGGATAGCCGCAATGCACTGCTGGCCGAGTTATTCGGACTGGGCCGTGACAGCCTGCTGCTGCTGCCTTATCTGAACATGCTGCAGGGTGAGACTGAAGTATCGCTGCAGGCTGCCAGCGGGCAACTGCAGATATCCTCCAGCGGCGATGTTGCCCGTGATCTGCAGGCGATGCGCTTCCGTAGCGGCCGCCCAATTCTGCTCAGTGATGCTCCGCGCTGAACCAGCAATGCGATGTTAAAGCAGCTGCTGGGCCGCCAGGCCGAAAGTTATGCTGAACGGTATCTGCAGCGTCGTGGCCTGACCACCCACAGCAAAAACTATCATTGCCGCTTCGGCGAGCTGGACCTGATTATGCTGGATGGCGAAGAACTGGTATTCGTGGAGGTGCGGCAGCGCAGCAAGCCTGACTTCGGCAGTGCGGCGGAATCCATTACCCGTGCTAAACAGCAGCGCCTGACCGCCGCCGCCAGACATTTTTTAAGTCGGCACCCACGCGGATTAAACCAGTATTGCCGCTTTGATGTCATTAGTATCGACGGCGGTTTAACCAATCGCCAGGTAAACTGGATAAAAAATGCCATTACGGAGTTTTGACATGCATGCAATGCGTTCTGTACACACCCCACCATTGAAATCACTGTTAAATCTGGCGGTGATTGCCGTGTTATGCCTGTACCTGAGCGGTTGTATTCCGCTGGCCGTCGGGGGCGCAGCAGCCGTCGGCGGGGCAGCTCACGACCGCCGCAGCTTTGGTACCGTGATTGATGATGAAACCGTGGAATATACGGTCACCAACGATTTGTATGTCACCCCGGAAATCAAAAGCACCGACCGTATCAAAGTGGTCAGCGTCAATGGCATCGTACTGCTGGCCGGCGAAGTCAGCAGCACCGAGAAGAAACAACTGGCCACCGAAATCACCAGCAAGGTCGATAATGTCCGCCGTGTGGTCAACGAACTGCAGGTCCGCGAAGACGTGGCCGGCATCGGCACCCGCACCAGCGATCGGTTCCTCAGCGGCAGGGTCAAAACAGCCTTATTCGGACTGGATATCGACGGCTTCGACCCCACCCGCGTAAATGTCACCACCACCCGCAAGATCGTTTACCTGCAGGGCCTGGTCACCCATGAAGAAGGTGAAGCCGTGGCCGAACGGGTCAGCCGGGTAAATGGGGTTGAGGGGGTGGTGAAGGTGTTTGAGTATATAGAGTCGAAAGATGATGAAATTGAACAATCCGTTGGGCAACAATGATGGCTAGTCTCTTTAAGACATCGTGCGGTTTATACCTAAAATGTCCCAATAACTTAACAACAGCGTTTTGTATTACTGCTTGATTTTCTAAAACCATTTAAACCAAGTCCATACAATGAAGCATTCATCTAACAGATGAAGTTACTGTCTACAATTCCAATTGACTAATACGACCAACTCATAGCATAGCGCATGCGTTACTCAATGGTTTTATTTAGCAGCTTTCTTTTTCTTCTGCGCTGTCAAGATTCTTTTTATCTGTTTATGACTGTTCAGTGCATCATCACTCGAAACCAAATCACGCTTGATAACTGAATCTCGCAATATGGATTCAATCTCCTCCAATTGAACCTTAAGGCCCGGCTTGATTCTGCGCAGCATTAATCGCAGTCTATTGGCACTGTCTTCAGTCAGCAGCAGTGATGCCAATGTTTGTGGATTTACCGACTGCTTATATTCATAAACCTCTGTAATCACATCTTTATCATGAGCACGTCGACATAACGTAAATAAAATTTCTTGATCCTCCTTTTTCCTAGCGCTTAGCTCAAGAAAGTTGAACTCAAGAAATTTCTCATTGGTCACTTTTCCATCGACAGTAATCTTATGAAGCTGCCAATGAATACCATTGGTAAGTATCACCCAGGCAATTCCAGAATCAGATCCATAATGGACAGCTTGTCTAAGGTGCTTATCATCGAGATGTGTCCCAATTGCCTTGACCTCAATAAGCATAACCATTTTACCATCCAGCCGAACTGCAAGGTCACAAAAGGTACCCTTAATAACTGCTTCACGAGTTAGCTCGGTGTATTTGTCATATCCAAATACTGCTTCAAGCATGTCAGCAATAATAACAACTGTATCTGCTTCATTTACATCTCTGCCATAGGCATTTTGAAGAATCTTTTGAAACTTAGGCACCTCAGCTGACATTCTCTTTGAAACTATTGCAGGCACATTAGCCATACCCTTTCTCCCTACTTATTTATTGCCTTAATACATATACCATAGAACTCAAATAACTATCAATAACAAGGAAAGCTAATCAACGCAGGCAATCAAACCTTCAAATTTATAAACAAACTACTACCCAAAAGACACTTTCAGCAATCATAATGTAAACCTAAAACCACATCTGATTCATATAAGAGTTCCAGCTCATGCCAAAAAACACCCCCATCACTATCGGCGAAACCACCGTCACCCCCGGCCAGCGGGTCAATATCAACCTGCCGATTGTGGATCTATATACCACCACCTCACTGAGCATGCCGGTGCAGGTTATCTGCGGGCGCAGCGCTGGACCCGTGCTGTTTGTGTCGGCTGCGGTGCATGGGGATGAGCTGAACGGCGTGGAGGTCGTACGCCGACTGCTTAAGCGGAAGCTGCTGAGGTCGATACGCGGCACGCTGATCGCGGTTCCGGTGGTGAATGTGCATGGCTTTCTTAACCAGTCCCGCTATCTGCCTGACCGGCGGGATTTGAACCGGTCGTTCCCGGGCAGCGCCAAAGGTTCTATTGCGGCGCGCCTGGCCAATACCTTTCACCAGCAGATTGTCAGTCAGGTGGATTACGGCATCGACCTGCATACCGGCGCGATTGACCGCTCTAACTTTCCCCAGATCAGAGGCAATCTGGATGATGAGAAAACGCTGGAACTGGCCCGCGCGTTCGGCACCCCGGTGATCATCAATGCCAATATCCGGGATGGTTCGTTACGCGCCTGCGCCGCCGAAATGGGTATACCGATGCTGATTTACGAAGCCGGCGAAGCGCTGCGTTTTGACGAGGTCAGCATTCGCGCCGGCCTGCGGGGAGTGGTGAACGTGATGCGCTGCATTGGGATGCTGCCTGCCAGCAAAGACAAAAAACCAGCCAGCCCCGTTCTGGCACGGGCCACCCGTTGGGTCCGCGCACCCACCAGCGGGATTGTCAACGACAAAGCGAAACTGGGCAGCAGCGTGGCCAAAGATCAGCTTTTGGCTACTATTACAAATCCTTTAGGCACCGAAGAAGAAGAGTTATTTGCCCCCTACGACGGCATCATCATCGGCCGCAGCAACCTGCCGCTGGCGCATGAAGGCGAAGCCTTGTTCAACATCGCTGCTTTCAAAAGCGTCGCTAAAGCGGAGAACCTGGTCGAGGAATTTTCCGCGGAACATGAACCGGACCCGGAATACAGCTGACGATGCTGCTGCAATAGTAAGGTTTCTGGTTGTTGTGCCGTGGAATAAATTACCCGCCTGATGCTTATAAGCTGCGTATACCCGGATAATCTGTCGGTATATTTGCTTGCTTGCACTGATGCAGATAAATTTCTGCCTGCGCGGCAACCCCACCCTGTAAGAGCTCCCTTGGGAGCGACCGCGCCCTGACAAAGCCGTGTCATGCCGTTGCTCCAGGTAATACAAACCTATCGCTTTATTATCTACCAAATTAAAAACCCCCATTAACACCCTTATAAAAAACCGCCCCGCAGCATTGCTGCGAGGCGGCAACTTAAGCTTCTGATTATATCGTCACCAAGCTGTCATGGCCTGCGGAACCACAGAATCAACAGCAGCAGTAAAATAAGGATCACAATGGCTATCCACAGCGTCCAGTTAATATCAGCATCGCCAGCGCTGCTGCCTGAATCAGCGGGCGGTTGTGTCTCCACTTTTTCGATCACGGTATGCACAATTTCCGGACTGCTGCTGGCCAGAAAATTGGTGCCATTGGCGGGGATATAGCTGGCAGCAATCTTGTGTTCACCCAATGACAACGAGTTAGTGCTCCATACCGCACGGCCAGCGGCATCCAAGGCTATCGGATTGCCTGCATTATTGCCATCCAGCTTAAATTGCACCAGGCCGGCGGGCGTCGCACCGTCTCTTCCGGCCAGGCGGGCAAGACTGGCGGTAAAGCTGGCTGCCGAGCCGACCTGAGTCGGGTTTTGATCATCACTGATAACCATCTGCGTGCCACCGATTTCCAGCCGTTGAGTGGCCAGGTAGGTTGCCGCAAAACCAACTTCACCGGTCACCTGCACATCAAATACGCAGTTGGCATTTCTGTTTTCGTTGCTGATCGGCGCACAGGCCGCCTGAGCCGCGGCCAGATCCAGCGGATCAGCGGGCGGCTGTTGCGGAACTTCACAGGGCGGGCTGTCCAGCGGCCAGCTGGGGAGAGCGAAATCCGCGCTTGATGATCCCGGCGCGTAATCGAACAGGCTGCTGGCATTGGTCACTCGCCAGGCATCCGCAAAGGTCTGATTGAGCACCCTGTAACGGTCCGCTATGGCAGTCGGACGGGGGCCCAATGAACTGCCATCCGGCAAGGCCGGCAGCCAGCTTCCGGGCGCCAGCGCACCCAGCGTGCCCTCGCTGGCCAAGGTGTTGTACAGATTCACATTCATATACCACTTGCTTTGTGACGACCACCAGCCGGGGGTTACGACCAGGCTGGCGCCGCTGGGGAAAGTCACCCGCAAGCCGCCATTGGCCGAGGTCGGGGTGATGCGACCGCCATCCGCCAGATTGATCCCGGACGCGCCCAGCGTGACCAGATTGCCGTCTACCCGCAGTTCCAGTCCGCTGGGATCGGGCACGCCATCCAGACCAGGTTGATAACTGATCCGTTGGCTGCCAACCTGGGCCGCGACCGCGGTATTCAGACTGACGCAGGTGGCCAGACCAGTATGCCCGTTGGCACCAGGAAAGAAAGTCGTACCAACCGCTGTTTGCCGGGTCTGGACTTCCAGACCGTCACCACGCAGCGAGACAAATTCTCCCGCGCTCTGAAAGTCATAGCGGGTGCCATCCACGGTGGTCATATGCGGATCGCCTTCATTGGCTGCCGCTCCGCCGGTGACCCGGTCGGTATAGGCATCATAGGTCGCGCCACCATCCGGATTGTCACCGGTGCTGTTGGACACATCCGCCCAGATCGGATGTACAAAGCCCTGAAAATAGGTCATGCCGGAATAATCGCCGAACTGGATATCCGCCTGACCGGGTACCGGGGGTGATGAACCGGTGCCGGTCGATGCGCCATCGCCCACCTGGATATTGGCCATAAAGGCGGGTATTGCCGGAGTTGGCGTGGCGATGCTGCAGAATTCCTGCATCGCGGTATTGGTACCCGAGTTGCGTGCGTCGTGCCAGCACACGGCGATATTGCCGGAAATGGGATTGCTGGCAATCCTGGGCAGAAACTGACTGCGCACCGGCGCCGCCGGATCGTCATTGACCCGGATCGGCGCGCTCCAGGTGGCACCGTTATTGTCCGAAAAACGCACCATGATATCGGTGTCATTGTTCTCGTTGACCGTTTCTTCGGTATACACCAGATACAAACGCCCGAAACGCGGACTGGCCGGATTGCGATCAAACGCCAGTCCGGCCTCGGCATCCACCGAGCGCACATTTTGCGGCGGAATAAAATCAAAGCCGCCGACGTTGGTGGTCGTGGCTGCGATGGAGGCGCCGAAGTTGCCGGGGCCAAGGCCATCCGCGTCAATATTCACCCGGATGGTGCCCGGCCCCTGACCACCGGTCGGGTTCTGACAGGCCTGCACCACCACACCGCTGGGAGCAATGGCAATATCGCCGAAACTGCAGTTGTTGCTGCCGGGTATGTTCTGCAGGGCATTAAACGCGCCGACGGTATTCAAGCCGGTGACCGCCGCGCCGCGCGCCACCATGCTGCCTGACTGATTCCAGACAACCCAGATGGCCACCGGTGCCCCGGGTGCGGTGGTATTGGCCGCCACCAGCGTCGGCTGATCAACACTGCCTGGGAAGGTCGCCAGATTGTTGAAGGTCTGCCCGCTGTCGGTACTGATCAAGACCACGATATTGGCAAAGGTGCTATCGATATAGCCAAAATACAGATTGCCAAAAGTGTCCCAGGCCAATGTGGGGTCACAGCAGGCAGCCGTGCCCTGGCCCGCGTCACCGTCCGCCAGGGTTCTGTCAGCCGGATCCGGATAAGTCCAGGTCAGGCCACGGTCCGTGCTGCGGGCCGCGAACAGCCCACCGGTGGCATTGTTGCAGGCCGCGAACAACTGGTTTTTATTGGACGGATTGGCAATGATCGAACATTCGTTCTGATAATTGGCCAATTGCGAGGTATTGACGTCCGCGCCCTGTGTCATCTGGGCATAGGCCTGCGAGCTTTCCAGCAACACGGTTATAGCCATCACAAAGCAATAACAGGCTCCCAGCAACAGTGCCTGAGCAAGACGGGAAGATTTTATGGTGTTAAACATGTTCATACCCCTTATTGCAGATCAGCGCTGGCCCAGACGCCACGCTGTGCATCACGCGCCACCTTTTCGGCAGCCGCCAATTCGCCGTAGTTGAAATCAAAGCCTTTCTCACGCCGGGCCAGGCCTGACTTCACCAGCTCAACAGCCACTTCCTTGATGCCTATCTCAGGATCATCGGTAAACAGCCTTGCGCGCATCTGACCGTTCTCAGCGCGGCCTTCAAAACGCATACGGGCGTTTTTGCCCAGCACTAGATTGGATACGAACTGGTTGGCCTGCGTCGCGATGGGCCCGGCCCTTGGCACGTCGATTCCGACCAGTTTGAGCTCATATTGACCAGCCCCGTAATCCAGTACCACGGTGTCGGCGCTGCGCATCTCGGTGACTGTTCCATACAGCGAGTCGCCGGCAAGCACCGGCCCGACGGCCACCAGGATCAGATACAGCAGGGTCTGCAAAAGACGCCTGCCGTGCTGTGGCTGATGTTTTAAATACCTTGTCCGATGACTTTTATAGACTGCAGTCATTTCATTCTCCTGATTGAGTTAGCCACCATCGCGGCAGCGTCCTGAACCTGATAGGCGACACCGGCAGGCATCCCACAACAACAGACCCGGGTGAGTACACCCGGAAGCACAAACCAGGGGGAGCGAGCAGCACGCTCGGCAGTCAGACTATGTCAGCAAGATCGGCTCGATCCAGTCCGCACCACGCTGGGCCAGCATGGCCACCACCGCATTGGGATGACCGCGCGGAATGACCGGCATCACCGAAGCATCCGCAATCCATAAATTGGCACAGCCTTGGACCCGCAGCTGTGAATCCACCACCGCACCCCGGTCAGAACCCATTCTGCAGGTGCCGACCGGGTGATAGACGGTCTGCAGATTGGTCTGCAGCGCGGCTTGCAGTTGCGCATCACTCTGCATGGCTTCACCGGGAAAGATTTCTCCGCCATTGAGCTGTGCCAGTGGCGCGGTAGTGGCGATGCTGCGGGCCAGACGAATCCCGGCTGTCAGAATGGCGGCGTCAACGCCCTCGGGATCTGTCAGCAGACCCAAGTCAATACGCAGCGGCGCCAGCGGATCGGTGCTGCGCAGGCTGACACTGCCGCGTGAGCGCGGATTCACCACTGCCGGCCCAATCGCAAAAGCATGCCGCCGGGGCGCATCCAGTCCCTGATTACGCCACTCCAGAGGAAACATGAGCAACTCCAGATCAGGTGCTGAGGCTGTTTCATAGGTGGTTTTGGTAAAGGCCATCGCCTCGGTGACATTGGACGCCAGCAGACCCTGCCTGAACAGCAGATAACGCAACACGTGCAGCGGATTCGCCGCCGCCTTGAAGGTCTGCGCTGTGTGCGAGCGAAAGCTGGCGATGCTCATCGGATGGTCCTGCAGGTTCGCGCCCACCGCCGGCATATCCTGATGCACCGGGATACCGTGCGCAGCCAGTTGTGCCCGTGGCCCCAGCCCGGACAGCTGCAGAATCTGCGGCGTGCCGAAAACACCACTGGCCATGACCACCCCGCTTGCGGCCAGCTGCTGCTGCCGGCCCTTACGCAGCACGGTCACACCCGCTGCGCGGCGGCCCTCGAACAACAGTTTGCACACCCGGGTATTGGTCATTACCTGCAGATTGCCGCGCTGCATGGCCGGCCTGAGATAGGCATCGTAGACACTGCAACGGCGGTTGGCGTGATAGCTCAGTTCACTCAACCAGGCGCCCCGATAATCACCCCCGTTATAACCGGGCATATCACCCAACCCGGCGTTTCTGGCAGCAGCGACAAACGCCTGTGCCAGCTGCAGCGGACGCTTTGGCCTGGCAATGTGCATCGGCCCCTCATACCCGCGCCCTGGGTCTGGCGGTTCTTGGGAGTCTGGCATGGCCAACTGCTCCTGCGCCCGGAATATCGGTGCAACCGCATCCCAGCCCCAGCCTTTGGCGCCGGCTGCTTCCCAGCGGGAAAAATCATCCGGATGACACCACTGATGCACCAGCGCGTTCAGATTGGCCGAACCACCCAGCATCCTGCCGCGCGGAATAAACACCCGTCGCTGACCGGCTGACGTCAACGGCTCACTTTCAAAAGCCCAGTCCAGTGGGCTTTTAAATAACTTCGCGAAGCCGGCCGGCATTTTGACGAACCAATGGCGTGGCTCGCCGCCTGCTTCAATCAGCAATACCCTGAGTTTTCCTGAACGGGTCAAACGTTCGGCCAGCACACAGCCGGCCGTACCACCACCGGCAATAATCAGGTCGTACATATCAGCCGCTTCTGTAGAAAACCCTGCAATTGGCCTGCTCGCTCAATATTGAGTTACGCCATGGTAGTGCAAATCCCTGCCTGCCATAAGTAGTTGACCGGCAATCGACTGACCGCAAGTATTGGCTGGCCAAAATTACTAACTGACCAGCCGCCCGGATATGATCGCAGTTAATACGGGTCGTTTAATCCGATCCGGTCAGAGGTTGTTTGCCCAGCAGATATTCAGCCACTTGCAACATCGCTGTGTTGCTGCCCACCAGCTTACCGGATAGCAGATACCTGCCGTTGACAACCATAATCGGTGTGCCCGGGACCTGAGCCTGGCCAGCTGTGCGAATGCCCTGGTTGATTCTTCCGCTGACCGCAAAAGAATCTGCCATGCGGATAAATGCCTGTGCATCAACGCCGTAAGCGGTGGCCAGTTCAGCAACATCCGCCAGGCTGCGCGGCGGTTGGTTATGCTGGTGAATGCGTTGATAGATATCCAGATGAAACTGATCATCGAGCTGCAGTTGCTGCGCGGCGTAGTAGGCTTTGGAGTAAAACTCGGGCTGAAACACCGGAATTTTTTTCACCACCACATCCTCAGTCATTGTTGCCTGCCAGGTCCGCAGGTGCGGATGAAATTGATAACAGGCGGGGCAACTGTATTTAAAAAACACCCAAACCTCGCCTGACCGCCCCGGAGCAGTATCGATATTGAGCGGCCTGGCTATTTCCAGATAATGCACCCCAGCCAGATACTTATCCGCTTGCGCTATACACAAGCCATTCAACAACAGGTAAACAGCCACACCGATGACTGTTTTCAACATTACGGCTTACCTACCGAGCCAGACTGCCCGCCGACTACCGCCGCAGCCAGTATTGCCACCAATTCGGCGGCTGTTTTATATCCTCGGATAAGGGTGCCGTCGGCCAGCAGAATATTGGGCGTGCTGGTCACTCCCAGGTCGCGCGCCATGGCCATGTGCTGATCAAGCCCGTGCGGGCAGTCAGCAGGCTCGGGAACAGCGCCATTCATTGCCGCGGTAATGGCCTGCGCAGGTTGCCGTGCGCAAAGTGCATCAACCGTCTTGGCATATGACGGTGAGTCTTTGCCCGCCCGCGGCAGCATCAGGTATTGAATATCCAGACCTACCGCATGATAAGCCGCCATCTCCTGGTGTAACCGGCGGCAGTAGGGGCAATCGATATCCGTAATCACAGTGACCCGGTGGCGTGAATTACCCGCCGGATAAACAATGGGCTGAAGCGCCGGAATTTTCGCCAGCAGATTTTTGCGATGTTCCGCCAGACGCTTTTCAGTCAGGTTCTCGCCCTGCTCCAACCTGTACAGCGGGCCATTTAACAAGAACTCCCCATCGGTGGAGACATAAAATACGCTGCTGTCTGAACGCACCTCCAGCAGCTTGTCGATGCTTGCGGGACGGATTTCAAAATCGGTCAAACCCGGCAATAACTGGCCTAAAGCATGGCGTACTTTTTGATAATCGCCGGCGGTGTGATTATCAGCGTAACTACCGGTACACAGCAGTAGCATTAACAAAACAAAGAACGTTTTCATGGTGTGGGTGTTTACCTGAATAAATGTGCTGTCACTATGCAGCCTCAGGAATAAAACCACAGCTAAAAACATCTCAGAGAACCTAAAAGTTTCTCAAAGATGATGCCGGCTATGTTTGAATAGCCCCGCGACGGGCGACTGGCTATATGTAAGCGTATTCAGTCGGTCTGGCTTCTGTCAGCAAGCTCTGCCATTGACCAGCCAGCAGCTTCTTACCGGTGATGTCCTGACAGTGTGATAAGTCCACCTTGCCAATGGCCTCCTGAGCGGCTTCGCGCAACGGCTCACAGTGCGATGCATCCGGGTAGCTTATTTGCATGGGTTTATCCACAGCCAGCTGTGTTTCAGGCAATGGCGCCTGCTCCGGCCGGGTTGCGCTGACGGCGGGTTCTGTACCAGTCAATAACTCGCTGATGCGGTGCCGCGTGTTGTCCGCCGCACAGGCAAAACCCCGGTCGCGGGCATTGCTGTCAGCCTGTCTGGCCCAATCCAGCGCAGAGTCCATCCGTCCATTGTGTTCGCTGATCCGGCTCAATAAACCTTCAGCAGCGACCTGCACATAACCCTCGCCGCTCAGGATCGCCCGGTTTAAAACGTCGTTAGCCAATGATTGGGCATCGATGTAGCGTAACTGTTTAAACAGAATTTCCGCTTTCAGCATACTGGCTTCCAAAAACAGCGGGTTTTCACGCTCAGCCAAATCAAAATATTCCCAGGCGTCAGTTAATTGCTGTTCTTGCAGGTGCTCCAGCCCCAGACTGAATGCCTGCATTGCCGGTGATTGCAGCATGGTCAGCGAAGCGCTGATATTCCGCGGCTCCGGCGCATCGGCCATTTCGGTGTTCTCCCGCCAGATTGTTAAACCGGCCATACTGATCACCAGCACCGACAACATGGCAGTCACCAAGCGCCAGTTGGTCCGGTTGACGCGTTGAACCCTCACTGGTGTTACCCATTGATAGCCGAAATTGGGATGAGTTCTGATAGGTTGCAGCGGCGCGAACACCTTACGGATTTCTGAAATGGCCTGAAACAGACTCTGGTCCTGTACAAAAGTCGAATGCCACACCTGGGTAAACAATGTCTGTTTGCTGATGACCTGCCGGCGTTGCTCAAGCAACACACCCAGTAATACTGCTGTTTTAGGCCGCAGAGCTATGCGAGCGCTGCTAGCCAGCAATTCGTGAGTATCAGTATCAAACTCAAATTGATCAAAACGGTAACAGGTCATTGTTGTTCTCGAGTTATTTGCCGGTCTGGCAGAGTCATTGCCTGGATAGCCATCTGCCTGGTTCACAGCCTATGTAGAGCACAAAATCCTGTCCCGGTTCAACCAGTACGCACCAGGTTAGAGGGAAACATTTTGGGCACAAGTGCCTGTCTTAGAAATAGCTTGTGACAAGGCTGTCTACCGATGCACACCAGACATCAGTCATTAACTGATGAATTCGATTAAAGGGTCAGTTTCAGCAGCCCCTAGTTTTGATTTTTGGTTAGCGGGAGCCAACCATCGGCGCAGTCGTGCCGGACGGTGTATTCACACCGCCCGGCACTGGTCGACTGATCGGCAGCGCTATGCTGCCTTTTTATTTTTATTGAGCATGTCTATCGCCGCCTGAAGTGCTTCACGTCTGGTCGGATAAGCATTGCCTTCGGGCAGACAGTGATCTGCATTGAGGACTTTCAGGGTTTCCTCCACTTCAGGCCGCAGACCTGAGAAATACAACTCCTTCCCGGCATGCTTGGCGTCGCAGGCGATGGTTTCCACTGCCCGTGCGGATGACACATCGATAAACGGCACGCGTGAGAAATCCAGGATAATGGCGTCGCTTCCCTGCTTGGTTCTTTCTCTGAATTGATGCCCCATGTCAGCCGCGGCGCCAAAACTCAGTGGTCCGCCAAAATCAAAAATTCTCACATGCCCGTGGGCATCTTCCAGCATGCTCAGTTCCTCTGGATCAGAGGTGCGCCCCGCCACATCGGATTTGATCGCATCCACCTGAGCTTTGGCAACCTGGCGTACGAATACCAGCGCCGCCACTACCACACCGGTGGCGACAGCAGTGATAAGGTCCACAAATACAGTCAGACCCATGACCAGCGCCATCAACACCAGATCCCAGCGGGGTCCGCGATGCGCGTTGCGCAAATAGCCCCAGTCGATGATATCGAAACCGACTTTAATCAGGATGCCAGCCAGCGCCGCATGGGGAATAAATGATGCCAGTGGACCTAAGCCCACCACCACCGCCAGCAGCAGGACCGAATGGATGATACCGGACAGCTTGGTCTGGCCACCGGCACGGATATTGATGACCGTGCGCATGGTAGCCCCGGCACCCGGAATCGCTGAGAAAAAGCCGGCTACCGCATTACCGATACCCTGGCCAACCAGTTCTTTGTTGGAATGATGCATGGTACGGGTCATATTGTCGGCCACCAGTGAGGTCAGCAGACTGTCAATGGCACCGAGTACCGCCAGAATGAATGCCGCCTCCAACACCAGATAGGCGCTGTCATGATCGTACACCGGCATGTGGAATTCCGGCCAACCGGTTGGGATATCACCCAAAATCGGCGCACCGGGAAGGAATAGACTGATCGCGGTACCAAAGATCAAAGCAGCCAGCGGACCCGGCAGGAATTTGCCCCAGTTACTGGGCCATAAATAACCCACACCCAATGCAGTCGCGCCGACCACGATGGCGGACCAGTTATGTTCTTTAACCATTTCCGGGATCATGATCAATGCTCTGAGGGTATCTCCAGGCGGATCACCACCCAGCAGGCGGCCGATCTGCAAAATCACAATGATCGCGCCGATGCCACTCATAAAACCAGATACCACCGGATAAGGCACCAGGCGGATATATTGCCCGAAGCCCAATGCGCCAAAGGCAATCTGCATCAACCCGGCAAGCACCACCGCGGTGAATACCAGTTCCGGCCGTCCGGACAAGCTGGCAAACAAGCCGGCAAATACCACCACCATCGGCCCGGTGGGTCCGGATACATTGGTCGGTGTGCCACCAAACAACGAGGCAAAAAAACCAACAATGATGGCGCCATACAAACCCGCCACCGGCCCTGCACCTGAAGCCACACCAAACGCCAGCGCCAGCGGCAATGCAACGATGCCAGCGGTTACGCCACCAAAGATATCACCTTTCAAGTGAGAAAAGTCCAGTTTAAACATGCCCGCTCCCGTTAAAATTATTGGTATGGATCAAATGCTGTTTGCTGATGCTTCAGACAAATTCTGATAGTGTTCCTGCAGCGGTATAAATGCCTGTGCCGCACTATTCAGGCAATCAATCCCACCCGTCCCGATGTTGTATACCCAGCCGTGCAGTTTGATTTCATCGGCAGCCAGCCGGGAGGCAATATAAGGGTGAGTAGCCAGGTGCTGAATCTGCAAAATCACATTTTGTTCAATCAACGCCTTAAGTTTCTGCTCGTCATCATCGTCCGCATGCAGGTGTTCGACCACGGCGGTAGCAGCTCTGGAATGCGCCAACCAATCACACACATGGGGAAAATCTTTCAAACCGTCCAGATTCATGGCGCCACGCATGGCGCCACAGTCAGTGTGTCCGCACACCACGATATGCTTCACACCCAGGGCCTGAACGGCGTATTCAATCGAAGCAGTCATCCCGCTACCCTCACGCACATGCGGCGGCACGATATTACCCGCGTTGCGGCAGATGAATAAATCTCCGGGTCCGGTCTGAGTGATCAGACTGGGGTCAATACGCGAATCCGAACAGGTGATAAACAATACTTCCGGGGATTGACTGCCAGCCAGTTCGCCGAATAAAGCGGCGTGTTCCGGAAAAACGTCACTTTGGAAATGAACGGCGCCTTTGACAACGTGCTGCATAGTAATTCCTCGAAGATAAATGGTTTGTCGGATTGACTCGCTATGATCACCCGGTCAAACTGATAGTTCAATAGCGTTACATAACAAATTTTAATCATTTTTTTCTATCAGATGCATATTAAACCGCCAACCATCAGACAATTACAGTATTTCATCGCCGTCAGTGAGGAACAGCATTATCGCCGGGCCGCGGAAAGGCTGCATGTCCGCCAGCCCACTATCACCAATCAGATCGCGGTCCTGGAAGACAGCCTGCAGTGCCGTTTGCTGGAGCGCTCGCGCGCCGGTGTCAATCTGACACCTATCGGGCGCGAGCTGCTGCCCAAGGCACGTGCGATTCTGGAAGCCGTGGATGACCTACAACAGGCCGCACAGCCTTCCATGGGAGGTCCGAGCGGCACTTATCGCATGGGTATCGCGCCGACGCTGGGACCTTATTTTCTACCCGAAATCATCCCCACCATGCACCGGCGTTATCCGGAGCTCAAGCTGTATTTCAGGGAACGGGTCCCGGCCCTGCTGGAAGGCGACCTGATCGAAGGTCAGCACGATCTGATCATCTCTCCGATGCCGGTGCGAAATCCAGCCTTGAGCACCGCGCTGTTATTCAAGGAACCGCTGTTCCTGGCGGTTTCGCTGGAACATAAGCTTGCGTCCCGGCAGACCGTCAGCGCCAAGGCGCTGAGCGGCGAGAAAATGCTGATCATGGAGGATCGTCATCACCTGCATCGGCAGGTCCACGATCTGGCTGAAACAGTCGGTGCTCAGCTACAGAGTAATTATGAAGGCACCAGTCTGGACACATTGCGCCAGATGGTGGCGATGGGGATGGGCATCGCCATGCTGCCGGCCTTATACGTGCATTCAGAAATCAGTCAGCGTGAACAGCCGGAAGTACGCATTCTAAAACTCAAGGATCACAACATTCAACGCACCATCTCCATGAGCTGGCGCAACGCTTCACCCAACCGTTCATTTTATCGTGAGTTATCTAATCTGATACGTGATATTTCCAGGCAAAAATTTTCCCAACATATCCAGATCACTGAATGACAAACCCTTAACATCGACAGCGCCTTGCCGGTTTTCTTAGTGACGGGCTGTTTGTTAACATGCAACGTTGTTTTTTCAGGCTATTTCATGCAGAAGTTTATTTTATCGAGTCCTGGTTTATTCATTGGCTCATTAATCAGTTTATTAAGCACATCGGTATTTGCCCAGCAAGACATTTCCGCCACCCGCGAGGCGCTGGCCAATCAAGGCGTGCTGGCAGCGGTCAAAGAGGCCGTCATATCGATTGGTTCTGATCTGATCGAACATATACCGTTTATGGTCGCGGCGTTGATCATTCTGAGCATCACCTGGATACTCAACAAAGTATTGCGGCGCATCGTCGGAAAGCTGGTGGACCAGACCAACATTCGCGGTTCACTGCAGGATCTGCTGTTGCGCTTTATCAGTATTGTGGTCTGGTTTGGCGGGTTGATGGTGGCGGCCATTATTCTATTTCCGGGCCTCAGCCCGGCCAGTGCTCTGGGTGCGCTGGGCCTGGCCTCGGTGGCGGTCGGCTTTGCGTTCAAGGATATTTTTGAAAACTTTTTTGCCGGCATCCTGATTCTGTGGCGATTTCCGTTTGAAAAAGGCGACATCATTGAAATCGAGGGCATTACCGGACGGGTCGAAGATTTGACCATTCGCATGACCGAACTACGGCAGATGTCCGGCGAGCTGATCCTGATACCCAATGCCATCCTGTTCAAGAACCCGGTCAAAGTGCTGACCAACAAACCCACGCGGCGGGTATCGGTGATGACCGGTGTTGGCTATGACGAGGATGCGGGTGCGGCCATTGAGTTGATTCGCAAAACCCTGCAAGGTTGTTCAAGCATCAATCATGAGCAACCGATTGAAGTATTCGCCAACGCTTTCGGCAGCAGCAGTATCGATATCGAAATGCGCTTCTGGGCCGAATCCAAGCCCGGTAAGATGAAGGCCAGTGCCAGTGAAGTCATTACCGCGGTTAAACAGGCGCTGGATGATGCGGGCATTGAAATCCCATACCCTTACCGTACGCTGACCTTTAATGAACCCTTGCAGATGGATCAACCCGCCGGCGAGCAACACACCAGCAACAAGGACAAGGCGTCCGCTCAGAACTGAGGTTCATCCTCAGCCGCCTGCCCAGCCAGCGTGAGCGCGGCTGAGCCTGCTGGGCGCCCTGGCGATACAGCCAAATTCAAGCATCATCATACCCTCCACCGCTGGTGGAGGTAATCCTGTCGATAATGACTTGCATGTCAGCGTCTAGGGCTTGCACAGTAGCCTGAAGCCTAATGCACCAGGAGCGTAGCCATGAGCTTTCGACACGACCCCGACGGCACCCGTCCACCGGTCAGACTGGACTCGACCAGCAACGGTGAATATTGCCCGATACCTCTGAGCCGCGATGAGCATAAGACCAACCGTCTGATTATGGAAACCGCCGCCGGTGACGCCCGCAGACTGAGCCTCAAACGCCGGCAGTTCCTGGTCTCACTGTCGGGCGCGGCCAGTACTTTACTGGCGCTCAACACCGCTTTTGCCGCCCGCGGCCTGAGCGGCGGTTATTTTGACCTGCCCGCTGAGGCGCGCTTTGATCAGGATGCTGCCCTGCAGTCACTGGGCAAACGCGAGTTTATATTTGATGTGCAGGGTCACTATGTGCCGCCCAATATCGCCGCCAGCCGCAAAGCCGAATGCGTGGACAGCGCCGAACCGGTGACCCGCGAATACATGGCCTGCCTGGGCGCTGACGATTTTATCAAGGATGTGTTTCTGGACTCGGACACCGATATGATGGTGTTGTCGTTTGTGCCCTCAACCCGCGATAACGAACCGCTGACCATTCAGGAAGCCGCCGCCACCCGTGAGATCGTCGCTAAAATGGAACACAGCCGCGCCCGACTGTTATTACATGGCAGGGTCAACCCGAACCAGGATGGCGATATCGAAGGTATGGATGAGTTGGCGGAAAAGTACAATGTATCCGCCTGGAAGTGCTATACCCAGTGGGGTCCGGATGGTAACGGCTTTTATCTGACGGATGATGTCGGCATTCGCTTTATCGAAAAAGCCCGCCGACTGGGCGTCAAAAATATCGCCATTCACAAAGGCATACCTTTTGGCCAACGGTCTTATCAGCACTCGCTGTGCACTGATATCGGCCCGGTGGCCAAGCGCTTTCCTGATGTGAACTTTCTGATCTATCACTCCGGCTGGATACCTGATCAACCGGAAGGCCCGTATGATGCCAACCGCAATGAAGGCCTGGATGGCCTGATCAACAGCGTCAAACAGGCCGGGCTGGGCAAGCACAGCAATGTGTATGCAGAACTGGGTTCCACCTGGCGGGGCCTGATACGTGATCCGGATTCGGCTGCGCATGGTCTGGGCAAGCTGATCACTCACCTGGGTGAAGACAATATCTTATGGGGCACCGACTCCATCTGGTACGGCTCACCACAGGACCAGATAATGGCCTTTCGCAGTTTTCAGATCAGCCGGCAATTACAGGAACAACACGGCTATCAACCGATCACCGAGCAGGTGCGCGCTAAAATCTTCGGCCTTAATGCCACCCGGCCCTATAACATCAGCCTGGACGAAGTGCTGTTAAGGTCCGGCAATGACGGCATCGCCAATGCGCAAGCCAACTACCGGGATCATCCCGATCCGCATTTTCTGACCCGGGGTCCGCAAACACGGCGGGACTTTTTGCGCTTGCTGCAGATGAATGGTGGTCAGCCTGCCTGAGCACCGTGGCGAGTCTACAGTTAACAGTCACCCGCCGAGGAGATCCTTCGCCTCTGGCTCAGGATGACAGTTTTGGCCTTTGGCTCAGGATGACAGTTTTTTTCAGCTACCCTCTAGCCTGCAAGCTATCAAAATCCAAACAAAGGCTGTCATTCTGAACGTAGTGAAGAATCTCCACACGCAACCGGCTAAACAGCCAGCCGATGGTCTATAGATTAAGAATTATCCTTAGTCTTAGTAATCTCAATCACACCCTGCTGTTTGGCTTTATTAACCCGCAACTCAAAAATATCCGGCCGCGCATAATGCCCGGCCACATCCAGGTCAAATTTGCCCTGCGCAATTAAACCTGCATCCAGCTCGGCGACCAAAATCGCTTCCTGATCAAACACCGGACCGGCCAACACTTCGCCGAGCGGTGAAACAATACAACTGCCGCCACGAATCAAAGTCATTTCCGGATCATCACCCTGCACCGGTGAATAACCCTCGGTCGGCCCATTCTTGCGCTGCATAAACTGGCAGGCGCTCAACACAAAACATCGCCCTTCGATAGCTATCGTGCGCATTAATGGCAACCAGCTGTCACGTTCGTCTACGGTGGGTGCGCAGTAGATTTCAACGCCTTGCGCATACTGAGACAATCGCAGTTGCGGCATGTAGTTTTCCCAGCAGATAACCGCACTGAATTTGCCGATCGCGGTGTCCATGACGGCCAGTGTGGAACCATCACCAAACCCCCAGATCAGCCGTTCCATAGCGGTTGGCATGGTTTTACGGTGCTTACCTAGATACTGTCCCTGAGCATCAAAATACACCACTGAGCAGTACAAGGTTCCACCGTCGCGCTCAATCACACCGGCCACCAGATACATTTCATGCTGGCTGGCTATTTCAGCCATCTGCTCACATTCCGGGCCTGGAATAGTGATAGCTGAATTAAAGTAGTTTTGAAATTCCCGGCGCCCCTGGGTTGAACGCATCCCAACCTGAGCGCCAAAGTTAACCCCTTTGGGATAGCCGCCGATATATGCTTCCGGGAATACAGCGATACGGGCTTTTTGCTCAGCCGCCTGTGCCACCAGCCGCTGCATCCTGGTCAGTGTGGCTGGGGTATCGAATAATTCAGAAGCAGTCTGGATAACTGCCGCGGTGATGGTTTGCATAATCCGATTACCAAAACCCCAAGCTTAACCAATAGCCTGGGCATAAAAAAGCCGGGCAAATAGCCCGGCTTTAAGCAATACTGTCTGGTTATTTCGCTGTGTTTCTGCGTGCCAGCAACAACAGGCTGGCAGCCGCCAGTACCAGCACCAGAATAAACAATCCGGCGGGTTGTAAGGCAGGTACCGCAGGTGGGTCTGGCAGCGGGTTAATGGTACCGAACAGCAGGTTATCGAACAGCTCACCGTTACCACCAAGACCATCAATTTCAATCTGAGCAATAGGTGTCACAGAAGTGATACCTATAAAACCATTACTCGGTAGTGGGCCGAGACCCATCACAGTTGCGCTGCCAATGGTAGCACCACCGCTATCACGCAGAGTCAGAGTAACATCGCCGGGGACCGTGCCGGCATACACATCCATGGCAACCGCCCTGATATCGTTGGTGGTAAAATCCAGCAGGGTGTTGTCCGCAAAACTGATAGCACCCAGCACAGAACTGCTCAAACCCATAAAGCCTGGTGGTAATAACACCAATCCGCCACCGGTGGTTGTGCTGACCTGGACACCATCAACAAACTGGCCAGGTGTAAAACAATTGTCATTATTACTGGAGTCAAGCGGCTCAGGGCATGCCTGGAAAACACCACCGGCGTTGTTGGTTTCCATATCTTCCGAATTAGTGGCCATCGGAGCTGCTGCCAGAAACGAGTTCAGATCAGTAAAGACCTGTAAACCCGAACCCAGGATATTGCCGTTCGGAGAGGTCGCGCCAGTGCCGGCTGGTACGGCTACGCCGTTGGCGGCATCCTGATAGGTAAAGCCGCCGCTTTGTGCATTAGCAGCCAGCACAGCTGACATGAGTGCAATCGCTAAAAAGAGCTTGTTCATTGTTCTTGAGCCTTTGGTCTGATCACTATAAAGCACGATTAATGCTGTAATCCTTACTTAAAATATTTACAAGCACGGGGACGTGCTTTCCCTGAAATGTGAGCCGGATGAAAAATATCCTGACAAATAAGCTTTTAAGAAAGCCTGCCTAACACATTCTTAACGCGTAATCATAAGTATATCAGACGGTTATTGCAATAGATAACATAAGTTAATACTGCTTTCCGGGGCAGCTATTGACGCCGCATATACCCATGTATGTAGCACAGCGAGATATCAAAATCCCGACTGGACGAACTAAACCGCTCCCGCGTGGCGTCAGAACGTTTTTAGCTGTCCCGGCAGGGACACATTCTTAGCAGGTCACAAATCCGAAGTATAAAAAAAACCCGATCAGCTAAGCCAAATCGGGGTTTTAGGTTTTGATGCCGTCACGCCAGGGATGGCGTGACTAACGCTACCGGGCTGGGTGCTCTATTTAAACCGCAGTGACTGCGCCTGCGTGGCGCCAGAACGCGATTAAACTCGCACCTGACAGGCAGATAAAGAAAAACCCCAACGGAATATCCGTTGGGGTTTTTGTTTTGATGCCTGGCAGTGACCTACTCTCACACGGCGAATGCCGCACTACCATCGGCGCTGGCGCGTTTCACTTCCGAGTTCGGGATGGGATCGGGTGGTACCACGCCGCTATTGCCACCAGGCAAACCGGTTTGCAAAAACACGACCTGGTAAATCAGTACCAGGCTGGCGCAAGCGCCATGTGTGCTTTTGCACAATACGAAATCTAGTCAGAGCTAATGTTGTGTCAACAACGTAAGGTGTCGTCAAACCATCTATACATCGGCTTTAGTATATAGCCAAGCCGCACGGGCAATTAGTACTGGTTAGCTTCACATGTTGCCATGCTTCCACACCCAGCCTATCAACCTTGTAGTCTACAAGGGCCCTTCAGGGACCTTAAAGGTCCAGTGAGATCTCATCTTGGGAGAGGCTTCCCGCTTAGATGCTTTCAGCGGTTATCCCGTCCGAACATAGCTACCCGGCAATGCCACTGGCGTGACAACCGGAACACCAGAGGTTC
>JAJFKY010000013.1 GCA_021772975.1 Gammaproteobacteria bacterium
CTACAGGTGGCGGGACAATATGGGCACGTAATCAACTCGGCATCAATGGCGGGGTTGATTACTGTTCGGGCGCATACGCTGCGGGTGAATGGGCGGGACTTGCGGTTGACCTTGTGGGTCTCGCGGGATTGGCTAAAGCTGCTGGTAAGTTTTTGCTTAAACGAGGGGGATCAAATAGTCTAAAAGGGCTAACAAGGCAACAGCAAAAAGGAATTCGGAGCTTGGAGAAAAGAATTGCAGAACATAAAAAGAAACTGCAAGAGTTTAGAGATAACCCGACTGTTCGACCTGGAATGGGAGACTTACCACAAGATCTGATCCGGAAACAGCAACGAATAAGGATTAGGCATTTAGAGTCAGAAATAGAAACTTTTAGAAACAATATAGAAAAGATAAAGAGAGGAGAATTAGGCCAGTGATTCACAAAAGTACTAACGGTAGAATATTACTGATTTCTGATAGAGTTTCGGCCATATCCGATCTTGGCGACTATGTGCCTGTCGTTATTATCTTAACGGCATGGACTCCTGAACGAGCTTCTGTGCTTTTCTGGGAGGCGTTAATTAATTACTTACTGAGTAAAGGGGCGATGTATATCGCCTGCATTGGAACTTTTTCAGAGCTGCTACATGATGAGATTGACGAATTTGTAGAACAAAACGGGTTGTTACACATAGTTACGACATTTCACGCGAATGACACGATGGAAGAGGCTGTGGACTTTTGTGTGTACGGGACGGACCTTAACGATCAGGGTCGTAATTGCATACTGGCGGTATTAGATGAGCAATGTGAGCAAGATAAGGATGTAAAGACACTCCTATCGAAAGCCTGATAGGTAGTGTTCATATTTCTGTGTCATTTCTTTACCATTGACCCAAAAGAGATGACCTATGACAACACAAAACCCAACTTTGATATGGATGCCGCTTTGCAGGCGCTGCGTGCAGGCAAGGACCTGACTGGCAAAGATGGCATTTTTACGCCGCTGATCAAACAATTGACTGAAGCCGCTATGCAAGCTGAACTTGACAGTCACCTGGATCAGAAACAAACACCCAATCGCAAAAATGGCAGCACATCCAAAACCATCAAAAGCCCGGTCGGCAGCTTCCAGTTGCAAACCCCTCGCGACCGCGCGGGCACCTTTGAACCCCGGCTGGTCAAAAAACACCAGACTCATCTGACCGATGAACTGGAACGCAAAATCCTCGCCCTGTTTGCACTGGGCACCAGTTATCAGGATATTCGCGGCCACATTGAAGACCTGTATGGCATTGCCGTCTCCAACAGCACGCTCTACGCCATTACCGACAAGCTACTGCCGGAGCTACAGGCTTGGCGTGAACGCGATCTGGAGGCCATCTATCCGATCGTGTGGCTGGACGCGATCCACTACAAAATGCAAGGAGCATGGCCGTTATGTCAGCAAGGCCTTGATCACCAGGTGGCGGTCTATATTGTTGTCCATCGACCAGCCAACAATACGTCTGGAGAATAAGTCCAACACCGTGGCAACATACAAAAATCCTTCATAGGTACGCACAAAGGTGATATCACTCACCCAGGCGCTATTGGGTGCCTGAGGACTAAACTGGCGATCTAACACATTCGCAGCCACATTGGCTGGCTTGCCGGCCTTGATGTAACGGCGTTTATAGCCAATCTGCGCCCGGATCTTGTGCTCGCGCATAATCCGGGCGACACGATGGACGCTGCAACTTTCCCCGGCCTCGCGTAGATCACAGTGAATCCACGGGCTGCCGTAGGTTGCACCGCTGGCGATATAAGACTGTCTGATCAGTGTTAACAAGCGCTGATCCTCTATGGCTCTGGCCGATAAGGGCTTACTCAACCAAGCATAGAACCCACTGAAGTGAACCTTCAACACACGACATATAGCTCTGATTGAGAACTCGCAACGATGATCACGAATAAAGGCGTACTTCACACGGGGTTGTTGGCAAAGTACGCGGCGGCCTTTTTTAAGATGTCACGCTCTTCAGTCATCCGGCGAAGTTCCGCCTTGAGCCGTGCCAGCTCAGCTTGATCATCCAATCGATTAGTCTGGGGTACCGGATTGGCGTATCGCTTCATCCAGCTGTATAGGCTGTGGGTGGTTGTACCTAATCGTTCCGCTACTTCGGCAACACAATAGCCACGCTCAGTGATCTGTTTAACCGCTTCAATTTTGAATTCTTCAGTGTATCGCTTGCTGCTCATAAACATCTCCAATAGAGTTACATTTTAACGCTATCAGATGTCTAGCAAGCCCTGGGAAGCCCACTTGCCTGAACCGTTGGTTGTTTCAGTCAATGACCGAGGCACGGGTAGTCATCAATCAATGGCTGGATGAATACAACACCGTCAGACCACATCGTTCATTGAAGGGCCATACACCACAACAGTTTTTATTGGATTGGACGAAACAAAATACCGATCAACAACCGGAAACACTAACAATGGGATTGGGCTAAAGATCGTGGGCTTGTCACAATGACTATTCATAATCGGGGGTTATGGATATATCGCGAGACTCTATGATAACAGGACAAGCGTTTGCGTCTGTTAGCTGGCTCACCAATCACTATAATGCAAAATCGCCTCAACTTATTCATAATGTTGCGTCTTTACCAATTCGCTCCGGTGACAGAGTCCTCGATCTGGGGTGTGGAGTAGGGTTTTATATCGAAATTTTTCTCAAGATGGTTGGCCCAATAGGAAGGGTTGTTGGTGTGGATCACGATACGGATCTTATATCGGTTGCACGAGAAAACTTGTCACAAAGTGGGCTGAATAACTGGGAATTAAAACTTACCAACGTTTTCGGAATTTTGGAGAATGTTCATGAGTTCAATAGAATTATCTTATTCAATACTCTCTCGTACAATAGTAATTATGCGGAATTTGTGGCGTCGTTATACGACCGAATGGCAAACGACTCGCTTTTGATTATCAAAGACTTTGACATGGCAACATCTAGCTATAACCCGATTAACAAGCGCATCCACGGCGACCTAATTGAGGGTGTGAAAAAAGCATCATCGCATAATGGCAAACTGCAGGTCAATAAGTTATTGGGAAGTCAGCTACACTCATTGGCAAGGAAAATTTCAGGACGCAAAACAGAAAGCCGACTTTGGCCATACCTAAACATCCACCCTTTTTCTCCACAACAGGAGGCCTTTATGCGTGGAGCTTTCGACAATTCGTTAAGCCTAGCTGAACCTCACTGCGGTGACGAAACGATTAGCTATATCAGGGAGCAGTTTATTGTAGACGACGCCGTCTTTTATAAAAACAACCTCTCGTGCTTTGTAGAGAACGAGCATCTTGTTATATTGCCGAAATGATAGGAGCACTCTTAGTAAGGGAAATTGCCTTTTTGTAGAATGGGATCGCATCTTTTGCAAAAGGCGCCGACGCGGTTTTCTTGAAAAAATGTCTAAGAATAAAGGCGAAAATAGCAGCGGGATTAAAGAACTGCAGCGCCCATGCAATAGGAATACTCAGCATGCTCACAATGTCAACAATTGCTTTAGAATTTATTTTGTGAACGCTTCTTTTAAATATCATCTCAATGAGTGCATTCACTCGATCGTCACTGAACTCGCGACGAAGACTCCACATCTCTGTCTCGAGCGAATGTAGATCGGAAGCAACTTCTATGCAGCTATGGTATTTTTCCATAAACCTATGCCAAGCACCATCACCGTTACGTATCGATTGAATATGTGCAGGGCTGAGATTAAGCAATATTCTTGTGACCCTACGCCCAAGTTGCCATTCCAAAAAACGCAGAAATATTGAAGGCGAATAAAGTAGCGCTATAACATCATTCGGAGCTTCCTGTGTTCCAACATTAATATTGCCGTATGAATATCGTATTCTGTGGGAATTGACGGTAATAACCGGTGCGTAAGTAGTGTAGCAATACTCCTGCCACGCACGATAATAGGCTTTGTAAAATCCTGATGCTAATTCGTTAGATAGATCACGGCTGTCTAGCCATGCATAAAATTCCAGGGACCCTATGTATCTAAATGACTGATAAAACTGCTCTATAAATTCAAGCCCATCATCGAGTTGTTGACGTGAATTCGCATTGTCAAGCAACGATAGATTTTTTTTTAAAAATCTATCGTGCCCAATGTCAAACCTTGAATTGTCTCGGGAATAGAAATCTCCGACAATGGCGAGTTTTTCCAATTCTTTTACATAAGAGTCAGGCTTCAAGTGCTCATATTCTTTATGAGCGTAACTAACCCCTTTTTCAAACATAGCTTTAGGATCATTCGCGCCCCAGCCGCAAAAGCTAACAATACCTAACTCCAACATTTGTTTGAATGATTTGCTTAAAATTACTCTTTGAACAACGAGCATGTTCCGGCTGTTTGAAAAACTAATTGTGTTTTCAATAGGGATGAAGATTTTATCGAAGTAAAGCGATAGAATTTTGAGCATTCTTATGTGAAAATGCGCTTCCTCTTCTATATTTAATTCCTCAGGCTTAGCCGCCGAAAGATAGTATGGGGTCATGTGACTAAGCTCGTTATAGAGTGCACACCGACTCTCTATGGATTGATCTGCTATAAGTACACTCATCCATAACCCCCGATTATCCCTAGTTAAAAAGGTAATCATAACCCTTTCATTCAGATAATTCCATAACGGCTACCCTAACGACAAACCCAGATTTTCTTAAAACTTTATCCAAATCATATGGTTACAGCCCATTGGCTGTATTCATTTGGTTATTAGAGCGAATGTTATGTTCTGCGATACCATTCTCTGCCCAGTTTCTTCGGAAGAATAAAGACCATGAGAATCTCTGAACTAACCAAAGACTTCCTTATTTACTGCTCCGTTGAGCGAAAATTAGCTAAAAACACAGTCGACGCCTACAGACACGATATATCAAGCTTTATGACCTACACCGGGGACGGTAGGGCTAAGCAAAAACTTACCACAAGTGTCATAAAAGGGTATCTCGCTGAAATCATCCAAACTAAAAAGCTCTCATCCGCTACTGCAAAAAGACGTATGGCTTGCTTGCAAGCACTATGCAGGTATGCAAAATCCAATCAGAAAATCCCTGATCCATTTGACAGATGGAATCCTTCAATCAAAAAAACTCAACGGCTACCTCGAGCTCTGACCGAACAAGAGGTAAGTCGACTTATACGCAATAAGTATGCGCTCACTAAAATCAATCTTGAGACTATCTTTTGTGTCCTACTTCTAAGCGCTACTGGTATACGTGTCTCAGAGCTATGTGGAATAAAAGCAATTGATGTCTCGCATGATGGCGCAGCTATTTATATCAATGGCAAGGGCTCACGAGAACGTATCGTCTATGTGGGCAACATCAAGTTACAACAAAGTTTGGTTGATCGACGCTCTAGCCGAATAAAAGCCAATGGTATGAACAGCCATCTGCTACTCAACACGCGGCTCATGCCTCTTAAACCTCAAACGCTCAGGCTTAGAATTCATAAGCTAAGAACTAATGCCGCTATAGAAAAACGCATTACTCCTCATATGTTGAGACACACCGCAGCTACGTTACTCATAGAGGCAGGCACTGATATTAGATTTGTACAAAGACTACTCGGCCATGCCTCCATTGCTACTACTGAAATCTATACGAAAGTAAGCGATAAAGCGCTTAGACATGCAATTTGCAAAGCAGATACTGTTGGCAACTTAATGCCGTAAATATGAAATGTCACGCAGAAGATGCGCGGGCCAACCCAGAATCCGTAAGTTATTGATTTATAATGGTGCCGGCAGGGTGACTCGAACACCCGACCTACGCATTACGAATGCGTTGCTCTACCAACTGAGCTATGCCGGCATCAGTTGAGGCTGCGGAGTATACTGTTTTTTAGGCTGCCGGGCGAGCCTGGGGCTGTGCTTCGGGCATGGCATATGGCTCATGGCGCAGCGGGCATTTTGTGCCTGTCATCAGGCTGACCAACAGTTCGCAGGAGGCTGGCGCCATACCCAGGCCGTTTCTGTAGTGACCAGTATTCAGCCACAAGCCCTGGGTGTCGGGCATCGGTCCGATAACAGGAATGTCCCCCGCGATGGCGGGCCGTAAACCAGACCATTGCCGCACCAGTGTGAGCTCTTTCAGTAGCGGGAACATTTGCCGGCAGGCATGCTGTATTTCGTCCAGTGCGGCAGCTGTGGTGGCGTTGTCAAAGCCTACATCTTCGACCGTGCTGCCACCCAGGATATGACCATCACGGCGCGGAATCAGATATTTGCCATGGCCGGTGACCATATGCGTCAAACAACCAGGCGGTGCCTGCCAGAGCAGCATTTGCCCACGCAGCGGTTTGATACCCAGGCCTGCTAAACCGCTGTTACGCAGAATAATGTCACTCCAGGCGCCCGCCGCCAATACGGTATGCCGGCATGGTTGCAACTCGCCGGACCGCAGCTCAAGTCCGGTTACCTGCCCGGCCTGGAGATGAATCCGGCGGACCGGCGAATGCTGATGCACTACAACGCCCTGACGAATAGCCGCTTGCAGCAGCGCCTGCCCCAGGCGTGGATTTCGGACTTGCGCGACATTCGTAAACTGCCATGCCGGCAAGTCCGCTGCGCCGGGCAGCCAATCATTCAACCTGCCGACCTGTAACTGGGCGGCATTGCGGCTGCGCCAATCTTCGCCCGCATCATCAAACGGCCCCAGATACAGCAATCCGGCACGGATCAGTTCAGGATCAATCCCGCTGCTGCCATGCAGCTCAGCGACCAGCTCAGGGTACTGGCGCAGACTGGCCGCAACCAGCTGACGTACCGGTAGCGGATAACTCCACGGCGGTACCGGACTGATGATGCCGCCACCCGCCCAGGAAGATCCGGCAAATGCCTCCGCCTGATCGTAGACGGTTACCTGCCAGCCCTGCCGGCGCAACATCCAGGCTGTCATCAAACCCATCACGCCGGCGCCTATGACGCTACAATTATTCTTGAAATCAGCCATTTATGAGATTTTCACGCCGTTCGTCAGTTATAGTTACCGCTGGTCGGAAGTTGCTAGCCGATACAGATCGGATCAGTAAGGATAATGATATGAAAATTTGGCGTTTTCCCCAAGCTTTTACGACCCGTGGCTTTACCATCGTTGAGATGATGATAGCGATTGCCATCATGGCGATCATCACTGCGCTGGCCCTGCCCGGTCTGGGGGCTTTCTTCGCCCGCAATGATCTGGCCGGCGCCACCAATGAGATAATCTCCGGTATTAATCAGGCGCGTTCGGAAGCCGTCGCTCGCTCGAACACGGTGGCCATCTGCCCTACCAATGATGGCGCCGGTTGTGACAATGGCGACTGGGAAAGTGGCTGGATAGTGTTCGTTGATGAGAATGTCAATGGCAATCTGAATGTGGGCGAAGATATTATTGCCGTCAGCAACAGCGGAGTGGTTGCCGGCGTGACCATTGATGGCTTCAATGCAGGCCTGAGCTTCGGACCGACGGGCCTGCTGGCGGCCGCGATAGGTGGCAACATCCTGATTTCCCATAGTGAGCTGACCATGGGACGGCAGCTGGCTATCAGTAATCTTGGACAGGTTACTTTATCTGAAGTGGATACCTCTTGAGGACAATGATGCGCATGGGTAAGTGTTACGGATATTCCTTACTGGAGGTCATGGTTGCGGTGGTCATTATGTCCATCGGACTGACCGCGCTGGGGCTGCTGCAGGTAGCCAATGTGCAAAACAGTTATAACGCCAATAACCGTGGGATAGCCGCCATGGCAGCCACCACCATGGCTGACCGGATACGCGCCAATCTGTCCGGCTATGAAAACGGTCTGTTTACCGATACCACCGGCCTGGCCGGAGCGTCCGCCGGCTGCTCAGACGGCAGTGGCGGGGTCACCTGTACCGCGGCGCAGATGGCCCAGGATGATCTGGCGCGCTGGCTGGATGAGTTGGCCAACAGCCTGCCGGAAGGCGACGGGGTTGTGTGCGTGGACGATGGGCAGTTGGACGATGGCACGCCCGGAGCGCCCTTATGCAGTGGCACGGGTAACACCGTGGTCAAAGTTTTTTGGCGGGAAAGCGCTGGCTTTTCAACTACTACTGCCGCCGATGATGTCAATGCCGCCTGGCAGGCTTTCGGCATTGCAGTGTATCCATGAAAGTAGTGTTCCAAAACTCCCGACTGAAGGCCTTCAGTGTTGTTGAACTGATGGTGGCGCTGGCCATCACTTCATTTTTGTTGATCGGGCTGGTGCAGATTTTCTCCAGTGTGCGCGCCAGCTACAGCCTGCAGGAAAGTCTTGCTCGGGTACAGGAGAACAGCCGCTTCGCAGCCAGCTTTATCAGCCGCCATCTGCGCGTGGCCGGCCGGTTTCCCTTCGCCGAACATGAATCCGCAGCTGTTGATCTGGGGTTTACCTTTCCGACGGTTTTAGGCGCTAATTTACCTCCGCCTATTGATGCGGTTGGCACGATTGAAGGTGCCGGCACCAACTCGGACACGATCCGGGTGAACATCTTTACCGACCGGGATTGCTTCGATAACGCCAATGCGGTGGTGACAGCAACGGGTAATCCCGCTACCTGGCACAAACAGATCACCTTCAGCCATGATCCCGGCGATGATGAACTGGAATACACCTGTGCTTATGGCGCACCCGTCTTGAATGTGAATCCGCCGGTTATTATTGCCGCGCAGCCCATTATCAATAATGTGGAAACCCTCCAATTTCACTACGGCGAGGATACCAACGGTGATGCCAGTGCTGATCGTTATGTTCGGGCCGGTAACTGGGGCGCGCCGGGCAATGTGGTGGCTATTCGCGCAGGCATTATTCTTACCTCTGATGAAATCGGCGCGCTGCCGCCCGATGCCCGCGACATCGATATGATCGGCAACACCTATCCGGCTACCGGCGAACGGCGTTTGCGGCGGCCCGTTATTATTGATATCAATTTGCGTAACCAGACCTTATAGCTCTTACTTGCCGCGCGCAAGATTGCAAGGACAATATCCAGGGAGGATTACATACCAGTGCCTTACGCCCAATCATTCGTGTTGAAAAACTTGCGCAAGCTGTCAATGGCCACATTTGCCCTGCCCGGCTGTGGTCACGGTCAGCCCAGCGGTAAAAGTCATACACCGTTCAATCCTGCCGAATCTTATCAGCCTTTCTGACGAGCTTGAGCAAGCGATAAAAATCACTTATGCGGACTGATAACCACATTAGAATCAGCAGTTTAACTGGTTTTTCTTACCGTTCATCACCTATCTCTACCGCTGGTCGGAGATCGCTGGAAATCGATCCGGTGATTGGCAATGATAAAGCTGTAATAGCTGTGCGTTGGCGCTGGCTGACAGCCACAGGTTCGGTATCCGCGTATTCGCAGGCAGTATCTTGTTCAACTGCGCTGCCAGGTTGGAAACGAAACAAGCTGGTTGATAGCGAACGATATGACTGACTGGATACTCGCTCGGTTAATAGCTAAGACCGACTGATGGACTTTAATTTAACTAGCAATAAATGATGATCTTATATGAATACATTGATTGATAAACGCACCCAACGGGGCTCGGCAATGTTTCTTGCTCTGATGATTCTGGTTGTTCTGACCCTGCTGGGTGTATTTGCTTCCAGCAGCGGCGTCATGCAGGAGCGGATGTCCGGTAATTATCGTGATGCTACGCGCGCTTTTGAATCCGCCGAATCCGGCAGTCGCTGGGTTGAAGCATGGTTTGCCTCACTGAATGATCCATCTCAGCAACCTTTCTGGTGTATTTCCGGTTCATGTGCAGCGGTTGATCCAGTCTGGCAGGTCGGTCAACACCCCAATGATATGGCCAATCGCAACCAGCTCTGGTGGAATGCCAACGGTCTGGAGTTCGGCCTCAATCCCGGTGACGGTACCGCTGTGGCAGCCAATGGCGGCGCCAGTCAGGCACCCGATCTGTCAGAAACAGCCACTGAACCACGCATCATCGTCGAACATGTTTATTGCAAAGGCGATACCTTGGCCGACTGCCCGGGCGGCAATGCCATTCAGTTTTATCGCATTACCTCACGAGCCACCGGTGGCCTGCAGAATAACGTTGCCGTGGTCGAATCCACTTTCGCGCGCCGCTACGAGTAATCAGGAGCATCCGTATGCAATTACCGTCAATTTTCAGACAAGGCCGTATCCTCTCACTCAGCGCGGCGTTCACATTTGCTGCCGGTCTCAGTTCACCCGGTCATGCGGCGCTGCTGGATATTCCTGAAATACCCCTGTTTGTCGGGCTGGAAACCGTGCCCAATATTTTCCTGGAAATGGATGACTCCGGCTCCATGGACTTTGAAGTGCTGGCGCCGGAGCATTTTTTATCCTGTTCCTACGATAACAGTTTTGGTTCCTGCAACGGCCAGCGTCCCTCGGAACCGGGCTCTACCAACTGGTTCAGACCGGATAGTGATGACTCGGCCAGCCGGGATAATCAGTGGGTTTATTTTTCCCGCGCCGCTGATAACCGTTTTGCCGGCGATGACGGCGGCAGTTGCCCTGGTCAGGGTGACGGCAGTTCCAGCGGTGACCGGGTTTCGGTCAAACGCTGCGCCGAGCTGAATTTTGATATTTTTGATCGGGTTGACTGGCGATTTGGTTCGTCGGATTTCAATCTGATGTATTTTAATCCTGAAATTATCTACGCGCCCTGGCTTGGTTTTGATAATGCCAGTTTTAATGCCGCCCTTTCCAACCCTCAGTCTGGCACTGACGGTTTCACCGAAGTTGAAGATCTGGCCTCGGAAGGCGGGTTCAGTTTTTTTGTATGGGAAGATAACAAAGGCTACAGCGGTGGCTTCCCGAGTAGCAGCCCGGATGCCATCAATCTGACGGACGGCTCCAATGGCCGGATTGATCTGTGGGACAGCTACATTCGGGTAACGGTTACCAACGGCGGCTTTACCTGCGTCCGATCCGATTACAGTGCAGTCGCGGATGGTGATGATCTGAAACTGGAAAGAGATGACACCACCATCAGCGGCGCGGCCTGTGACGCGGCCGCGGGCAATCAGTCATTTACCGAACTGCAGCAGAATATCGCCAACTGGTATCAATACGCCAGACGCCGCATTCTGGTGACCAAGAGTTCCTTGCTGGCCACTTTAAATTCGGCGCCCAATTTCCGCTACGGCACTAACTTTATCAACCGCAGTGCTGCTCAGGTGGATATGCCCGCTTTCGGTGATACCGATTTTGCCGCGCACAATCAATTGCTGATCGATACCTATCTGAACGACTACGACCCCAGTGGCGGCACACCGCTGCGGCGCGGGCTGCAGGATGTTGGTGAGTATTTCAGTGATAGCAGCAACGGACCCATTGAGCTTTCCTGCCAGAAGAACTTTGCGCTGGTATTTACCGATGGTTTCTGGAACGGCGGCAATTCCTCAACCAACAGCATCGGCGATTTTGATGGAGACAATGCCAATGGCGGTACCCAGACCCTGGCCGACGTTGCCCGCTATTATTACGAAACCGATTTGCGTCCCGACCTGGATCCCAATGTCCCAATCGATGCTTTCGATGAAAACCCTGATCAGCACCTGGTGACTTATACCATTGCTTTTGGCCTGCAGGGGGCGCTGGTCGACACCGATGGTGAAGGCTTCCCCAATCCCGAACTGACTGAAAGCTCGCCGGAATGGTGGACTGCCGGGAATGGTGAAAACCAACGCCGTATTGACGATCTGTGGCATGCCGCCTACAACTCCAGAGGCCGCTTTATTTCAGCCCGCCGTCCCGAACTGCTGACCGCTGCTTTGCAGGAAGCGATTCTGAATATTCAGCAACGGATTGGTTCAGCCGCATCCGGTTCCAGTAATGGTGGTTCAATCAGCACCGAAAGCCGGGTCTATCAGGCTCTGTTTAACAGCACCGACTGGCATGGCGACTTTCTGGCTTTCCAGATCGCCAACGACGGCGGCCTGAACAACACGCCCATCTGGAATTCAGGCGAACTGCTGAATCTGCAGCCGGAAAGTTATTTCGCCAGTGCCCGTCAGGTGTTTACCTTAAATTCCGACTCTGAAACCGGCATAGTCTTTGCCTGGGATAGCCTCAGCGACACTCAGCAGGCTTTCCTGAACATCAACCCGCAAACCGGTCTTGATGATGGCCTGGGTGCGGAACGGCTGCTGTTCATCCGCGGCGTGGATGATCCTGATCAACCATTTCGCGAGCGTGAAAACAAGCTGGGTGATCTGGTTAATTCGGATCCGCAGTTTGTCGGCGCACCGCGCTTTTTCTATCCGTTCGATGACTATCAGTCATTTTTCCTGGGCAACCTTAACCGCACTCCGGTACTTTATATTGGCGGCAACGACGGCATGCTGCACGCGTTTAATGCCGATACCGGTGTGGAGCTGTTCAACTACGTGCCCAACGCGGTGATAGAGAATCTGAATGAACTGACTGATCCTGCCTATAACCACGAATTCTATGTTGATGGCTCTCCCATTTATGGTGACGTACAGATTTCCGGTGCATGGCGCAGTATTTTGGCTGGTGGCTTACGCGGCGGCGGGCAGGCCGTGTATGCACTGGATATCACCAATCCCAATGCTTTTGACGCCAGTGACGTGCTGTGGGAATTTACCGACGAGGATGACAACGATCTGGGCCTGACTTTCGCTCAACCGCAAATTGCGCGCATGAATAACGGCAAATGGGCGGTCATCTTCGGCAATGGCTATAACAGTACCGCTGCTGACGGCAATGCTTCGCCGGACGGTGATGCCGCACTGTATATTCTGTTTGTAGAAGACGGTATCGGCGGCTTTACCGCCGGAGATTTTGTCAAAATCGAAACCGGCGTCGGCACCCTGGCTGACCCCAATGGCATGGGACCGGTCGGACTGGCTGACGTCAACGGCGACAGCAAGGTTGATTATCTCTATGCCGGCGATCTGCGCGGCAATGTCTGGAAATTTGATGTTACCTCCAGCAATTCCTCCGCCTGGGATGTGGCTTTTACCGGCCAACCGCTGTTTACCGCTGTCGGTCCGGGTGGCGAAGTGCAGCCGATCCTGTCCAACCCGATTGCCATTGCTCATCCGCTGGGTATTTCACAAGGCGCGCTGGTGGTGGTCGGCACGGGTAAATATGTCGAATCCATTGACTCTGATCCAACCGTAGGTGGCACCCAGTCGATGTATGCGGTGTGGGACCGCGCGGCCTCTCTGGACATCAGCGATGCGGCTGGCGGCAACGGCTTTACGCGCGGCCAGTTCGCCCAGATTCAACTGGGCACGGTGGGCGCATTCCGGGTAGTCAATGAAGCAACCTCTGATGTCCCCGACTGGCTTGACGGTGACGGCAACCCGCAGGACCGCGGCTGGTTTGTGGACTTGCCGCAGCAGGGTGAACGTGTCATTCGCCGGGTATTGGTGCGCAGCGGCATTGTATTCTTTGTGACCCTGATCCCTTCCAGTGAACCGTGCGTATCCGGTGGCACCGGTTTCCTGATGGCACTGGATGCCAATACCGGTGGCGTGCCCAACCCTGATCAGCAGGATAACCCGGTGCCATTTGATATCAATGGCGATGGTGAGTTTGATGATGGCGATTACATTGGCTCGGATCAGGTGCCGATCGGCCTGCTGCAGGATGGTATTCCCAACCTGCCGGCGGTAATTTTTGATCCGCGGCCATTGTGTGAGCGCAACCCGGAAGCCTGTGAGGAAGATACCGACGGTGATGGTGTACCCGATCCTTTTGTACCCGTGCCGTCCTTCCCACCACCACTCAACTCATTCCGTGGCTGTGGCAGTGATGGCCAGCGTATTTACCTGTACACCACCACTTCTAATGGCCAGATCAGTGAAGCCACGGCCAGTCTGAGCAGTATTAACTGTGGCCGCCAGGGTTGGCGGCAGTTACGCTAGTAAGTAAAAGGTTTGACCGGTCACCGGGCCGGTCAGATCGAACTACCGGACTGCTGACGGAGTATGCCTGCAGTCCTGATGTCGGGCCGCATCGCGGCGTTGCATGGTGTTAATATGAATGTGCGGATTTAAGATGAAAAGATCACCCATGAAACTCAGAAAAATCGCCGGCCTCACAATGATTGAGTTGATGATTGTGTTAACGGTACTGACGATTATCGTCACCATTGCGGTACCCAGTTACCGTGCTCAGGCACTGCGCGGCAACCGCACCGATGCGATGGACGAACTGCTTCGCCAGGCGAGTTTTCAACAGCGGCAGTTCACCATTAACAACCAGTATTCCGCGGTGGCTAATATCACTACCAACAGCGGCGGTTACGTCATTCAAACCACTATCGCCAATGCCGGACAAACCTATACCCTGTCGGCTGTCCCCCAAGGCGCTCAGGCCGATGACACCTGCGGTACGCTGTCGCTGACCAACACCGGCCTGAAGACTTCCTCAACCGGTAATGATCAGCGCTGCTGGGCTGGCCGGAGCGGCTGACGGGAGTCTGGACGTTATTTGAATTCAGGCATTTTTTTATGTCTGAAGCTATCCAGCAGGGTGTCCAGCACCAACAGGCCAACGCCGACACAGATCGCGGAATCCGCCACATTGAAAGCAGGCCAGTGCCAGCCGCCAGCGTGTACGTCCAGAAAATCGATCACATAACCCAGCCGTATCCGATCAATCAGGTTGCCCAGCGCGCCCCCAAGAATCAGTACGATCCCCAGCCGTAGACGCCACTCATTCGCCTGCGAGCGGGTCAGCCAGATTAATAATCCAGTGGCCACCACGCTGGTTAAAATGACAAAAAACCAGCGCTGCCAACCATCCGCATCACTCAAAAAACTGAATGCCGCGCCGGTATTGTGGGCCAGCACCAGATTGAACCAGTCGGTTACCCGGCGCACTTCATATAGTTCAAACTGGCTGACAATCCACCATTTGCTCCACTGATCCAATACTATGATCAATACGCTGATCAGTAACCAGCCTGCCAGACGTTGCGGTTTGGATGCAGTCATCGATAATCTCCTGCAATATGCTGCGGAGTTGCTGAAACAATACTGTCGGGGGCATGCCTGGGCAAACTGCCGGCAGGCATTGACACACTCCGGGCAGATACCCGAAATCGGTCGCGGCGGCCGGTTATCCCCATAACCGGGTTTCGCCGCCGGTGAACACATTACTGTGACAACGCGCACAAATCTCCGGATGCTCAGGATACTGCCCGATGCTTGCTACATACTGATAGCAACGCACGCATTTTGAGTGGCTGGTTGCAGTCACTTCCACCGCCAGTTCACCCTGAGTCAAATGATGCCGTTCAGCCGTTGTCGGAGCGCTCTGCAACGGTGCAATCGTAACATCCGCCACCAGCAGCAAAAAATGCAGTTCCGCGGACAATTCCTGCAGGCAGGACAATAACTCACCCGCTGCGTAAAGCTTAACCGACGCCATTAACGAATTACCCAATCGCTGTTCATTGCGCAGGTTTTCAATCAGGCGGCGCACCGGCGTGCGCACCGCCAGCAGAGTATCCCAGCGGGCACGGTTGGACTCGGGCTCGGCAAATGGTTCCAGCCCGTCATACCAGGTGCTCAGCAGAACCGTATTATCGGCCTGCTCCGGCTGATCGACCCTGCCGGGCAGGTTCTGCCATAACTCTTCACTGGTAAAACACAGCACCGGCGCCAGCCAACGCACCATCGCCTCGGCAATATGCGCCATTGCGGTCTGGGCGGAGCGGCGTCCGGCACTTTCAGCCGGCATGGTGTATAAGCGGTCCTTGACCACATCCAGATAAAAACCGCTCATTTCGACAATGCAGAACTGGTGGATGCGCTGATAAACCAGGTGAAACTGGTACTCATCATAAGCGGCGATAATATCCTGCTGCGCCTGCCAGGCACGATCCAGCGCCCAGCGATCCAGCGGCAGCAGATCATCCAGTCTCAGTGCCTGCTGATCCGGCTTGAAACCATGCAGATTACCCAACAGAAAACGGCAGGTATTGCGAATCCGGCGATAAGCATCACTGACCCGGTTAAGAATTTCGTCCGAAACGCTCATTTCCTGGCGATAATCAGCGGCGGCCACCCACAGTCTCAACACATCCGCGCCCAGATTGTTCCAGACCTTCTGAGGCGCTATCACATTGCCCAGGGACTTGGACATCTTGCGGCCGTTGGCATCCACTGTAAAACCATGTGTCAGCACCTGCCGGTAAGGGGCCTGACCATCCATTGCGACCCCGGTCAGCAAAGACGACTGGAACCAGCCACGATGCTGATCCGAACCTTCCAGATACAGGTCCGCGGGACGCTGCAGATTCTCGCGAGCCTCCAGCACACACCAGTGGCTGACACCCGAATCGAACCACACATCCAGAATGTCGCGTACCGGTTCCCATTGTTCCGGATCAATGCCCAGGCGCGCTGCGATGTCCTCTACAAACCAGGCATCAATACCCTGCTGCGCAACCAGTTCAGCCACCTGACCAATAATGGCCACGCTGTCGGGATGCCGCTCGCCAGTCTGTTTATGTACGAAAATCGGGATCGGGACGCCCCAGGTCCGCTGCCGGGAAATGCACCAGTCAGGCCGGTTTTCCAGCATGCCGTCAATACGTCCCTGACCCCAGTCGGGCACCCAGCGAACCTGCTTGACAGCGGCCCGGGCCAACTCCCGCAACGTACCACCTTGCCGGCCGGGCTGATCCATGCCAAAAAACCATTGTGGCGTTACCCGGAAAGCGGTTGGGCTCTTGTGCCGCCAGCAATGCGGGTAGCTATGCTCGAAGTCATTCAGGTGCAGCAGTGTGCCGGTTTCCCGCAGTACGTCGATGATGGCTTGATTGGCTTTCCAGATATGCTGGCCGGCAAATCGTTCCGTCGCATCCACGAACACACCGTTGCCGGCTACCGGATTAAGAATCTCCAGGCCATAGGCCTGACCAACCGCAAAATCTTCCTGACCGTGCCCGGGTGCGGTATGCACTGCGCCGGTACCCTGCTCAGTGGTGACATGTTCACCCAGCACCAGCAGCGCATGGCGCTGATAAAACGGGTGCCGCAGGGATTGCTTGTCCAATACCGCGCCGGGCTGAGTCCGGCTGCGCCGGGTATCTTCCAGTGCATAACGCTCGATCAGCTGGTCCGCCAGTTCGGCGGCCACCAGCAACGCCAGCTGGCGACCATTTTGCCGGCCCTGCAGCACCAGATAGTCAATTTCCGGGTGCACCGCAACCGCCAGATTGGCGGGCAGCGTCCAGGGCGTGGTAGTCCAGATAGGCACGCCCACCTCGGTACCACTGTCAGGCTGCACGTCGAAGGGCGCCAGCAGTGTCTCAGGCTCCACGGCGGCAAACAAAACGTCGATGGCTGAGGAGGTTTTATCCTGATATTCGATTTCCGCTTCCGCCAGCGCCGAGCCACAGTCAAAACACCAGTGCACCGGCTTGACGCCCTGCTGCAGATAACCATTGTCAATCATCTTCGCCAGCGCCCGCAGCATGTTCGCCTCGTAGGCGAAATCACTGGTGGCGTAGCGTTGCTCCCAATCACCCAATACGCCCAGCCGTTTAAAATCCTGGCATTGGCGCTCGATCTGAGTGGCGGCATACTCGCGGCAAGCCTGGCGGAATTGCGCCGCGCTTACCTTGTGACCAACCTTGCCGATTTTTTTCTCGACCTGGAGCTCGATAGGCAAGCCATGACAATCCCAACCCGGTACATACGGCGCACGAAACCCGCTCATCAGTTTGGAGCGAACCACCATATCTTTAAGAATCTTGTTGACCGCGTGACCGATATGAATATCGCCATTGGCGTAAGGCGGGCCGTCGTGCAGCATGAATAACGGCCGCTCGCTGGTGGCTGCCTGCAGCTGCTGATAACGCTCAGCCTGGCTCCATTGCTCCAGCATTTTCGGTTCGCGCTGCGCCAGATTGGCTTTCATGGCAAAGCCGGTACTGGGCAAGTTAATGGTGTCTTTGTAATCCATACGTATCAATAGTCTTTCAGTAGTGCCCTGGCCTGTCTAGCGTCCTGCTGCATTTGTTCGATCAGCAGAGATAAATCCGAAAATTCCTGTTCGGCACGCAATTGGCGGATAAAATTTACCCGGATTCGCTGCCCATACAGATCGCCTGACCAGTCAAAAATATGCGCTTCCAGCAGATGCCGGTTATGGCTGACGGTATCGGTAACGCTGGGGCGGTAGCCAATGCTGGCAACACCATCCCAGAGTCGCCCGGCAAACGGGTGATTATGCGTTGTTTTGTGGCGTAACTCTACTGCTTCAAGCTCCAGCCGCACGGCAAACACACCGGTTAACAGACAAGGCCAGCCACTGACATCAATATTGATGGTTGGAAAGCCCAGTTTACGGCCTAACTGCTGGCCCCGGATAACCCGTCCCTGCAGCGCATACGGCCGGCCCAGCATGTCTCCGGCGGCGCTCACATCGCCGGCGCTCAGTGCATGCCGCAGACGGGTGCTGCTGATCCGCTCATGCTGATCTGCAATGGTCTTCTGAGTATGCACCTCAAAGCCATATAGCGCACCTGCCGCCCGCAGGCTGGCAATGGTTCCAGCCCGCCGATGCCCGAATCGGAAGTCATCACCCACCACCACGTGCTGAACGGCCAGACCATCCACCAGCACCCGCTGAATAAAGCTGTCGGGAGACTGCTGCGCCAGTGCCTGATTGAAGCGCAACAACCACAGCACATCCGCACCGTATTCAGCTAACTCATGGATACGCTGGCGGGTACTGGTGACCCGCCCCTGGGCACGTTCCGGAAACAGTACTTCGATAGGCAGGGGATCAAAACTGACCACCCCGACCGGCTGGCCGTCGGCCAAAGCACGACATTTGTTCAATAAAGCCTGATGGCCACGATGAACGCCATCAAAGTTGCCAATGGTCAGTGCCGCAACCGGTGGCGGCTGCGCCTGCCAATCCCGCACAAAATACATCCGCTAGTGCCCCACTGCCAAGATACTGGGACGCACACCAAGCGCTAACAGCAACAACCCATTGATCGCTGCTCCGGCACTCACCAGCACCATTAAAATGCCGGCCCGTTGCCACCACAAACCGGCCAGCCAAGTATCAATGATACTGAACTGACTGAGTGCCGCGTACAACACCAAGCCCATTAACAACGCCGCCAGAAGCGCTTTGCTGATAAACATCAGCCAATCACCCGGCAAATGCCACCATCCCGATTGCCGCAGTTTGCGCCATAACAAGCCAGCATTCAGATAGGCGGCAGCCGCACTGGCCAGCGCCAAGGCCGTGTGCAGTCCCGGCGTGGTAGCCAGCACCTGCCAAAAACCTGCCGGGTTATCCGCTGCCAACCAATGCACGAATAGCAATAACAGCAACACATTGCCCAGCATATTGGCAGCCATCGCCAGGATGGCAATCTTGACCGGGGTTTTGGTGTCCTGGCGGGCGTAGAAACCTGGTGCCAGGACCTTGATGGCAACAAACGCCGGCAGGCCACTACAATATGCCATCAAAGACCAACTGGCCATTTGCGTATCAAACGCGGTGAACTCCCCATATTGAAACATAGAGGTCAGCACCGGTTGTGCCAGCACACCCAGGCCAATCGCGGCCGGCAGACTGATCAATACCGCCACCCGCATCGCCCAGCTCAAGGTCGCCGCAAAGGCTTTGGTATTTTCCAACGGTTGACCGTTATTGCGCTGCCGAATCCGCGCCAGACGCGGCAACACCACTGTCGATAACGCCACCCCGAAGACTCCCAGCGGAAATTCAAACAGCCGGTCAGAATAATACAGCCAGGTCACGCTGCCGGTCAGCAACAGTGAGGCCAGCAAAGTGTCCAGCAAAATATTGATCTGCGCCACCGACGAACCGAACAAGGTCGGTATCATCAATTTCATGATCTTTTGCACGCCGGAATGGGCATAGCCCCAACGGGGCCGCGGCATCAGACCCATGCGCATCAGCGCCAGCAGTTGCAGCAACAACTGCAAAACCCCCGCCAGCAAAACACCCCAGGCCAGCGCGGTAATCGGCACTGACAGGCGCGGCGCCAGCAATAATGCCGCACAGATCATGCTGATATTCAACAACGCGGGGGTGACCGCCGGCAGCCAGAAACGCTCCCAGGTATTGAGTACCCCGGCCGCCAGTGCGGTCAGTGAAATGCACAATAGATAAGGGAAAGTAATGCGCAGCATTTCGCTGGCCAGCTGATACTGGGTCTCACCCGGCGCAAAACCCGGCGCAAACAGCCGGATGATCCAGGGTGCGGTCAATACACCAAGCGCGGTTATTACCAGCAAAATGGCCAGCAGACTGCCAAACACGCTGTCAATCAGTTCGCGCACCGCCTGCCGGTCGCCCTGCTCGCGGTATTCGGCCAATACCGGCACAAAAGCCAGCGCAAATGATCCTTCCGCGAACAGTCGGCGCAACAGATTGGGAATTTTGAACGCCACAAAAAAAGCGTCGGTCGCCGCGCCAGCGCCAAATACCCGCGCCAGCACAACATCACGCAAGAACCCCAGTATCCGGGACATCAGGGTGCCACTGCTGGTATTGGCTATGGATCGGAATAAGGAGGCCATGGCGGGATTATATGCTGGTGGTTTTGTTAAACCGAAAGATATTGTTGGCGTTCGGACTGATGGGGCAGTGTAATGACTCGGTCAGTCGCACGCCAGTGTGTAGGAACAATACTGAGCTGACCCTTCCGGTAGCGTGAGTTCAGGCGGCTCCATCGTTATTCTCAGCGAAAACATTTAGGGGCTAATATTGGCCCTGCTGGTGGCTGTCAGGGCAAGCTTTTCCGTTCGTTTGCACTGGCGTGGATTTCATCAGCCAGCGCGAATAGCCAGGGGGAGATTCTTCACTACGTTCAGAATGACAAGTTATAGCTGCAAGCCAGGGAAGTTTTTTGCCACACGCATCATTATAAGCCCCCAAAAACCTTGCTTGAGCCCCCAAAGCCCGGCATAATAGGCGGCTTTTTAGAACATTCCCAGGAGAATATAGCCCGTGGCTAACATTGCATCTGCGCGCAAACGCGCACGTCAGGCCGAGGTCAACCGCAAGCACAACGCTGGTATGCGTTCAGCCATGCGCACCCGTATCAAAAATGTCCAGAAGGCCATTGCCGCCGAAGACAAAGCCGCTGCCGAAGCTGCCTATAAGCTGGCTGTTCCAGCCATCGATAGAGCCGTCAGCAAAGGCCTGATTCACCGTAATAAAGCCGCCCGGCATAAATCACGCCTGAATCAGCACGTACGGGCGCTGTAAGTACCGCAAGAATCCCGGAAAGGCCGAACCTCGGCTTTTCCAATGATGCCCATCGGCATCTGCTCTTTGCTCGCCCCTGCTGTTCACACTGCTGTCCGAAATATTTTGATCTAGATAAAACCTTGTCATTCTGAACGCAGTGAAGAATCTCCGCACGCTAGCCAAAATAGTTGCTGATCATTGACTCAGAGACATAGGCGTTATTGCCTGTGAGTTTGTCAACAGGACCAAACAAAAAGTAAGATACGCCCTTAAAGAAAAGCCAAACCGTGATTTAAGGAGTCGAGTATGCGCAAACATTGCTTGGGGGTCGTACTGACCTGTCTTCTGGGCTTCAGCCCGTTCGCCTACTCTGCTTCGCTGGAGGCCCCGGCAGAGGCTGTTATCGGTACCACGGTAGATGTCAAATGGGAGGCTTCCGGCAATAATTATGATTCAATTTATATTGTCGCTCCTGATGCAGCCGATGATGCCAAAGGCATTAATTCGAGCAGTGTCCTGAATGGCAAAAACCCGATCGGTCTGGTGATGCCGGAATTTCCGGGTGAATATGAATTGCGCTATTGGTCAAACACCGACAAGCGGATTGAAGCTCGCGGTACGATTACGGTAGTGGATACCGAGACCAGTCTGGATGCCCCGGACAATTCGGTTATTGGCAATGCCATTGAAGTAAAGTGGCAGGGTCCAGGCAATCGCTATGATCAGATCGCCCTGTACTCACAGGGTGCGGCTGATGACTCAAAAGCTGACTTATCGCAGGGCATTACCAGCGCCACTAAGCCCATTATTATCCATTTACCGGAACAGCCCGGCGAGTACGAGTTGCGCTATCTGACCCGGCAACAAGGCCGCATACTGGCACGCCGCCCGATTACCGTAACAGATGCCACGGCCAGCCTGGATGCGCCCGGACAGGCCGATATCGGCGCAACCATAGCGGTCAACTGGGAAGGCCCAGGTAATCAGTATGACAAAATAGCAGTGCATGCAGCCGCCGCGGCTGATGACGCCAAACCGGTTCGCAGTCAGGGCATTGTCAGCCGGCGCAACCCCATCAGCATTCGCCTGCCAGAAACGGCCGGTAATTACGAACTGCGTTATCAGACTGCAAAAACCGACCGCATCCTGGCTCGCCGGCCATTGATTATCGGCAGCGTTGCGGCTTCACTGGACGCCCCGGAAACCGCCACCGCAGACACACCAATATTGGTGAACTGGGAGGGGCCGGGCAATAACTACGATCAAATTGCATTGTATCCTGCGGCGGCGGCGGATGATGCCAAAGCCATTACCGGCGGCACCATTTTAAGCGGCAAGAACCCGGTAACGATTAATTTGCCGGATACAGAAGGCGAGTACCAACTGCGCTATGTCACCACCCAGAGTGGCGCCATTCTGGCGCGCCGTGACCTGAAGATTCAGCCGGCGGGTCGGCTGGCGGTCATATTTGAGCGCAGTAATCAAAGTGAGCAGCAGGGCAGCGCCGCGGTAGAGCTTATTCTGGATGCCTCGGGCAGTATGCTGCAACGCGAAAACGGCGTACGCCGGATCGAAATTGCCCGGCAGGTACTGGATGAGTTGGTGCGTGAACATTTGAGTGACGACCGTCAGTTTGCGCTGCGGGTATTCGGTCATAAGGAGGCCGACAAATGCCGCACCGATCTGGAAATTCCACTCGGTCCGCTGGACCGCGCCGCGGCCGCTGAAAAAATCGCTGGCGTGAACGCCATGAACCTGGCCAAAACGCCGATTGCTGATTCATTGGCCCAAGTACCCTCAGACCTGGCCGGCGCCAGCGGCCCCAAAACCATTATCCTGATTACCGATGGCGAAGAGACCTGTGACGGTGATCCGGCGGCGGTGATTGCCAAGCTGCGTGATCAGGGACTGGATGTACAGGTATCGATTATCGGTTTTGCGATTGATGATGCCGATCTGAAAAATGATTTTGAAACCTGGGCCAGCCTGGGTGGCGGCAGTTATTTTGATGCCCGCTCGGCTGATGAACTGATCCAATCACTGCGGACCGTCATTTCCGGCCCCTTCCGGGTATTTAATGCCGCGGGTGAAGTGGTTGGTCAGGGCGTGATTGGCGGTGCCGAGATTGTTTTGCCCGCGGGTATTTACCGCGTTGAGACCATTGCAAAACAACCGCTGGTGATTGAAGCTGTTGAAATCAAACCGCGCGAGTTAACCGAGGCTGCCTTTTAGCTGCCAAAGCGCGCATGCCGTGAGGACCTGGGCACAACGGCTATCCTGGCTCTAGTCTGATGTTGTTGGTGGGGCCTGGTCGTAGCGCGGATCAAGCTGATCTTCCTCCGCCGGGGCGCGCATCTGTTGTAGCTCGGCCATAACCGCGCGCTGCAATGGCTTCAAGCCGTCCCGGCTGACCGCTGAAATCACAAACCAGGGCGCCTGCCAGGCTAATTCCTGCACCGCCTGCTGCACAATCTGCTCAGCCTGTTCAGGCTCAACCGTGTCGGCTTTGTTGAACACCAGCCAGCGTGGCTTAGTGGCCAGGTTCTCGCTGTAACGTTGAATTTCGTGGTCCAGTTCGCGCACCTGTGCGGCCGGGCTCTGCCCGTCCAGCGGCGCAATATCGACCAGATGCAGCAACAGGCGGGTGCGTTCCAGATGCCGCAGAAACTGTAAGCCCAGACCTGCGCCGTCAGCCGCACCAGCAATAATGCCGGGAATATCGGCGATCACAAAGCTTTCCTCGGGCCCCAGACGAACCACGCCCAGATTGGGATACAAGGTGGTAAAAGGATAATCGGCAATTTTGGGACGGGCCGCGGAGAGCGCGCTGATCAGGGTCGATTTGCCTGCATTGGGGAGCCCCAGCAGGCCAATATCGGCAAGCAGCTTTAACTCCAGCCGCAAGCGCAACGCCTCACCCGGCTTACCCGGGGTGGTCTGCCTCGGTGCACGGTTGGTAGAAGACTTGAAATTAATATTGCCCAGCCCCCGGCGACCTCCTTTGGCAATGCAGATACGCTGACCACCCTCCAGCATATCCACCAGCAGCTGGTCCGTTTCATCGTCATACACGATGGTGCCGACCGGCACCTTGATCACAATATCCTCGCCCGCTTTGCCGAACATCTGGCGGCCACGCCCGGACTGCCCGTTTTCGGCCTGGAACTGACGTGCGTGACGAAAATCCACCAGGGTATTCAGACCATCATCGGCCACCAGCCAGACACTGCCGCCATCGCCGCCATCGCCGCCGTCAGGCCCCCCGAAGGGCACATACTTTTCGCGCCGAAAGCTGGCCGAGCCATCGCCGCCCTTACCGGCAGACACATGGATGACGGCTTCATCAACAAATTTCATACTGTATCGAGTACCTGGAAGTCATCGTCTGGAGAGTTCTAAGTGCCTGTTATATGACGATATATCAAGCCTTGACTGAGAGCGTATTTTCAGCAGATATTAAAAAACCCGGTGACGGCTGGTTACGTAACCGGGTTCATAGCTTCTTGACGTTTCAACTCTGGAATTCGTCAGCCTGTAATTATACTGACATATTTGCGTTTTGGGAATCCTTTTACCGCGAAACCGACCTGGCCATCGGCCAGTGCGTACAGAGTGTGGTCACGGCCAACGCCGACATTATCACCGGCATGAAAGCGGGTGCCGCGTTGCCGTACCAGAATATTGCCTGCTTCCACCTGCTCGCCACCATAGCGCTTAACGCCCAGGTACTTGGGATTGGAATCGCGGCCGTTACGTGTACTGCCGCCAGCTTTCTTATGTGCCATTGCTTCGCTCCTCGTCTCAGGCTGAGATGTCTGTGATCTTCAGCTCGGTGTAATATTGCCGATGGCCCTGGGTTCTGCGCGAATGCTTACGGCGGCGGAATTTGATAATGCGAATTTTATCACCGCGGCCATGACTGAGTACTTCAGCCTGCACTTTTGAGCCCGCCAGCATGGGGGTGCCAACTGATACCGTATCGCCATCAGCCACCATTAATACCTGGTCCAGGGTAATGCTGCTGCCTGGTTCCGCGTCAATCAATTCAACACGTAACACATCACCTGGCGCTGCTTTGTACTGTTTACCACCGGTCTTGATTACCGCATACATGCGATGCTCCTACAGTTCGTCCGACCAAAGAGCGAGAATGTTAGCGGAACCGGGGCCGCAGGTCAACGTTTTTGAGCAAAAAATCAGGCTTCTCAGTGGTCTGCCCAAAGCTCCGCGGCATCACTCCGAACCGGTGCTTTGAGCATAGCCAAAACCATGGTCTGAGCCAGTACTCAGCGGCACTCAACCGCATCGCTGAGTTTGCTGATCGCCACACTCTCATCCAGCCCCCCTGATAACGGCGGCCGCAGGGTAAAGTCGATGGTATGAGTTCCCTGGGCGTCGCTGGAAAACGCGTGTCCGTAAGCACCGACTACGGCAATTGATGTGGGCACCGGTGGGCACAGCGGACAAAAGCCAGAAGCCTGAAACACCGTACCCGCCGGGTTTTGCGCGAAACTGCCATCAGCACGCGCACTGACCCAGCGCGCCTGACCGAAATCGTCGAAGAAATAACGCAGATAGCCCTGCGCCGTCTGGGTGACCGCCATCGAAACACCGCCCTGTCCCACTGGCGGAATATCCCACACTCCGTTCACATTAAGCACTCCGCCGCTGGTCACCGGACAGGTTGTATTGACCAGAAAACTCATCAATTCGCTGCCCGACTCACCCAGCAGGTCATAACTGTAGATCAACTCGCCCTCATTCAGGATGGTTACCCCCACCCGACCGGCTGCCTGCTGCTGCTGGCGGTTGCCATCACTGACCGGCGTGCGCAGCAAACCGCTGAAAGTCCGGTCACCGCCACTCGGCACCGGCGCCGAACTACCGAAAAACATCGGATCGCCATTGTCATCGAAGGTAAACCACAGGGCGCCATAAAAACTACCGACCCGTCCAAAATCGATACCCTGCCGGGTACTGCCGCCATCCCGGGCATAGGCGGTTTCGCGTGGCGTCACCACATTGTCATCATCAAAATCCAGCGCCGCGATAATATTAAAACTGCGCTCCTGGGCAGCCACATTGCGCGGGATCAGATACCAGCGCCCCGGCAACAGCTGGGCGCCACTGATAGTCAGGGTGAGCATCCCATCGGTGCCGGGCGCAACACTGAATGGACGACTCTGTGGCGCTGCCGCGACCAGCGGCTGATTGGCAAATGCCTGATTAAACGGCACCCGCACCGCCTGTAACTCAATATCCTGGCCAGTAATAAGCACTTCCAGTTGGGTGGCGTTATCGGGCACATCAATAAAAGTAAGGTTCTGTTCACTGTTGCCCGCCAGGCTGATATCACGGGCAATGCCATCAAATAATGGCAGCGTCTGATTGACCTGCGGGGCATCACGCGCAACCAGGATCGAGAATACGCCGACATTGCCTGGGTTCTCCCGGCTGGTGCCCAGCGCCGCTGCGCCCCAGTAAGTATCACCCTGCTGCATTGTGCCGGCATCCCAGGCAATGGTAATGTCCGCATCAGCATTGTTTTCCAGCTGCGCCGGCGCGTTGATGAACAGATTGGGGTCAGTGTTGCCGGACGGCATGCTTAATATGCCGGTCAGATGGCGCACGTTGTCGCTGCCGGAGGGCGAGGCTATCCAGTTTTGCACCAATATCCAGTAACGGCCAGCGGCCGGCAAATCCAGCTCACACTGTTCCAGATCATTGGTGGACAGACTGGCGCACAACTCCTCAAACGGATCAGGTTGATTATTGCCATTCAAATCCTGACCAACGTATAAATCCACATCCTCCGCGCTGGAGGCAAGGGTTTCGGCTCTAAGCCGCAAAGTGCCTTCAGGTACATTTACAAACTGTACCCGGCGTCCGATATTGCTGTCATATGGATCGTTGCGGGTGGGGTCCTGAGCGATAACACCCGTGGATAGCTGCGGCGCTATCAAGCGCGAGGTCTGCCAGGTGGCATCCTGCATCGCCACCAGATTATTGAGTGTAGTGTTTATGTTGCCGCGTGTTTGCGAGGTGGTGATCTGTAACCCCAGTGGTAAATTACCGCCGCTGAAAAACACCGCAACCGGCAACCGCTGGGTTAACGGCTGGCCATCAGATGCGCTGTCGCTGGTCATGATCACGTTCGCGCTGCGCCACTCGCCGACCAGATCGGGATTATTCAATTCAGCTCGAATGGTGATGCTGCGGGACTGATTGGCGCCGACTGAAAAACTGGCCGGTGTAACGCTGAGAAAGTCCTGATCCGTGCTCAACTGCCAGTTGCCGCCACCCATCTGGTCCTGCAGGGTTCTGGTGGTACTGCATTGGTTGATACATCCGGCCAACTGCACGCCGCTCAGGTTCAATGCTTCAGGATTGCCGCCAGCAGCAGGATCGGCTGCTCTAAAATCGCTGCCGGTGACCGGCAGGAAAAGTCCTGCCCGCACTGCCTGACCGGCATTGATCACACCCGCACCGCGCTCATTTGAGCCGCTGGCCGGATCAGGAGTGGTGCCGGGAACCGGCCACACCGCGGTGGTTTCCAACGCTGATATCACCTGCGCAATGTTCCAGTCAGGACGGACTGCCATCAGCAGCGCTGCAGCGCCCAGCAGATGCGGTGACGACATCGAGGTGCCGCTGATGGATTGAAACTGATCATCAATATTCAAAGCCCCGATAATGTTGGTGCCGGGCGCCACCACATTGGGTTTCAGCACACCGGGAATTTCCAGATTGGGACCACGTGAACTGCTGCCCACCACGCGGGCGCCAGCCTGGGGAATATTTGACCGGGCAAAATTTCCGATCCGGCCCTGGTGGTTATTACCCGAGTTCAGCCAGCCGCGCAGTGCATCGCCAGCCTGATCATTAACGTGAATACCAGGCAGACAGTGATCGTCATCGATAACGCTGTCATCGGTGCTGTCAGTGTTGGCCAGAATATAACCACCGGCGCCAGCCTGAGCGAGATTAAAGCCTTTTTCCACCCGGCCGTAGATGCCCCGGTCACAAACCACGATCTCACCATTGAAAGTACCTGGCGGGAAAGGGTTGCTGGCGCCGGTGTTGTCATTACAGGCCCGGCCTGATTCAGCCGGACCGGTCCCGCACAGGGCATTACCGAAATCACCGGCATGGACTATCCGCAGGCTAGCCGTGCCATTTGATGTGCCCGCGCCAAACACCCCCTGCGGCGCTGCTGTATTACCGCCGCTGAGCCCCACCAGCGGATTACCGAACACCCGGTCATGGGTGATATTACCTGCCGCCATCACCCACGGGGAATGCGCCGGCGCAGTCACGCTGCCTGGCAACGGACCACTGTTACCGGCCGAGGTGACCGCCAGAATACCGGCATCGCGCAGATCCAGCAGCGGCTGATTAACAAAACCATTCAGCCAGGGGGTAAAGCCTGGTGGGACGTCCGCACCCAGCGATAAATTGACCATATCGACGCCGTCCAGCAGCGCCTGATCCAACGCGGCCAGGATGGCATTGGTGGGACAGCCCGGCTGTGCGTTCGGATCGTCCGGGCTGGTATTCAGACAGACTTTGTAGGAGATGATATTCGCCCTGGGAGCCACCCCGGAGAGATTGAACTCAACCGGCTGCTGAGCCGCGCCGATACCCAGCGTGCGGGTTAACGGATTGCCGGCCGCGATACTGGCCACATGACTGCCGTGCCCGGCGCTGTCGAAGCCGTTCTGCTCAGCCTCATCGGTAAAATCATAGACACCGATCAGTTTGGCGTTGCATTGCACCTCGGGAAACTGCGCATTGCCGCATAAGCCAAAGGTCTGTCCGAGCGGATTACTGTGGCTAAAACCGTCTTCAGCGGTTTCCGCAAAGAACGGATGGTCCCAGTTAATCCCTGAATCAATAATGCCCATCACGATGCCTTCCCCACGGCTGGCCGGACCGGTGACACCATTCCAGACAGCCGGTGCACCGATATAGCCTGGTCCGGTGTCCAGATGTAATTCCAGTAACTGTACCGGCTGTACGGAACTCACCCCCGGCAGGGCAGCCATGGCCTGTGCTTCCGGCCCCGTCATGGTGGTCGAAAAACCGTTCAGCAGCGCACTATAAATATGTCCAACCTGCAGTTCCCTGCCCATCTGCAGCGAAGCGTCCAGCAACACCTCCGCACGCTGCTCAGCAAGTTGCTGGCGATAATTCTTAAGCACCGGGTCCTGGTCCAGTGAACCTGTTTTTGGTCTGCTCAGGATTTGACTGACACCGGCGTTAAGCGGTGCTTTGATCAAACCCGGCTGGCTGAGTTCGACGATATAACCGTGCCCTTCATCAGTCACTGCCGGGCGGGCCGCAACAGCCGACTGCGCGGTTAACAGCAGTGCCAGACATGGCACCCAGACTGAGGCTGTCAGGACATAACGCAAACCATTCAAATACATAGCTTTACTCCACGACCTCAAAATCGCGCAACGTGACCACTTCCTCACCGGAAGTCGGGTGAATGCCGACAGTGGCGTCAAAATCATCTTTTTTAAGGCCTGCTTTAACCGCCACCGCAAAGCCCTGCACCATTTCTGCCGCGTCCAATCCGATAATATGCAGGCCGACCACCACATTGGTGGCGTCATCAACAATCATCTTCATCAGGGTTTTTTCCTGAATATCACTCAGCGAATGCTTCATCGCCCGAAAGCTGGATCGATAAATACGCAAACGACCGAATTTTTCCCTGGCCAGCTGTTCGCTGTATCCCACCGTACCGATCGGCGGTTGACTAAACACCGCCGACGGCACCAGCGCGTGATCGGCCTGACGCGGCTTATTGCCAAACTCGGTATCCGCGAAAGCATGCCCCTCGCGGATCGCCACCGGTGTCAGATTGATTCGATCAGTCACGTCGCCTACCGCGAAGATATTGTCCTGGCAGGTGCGTGAATCGTCATCAACCGGGATAGCGCCTTTCGGACTCAGCTCAATCCCGGCCTGCTCCAGCCCCAGATTATCGACATTCGGACTGCGGCCGGTAGCGAACATCACCTGATCCGCCATGGTGACTTCACCGTCCTCATAGGTGACCTGCAATTGTCCGCTTTGCTGACGCTCCAGGCTGCTGATTTCACAGTCATGTTGAATAATGATTCCCTGATTGTGCATTTCATTTTCCAGATGATCACGCAGATCATCATCAAAACCACGCAGGATCTTGTCGCCCCGGTAAGCCAGCACCACTTCGCTGCCCATGCCATTGAAAATGCCGGCAAATTCAACCGCGATATAACCGCCGCCGGCAATGATGATCCGCTTCGGCAATGTCTCCAGGTGAAAAGCCTGATCGGAACTGATGGCCAGTTCACAGCCGGAAAAATCTGGTGTAAACGGCTGACCGCCGGTCGCCAGCAGAATTTTTTTCGCCCGCAGCGTCTGCTCTCCGACCTGCACCCGGTGCCGGTCAAGCAATTGCGCATGCCCCATAAACGTGGTCACGCCGGCGTTATCCAGCAGGCGGTGATAGACCTGGTTCAAGCGATCAATTTCACGATCCTTATTGGCAATCAGTGTCGACCAGGAAAAGCTGGCGTCCTTGATCCGCCAGCCATAACTTTTTGCTGTTTCAAAATCTTCCGCGAAATGGGAGGCATAAACCAGCAGTTTTTTGGGTACACAACCCCGGATAACGCAGGTTCCACCCATCCGGCTTTGCTCACAGATAGCCACGTTGGCGCCATAGCCCGCCGCGATGCGCGCGGCGCGCACCCCGCCGGAACCACCGCCAATCACTATTAAATCAAACTGCTGCTCACTCATGCTTACCTGGCTGCCTTGCTTAAACCTCAACAGTTCATTATAGATAGTTGATGCGCCAACTCGTTAACGCCTATTTAAATACCTGCTACCGGGTGCGCCTGCCGGATGCATGGACGGCCTTGCGAATCGGATACCCACCAACCGGGCGCGATATTTTAACCACCGCTGAATGGCTGATCATCACCGCCTGTAATCCATACTCCAGGCAATTGCCGAATACGCATAATCTGGTCAGACACTGCCTGCTGAGCCGCCGGTTACGGGCGCATGGATTAACCGCCGCCTACCCTACAGTGGCGCTCGCCGATGAGGCTCAGCCGAGCTGGCCCAATGAATATGGCTGGCTGGTTTTGAGCAACCGCTGGCCGCTGTTATTTGAACTGGCGCGAAAGTTTGCCCAACACGCCGTGGTCACCTGCAATGCCGGTCATCCGCCGAAGTTGTGTATCATGCGCGGGCGGCATTCCGTAGCGCGGGGCATTGTCTCCCCGCATGTTGAGTTTGCCGATTAAACTTCGCCGTCCCGTACTTAAAGGACCATCCTGAAGAGACTGTTATGCAGCCATTGCTCAGCGCCGAAAAAGTCAGCTATGAACGCTACTATAGCAGCGTGTTCGGCACCGTCAGTATCCATCTGGCCAGGCATGGCTGCCTGCTGCTGACCGGGATCAATGGGGCTGGCAAAACCACCCTGTTAAAAGTGCTGGCCGGTATCCTGCGCCCTACCCGCGGCCGGGTTAACGGCCGGCAGCAGCACTTTGTCGGACATCAACTTGGCTTGCATCAGGAATTGACGGTCAGTGAAAACCTGCACTGGTATCTGGGCCTGTGGTCCAGTCATCTGGACCGGCCCGAGCGGACCGCCAGCGTGCAACACGCATTGGATCGCCTGCAGTCACTGCCGCTGGCTGAGCAGCGGGTCGGCAGCCTGTCGGCCGGACAGGCCAAACGGGCCGCCCTGGCACGGCTGTTTCTGATCCCGCGTCCACTGTGGCTGCTGGATGAGCCGTTTGTTAATCTCGACCAGGCCAGCATCGATCTGCTGTTGCGTGAAATCCGCGCACATTGCGCCAGCGGCGGCGCAGCGGTAGTTGCCAGTCATGCGCTCGGACTGGCCGACCTGCCCGGTGCGCAACGGCTGAAACTGCCGGTTAAGCGTCCGCTGGCAGATTCGGAAAGTCAGGCCTGAACATACTTATGAGCATGCTGCATATCGCCCTGCACGACCTGAAACTGGCCTTTCGGCAGCGTACTGAGTGGTTTCAGCCATTGTGGTTTCTGTTACTGGTGGTGGCGTTATTTCCTTTGGGTATAGGCCCACAACCCGCCCTGCTCAGCCAGATCGCGGCCGGCGTCATCTGGATCGCGGCCCTGCTGGCCAGCATGCTAAGCCTGGAAAGCCTGTTCCGGGAAGATGCCAACAACGGCCGCCTGGAACAGTGGCTGTTGCTGGATACGTCGCTGCCGGCGCTGGCCGGTGGCCGGATGCTGGCGCACTGGCTGGTGACCGGGCTGCCGGTGATTCTGATCAGTCCATTGCTGGCCACCTGGATGCAATTACCGGCGACGGCGCATGGCGTGCTGCTGATTACACTGCTGCTGGGTACGCCGACCTTAAGCCTGCTGGGAGGACTGGGTGCGGCGCTGACGCTGGGCAGCCGTCAGGGCGGGATGCTACTGGCTCTGCTGATTGCCCCGCTGAGCGTGCCGACGCTGGTATTTGCCACTAGTGCGGTGAGCGATACCGCGGCCGGTTATCAAGCGCAGACCCAATTGCTGATTCTGGCCGCCATTCTGTTATTTGCCATAACTTTGGTACCATTTGCGATTGCCGCCGCGCTACGCATTTATTTACAGGAGTAAGCTTGGCAATCTCATCAACCAACCAGACATCCTGGTGGAAACGCTGTAAAACCTGGTTTCATCGCTGGGGTTCACCGGCCTGGTTTTATCGCGTCAGCGGAAGGCTGATTCCATGGCTGTGGTGCGGCTTTTTTCTGCTCGCCATCCCGGGCTTGATCTGGGGACTGTTTATCGCACCACCCGACTACCTGCAGGGCAACAGCTACCGCATCATATTCATTCATGTCCCCAGTGCCTGGCAGTCGATGCTGATCTTCGCGATCATGGCGGTACTGGCCCTGATCGGTATCGTCTGGCGTATCCGGGTGGCGGAAACCCTGGCGATGTGCTGCGCCCCGATCGGTGCTGCTTTCACCGTGATTACCCTGGCAACCGGCAGCCTGTGGGGCAAACCGACCTGGGGCACCTATTGGCAGTGGGATGGACGGATGACATCCGAACTGGTGCTGCTATTCTTATATCTGGGTGTGATCGGTCTGCATCAGGCCATAGACGAACCACGCCGGGCTGCCCGTGCGGCCGGCTTACTGGCTTTGGTCGGGGTAGTGAACTTGCCGATCATTCACTACTCTGTAGAGTGGTGGACTACCTTGCATCAAGGCACCACGGTCAGCCTGATGGGTGAGTCGAGTATTGACCCCAGCATGCTGTGGCCATTGCTGTTAATGGTATTGGCGGTTAAATTGTATTTTGGCGCTAATCTGCTGACCCGCACGCGCAATGCATTGCTGGTCCAGGATCGGGATAAAAACTGGGTAAGGGAAATGGTCAGTTCAACATGAATTTTGCATGGTTATCCGGGCCGCATGCGGCTTATATTCTGCCATCCTATGGGATTGCGCTGGCGGTGTGTCTGTATGTGGCGCTCGCCCCGGTATGGTCAGGTAACAGACAGCGCCAGCAGATTAAAGCGCTGCATCAACATCAGGATTAAGTCATGACACCGACCCGCAAACGCCGTCTGAGTATCGCCTTGTTTATCCTGCTCGGAATGGGCGCCGCCACCTCGCTGCTGCTGTATGCGCTGGGAGACAATCTGCTGTATTTTCAGAGCCCCAGTGATGTGCTCAGCAACGATATCCAGACCGGTCAGCGTTTCCGTCTGGGCGGCATGGTGCAGCCTGGTTCGGTACAGCGTGACCCCGACACCCTGGCGGTCAGTTTTGTGGTTACTGATTATCAGCAAAGCATTACCGTCAACTACCAGGGCATCCTGCCGGACCTGTTCCGCGAAGGTCAGGGTGTAATTACCAATGGCGCACTGACCAGTGACGGCGAATTCGCCGCGCGGGAAGTGCTGGCCAAACATGATGAGAAGTATATGCCGCCGGAAATTACCGATGCGCTGGAACGCGCCAATCCCACCGGCACGGCTGGAGGACAGCGCTGATGCTGCCGGAACTGGGACAGTTCTGCCTGATACTGGCGCTGCTGCTGGCGTTATGTCTGGCCGTTTGCCCACTGGTTGGCGCTTATAACGGACAACTGGCACTGCAGCAGATGGCCCGCCCGCTGGCGTTTGGCATTACCGGTTTTGTCGGCCTGGCTTTTGTGCTGCTGACCAGTGCTTTCATTTCACAGGATTTTTCCGTTGCCTACGTGGCGCGCAACAGCAACTCGCTGTTACCGCTGCAATACCGTATTTCCGCGGTATGGGGCGCACATGAGGGCTCGCTGTTGTTATGGAGCCTGATTCTGGCGCTGTGGACCACCGCGGTCGCCTGGTTTAATCGCAGCCTGCCGGCCGACTTTGTGGCCCGCGTGCTGGCCGTACTGGGCTGGGTTGCGGCCGGTTTTCTGCTGTTTATCCTGTTTACTTCCAATCCATTTGACCGGCTGCTGCCGGGTGCGCCGGATGGCGCGGACCTGAACCCGCTGTTACAGGACCCGGGCCTGATCATTCATCCGCCGATGTTGTACTGCGGTTATGTCGGCTTTGCGGTACCGTTTGCTTTTGCCGTAGCCGCCTTATTGACCGGCCGGGTCAGCAAGGACTGGGTACGCTGGTGCCGGCCCTGGGCGCTGACCGCCTGGGCGCTGCTGACCGCGGGCATAGCCCTGGGTAGCTGGTGGGCTTATTACGAGCTTGGCTGGGGTGGCTGGTGGTTCTGGGATCCGGTGGAAAATGCTTCATTTATGCCCTGGCTGGTGGGTACCGCGCTGATCCATTCCCTGGCGGTGACCGAAAAACGCCAGGCATTTACCAACTGGACGCTGTTAATGGCCATCATGGCTTTCTCATTAAGTCTGCTGGGCACCTTCCTGGTCCGCTCCGGCGTGTTGACTTCGGTGCACGCATTTGCCAGCGATCCGGCCCGCGGAGTGTTTATTCTGTGTCTGCTGGCGGTGTTATGTGGCGGCGCACTGACTTTATTTGCCTTGCGCGCGCACACCATTCAACTGAATACCCGTATCACCGGCTGGTCACGTGAAATTCTGCTGCTGATCAACAACGTGCTGTTCGCGGCCAGTGCCGGAATGGTGCTGGTGGGGACCCTGGCGCCGCTGCTGGTGGAAGCCATCGGTGGCGGTAAGATTTCAGTAGGTCCGCCCTACTTCGGATTATTGTTCAGCCTGTTAATGATTCCGGTGGTGATACTGATGCCTACCGGGCCACTCACGCGCTGGCAAAAAGATAACGTCACCGGCGTCATGCGCCAGCTTGCCCCGGTACTGGGTTTATCGGTACTGCTCGGGGTGATAGCAGCTGCTACCCTGGGCGGCTGGCAATGGCGTGCACTGATTGGTCTGACCGGGGCTGCCTGGTTGATGCTGGGCAGTGCTTATTATCTGTTCAGCCGCTGGCGGCAGTCCGCCCGGCTGAACCGTTGGGAACTGGGTATGAGCTGCGCGCACTTCGGCGTCGGCGTGTTTATTGTCGGCGTCGCATTGGTAGGCGCGCAGGAACTACAGCGTGATGTACGCATGGCTGCCGGCGATCAGGTTGAACTGGGTTCTTACCGGGTCGTCTTTGCCGGCACCCGTGAGGTCACGGGGCCTAACTATATCAGCCAGCAGGGGTCGTTCCAGGTATTTCAGAATGACCGGGAAGTGGCCGTGCTGGAACCGGAAAAACGCCGCTATCAGGCCACTGGCGCGGTGATGACCGAAGCCGCCATTGACCGCGGCTTCACCCGTGATGTGTATATCGCGCTGGGCGAGCCACTGGCCGCGACACAAGCCGGCGAGACATCCGGAGACTGGAGCGTACGCGTTTATGTGAAACCTTTCGTACGTTGGATATGGTCGGGCGCACTATTTATTCTGATTGGCGCTATACTAGCAGCCAGCGACCGTCGTTACCGCAGGAACAAAACTTATGCTCAAGCGACTGTTTCCGATCATCAGCTTCATCGGTCTGACCGTGTTGCTGATTATCGGCCTGAAGCACTCTGAATATAAAGAGATCATCCCGTCACCGCTGATTGGTCAGCAGGCGCCGGCGTTTGAACTGCCCACGTTGACCGATCACAGGATCGTCAACAGCTCCAGCCTGCGCGGCAAACCTTATTTGCTGAACATCTGGGCCAGTTGGTGTCCCGGCTGCCGGGTGGAGCATGAATTAATCACCTCGATTGCTGATCAGGGCATTATTCCGGTTTATGGACTCAGCTACAAAGATGCCGAACACGATGCCACCCGTTGGCTGGAGCGGTTTGGTAACCCCTATACCGAAGTGCTGGTCGACCAGGCGGGTAAAGTCGGCATCGATTATGGCGTGTATGGCGCTCCGGAGACTTTTGTGATTGATGCCAAGGGTGTCATCCGGCACAAGCATGTCGGCCCGCTGGATATCAAAACCTGGGAAAAGGAACTGCTGCCGCTGATCATGACGCTGGATGAGCCACAAAGCTGAGTATGGCGTTGCCTGTTTCCCGCCAGAATTACCACTAATAGCCCTAGCTGTGCGCAGACTTGGCTTTTTACCGGTCAGGTCTGTATGCTTTGCCTGCCTATGCCAACCCTGACCCATCAATATCAGTGCGCCTTGCGTGCCTGCCTGCGGCGCATTCTGGCTGTTAGTGTACTGCTGTTGATCACCTGCCCGCTGCTGGCAGTGGATGTATTGGAATTCGAATCGGCGGCGCAAGCTGAGCGGTTTCGCGATCTGGCCAGTGAAATCCGCTGTCTGGTCTGCCAGAACCAAAGCCTGGCTGATTCCGATGCACCGCTGGCCCAGGATCTAAGGCGGGAAGTTCTGGAACAGATGCAGGCCGGTCGCAGCGATGCTGAAATCCGTGACTACCTGGTCGCCCGCTACAGTGATTTCGTTTTATACCGGCCACGTTTTTCCTCTGTCAATCTGTTGATCTGGTTCGCGCCGCTGCTGATGGTGGCCGCTGGGATGTGGCTGGTGATCAGACAATTACGCCGGCCCGCTGAAGTGGATGACTCTCAACCAGGCGGAAATCTGGACTGACTATGTGGTTATTTGGATTGCTGGCCGCGCTGCTGATCGCCGCGGCCCTGTTGATTACCCTGCCGCCGGTATTAAAAACTCCACGGCCTAAAGCGCTGCGTCTGCTGCAACAGGCGCGCGCGGCCGGTATTATCAGCGCGGAAGAATTCGCTGCCAAGCACCAGCAGCTTGTGGCCGGGCAACCCGCTGCGACCAGACCACCCCGGCTGCTGGCAGTGCTGCTGCTGTTGGCGATACCGGCTGCCACATTATTATTGTATTTTGAGGTTGGCACCCCGCAGGCGCTGAATGCGGACAACCACAGCCCGGTCAGCGGCGCGGCGGGCGTACAGCAACTGCGGGCCGCACTGGACCAGCATCCCGACGACCTCGAGGGCTGGTTATTACTGGGCAATACCCTGGCCGGCCAACAGCGTTACGATGATGCCATTCCCGCCTATCAGCAGGCGCTGAGCCTGATTCCAGAGACACGCCCTGAACGTGCCGTGGTGATGGCCGATATCGCTGAAGCGATTATTTTCGCCAGCGGCAGCCAGCAGGTGCCGGTCGAAGCACGTCAGTATCTGCAGCAGGCGGTGGCTATTGACCCGCAACTGCAACGTGGTCTGTGGCTGCTGGGTGTGGTGGCTTTTCAGGATCAGGACTATGCCCAGGCCATCCAGCGCTGGCAGCAACTGCTGCCGTTACTGGATAACGGCTCAGTCAGCCAATCGGTGCGTGAGCAGATTGCCCAGGCTCAGGCACGCCTGGACGGTGCACCGGCAGCAGCGCCGGTCAGCGAAGATCCTGCCGGTACCAGCGCCGATAATGTCAGCATCACAGTTGAGGTCGCACTCGCCGACGATCTGCGCAGGCAACTGGAGCAACAGCCTGGCTCGCCGGTGTTGTTTGTGTTTGCCCGGGTCGCTGGCAGCCAGCAACCGCCGATTGCCATTCAAAGACTGCCATTGGCGACCCTGCCCATAACCGTACAGCTCACCGCCGCGGATGCGATGTTGCCCGGCAATTCACTGGCCAGCATCGCCGTTGATACCCCTCTGATAATCACCGCACGGGTCTCATTCACTGGCAACGCCATGGCTCAGCCGGGTGACTGGGAAGGCCAGTCGGACACCAGCCTGGCCGAACAGACCGGCGTGCTGCCGCTGGTGATTGACCAGACCATCACTAACCCATAGTCGGGTATCGCTTTATTGACAGGATTTTTTTAACAGGAGTTTCCCCATGCACCGCTTAATCACACTTTGCTCAGCCGTCAGCCTGCTTGTCGGTGGTTCTCAGGCCATCGCCCAGCAACCTGACTTCAGTGACACCCAAATCGAAACCACTAAACTATCTGATACGGTGTATATGCTGATCGGTGCCGGCGGTAATATTGGTCTGTCTATCGGAGCAGACGGCGCCTATATCATTGATGATCAGTTTGCTCCACTGAGCGATAAAATCCGGGCGGCGATTGCCGATATTTCCGATCAACCGATACGGTTTGTGATCAACACTCACTGGCATAGCGATCATACCGGTGGCAATGAAGTGTTTGGTGAAGCCGGTAGCGTGATCATCGCGCACGATAACGTCCATCGGCGGATGAGCACTGATCAGGTTATTCAGGCATTCGATGCACAGGTGCCCGCCTCACCCAAAGCGGCATTACCGGTAATAACCTTTAACGACCAGCTGAGCCTGCATCTGAACGACGAACCGGTCACGGCCTATCATCAGCGCAATGCACATACCGATGGCGACAGTATTATTCATTTTCCGGACAGCAATGTTATTCACATGGGCGATACTTTTTTCAACACCGGTTATCCATTTATCGATACCTCCAGCGGTGGCAATATCAACGGCGTGATCGCCGCCAATGCATTTGCTCTGACCCTGGCCGACGACAACACCCGGATCATCCCCGGCCATGGCCCTTTGGCTGGCAAAGCTGATCAAGAGGCTTATGTGCACATGCTGATCCAGGTGCGCAGTCTGGTCAAAGCGCTGGTGGATGAAGGTAAAAGCCTGGAAGAAACCATTGCCGCCAAGCCGACCGCGGAACTGGATGAAAAATGGGGCGGCGGATTTATTAAACCGGATGCGATCGTGACGTTTGCTTATCAGAGCCTGACACAATAAGCGCCATCAAAGAATCTATCGCTCCTATGCTCTGGCATGGGGCACACATTTACTCTATGCGGTCAGTCTGAAAACCAGCGGCTACAGCTGTCATCCTGAGGGGTCTGCGACGAAGAATCTCCTCAAGCTGGCTGGATGCCGCATTGAGATCCTTCGCCTTCGGCTCAGGATGACACATAAACCGGATACTGATTAATAGCCGCCATGGCGGGAGGCGCTGCGCTTGCCCGTCCTATCGTTGCCTGGTCGCGCATGCTTTTTTAATGACCTTGGCCAACGCCAACACCCCCGGTCCGGCCCGATCTCTATCCGCAAACACCAGAAACATCTGCACCGGAGTACTTCGGCCCTCTCTGAGCGGCAATATCTTCAAGTCGCCTTTAGCCAGCAGGTCGACAATTAACGGTTCAGGAAAACGCCCGAAACCCAAACCTTGCTTCACACATTCCAGACTGCGATTAAAGTTGCTCACCGTCCAGCGACGCTCCGAGCCCTGCCAGCCGGCACTGACCGGTTGTGAGCCTTCATCGCGAATTACAAACTGACGATGCGCGGCCAGTTCCTGGGCGGTAATACCGGCGTTGAATTGCTGCAACGGGTGTTCTGGATGCGCCACCATAACCAGGTTAATGGCTCTCAGTGGCTCACCGGTAAAGCCGGGTGGCACTCTTGGCGTGATCGCCAGATCAACTTCGTGGCGCAGCAGTAAGTCATCGGTTCCGCTCAATACGCTTTCATGCAGTTGCAGGCGTATGGCATGGCATTGTTGTTCAAATTTGAACAGAATGGCGGATAACCAGGGAGCAGGAAAGATACTTTCCACCGCCAGACCGATCTCCGCCTCCCAGCCGGCGGCAAAACCACCAGCCAGGCTTTCCAGATCGGCAAACTCGTTAACCAGCCGTTCCGCACGGCGTAACAATGCCTGTCCCTGGGCCGTCAACTGACTGGTTTTGCCACTCACTGTGATCAGTTCAACTCCGAGCCGCTCCGCTAATTGGCGCAGGGACTGATGCACGGATGAAGGTGTCCGGAATAACTGCTCAGCGGCTTTGGCGTAAGTGCCCGCATGGGCAAAGGCGATCAGGCAGCGCCATTGTTCCAGAGTGGTTTTATTCATTTTTTCTAAACAAAATATCCAGAAATTTCCAATTTTATTTTAGCTCAACCGAATATAAACTGCAGCTATTCGAAGTTACCAAGGCCCTAAATATGACGATTCAAAAGGTATTTCCAGCCGTTACCGCGACGGAAGGCGCTGGAGTGCGCATTTTCCGGGCCATTGGTAATCAATATATCCGCCACCTCGATCCCTTTCTGCTGCTCGATCATTTCGATAATGCCAACGCGCAGGATTATCTGGCCGGCTTTCCCAGTCACCCGCATCGCGGGTTCATTACCTTCACCTATATGCTGGATGGCCTGATGGAACATCAGGACAGCATGGGCCATCGCGGTGTGATTGGCCCGGGCGATGCGCAGTGGATGAAGGCCGCACATGGTGTGATTCATTCGGAAATGCCTCAACAGATTGATGGCCGGATGCGTGGTTTCCAGCTCTGGATCAACCTGCCTGCCAGTGAAAAACTGTCCACACCCGAATATCAGGAGTTGCAGGCGGCGGAATTTCCAGTGGTTGAGCATATCGGCGCCAGCATTAAAGTACTGGTTGGCCGCTATACCGATGCGGATGGCCAGACAACCACCGGGCCCATCATGGACAGTCATAATTCGGTTGCTTATCTGGATATCCGCCTGCAGCCCTCGGCAAGCTTCAAGCTGAAGTTAAACGAGGCGCAGGCAGGGTTTGTATTCAATTATGCAGGCCATCTGCGATCTTCGGAACATGCGATTCCCGCGCGGAATATTGCTTTGCTGGATACTGGCGAGACAACTGTCCAGGCAGGTCCGGAAGGTGCAAACTTCATCGTAGCAACCGGCACCCGGATCGGTGAACCGATTGTGCAGCACGGTCCATTTGTAATGAATACCCGTGAAGAGATCATGCAGGCCATGCAGGATTACCGGGATGGCAATCTGACCGGAACCGTTTCCGCATGATCACCCGGTCAGCAAAGTGGATCCGGCACTGGCGCAACCGTCAGCAGCAGTTTGGCTGGTTGGCGATCGCGCTGCACTGGAGCAGTGCTGCGCTGGTTATCGCCCTGCTGGCACTGGGGCTGTGGATGGTCGGTTTGAGCTATTACAGCCAATGGTATTATCCCGCGCCCACACTGCACAAATCGCTGGGCACGCTGTTTGCTCTGTTACTGCTGCTGCGCAGCGGCTGGCGGCTGAGCAGTATCCAGCCGGTGATACATGGGACTGCGCTGGAACGTCGGGCCGCTCATCTGAGTCATATATTGATTTACTGGCTGTTGTTTGCGATTACCATCAGTGGTTATCTGATGGTTACCGCAACGGGTTCCGGTATCAGTGTATTCGGCTGGTTCGAGATTCCCGCCACGCCGCTTCAATCCGCCAACCAGGCGGATGTGGCTGGCTGGTGGCACCGCTGGCTGTGCTATTTACTGATCGCCCTGCTGGCAACGCATATCGCCGCGGCACTTATACACCAATGGATTAAACGCGATGGCACGCTTAGCCGCATGCTGGGCCGGACTGTTGCCAAAGACTGACTATTTAGCTACTGATTATTTAACCACCAGGAGAGTTTTATGTTTTTCAAGCGTTCACTAACCGTCGGCCTTTTGGCCGTCACTCTGGCAAGTGCCGGCAGCAGTGTTTTTGCCGACGACTATGTTATCGATACCAAAGGCATGCACGCCTCAATACAATTCCAGGTCAAACACCTGGGCTACAGCTGGCTGACCGGCCGCTTCAATGACTTCTCCGGACAGTTCAGCTTTGACCAGGCGAATCCGAGTGCCGCGCAGATTGATGTCAGCATCGACACCACCAGCCTGGACAGCAATCATGCCGAACGTGATAAACATCTGCGTAGTGATGATTTTCTGAGCACCGGACAATTTCCGGAAGCCCGTTTTATCAGCACATCGGCCGAACTTGATGCGGATGGTAATGGTGTCATCAAAGGTGATTTTACTCTCAAAGGCATTACCCGACCGATCGCGATTACCGTAACCGGTATCGGCGCAGGCAACGACCCCTGGGGCGGGTATCGCCGCGGCTTCCAGGGCAGCACTGAACTGAAACTCCAGGATTTCGGTATTGACTACGACCTGGGTCCAGCCTCCACGCATGCTTATCTGTCTTTAAATATCGAAGGTATCCGCCAGTAAACCCTGGCCGTTTAATCAGCAAAGCCCGCGTTGCGGGCTTTCATTTTTTCATGCAGTCAGTCAGCACAAACCAGAATGCTGAAGCAATACCATCAAGAATCCAGCAGTCGATATAGAAACCGGCGGCTTAATGAGTCCAACCATCAAGCCATTATTGCCTGAAGCTTATGCGCCGCCAGCGGTACTCGCCAGACTACTCCACGGGCCGGTAATAGCCAGGGTCAAGCCGGGATTAAAGATATTTACGAACAACCACTCACCATCCGGGGAAAAACAGGCGCCGGCCCATTCTGTATCGGGCATTTCATCAGCCAGTTCATTGCCACCTAGCCGGCCTTTAATCTGATCATTGATCTGCGCCAGATAGCTGTAGCTGCCGTTTTCGTGCAGCAGCATCAGACGCTGAGCATTGAGGGGTTTGCTGACCCTGTCTTCACAGATCAACAGTCCGCCATGAGGATTTACGATCATATTATCAGGGCCTGATATATCCTCCCAGCCAGGGGAGTCATAGACCAGTTCCAGGGTATGCTCCACAGTGTGATAGCAGAACACCTGGCCGTTGCCGGTCGAACCGCCCCGCTTGGCGGTAAAAAATACACGCTGGCCTTCAATGGCTATTCCTTCCAGCGCAATAAAACGGCAGGCACCCTGTTCAATACCCTGCTGCTGTACGCCGCGCGCATCGTGGGTGCCCGGACTGTTACCACGTTCGGGCTGCTCGATATCGACCCAGGAACAGTCCCATGTCTGACCCACATCACTGGCCTTTGAGAGATTGTCCGCGCCAGCTACTTTCAACATCTGTAAGCGCCCGCCGACTGACAGCTTGCCTGGCTGGTGGGGAATAAAACGATAAAACCCGGCCGTGGGTGACAGGTCTTCGGTCAAATAAATCATCCCGCTGTCGGCATCAACCGCCACCGCCTCGTGAAAAAACTGGCCCATGGCGGTCAATGGTTCGGGCCTGGCATGCCCATCCGCTGGAACCTCAAATACAAAACCATGCCGCTTACGCGCATCATCCAGTTTTGTCCAGGCATACTGGACACGATCATCGACGGATAATTCATCTGGCGAATAAACGATTTCCTCACAGCTCAGCCATGTTCCCCATGGCGTCACTCCGCCGGCGCAGTTATATACCGTACCGCTTAAACTGGTGTGGCTGGTCTGCACAACGGGGCTGCAGGCATCCACTTTCATGGTTACTGTACCGCCACCGGTTACGTCGTAGGCGTGCTCTAAAGCCCCGAACGGCCCATTGGAGCCACTCAACTCGTGATTGCGCACCAGCGTCAGCTGTTGATCATCGGCCTGGACCACGCCCATACCATCGAAGCTGCCGGGCATTTTCACGCCGTCGCTCATGGTCATGCCGGCATAGGCAAGGGTCCGGTAATAAAAACCCGGTGGCAGTTTGATTAAAGGCAGTCCGGTGATTGCGTCATTGCTCAGCGCGAGAGCGCCATAACCAGCGCTTAAACGCCAGCCCCTGGCATCATCTGTCAGCGCATAACCTCGCACAGTCGTACTCAACGCCCCGCTGCCCAGCAGCAAGGCGGAATTGCGGAGAAACCCCCGGCGTTTTAAATCCATGTCAACTGTCCTGCTGGCTTTCTGAAGGTGTTTGTTAACTTAAGTCTAAGCGCGGAACATTACATTCCTGGTGGCAACATGCCTTTGGGTATCCGGCCCTGCATCTTTTTCATCAGTTTGTCCATACCGCCCTTGGAAAACTTCTTGAACATCTTCTGCATCTGGGTGAACTGTTTGAGCAGCTTGTTAATATCCTGCACCTGAGTGCCGGAACCGTTGGCGATCCGGCGCTTGCGTGAACCACGAATCACATCCGGGAAGATGCGCTCCTGCGGCGTCATGGAGTTGATAATCGCAATCATGCGTTTGCTGTCATTGCCGGCCGCGGCTTTTTGACGGACGGCTTCGGGTAACTGCCCCATACCCGGCAACTTGTCCAGCATCGAACCCATGCCCCCCATGTTTTCCATCTGCAGCAGTTGCTGACGAAAATCGTCCAGATTGAATTTATTACCGCGGCGCAGTTTGCCGGCCAGCTTCTCGGCTGCCTGCTTATCGACCTTGCGCTCAACCTCCTCTACCAGGCTGAGCACATCGCCCATACCCAGAATCCTTGATGCCAGGCGGTCAGGATGAAACGGTTCAAGCGCATCGGACTTTTCACCCATGCCCAGAAACTTGATCGGTTTGCCGGTGATCGCGCGCACCGACAGAGCTGCGCCACCGCGGGCATCACCATCAGCTTTGGTCAGCACCACCCCGGTCAACGGTAAGGCCTCGTTGAAGGCTTTGGCGGTGTTGGCGGCATCCTGACCGGTCATGGCATCCACCACAAACAATGTTTCATGCGGCTTGATGGCCTTATGAATATCACGTGCCTCGGCCATCATGGCCTCATCCACGTGCAACCGGCCGGCGGTATCAACAATCAGCACATCGGCAAACTGCCGTTGTGCTTCCTGCACAGCGGCGCTGGCGATCTTGTGTGGTTTATCCCCGGCGCTGGCGGGATAATAAGTCGCGCCCACCTGTTCAGCCAGCAATTGCAGTTGTTGCATGGCCGCCGGCCGATAGACATCGCAGCTGACCACCATGACCTTGCGCTGCTCACGTTCTTTCAGATAGCGCGCCAGCTTGCCGACCGAAGTGGTCTTACCAGCGCCCTGCAAGCCGGCCACCATCACCACCACCGGGGGCGCGGCGTGCAAATCCAGCGGCGCGGTCTGCTCGCCCATGACCTGGACCAGTTCGGCATGCACCAGCTTGATCAGGGCCTGCCCCGGCTGCAGACTGGTCAGGACCTTCTGCCCGAGTGCTTTGTCACGCACCGTATTGATAAAGTCCTTGACCACCGGCAGCGCCACGTCGGCTTCCAGCAGCGCCACCCGCACATCACGCAGAGCAGCACGCATATTGTCTTCAGACAGCTTGCCCTGGCCGCGCAGTTGCTGCAGGGTGGAGGAGAGCCGGTCGGTTAGATTTTGAAACATAATGAGTTAATTAAGGTTTGCCACAATATACTGACATTATAACGGTGCAGGCGCTTGGCTTGCTGACCAGAGCTGCTCTTTCAACCTGAAACATTCACTGTCTGGCGCGGTTATGGCAGGATAGGCGCATGACGATCTGGCTCGCGATTACCGGTTACAGTCTGGCCTGGGTGTTACAGGCACGTCTGGCCGTGCACACCCAGACCCCACCCCGCTGGCAACGGGTCATACCGGTGCTGAGTGGCGCGCTGGCGGTTGCCTGTCATTTACTGGCCCTGGCTCAGCACTTGCTGCTGCCCGACAGTATTGATGTGAACATCATCAACCTGTTTACGCTGCTGGCGGTCATGATTGTGATTTTCAACTGGCTGATCAGCCGTAGCAACGAGCAGGAATTACTGGAACTGGCTATCTACCCGCTGGCGGTGCTGTCACTGCTGTTGCTGAACTATGTGCCGGTCAGCGCGGTCAAGCTGAGCACACTGGATTCACTGGCCGCCACGCATATTATCAGTTCTTTGCTGGCTTACGCCCTGCTAAGCCTGTGCGCGCTGCTGGCAATTCAGATCGCCGTGCAGGACATTATGCTGCGCCGCCATCAGGCGCTCTGGCTGTTCCAGAAAATCCCCTTGATGGGGCTGGAGAACCTGCTATTCCAGTTGATGCTGGCGGGTGTGTTACTGCTGACCATTGCACTGCTAAGCGGTGTCTGGTTTATCGACAACTGGTTTGCCCAGCATCTGGTTCACAAGACCGTTTTATCGCTGCTCTCCTGGCTGGTTTTCAGTATTCTGCTGTTCGGCCGCTGGCGGCTGGGCTGGCGCGGCCAATGGGCGGTCCGGCTGACACTGGCAGGCATGTTACTGTTATTGCTGGCTTATTTTGGCGCCAAATGGGTTCTGGAGGTACTTAAACAAAGCAGTTGGTCAGGCTGATGAGACCAGACAGTCCAGACCTGCATTTGGACTCATCTGACGCAGCCGTTAGACTATACTGCTGGCCACTACATGATCCGGCAATCGCTTGAACAAACGCCCCAAATCTGATCCACAATCACACCCAGCCTGTTGAAATGGAACAGCTTTCTACTCAATTTCTGTTTATAACGCTGGTGATTCTGATTATTCTGTCCGGCTTTTTTTCCAGTTCTGAAACAGGCCTGATCGCGCTTAACCGTTATAAGCTCAAACACCTGGCTAAAACCGGCCATCGTGGCGCACGGCTGGCCAAATCGCTGCTCAACAAACCGGACCGTCTGATCGGTTTGATTTTATTCGGTAACAATCTGGTTAACGTGCTGGCCAGTTTTATTGTTTCCATGCTGACCCTGAGATTACTGGGGGATGGCAGCCTGGCTTTTTGGATATCCGCGGTCGGCTTTACCTTTGTGTTGCTGATTTTCGCCGAACTGGCGCCCAAAACCATGGCGGTCCAGCATCCGGAAAGCATCGCTTTTCCTGCTTCGTTTGTGTTAACACCGTTGTTGAAAGTCTGCTTTCCAATCATTCTGGCGATTAACTTCACCGCCAATAATCTATTGCGACTGTTCGGGGTTAGACCGCAGCCAGGCGCTATGGAGCATCTGACCCGTGATGAACTGCGGACCATCGTATCTGACAGTCATCGTGATCTGTCCAATGATCATCAGCAGATGCTGCTGAATATTCTGGATCTTGAACATGGCCGGATCGAAGACGTCATGGTTCCCCGCCAGGAAGTGGTGGGCATCGATCTGAATGAAGACTGGAACACCATCCTGACCCAGCTATCACAATCCCTGTATACCCGCCTGCCGGTCTATCAGGATGACCTGGATAATCTGGTGGGACTGCTGCATATTCGTACCGTGCTGGCGCGGCTGTCACAGGGACGCTTAACCTTTGATGACCTTAAACGCTCGGTGCGCAAGCCCTATTTTATTCCCGAAGGCACTTCACTGACGCAACAATTGCTGGAATTCCAACGGTTGGAACGGCGGATGGGTATGGTGGTGGATGAATATGGTGATATTCAGGGCCTGGTCACCCTGGATGATATTCTGGAAGAAATCGTCGGTGACTACACCACCGATGCGCGCTCAGTTGGCAACAAGCAGGTCCGTCGCATGGAAGACGGCACCTGGCTGGTCGATGGCGGCAGCTCGCTGCGGATGCTGAATCGCCAGTTTGAGTGGGACCTGCCCACCGATGGAGCGACCACCTTGAATGGCCTGATTCTGGAGCGGCTGGAGCTGATTCCGGATGGCAATGTGGCGCTGAAGTTCGGGAGTTTGATTTTTACCGTGGTCGAGGTTGGGGACAACAGCATTCGCAAGGTATTGGTCAAAGGGTTCCGGGATGCTGGTTAAGCATGGTTCTGCCTGATCGGGCTAACTGAATCGGAACATCCAGGCGGACGCGAAAAGATCGGGTTATAACCGCTGCTTGAACCGGTATCTTTTAGCAGCCGTTGTCGGCTTACGGCTATGCCTAAGCCGACCTACATTCAAACCAGCACCCTAACACATCACCAGGACTTGGAAACTCTGTGTGAGATAAGCTCAATCCTTGCTCTGCTCGCGCCGAAACCCGTAAATCACCGCGCCGACCACCAGGGCCACCAGCGCCGCCAGCAAATTATTGACTGTCGCACTGGCCAGCAGCCCCAGGGACAACAATAGCGCCAATACCGGAATCACCGGCCCACCGGGCAGACGCAGGGCGTCGGCTTTGTGCGCATAACGCCGCTGCAGAATCAGCAAAGCGGCGGTGGTGGTGATATAAGTGGTCAAACGCGCCACGATGGACAGCAGCGCCAGTTGCACGAACGTGCCGGATAAAGCCAGCGCAAGTGCAATCACGCCTTGGCTGATAATGGCTACAGCCGGGGTGCGGAAGCGGGGATGTATACGCGCCAGTGCCTGTGGGCCGTAGCCATCCACTGATAAGGCGTAAACATAGCGCGGGCCAAACAACATGGTGTTGTTATTGGTGCCCATGATGGATACCGCGGCTCCTACCGTCAGAATCAATGCTGCCCAGTTACCGGCAAAAGCGCCGGCCGCCTCAGCCAGTGGTGAGGCGGATTCAGCGACCCCAGGCAAGGTACCCAGAGCAACCAGCTGCACCAGGGTATACATCACGGTGATGACGATAATCATGGCAATCAGCGCGAATGGAACATCGCGTTGCGGGTTTTTATATTCGCCGGCCGCAGCGGGCGTATTTTCAAAACCGGCGTAGGCAAACAGCAATAACAGCGCGGCTTCGCCCAGATTGTGCACCGGCGGCAGACCGATGGCCTGCATGGCTGACCAGTCCACATAAAACAAGCCGATCAGAATGAACATGGCCAGCGGCAGTAACTTGACCAATACAAAGGCAACGCCGGTTCTGGCCGCGGCTTTAACGCCCATCACATTGATCCAGGTGAGCAGCGCCAGCGACGCGACAATAATCAATAGCTGACCGGCACGGCCACCTGCAAACGGCCAGAAATGCGCCACTGCCTGGGCCAGCCCGTTACTGAGCGCGGCGGCTGAGGCAATACGCGTCAACCAGGTCATCCAACCGCATTCAAAACCGATAAACGAACCAAAAGCTTCCCGCGCGTACAGATAGCTGCCGCCCGGCTGATCAAAATAACTGGCTGCCTGGGCATAACACAACACCAGCAGGGCGACCGCCAGGCCGGCTACCAGCACCGCCCAGATACTAGCCCATCCCAACAGCGCGGCCGCCGCCGCCGGCAGCAGGTAGATGCCGCTGCCCACCACATCATTAATCGCCAGGCCGACAATCTGCCAGCGGGTGACTACGCGCTTGAGCGTGTTCCGAGGATGCTTCATTCTGGTGTCCCGTGACGGCAAATCAGCCAGCCCTAATCCAGCATATCCAGTGCCTGCTGCAAACTGCCCGCCCCCAGCAGTTGACCCCCCGGAAGCGCTTTTAAGCCACGCTGATTGGCTTTCGGCAAGATAATCCGTTTCAGGCCCTGTCCCAACGCGGCTTTTACGCGCTCCTCACCGTTCGGCACCGGCCGCAGCTCACCGGATAAGCCAATCTCGCCAAACGCCACCAGGTCGTCCGGTAACGCCCGGTTGCGCAGGCTGGACAGGATCGCCAGCAGCACCGCCAGATCACTGGCTGTTTCGGTAATGCGCAGACCGCCCACCACATTCACATACACATCCTGATCATGCACGGCGATACCGGCATGCCGATGCAATACCGCCAACAGCATATTGATGCGCTGGGCGTCCACGCCCACCGCTACGCGCCGGGGATGCCCCATGCTGCTGGTGTCCACCAGTGCCTGCATTTCAACCAGCAATGGCCGGGTACCTTCGCGGGTGACCAGCACACAGCTGCCCGGCACATTGGCTTCGCGCTGAGCCAGAAACATCGCGGAAGGATTACTGACTTCGCGCAGGCCGTGGTCGGTCATCGCGAATACGCCCAGCTCGTTAACCGCGCCGAAGCGGTTCTTGATGGCTCGGATGACCCGGAACCGGCTACCGCTGTCACTTTCAAAATACAGTACCGTATCAACCATATGCTCCAGGACCCGTGGCCCTGCCAGCGTGCCGTCCTTGGTGACATGGCCAACCAGAAAAACCGCACAGCCCGTCTGTTTGGCATACCGCACCAGCTGAGCGCTGGCATCACGTACCTGCGAGACGCTGCCGGGTGCCGATTGCAAAGCCTCGCTGTAGACAGTCTGTACTGAGTCAATCACCAGCAGGCTGGGCTTGACCCCGACTGCCTTGTTAATGATCTGCTCAACCGAGGTTTCGGTCAGGCAAGCCAGCTTCTCGACCGGCAATTGCAGCCGGCGGGCACGCATCGCGACCTGCTCGGCTGATTCCTCACCGGTGACATATAGACAATCCTGTGCCGCCGACATCGCGGCCAGCACCTGAATCAGCAAGGTGGATTTACCAATCCCGGGATCACCGCCAATCAGGGTTACCGAACCGGGCACCAGACCACCACCCAGGACCCGGTCCAATTCCTTCAAACCGGTTGTCTGGCGGGGCCGGCTATTAGCGCTGACTTTGTCCAGGCGCACGATTTCACTGTGCTCAGCACCGGCGAAGTTAGCGCCACGGGCAGCCGTCTTAGCCGTTGCGGCAGGCCCCAGGCGGATTTCCTGTAAGCTGTTCCAGACGCCGCATTCACCGCATTGACCGGCCCATTTCGGATAATCGGCGCCACATTCGGTGCACACATATTGGGTCTTTACTTTTGCCATGAGCAATTGTCGCATATCCTATTGGCTGCCCGAGGCAGACATTCTAAACAAAACAACTGATGGTCCGACCCAAACAGGAATTTATCGGCTCCTCACCCGCGTTCTTAGGGGTACTGGAGCAAACATCACGCCTGGCGCTGCTGAACCGCAGTGCGCTGGTGATAGGTGAGCGCGGCACCGGTAAGGAATTGATTGCCGAACGCCTGCATTTTCTATCCCCGCGCTGGGATCAGGCATTTATCAAAATGGATTGTGCTGCGCTGCCCGAAAGCCTGCTGGAATCAGAGTTATTTGGCCATGAAGCCGGTGCTTTTACCGGCGCGCAGAAGCTGCGCCGCGGCCGCTTTGAACAGGCCGACCAGGGCAGCCTGTTCCTGGATGAGCTGGCCAATACCCCGGTCACGGTGCAGGAAAAGCTGTTACGGGTGATTGAATACGGGACTTTTGAGCGAATTGGCGGCTCGCGCCCGGTGCATGTCGACGTGCGGATTATCGCCGCCACCAATCAGGATTTGCCCACCCTGGCCGAACGCGGTCTGTTCCGGCCTGATCTGCTGGACCGCCTGGCATTTGACGTCATCACCCTGCCACCGCTGCGCGCGCGCCGCGAGGACATCCTGCAACTGGCGGATCATTTTGCCGTCAAAATGTCCAGCGAACTGAGCCGTGATCTGTTTCCCGGCTTCAATAAACGGGTCGAACAGCAACTGCTGGAATACGCCTGGCCGGGCAACATCCGGGAACTGAAGAATGTGGTGGAACGGGCTGTCTATCGGATGGATGATCCGGAAAAACCGGTCAGCGAGATTGAGTTTGATCCGTTTGCTTCACCCTGGCGGCCGACATCCATACTGCCCGACCACGACGCTGGCGGCGGCATACGTTCCGAGGCGCCCGGCGAATGGCCAGTTGATCTGCATGAGGAGGTCAGACAGCATGAAATCAAGCGGGTTGAGCAGGCTCTGCAGCAGGCGCACTATCATCAGAATGAAGCCGCCAAACTATTGGGTCTGAGCTACCATCAGTTTCGCGGTTTACTGCGCAAATACGATATCACCCCCAAACAACAGGCGAGTTCATAGTTACACCACCAGACTGAATCCACCGGTTGGCCTGGAAACCCGGTTTCGCCAACCGGCAGCGGAATTGATGCACTGCTAGCGATTGATTGTGACACCTGCTGTCGGTTTACGGCTGCGCCTAAACCGACCTACAACCACTGCTCAGATAATCTGAAATTTAACCCGGGATTTAACCTGGCAGACCAGCTCGTAGGCAATGGTATCCGACCAGGCCGCCACTTCTTCCACCGCGATGTGCTGGCCCCACAGTTCCACCGGATCACCTACTTTGGCCTGGCTGTCGCGCGGCAGTGCAATGGTCAGCATATCCATCGATGGAATGCCGGCGATCTGGGCACGGTGTCCGGCCACCCATACCGGTGTGCCGTCGCGGACATGCCGTGGATAACCATCACCATAGCCGATCGCAACCACGCCGATCCGGATTGCCTGCCGGCATTCAAAGCGTGACCCGTAACCCACCCGGTCACCCGCCTGACAATCCCGCATGGCAATTAATTCGCTGCTCAATTGCATAACTGGCTGCAGTCCCAGCTGGTCACCCGTCTGATCAGTAAACGGTGAGATACCGTATAGCATGATCCCCGGCCTGATCCAGTCACGCCGCGTCTCGGGCAACGACCAGGCGGCGGCGGAATTGGCGATACTGTGCGCAGCCATGAGACCGGCTACAGCCTGATCAAACTGTTTTAACTGCCTCGCATTAGCGGAACAATCCCGCTCAGAGTTGGCCAGATGAGTCATCAGTACCACGGGTTGCTGTACCCGGGGCTGCAGCTTGTGCAGCAGGTTTGCCGCATCGGCTGCCGGAAATCCCAGGCGATGCATCCCGGTATCCAGTTTCAGCCAGGCCTGCTCAAGCTGAATCTCTCCGGCTTGATCCAGGACCTGAAGCTGATGCGCGGCATGCATCACCGGCACCAGTTGCTCCCGGCAGACTCCGGCCAGCTCATCCTGATTATGAAAACCTTCCAGTACCAGGATCGGCGCTGCAATGCCGCTATGACGTAAATTCAGCCCCTCTTCCACCGTTGCCACGGCCAGCATATCCGCGCCGTGCAGAGCTTTGGCGGCGGTTAACAGACCGTGGCCGTAACCATCGGCCTTGATCACCGCCACCACCCGTGCCTGCGGCGCACGCTGGCGCAGCATCCGCAGGTTGTGTTGCAGTGCGCGGGGATTGATCCTTGCAATGGTGGAGCGGCTCATAGCGCTTTCAGTCAGGCAACCTGTGTTTTAATCTGCCGGTAATCATAAGCGCTCTGTTGTACGGCACTAGAGCATTTATATCAGTACCGGCACCGCAGGCCAGCTCAGCTTGTTTAAGGCAGGTTGCTGTAAATTTCATCCGCATGAGTGTAATTCTGGAAACGCAGAAATTCACCCTGGAACAGCAATTCCATTTTGCCGGTAGCGCCGTTGCGGTGCTTGCCGATAATTACTTCCGCCACGCCTTTGGAAGGGCTCTCCGGGTTATAGACTTCATCGCGGTAAATGAACAAAATCAGATCGGCATCCTGCTCGATCGAACCCGATTCACGCAAATCCGCCATCACCGGTCGTTTATTGGGACGTTGTTCCAAAGCACGGTTGAGCTGGGACAGCGCAATAACCGGCACATTCAGTTCCTTGGCCAGGGCTTTCAGGCCACGTGAGATTTCCGCGATCTCGGTGGCCCGGTTCTCACGGTTATTGGGCACCTGCATCAATTGCAGGTAGTCGATCACCAGCATCCCGATGCCATGCTCACGGCGCATGCGACGCGCCCGGGTTCTGATCTGCGCCGGCGACAGCGCAGGCGTTTCATCAATGTAGATCGGCGCCTCTTTCAATATCCGAAAGGCTGAATTCAGACCATCCCAATCGGTGTCCTCCAGCTTGCCGGTACGCAACCGTTTCTGATTCACCGCGCCCAGCGAGGAAAACATCCGGAAAACCAGCTGCTGGGCTGACATTTCCATGCTGAATACACCCACCGGAACCTGATGCTTGATCGCGGCATTTTCAGCGATGTTCATCGCCAGGGTGGTTTTACCCATGGCCGGACGGCCTGCTACGATAATCAGATCCGATGGTTGAAATCCGGAGGTGCGCTCATCCATATCGGTAAAACCGGTGCCTACCCCGGTGATGTCACCGGTCTTGTGGCTGAGTTCTTCAATCTTGGCAAACGAATCGTGCAGCACTTCCTTGATATGAATAAAACCGCTGCGCCGCTTGCTGCCCTGCTCGGCTATTGCAAAAATCAGCTGCTCAGCCTTTTCCAGAATATTGTCAGCCGGCTGTCCATCCGGTCGATAAGCGTCACCGGCAATCTCGGTACCGATATCAACCAGCTGCCGCAGCACCGATTTCTCCCTGACGATGTCACAATAGGAAAGCACGTTAGCGGCACTGGCAATATCATTGGCCAGTTTGGTTAGATAAGCGCCGCCCGCTACCAGATCCGATTTATTGCGCGAATCGAACCAGTCGGATACGGCCACCGCGTCACCCGGATAACCTTTTTCCGTCAGATCAACAAACGCGCGGTAAATTTCAGCATGATCTTCACGATAGAAATCCTCCGCCGTAATCCGGTCGGCAATCTGATCGTAACAGCGGGGATTTAATAACAGACAGCCGAGCAGCGCCTGCTCGGCTTCAATGGCACTGGGGGGCTTATCGACTTCCGAATAGGGCTTGACGCGCCGGACTTCCGCCATGGCTGACGGTCACACTGTCCGGCGCGGATAAGCAAGCTTCACTTCGCCAGCCGCTGGTCAGACTTCTTCGCCGATGACTACCACTTTCACGATGCATTCCACATCTGCGTGCAGTTGCAGCGGAACATCATATTCACCGGGTACCCGAATCGGCCCTTCACCCATGGTCACTTCGCTCTTGGCCACCGCATAACCTTTTTCGGTCAGGTGTTCGGCCAACTCGCGCGCGCCAATGGAGCCGTACAAACGGCCTTCCGGACTGGTATTGGCGGTAATCTCAACGGTATATTCCGCCAACGCGTCCTTGCGCGCCTGGGCGGCCGCGAGCTTACCTGACTCAGCCTGCTCCAGCTCTGCCTTGCGAGCTTCAAAAGCCGCCAGATTATCGGCCGTTGCCGGTACCGCTTTACCGGTCGGCAGCAAATAATTACGGCCATAGCCGGGCTTTACATTAACCTTGTCGCCAAGACCGCCAAGGTTTTGTACTTTTTCAAGCAAAATCAATTCCATGACAGTAACCTCAATGATTATCGGTATACGGCAGCAGCGCCAGATAACGGGCACGCTTGACGGCAGTCGATAACTGGCGCTGATAGCGGGCTTTGGTGCCGGTGATGCGGCTGGGGACAATTTTTCCGGTATCGCCGATAAACTGACGCAGAATCTTCAGATCCTTGTAATCGACCTGATCAATACCTTCCGCGGAAAAACGGCAATATTTACGACGTCGGAAATTTCTAGCCATGTTTATTGCTCCTCATCGCTGTTTTTATCATCACTATCGTCAGCAGCATCTTCATTATCGCTGTCTGCATTTTGATTATCGCTTGCTGCACTTTCAGCTCTGCTGTCATCACGGCTGACGGAACGATGTTCACTGCGTTTACGGCTGCGCTGATCTTCTTCTTCAGTCTCCACCATAATACTGGATTTATCCGTCATGGCATCCTGCTGACGGATGGTCAGATGGCGCAGAATGGCATCGTTGAAACGGAATATGCCTTCCAGCTCATCCAGCAACTCCTGACCGCATTCGATATTCATCAGCACGTAATGCGCTTTAGCCACCTTGGCAATCGGATACGCCAGCATACGCCGGCCCCAGTCTTCCAGACGATGTACGCTGCCGCCACTGTTTTCCACCAGTGTGCGATAGCGGTCTATCATTCCGGGCACCTGTTCACTCTGGTCAGGGTGGACCAGAAACACTATCTCATAATGTCTCATTGTGACTCCTTATGGGTTCACTGACCGGCTGTTAAAGCCGACCGGAAGCCTCCCGATCAATCTCACGGTGAGGCAAGGATTACCCGCGTTAACGGGACCGCGTAGTATGCGCAATTCCAGCGCGCCGTGCAAGTTAATGCCAATCCCCTACGGCATTGCTATACTTGTTGTCAAGCTTATAGATGACATTGCAGGGACGCAGGGGAGTTGATGCCAATGTTTAGAACAGTTATAGCCTGTGCATTCGTTATGATGATGACAAGCATCGGATGCGACAACGGCGGTCACCCGGCCGATCAGAACAGCACAGCCGAAGTCACTTCCGAGGCCCCCTCAGGGCTTGACTCGGACACCACCACTTACACTGACCCCTTTGTCTATTGTGAAGCCAGGCAAAAACTGGACGAACCAGGCTCTGACTATACCGGCACAGCGGTGCCTGAAGCCATCGCCGCCAGTATGCAGCAGCAACTGGGAGAGTCCGGGCAACCACTGGACAACTGGGAGCCCGAACAGATTCAATGGCGCTGCATGACCGGTAAAGTGTATGCCTGTATCCCGCGCAACGACATGGACTGTGCGGTCAAACTCAATTTTAGCCGGGTGGGATCAAGCGAAATGAAGGATTTCTGTCGCACTAACCCTAACCGGCCGAATATCCCGGAAACAGTCGTAGCGCAGGAATCTCCCTACCAGTGGCTGTGCGATGGTGATAAACCGATGGTTAAAAGTCAGCAGGCTGAAGCCGACCAGGCCGGCTTTAATGCCGCTATGTGGCTGTTAATTGAACCGCCTCCGCAGGAAACTCTGGAGCAAGCCGAGGCTTGAGTTCTATGCTGTCACAGATCGGCCACAGGTTCGCCGACAATAGCATCACGGTGTGTTCCGGACAGCAGATGTGTTTCAGACAGCCACTGCTGGTCCAACTGTAACTGGACCTGACCGCCAGACTCTGGTGATCTGGATTAAAGTCTTGTCGCAATGCTCACAGCGCTACGCTAAGATGATCACACACACGTGAAATGCGCTGTGCGGTCATGGTCTCAGCGACATCAGCGCATTGATTTTGACAGCTATTCGGGATCGGAATACGATCATTGAACTGATGAAATGGACTGTCATTGCTAATGGAGAAGCCTCATGTCAGACGCAACAAACCTTACCTCAACGGACTTCAGTGATATCGACTTAAGCGAAATTGACCTCTTTGACGTCGAGGTTATAGAAGCTTCTGACTCGATCGCGGCACCGGAAACAGGCGCTTCATGCCGGACCGTGATCTATTCATGCAGCTGCAGTGTCTCGCCTACCTGACAGAACACCCTGATTGATCAAGCTCGGCGGCCTGACCGCTTAATGCTCATTAGGCGTCCTTCATTCCGAGGTTATTGCATAACCCACGTTTAACACGTGTATTGCGGCAAGCTTATTGCAGGGAGTTGAAGTTTGGGAAAGCGCCTCATTGCTCTCCCTTTTGTGGTGTTCAGAATGGCTGGTCTGCCAGCCAAAGCGGCCACATTTTCAAGCGGCGAGATCGTGGCCGCGCTGCGTGCTGAACAACGCCTGGAGCAAGCTATCGCAAACCTGAGTGGACCGGTTTGCGACAAACTTGCGACCTGGCTTCCCACTGTTTACGATCACAGCCAGAAGCTTGGCCGCGCGCTGCTGCAGGTCAAGCGCGACCTGTTTAATACCCGCTGCCCTTCCGCGACTGCTGTAGCAGCCCTGTCAACAAAACTGCCCGCGGACTTAGATAAGACAATCCATGAGTTGATAGCGCTTATCTCCAACTTGAATGACATCAATGCCAGTCGGGAGGCTATCTATGCCCGGGAGACAGCTGCTGCCCATCTCAAAATACAGGCACAATTCGGTCATCAGAACCTGCAACGCGCCATTGAGATCAGCAATCCCAGCCTGTATGACAAACTGGTTAACCTGCAGCGGCACAAAACCCGCGTTTCTAATAGAGACCAGAAATTACTCAGCACCAATCTGGCGCGTTATGTTCTGCGCTCAGCCCGCAAGACCAGCCCACTGTCTTCTTTTGGTTTGGTCGCACTGGGCCGGTGGACGGACACCGCCTGGCCGCCACCCGATGATGATCCGCTTGTCCAGCTGCCAGCTGATACCGAATGGACCACTCGCGCGCGTATCGCGGCCGTTGAATATATCGTCTACCAACTGCTTGCCCGCTATCATGACATTGATCCCCGCTGCGAGGTCATGCTGAATAAAAGCCTGATGCTGGATGGTGCAACCTACACCTGGCTGCGCATTGAGATAGACGATTCTCCCGAATCGCCCACCCGGGGCACCCGTGTTGCCAGGGTTCGCAGCCGCGCTCAGTTCATTACCTTACTGCAGCGCCTGTTCAACTCCACCGATGCAGCCGCATTACCACTGATGCAAATCCACAGCACTCTGCTGGAGTTACTTGGCCCGGGCAGCGCAGCGCGAGTGGATGAATTACTGCTCACCGCATGGCGCCAAAACCTGCTGCAGCCTGATCTGCCTGCTGATGATGACACCGCAACATGGAGCAGATCAGCGCTGGCATGCCTGGTTACCGCACGCCGGGAAGCGGTATTACCCGCACTGGAAGAATTTTTTGACGCCGTGCATGCACCACGGGCCACTCCAGGCTATGTTCACGCCGCCGAACAGGCTTTCAGCAACCTGCTGGGGGCGGGCGGCATTATCGCGCCGAGCACCAGCTTTCGGCCGATATTGTTTGAGGATTGCACCCTGCCACCACTCAGCTGCGAACTATCGCGCGGATTGCTGAACTCGGTTCAACCGGAGCTGACAGCCCTACTCCAGGCAATGCCCATCCTGAACTGTGATTCGCCACTGGCCATTTTTCGGCGTCGCATCAGCAACTTCTTCCGTGCCCGCTACGGCGAGGATGGCATCTGTACTGACGTTTACGCATTCGTCAGTGCATTTGCCCAACATCTGGAAAAATTATCCACCGCGAAATCACAAAATACCGCCTCGGGGGAGATCACCTCCTCGACCGAAGAATCACCAAAAGTGGATGAAGGGCTGCTTAAACTTCGCGCCGAGCTATTGCAGCATTTTGCCGCTCGAGCCCATTCATCCTTACCAGTCAGTTTTTCTGTAGCTGAGCTTGAGCCATTTCTGGCATGTCTGCCGGATAGCGCCGTCAAGCGCTCCTGCTCGCAAATGTTTTTCCTCCAGCCGGTGCCGGACGGCAAAAATTACCTGCTCGCTCTGAATCAGATTTATCCTGGGGCTTGCGCCACTATTTCGCGCTTTCTGCCCGACCACCCGGATGTCACCGGGCCAATCCGTGAGTACCTAACCAGCATTGCCGATACCGGAGGCTATCTTGAGCTGCCCGGCTCGTTCGGGTTCAACGTCAATATTCACCCACAAATCGCTGCACAAGCAGTTTCAATACCACCGTTCGCGACGCCGTCAGAACAGCAGACCGTTAACCTTGACAGTCTCCGCCTGCAGCATTCCAGCGAACGTGATGAGCTTGCCTTTATCGATCAGGATGGACAGGCAGTGGATATTCTCTATCTGAGCCTGATGACACCACTGCTGTTGCCGAAAATGCAGCAAGTGATCACCGCGCTGGCCTTCAATACTGATCGGCTGGATGGTTTTTCATCACAACTGCTGGCGCATCTCGCAGCGGATTTTGATGGCGAGATCGAGCTTCCACGAATGCAGCTGGGTAAGCTGATCATCGTGCGTCGACTACTCGGTGCGCGTCACTCGCTATTGCCTTCCGCCCGCTTGAGCAACTGCAGCTTTTTCATTGACTTCAATGCCTGGGCGGATACCAGGAACCTGCCTCGCTATCTGTTTTTTCAACGGCTGACCATTGCAGCTCGCTGGTCACCGGACAGCTCCGATGATCGGACCCATACATGGCCTTCCGTGCGCCTGGCCAAGCCCATGCCCTTAGACCGGGAATGTCCGGTCGCCGTGCAAATTTTGCAACGCAGTCTGGCTGCCAGTGAGCTTGATGTGCTGTTCACCGAAGCATTGCCGGACGGCCAGCAGACAGGCTTGTACCGAGCTGGCGAGATGGTGGTTGGCGAACTGGGTTTCGAACTGACTCTGAAGAACTGCGCATGAGCCTGGAATATGGACTGCGGGTTAATCATCATGCCAGCGACCACGGCGAACTGATCATTGACGGCATTCGCCCGGCTTTGGCCGCGGTGCGTGCTCAACAGGGTTCATTGCCTGCCGCACTGCGGCCACACTGGCGTGATGGCCCCCATATTCTCATTGGCCTTGATCTGCAATCGGCATCAGAACCGAATGCCGCCTGGTCGCTGCTGCAGAGCGGTACTGAGTCCTGGCTGGATAGCCAGCCAGGACTGACCCCACCGCTGGACCCCGACGCCTATGCACGCAGAAGTCGTGAACTGGCGCAGGCTGAGTCGATCGAGTATGTCCCGCAACCACTGCGGCCTGATCATTCCATTGAGCGCGGTCAATTTCCTGTGTCAGCGCCGTTCGGCCAGCCAGAACTGGCGTTAATCCGGGATAGCTTCAAGGCTGCGGCACTTGACGATATATTCAGCCTGGTGGCAACAAGGTTGACATCTCCACCTGCCGCGTTACTTGATTACGCTCGACTTATCGTCTGCCTGGAACACCTGAAATGGCGTGACGGATTGAATCTCTGGCCGCTTTCTCTACGCGGTCAGACGCAGGTCATTGGCAAGGCCTTTCCCCAGATCAATAAAACATTTCCAGTGCTTGCGGAGAAACTGGAGCCGGCTTTTCTTGCTATGCTCGATAGCGAAGGTCTGCTGCAGGAAGATACTGCATTATCCCGGTCCAGCCGCCGCTGGATCAGCACACTACAACATACCTACGATAAACTGCTTGAGTTTGTCGATCGGAAAGACAGGGATTTTTTTGCGGCGATGCATTTCGAAACTGATCATGCGCAGTCGGTCTATCTTGGCTGGATGAATCTCACCCCGCAACGGGCGGCAGATATCTTGTCGCAGCCTACCCATTTTGCTTATCGGATGCTGGTCAACCTGCTTTATGAACTGCTGCCTTCAATAGGCTTCTCAACGAGCCGGCGATTTTTCGTTTGCTACTTTATCACCAGGGTTCTCGACCACCACTATCCGGATATCGTCGGTCGTGCGAATCATGCGGGCAGTGTTCTTTAGTCATGCTGAAGAGCCACCAATGATGCGCTTGATGCTTAAACCCAGCGTACTGTATACCCGGGTGGATGAGGGTGTATATGTGCAGTCCGGGACACGCAGCTTTGTGGTCAAAGGCCGCAAACTCTATCCACTGATTGCACGACTGCTTAACCTGATGGATGGTCAGCGCTCACTGGATGAACTGCGAACGGTAATACCCGAGCAGTACCGGCAGGTGTTTGAGCGTTTGCTGTCCAGCCTTGAAAAACACCGGATGCTGACCAGCGGACCTCACGATGCCATCAGGGACAACCATCCTTATGCAGATACTTTGCGCTATCTGCAGGAAACATCCCGGCAATGGGAGCGCTGCTTCAACGACTGGTCCTGTCTGCCGATCACCGTAACAGGCTCACCAGCCCTGATACCACTGCTGCTGAAGTCATTGCTCAGATCCGGGGCTGGTCATCTCAATGTGCTGGCAAGCAGTGTTGACAAAGCCAACAGAGACACCATCAACACGCTGGCTGCCGAGCATGCTCCCAACCATACGAACTTCCGCTTTAACTGGTTTGGCGAAGCCGATAACGATAGCCATTGTGGCGGCTCCGATGCAATGCTGATCCATTTGACGAACCAGCCGGTGACGCCCGACCACGCGCAAGTTTTACGGCAACTCGCTGCGCGGCATGGTCCCTGTGTGTGTGGTGGCTTGAGTAACGGCATGGCAATAGTAGGGCCTGAGGCGGTGGCTGAAGTCCAGCCCTGGCTGGAGCTGCTGCAACTTGCCCCGGACAGCGGCCAACCATTCCCGGCGGCGGCGCAGGCAGTATTGTCTGCGCTGCTGGCATTTGAAGCCCTGCAGGCCCGGCTCGCGCCCTGGTCTGACGACCCCGGCACGCTTGAATGGAGACAAGGCCATTGCTACATCGTGCGTCATGATGGTTCAGTCGAAACTCACGACAGCTCGGTATCACGGATCAGCCAACGCACACTGGCAGCGGATCAGCCATCCAGCGTGGTCAAGCCACCGCCATCCAACCCGGCCTGGCGCGCGGCGTTCGATCCCGTTTCAGGCTACCTGGCATGGGCAGCACCAGACGACCCGGAATATCCATTGGCGCATCGCACTATTGCGCTGACCGGTGCGTTGGCGGGCGCAAATGGAACCACCATCTGTCACTGGGGGCTTGATCCCGCAGCGGCGGAGAAACGTACGGTGATGCAGGCGATGGCAGCGTTCGAGAGCCTGCGAGTCGGCCATTCAGCGACTCCCGGACAGTCGCCATTGCTGGCCGGCAGCAGCAAAGCTGAACTGAGTGCTGTGGCATTGGCTTATGCGCTTGCCGCCCAACCAGACTATATCGCAGACAATCCGCCCCGTTCGATTCGTATCGAGTCCATCGAGGATGCGGATGTCCAGATGCTGATAAGACTTGCGCGTTTGTATACCGACAGTCTGCCCGAGCTCTGGGTAGCAGGCTCGATAGCTGCCGGAAGCTGTATCGCCTGGGCCACTGTTGCCAAATGGACCGCCACTGCAGCGGCAGCATCATTTAATTCGGCACTGCTCGAAGCGCTCGGCGATGCCCTGAGCGCGCTGCAGCGTGGCAGCGTGGCCAGTCGTCAGAAAATGCCGCCGCTGAGCACCCTGGCAGCCATCACCCTGCCCGGCAGTGCCACCCGCACGGACCTGATTGCCGGTGAGCAAGCCGAGCAAGAAATTAGGCCTCAATACCCATCGCAACAGCCTGCCTTTGAGCTGCATTGCAGCAATGCCATCAGCCATATCCCCGCTGAAATTGTCATCGGCCATGTAGTGCTCAGCCGGCATGAATGATCTGTCCCCGGCCTACGCCATCCATGGCTTCGGAGTGGCGCTCTCGAAAGAACTCCGGGTGGCGCTGGAGCTTGCCATGGCCCCCTCGAATTGCAGTATCTGTGGCCACCATATCCTGGATATTGCCGCACAGCTGAGGTCAGCCGACGCAGCGTTTCAAGCTGAACGCCCGGTGCTGTTTGTGCTGTGGGACGCTGATCACTTCTGGATTGGGCGCAGTGGCGACAACCACGGCTGCATACGCTGCTTCCAACTGTGGCGCATGTCCTCCTGGATGCTGGCGCTGGCACCCAGCGCAGCCGAAACAGGCCAACTTGGTATGCCCGCCCTGCCTGCGATGCTGGCGACATGGCTGGTCAATACGGTTGTGCTCATGGCCTGCTCGCCCACCCGCCCACTCCCCTATCAAGCGCGGATGCGGTTCGCCAGCGGTGATCTGCGCAGCGTCACCGATCATCACTATATCCGGCATCCCGAGTGTGACCGCTGTCCACGGTTGCCTGACAATACGCCACTGTCCGCCGCCAGCCTGCTCGGTGAAATACCTGCCAAACTTGATGGTTATCGGGTCACGCCGTTAGCACGACAGGCAGCAGTGGTTATGCCACAGGCATTCGACCGGCGTTGTGGCCTGGTCCGCCGGATTTCGAACCAGTCCACACTGCGCCTGATGCCAGCCACAAGCGCCTCTTTTCTGCCATTTGATAACCCCTTGTTGAGCGATCATGGATTTGGACGAACCGGCCAGCGTGATACCGATGCGGTGGTTGCCGTGCTTGAAGTACTGGAACGTTTTGCCGGAATGCGACCGCGTGGTCAGGGTGGCGGTGTGACAGGCTGTTATGCCCAACTTGCAGCGCACGCCATAGATCCGGAACTGTTTATTCTGCATGACCGCGAACAACGCGATGAGCCCGATTTTGTGCTCGCGGAGTATGCCGCTGAAACAGATTACGAATGGGTCTGGGGCTATTCATTTCGCCGCCAGGCCAGCGTCCTGGTCCCGCGGCAGATCGCTTATTACGATCTGGGTCCAGCCACCCGGATCACAGGTCAGCGGTTCGTGCAGGAAAGCTCCAATGGCTGTGCGCTTGGCGGGTCCAGGCTCGAGGCGGTTTTGTATGGTCTGCTGGAGGTGATTGAGCGGGACGCCTTTCTGACCAGCTGGTATGCACAACTGCCGGTGCGCAGAGTCGATATCAGCGATTGCGAGGACCGCTGGGTGAGTGCCATGGCAGCCCGGCTGACGGCCGAGGGGCTTATGCTGGAAGTCTTTGCTATCAGTGTCGGCCCAAAAGCGGCAGTGCTTGCGGTTCGAATTGCTGATCCGGAACTTCGTTTCGGCCCAGCCGCTGCTTTTGCGGCAGGCGCGCATCTTGAGCGCAACCGGGCACTGCGCAGCGCGCTCTGCGAGGCAGTCAGCTCCATCCAGTTTGTCCCGCCCGCAAGCCGGGACAAACTGATGGCGCGGGGTCATGAACTGTTGGCCGACCCTTCCAGGGTCCGCGGTATGAGTGACCATACCGGCCAGTGCTGGCCACTCGAAGCACTGACCCAACGGCACTTTGCATTAGCCGCGGACCCGCCGCTGGCATGGCAGGATATACCCAGTCTGGCGACCCATCCGGCTGCTATTGATCTGAGCAACGCACTTGATGGACTGGTTCAATCAAGCCTCGAGTTTTGCCACGATATCGTGGTGGTCGATCAGAGTTTCGAACCATTCGCGCAGCAAGGCGTGCACTGCGTAAAAGTACTGGCGCCAGGCCTGCTGCCAATGACCTTTGGCCACCAGTATCGGCGCATCTCGAAAGCTCGCTTACAGCGGGCGCCGGGTAGCCGGGTGACTGGCAAGTCGCCGCCCAGGCAGTACCTTCCACACCCCTTCCCCTGAGCTTCAGCATGCTCGAGCCACTATCAATCATCCGCAATTATATTGTTGCAACCACTGACCGGCGCCTGGAACTGCAGGGCCCCAAATGGGCAGCAGCCCGGCAGGCGCTATCCGCATCCATGGCAACGTCACGGCTCGAGACGGTTCATCCTCATGCGATCAATGCCAGATTCGAGGCGCAGGATTTCTCATTCGAGCACTATCGCGCACGCGCCTGTCAGCTATCCGGCAATCCACCGCCGGATGCACGACCCGGAGCCGATCAAGCTGATGCGGTCGCGCTTGACGCGGTAACAAAGCTTTCGCTGTTGCTGCGCTATAGCGTACTGCCGTTACGCTGGGAACCCATCAATGAGGCAGCCCAGCACCGCGGCATCGCCTCGCCCGCTGCACTGTTCCCCATTGACCTGTATGTCATCGGAAAGACTTTGCACGGTGTATCCATATTGCGCTCAAGCCCCCGCGATTTGTGCCTCATCATTGAACGTGAAAATGCCCACCTGGATGAGGTTCAATATCCTGCTGACACGCTGACCCTGGCGATTATCGCTAAGCTTGGCAATTGTGTTGAACCCTATGGTGAATTCAGCCCGTGCCTGGTCGCGCTGGAAGCCGGTATGCTGCAATGCCAGTTGAGCACCCTGTGCGCTGCGCTTGGCTGGCAAGCCGAGGTATGCGCCCGGCATGATGAGCATGCCATTCGCAACAGCATCGGTCTGGAGCACTGGAGTGAAGTCCCGCTGGTGAGCTTAACGATCCGTGGCGATGGTATTGCCAACCTGTTGAATAAACTGCAGGTGCACGAAATCAATACCCTGCGCCCGGCAGCGCGACATGGCTTGAGTGAACAGTATCCACGTATGCGCGAGCTGATTAGCGCAGCCACCCAGCCTGCATTATCGACCAGACCGGCGCTTACCAGGAAGCACAGCGAGAGTTTGAACGGGCATGATTCTTCGGGCTGGAGGACCGCTCGCTGGTCGGCCGGCTACGATCTTTTCAAAGCCATCGAAAACCGCTCTTCCGGTTACGGCGAAGGCATTTCCGGCTGGCGCTCCGACTGGAGCGCTGCGCAATTACGTGCGCTGCTTGATGATGCCGCGGTACTTTTCAAACTCAAAGGCGAATCTGATCTGCCGCGGGTTGAAACGGCGGTCTCGCTGGCCGCCCGTTTTTCAGCTGATGGTGCGGTCCAGACCTACACTTTCGAGCCGGATACCGGGAGACTCGCGCCGCTCGCCAGCAGCCCGGCAGCGCTGGCTGTTGCCACCGCGATGTGTCGGTTCAACCATTGCCTGATGGTGAACATTGGGGTTGATGATGCCGGCGCATTATCCGCGCTCGGGCCCCGCGCTTTTTTCAGCAGCCATATTGCAGCCGGTGCGCTGGCGCAGTGTTTCTGTCTCGCTGCAGCTGGCCATGGCCTTACCGCAAGGCCACTGCGCAGCTATACCGACCGCGAGGCCAACCTTTTAATGCCACTTAATATGCGTATCATCCTGCAAATCCAGGTCGGATTTGAAACCCACCCTAATCCCGCTTTTCTGCTGGGCTGAGGATCATCAGATGCCTGACCAATGGCGTGCTCTACATGTCTTTTTTACCGATTACTCCCATGCTGACAGTCTGGCGCTGGCCACCGCTGGCATAGTGGGCGCGCTGGCGGACGATCCCAGTGACTGGTTCTTCATTCGCTATGGTGAGGCAGGTACGCATATCCGGGTTCGATTGGGTCCCGGCACGCACCAGGCTTTTGATCAGATACGCGCACAATTGCTTCGCAAGTGCGCATCACTGGTTGCTAAACAAGCTGCATCAGACTGGGCCGAAGCCGTCGGTTATCCAGACGACAAGGGCCAGCTATTTACACCCGGCAGCGTGGTCGAAATTGATTATGTGCCGGAAACGCAACGCTACGGCGGCGCTGACGCGCTGGTTGAGAATGAGCGTCTTTTCCGTGTCTCAACAGCCATCGCTGTACGTGCGATCAAGCTCACTGAGCACAATCTCCCGGCACGTGCCCGGCTGGCGATAGACCTGATGCTTTTTGCCGCGGCTGCGGTGCTCGCCGAAACCGATGATGCAGCGGAGTTTTTTCTCACCTATGCGGCGGGCTGGAAAGCATTCCTGACAGATGCAGCGCATCACTCCGGGTCGGTGGAAATCATCAGTGGAGCGGGACTTGATGCGCGTTTCAATGCTCACCGCAAGGCTCTGACTGAGTGCTGCGCACCGCGTTCGCTCAGTCAACACTGGGGGGCGGCACTCACCAAGGCGCGCGAGCATTTCACCGCCTTGCACGGCGATCGGCGGTTGTTACTGCCATCGTCAGGCATACCGACAATCGATAGCGCGGAATTGAACCAGGCGCTGTATGACATGACTTATTCGCAAATTCATATGCTCAACAACCGGCTCGGCTTCTCGCCTTACGACGAGATGCTGTGGAGCGAGGAATTGGGCAGAATACTCAATGGTTCGAGTTCAGCTTGATTAGGTTTCTCACCCTGCAGCTTCCACAATAAAAAAGGCCCGCTTATGCGAACCTTTTCTTATTGGCGGAGAGAGAGGGATTGATGCTCGCCTTCCCTGGCTCGCTCCCGCTACGCGGACGCACTATCGTGCGCCCCGATTGGCTATCCTGCCAATCGGTCGAACCCTGACGAGGTTTCTCACCCT